>NZ_JAHLDM010000023.1:0-86823 GCF_018861295.1 Clostridium estertheticum | reverse complement strand
GATTATTGGGCAAAAGTGGAAATTGCCTATTATGTGGTACTTATTTGATAATAATTTCACTAGATATAATGAATTAAAACGAAAAGTTAAAGGTATTACTAATATGATGCTTACAAAATCTTTAAAGGAATTGGTAGAACATAATCTTATTGTTAGAATCCAATATGAAGTGATTCCTCCTAAAGTTGAATATGCTCTAACAGAAAGAGGTAAATCGCTACTTCCTGCATTGAATGAATTGTCTATATGGGGCGAAGAACAACTTAAACTTGATAAGTCGAAATCAAATTTTTAAACGCTTCTTATTTACTTTAATACGCAATCTTCTTTTATGTCGACATAATTCCCCCCTATCATTAGATGTGGGTGGAATTATATTAAAGCTGTTAAAATCTTCATAATCTATAATATATTGAAGAGTCTTATAGTTACTAAGATTGAATGTATATTGTCATTGAGGCAGGTATTATAGGTAGAGGTGAATAAAGAATAATTGTTCCGTCTATTTCACCTGCTTTATTCTAAGATTGTGTGTTTAACAAATCTTACTCCCATATTAAATGCGTTTTTACAATCTTTTGGGAACTGATCTTCTCTAACTTGTGCTTTTTTCTTTTCATCAAAACTTGTTACAACATATTTTGAGTAATCATTAAACTGATATGTGTCATTGACAATCAATGATTCAAAAGATCCAAAAAGTCTTTCCATAGCATTTTCTACAAATGAAAGTCCTTGTTCATATCCCACCGCTTTCATTTGCTCATTATTTACATTCATGGTATAGATAAATCCAGTTGGTATTTTCTTTCCATAAAGGCTTGAATAGGATGCATCATATACTAAATATGGGAACATAAATCTTTCTATAAAAGACCTCATTTCTCCAGTAACTGCTCCAAAATATATGGGAGACCCCAAAATAATGGCATCAGCATCTGCAAGCTTTTCAAGAATAGGTGTTAAATCATCTTTGACAGCACACTTACCATAACTTTTACCATCTTTAAGTTTACAGGCAAAACAACTTATACACCCTTTGTAATTTTGATCATAAAGCTGAATAAGCTCTGTTTCAGCTCCTTGTGAAGCTGCACCTTCAAGTGCTCTATTTAGAAGAGTAGCAGTATTTTTATCTTTTCTTGGACTACCGTTAATTGCTATTACTTTCATTTATATTTCCTCCAATTATATTTGATAGTATAATATTATATAATAGTGTTATTATTTGCAAGTACATGCCTATTAGTATTATAGTACCTATTTTCATACTAATAGTTTAAGTTGATATAACACGAACTTTTAACGTTTTTTCATACAGTTTATGAACAACGCAAATACAAGTTGCGGATTTGCAATTGTAGATTGGTGTTATTTTAGTGTAGAACGTATTATACTTTACACATAATAACAAATGAGGGGGTAGAAAGTCATGGGTTTTGCAGAAAATTTAAAATCACTTAGGCAAGAAAGACATATTTCACAGGAAGAATTATCCGAAATAGTTGGAGTAAGTCGTCAAGCAGTTTCTAAATGGGAACAGGGAAGTGGCTATCCAGAAATGGAAAAATTGCTTGTTTTATCTAAAAAGCTTAATATATCTTTAGACTATTTGATGTTAGGGGAGATAAAGCCCACTGAAAACAATAAAACTTTATCCAATGATATAATTATACCAACGGGGAAAATTACTATTAAATCATATGATGGAAAATCAATTGTTAATTGCTATAAAGTTTTAGCGTCACATGTAATGTACAAAGCAAAAGACGATGAGCCTAAATATTGGTTGATTGGTGTTAATAGCGGAGCGTTTTGGGGAGAAAAATCAATTATACTTGGTTGGTATGTTGATGAAGAAAAGATAAAAAAGGAAATGGATGAAATTGCAGAATCAATAAAAAATGGTGTACCAGCATATGAATTAAAATATGCAGTAAAAGTTAAGAATAAAATGTTAAGAGTAAAAATAGATGAATAGTACTGAATATGACGATTGGCGATTCCGCTTGGATGGATCAGAAAAATAATGCCGTTCAATCTGTGGTTTAGTATGCCGTTCAACATCATATTCCGGTAGGAGCAATCTGCAATGCTGTCAATTTCATGGCAGAGAATGGATATTTGGATGATATCAGACATTCAGGCAACACTTTAGAGTTTATGAAGTCACAATCACCCCACTACAAGGGCGATTGCAATTTTGTTGAAACCCAAGCAATTTGAGATTCTGATATAATAACTGCAAATGGTACGGCTTCTTTAGAATTAGCAAGAGAAATTATGTTGTATTTGAATCTTAAACCTGTAGAAAAAATTGACGAATGGTATAAGTTTAATAAGTTAGGGTTCTATCAGAAATAAAAAATAAGGGTTCGTTTGAAAGACTATATATGTGAATCAAATAAGATACTCCCCCTTCCACCATGGGTAACAAATCCTGCTGCAGTGTAGTAGGATTTGTTACCGTTCTAATGTTAATATCTGAAATTAACACGAATCTTGCCGTACCCTATATCAAAAAAATCTTAATTATCTTTCTTAATGTTGTAATTCTTTTTCCTTGTTAGTTATTGTTAAGTCCTTATAAACAAATATAATAGTAATAACACACCCTAATACAGCAAAGCCCACAAAGAAAACTTCATTATTTGTAAGCTTTTCTATAATAGGCATTCCTACAAGAAAATAAGCCATAATTATAGGGTATACTAATTTTCGCAGTTTTTGAGTTTTTATAAATTCAAAGGTGCTACTAATAATTAGAAGCAGTGTAAATATTGATAACATGGCTGTTGGTAATTTCATTTGCATAAACATCATTATACATCCAGCCACACCAATAGCAAATAAAAGTATTTCTATTATCATTGTTATTGATTTGAATTTCATAAATAACATCTCCATCCTAAAGCATTATTTAATATATATGATGGTATAAATAATGTATTCTTAAATTTCAACAACATTTTTAAACATTGCCTAAATTTAAAATCCATTTATTTTGATGCTTTACTCATTTTAAAAAAATTGTAAATATACTCAATTTATAGTATTTATGGTATAGTTAAATATATATTTTATGATGTATTTGTAAAAAAATGACTTCATAGTAGGGGGAAGAGGAGTATGTTAGACAAAGTAAAATCATTGCCACACAAGATAATAAAAAGAATGATTGCATTTATAATAATATTTATTGTATTGGGCACTTCAACTTATTTCTTTGACTATGTTATTAGACCATTAAAAGTAGATTTGCTTAGAGAATTGGCTATCTCTTTTGGTATGGCTTTTGGCATCTCTTTTGCTGATATAATATTTTTTAAAAAAAGGGACAACCATTAATGGAGCTATAGAGATTGCTCAAAGCATTGAATATGTTTGGAATTGTGACAGAAGCAACGATTTATTCGCTAAATGAGTATAAACTTTAAAATTAAATATTTTGGATACAGTATTTTTTTCTTCACAAGTAAACCTATATTATTATTCGAAATTGTAATCTATAACAGACTTACTTAATATTAAATAGGGGGAAATTACAATATGGAAGTACTTTTTTCGAAAATTGGATATAGTAAAGGACAAAAATTAACATTTCTTAATAAACGTCTCTGTGGACTTTGGTTAATTTGGATTGGATTCATAATTATCTTTGGTACAATTATTGGTGGCAAATATGTCTTAAATCCATTTATATTTGGCATTGGCTATGTACTTGGCATGAGTATTATGTTTCATAGTACACTGCTTAAAAAGAAATTTTCTTATGGTCAAAACACAAAGTTCCAAACAAATATGGGGAATATATCAATAATATCAATGTTTGTACTTATGTCTCTGTTTTCAGGTCGATATTTTGCAACAAATAACTTTAGACTAATATGGCTTGGAGCATTATTGGCAACTGGTATTCATTTTATACCATTTTCATTTGTCCACGGAAAGCTTTCATTATTCCTATCAATTCCTTTAATAATAAATGCGTTAATAGGGATGATTGATTTAAATATAAGTTTTTATTATTTAGGAATTATAGATGGATTAATTAAAGTTTTATTTGGAGTTATTTTTTTTATGTCTATAAGACCAAAAGAAATTATTGAGTAAGTTATGACAGTATTTTAGCATCCATTACGGTAATACTGTTTTTTTAGTTAAAAACCTTGTTATGTAATAATAAGCTAATATCGGGAGGGTATAACCAATGAAAAAAATCGAAAAAATATCTATGCCACTGGGGATGGTTGGTGTAGTTGGATATATGCTGCATACTATTATTGGGAACTTACTATGGAAAGAATATAATCCGATTACAACAGATATTAGTTCTCTAACGGCAGTTGGTGCTCCAAATGCTGTTATCCTTATTTTTTTTACAAGCGTATATGGTATTTGCACAACTTTATTTGTGGCAGGACTTATCATTAAATCTTTTAGAAAATATCACTTGGTAACACGAGTAGGATATGTTGTGATGATGATTATGCAGATTGTTTCCATGGTTGGATATCGCCTTTTTCCATTGACTGGTGATAAAATGGTTATGAATTTTCAAAATAGGATGCACATCGCAGTAACAATTGTGGTGGTGTTCACTACAATTGCATCTGGTTTTATACTTGCAGTTGGATACTTAAAGCAAGAAAAAATGAAAAAACTCGGAAGGTTTGTTTTAATAATGTCCATTGTTATAACACTAACAGGAGCAACTAATCCCATAGGAATGGGTATGAAACTTAATATTTTAGGATTAACAGAGCGATTAGTTATTTACTCCTTACAACTTATGATGTTTACACTATCTTATTATTACACTTTCAATAAAGATGAAAAAAGTTATTTGAATATAAAAACTAAATGTACGATTTAATATAAAAGATTACATTCGTAAAAACAGCATAAATCTTTGCTATATAAGGGCTTATAGTAGATTTAACTAAAGCCTTTTTCTTATTGTATATTTGAATGTATTGTTTTATCTAGAAAAAAAGGGGAATAATTATGAAAAAGAAAAAGTTACAAATATTTGGTTGGGTGTTTATCATGTTCTGTATGATGATAGGTGGTTTTTGGGGTATATATATTGGGGGTAATGACCCTATTGAATATGTTATGCCTATTATAGGGGGGTTAGCATTAGGAAGTGTCGTAACTTTGATTTTATATAAGTGGAATAAAAAAAGAAATGGTAATGTTCCAGATGTTGATGAACGAACTCTGCTACTTTTGAGACGTTATCTTATGATTGTACTTTACGGTGTTCTTTTTGGTAGCGGGGCTATTTTACTTGTTTTATATTCAATGGGTGTTCATTCTATTGAAACTGGTATGTTGATTGTATATATGATGGTATTATATATATTAATTGGGGTTGGAGCTATTATAACAAAATGTTTATAAACATTTTGTTATAATTGTTGAAATAGTAAATATTTATGAGATTTACTACAACATTAAAAAATAGTGAATGTAACACAAATGAAATTGAATTACTTTCAGATTGAGGCTATTAGGAATTTAAAGAGAATTATAAATATGTTTTAGTTATAGTAAATACGGTATGATTGAATATATTTTATCTCAATTGGCACTGTGCTACTATCAATCATAAGTTGCCTTTGAATTTTATCCATGGACTATCCGACTCCATTAATAAAGAAATCTAATAAAAATATAATAGAGGCAAACAACATCATAACGCCTGTAACTAAATATAGCTTCTTTTCTGTTTTATTTTTATACTTATAAAGAGAAGCAATTGCAATTTCAATACCAATAATTGCCATCAAATCATTGTGTGGCATTTTATGATACATTTTCCATAGTGTAACAAATAGTAATATGAAGGTTCCTATTGATTCTGCATAGTTTTCTGCTTTATTTTTAACTTGCTTAGTTCTTTCGTCTTCCCATAAATTTTCACGTTTGCTTTTTTCTAAAATTTCTTCTTTATTCATGATTAAATTACCTTCCTTTACTATTGTTCATTAGTCTACTCAAAGTAAAATAAATCTTCAAATTTTTTATCTAATGCAATGCAAAATATTAATGCTAATTTTGCAGTCGGATTAAATTGTCCTGTTTCTATTGAACTAATTGTTTGTCTGGAAACGCCAACCATTTCAGCTAAATCTCCTTGGGATAGATTATTCTCTGCTCTAGCTATTTTAAGTTTGTTTTTTAATATTAATTCTTCCTTCATAAAGTCACACTTCCTTAATTGTTGTAAAAACAATGATCATTAAAGGTTCAAGAGAAACAACAATGCTAAAATATAATATATCACTATTTAGCCCTTATGACAAGTTATATTGTCAAATATATAATATAACTTGTCATTATTATAAAAGATATCTATGATTTTCTTTTGTTATAGGGGTACGGCAACTAACACAAAGACTGAAATGGAGAAGTGTATTATCGTCAAGATTGATAGATTATTAGGAATTATAAGTGTCCTTGCTAATAGGTCCATGATTACAGTACAAGAATTAGCGGAAAGGTTTTAATTTTCCACAATTTGGATACTGTAAGCGTGTCGTATTTGAATCTTAAACCTGTAGAAAAAATTGATTATATAATAAGAAACATTGCATTAATGTCAGTGATTGTCGCTATTTTTGCTTTTTTATTGACAGTTGTTATGAAAAATTTCTTAAACTAAGAATGTAACAATGATGTGTCCCCTAATGATGCTATATAGAATATATTTCACTAGAGGTATAAAATATTAAATAGCCACAAATCGGATATTACTTACTTCCGACATGTGGCTATTTAATGCTGCTCCGCTTATAGTCAATAGCTTTGCAAATTCAACTAAATCTATTTCTCTATTTTTTAACGTATCAAAAAAATCTTAATTATCTTTCTTAATGTGATAATTCTTTTTCCTTGTTAGTTATTATTAAGTCCTTATAAACAAATATAATAGTAATAACACACCCCAACACAGCAAAGCCCGCAAAGAAAACTTCATTATTTGTAAGCTTTTCTATAATAGGCATTCCTATAAAAAAATAAGTTATAATTAGAGGGTATACTAATTTTCGCAGTTTTTGAGTTTTTATAAATTCGAAGGTGCTACTAATAATCAAAAGCATTGTAATTATTGATAACATGGCTGTTGGTAATTTCATTTGCATAAACATCATTATACATCCAGCCACACCAACAGCAAATAAAAGTATTTCTATTATCATTGTTATTGATTTGAATTTCATAAAGAACATCTCCATCCTAAAGCATTATTTAATATATATGATGGTATAAGTAATGTATTCTTAAATTTCAACAACATTTTTAAACATTGCCTAAATTTAAAATCCATTTATTTTGATGCTTTACTCATTTTAAAAAAATTGTAAATATACTCTATTTATAGTAATTATGTTATAGTTAAATATATAATTTATGACGAACTTGTAAAAAATGAGGCATTAAGGGTGGTGATGCTATTGGATTTTTTCCCTTAGCTTATAGATGGATTAAAATAAACAAGCTTCAGAATGTTCGTATATTGTTCATCAACAAGAGTGTAAATATAATCCTTAGAAATAGTCACTTTATAAGTAATTTTTTAACAGGAGGATAACTATGAATAAGATAATCAACATATGTTTTTCACAAAGTGCAGGAGCAACTTTAAAACATGCTATTAGTACCAAGGAACTTCATGATAATGAAAAAGTTATAGTTTTTTTTGATGACCTTTCACAGGGAGCTATAAAGGGCGGAGTAAATATTGAGGAAAGAATTAATTGGTATAATATTATTGAGAGAGCAGATCCATTAAATTTATTTACTGATTCTGATACCGAGGAGTTAAAAGAAAATTATAATGCGTTTCATGATGAAATTTCTAAGATAGATAGTAGTGATACTTTATACATCTGGTATGGATCTAGCCAAGAGTTCTGTGGAATGCTATATACCTTAGAATTTTTAAAAGGTCGGAAGCTAAATACATATATAATAGATATAAAAGATACAGTTATTAAACATAAAGTTATTAAACATAAAGAGACTGTATTCCAAGCTAATAATCTGGGAGAAATCATACCAGAAAACATAGAAAAATATGCTGCTGCAAAAAGAAAGCTGAATTCAAATGAATATAAACAATTTCTTGATGCCTGGGAATCTTTAAAAAAGGATGACTCTATATTGCGTGTTCTTAAGGATGGAAAGGTAAAAAGCGTAGCTGAAAATTATTTTGATATAGATATACTAAAATATACCCCAAAGGAATTTAGAAAATCAGCTAGAATTGTGGGCAATATGGTAGGTAATAGCAAAAATAAAATTTCGGATGAGTATATATTTTGGAGAATAAAAGAACTAATTAAAGCAGGAAAAATAGAATGCAACGGCAAGTTTGGATTCATAATAATGGAAATAAAAATAACACAAGAAGGATTGAAATATCTTAGTACTGACAAAGATGCAATGAAGATATGGGAAGAGTATAAAAAAGAATCAGATCAAGAACAAGAGATGAAAAATAAATATAGAGAAAAAGGTAGAATGGAAGAAAAAATAGCTATAGCCCAAAATTTAAAAGATGTATTAGATATAGAGACTATAGCGGATAAAACAGGTTTAAGTGTAGAGCAAGTTAAATCATCAGCTTCAAGATATTATCGGTGTGCAAACTTGAAAGGGGTATGACAATGAATAATATAGTTAATATATGTTTTTCAGAAAGTGCAGGAGGAAAATTTAGAGTTGCTATTAGGATGAATGAACTGGATAGCCAGCAAAAGGTTATAGTTCTTTCTGATGATCTTTCACATGGGCCTATAAAGGGTGAAGTGAACATTGAAGAAAGAATTAATTGGGGGAGTATAGTTGATGAAGAGGAGTATTTTGAGAATTATGGTGCAGATGACTTAAAGGAAAATTATAATACATTTTACAATGAAATTTCTAAAATAAATGACAAGGATACTTTATACTTATGGTACGGTTCCAGTCAAGAGTTTTGTGGAATGTTATATGCCTTAGAACTTTTAAAGGATAGGAATTTAAATATATATTTAATAAATGCAACAGATACAATAGTAAAAGATAAAGACAATGTGTATTTAGCTAGAGATGCTGGAGATGTTGTACCTCAATATATAGACAAATATACCAGTTTAAAGCAAAAACTGAACTCAAATAAATATAAACAACTTCTTGATACTTGGGAATTATTAAAAAAGGATAACTCTATATTGCGTGTTTTCAAAAATGAACAAATAAAGAGTGTAGACGAAAATTACTTTGATATAGATGTGTTAAAATATACCCCAAAGGAATTTAGAAAATCAGCTAGTATTGTGGGGTCTATAATCGAAAACAGTGCGGTAGCAATTTCTCATGATTATGTATTTTGGAGAGTGAAAGAATTAGTTAAGTGTGGAAAAATTGATTACACATGCTCACAAGTATGCTACGGTACATTTGAGATCATGGTAATGGAAATAAAGATAACAAAAGAAGGATTAAAGCAGTTAAATACCGATCAAAAGGCTATGAGTGTTTGGGAAAACAGTAAAGAATCTTTAGATTACGAAGAATATATGATAAATGAATATATAAAAGAAGGTAGGTTAGAAGAAAAAATAAGTATAGCTAAAAAGTTAAAGGATATATTAGATTCAAAAATCATAGCAGATAAAACAGGCTTAACTATAGGACAAGTTAAAAACTTATGATTAAGCAATATATTTCTAGTAGTTAAGGCACAACTGTTATTTATTGCTTAGTTAAATTTAACTAAATGCTTAACAACCTATATATAGCTTAAAACAAGTGCATTAATAAAACAATTAAATAAAACAGCTAAAAATTTAAAATATAAGAAAGCTTTATCATGAGTTAGAAAATAAAAGGAAACTATTATTATTTATAGAACTATATTTTACAATTAAAATTACGGTAAAATCTATCTGAATTATGTGTAAAGGAGTATGAAACCATGATAACAAGTATTTTAAGAGTGCTTCTTACAAGATCATTTAAACCTTTAATGTTTACATCTAACGTTGATTATAAAATGGAATTTGATTCAAATGAAATAGGAATATATGTACATATACCATTTTGTAAGACATTATGTCCCTTTTGCCCTTATAATAAAATTAAATATGATGAAAGTATGATAAACCCATATAAAACTGCATTAATTGATGAAATAAATATGGTAGGAAGACTATATGAAGGTAAGAAAGTTATAACAAGTGTATATTTTGGAGGAGGTAGCCCTGCACTTATGCTTAATGAGCTTGGTGAAATTATCACTGCTTTAAAAAAAAACTTTAATATAAATAGTTCTATTGGTATAGAACTACACCCCGGCGATATTACTAAAGAAAGCTTATTCAAAATTAAAAGCATTGGATTTGATATGGTTAGTATCGGTATACAATCTTTTCAATTAGAATGTCTTAATACCCTAGGTAGAGAATATATTGATGGTGCAGAAAAAGTAAGATTGGCAAAAGCAGCTGGATTTAATACTATAGATGTTGATTTGATTTTTGGTATAGCAAATCAAGGGGAAGATATTTTAAGAAAGGATTTTTTAATGGCCTTTGAATTAGGGGCCACTCAAGTGTCTACATATCCATTTATTGATTTTTCATATGCCAATAATATAAGAAAACCTTTAGGAAAAGAAGAAAAAAAGCGACTTCTAAATTGTTTGGAGAAAACTAGTGTTGAGATAGGGTGTGATCGAACAGCTGTTTGGACTTTTGCTAAAAAAGGCACCTCGCGTTATTCATCTATTACCAGAGATGCCTTTATTGGGTTTGGACCTAGTGCGACTTCACTAACAAAGGAATTTTTAAAATTAAATACTTTTTCAGTAGAGGAGTATATCAAGTGTGTAAATAATGGCAAAATACCTACAGCCATGACAATGAAGTTTAGCGAGAGAAATCGAGCTCTTTATTGGTTGTTTTGGAATGCATATACTTTAAAATTTAATAATGATGAATTCAAAAAGTTATTTGGTGTAAATCTAGAGAAAATGTTTAAAATTGAATTAAGAATTGGTATTGCATTAAGATTACTTACTAAAGTGGAAAATAGCTATATTCTAACTAAAAAAGGAACTTATTTCTATCATTTATTAGAACAAAAATATACAAATCGCTATATAGATAAATCGTGGAGGGAAGCAAGAGAAAATCCTTGGCCAAATGAAATACGGCTATATTAATTTTTATAAATAACTCTACTATTTTAGGATTATATAATTTTTTTGTTATGCCTTATCTTACAATTATGAACTAAATCATTTACTTAAGTATATTAAATAGGTTGGTGTTTAATATATTAAACCTCACATCACGAGGGGGTTTGTTCTTCAGAAAGTTATATTTTTACTTGACGTCTAATTGTATAGTTGTTAAAATTAATAAAACGTTGAAGAGAAGAGTAAATAAATAAATTTTTTTAAAGAGAACTCCCATTGGTGAGAAGGAGCAAAGAAGAATTTATTGAAAAAGGCCTCTGAGTTTCACATTGAGCTTAATTGATTAGGGGTAGGTGTTGACGGGTACTCCCGTTATAGGGTTAGAGTATAAGGTATATAAATAACCGTACTTGAAAAGGTTAATATGGTAATATATTAATAAACTGGGGTGGTACCACGAAGTCGCTAACTTTCGTCCCCAAGACTATTGTCTTGGGGGTGAGAGCTTTTTTATTTTGGTGATTTATATGTAAAAATATGAAAGGTGGTATCCGATATGTATAAAAATTATACTGAAATTAATGCTTTAAAGGAAATAATGCCAGATGCAAACGAAGTGATAGTTGAGAAAATTAAGAAATTAAATTTATTGATAGAAAGAGGTATAAACCCATATCCATATTCCTATAATAACGTAACTCATTCAAGTTTTATAATAGATAACTTTAATACTGTAAGCGGTGAAGATACATTTAGAGTTGCTGGCAGAATAATGTTTTTAAGAAGAATGGGAAATGCTACGTTTCTAAATATTAAAGATCAATCAGGAAACATTCAGATATTTGTAAGTAAAAGCAATATAGGAATAGAAAAATATAGTCTGATAAAATTAATTGATGTTGGAGATTTAATTGGTGTACAAGGCACAGTTTTTAAAACTAAAACAGAGGAAATAACATTAAGAATGGCTGATTTAACTATTCTTTCTAAAGCAATTAGGCCTTTACCTGAAAAATTCCATGGTATCCAGGATATAGATTTAAGGCAAAGACACCGTTCTTTAGATATGATTATGAATAATGATGTTAAAGAAAGATTTATTAATAGATCAAAGGCTATATCGGCTTTAAGAGAATTTATGAATGAAAAAGAATTTATAGAAGTAGCTACACCAATTCTTGATACTAAATATGGTGGAGGAGAGGCAAAACCATTTACTACTAAGGTAAATTCAATGAATACTGAGGTATACATGAATGTATCTCCTGAACTTTATTTAAAGAGGCTAATGGTTGGAGGAATAGAAAGAGTTTATACAATAGCACGATCATTTAGAAATGAAGGAATTGATAAAACCCATTATCCTGAATTCACATTATTTGAGTGTTATATGGCTTACGTAGATTACAATGACATGATGAATTTGATGGAAAATCTATTTGAATATGTTTTTAATAAAGTTAATGAGACATCTAAAGTGGTTTATGATGGTACTGAAATAGATTTTAAAGCACCTTGGAAGAGGGAAAAAATGTGCGATTTAGTCAGAAATCATACTGGTATTGATGTTGAAGTTTTAGGCAAAGAGATAATCGTTGATTCTATAAAGGAAAAAGGTTTGTTAAAAACAAGTCAAGACGAAGGTCTCAATATTATTGAAGCATCTAAAGGTGAATTGATTATTGCTCTTTTTGATGAATATTGTGTGCAAGATTTAATTCAGCCAACATTTGTAATTGATTTTCCAATGGATTCTTCTCCACTATGCAAGATTCATAGGGATAATCCAGAGTTAATTGAAAGATTTGAACCATATGCTTATGGAATAGAGCTTGGGAATGCGTATTCTGAACTTAATGATTCATTGAGACAGAGAGTATTATTGAATGAACAAGCAAATAAATTAAGAGCAGGACTTGCAACTGCAAGTCCTATGGATGAAGAATTTGCAGTTGCAATTGATACAGGTATGCCACCAGCAGGAGGATTAGGTATTGGTATAGATCGAATGATAATGTTTTTAACTGGTGCAACGTCTATTAAAGAGGTAATTGCTTTTCCACTTGTTAAAAGATAGGTTATATATCTACATTTAAAATGAATTTAATATAATAAATGTTATTTTGAACCAAAAGAAAAGACCATCTGGAGCCCAGATGGTCTTTTCTTTATAATTTAGAATGATAGATATAGTAGCCTCAATCTCAATGTAACTCAATTGGTATTGTGTTACTTTCAGCGTAAAAAGTCCTCTAGAAAGATTTCTCCTAAAGGACTTTATTTTGATTTGATCTAAAACTAAATCGAAATTATATTTACTTATCTAAGTTAACAACAATATTATCTAATATAATATCCCCTTTTTCAGGATGATTTTTATCTATTTTAGCTTTTATTTCAGTTTCCTTTCCATTTTTATCAGTTTCAACTCCGCCACCAGTATTCGACATATGAATTTTAGGAGTTATTATAAGCTGATGTGCCTTGACGTCTAATTTACCAAAAGTTTCTCTAAAGTTTAATGTAGTCTTATATCCACTTGCTCCATTGTCTTCACCCTTATAAACATTTCCCAAATTATCTCTTACTTCTAACTTTGTGCTTACATCAAACCATTTTTCTTTTTCTTCTTTAGTTATACTTTGAGAAAAATTGATACTAAAGGTTGCGGTGGTTTTAGAAATAGAATCTATATTTATCTTTATACCCTCCTTTTCAATGCCCTTGTTTACCGCTTGCTTAGTACTTTTTAATGCGGGTAAACTAATTTTGAATTTCCAATTCCCAGTTGCCTCATTTGCCTCTTTAACCTCTCCATTACTCCCATCTGAAATTCTTTTGATTTTTAATTGAAAATTAATCTTTTCTCTTTGCTCATCTATAGTATAAGTATCCTGGCCTACGTAAGTATTCTTATTCACTCTTTGGGCTCCAGCACTTCCTGTTAACCCTCCCCTATAGTCTTCAATTTCAATACCATCACCACCAAAAGATGGATTCTTTCCTAAGTCCTTATTACTTTTTATTTCATAAGTATAGGTTAATGTTCTTCCATCAAAAATAGCATCTTTTATAGTAATTGAATTTCCATTACTTTCTTTAGTAACATTTATTTCATTTGCGTTTTCTTTGTATTTGTCATATACCCCGGTTCGATCATTATCTAAAAACCTAAATATATCCCCCACAATAGGTATATCCGTTGCATAGGTTGGGTTAGCTATTCCAATAGTTCCAGCACATCCAATTATTGCAAAAAACAAACCTGCGGCAATTATAGCTTTTTTATGACCTGGTTTATTTTTCTTTATAGCCTTTCTTAAAGCCTTCTTTATTCTTAGTTTTTCAATACTTGATACGCCCATATTATTTACTTCATATTCATCCATTTCACTCTCATCTATGTTTATATCATTTAATAGTTCATAAATATCTTTCATATCAGACTACCTCCAAATTCAAACTAGTAACTTTTTTACTCAGCTTTTTCTTTCCTCTATAAATTCTATTATCTATAGCAGCTCTACTCATTCCAAGTTTTTTAGCTATATCATCTGATTTCACATCTAAGAAAAACTTCATAATGAATATATCTCTGTCTATAGATTCAAGAGAATTTATTAAAACTATCAATTCATCTTTTCCCTCTGTAATAATAATTTCGTCCTCTATGGATTTACCTTCACTTATATCTCCGTCTAAACTAACCTCTGTATTTTTAATTTCCTTTCTATAACAATCAATAGCTCTAAATTTAGCTATTTTATATATCCATTTTTTAAACTCGACGTCGCCTCCCTTAAATTTATCTGAATGATTCCATATTGAAAAAAAAACGTCATTTATACACTCTTCAATGATTCCATCTCTTTTAAGTGGTGATAGAACCTTATACACAGTAAATTTTACTAAGGCTAAGTATTTATCTACTATAAATTCCAGCGCATCTTCTTTTTTATTTTTTAACCTTTTCACATAATTTTCTTCATTACTTTTCATAAATTTCCCCCATCTTATAGTTGCTGTAAAAGCTTTTACACTTTATATAACGTAAATAAAAATGTTTTCTCTCACATTTTAATATATAAATTATAATTTCGTATACAAATGCAATAATCTTGGTTTCAAAAACAAATAAAAGCATGCAACAAGTTGTGTTGTATGCTTACAATTCAAAAAAAGAATGGAAAAATGTCAAAAGTTCGTGTTATATCAAGTTAAAGTTCGTTTATCCTATAGTGAGGTCATTGAAACTATGTATATAGCCATAGTTCGCTTTTTGTTGTATAGGTCTGTCGCATTCTGATAAAATTTTAGCGCGGAGAAACTATAAACATTATTTATGGGCATGGATATTCAAACACTTCTGCTAATTTCAAAAAAAGCTGAGGATGATTGACCAATTGTTTATATCCATTATTTTGCAAGCACCATTTAATTGCAGTCATAACAAGTGATGCATATAACACTGACAAATAGTCCAAAATATCATGTGACTGCTGATTTTGTATGCCATGCTGCTCGTAAAAACTTCTTTTTAAGAAATCAGACATGTCATCATATAAATGAATGGTATCCGTATTAATTTTAAAGAGAACTAAAATTCTTTCTCGTTTGATAGAGAGTATCTGATACAAAGGTTTTATAACCATCAGGGTATCTTCCGCAGTGGTACAGCAGAATCGATCTTTTACACCAATTTTTAGTAAATCAAATACTTCATTGCAAAGAGTTTTAGCTAGCTGATATTTATCTGCATAATGTTTGTAAAAAGTAGATCGGTTAATCAAAGCCGTGTCCAATATATCCTGTACTGTTATTTTGTAAAAGTCTTTTTGGCTCAGTAAGAAAATAAAAGATGTCTCAATATTTTTTCTGGTCTTTATAACACGCAAATCATTTTGATTCATTTGTAATTCCCCCTTACCTTTATTTTAAAACACGTTGTACAGATAAACAACATTATGTATGTTTTTCGTTGCTTAATTACATAAATATTGAAAATCTGATGATTGAAACATTAAAGCAGATGAGTAAAATAGAGAACAAAGGAGGAATACGAAATGAATGAATTAAAATGGTTTGTATGGTTGTTTCCATTGTTGTTTATTGTACATGATATGGAAGAAATCATTATGGCAAAGTACTGGTGCGCAAAAGATTTTAAACAATATATCCATCTGCCCATAACACCCTTTGGAGGCACAAAGAATACAGCTGGTATGGCCATAGGTGTGTATGAAGAGCTAATTTTATGGATTATTGCTACTATGATTGGCAATATAAGTGGATTTTATGGATTATGGTACGGCTTACTCGTAGGTAATATCGTGCATCTGATTTTATTCCACATTATATTATTGCCATTATCTTACCGCCATTATGTCCCTGGGGAAATAACGGCATGGCTGACAGTTATTCCATGCTGTTATATTTTAAAACTAGCCCAGACCATCCTGGGCTACTCTGCTGGTGAAGTTGCCATCTGGGTAACTATTGGAATTGTATTTGGGTTCATAAACATGAAAATACTGCATAAAAACATTAATCAGCTTGCCAGATTAGTGAAATGACGATATTTGAAGATTTTAACATCTTTAATATAATTCCCCCCACATCTAATGATATGGGGGGAATTGTGTCGACATACAGGAAAGATACGACAGAACTGAAACTAAAATTATGTTACCTCAACTCTACAAATTGGAATTAAATTTAATCATCTATAATCATGTTAACAAGAGTATCAATATGTATCTGCATTGTATCCAAACAATCCACTGGTGCTTTGACTCCCTTGAACAACAACGGCAATTCAGTACAACCTAAAATAATTGCCTGTATTCCATTTTCAACTTTCATTCTTTGAATAATTTTCAGAAATGCTGATAAAGTCTCCTCCTTGACAATACCCAACTCTAATTCTTGCGAAATCTTTTGATTAACAACCTCCTTTTCTTCATCAGTTGGAGTTATCACTTCTATATGATTTTTCGTGAATGGCTTTTTAAAAAATTCCCCATTCATAGTAAAGATTGTTCCTAACAGCCCTACTTTAGATATATTACGTCGTTTTACTTCATCACAAGTAGCCTCAATAATACTCACAAGTGGGATATTTGAACGCTTATTAAGCTCATCAAAAACAATGTGTGGTGTATTAGCCGATAAAGCTATAAAATCTGCACCGCTGGCTCTCAAATTATTGATTGCCACCATTAAATAATTGACAAGTTGTTCATATTCTTTCCTTTCACACATATTAAGGACATCAAAAACATTCACACTCTCAATAGTCATATTAGGAAAAAACGTTTTTCCAACTTTATTTTGGACTCCATATACAATATCATGATAATATGGAATTGTGGACTCAGGACCCATTCCTCCAACTAAGCCTAGCTTTTTCATGTTTTACCTCCCCTATAAATTGCTATTTATTAAGTTGTCTTATATTTTTCATAAGTCGCATTTTTTTACTGTTCCGTCATAATAAAAGAAAGATGCGAATTAATATCAATCCAAAATTTCTACCATTATATATGTTTACTTAACAACGTCTTTATAGTTATCAATATAAAAAATTACACAGCCACAATTAGGACAGACCGCTGCTTTGGGTGTACCATACGTAGTATTTAAAAGAAAATTACCTTTTTTTGAAATTGTAATTCCACCAAAAGATTCAACTTTACAATTCTCTATCATTTCAGTCTGGCATTGATTACATATTTTTTTCATTTTCTAATCCCCCATGCTGCATTAATTATCTTCATTTTATATCACTGTTGCTACACTTTATTCTACAAGTATAACATAAAATGTATATTTGATTATACTGGAATAGATCAAATATTATGTGATGCTCCAAGTTTAATTCTAGCAACGACTCCAAAAGAATTTGAAAATGGTAGAGAAAATACAATTTTTTTATTTTTCTACTTAGAACTTTTTGTTACAACTATCGGATTAGGTAGTTGTTGGGCTGGAACTGACCAAAAGGTTATCCAGAAGGGGTATTGGAACTAATAGTTACTCAGGATAAAAAGACGAGTGCTAATCACATTAATTTAATTTTTACTTAAATAAAATAGAAAGAAGTATCCTATTACTAAGATACTTCTTTCTTATAATAGGCACTTCCTATAACCTTTTATTATCGAAATGAAAAATAAGGGATTATAGCCCAGCCCTTAATAAAGTAACCCCATATCCGTTAGATAGGGTGTTACTTGCGATGAAACAGAAACAAATTATGTAACTTTAAATATTAATTATCTTTTTTATTTTCTAATTTATTTAAAACAATATCTAGTTTTTACTCCATCCTTTTATTTCTATTTTTAAACCCTTTTATTGATTTATATACCACTATTATAATTGCAACTAATAGAGCATAGTTAATAATTGTAGCAATAATTGTTGAAAACATAACTCTCATACAAATCCTCCTTTTTATATAAAATAGTTTAATCATACTATTTCACAAATATAGCATAAAATGTATATTTGAACATGCCATAATTACCATAAATTAAGTATATCTACACTTCTTTAAACATTTGTAATAGCCTCAATATGAAAGTAACACAATTACTATTGTGCTACATTTATTAATTGCTCTATTATTTGAGATACAGCCGTAGGAATCATATTGCTAGTTGCTTGAAAATAACCCCTATAAACAGAAAAGTATGGATGTAAATAAAATTGCTGGAGATAACGTTTTAATTGCTATATAAGCTTTTGGGAACTTAACTATTTTAGATAGTGGCACTGCAAACCAATACAGCAACAAAGACATTACAAGCCCTATTCCAGCCATAAACAATAGTATTAATTTAAAACTTCTTTTTGTATCAGTGTAACGGCCCTTGGCAATTAGTTCGGATAATATTTTTTACAAAAAAATAAAAAAGCCTGCATATAGCGTTAGGCTCGTTTAATAAACTAATTTATATTAAAGGGGGCTCCTTAATATAAATATTATATCATTTCAATGTTAAGATATTGTACCTAAACTAATAATAAATTGTAAACATTTTACATCAACTTAAACTTTAATTTATTTCTTGCGAATTTTCACTAATTTAGAAGGCCATTCAAGATAATAAAATATTATCTTGAATGGCCTTCTACTGTTAATTTTGTTTTATAATTGTTTAATATATACCATATATAATAATTTCTATAACGATATTCGTTCAAACATCACTTTACTATATTCGCTGATATCTGATGGGTTTAGCATATTGTATTTTTGTTTAACCTTTGTAAAATAACTACTAATTAGGTCCCTATCAATCTCTCTATCTGTACTTGCCAATGTTGGCAAATCACCCCTTGTAGCTAACCAAGGTGTTTCTAAATGAGTAAATGCTTCTAACATTTTACCACTATAACCGCTCAGATTTCTTATTACACTGTCAATTATAGTTTTTTCTAAACTGGTTAAAACTATATTGTTTGAAAAATCATTACATTTTATGGGGTCGAAACAATATTCTTTATACTTATAATACACATTTTTGTAAACAGGACCATGTACCCAAGCTTCACAGTTTTCTTCAAAAATAAAACACTTCGTAAAAGCATAGTAAAACCCCTGAACGTAGTATAGCAATTTTTGCAAAGCCAAGGGTGTAATATCTTCACACTTACATAAAAGATAATTAATAGTAACATCTATTTTTTCTGTTCCTGAAATCTGTTCAATTCCTAAAATTGTTTGTGTAGCAATCTTACTTTTCTCGTAAGTCGATTGAGATTTCAATTTATTCTTATTTGCTTCCAAAATGGAGAGATAATAATTAGGATCTTCATAAATATTCTTCAAAATTTCTGAATATTGTTTTGTTGGCATATCTCCATCAGAATAACGAGTAAATGTTTGCTCGCCCCAGCCCATCAGTAATGATAACGGCCTCTTACCAATATTGTATTTTTGAGGAATTTCTAGTATATTATTCAAAGAAATAATATTATTCTGTTTTCTAAAAGCATTATAAAGCTGTTTTAAATTGTAGTCGTTAATTTCACTAACATAGATTTCATTAGAGCATTCATTACAATTTGCTATTTTCCCATAATAAGAATAAGTCTCACCTTTTAGATCTGAACTCATATATTCTTCTTTTATAGTGTAACCCACATCTTTTCTGCAATTTTCGCAAAATATATTTTTGTTATCCATAATTTAATTCTCCTTTCAAATATACAATAAATCATCTAAAAAGATAATTTATTAGCTTGTTTTTTTTATGAAATGAGACTGTATATACAATATTATTATCATATTCAATGATATTAAATTTTGTATAAATATCCACAAATTCTTCTTCCCCCAATATATTAAAAAGAGTCCTCTGGGGACAAAAGACATAAAGTATTTCATACTCATACCCAATTTTTTTATTTTGTAGTGAATAGCAAAAGTCTGTTGTTTCAATGTTTAACAATATTGCCTTTATTTTAGAATGAGATAAATTATAGTTTTCAATTAATTTCTTATTTTCTTGTCTGTTTTTATTTTGCTCAACTGTGAACTTATTCCTATTGACACAATCCTTAATCTTTAACAAAAGAACATCAATTTCTTGTTTAGTATAATTTTCATTGTAGTGTTCACTCTCGTTCATTTCACCAACTCCAGTCTTTAACCTTAGTGTACTATATTATATGCTATTAGTCAAAATATATGCATCAATTGATGCTTTTTTTATTTTAAACGACATTTCAGAAGGAAAGTCGTTAAATATATAAAATCCACATTTATCCCCCATAATAAAATTAGTGCCCTTATATAAAGGCACTAATTTTGAATCTTTTTTTATTTTAAACTTGCTAAATCTTCTTTTAATTGAGCTTTCTTTATTTTAAACTGCTCACGCTTTGTATGAGCAAATCTTCTTTAATATTATTAACAATTAAAGTTATTACTATTCTGTTGCTACTATAATATATCATTTTCATTAAAAAAAGTACAATATTGACCAAATACAGAGGTGAAATACAAACAATCATTTCACCTTAATAACAACGGTCATTTACTCACCTTTCAAACTAATTCACTTATTTAAAATATATTAAATCATAATATTATTTTGATACCTCAATGTTAAAAACATATAGTTATAGCATGTGTGACACTTTGTAACTTATGTTATGATAAATATTATATTAATACAACATAAACAATAAAAGGAGGCAAAACATTGAATTGGGAACTAAAAAAGTTTGAAGAATTAAAAGTTGAAGAAATATATAAAATTTTGGAAATAAGAAATGAAGTATTTATTGTTGAACAGCAGTGTTATTACCAAGATTGTGACGGCAAAGACGAAAACGCATATCACTTATACCTTCAAGATAACGGCAAAATTATTGCATATTTAAGAATCTTGAAAAAAGGAGTTTCATTTGATGAAATATCTATTGGACGAGTATTGGTACATAAAAATAATCGTGGCAAAGGTATATCAAGAGAAATGATGTTAAAAGCAATCAATTTTATACAATTAAATTTAAATGAGGAAGAGATTAAGATTCAAGCACAATCATATTTAGTTAATTTTTATGGAAGTCTTGGCTTTAAAGAAACTTCAAATGAGTATTTAGAAGATAACATTCCACATATAGATATGTTTTATAAAAAATAAAATAAGAATCGTATTTGAGCATTATAGGTGGATAATTCCATCTATAATTTTTTCTTACTCTATTTCAACACTATAGTGAAACATAGCCTAAAAAAAATATTCCACCAAGTTAATCCTTAGTGGAATCTTCATCACCTAAGGTGATAATTTTATTATGCTACCTTAATTGTATTTGTATCAGTAGTAACTATTTTAGCATCTTTCTTGCCAGTTAAGTCACCACTAGTTGATAGAAAAATGTTTTTTGCAATAACTAAATCCATAAGGGCATTTACCTCTGCTTCTGTTATAGTAGGTCCCTTATCATCAGCTTTAATGTCATCTACACTTAACGTAAAATACTTACCCTCAATAGTAGTTAAAAATCTCATAACTAATTTATTCATATAATTTTTCCTCCTTTAAATTGTTTAATTTTGGTTTTTAGATTTTAAGCTTCTTATTTAAACTTCCTTTTCTGTAACTAGGCTATACTGATCTTGTCTATCTATCCCAACCAATGGATAAGTTTTGATCTTAGAGATAGCTTGTCCTACTGCGAAAATATCTGCATCCACTGCATTAACTTTTACATTACCTAGGCTTTTTGTTGCAAATTCATCCTTGCCATTGATGTCTATACCTGTTTTCATTGTAAGTTTTAAAATACTTGATACCTTTGTTGATACAACTGCCATACTTAATCACTCCTTTTATTTTGTTTTCACTTAATATATATGCCCTTGTAAAAATTTCTGCAGATTATTTTAAAATAAAAAATAAGGATACCAAAACCCTAGGCACCCTTATTTTTCAGATTTTCCTATAACAGTGGATATAGCTACAGCTAAATCAGAGATAGATTTATTGAGATCCTCAATTTTCTTCTCAAATCTGACTAGAAGGTATATGCTCACACCTATAGGGAAGCCAACTGTGTTAACCAGTTTAACAAATGCATCAAACATGCTGCATTCCTCCCCTCACCGTTACAGATAATATATATGCTTTTAAAAATTGTTTTCTATAAATTACTTATATATATTTTCTAAGTTTCTTTAAGGCCTTGCTTTTAACCCGTAACAAATGATTATAACTCTGGCTACTATCACAAGCTATTTCCTTAAGAGTATCATTAATAAAGTAAAATCTTTCAACTATGGATCTTTCGGGTATCTCTAACTTTTCTAAGGCGGAATAAAGCCTTTTAACTTCTTCGTAAGCGATGACTTCATCCTCTAATGTGAAATTATACTCTTCAGCTGTACTCTTGCTTGTAGGATCTGAATTTGGAACTTCTCTATAGTGTTTTATCTTTCCTTTTAGAAGAGCATTAAAATTGGTTTTAATAGAATTTATGCAATAGCCATCAAAAGTGTTTCTACCAAGGGTATAAAGATTAACTGCTTTTATAACTGAAAGATATCCCTGCTGAACTAAATCTTCAAATTCATAAGAAGGTATATGATAAGTTGATGCTAACTTAATTATCAAAAATTTGTATTTCTCAATAATGACCATCAAAGATTTTCTATCCCCATTTTTTGCTTTCTCAACTAAAGTTTCCAGTATAAACACCATCCTTTTTATTTTATATCTCTATTATACATATTTTTGAATATTTGTTAAATAATTATTTAATTTTTTTTAATTATTTTAAAAATGATGTTTTAAAAATAGCTTGGAAATCTAATATATACGACGGAGTTTAACAAATTCTATATTGACAAATATACCATATACTACTATACTTTATAGTAGTATAATGAATGGTGGTGATTAAAGTGTCTTCAATAAATTTAATAATACTTGGCTATTTGCAGCACAAAGAGAAAAGCGCCTATGAAATGGTTAAAGAATTTGATATCTGGAATCTTACTAAGTGGCTAAAAATCAGTGACCCGTCAATTTATAAAAATATAATTAAATTATGCGATAATGGATATTTAAATTCAAGAACTGTTAAAGAAGGTGAAATGCCCGAAAAAACATTATATTCACTGAATGAAAAAGGAAATTCATATTTCAATGAACTAATGGAAGAAAGTTCAAAACATATAGGAAATGTTTATTTAGATTTTAATGCATTTTTAGCTAATATAGAGAATGTACCAGAAGAAAAAAGAAAAGAATACCTTAAAAATTTCAAAAACAAGGCGGAAGAACGTAGATCGTTTGTGGAGTCAATTTATAATAACGCAAAACATCAAAATGAAAAAGTTGGTTCTGAATTGCTTATATTAGATCTATACAACGAATTTTATAACATTTTACAAAAATGGTCTGAAAAAGTTTTTGATCATTATAATTAATAATTGGGTGTCTCTAATAAATCTTTATATTGAGAGACATTTTTTTTGCCCAACTACTATAATATATAGTAGTTTATTATATACTAATATATTTAACATTATTATTTAGGAGGTTTATATTATGAACAAAAAATATCAAATCATTTCTTTTGTAGCTATTATCTTAGGATTTTTTATGGCATTATTAGATACAACTATAGTAAATATCACTTTGCCTAAAATGACCGAATACTTTAATACTACTATGGCTCATATTTCTTGGGTAGTAAATGCCTATAATCTAGCTTTTGCAGCTATTGTACTGACTGCTTCTAGATTAGCAGATCAATTTGGGAGGAAAAAACTGTTTATTACAGGAGTATTTTTATTTACTATATCTTCACTGCTATGTGGTATTTCGAATTCCCTTCAAGTACTTATATTATTTAGAGCACTTCAAGGGCTATCTGCAGCTTTTGTTGTGACTATTGCGATGCCTCTTTCTGCTGAAATATTCCCACCAGAAAAGAGAAGAACTATTATGGCACTTTGGGGAGCTTTTGCTGGTCTTGCTGCTGCAAGTGGACCATCAATTGGTGGTATAGTAACTCAATTTTTTAATTGGAGATATATTTTTTTTATTAATGTACCTATAGGTTGTATTTGTATAATACTAACTATGAAATTCATAAAGGAATCTTATGATTCAACTGCAAGTAAAAATATAGACTTTGGTGGAATTATAACAATTTCCACTGCTATGTTTTGCTTAACGTTAGCATTAATAAAGGCTAATGAAAAAGGTTGGACTTCAAGCTTTATCCTTTCCCTCTTTGCGGTTTCTGCTATAGTCCTTATAATATTTGTTATTATTGAACTAAAAGTTAAGGAGCCCCTGCTTCCACTTAGTTTATTTAAATCCGTACAATTTACTAACGGCTCGATTTCCCTATTCTTACTCGGACTTGGTATGATGTCTGGTACCTATTTGCTATCTTTTTTCCTAATTCAGGTTAAAGGATTAAATCAACTGTCAGCAGGACTTATTATTTCAACTATGTCCTTAACTTCAATGCTTTTTTCAATATTAGCTGCTATTTTAACAAAAAAATTAGGCAGCAGATTAATTAGTGCATCGGGTATTTTTTTACTTTGTGCCTCTTGCTACTTAAATAGTTCTCTTACTCAAAATTCTTCAAATATAGATATTATTTTAAGATTAATTGTTGCTGGTGCTGGTACGGGTCTTAGTATGGCAACACTAATAGGTTCTATAATGGCTAACGTTCCTGTAGATAAAATAGGAATAGCTTCTGGAATAAGTAACATGACAAGAACACTTGGAACTGTACTTGGAGTTGCCTTAGTCTTAACTATATTTACATCAAATATGACTACTCAGATATCTGATGCTAAAGACTCTGCTGTGCAAACAATACAGAATGACACTGTATTTGATAATAAAACCAAGCTGCAGATGATTTCTTCTATCAAAACAGGTAGTGATAAAAGCGTTAGTCTTTCAACAATATTAAACACAATTGATAAAAAAGAAACTGCTGTGCTAGCTTTCTCTTCAAACATGACTGAAAATAAAATCAAAGAAAGTTTTGAAGCTCAAAAGAAAGAAACCAAAAAAATAGTACCTATTATCCAAGATACCTTTTTGACCTATACTGTTAAAGCTTTTAGTTTTACATTTAAAATGAGCGCTGTAATTCTTTTACCAGGTATACTTTTTGCATTATTCAGTGACAAAAAGAGATATCCTAATATAAAAAATAAGCAGGACATCACACAAAAATAATCTTATAAAAAATGTGGTAGACAACGTATAATTTTTGAAAGAGAAAACACGGATCAGTATAAATTTACAAATGATATAGAAATACAAACTCAAATAAAAAATAAATTTCATTCTCCAAATAAATTATTTCTGTCTACCGCAATTTTATGGTAATATAAACCTGCCTCCTCAATTAACAAGATTTTTGATCGAACTTTTTCAAAATCCTGATACTAATAAAAAGAATGCTCAACTTGTTTTTTCAACTCATGAAACAATGGAGAAACTCTGTTTAGCCTAGTTGATAAGTAGTACCTCTAACTTAAATTAATCTCCAAATTTATAACCAACGCCCCAAACAGTTTTTATGTATTTAGGCTTCTTATTATCTTCTTCCACTTTATCTCTTAAATTCCTAATATGAACCATAACCGTATTATCTACTTCAAATTCCTCTTCACCCCATATTTTTTCGAAGATTTTCTCTGTAGAAAACACTATTCCTCTATTAATCCATAATAATTTTAAAATCTTAAATTCTGTAGGCGTTAATCTTATTTCTTCACCTTTTTTTAAGAGCTTATGTGCATCTAATTTTAATATAAAGTCGTCATACCTTAATTCTTCACTGTTCATTTGAACTGGATTAAGTTCATTAAATCTTCTAAGCTGTGCCCTTACCCTGGCTAATAATTCTATTGGATTAAAGGGCTTAGCTACATAATCATCTGCACCACAAGTTAATCCCATAACCTTATCCATATCTTGATCTTTAGCTGACAACATTATTATAGGCATATTTGTTTTTTCTCTTATTTTAATGCACAATGTAATTCCATCCATATCAGGCATCATAACATCTAAAATGGCCAATTCAATTTTTTCCTTATCAATAACCTCTAATGCTTTAATTCCATTTTCCACCTTAACCGTTTCAAAATCATTATTCTCAAGATAAATACTTACTATGTTCCTTATATCCTCTTCATCATCAACTATTAAAATTTTCTTCTTATTCATTAATCTACCCTCTCAATCTTATAATAAACGAAATTTCATCATCATCATGTAATTCTGCCCATATACTGCTATTATGAAGTTCTAAAATTCTTTTAACTATTGATAATCCTATACCACTACCTTCTACAGAACTATTTCTAGCTTTATCCCCTCTATAAAATCTATTAAACAACATATCTAAATCTTCTTCTTTTATGTTTTTACATTTATTTTTCAAACAAATTACAGCTCCAGCTGCATCTTCCTCTAAAGATACTATAATATTTTCATTTTTCTCAGAATACTTTATGGCATTATTCATTAAATTATTAAATACTCTGCATATTTTATCTAAATCCACATTTAATATAATTACATTTTTAGAATTTTTATATTCAATATTAATATTCTTTAAATCTGCTATTGGAGAATGATCTGTTATAACCTGTCTTAACAACTTATTAATGTTTACATCACTTCTATTTAATACAGTTTCTTTATCCCCTAACTTAACAAGTTCAAATAATTTTGATATCATTTTCTGAATCAACATTGTTTTTTCATATGAAGTTTGTATATATTGATTTTCTTCTTCTTCAGTTTTGTATTTCTTCGTTCTTATAATATCTAAATACCCTAATATTATAGTAAGCGGTGTCTTTAAATCATGAGAAATATTTGTTATTAATTCTTGTTGCATTTTATCATTTTGTCTTTCTTTTTCAATCATATTTAAAAGACTTTTTTCCATTGAATTAATTTCATTTGCTACACAAGCAAGTTCATCTTCACCTTTAATTTCAAGTTCATACTTTAAATTACCTTTAGATATTTCCTTTATAGATGAAGATATATATTCTATATATTTAACTTTTTTTCTAAGTCCAAAATAAACTAAAAATACAAATAATATTAATGCAATTATTGCTGCGATAGCATAACTAATCTCATGTGAATATGTAGATACTCCATTTAAATTTTTTATCATAATTAAATAATAAACATTATTATTTATAGTTAATGGATATGATATCTTGAATTCATCCTCACTGCTTTTTTCTATCTTCTTTTTAAAAGCGTTAATATTTATGCTTTCTACCGCTTGGTAGCCATCATTTTCATTTTTATATTGTACATGTCCGTCTTTATCAACTATATAAATATTTCCTTTAAAAGTTGTTATATTGTTTTTAATATATTCTTCCTTATTATTTTTCTCACTATAGACCCTATTAATAAAGTCTAAAGCTTTCTCTTCTGTCTCATATCTTTCTTTATCATAATCAACATGATGAACCTTTAAAAAATGAACTGGCTTAACAACTTGCACGACTGTTAGTCCAACGACAACACTAATAATTAGTGATACAATTATCCATAAACTATACTTAGCATTTATACTCTTTTTCGTTTTATTAGATATTTTTATTATCCATAACTTAAACATTATTTTCACTCCTATTATATTTTATCATTATTTCCTTAGGAAAATCTCAAATTTCATTTGAAAGTACTGGTCTAAAAATAGTTCTCTAATTTGTATTTCACTAAATTTAAAGCTCTCATCACTTTTATTTCATGCTAGTGAAGAGTGTTTTTCTTCCCCCTCTGAATTACTATTAATTTTTTTCCAAATAACAAATGTATAATAGGATACAAAGGTAATAGCAATAATTGCTAAAGTCTTAAAAAAGAAAGTACCTTGAATTCCCGTTCCTAAAAATCCATACAAAAATATCATAGGAGCATCAGCCATTACTATAATAAATATGCATTTTTTGTAATTTAATTTGATGCAAGCTGCTGAAAGGGTTATTAGATCTGAAGGGGTTACAGGACATGCGATGCCTAGTGCTAGCATTTTATATCCATATTTTTTAAGAATGGCTATTGTAACCCTATTTTTCTCTAAAAATTCTTCTCCTAGTAATTGATTTTGAAAATATATTCCAATTGCATACATGATGCTTTGAGCTATAGCTAATGATAGAACAGATAAAGCAAAGCCTACATATGGTCCCAATAGCATACTTCCAATAATTATAAAAATAGTTTGTGGAATAAAGAATAATACTCTTACAGTTGATAAAAGCACAAATAATACTCTCATTTTAAAAGGATTTTTTCCTATAATTTCTTTTATTTTATTAATATCTGTTGTAATCATCCCTTGGCTATATAAAACGGCTACAATTGCCAACCAGAAAATCGCCATCAAAATTAATTTATTTCTTTTCTTCATAGTTCGTCATTTACTCTGCATTTCAATACATATGCAGGTGGTAAGTTTATCATTGCCTTCTTCACTTTTACACTATTAAAATAGTTTTTGAAGAAATTTTTTTTTAATAAGGAGTACTGAAAAGTTATAAATTCTCCTTCATTGCTTAATATCTCCTTTGTATTCTTTAATATAATATTTGAAATACTTACCGGTAATACCGTAAAAGGAAGCCCGGATACAACATAGTCCACCTGTTTAATATTATACTGTTTTAGATATTTTTTTATATTCTCTGCCCCATCATTTATAATTTTAACATTTTTCTTGTAGCCGTACATACTAAATAAACCCTCACAAAATTTTTTGTTATTCTCAATAACAAGTAATAATGTGTTCTCTCTTTTTCTTGCAATAAGTTTTTCTGTGAAAACACCTGTTCCTGGACCATATTCTATAATACAATTACATTCCTTAAAATTAATATCTTCTATCATTTTTTTAGCTAAATATTCACTACTTGGTGCCACTGCTCCAATAAATTTTGGCTTTTTAATAAATTCCTTTATGAACTTAAACATACTTAATCTCTCCTTACAAATAAACTTAATTTATTTATTTATTTTATAACAAATAAATTAAGAATTACTAGGGAAAAATCTTAAGAGTTTATTAGGTTTCTATACATAACTTAGAAATGAAATGGACAACTTATGTTTGCTTACTGCATTGGTTACAAGATATTACATTTAATCCTCAATATATTCCAAAAGAAAAATGGTTCTGATTACTCTTACGAATTATCTAAATGATTGGTACAGCTTGTTTTTATGA
Organism: Clostridium estertheticum; assembly: GCF_018861295.1. Classification (GTDB taxonomy): domain Bacteria; phylum Bacillota; class Clostridia; order Clostridiales; family Clostridiaceae; genus Clostridium_AD; species Clostridium_AD estertheticum_D. The sequence continues at coordinate 56,861 of NZ_JAHLDM010000023.1, read as the reverse complement.
CTATAGTTGTTTAACTTCCTTAGTAGGGGGTAACCCCTCTTTTGGGCATATCAAAATTTAATATCAACACCTTTGATAAAAAAGAAACTGCTGTACTAGCTTCTTCCGTAGCGTGGCTGAAAATAAAATCAAAGAAAGTTTTGAATCTCAAAAGAAAGAAACAAAAAAAATAGTACCTAACATTCAAGATACCTTTTTGCATTATTCAGTGATAAAAAGAGGACTCCTGATATAGAAAATAAAAGAATAAGAGAAGATATTTAACAAAATAAAATACTCCTGTTTAAGAATGTGCTAATATTTTTAATTCATCAGACTCTACAACATGGCCATTAATAGCTTTATAAAAATCATTCATGAAATATCCTTGCTTTAGATCTAATTTTTTATCGAGCCCATATACTTTTAGTGTATACTCATGTTCCTTGTCTGGTGGAGTTGGTCCAGCATATCTATTTGTTATATTAGGATCAGTCTCCCCGACATATGGTGATGCAAAGCTATTTTGCCCTTGCACAACATTTAGACTATTATCTACACTTATATTTTCTGGAAGACAGTTAATGTTAGCTGGAATATTACAAACTAGCCAGTGTATCCAAGTGAAACCGCAAAGTGGAATAGCATCATGATCTAAAAAAGTAATAGCTATAGATTTAACTTTGCCCGAAATATCAATAAATTCAATAGGAAAAGATATACATGGATTTCCTTTATATTGATATTTCTCCTCAGCAAATTTTGAGTATTTAGCTGGTAAATAACCATTTTCTGTTGTAACATTAATTTTCATAAATTCTCATGTCCTTTCTTTTTTGCAACCTAATTTTTTTAAGATCTTTACGAATATTTCTTTGTTGCATCCCGTCTCTTATACTTGAATTTTTATCATAATGGTAACCCCTTTGTTATAGATAATACATCAAAACTATATATTTTAAAATTTGTAATTTCTTGATATACTATTAAGGAAATCTTAATGATTGGTCGATAGGAGAAAAAATGAATTTAGAATGGTATTACACCTTTATAGTTGTTGCAAAATATGAAAATTATAGAAAAGCAGCAGATGAATTGTTTATAACACAAACTTCAGTATTTAATCATATAAAGAACTTAGAAAATCTTTTAAAGCTAAAGCTTTTTGAAGCAAAAGGGAGAAATATAGTTCTAACAGATGATGGCAAATTTTTTTATTCAATAGCAGTTGAAACAATTAGTACATATGAAAAAGGAATTTATGAAATAAAAAATTCTAAAAAAAAATATTCGGTTAGGTTAAATGTAGTAGTAACATCTTATATAGCTTCTTATTTAATGCCTAAATTTTTGCCGATTTTTTTTGAAGTCGCACCTAATATAGATATTTCAATTTCGGTTATGGATGATCATATCCCTCAGGCTATAGAAGAGAATACGTATCATATTGGAATAGATAGAAAATTACCTAATACGGATAAGGTAATTTATAAAAATGTGTGTGAGGGAAAAATAAAATTAATAGTTCCTAATGTGGAGGCAAATAAATATTTAAAAAGTGAAATTGATTTTTTAAAAAAATATCGTATATTATCAGGCAATCATCCTTCTTATTGGACAGGTTTGATTGATAAAATTTACGAAATAGTTCCAGAAGCTGATATTACAAGGATATCATCTGTTCATGTAACTGAAAGTCTAATAAAAGCAGATCAAGGTATTTCATATTTACCTATATATATTTTTAAGAATTCAGTTAACAAAGATATTCGGATAATCGAATCTAAACTTATAGAAGATCCAATTTCATTCACATATGTTATCTGGAAAAAAGACAATTCTGAAATAAAACTTTTTTTAGAATTATTTACTCAATTTATTAAAAATGAGCAAAATTAACATGGTAAGGTGAAAATTATCAAGATATATAAATTCTATATAACTTAAACAACCCACACCCTGAAGCTAAAACATTTTTTTCAAGGTGTGTAGACTATAAATGTACCAAAGGTCCTGCCCCTTTATAATAATTAATTTTGTCATTTAATTTCTCGAGATGTTCATTTGATTTTGCAATTTTTTCTTTAAGCGCGGTTCTATGTTTTATCAGCATTTCCATCCTTTCATTCATAGTAGAATCACCTAAAGCACGCAGCTTGGCATATTTTTGAATTTCCTTAATAGGCATTTGTGTATCTTTTAATCGTTTTATAAATTGCATCCAACTCACGTCAGTTTCACTATAACAACGCCTACCATTTTGTTTACGATTTGGAATAATTAAATTTTCTTTCTCATAATAGCGTAATGTGTATATGCTTATCTGAGTAAGATTTGAAAATTCTCCTATTGAATAATCCATCTTATAAATCTCCTTTTAATATTTGACATAGAGTTAACTCTACATTATATAATGAAAATAGTAGCATATTAAAGGAGGTTTTTCAAATGAGACAAGATAATAAATACACAGTTATTACAGGGGCAAGTTCAGGCATAGGATATGAAACTGCAAAGGCATTTGCAAAACGTGGTAAGAATTTAGTTATTGTTGCTCGTAGCAAAGATAATTTGGAAAAATTAAAAACGGAGATTTTAAATGATAATTCATCATTAAATGTCATAGTTAAGGATACTGATTTATCTATTATTAAAAATGTTTATCAATTGTATCAAGACCTAAAGCCATATCAGCTTGAAACATGGATAAACAATGCTGGTTTTGGTGATTATGATAGTGTCGCTAATCAAAATTTAGAAAAGATAGAAACTATGTTACGACTTAATGTGGAAGCATTGGTCATTCTATCTTCACTATTTGTACGTGATTATCAAAATATTGAGGGTTCAAAGCTTATAAATGTTTCATCTGCGGGTGGGTATATTATTGTACCAACTGCAGTTACTTATTGTGCAAGCAAATTTTTTGTAAGTACATTTACTGAGGGACTAGCAAGAGAATTGGAAGCATCTAATGCTAAATTACAAGCGAAAGTATTAGCACCGGCAGCTACAAGAACAAATTTCGGAAACGTAGCTAACAATATAGAAGCGTATGATTATGACAAGTCTTTTGGTACTTATCATACTAGTAAAGAAATGGCTGATTTTTTACTTAAGTTACATGATAGTTGCGAGGTGGTTGGAGCAATAAGTAGAGAATCTTTTGAATTTGAGTTATTATCTCCATTATTTAATTATGCAGGAAATCCAAAACATAATCAAAGTGTTAAATTATAAAAGTTGATCTAATAAAAACAGGTAATAAAACAATAAACTTTATATTTAAGGTATTGTAAAATTTTAACAATAGTGTATAATTAACATGTATAGTAATCCATATCATTATAATAATTTAAGTAAACCTTAAAGAGGAAATGTTAATGATAATATGGAGGATTTTTTAAGACCATAGTTTGCAGCTGTAATATAAACAAATTGTTTCGGTTGATTTCTTGTTGACAAAAGCATACCTTGCTAAGGTAGCGATAGCATTGGTCATGCTTCGCTACCTTAGTTCTTTTAAAAATTTAATTGACGATACATATGACCAATGTATCGTCAAAAAATATTTAAGAGAAGGAGTGTATATTATGTCAACAAGAAAATCAAATTCAAAACCGAAACCAAAAACTAAAACAAATGAATTAATGTTGTTAGAAACAAAAGAAAACCACAAGTTTATTATTGATTTTATTGATAATAGACACTTTCTTCCTTTTTTAAATATAGTGCTTTCTACCGTAGTCATAGGGATTATAGCAGGCATTTGTATTTACAAGGGCCAACTTGCAAATACAGCAATATTAGTTAGTGATATGCTAATGAAATTGTTTGTTGGCAGAAAGTAACCATGTTAGATAAGAGAGATTTTATACACCTCTCTTATCTTTGGGTCTATTTGTTTATTTGCATACTTTAAAACCTTATTTATTGTAATTTTTAAATGAAATGCTTTTAAAATTACATATTGAATATTGATCCCGGCATGTCGGCTGTACCCGCTGGGTATTTTATAAATTAATAGCATTGGTAACCGTTATGTTCTATGTCGCAGCCAAACTTTCTTAATAGGTATTATTTTATGTTAAATGTAATAATTATATTCTTCTATTGGTAGTGTTAAACCTCGTACTTGAGTAATTTTTTGACAATACATAAATTTCCATATAAGTTATAGTATGCAGAAACAATAAAAATGTAACTAATGTATTAAAAGATTTATTAATACATTAGTTACATTTTTATTGTTTATATCTTTAATTAGTTACCTTATAAGTTTAATAAAACTTATCAAAGAATTTGATTAACAGTGATTTTTAAAAACAGATTTCTGTTATCTATTTATTGACAATATGTTTATATAGTGATAACATGAAACAAGCTTCACATGAAGCTTATTTCATGTTATTTGGAGGTGTATAAGTGAAAAACAGAGTAAAAGAATTACGAACCATAGCAAATATCACTCAACAGCAGCTTTCTGATTTAGTTTCAGTTTCATCAAGAACAATTATTTCACTTGAAAAAGGACAGTATAACCCCTCTATTATGCTGGCGTATAAGATAGCATGCGTTTTCAACACCACTATTGAAAAATTATATTGTTTAAAGGAGAATTTAGAAAATGAAGAAAAAAATATATAATAAAAAGAAATTTTGGAGTGGCATAGTATTTTTATTGTTAGCATTACTTAGCATTCCAAGTACAATTAAGCAGTTTGATAATTTAAGTGCTTTAAGAAATACCAAGTCTATTATAGTGGATGTTTTTTGTATCCTGTTTGGAGTGACGTCAGTATGGAGAAGTTTGAGTAGCAAATGTACAAAAAAAGATGATCAAAATGATGATGAACGAGTAAATTTAGTTAATATGAAATCAGAAGCCAGTGCTTTTAATATTACACTATTCATTTGTGCTACTGTTTCAATACTATCAATGATTGCATGGAGAGTAACGAAAAATGAGGTGTTTCTCGGCATTTTTTGTTGCTTTGGCATAACTACTTCAATTATGTTCATTGCTGTAATAAGTAGTTATTTTTATCATGACAAGCGGAATTAATTTTATAAGTGCTTGTAGAAAAAATAGCTCCAATTGCTAAAGAGATATCAGAAAAGTTAAATTCTATTTTTACTGAAGAAGAAATGTCTACATTGAATGATTTATTAAAGAAGTTGATAAATAATATAGAAAAATAATTTTTTTACACATATACTTGATATATCAATTATATGTGTATCAAGTATAGAAAGGGGATTAATCCATGAGAAAAGATATGAGTTACAGTACTGTTGTTACGATTAGGAAGGATTTGGAACTAAGTTTTTTGCTTCCTTTCCTACTAAACTTTACTTATCCAACACTCATAGATAAGGCAGTAATTACTTCTGGAAAACCCATCCCTACTGAAACGGTAAAAACAGAAAATGGCTTAGTTTCAGGTGTATATAATTCTGATAAATCTATTAAAGTATTTGCTGGACTACCTTATGCAACCCCACCAGTTGGTCAACTTCGCTGGAAAGCACCTCAACCCCCTAAGTCATGGAATGGAGTGCGTACAGCTGATCATTTTTCAGACTGTGCCATGCAGCGGAAAACTCCCGCATTTGCATCAAAGTTGCTCGCTTTATCTCTTGGAACCTCTGAGTTTGATAATTTTACTATAAAAAACAATGAAGCCGTAAGTGAGGACTGTCTATATTTAAATGTTTGGACTGGTTCAAAATCCACCAATGAACATCGACCGGTGATAGTCTTCATACATGGTGGTTCCTTTCTCACTGGAGCTGGTTCCATTGATGCCTATAACGGTGAAGCAATGGCAAAAAAAGGTGTAGTATTTGTAACTTTAAACTATCGCCTTGGTATTTTTGGTTTCATGGCTAATCCAGAGTTAACCAGAGAATCAGAGACTAACTCCTCGGGGAACTACGGAATTTTGGACCAGGTTGCTGCTCTTAAGTGGATAAAAAACAACATTGCAGGATTTGGTGGTGATCCTAATAATGTAACAATAGCTGGAGAATCCGCAGGGTCCATGTGTGTAAATGCTCTGGTTGCATCACCGATTACAAAAGGTCTGTTTCAACGTGCAATTGGTGAAAGTGGTGCAATTTTCGGAAGTAGAGGGGTAAGTGGTGGTCTAACACAAACATTAGCTCAAGCAGAGCGAGCTGGGATGAAATTTGCTGACTCTCAAAAAAACGCTTCTATTTCTGATTTACGCAAAATGTCTTCAAGTTATTTACTTAAAGTTTCCAAGAATTTAACCACAAGACCAATTATAGATGGGTATCTTTTACCTGATACCATTTATAACATTTTTGCAGCAGGTAAACAAAATGACGTACCAGTTATCATTGGTAATAATTCTGATGAAGGTTCTTTGTTCCTAACATTACCTTGGCCAATGAAGTCAGCTAAGAATGCGGACAAGTTTAAATCAGATGTGATAATGACCTATAAAGATAAAGCAGATGAATTTTTTAAATTATATCCTTCAAGCACTAATAGTGAGGCGTTAAAGTCACAATTAGACAGTGGAAGGAATCAATGGTTTGCTTGGCACATGCATACTTGGGCAAATTTGCAAAACCAAACAGGAAAATCAAAAGTCTATTACTATTATTTTGATCGTGTACACCCTGGTCCCGCTAGAATGAAGAAGTTAGGTGCTTATCACTCCTCAGAGATTGCGTATGCTTATAGTAATCTAAAATTCTTGGGTCTTCCCTACACAGATACAGACAAAAATTTGTCAGATGCTATGTCTTCATACTGGATAAACTTTGCTACAACAGGTAATCCTAACGGCAAAGGGCTACCTGAGTGGGTAGCTTATGATAATCAGAAGGATCAAACCCTGGATCTTGGAGCTAACATCCACACTATTTCGATACCAGATAAGACTGATTTCAAGTTTTTTGACAGCTATGAAGCCAATCTTCGGGAAAAGTAAACGTTGATGGAGCAGGTCTATGTTGAATTATATGCCTTAGTAGCAATCATAAGTTGGAAATTAAATTTCCAACTTATGTCATAAAAAAACAATACTATCTTTGTACTAAGACAATTAACTGATAAAAAGTCCTGGTTAATATACCTTTATATTGAAATCATCATTTAAGAAGTCAGCAGTTCTTAAAAATATTTTTAATGTTTTTTCAGCGTAATCTCCTAGTAATGCTTTACTACATTCAAAATTTCTCCATTCGATTGTCATAGGCAAATGAATATCGCATGTAAGACAGTCCCAAAGTGCATCTAAATTATTACCATAATAATCAGGAAGTTTAAGTTCGGATTTGAGTATAGCATGAAGCTTTTCTTTACTAGTAAATTGTGTACCATCTAATATTATTTTCTTCAATGTTATTTACCACCCCTTTTAGTTACTAGATGAATTACCATTTGCGCCATAGTAGCAAGTGAAAGTTTGATAGTGATCTGTTGTTCCATATACTAACCCATCGTTTGAGAATAACAATCTATCAGCACCTCTATGACCGCCATTATAGTTTATATCACATTCATGCCAAATTCTTCCTTTTTTATCTGGTAAACATTGCTCAGAATTAGTAAATATGTCTCCACCTATACTTTTTCCTTTTGCATATTTCCAAAGGTCGCTTCCGGGTCTCCAACCAAGCTTATTGGCTTGTCGTTTTGTTATATAGTTATCAGGCAAATAACTATACTGATGTATATAATTAGCCACACCTTGGAAATCATTTATTATTGTGCTCGCATTCGTACTGTTAGCTTTAACTAGTTCCTTTGTTATAGTAGCTTTAATTGTCTTGTTTGTAGTATCAGCTTTAGCTGTAGTTGTAAGAGAGAAATTAAATAGTGTCACAAGTACAAAAGCAAAAATTAAAAATAAGTTTGTTTTTTTTATGAACTTGTTCATAATTGTATCATTCCTTTCTTTTTAATATCTATATACAATATGATTAATTTTTAATAAATGCTATAGTTTGCCGTAAAATTATAAAAAACATATATCAAACAAAAGTCGTGAAAATTTTATTTTCACGACTTTTTACTTTTTTCAAATTCAATTATATTAAATATTTTTATCCGATTTGCAGTCCAAATAGTATATTGAATATATATTTTATGTTATACTCGTAATTTTTTGCAGAGATAAGAAGAGAAGGTATTTTATGGACGTAAATGTTTTGTTATTTGATGATTTTGAAACATTAGATACATTTGGTGCAGTTGAAGAATATCGCTTGCGGTATTTTTCTGTAAATGGCAGTATCATTCTAAGTAAACAAGGTACGAAAATTACAACTGAACAATTAAAAGGTGCTGATTTTTTAGGCATATTATTGGTTCCAGGTGGACAAATTCAGATATCAACTACCCTCAAATATTTTCGTAGATCTATTAAATTACTAAAAAATAAGAAAGATACTATAAATAATGAACTTTTTATATTATCTTTCGTTAAATCAATGTAATATAAAATGTTCTAATCAAGGAGGTACACAACGTGACATATAAGGAAGAGAACATCCAACTAAATGCAGGCATAGAGACCATTTATGGAACTGTTACTTTACCAGAAATTTATACCGAAGTTCCTGTGGTTCTAATTATTGCAGGTTCAGGTCCAACTAATAGGAATGGTAATAATACTCAAGGATTGTTAACTGATTCCTATACAATGATTGCATATGAACTTGCTCAAAATGGAATAGCCTCTGTAAGATATGATAAAATGGGTATAGGTGAAAGCAGTAAAGCTATGAAAAGTGAAAAAGATTTAAAAACATATAGTAATCCTAAATTACCTTATCTTCTATGTTTAAGGAAAGTTTAATTAATTTTATGAAGGATACATTTAAATTATATGAAACAAAATAATATTAAGAGATTTTTATTTAGGGAGGTAGATTAAATGATAGTTGTTACAACTGAAAATATTACTGGATACAAGGTACTAGAAGTAAAAGGTCAGGTTTTTGGATTAATTGTAAGAAGTCGTGGATTAGGTGGGAACATCATGGCTGGGTTACGAAGTTTAGTGGGTGGAGAAATTCATGAGTATACCGCAATGCTTGAAGATGCACGTAAACAAGCTCTTGACCGATTAGTTAAAAATGCAACAGTAATGGGAGCTAATGCAGTGGTAATGATGAGATTTGATTCTAGCGAGATCGGTCAGAATATGAGTGAAGTGTTGGCTTATGGTACTGCCATAATAATCGAAAAGGAATAAAAACATGATAATATTGAAAATTATAGTTACAGTAGTTGCGGTTTGCATGTTAATTGGTTCGATTTTACATGCTACATATTTTAAAAGAAAATTGGTGGGAATAAAACCTTATGGTCAGCTTATTGATGTTGACGACGGGCAAATGCATGTCTATTCAATGGGTAATGGTGAGAAAATAATTGTATTACTTCCTGGAATGGGTACTGTACTTCCGTCTTTTGATTTTACTCCACTCATGCGTAGACTAAGTGAAAAATATACAGTTGTTTGTGTTGAGTATTTTGGTGTAGGCTTTAGCAGTGAAACTTCAAAGCCACGTACCTGTGAAAATTACGTTGAAGAAACAAGAACTGCACTTAGCAAAGCAGGTTTTAAATCGCCTTATTTTTTAATGCCACACTCGATTTCAAGTATTTACAGTGAATATTATGCTGTAAAGTATCCTCAAGAAGTCGAAGCTGTTATTTCTCTTGATGGCACATCAAGTGCTTATTATGAAAAAATGCCATCTATTGTAAAACATATACTTAAAATTTCAAAATTCCAGCAGGCAATAGGTATTACCTCGATTTTAGCACTCCTAATTACAAATAAAAAAGATTTGATTTCAAAGGGCTTTACTCAAACAGAAATAAATGATGCAATTGTATTTGGAGGTTTTACAATAAATGATACAGTTTTGGAGCAAATGGCAAATTCATCTGAGTTTGTAAAAGAAACCATGGAGTTTCCATTTCCTAAATCTGTGCCATATTTCAAAATCATTTCCAAAAAAACTTATGAAACTCCAAATAAACATCTTAAAATGACACCTCAAGAATATCAGCATAAACATCTTGAGAGAATTGGTGAACATGCAAAATATGAAATTCTTGATGGTAATCACTTTGTTTATCTAAACAATGTTAACCGAATTGCAGAGATTACGGATGGTTTATTACTCAAGTCTAATCAATAAGATATGAGAATAGCACGAAGTTAAGTAAGCCCATATCAGCAGATATGGGCATTTATATTATGTTGCTCAATCCATATTATCAAATATAAATTTATATAACATATCTATTAAATTGTTTATGTATTCATTCTTTTGTTTATCATCTTTTATTTTAACGATAGTATTTGCATTACTTTGAAGAGTATTTAATATTATTTGACATTTTATATTATAATTGATGTTCTTATCTACCTGATATAAATTTTTAATAAAATCTTGAAGAAGTAAAATCATTTTATCATTATTATAATGATAAATGTTGTATACCTCACCGGACTCTTTTTTTAATGATTCTAAATCATCATATAGATATCTGTTTTTACAAGCTGCTTTTATACCATTACGAATATATTTTATAAAAAAAGATTTGTAATCTACATTTTCTATAGATAAGTCACTTATTAAATTCTCTAAATATTTATATGAATATGAACAAGTGGTTTTATAAATTTCTATAAATATATCCGTTTTGTTATCAAAATAATTATAAAATACACCGGTTGAAACTCCAGCATGTTTTGCTATTTCTTTTGATGTTGTATTATAAAAACCCTTAATCATAAATAGATCATCGGCTGATGTAATAAGCTTTTCCTTGTTTTCTATAGTTCGTACTTGAATTTTACGTATGTTCTTCAATAACATTTACCTCCATACTTTTACTGTATTATTGTAGAATTTTTTTTAAAAGAAGTCAACTCATAATAATCTGCCTGCTCACTTTAGCATGTGTAATGATTACTTGAAGGAATCATTATTTTATTAGATATTTAGGTATTTATTACTATTCTTTCTTTTTATATAAGCATTTAGGATTTACAAATAGACTTAAAATAAGGGCTGGAATTAATCCTAAAATAGAAATTCTGAAGGTATCGGTAAACGCTTTAGATGTATTCTCTCGTGTGTATTTTGTATCTTTACTTATTATACTCTTTAATATATAAGCTGTTTCTTTAGATTTACTTGTATTTTTAAGCACTGAATTTATTTTCTCTGGTAGTTTGTTATAGTTGTTCTTATCTGTTTTCTGTAATTGAACAATAATATCATTTTTTACATTTGAATTTAATCTAGATTCAAGCTTTATTGAATTAATCATTTCATTTTTAGATGAATTGAAATAATAATTTTCATTGCTTATTAATATGGCTGATAATATTGAGAGACATAGTAGATTTCCTATATTAGCAATCATTCTATTAACTCCAGATGCTTGACCATTTTTTTCTTTAGGAATATCTGCTAAAGCAGCTGCGACTAATTGACCACCGACGATACCATTTCCTAACCCTCCTAGGAATAAGTATAATCTTAATGTATTTATACTAACATTGGGATTGATTGTTGATATTAAGTATAATGAAACCATACATATTATTACGGCTATAAACGATAGCGTTGAAAATTTTAATTTAGTAGATAAAATTCCAGCTATAATAGATGATACTAAAAACCCTATAGATAAAAAAGCTATTATATTACCAGATTGTAAAGTAGTATAATTTAATATACCTTTTAAGTAAAAATTTATTAAGCTGCCACATACAGCATAAACAACACCAACGAAAGCCAAAGTAACTGATGATACTGTAAAACTTCTTATTTTAAAAAGGGAGAGATCAAATAGAGCATTCTTATTTCTTTTTTCAATAATTAGTAGAACTATTGTTGATACTATTGTCGTAGCAAATAGAGTTAATATTTTCATAGAATTAAATCCATAATTGTTCCCTTCTAATAGCGCATAAGTCAGACTGAATAAGGATATTGAAAGAAATAATATTCCACCAAAATCTACTTTTTTATTATTTGACAACATTTCATCTTTAGATACAAACATTGTAACCAATATATAGGAAATTATTGCTAAAGGTATATTAATATAAAAAATATACCTCCAATTGAACTTTTCTGTTATAAAACCTCCAAGAGACGGACCAATAGCCATTGCAAGTGCCATTGATGATCCCCATACTCCAGCTACCATTCCACTTTTTTCTTTTGGAAACATACCTATAGCTATCGGTATAGCTATAGTCATTAATCCTGCAGAAGCTATACCTTGAACAGCTCTAGCAATGATAAGTGTTAATAAAGATGGTGAAATTCCACATAGGACAGATGATATAGTAAATACAGATAAAGATATTAGAAATAAATTTTTCCTACCAAACATATCTCCTAATTTTGCTAAAGTTACAAGGAAGCTTGCATTAAACAATAAGAATATTGTACTTATCCACATTACACCCTGAAATTCTACAGCAAAACTTTGTTGTATTGCTGGTAGTGATACATTTACAATTGTAGAATCTAATGATCCTATAAACCCTGACATAACTAGCCCTATTAGAGCTAATAATTTTTTTTTACTATCCTTCATTTAAAATATCCTCCTTATTAATATATTTAAATAAAAATGAAACAAAGTTCATTTTTAAACTGTAATTAAATTATATAATTAGGATACATGGAAGTCAATAAAAAAATGAACTAAAGTTCATTTTTATCAATTATACATTTAATGTATAATGTCTTTTGAGAAGACGGTTTATATGGATCACTTGGAATCCTTTATAATGGTTCTCCGTTTAAAGCAATAAATGCAGTGTACCAAGTAAATTTTACCTATTCATTATAGAATCGTTTATATCTATTAAAATAGATTAATAGATACTAAAATATATTAAATAAATTAAAAATGTTAAAATATGATATAATTTATTAATAGTGTAATAGCATAAAAAATCGGGTTACCTTTTGAGGGCAAAACAACTGAAAGTAAACAAATTGGCAATACTGAGCAGCATAGCAAAACCGAATCCTTTATACTGACTAAAGATATGGTTATTAAACATTTTGCTAGTAATAATAAAGTCTTAATTTTGGATGACTTTCATTATGCCTCAAATGAAGCCCAAAAGAGTATCGCAAGTCATCTTAAAGATGCCATAAGAAGAGATTTTAGAGCAATTATAATTTCTTTGCCACATAGATCAGATGCTCCCATTAGAAATAATGCTGATTTAGCTGGAAGATTACGTTTAATTGATATTAAATCATGGAAAATAAATGAATTAGAGGAAATAGAGAAAATAGCAATAAAAGGATTTAAACAACTAAATGTTAAAATTTCAAAGCAGGTTGCTAAAGAGATCGCTATAGAAAGCTTAACTTCACCACAGCTTATGCAATATATATGTCTAAGTATCTGCACCGCACTTAATGTTGATAATGGAGATACTAAGGAAATAATATTGTAAAATGGTAGCCCAAGCAGATCAAGCTTGTCCCGCTAGAATGAAGAAGTTAGGTGCTTATCACTCCTCAGAGATTCCTAAAGCTATTTACATTCTTTATTGCTTAATTTTTGCAGGAGTAATAGTAACAATTGGAATTAAAAAGTTTGAAAATATGGAGGTATAAATGAATATGCAAACAGGTTTTCATGCTATTGACGTACAGAAATGGTCAAGAGCACAAACATATAATTATTTCACAGAAACGGTCAAGCCAATTACCTATTCCATTAATGTAACAATGGATGTCACAATTCTTAGGAATACATTAAAAAGTAAAGAAATTAAATTCTTTCCAGCATATCTTTATCTGATAACTCGATCTATTGGAAAACAACAGGAATTTCGTATGGCATTTCAAGACGATGTGTTAGGATATTGGGACGCTCTAACCCCGTTTTATCCAATATTTCACGAAGACGATAAAACTATAACATTTCTTTGGACAGAATATGATGATGGTTTTGAGATGTTTTATAAATGTTATCTTAAAGACATGGAACAACATGGAAACAATCACGGTATTATGTCATCAAAGGGTGCACCCCCTTCTAACAACTATATCATATCTTGTGTTCCGTGGTTTACCTTTAATAGTTTATCCATGAATCTGCAAGATACAAAAAAATATTATGCACCGATTTTTGAAGCCGGCGGATTTGTTGAAACTAATGGTAGGACTACAATGCCTTTATCTATTACGGTTAACCACGCTACAGTGGATGGCTATCAAATAAAGGTGTTTTTAGATGAATTACAACGGACAATGAATCATCCTGAAGAGTGGATGTAAAGATTTTAGTTCTATTTTTTATAATAGAATTAAGATTTAAAGTAGAAATAACTGCGGCTAGGGGAAATATTTTTCGCCAGTACCTTAATCAAATGATAGAATGATCACTAGGAATTATTTTGTTAGACAATTATTATGTCGTTCTCTATATCATCTCTTTGTGTTATAACAATTCTCAATGGTATATATACATTCTCTATTCCAACTCTAAAATAACTAATTTCTATCATAGTTATTACCTCCTACATAAAAATACTCTTACCCATATTGTTAAGGTAAGAGTTTTCTTTAATATAATATATATTTCAAAATAGTATTCATTACACATGAATTGGTCATTTAAATCATTTTAAAATATTTAGAAGGTTGGAAATTGAATCATTTAATACTATTGGAACACTTTGTTCATTAAATGTTTTAATTTTTAAATCTATCACAACTATCTTCATATTCTTTAATTTGTATATAATTTATAAAGACTTTTTATATTTCTTAAAGTAGGATGAACTTGAAAAAATAAAAAAAGCACCAAAAATTATAAAAAATACTGCTGAAAAATATTGTTTCCCAATTAAATGCCATATTCCTATAGCTAACCATAGAACGCCTGCAATTGCATATAATTTCCATGAACTTTTATTATCTATTACTTTACTATTACACTTACCATATTTTTTTATTTGCTTAATTCTTGAATTATATGCTAAATAAGGCATAAAATTAAAGACAAATATAAATATATCAATTATTAATAATCCAAGGATAATCAGAAATATAGGTTTAATAACAATTGAGGAAACAACTAGCAACCCCATTAGTGCTATAGCTATTATTAAAGAATATAGAGTTCCTTTTTTGGTTTGATTTTTTATACTTGTATATTTATCTATTTCTGATTCACAATCACTATAAATAGGTTTAGTTCCAGCTTGTGCTGAAAAAATGTGCATACAATTTTCTATAGAAACAACAAGTTTCCATCCTGCATCTTTAAATATAGTGAAGTATTCTTCATTTGTCTCTGTTTGGTAATCTAAGTTATATACTATATTTTGAGGCTTATCTTTTCTTAGTTTATAGAAAAAGCACCCTACTATGTCTTCTAATATCCAACCTTGACTTGCATAATTTTTTAGTTTTTCCATATCACCTTCTTCACTAAAGGCAAGTCCACTAATCATTACATATTTACTTTTCATGAATATCCCCCTTTTCTAATTTAAAAAATTTTGAGCAAATTTAACCATCTGTTTTTTACGCTCAATCGCTTTTATGAGCATCTCTCGTCCTTTATTTGTTATTTTATATACTTTTTTATTTTTATCTGTGTCAGAAGTTAACTCCACCAAATCTGCTGCTAAAAGCTTTTTCAGTGTTGTATAAAGTGATGCAGGACCAATAGTAACTTCATTATTAGTAAGGTTCTCAATAGTTTTCATAATTAGGTATCCGTGCTTTTCCTCAATAACACTAGATAAAATATAAAAAGCAGAATCTGTTAGTTCCCCAATATCAATAGAATCCTTTCTTGGCATAAAATTCTCCTTCATATTATATATATCATTTAATGATATATCATTCATTGATATATCATTAAATATAATATATCAATAAATGATATATTTGTCAATTGTTTATCTACTGCTTTTTTTATTTATATATTCTTGTTTAATTATAAAAAAAAACACCACAAGGAAGGCTTCTACTATAGCCAACCCTGTAGGCGTTATCCAAACTTTTATCATTACATTTTAAAATCCAATTTTAGTAAAAACATCATTTACTTATGGTACGGTTCAGTGCTCATAAGTCTAATGCCTTAATATAGTTAAGTTGTCATTAATTACAGTTGTGACGCAACTTCTGAAAATTCTGACCTAAGTAAAACTAAAAATTATGATCATAGTCATGCTTACACAATATGGAAATAAATATCAATTTGTGATTTGTTGTTTTTAGTATCTAAAAATCGTTCTGTATAGCATTCAAAGTCATCATGCATATCAAGTTGCTTATTGCTGTTTGGAAACCATGTAGCAAACATAAGGAGGCTTTTCTTACATTGGAAACGCACTTTTTTCAAATTTTTATTGTCATGGGTCATTCCTCATTGAAGCGAGTTTCATGACTAATCTGCTTTTTTACGGGATTCGAATAATTGAAAATTGAAACAAAATCTTTCACGACTGTTGCCATTTCTTCTGGCGATTTCTGTGTACTGTCGTTCAGCCATCTGATAAGGATGCGCATAAATCCGCCAGTGCTAAATGTTAAAGCGTACTGAATATTTTCTTTGGGAAAAGTCATCTTTTCACCCTTTACTTCATCAAAAGCTGGCGGTAAAAGCTCATCAACTTTTGAAAGAAAAAGAGGGAGCAAGTGATGGCGGTTAATGAGTGAGAGAAAATCGAAATGCTTTTTCATCACACTAAAAAATATTCTGGCAATATTAGGCAAGGTTAAGTCTATTTGCTTCCTGATAATTAATTCATATTCTAACCAGATTTTATAAAAACAGCCTTCTAAAATTTCATCTTTCGAGAAGTAGTTTCGGTAAAAAGTCCGTCTAGAAAGCCCCGCATTATCCGTAATCTCCTGTATCGTAATTTCATGATAATTTTTTGTCTGCATCAGTTTTAATAGAGCATCCTCCATCCACAGTTTTGACTGATTGGATACCGAATTTCCTTTATTTTTGACGGACATAATATTTCCTCCCCTATGTCACAAATCTTCTGATTTGTAGCTTTTGCGCCGTAATTATTGACTCTGCTTCTTAGTATATTATAATAGATATTGTTAATCGACACAACTGTGTCACTAAAAAGAGGGGGGAATTTTATGGATACCATGAATTTTATTGTATGGATGTTACCGATAATTTTTATGCTTCATGATTTCGAAGAAATCATTATGGCAGAGGTATGGGTCAAACGCTATGGAAAAGCGATAAATATAGCTTGGCCAAAAATACAGCCGTTTGGCTTAAATTATGTATATAACTGTCAAACACCAACCTTTTCCATCGGAGTAGAAATTCTCTTTTTATTTTTTTCACTCATCAGCTTGTTTTCTATAATTTTTCAAAATTATTTTCTCTGGTATGGTGCTTTCTTGGGGGTAACTTTACATCTTGTTTTTATCCATATGTTGATATGCATCCGTTTTAAGCACTATGTACCAGGAGTCGTCACATCAATTATTTTTATACTGCCTAGTATCTGGTTCTTATATGCCGCTAATAAGATATTGCATTATGGCATGAGTACAATCCTTTTAGCCTCCTTATTGGGAATTATTCTAACTCTAATTCTGATGCCAGCGCTTCACAAAATTATGGGTTCCTGGTCTAAATGTTTGTACAAATATTCACAAATATGTGAAAAATAAAATGTTTGATGATTTAGAATGTATAAGTAGTGCAAGAATATATGTAGTAAAAATTCAATTAAATTTTAATTAAATTTAACAGTCACTAAAAATAGGCCACATTATGGAATTAATATCCATAATGTGGCCTTTTTTCAATAGCACGCCTAATTTGGTTTTTCATATTGTAAATCTAACTTACTCATAGCATCTAAATTTACATCATATAATTTTTTTCTTCCATCCTTTGTAATATAAAGAATTTCCTTTTCTTCTAACTCTTTTAATGAACTTCTAACCTTAGACATACCTGTCTCTGAAATTTTAGATAATTCCTCTACGCTTAACCCGCTTTCTCCAAATAAGGTATTTTGAATTAATATATATAATACTACTAAAATATTTCTAATTCAGATTTTATTGTGCATTAATAATGCTTGTAATATCAAGATTGTTAATCTTTTTGAGTGGAGCGATAACCGATATTATTGTTATAATTAAAATTGACATGACTATATATACGACCATAGTAATTGGGATGTGCCAAGTAATATGGAAATAACTTGTAACTAACTTTTCAAACAATAGTCGGTGTAGCATAATCCCCAATGAGCTACCAATAAAACAACCACAAATCGCATAAGTAGTAGCTTCCGCAATCACCATATGTTTTAATTGCTTTGATGATGTGCCGATTGCTCGCATCATACCATAGTAATTAGTTCGGCTTGTGACACTGATATTCATACTGTTGATGGTATTAAACATTGTGATAATTGCAATGATAGCCGTAAATCCATATACAAAAATCGCCATAGTGTAGAAAGTATTTTGCGCTTCCGAATTACCTTGCCGCATATCGTGTAGTGTTAGTTTACCAGAGAGATTTTCTCTTAACACATTGGTAACACTTTCAGGAGCATTCTTATTCAATTGAATATCAATTATTGTGTAATCTTTAATCCCTGTCATTTGGGTAAATAGTGACTCTGAAACAATCACTTTTCCCACAATTTTGCTGCGAGCATCAAATGGAATTGAGGATAAAATACCTCCTACTGTAGCTAATATTTTTCCATTTGGAGCATTAAATGTAATACTATCTCCAACCGCAAGACCACTGTTCACATCTACTAACACAGATTTTCCTGTATTCAAAGCTTCAGTATCTATCTTTCCAGCAACAAGACTATCCTTTGCCCAGCCAAATTGTAAGTCTTCATAGGAGATAACATAGGCGTCACCTTTGTTTCCATTGGATAAGGATGCTGGAAGCATTATTAGTTTTCGTCCATAAGCTTGCTTTACTCCAGCTGTACTTTTTATTCTATCTAGCAAGTTGTTTTCAACTAATTGCAGCTTAGCAGAGGATGATTTGACTGAAGTGCCCAATATTGAAATATCTGCTGATGATGGCAACATAGGTTTTACAGCGTTATGAGAAAAATCAATAAAAACACTAAATCCCAAAAACAATACAATGCTGATGGTAAAGGAACTGACCATCAGAAACAACGATTTTTTACTAGCGAGGGCATGATAGATACCCATTGAAATGTCGATTGGCATACTGGTGACACGCACATGATTTTTACCTACAGTATCTTCTTTCAGCGAACCGTTCCCTGTTACTGCCGATAAAGGAGAGACGGTAGAGGCTTTTTTTGCAGGTGATAGGGATGCGAGAATTACAGTTAAAAGCCCCACAACAATGCCAGCAATAATACCGATAAAACTGAATTGGAAAATACTCATATCTATAAATAGCGATTTATTCAAAGTTCTCAGTAAAATTATGACAATCTCAATGACTAACGATCCTGTAACCAAACCAATAGGGATAGCCTTTAAACTAAGTTGCAACCCTTCTCGCATGACATATTTTTTAACTTGCCTTTTGGAAGCACCTAAACAGCGCATAATTCCAAAAAATTTAACTCGTTCCAATACATTCATGTTGAAGCTATTGGTAATCATAACGCAGCTTGCAAATAAGACCAAAGCGAAAAGCACAGTAGCAGTCAAGTACATACTGCTTGCTATATTGCTTCCACCTTGGCCCATAACAGTAAGCAAATAGGCGTTTGTGGAAATTTGTTTGTCAGTAATTCCAAGTTCTTTTTGTATCTCATGTGTAGCTTTTGAAATATTCACTCCATTTTTGAATGTTACATAATATTTGTATGATGTGGTGGGCTCAATCGCTTTCGTTCCATCGATAGATAAAAATAGAGCATGGCTATCAGTTGATTTCAAGCTAGAAAAGTCATTATATACGCCAACTATTTTATAGTCCATTTTGCCTGTTTTGTTCAAATTCATTTTAATTGTGCTACCAATTGACAAGTGGAAAAGTTCTAACGCCTGACGGTCAATTAGTGCTTCATTAGCAGAAGCAGGATATGTACCCTCCGAAACAAACAGTCCCAATTCTTTAGTTGCGTCTTTATCTCCACCCATTATCCGAAAGGGTTTTCCTTTATATTTGGTAGCTTCAACCTCTTGCAAGCGTCCAGCATAAGCAATATCTACTCTGTTTTCTATTGTAGAAATATCTTTGTTTGCAACATCCTTAATCATAATATGATAACTGCCATAGTCTTTTTTTAACTGTTGAGTTTCAAATTTAATACCAATATCAGCCATACCAAAGATTGCAACTACAAGGCAAACTGCAATAGCAATACATGCCACAATAACACGGTTTTTTTTACTATGTACACGATTATATTCTGTGACTAAATCTAAATAGCTGTTCATCGTGAGCACACTCCTAAATCAGTCACAATTCCATCTGTAACTTGAAGTACCCGATCTGCTACTGATGCAATATTTGGATTGTGCGTAATCATAATAATGGTTTGCTTGTATTTTTCTGCTGTCATATGCAAGAGAGAAATAACATCATCACTATTTTTGCTATCCAAATTTCCAGTAGGCTCATCAGCCAGTATAAGCGCAGGTCTTGTGATAAGCGCACGCCCAATTGCCACACGTTGCTGTTGACCTCCGGAGAGCTGCCGTGGAAGATGTTTTTTACGTTCCTGTAATCCCAAAACAAACAATATTTCATTAACATATTTCATGTCCGGCTTTTGGTAATCGAGAAGCAAAGGAAACATAATATTCTGTTCAACGTTTAGTTCAGGTATCAGATTATATGACTGGAAAATGAAGCCTATATTTCTACGGCGAAAAACAGTGAGTTTTTCCTCTTTCATTTTGAAAATATCTTTTCCATCAATGATTACATTGCCAAACGTAGGTGTGTCAAGCGCCCCAATAGAATTGAGTAGTGTACTTTTGCCAGAGCCAGACTCACCGACTACTGCAACAAATTCCCCTTTAGCAACAGAAAATGATGCGTTTTTTAGAGCCTCGACTTTTGTTTCTCCACTACCATAGGTTTTACATAGTTTATTTACTTCAAGTATATTCATATAAGTTCCACCTTCCTTTTCTTATAGTGAATAGAATATCACATCAACCTTACTATCAAGTGAATATCATCTTACAGTTTAGTAAGGTGTAAAAAGTTAATTTTAAACTTACTTCCTTTTCTAAGTGTACTTTCTACCATAATTGTTCCATTGTGTGCTTCAATAATGGCTTTTGCCAAAGGAAGTCCTAACCCAACACCTTGTCTGTCCTGTGAAAATTTACTTCTGTAAAATCTTTTGAAAATATAATGAATATCCTCCGGGTGAATACCTGAGCCTGTATCTTCAATTGTAATTTTGGTTACAACAGGGGTGTTTTGCCAGCAGATTGTTATAATATCGTTTACCGTTGTATGGTCTAAAGCATTTTTTACAATATTGCTAACAGCTTCTTTGATCCAATCCAAATCACAAAAAAGCACAGACGAATCAGAGCCATCCAAGATAATGGATTTCTCTTCCAGTGATGTCCTAGTTTCAAAATCGTTAACAATGCTTTGTAGAATCATTTTAATATTTTCTTGTTTCATTTCAAAGATAATTGCACCAACATCCAATCGAGTGATATGCAAAAGTTTTTGTATGAGTGTTTCCATCCTTGTCAATGCCGTATCTGTTTTATCAGCAAACTTCTCGACAACAGTTTTGTCCGCACTATCATCTTTTATAATTTCATTATACATTTCCAAAGCAGCAAGCGGTGTTTTGAGCTGATGCGATATATCTGAAATGGTATCTTTCAAAAATTCCTTTGTTTGTTTTTCACTGGTTATATTAGCATTTAGAGATGTTGCCATGCTATTTATTGAATGAAAAAGTTTTGACAGCGTCTCTTCGCTATCATCATCTAAGCGCACCTCGATTTCGCCATCTAAAAAAGATTGTATCATATCCTTTGCACACTCTATTTTTTTACTTTGCGCATAAAAATAAAGATAAAGCACAAATAGAACGGCTACGATGATAACTAAGGAAATAACCAAAAAAGAAATTGCATAGCGATGATAAACCGTATTGATTTCAGGAAAATATCGTAGCTGTGCTATATCATTATAGCCTGTGCTTTTCATTATTTTATTTCCCACATCTATGTTTTTATCGCTTTTTCCGCTGATAAATAGTTTTGGAATATCAGATTTTTTAATAGATATTTGACCTTGCTCACTAAAGTTTTCGCACAAATAACCAGCTATTGCATAGTCATGTACTATCATCTGCCGTTTGTATTGGTTTACCGTTGCCATAACTAACACTTGTCCTAATAAAACAAGCACACATCCAATCAGAGCAACAATACAAAATAAACGTTTAAAATCCCTATGTGCAAATAAGTTACTTATCATAATATTACGCTCCATCTATATCCAAGTCCCCGCATGGTCGTAATAAAATTAGGGCTATTTGCATCATCTTCAACCTTACTTCTTAACCGACGAATATACACAGATAATGTATTGTCATCAATAAAATTACCCTTATCATCCAACAGCTTATTTAATATGGTTTCACGTGTTAGGACAATACTGGGATTTTGCATAAATATACAAAGCAACTTGTATTCGTTGGGGGAAAAATCTAGTTCTACATTATTTTTGAATACTCTATTCTCTAAAAGTTTTACGGTAAGTCCATTTGATCTAAGTTCAATCGGTGCTTGCTCTTGAAAAGAAGCAACCCGCCGTAATAGTGCTTTGATCCTTGAAATCAATTCGTTCAACTTAAAAGGTTTTGTAATATAATCATCGCCTCCAATATCCAGTCCCTTTACAATATTAATTTCTTCATCAGATGCGGTTAAAAAGATTATTGGAATCTGAGAAGTCTGTCGCACATGTTCACATATTTCAAATCCCTTGCCATCGGGCAAGGTTAAATCAAGAAGCAGCAAATCATATATGTGTGCTTGATAACTCAATATGGCTTCTTTGACAGTTCTAGCAACATCAACATTAAACCCATTTTTTTCGATAGAAAAAACAAGTCCGTCTATTATGCTCAAATCATCTTCGACTAATAAAATATTATTCATTTGTTTTTATCCTTTCTTCCATCTAAATATTTTTTCGCTAAATTTAGCTGCATATTATTATCTATATTTTTAGTATAATGGGTAGGTCTCGCAATTTGTGCAAAATTATCGTTAAGAAAAGTTATCCTGGATTTCAGAGAAATGAGCCACATGCTGGATATTAACTCAAGTACGTGGCTTTACCTGTTACTATCTTACTCTTTCATATAAAAATAGAAAAAAGCCATCATCTCTTGGCTCGATTTCTCCAACTTTTAAAAATATTATACCATTATATACTATTTTTATAAACATATAGAATGTACTGATACGAGACTGTATCTCGAAACTGTACCTATTTGCATTGTTTTTAATAATTTAACCAGTGTATTGACAATAGTGTCTACATGCTATACACTATTTTTATGATAAATTTAAATTTTGATAACAAATTAAAAATTAGCTACACATTTTTGAGGTTAGTAACAAAATTTTCAGAGATTGATAAACAAACTAGTTATTATGGGACAGATAAACAGCTTTTTTATGCTGAAATTCACATGATTAAAGCTATAAAGGAAAATGAAGGCATTCATGTTACTGGTATTGCAGAAAAATTAGGGGTGACGAAAGGAGCAGTTTCTCAAATAACAATGAAACTTCAGAAAAAAGGCATGATCATAAAAGAAATTGATCCTTATAATTTGTCAAAACTAATATTACGACTAACACCCAAAGGAGAAATTGCGCATATACACCATGAAAAGATCCATCAAGAATTTGATAATATTGTTAACGAGGTTTTAAAAGATGCCTCAGAGGAGCAAGAGGGATTCTTAAAGAAATTTTTAAACTCTCTTGAAGAAAAAATTGATACTTTTGATATAAGAAAAAAATAATGCTTAAATATTGCTGAAAAGCAATATTTTTTAACCAAAGCGTACAGTACCTATACTCTTTGCAAATATTAAATTGATATAAATTTATGGGCAAATTTAATTTTAGGAGGACATATAAATGAATTCAACATCTATTCGAGCAGTTATGCTTAACATTAGAGCAAAGAAAGACAGCCGTCAAGTAATTAAAAGCCTCGAAATCAAAAAAGGAAATACAATTGCTGACATTGGTTCTGGTGGTGGATATTTTACTTTTGAATTCTCAAAAATCATAGGAACAGCTGGAAAAGTATTTGCTATTGACACAAACCAAAAGTTTTTATCACATATAAACAAGATATTGAAGCGTGATAAAATTCAGAATATTAAAATTGTAATCAGCAATGAAAATCGATGTCCATTACCCAATACAAGTTACGATCTTATTTTTATGAGGAATGTATTTCATCACATAACAAGCCCAGTTAACTATTTTAAGAATATAAAAAACTGTATAAAACCAGGATGCAAAATTGCAATTATTGAATGGCTTCCAACAAATATAAAGTGGAGATATGTTGGCTTCCCAGGACACTGCACTCAAGAGAATGAAATACAAAAAATTATGTTGGACGCAGGTTTCATGCATTTAAAGTCATTTGATTTTTTAAAGAAAGAGTCCTTCAACATATTTCAAAAACAAAGCCTTTGAGGGGTAGCTTACGCAAAAATGATATTTCGTACGCTAATAAAAATAACGGCCTATAAATTCAAGTATTTTACTAGTTTTTCAATATTACTTTGAACTATTATCAGTTATGCTGGTACTAGTCCAATAACAAATGTAAATTTAGAATTTTCAAATTTTAAACAGAAAGGATTGGAATTTAATGAATGCAAAAAATGGAAAGTTGCAAATTATGGAGAAAGAAAAAGTGCCTAAGGCACTTATAATGCTTGGTTTGCCAACTATAATTGGTATGTTGGTAACTGGTTTTTATAATGTGGTTGATGCCTATTTTGTTGGAGGATTAGGAACAAGCCAAATGGGTGCGGTATCCATAGCATTTCCCCTTACTCAAGTAATTATTGGACTAGGAATGACTTTTGGAAGTGGAGCTGCATCATACATATCCCGTCTTTTAGGAAGTGGAGATCGCGAGCAAGCAAATAGGACTGCCGCTACAGCGTTATATTCTAGTTTAATAGTTGGTGTAGTTGTAATTATTATCTCTTTATGTTTTCTAGATAATATTTTAATTGCTTTTGGCGCAACTAAAAGCATATTACCGTATGCAAGGATCTATGCAAGAATCTACATTGTTGGATCTATAATTAATATATTCACGGTTACTATGAATAATTTGGTTACATCTGAAGGAGCAACAAAATTTACTATGACTTCAATGTTAATTGGATCAATAATAAATATTATTTTAAACCCAATTTTTATTTATGTATTTCGATTTGGTATAGCAGGATCTGCAATAGCTACAGTGTGCTCATTAATTATTACAATGATCTTTTATCTATATTATATTTTAGAAAAAAAAGGCTCCATAAGATTTTCAATACATTACTTTTCTTTCGACAAAAAAATCTATGGAGAAATTTTCAAGGTTGGAATTCCAACCCTAGTATATCAACTTTTAACAAGTTCAGCTATAGGACTTACTAATAGTGCAGCAAGTACTTATGGGGATTCTGCTGTTGCAGCTATGGGAGCAGTAACTCGAATAATGGCAATGGGTATGTATGTAGTATTTGGATATACAAAAGGTTTTCAACCATTTGCTGGATACAATTATGGAGCAAAGCGATATGACAGATTAGAAGAGTCTATAAAATTTTCTTTAAAGTGGTCAACCATATTTTGCCTTTGCATGTCTATTCTAATATTTATATTTGCACCATCTATAATTTCAGCTTTTGGTCATGATACAGATATGATTAGGATTGGAAGTAAGGCATTAAGAGCACAGGCTGTGATGTTCATACCTTTTGGATTTCAAATGGTTTATGCTTGCCTGTTTTTAGCCCTTGGGAAAGGAAAAGAAGGTAGTATTGCTTGTTTAAGTAGGCAGGGAATATTTTTTATTCCATTGGTCCTTATTCTTCCTAGAATTCTAAAATTAGACGGAGTTATATTTTCACAACCAATTGCGGACTTATTGGCAACACTGTTGATTATTATTATGGCTATTAAAACCAATAAAAAAATAAAAAAACAGCAAGTAAAATCAAGCAGTAATCTCTCTATTTCTTTATAATAAGTGTAGGGTGATTGAAACGAGGTGAACATACGAATGTACGAGTGGAAAAAGCAAATTCAAATAATCGTTGATGAAATTGACAAATGTATTAAAAATTATAATGGTGAAGCCTTGACACTACGATCTCTTTCTCGCAGGTTGGGTTATTCCGAATTTTATACAACGAGAAAATTCAAAGAAATATCGGGTATGCAATTTAGGGATTATCTGCGGCATAGAAAATTAGCCTTTGCACTAAAAGAGGTTCGGGATAGTGAAAAAAGCCTTTTGGATATTGCTTTTAATTATAGTTTTTCATCACATGAAGCTTTTACCAGAGCTTTCAAGGGAACATATGGTGTAACTCCTAGTGAATACCGAAAAAAGCCTAAGCCTGTCGTTCTTCGTACAAAAATAAACCCTTTCGACCGCTACTTTTTAGGATTGGGAGAGATTGGTATGATGAAATCTACAGATGATGTTAAAATTTATTTTGTAACCATTCCCGCACACAAATTTTTACACATTAAAAACTATGAGAGTAATGGGTATTGGGATTTTTGGCAAAAGCAAAGTCTTATTCCGGGACAGGACTGTGAAACAATTTGCGGCTTACTCGATAGTATCAAGGGCAAATTGGATGACGATGGTGGGAGCGAATCTAACAGCGGGAGCGGTCAGATTATGGCGTACATTAACGACCAGGACGGCAGACTCTGCGATTGGGGTATTCCACGCACAGAGTGTTACGGTACACGTCTTCCTTTTGATTATAAAGGCGAAGTACCAACACAAATGCTTATGATTAATGTTCCCGAAGCCGAGTATATTGTTTTTGAACATGGGCCATTTGATTATGAGCAGGAAAATCGTAGTGTAGAGGAAAAAATTGAAAAGGCAATGGCAACTTTTGATTTTGCAATCACTGGCTACTGCTTTGATACTTCCCCCGGTAGAATAATTTACCTTTATTATAATCCGGAACGGTTTCTTAAGTATATCAGACCAGTGCGAAAGTAAATAAAATGGACTGCCTATCCACTATTGTTTCTAACGAGAAAATCAAACAGGAAATTACAATTTGTATGGTTCGAATAACATAGTTTTATCTTAATTTATGGTAATTATGTTATGATTAAATAATTATAAAGATTATATGAAAGAAGGTTTTTTATGTATAATTGTGCATTATGTTCCATCCATGCTTGTAATAAAAAAGAACTGGATAAAGCACCTAAAAATTGTCCGAGTCTTGATGAGAAAATGAAAAAAATTAAAGAAATTTATAAAGATGAAGAAAATTTTAAAATTGCTAAAGCATCAGCATTAGTTGTGAGTGACGGATATGGTGAAAAGACAAGATTAGAAGAAACAATTGATTTCGCTAAAAGATGTCAGTATAAAAACATAGGAATTGCATTTTGCGTTGGCTTATCTAACGAAGCTAAGATTTTAAATAAGGTTCTTAGTTATAATGGATTTACTGTAAATTCTGTAATTTGTAAAAATGGAGGTATATCAAAAGATTTTATTGATATAGATTCAAATGTGCCAATGTGTAACCCAATAGGTCAGGCGAATTTTTTAAATGAAGCTAAAACTGATTTAAATATTGTTTTGGGTTTATGTGTTGGACATGATTCTTTATTTATAAAATATTCAGAAGCTCCAATAACAGTTTTTGCAGTAAAAGATAGGGTTTTAGCACATAATCCATTAGGAGCAATATATCAGGCAGACTCTTACTATAAAGATAAGCTATTTCCTAAAAAGAAATAATACTATCTTTGTACTAATACAATTAATATTTTAAATGTAACTCACATTTAGGCTATATGCCATTTTAAAATCGTTGTAAATATACTTTATTTTAAAATTATGGTATTATAAGTATGATAAATAACCTATATTGTATTCGTACGATTCAATTCCAAATGAGGTGCTACAAAAATGAATAAATCAAAAGTAGAAAAAGTAAACTTTTATAGCGATGTACTTGATAAAGAAATGGCAATGCTGGTATATTTACCTGAATGCTATAATAATTCAACGCCTCTGCCTGTATTATATTTTCTACATGGGAGAAGTGGGAACGAAAATATAATGTTTGAAATGGACATAAACACAAAAGCTGATCGAATGATAAAAGATGGTAAAATTAAGCCTTTGATAATTGTATGTCCAAGAATTGAAAACAGCCGGGGGGTGAACTCATCCTTAATCTGTAAAGAGGCGCCTAATCCTTTAGAGAATAATCGAATTATAAATTTAGGAATGTATGAAGATTACTTTATTAAAGAAATAGTACCTTTAACGGATAAAACTTTTAATACTATAAAAGATAGAAAAGGAAGATATATAGGAGGGGCCTCTGCTGGTGGCTATGCAGCTCTTCACAATACATTTCGACATCAGCATATGTTTTCAAAAGTAGGAGGTCATATGCCTGCTTTAGAACTGAAACTTGAAGAGGAAGACAAGCCATATTTTAAAGACATGGGTGTGTGGGAAAAATATGATCCAATATATATTGCAAGAAAAAATAATATTTCTTTTGATATTGATGTTTATCTTGATGCTGGAGATAATGATGAAGGTAGATTTTATGAAGGTTGTTCAACCTTACATAAAATATTGAAAGAAAAAGGCATAAATTCTCAAAATCATGTGTTCCTTGGTAATCACAGTGCTAAATATATACAATCGAATATTGAAAAGTATCTAAAGTTTTATGGATGTTAAATTATAAAAGTCGGTTTATATCCTGCGAATCAAATCTATTATTTTTAGGAGGTAACCTATGAAAGAAGAAGAAAAAATATTTGCGGGCAGGCTGTTTGATGCCCGTACTAAAGAACTTCGAGATATTAAACATAAGACGCATATACTATGTCAGAAATTTAATTTGCTTGATGAGTACGATGAAAGCCGTCTACCAATAATCAAAGAATTTATCGGAAAAATCGGGAAAAAATATTATTTGCAAGGTCCTATACAATTTAATTACGGGTGCCATACGTTTATCGGTGAAAATTTCGGTGCGAACTTTAATACCACAATTTTAGATGATGGTAAAATTTATATCGGTGATAATGTTATGCTTGGACCTAACGTTTCCCTCATGGCATCATCACATCCGCTCATTCCCGAAGAAAGAGTTGCCATGAAATACGAGGACGGACATGTGTCTGTATCTGAATACGCAAAGGAAATCCATATTGGAAACAATGTTTGGATTGCTTGTAACGTTGTGGTTTGCGGTGGTGTTCATATTGGAAATAACGCAGTCATCGGCGCTGGCAGTGTTGTTACAAAAGATATACCAGATAACTATCTTGCATATGGGAATCCGTGCAAACCAATAAGAGTAATTACAGAAAAAGACTCGAAGTTAGACCTCCTGTAATTATTCATAATATAATTATTTGCTGTACATTGACCAAGGAAAACAATAATACTAGAATAATTAAATGGAGGAGCTTGTCTTATGCTCCTCCATTTAATTTTTGTGATCTAAACAAATAACGAGTGTTTCTGCATTTGAAAACATTATTTTATTTAATATTGATGTACACACCTTTGGAAATTATATTCCAAAGGTGGTTATTTTTGAATTTATTTATTCTCAACTGTAGTTTCAGATTTTTTACAAGTATCTGCTAATTGCTGAGAAGGTTTATTATAAGGGGTTGCCCATCCGCGATTTACAGCTAGGGCTGTTAACGCTGATTGACCACCTATTATGCCATTTAAGCTAGTTGAATATAACGCTCTTAGTTCAGGTGTCGAGCTTGTCAAAGTTGCAGCTAGATACGCATCTGCTGCACTTGTTGCAGAACTAATCATATTCCCAACTATTACTTCATCATTAATATCTGTATTTCCTTTAACAATGTTGTTTAACAAAGTCCCCATATTATTTTGTACCTCCTGTAATTGTTACTTGGTTTTCGTTAATAAATTGTTGTACTCCTTTTATTCTTCCTTCCATTGCTAAAACCCCAGTTTCAGCTTGCTTTTGTAAATCTTCATCGCTTATTAGATTCTTCATTACTTTAGCAACGGCCAAACCGTCTTTTTCCATAGTTAATAAAGATGTAAGGGATAATAACTCTCCGTCTGATAGTTGTCTCATATTAATACCTCCGAAATTATAAAATTTTACTACGTTATATTATGTCTAATATAAAAGTTATTATCCTATAAACTAGATTCAAAACATAGCTGTTACCTCTTTTCTTAATCTAAATACTTAGTTTATTTTTTACCTGCAGCTCTAATAGCTTCTGAACGTGCATTAAATTCTTTTACATCTTCTGGAGTGCTAGAATTAACATTATTAGTCATAGTAGACATATCAGCGCTTGGATTGTCCTTGGACGCATAAGATTGTTCATTACTTAGCACTTTTACTGAACCAACCTTAAACCCAGTTGATTCTTTACTTGATTGTAAAGTAGCACCACTAGTACTACTGCTTACATTAGCATTTTTATTATTCATAAATATCTCCCTCCAAATATATAAGTTACACTGTATTAATCAGCGTATACTATAGCTTACCCATTTCTATAAAATATAATTTTAAAATAATAATTATTATATGGTACAATCTTTAGGCGATTTATCTTCTATAATACCCTTAAATATAGGTCGCATTAATGGTAAGCCTGTTACTAAGTAATCATCATAGTAGAGAAGATCAAATGCCTCTTGATTTTCATTTTTATTCTAAAATATATCCATTATGCGCCTTTGGGAGTTCTTTTACGTGGCGTATTAGAATTAAAAATACTTTAGTTACTAAAATATACTTGACAAAATGTTTTAGTAGCTATAAAATAATCTTAGGGTGATGCTTATGGAAAAATATGTTGAAATATTCGAAAAAATAATTAGATTATTAAATAAAATTAATCAATCAAACAAAATACCTAGAGACTACGGAACTGGGCATATATTACATCAATCTGAGATTCATACTATTGAAGCGATAAAAAATCATGAAAATGTTAACGCAAGTGAATTATCAAGTATATTGGCAATAACAAATGGTGCTTTAACTCAAGTGGTTAGTAAGCTTAAGAAGAAAGGACTTGTTGATCAATATAATACAGTTAGTAATAAGAAAGATGTATATTATCATCTTACAGCTAAGGGTGAAATAGCTAATTTGGGTCATTGTAAGCATCATAATGAGTCCTATAAAAATTTAAACCAATATATTGAGAGTCTTGAAGATGATAAAATAGAAATTATAAATGCATTTCTTGAAAAGTTAATAAATAATTGGCCCCATAATTAATGGGGCATTTTAAAAGCAATATGTTTTAGCTGCTAAAAAATAATTATTGGAGGTTGTTAATTATGAATAAAAAATTCAATATTATTGATGTGCAATCACATTTTCTTCCTGAAAAATGGATTAATGAGATTTCTAAACGTAAGGATTATCCTATGATACAAAAAATAACAGAGGATAAATGGCTCATACATGGTTCTGAATATGATAATTTACCGTATCACACTAAAAAAAGTGGTATTGATATCAATGCCAAATTAAAAGAGATGGATGGAGCCGGTATAGATATTACTATATTGACATTAAGTCCTCCAGGCCCAGATAATACATCAGATGGAAAAGAGGCGGATAGATTATCTAAAATTTCTAATGATGGTATTGCAGAAATTGTATCTTGTTATCCAGACCGTTTTCGTGGTGTAGCAAATTTAGGTTATGGAAATATGGAAGATTCTATTAAAGAACTTAATCGGTGTATTGATGAATTGAATTTTGTAGGTCTACAAGTTTACCCTTATGCAAGAGGTGGCATGGGTATAGATGACGTTTCTTTTAGACCTATTTTTAGAATACTTGAAGAAAAAGGTATACCACTTATACTTCATCCTGGTTCACCAGTTAACAAAGACTATGCTTCCTATAAGGTGGGCCCCCTAATGGGATATTGGTTTGATGATGCAATAGCCATGATAAAATTAATTCTAAGTGGATTATTTGAAGAATTACCAAATTTAAAAGTAGTATGTCCACATGCATGGTCTGTACTTCCTTTTTTGATTGATAGAATAGATATTCAAGCAAGTAGATTTCCAGAGTTTTTTGCTGGTAATATTAAAAAAGCTCCTAGTGAGTATCTGAAAAATGTTTTTACTGACTGTAATAATTTCTCTACAGATACTCTTAAGTTTGCTATTAATAAAATGGGCGGAGTTAATAAAATGATGTTTGGTAGCGACTCACCTTTTGTTGAAGCGAAATTTGTTGCTAATTTAATTTTAGAGTTAGGTTTACCGAGTAAAGATATTGAAAAAATATTTTACAATAATGCAAAAGAATTGTTTAAAATTAAAGATTTAAAATAATATAGAAAAAGGAGAGATTTGATATGATTAAAACAAATATTGACAAGCCTGCAAAACCAGAAGTTCCACTTATTATACTGGGGGTGTTAAGAGGTTATCTTGATAACGCTGATGCTTTTATGGAGAAAACAATGGAATCAAGAAAAGAAATAGTAAAGAAAATATCACAAGAAAATCCACAGCATCCTACTGAATTTGTAAATATTGTTTCAATTGTCGCAGCACTTTATAGTGAATTGAAAAAAGACATGGAGAATGAAAAAGCATTATCCTTAGTTAAAGCATCATTTCTACCAGTAGGCCTTGCTATGCAAATGGGGAACTTTAGATATGTGGAGGATAATCATACATTTGAGAATTTAATTAAGTATCAACAAAGAACTAATAAACAAGGACCTACTCAGTTAAATCGAATGGAGATTATCAAGCAAAATAATAAAACATATGAATTTCATGTGCATAACTGTATGTTTAAAGATGAATTTTCTAGGCTTGGTATGCCAGAACTTACTGCGGTTATGTGTGCAATTGACAATGTTGTTTTTAATGCGTATTTACCAGGTAAAGTTAATTTTCATAGAAATGGAACTGGCAACACAATAATAGATGGAATGCAATATTGCACTTTTATATGTGAAAATATGGGCTAGTTGTTTCAAACTGAAATTTTGCTACTAATGGAAGAAAGCCCAAAAATAAGGTGGCAATATCTCATGGACTGTTCATATTTGAATTTTTTTGTATAATCAATTTTATTGGATATGTCATTATGAGAAAGAAAGTCACTGAAACAATAAGTAACAGCCAGTAAAAGCTCATTCCATTAGAAATTTATACACAGCATCAACACCAGCCTGTAAAATACGCTCTTTATCAATATCATTTTTCCCAAATACAATCTGATCAACAACAGAGCTAATTAAATTAAAAGACACAATGGCAGCGGCCTCAATATCTTTCACTTTGATGTCATCCTTATATAAATAGAAATAATCAAGTGTCAGTTGCCGCACTTCTTCGTGTTGCTTCTCCATCACAGTGGCAACTTCAGTCATTGTATAACATAATATATTTATTTCTTTATTAAGTTCTTTGGAAGTTTCGTGAACCTCAATCATATTTATAATAAATCGTTGAAGCCAAGCTTTAGGATCCATTTTTTCAATATCCATATTGCGTTTTAGCTCATCATACGCCTTAATAAAAGTTTCGTTATATCCATCCAATATCTCAAGAAAGATTGTGTCTTTATCCTTGTAGTAGGAATAGAGGCTTCCTATGGAGACATTAGCAACCCTTGCAATTTCATTGGTTGTGGTTTTGTAGTAGCCTTTTTTACAAAAAAGCTGAAGTGCGGCTTCAAGTATTTTCTCTTTCGTTTTTATTCCTCTTGTCTGTTTCGGATTACGCACTGCTTTGTCTTGTTCCATAATATCAGCTCCCTAATCCAATTTTAAAATAATAGAATCCTTTTGTCAATTAAATTGAGCAATT
Source organism: Clostridium estertheticum (assembly GCF_018861295.1). GTDB lineage: Bacteria > Bacillota > Clostridia > Clostridiales > Clostridiaceae > Clostridium_AD > Clostridium_AD estertheticum_D. Next base: position 22,729 of record NZ_JAHLDM010000023.1, on the reverse strand, counting down.
GCTCATGTTTGTATTGACATAAGAAAACTAACTATCTATAATGTGAGTAAAAGCTCATATTATAAATAGAAAGGAAAATAAATATGGAAAGAAAAAATGGATTATTTAAAATTTCAGTGGTATTGTTTTTTTATATTTGCCCTATAATTAGCATCCTTATCGATATGCTTGTTTTCAAGGAATTTTTACTCGTACAGGTAATTTTAAAATGGTGCGTTTTTTGGGGCGTAGGATTACGGCTATTTACTGCTGGCTTAAAGCAGTCATTGACTCCAGAGTTTACAGCAAAATCAATATTTGATGTAACTTACGTGAAAGCATTTCCTATTGTAAGAGAACTCGGGTTTGCAAATATCTGTTTCGGGTTTATAGGAATCATCTCACTATTCATGTTTAATTTCAGATTGGTAGCAGCAATCATTGGTGTTTTATATTATTCTCTGGCATTATTCCAGCATCTGATTAGAGAAAAGAAAAATTCCACAGAAATGTTTGTTACTATTACTGATCTATCAATTGTTTTAGAGCTGGGGATTCCTTTACTCATTATTTTGCTATAATGTAGTGCATCAAAACATAGCTTTTCAAAACAGCACTTCTAAATATAGGAACAATTTGACGTTTAACACGCCTGTTGTATTGACATAAGAAAGATCACATCATAGATAGAAAGGAGCCATTAATAATGAAAATTATCCCTATAAAATTAAGTGTAACCACTTGTTATTTAGTAAAATACGCAGACAGCTATATCTTAATAGATACAGGCTATAAATATGATTGGAAGCTGTTTTGTACAAGAATTGAGGATGCAAATGTTAGCCTTTCAGAGATTAGCCATATCATATTAACCCACCACCACGATGATCATTGCGGGCTATTGCATAGTATTTTAAAAGAAAATCCTTCGATTCAGATTGTGATGTCAAACTTGTGTAAAGATTTACTCCTCGTAGGTGAAAATGATCACACACATGGAGGCGGACATGTGAATAAGCGAATTCATGAGCTCATCCGTTTCAAACAGTTATATATATCAATGATATTAAAAAAGAAAATTGCCAAGAATACAAACCTTAAATTTCCTCCCTATAAGTTTCGGAATCAAGATATTATTGTCACTGGCGGCACACGGCTCAGAGAAATCGGAATTCCCTTGGATGGTAAAATAATAGAAACACCTGGACATACTGTAGATTCAATTTCAATATTGTTTGATGATGGCCATTGCATTGTTGGAGATGCGGCTGCTAATATGCTTAAATTTGCAGGGACAAAGTATTGTGTGATCTTTATCTGCAATATAGATGAATATTATAAAAGCTGGAAAAAAATCATTTCAGAGGATGCAAAACAAATATTTCCAGCGCACGGAAAGCCTTTTAGCATAGATAAGCTTAAGGAGAATCTGGGTAAAAATAAAGTCAAAAACATTATTGACAAATAGTATAAGTTGATATACTTTTAATACGTAATAAATATATTAAGAAGTAAGGAAGAAAATACGATATTATAAATGATGAAGATATTAAAGCTGTTGATAAATCTATACATGAACCTATAAAACAAAAAGAAGATATAAAGGGTTGGTCTATATGGATTAAAACGGACGGTAAAGAAAAACATTCAATATGTTTTTTTGGCGGAAAAGTTGAAATTGACAACTTGTGGTATAAAATTAATAATAATGATATAGATAAGATTAAAAATTTATATCATGGATTAGATTATAAAGAAGAGCATTATCCACCAGCTTATTAATATATAAGCAAATAATACTCGTATACCTAGTATGTAGTTTATATTTTTTCTATAATCTTACGCTACTATATCTCTTTTGGTAAAAACTGCGTATGCAATACCATTAAAAATTATAAAATAAGCTATCAATACAGTAATTGAAAAGGTCATTGTCATTCCTTCAACTAATGGCTGCTTTGTAATATATTGATCCAAATTCGTATTTGCAAACAAAACATATTTTGCCCAATTAAATTTACTACAGAGTTGTTGTGTTATTAATGGTGCTGTAGTTAAAAGAAAAACACCAATTCCTATAGCCATTGAACTACTACGGAAAACTGTGGAAATCATAAATGCTAAAGTAACCATCATTAGTAAGTTTATACACTCAAGTCCATAAGCCACCAAAATATGTGTTATCATATTAACTTCAGTAATTTTGCCACTAACATTTGCAAGGAATGGACTATCTGCCCCTTTAAAGCTAAACAATGTTCCTCCAACAAGAAATGACACTACTAAAAGTATCAAAAGCATGAAAAAAGTATATTCTAAAACAGAAATATATTTTGATGTTAAAATTTTCCATCGTTTTGAAGGTCTAATTAGTAATAGTTTGATTGTACCTCCTGAAAATTCATTTGCTACTATTCCCCCACCCATTACAATGGCAAAAAGAGAAATTAAAAATATTAGCATACTTGAACCTTCTACAAATCCACATAAGGAGTTACTTTGTATAGGTTGTATATCATGTTTAAGACGATATTCATTAGTTTGTAAGTTTTTTTCAAGCTTATCCTTTTGCCTTTTAGATACTTCTGGATTGGTTAACTCTTTCTTAATTTCCTTATTTTGAATTGTAATATCTGCTTTCCAATCACTTTTAGGTGCGTCGTTACCCCCGCCTCTAACTACAAGCCCAAATGCTACTGTAATAATAACTAATATACCAATCATTATCCATGTACTAATACTATGAGAAAGCTTCATGTTTTCATTACGAATTAAATTTATTATATTACGCAATTTCATTCCCCCCTGTCATTTCTAAGAATTTTGTTTCTAAGCTTTGTTGTACCTTTCGAACACCATAGATTTTAATTCCTTGACCCACAAGCTTTTCAACTAGTTCAGGGACTTTCTCTATATTTTCTTTAATTTCTATTTCTTTATCATTTATTTTCGCTCTATATTTGCTATTAAGACTTTCTAAATATAATTTTGCTTTTTCAATTGGAGTAACAGTTAACGCTATAGTTGAATCCAATTCATCTTCAAGCATTTCCTTCATATCCTGAATTTTAACCAGTTTTCCATTTTGCAGAATTCCTATTCTATCACACATAAGCTCCATTTCTGAAAGCAAGTGACTCGATACCATTACTGCAACATTTTCTTCCCTTGCAAGTGTCCTTAAATGACTACGTAGTTCATGAATACCGGCAGGATCTAGACCATTAGTAGGTTCATCTAGTACCAATAACTTCGGAGAATTAAGTAATGCTTGCGCTATCCCTAGTCTTTGGCGCATACCAAGTGAATATGTTTTTATTTTGTTATGTATTGTTTTTTCAAGACCCACAATTTTTATAACCTCATCGATACGTTCCCTCTTTAGATCTGGGTACATTCGAAAGTAATGAATAAGATTTTGATACCCTGTTAAATATTTATATAAATCCGGATTTTCAATGATTCCACCTACTTTAGCAATGGCCTTTTCAAAGTCCTTATTAACATTTAATCCATCAATATACATTTCACCTTTAGTAATAGACATAAGTCCTAAAAGCATTTTAATAGTAGTAGTTTTACCAGCACCATTTGGTCCGAGGAATCCAAACACCTCACCTGAACGTACGTCAAAAGTAAGGTCATCTATTATTATCTTTTTACCGATTTTTTTTGTAACATTCTTGATTTGTACTATATTTCTTATTTTCATGTTCAACCTCCATATATTCAGCTGTACCCGAATAGCCTTATTTAAGTAAAAACAATTCCAAATTGTTAGTGCAGTGATTATACTATTTCGTCTTTGATTGATTCTATTACATTACTTTTTTTAACGCCTGTTGAAGAAATCCCATAGGCCAAAAATATAGATGCAATTATAAGCATAGCATACGCTAAAATTGGTACAACTGGAAAAACAGACATAAACTCAGACCATGTAATAAAGGTTAATCTTAACATAAACCAACAAATAAATAATACTATTGGTATGCTAACAATAATCGGTGTTAATGCAAAGAACAAACCTTCTATCATCAACATTTTATTTAATCCTTTTGGTGTTAATCCTACTGCCCGAAGCATAGCAAATTCTCTTTTGCGCAGTCTGAGATTATTCGAAATGGTAGAAAAAGCATTAATAATGCCAATTAATCCAAACATTAAGGCTACAGAAAGAACACCAATAGAAATGGATTTTTGAACCAGTTCGTCATTATTTTTTTCGTCCAGTAGAGTCCATATAGTAACATCTTCTGATCCAAGATAAGAACTGCAAATTCGAGTTAGTTCTTTCTTCACAGCTGGACTAGCCTTATCGCCCACCAATAAATCAATTGACATACTGCTAGATTCAAGCATACGCTCTGGCATAAAATTACTAACTAGTTGCTGATAATTTTTCATAGGAACTATATATGCTAAGCTGTATCCACCCATTCCTAGCTCAGAGGGAGGAATCTCTGTAACCTGTCCAACCTCTGCATTAAATTTATAATTTGTTTTCATATCATTTTCTATTTTTTCGTTTATTACTAGCTTATCGCCTTGTTTTATATTTAACAATGGTATTTTTTGCACAACTTTTGAATTCTCTGATACATAATTTGTGCTATCTAATAGTACTCCTTTTGTCACACCATTCTTATAATATGATTCATCATCAGCACCAATTTTTCCACAATACTTTTTAAATGATTTATCGCTTAATCCAACTAAAGTTACTATAATTCTATATTTTCCATTTTCACTCAATATATTATGTTTAGAGGGTACCTTAGCAAATCCTCCATATTTAGCAAAAACATCTGACTCCTGTTTTGATGTTACATAAGTTGAAGTACGTGCCTGTCTTCTAATGACACTATCCTTAACTTCAGGCAGAGTAGTAACTTCATTTATCATCTTATCACTTGGTTTATCAATCATTTTTAGGCTAATCTTCATATCATGAATAGGTATTTCAGCGTTCTTAGAATAGGCCAAATTATAGATGGCTATAATGTTCATATACCCCGCTATTAAGATAAAACACATTGAAAGAGATAGGACAGCCGTACGTAAAGCCCTTTTGTTAGCTGAAAATTGTGATATTGCTAGTTCACCTTCTATACCAAATATTTTATTAATTATTAAGTGGGATTTTTGTTTTTTTAATTTTACGCGAGTATTATTCTGACGTATTCCAGTAATAGCAGATACTTTCATCATTTTTCTTGCAGGAATATATGCTGAAACTAAAATGGTAATCAATGAGATGATTATTGAAAAACCAACTACTACCCATGAGAAGGAAACATATGCATTCTTATAATCTTCTGTAACACTAAGAATTTTATTAACTTTAGAAAACACAATATGACTAAATAGATATCCTATCATGATACCAATTGGCAATTGAATAATCCACAGTAAAAGTCCTTCATAGAGAACAGAAAACTTAATTTGCCTTGGAGTTGCTCCTAAACTTTTCAGAATACTTAATTCTTTAATCCTGCTGTTTGCAGATAAAGAAAATGCATTATAGATAATAAGAATAAATGACCCCATAACTAGTAAAGTAAGTGCTATTGCCATTGCTATCATCATAATGATTTGAGCGTTTGCACCACTTTTATCACTAATTCCATATAAATTTAATAAAGGTGTATTATACTTAACTTTATAGTCTCCATATTCATTTTTGGTTAATCCCGTAGCTTTCGCAATTCGTGGTAATGTTTTATAGATTGTGCGAGGTTTCACAAAACGCATATAAACCGTAAGTTCATCCTTAGGCTTGATGCGCAAAGGATCCAAGTATCCCATGGCGATATATCCATCGTAGGCAGAGGTATCAGAAACATCTAATTCTCCAACTATGGTATATATATTAGTTCCTGTTGCCAGAAACCTCTCGCCTGATCGTTTCGTACTTTGAGGGTTAACTAGGTCACTACCAAGCATTCGATTACCTGTAGGAAGAGTCAACTTATCACCAATTTTATATGAAGGATTATCCGCGAAGAATAATTTTGATACAACAATTTCTCCGGATTTTTTAGGAAGTTTACCTTTAATAAGATTATTTTTTAAACCCATATCTAGCCAAAAATTTGTATTAGCATCCCTCATTGTTAGATACGTGAGTTTTGTATTGGAAAGTTTAGCAGTAACCCACGGTCCTTTAATCATCGTGGTTTCAACCTCAGGATTTTCTGTGACATATTTTAATTTATCACCAGCTATAGAGTTGTATAATTCCCCATGCCAATAACCTCTCTCTTCAATTGTTGTGCTTAATTTTGTTTCCCATTTAGAATGTATAAATATACATAGTGAACATAGGAGTGCCGAGGCGATTGTAATAGCAATTAGTATAGAAATTGTATGTCGCTTATTCTTTTTCATATGGTTATATGTGTATTCGTTCATAATTTTCATTTGTTAATTACCTCGTCTGACACAATTCTACCATCCTCAATTGTAATCACTCTATCTGCTGACAATGCAATTTTTTCGTCATGCGTAATCAATATCATAGTCTGATTATATTCTTTATTTGAAAATCTCAACATCTCAAGAATAGCTTCTGTATTTGCTCTGTCAAGATTTCCAGTAGGTTCATCTGCTAGAATAATAGACGGTCTATAAATTAATGCTCGCGCTATAGCAACTCTTTGTTGCTGACCTCCTGAAAGCTGATTTGGTAGATGATTAAGCCTTTCATTTAAACCAAGCATTTTTATGATTTTATCAAATTCTTCTTTTTTAGGTTTTTTACCATCCAGAAGCATAGGTAATAATATATTTTTTTCAACATTTAGTGTAGGAATAAGATTGTAAAACTGATATATTATTCCTACTTTTCGCCTGCGAAATATTGCTAATTCAGTTTCATTCATTGATGAAATATCAATGTCATCGATATATATTTTTCCTTTTGTAGGGTTATCCACTCCCCCTAACATATGCAGGAGTGTTGATTTTCCTGATCCACTTGATCCAATTATTGCAACAAATTGTCCTTTGTTTATCCTCAAATTTAAATTATCCAATGCAGTGACTTTTGTCTCACCAATTCCATAGGTTTTTGTAAGATTTTCAGTTCTTAATATTTCCAAAGTAATATCTCCCCTCTTTAATAAGGCCTACTTCCATAATATTTAGTCCTTATTTTCTTCTAAACCCAATTATATCTTTGTTAAGTGACCGCTCGGTGACATTGCTTACACAACTAATTTATATAAAACTTAATTGTGAATGACGCTCCCCCTGTTTTTTTATTTTCTGCTCGAATTTCACCGTTTTGTTTCTTAACAATAGATTGAGCAAGAGCAAGTCCAATTCCTACACTGTCTTTGGCTGAATTTTCACCTTTGTAAAATCTAGTAAATAAGTGCGGTATATCCTTTTTCTTAAATCCTTCTCCATTATCTTCAATAATAATTTGTGTGCAAATAGGGTTTTGTTCATACACTATGGAAATTTTTCCTCCTCGCGGTGTATGTTCCACACAGTTTTTAACAATATTTAAGATGGCTTCATTGTTCCAATAAAAATCTCCCATAAAAACTACATCACTATTCTCTTGAATAAAAAGTTGTTGCTCTTTTTTTTCTATCATTAAGATTAATGGCTCAACACAGGTACATACCAATTCATAAACATTAATCGATTTATATTCTAATTTTAAGGTTCCTACATCTAGTTTAGAAAGTGTTAACAATGACGTAACCAGATGATTAAGACGGTATATCTGAGCTGAAATACGCTCAATATACAAAGCGTCATCTCCATTTATAGGACTGCCTTCTAATAACTCAATCATAAGTGACATTGACGTAAGTGGCGTTTTCATTTGGTGAGAAATATCTGCAAGGTAATTTGTTAATTTTTCTTTTTCTTTCCTTTCTTTTTCTCGATTTTCGCGAAGCAGCACAACTGTTTTATATAGTTCGTCCTCTAAAATAGAGAATTCGTCTTCTTTCTTGTGAGGATTTATTCTATAATTTCCTTCGTTGATAGCATAAAGATAATCTGCAAGATTATTGATACGTTTACGCTTTATATGATTTAACCCTACCAGAAATCCTCCAAAACAAAACAAGAGTAAAGTAATCAAAAACAAAATACCAACCGTAACTATATTAAAATTTTTACTCTTATAAGAACTATATAAAAATCCTTCACTATATCCATATTGCTCTAATATTTTTTTACCTTTATTAATTTCTGCTATATTATTAGTTTTTAGCGATGATATCAATACTTGTTCAATGTTAGGATCGGCCTTAACACCAAAGGCTATAATCTGTGCTGCTTTTTCATAAAAAATTTTCTCTGTCTGCTTAAAAATGAAATTTCCAAATATAATACAAAAAATTGTTATACATAAAAAACTAATAACCATACATACAGTAATTCTCTTTTTATTTATATACCCCTTAATCATCCAACCTATAACCTATTCCTCTCACTGTTTTAATAATTGTATTATTCGTAAGTTTTTGACGAAGACGCTTTATAGCTACTGATAATGTATTATCATTTACAAATTCCCCATCGATATCCCACAGTTTTTGAAGTAAAACCCCTCGCGTTAAAGTTCGGTTTTTATTTTCTAATAGTTGCCTAAATAGATTGTATTCACCAATTGTAAGTTCTATTTCGAGATTATTTTTATATACCTTTGTTTCTGATTTAATCATTTTAATATTTCCACACCATAGAATATCGTCGAGTATCTGTTGTTTTACAGTTCTGCGTAAAACAGCAAGTATACGAGAATGCAAAACACTTAATTTAAAAGGTTTGGTGATGTAATCATCCCCTCCAATATCTAGTCCTTTTATAATATCGCATTCATCATCCCTGATAGTTAGAAAAATAATAGGAATGTCTTTAATCCCTTTTACATAACGGCAAAAATCAAACCCTGAACCATCAGGTAAATTTAAATCTAATAATATTAGATCGATATCTGTTTTAAAAAGTTCTTTCCCTTTTTTTAAATTATCTGCATGAATAACCTTATAACTATTTCTAAGTAAAAATGTTTTTATACCTAAAGCAATTGTTTCATCATCTTCAATCAAAAAAATCTTAAGCATTCACTAACCTCCTTAACCTTTACATTTAACAATTACACTATTTTTCTTGTTGTCACGCAACAATCATTTATTGAAAATAATGTCTAAAAACATTATTTTTTTATGTAATCATTCACGTACATCTTGTTACTTCAAATATTTATATAGACAATTTTAAGTAGAATGAACCTGTGAATCTTATTAATATAGTATCGTTTTCCACCTAACCTGTCTATATAACATACTTAAATGTAAATTTTAGGGCCTGTGTTCCGTTTTTTTGTTCCGTTACTATACAGACCCATAAAGGACAAGCAACACTTAAATGACACTTGATATTTTAAAATATTGACTTTTTATATATTTATGGTAAAATAAAACTATAAGTGATTGCTAAGTGACACTAATAAAATAAGTTTAATCAAAAAGGAGAAAATATGAACATAAGAAGATTTAATGGGGATTTTGGGAATAGCACAAATAATTTTATGATTGATGGATATTATTTAGAAATACCAACCAATGTTGTTGAAATAAGTGAAACAAAAGCGAATGAATTATTTGTAAATCCAATTACACAATCTAACGAGTTATTAGAAAGATTAGTTATTTCAACTGAAATAGATGGTAAAGAAAGATATTATCTTGTTGGGGAAATGGCAGAAATGTCTAAATTAAGTAATGGTCATGTTGCTATTATGCATGATAAAATTAAGAGTAATATACCTTATTTGAGTTTTTTAAGTGCGGTATCATATTATGATGCTTTAAATTCAGACAATAACGACAATAAAATAGAAATTGATTATATGAGTACGATGCTTCCAATTTGGTTACTTAAAAGAGAAGATAAATTCAGTTATGCACAAAAACAAATGGAAGAAAGATTTATCGGAGAACATAGTGTAAAAATAATAACATTAGGAATGGAAAAAGAATTAAAAATTGTAGTTAAAAGGACTAAATGCAGAATTGAATCAGAGGTTGCAAGGCACGCTCTTAAGTATAAAATGTTAGCAAGTGAAGATGATAAGAATGTTTTAATAATAGAAAAAAGAAATAATGTTGAATTTGCGAATTTTCAAGTTGTTTTAGTTGATATTGGTGGAGGATCTACTGATGCTGTAAAACTTGCTAAGGGATTAAGTACACCTCAATCCAGGGCGTCATTCCAAGTAATAGATATAGCTCCTTTCTTAGGAGAGATAGAACAATTACGAAAAGAGAAGCTTTTAGAGTACTTTCATAATCTAAGAGCCTTGGAAAAGTTTATAGTTGAAAATTATAAACAAAAAAAATATATATTTAAAGATGAAAACACGGGCGAAAATTATGATTTTACAAGTAAAATTAATGAAGTATTACAAGAGTATTCTAATATATTTGCTACAAAGCTTTTAAATTCATTTATAAATGAAAGTGGAGAACCTATAAAGTTTATTTATTTTGGTGGAGAAGCCTCTATTTTAGAGCCTTTTATAAAACAATCTTTATTAGAACATATGAGTGAAGCGGTAGTAGAAAACAACCACTTTTTTTTGAATGAAATACTAGAAGATGACACAAAAGAAATATTCAAGCCATCACCAAGAACAATTAATCTTGCTGCACTTGAAATATTATCAATTAATGAAATGAGAAAAACAAATGAAGGTGAATGAAGAAAAAAGAGGCAGAATGGTTTTGAATGCTAAAGATATGCCTGATGATGTATATGAAATTTTAAATAAAAAAGCTTTTAAAAGAGCGTTAACCCCTTATATAGTGGAAATTATAAGGGATAATCAGAAATATAAACTTATTTTAGAAAAATTAGATGATATTGAGTCAAAAATTGATGACATAACTTTGAATGGTACAATAAAAAAAGAAAATGATATTAAAGTGGCAGCAACCGATGATAATCTAGCAGAAGGTATAATTGTTGAAAATATTAATGAAGTAATTAGTGAAATGGATGAGTCGGATATAATAGATGGTGATTTTTAATTGGGGTAGGGTATCAAAAATGATATTAATAAGAAATCTAAGAAGAGCCCTTTTTTTTAAATAACAAGAAAGATAGGTGAAGTATTATGAAGTTAGCTAAAACATTTTTGCTTGGGTTAAAAGAAGTACCAAACTCTTTCTACTATGCGTTAAGGATTGAATTTCTGTTTCATTCTAATAAATTAGAGGGTAGTACTTTTAATAGAGACGCATTAAATCAGTTGGCAGATAAAAATATAGTTTCTGGTATTCATACTTTAGATGATGTTATTGAAACTAGGAACTCTTTAGATGTTTTTGATTTTATAATTGAAACATTGGATGAACCATTATCCTTACAGTTAATTAGAGAATATCATCAATTATTAAAAAATGGCACATCTGATGATAAAAAGGGTTTTTCAGGCATCTTTAAAAAAATTCCTAATATGCTTAGTGGATTAGATGAAATAAAACTCGCAGAGCCACATGAAGTTGAACCTTTATTATTAGGTCTTATTGAGAGTTATAATACTAAAAAGGCTACAAGCATTAATTTACATGAATTGTCTTATTTTCATAGTAATTTTGAGAAAATACATCCATTCCAAGATGGTAATGGCAGAATAGGAAGGTTTCTTTTACTTAAACAATGTTTAGAAAATAATATTGATTTAATAGCTATTGATGAAAAATACAATAAAGAATATAGGGATGCTCTATATGAATCTCAATTAAACCAAAATTATGATAATCTTATTGAGATTTTTAAAAAATGTCAAAATTATATAAAATCTAAAGAAGATATTATCTTTTCAAGTAATGAATCATTAAAAAATTTAAAAAAATAATATTAAAGTACTCATCTGAGCTAAGATGGGTACTTCTTCTGTTTCACCAGATAGAAAAACTTTATATAAAGAGGCCATACAAACGATAAAAGTGGGCAAATTAAGCCTTTGATAATTGTATGTACAATAATTGAAAACAGCCCAGGAAAGTTATTTCCGATTTTTTATATTAGTTGAAATTCTGCCAATAGCAATAACTAAAAAAAATGTACCTGCACCAAGAAAAACAATAATAATAGAATAATTAATTGCATCTGAAATTTGAATTATTCTATTTAAAAACCTCATTGCAGAAACACCAAACAAAAATAAAATACCATAAAATTCTGGTCTCATTTTTGAAGTTTGATTAGTTTTAATTGCAATTATATAAATTTTAAGACAAAATAATGCAATGAGTATTACAAATATATTAGAAAATATATTCTCGTTCCCTGACCTTACAATAAATAGCATGAAGAAATTTAACAAAACAGTTAAAGTAGTAATTAAATATACTAAAAAGGTTTTTTTATCTTTCATTTTTTATAAACCTCCTTGTTTAATATTATGGTAATCTCCCCTCCACCCTCCAAAAAAAGTCCTCCTATTTTTTATATTTATCAATGTATTCAAGCAGGGCCATGGCCATTAGATCCTGCATTGTATATTGATTATTTTCCTTACTAAATTCTTTGAACTTGGCTATAACACTTGGATATACCTTGAATCCTCGTGTACTTGGATCTTCTTTTAACCATTTTTTATCAATCTTTATTTCAGGGATTTCAATATCAATTATATTTTCTTTTTTTCTTTGCTCCCTATACCAATTATTCATTTCCTCAAATTCATATTTCATTTCTTCAATAGATTTAATTCTCTTATCAAAGCTCTCTAAGTCCGTTTTACTTAATGATACAATAGTTTCACTTTGTGGTGAAACTATAATTTTACTCTTAAGTGACTCTAAAGTTTCACTATCGTTGTTTGGCTTATTTACTGTCCCCACATTAGTTTCACTATCAATAACTATAGTATCACTTTTATTGTTCGTAATAAATTCACTAGGTATATCATAAAGAAAAGTTGATTTATTATATTTTATATCTGTATCTTGTATAGTAACTGAAAAGTTTTTTCTGTTTATTCCAAACCCTCTTATAAGTTTATCTGTTGGGATTTTATCATCCTTAGATCTATTTCTATTTGCAATAGTATTTTTATTTATCTCTATTGCTATTTCTATAAGCTTGTCCATTGTTAATTCTAACTTCTTCGGTTGTCCCATATGTTTTCACTCCTATTATAGCAACCATAGTTTCACTATAGTTTCACTTTCTAATTTAAGATAAAAACTCATTAAATTCAATTATAACTTATTTTATATTAGTTATGTTTTAAATATAAAATTTATCTTAATTTAATTTTTAATTTTATGTGCAACCTATTTACGAATAAACAAGATATATAAGAATTATTGTCTATTTATAGCATATTTAGAAATAACAAACATTTTACTCTTGATGATCTCGTATTTTCTATCTAACAGTACTACTTTACCTAATAATATTAATTTGGTTAAAGCATCTCCTAAGGCGCTGCATTGACGCATTTAGAAGGAACATCGTAAAAATATAAACTAGGACTAATTCGTATATACTGAAAATTTTTCAATTTAAATATATGTTAAAGGCAACTCATTTACGAATAACTTAATTCTATATAAACATATTTATGTTTAAAGTAAAGGTATTTTATTAAAAAAACCTTTACATAAATTTACAACTGTAGTTAATAATTCAACTAATAATTTTATAACTACTATTGTTGTTTTAATTAGTTTTAAATAAACAACAAAGTTTTAATACTTTTACGCACCATTCAAACTGTTGATATGACTACGATTGAACATGCGAAAGGCAACCTATTTACGAACAAAGGCAACTTATTTACGAATAAATGCATTTGAAAGGCAACTTATTTACGAACAAAGGCAACCTATTTACGAATGTGCAACTCGATTTACTAAAAGTTGTTGACAACTCCATTGTTGAAATGTTATAGTTTGCTTGGGGATGATTGGAAGATGATAACAGATTTAACAAAAGCAAATAATAATTGGATATATCAAAGTAATAAATTAATTGAAGCATCGTATTCATTCACTGTATTGGAACAAAAATTGATTAGGTTGCTTGCAAGTATGATAACAAAAGATGATGTTGATTTAAAAGAATATCAATTCTCGGCAACCGATTTAAGTAATACCTTAAATATTCATAAAAGAAATATTTACAGGGAATTAGATAGTGTCACAGATAAATTAATGGCAAGGTTTATAAAAATGAAAAATGATGATACGCAGGAGTTTGATAAATTTCATTTAATAAAAACAGCAAAATTACGAAAAGGTATATTAACACTGAAAATTGATGAAGATATGAAAGATTTTTACTTGAAATTAAATTGGTATACAAAATATCAATTAAAAAATATAATGCAGTTTAAAAGTACTTATTCTTTTAGATTATATGAGTTATTAAAGCAGTATGAGGGTATAGGTAATAGATCAATTACTATTGATAATTTAAGAGTTGGATTAGATATTGAAAAAAAACAGTATCCAAAGTACTCAAACTTAAAGCAAAAGGTAATAAATGTTGCTCTAAATGAGATAAATACAAAGACTGATATAATATTTGATTACGAAGAAATCAAGACAGGTAGAAAAGTTACAAGTATTAAATTTAACATAAAGGCTAATAAAGCTAATAATATAGCAATAGAAGAGATTTGTGCCACTAAGGTAAGTAAATCCACCTACGACGCAAATAAGTGCTCTGTAGAGGATATAAAGACAGTTAAAAGCATATTTAAAGAAGATATAACAGTAGAACAAGCAAAATCTGTGTTAATTGCCGCTAAAGGTAATTTAAAAGTTATTAAAGAAAAATATGATCTACCAAGGAAAATAGATGTTGGGAACATAGTGGGATGGGTAATTGATGCAATTAAAGAAAAGTACAAAGCCCCTAAAGGTATGAGCAATGCAGGTGGTAGTTTCAATGACTACGAGCAAAGAAAGTATGATTTTGATAAACTGGAAAGTAGTTTATTAGGTAAATATGATGAGAGATTTTATGAAGAAAGTACTATGAGTGTGAAGTCAATGGTGGATGATGTTAGAAAAGCTATGAATGAAGAGACTTCAACGACATTTCAGAAGGAAAGTATCCCACTTCTATAAGTGGGAGGATACATGCCCTAACAAATAAAAAACTTCAGTGGGAATATAAATATCCTTCATGAAGTCGACATGCATGTAAAAATGAGCTACACCATGAACAACTTAAAATGCGCCCTGTCAAATAGACAGTGCGCATTTTAAGTTGCTCTAATTAGTTTATCTTCTTCATTTTTTTCTTTGCAATGGTTATAAATCCTTGTTTTTCAGTGTTTACACTTTTATTTACAAATTTGTTTACGACTTTATTTACAGTACTTGAAACATTTATATCAACACCACTTATGATATTTATCGAGGACTTAAAGGCATAATATATAACACTTTATTATATTGTATATTTTTATAAAAGACCTCATTTCTCCAGTAACTGCTCCAAAATATATGCTTATTTAAGTTATTTAACTCCCATCCATGATGAAATAACCATTTTTTGTACCTCGCTTGTTCCTTCATAGATTTCTGTGATTTTAGCATCTCGAAAAAAACGCTCAAAAGGAAAGTCACAAGAACATCCATCATATCCTGCTAGCTGAAGACAGCGACGGGTTACATTGGTAGCTGCTTCTGCCGCATATAATTTACCCATAGCCGCCAAATGAGAGAATGGCTCATGGTCTTGTTTCGCCTGTGCTGCACGGTATACAAGTAGACGTGCAGCGTCCACTTTTGTTTGCATATCTGCAAGCTCCCATTGTGCATATTGGAACTGAGAAATTCGCTCTCCAGATTGTGTATGTTCTTTTACATAATTTACAGAATGGTCAATTGCAGTTTGTGCTATTCCAAGAGCCTGTGCTGCGACACCAATTCGTCCACCATCCAATGTAGCCAAAGCTATTTTAAATCCTTTTCCTGATTCTCCTAGCTGGTTTTCTTTTGGAATTTTGCAATCCTGAAAAATCAGCTCATATGTGGCGGAACCACAGATTCCCATTTTCTTT
The DNA here is from genome assembly GCF_018861295.1 of Clostridium estertheticum. GTDB lineage: Bacteria > Bacillota > Clostridia > Clostridiales > Clostridiaceae > Clostridium_AD > Clostridium_AD estertheticum_D. The sequence continues at coordinate 6,690 of NZ_JAHLDM010000023.1, read as the reverse complement.
TCCTTTGTACCAAAGCTAAATCCGGGAGTTCCCTTTTCTACGATAAATGCTGAAATTCCTCTATGCCCATGGCTCTTGTCTGTCATTGCTGTCACAAAGTAGGTATCAGCATAAAAACCATTTGTAATAAAGATTTTTGTTCCATTCAACAGCCAATAATCGCCTTTATCAACAGCTGTTGTCTGTTGATTTCCTACATCACTTCCTGCCATAGGTTCTGTCACTGCAAATGCTCCCAATTTTTCACCTTTAAGAAGTGGAGTTAAAAATTTCTTTTTTTGTTCTTCTGTACCATATTTAAATATTGGCCAGCTACCCAGCGAATGATGATCGGACAACATTACAGAAGTAGTAGCACAATGTTTTGCCAATTCTTCAATAACTGCTATATAATTAAGATATGAATGTCCGGCCCCGCCGTATTCTTTTGGATAACAAATTCCCATCATCCCCATATTCGCTAGTTTTTGTCTGCTTTCTGCTGGAAACCTCTCCTCTTTGTCTAGTTCTGCAGCCAAGGGCGCAACTTCTTTCACTCCAAAGTCATGAATTATATCAATTACCTTTTGCTCGTCTTCTTGAAATTTAAAATTCATTTATATTTCCTCCTTTTTTTGTTTACCTTGTCTTTCTTTTTCCTTTGTTTTACAATAACATAATCAAATACATTTAAAAATTGAATTAATTCGAATTAAAGATTCGAATTTTTGAATATAAGGGGATTGATATAATGAATACAAACTATTTGATTACATTGAAAACAATTTTAGAAGCTGGAAGTTTTCAAAAGGGTGCACTCAAACTAAATTATACACAATCGACTATCACTTATCAGGTTAAACAACTTGAGCAAGAACTATCAATAAAACTGTTTGAAAAAATTGGGAGAAAAATGGTATTAACCCAGGCTGGTAATAATATATTGCCTTATATCGAAACTATTCTGCAAGCGTCAGAACAGATCAATAATTACGGTAAAAGTATTTCTGAAATGAATGGAACTCTGAGAGTGGTGGTACCTGATTCATTGCTAATCTATTTGTTGCAACCAGTCATACAAGTTTTTCGGCAGAAAGCACCTAATGTACAGCTTATTATTAATGCAATGAATTGTATCGACATACGGGAACAGTTAATAGGGGGTAGTACTGATATTGGAATTCACTGCGATGTTGGTGGGTATCCTGATACAATTGCGTTAAAAGAATTGTGTGCATTTAGGGTATGCATGGTTGCACCACATTTTGTTGATCCTAAAGAACTTGATTTTATTACTCCACATCAGCGAAAAAACTTGAATATGATTAGCAGTGAACCCCATAGTTCCTATCAAAAATTAATCACGGATTATCTAACCGAAAAGGATATTATCTTAAATCAGACCATGGAAATGTGGAGTATTGATGCTGTAAAAAAGAGCGTAATTAACAATTTAGGAATTTCGTATCTTCCTATTTTTGCAGTAGAAGAAGAATTGAAAAGTGGTGCTCTTATTCAGGTAAAGACTGGACTTGATGATAGCTTATTCTCCTCTTTTTGCTCTTATCACAAAAACAAATGGATAAGTCCGCCAATGGAATTATTCTTACAGCTAGTGCAAAAATTCTTAGGAAAAGCATAGATGTAAGAAATATTTTCACTTTTCACTATTTTTTCGAAAAACAGCAAAAAGCGCTGAGATATAATTACTTCCTGTAGATTTAATTAAAACTTTTTTCTTAGTGTATATTTGAATTTATTGTTTTATCTAATATATTATAAATAGCCGACATTTTCATATGTCGGCAAAAGTAAACCTATATTAACTTAAATATGTATTTACTTTATTAGTGTGCCCGGCATGGGTGTAATCTAACGGGTGAAAGTCCCGAGTGCGGGTTGATAGTGCCAAGCACATAGTTGAACACCAAGGGTGTCCTAGGCGACGATGAATCTGAAAGAAGGTGTAGAAAACTACATATAAGGCATTGTATATTGGGTGAAATTGCTAAACAAATTGAAGCCCAAAACTATTCAGGAATATACTAATACCAATTAAAGACCCCTCACTATGTCCTAAAATAGTAACATTAGAAAAGCGTTTATCATTATGCAACATTCCAAGAAAAAATATAATTAATAGATACTTTAAATAATGGTAGGTTGCCTGAAATGCTTCGTAATTTTTTCACTTAAATGTCTTGAAGAGCAGCAGATGGAAGTTGATCTATTGAGGGACATTACTGAATTAAAAGTGCCTGTCTATTTTTGTACGGGACGCAGAGATTATAACGTACCTTTTGAACTTGTTATTGAGTATTTAGAAAAACTACGTGCTCCGCATAAAAAGATTATTTGGCAGTACAAATAAACCCTTGTTATTCAGTGTTTACACTTTTGTTTACAAATTAGTTTACAGTATTTGAAACATTTATAGCAACAGCAATTATGATATTTATAGAGAAGTTAAAGGCATACCATATAACATTATATGGTATGACTTTAATCCTATTATTGACTAAAATTTAATACAAACTATTATGGGCTAAAATATTATTGTGTACTGTATAACGTTTATTGGTCACCAAATAAATGGAATAATTTTGCTGGTATTATCTTTGTACTCCTTATAGGTTTCTTTAAAGTTTTTTTCTAATAGTGTTTCTTCAATTTTAATTCGATATCCATAGATTACAAAAATAATAATTAATGTTCCTAGAATCCCTTCAAAGCTTCTAAAGGATAGTGCAATGCCAATTAAGGATAATATACTTCCACTATAGGATGGATGTCTTAGATATTTATATGGTCCAGTTTGAATTATTTTTTGCGTTGAATTAACCTGTACAGATAATGTGAAAAAGTTACGTAGAATCCACACAGAATATGATCTCAACAAAACTCCGGTGACAATAAAGAAAATTCCTATCCAGAAAAACAAGATTGGAATTACAAAAGGTAAATGCTTTCTACAAATAAGATTTAAAAATATTATGGATACAGAACCAGTTATAAGTAAGAAGTAAGAACCTTTGTCTCCATTTTGTTTCTCGCCTGATTGGTTTCTACTGATTAAAGAAGTAAAAACCCAAATAATCATTTCTGAAATCAAGTAAAAAATGAATACCACTTGAAAAGTTTCCTTAATAGTTAATAATTCAAAATACGTATTTCCAAACAAATACATATATATTGCCTCCTTATTATTTTTCTTGTAATTTCTTATTTATATCTTTTGCATCATTTGTACTATTTATATATAAGCTTAAACAAGCTATTGCATAGGCCAGAGCAATTGTTAAAAATATTTCTATTGCTGAAGATAACGAAATAATGTTAATAACCTTCATTGGTATTCCAATAGAAAAAGTAACACTTATAATTATCAACAATTCAAAAACCATGTGTGTAATAGGGGACTTAACATGAATATTTTCCATAAAATACAAAACTGATTGTATTACTAAAATTAAAAATATCAAACTAGCCTCTGATTTTACACCAAGAGTTAATTGATGGTTTATAAAATGTATAATAATTACTATAATTATTGTTACAGTAAAGGCAACACATCCACTGCTGAAATATTGATTTATTCTTTTCATAGCTTCCTCCAATTTTGTTATAATCTATATTCCTAAAATTCGTTTAATTTCCTGTACATAGCTACGATTAATAATTAGTTTCTCTCTATTTGATAAGGTTGCAAGCAACCTGCCATTAATTTGACCTTTTACTTTTTCTAATTTTGCAATATTCATGATGCATGACTTATTTATTCGAGTAAATTTTGTACCTAATAACTTTATTTCTAATTCATACAATTTCATATCACTTTGATATACTTCTTTTTCGCAATAAATATAGATTTTATTATCAACAGCTTCAAAATAATAGATATCGTCGGAAAAAATACGTGTATACTCATTTTCTATTTTGCCATTTATAGTTATTTGTTCCTTAGATATCGCAGATGCTAAATGATCCACATAGCTAGTTCTTTGTTTACATAATATTTTTACCTCGATATCTTCCATTAAAGGATCTTCAATTATTATTATTCTCATAATTTACCTCCTTTCAAAAAAAGCATATCACAGGTATGAGATGATAACAATCGATACACCCTTATGCTGCATATTGCACCTTGTAAGTTACTTTTTGAAAAATTTAAGCATAAAAAGCAAAAGTAATAGTCAATTTGAAATTACCCCTGTAGTAGCATAGAAGCCATAATAAGACCAATAGATAAGGTGAATCTATTGGTCTTATTTTCATTTAGAAAAGATATCATATTTTAATAGCTAAAAGAAAGATTTGATCTAGTGCCTACACAATATTTAGTAGTTTAAATAAAAAAGGATTATTTTATTTTTGATCGAATTTATATAAGTAATAGAACCTGGGATTTCTTCAAAGGTCTAGTTAAAAAAATATTAGGAGCATTACCTTTAGTAGAAATTACAGAAAAAATTAAATACAATAATTAAGTAAAAAGGAAGGATAGATTTTAGTGGATGAGATAAAAAAATTTTGCGTTATAAATAGTTTTACATATAATGGACAAGGTGGAAATGCTGCCGCTGTATTTAGTAATCAAGGTAAATTAGAAGATTCTATTATGCAAAATATTGCGCGTCAACTTAATTTAGTTGAAACTGTGTATATAACTGAAAGTGATGAAGAGGGAATAGATTTTGATATTAGATATTATACTCCAGAAAGTGAAGTCGGAATTGCAGGTCACCCCACGGTTGCTGCATTTATTGCACTTGCGAAAGAAGGAGCACTAGGTGAAATAATAAAAGATAAGTATTTAATCAAGACAAAGGACGGAATAAAAGAAGTTAGTATTGAAGAAAGGAATAATGATATTGTTGTTAAATTAAAGCAACAAGTTGTTGAATTTGGACCAATTATTCAAGAAAAATGCAAAATAGCTGAAATTTTAGGAATTGATAATGAGGATATAATGAACGATTTACCAATACAATGTATAAATACTGGATTAGGTCATTTAGTTGTACCAATTAAATCTTTAGAGGGATTAATGAGGGTTAAAAGAAAAATAAATCAATTAAAAAATCTATGTAATCTTGTTGGCGTAAGAGAGGTGCAAGTGTTTTGTTTTGAAACTAAAGATGACACATTTGATATTCATACAAGAAATATATGCCCGAGAGAGGGAATTGAAGATGCCGCATGTGGTATTGGTAATGCAGCAGTAGGTGCATATTTGTTGAACAATTATTATTCAGATAGAAAAATGATATCAATAAAAGCTGAGCAAGGATACATAGTAAAGGTTCCATGTGCAATTGATATATATGCTTATAGAGAAAGAAATGATATTGTAGTACAAATTGGAGGAACAGGTAAAGTAATAATACAAGGTGATTTTATTATAAGCAACATATAAAAAGTAATATCATTAGATATGGGGTTACTTTCTCTAATTAGTTTATCTTCTTCACTTTTTTTCTCTGAAATGGATATAAACCCTTGCTTTTAAGTGTTTACACTTTTGTTTACAAATTAGTGTACAGTACTTGAAACATTTATAGCAACATCATTTATTTTTTCAATTCTAATTATCATTGTTTTACTTTGATCTTTTTTAAAGATTTGTTTTACTTCCATCCATTCGTCATCCACATTTATAACTTTACAATCTACTGGACCTTTTGAAATAATCGAAAGTGTACATCTTTTACCCTCAAGTGCTTTAAGTATTTTAGACATCTTGGTTTCCACATTTATTGATGTATTGATTTTCTTGACATCTGCTTTTAGCTTCTTAAATTTGTCGCTTAAACCCATATTGGAAATCGTTATTAGGGGTACAGCAACGACTAATGTAAAAATAACCTCCTAGAAAATAGCATTAAAAAAGGGCTATTGCCCTTAGTCGATTGTGGCACATTAAAAGAATATTTTGTAATAATATACTTGTTGTACATTAAAAAGCATGTTACCATATCCATCTATGTTTTTCAACTAAATATTTTTTTGAAATAGATGTGCCTATTACTAATATTAATGCAGGAATAGAATATAAAATACCAATGTAACTTCTATCAATTATATTTAGCAACAGCATTACTCCAATTAAAACCATTATTAAACCATTAAATAGATATAGGACTCTATTAAAATAGATAAACTTTTCCTTATTCTTAATCTCACTTTCAGTTAATTTTCCAATTATTATTTTTTTAGGATTACATATTGCACAAGCAAACATGAAAATCCCAAATAAAAATGTAACAATAGCCCACCCCATTATTATAATTTCTTTATTCATATTTATCTCTCCTACTCACAAATTATCTACAAACTTTACTTGACAATAAAATACAATTGTGACGCAACTTGCGTATATATTATACCATTTAATACGTTAGTGTAAAATATATAGATATGTATATATGATATTCGATTACTTGCTAGTGTCTCAAAAACCTATAGTTAAATGATACTCTGAAAAAGGCAGATAATATTCTCTATAAACCCACTCAACTGGTTGCAAAAGTGTATCATACGGTTTCGTAGGTTTTATGATACACTTAGTAATAACTTAAACACCAAATAATTTGTGGGGTGTTGTAAGCGTGAATAGCGTATATGCTTATATTAGGGTTAGCACCAAAGAGCAAAATACAGATCGTCAACATGAAGCCTTGAAAGAGTATGCTACTTCAAATAAGCTAA
>NZ_JAHLDM010000022.1:0-93076 GCF_018861295.1 Clostridium estertheticum | reverse complement strand
TAAAAATGAAAATTAAAGAACGTATGAAACTTATTCCATATGAATCTATGGTTGGTGGATCTATGATGATTACAGCAACTATAATATATGGATTTTTAAAATAACATGCAAATATAAATTTATACTTATTTATCTAATAAAAATATAAGTTAAGCTAGGAGTGATATATATGAAACAGGATTTAGTTATTGTATTAGCACCAGATTCTTTTAAGGAAAGTATGACAGCAAAAGAAGTTTGCACGGCAATGGAAAGAGGAATAAAAAAGGCAAATGATAAAATTACCTGCGTACATGTACCAATGGCTGATGGAGGAGAAGGAACTATGCAATCATTGGTAGATGCTACTAATGGAAAAGTATATTCTTTAGAAGTAGTTGGACCGCTTGGAAATATGGTAGAAGCACAATATGGTATCTTAGGACAAGGAGAAGTAGGTATTTTAGAAATGGCTAGTGCCAGTGGAATACAGCTAATACCTGCAAAGCAAAGGAATCCTTTGTTAACAACAACTTATGGTACTGGGCAGCTTATAAATGCGTGCTTAAATCATGGAGTAAAAAAAATATTAATAGGTATTGGTGGAAGTGCTACAAATGACGGTGGAGCTGGAGTTGTACAAGCGCTTGGTGGAAAACTATTAGATAAGCAAGGTAATGAATTAGGTTTCGGTGGTGGAGAATTAGGAAAACTAAGTAGCATTGATTTAAAGAATTTTGACCCTCGATTAAAAGAAGTCGTGATCGAAGTAGCTTGTGATGTTAACAATCCACTTTGTGGAGAAAAAGGAGCTTCAAATGTATTTGGTCCACAAAAGGGAGCCACCAAAGAAATGATAGGAATATTAGATGATAACTTGAAACACTATGCAGGTATAATAAAAAATCAACTTGGTAAAGATGTTATAGATGTACCAGGTGCTGGAGCCGCAGGAGGACTCGGGGCTGGACTTTTGGCATTTTTAAATGGTACTTTGAAAAAAGGTATCGAAATGGTAATTGAATATACTGGACTAGAAGAAAAAGTAAAAGATGCAGATATGGTTTGGACTGGAGAAGGAAGTATAGATTACCAAACTCAATATGGAAAAACTCCTTTTGGTGTTGCTGCAGTTGCTAGTAAGCACAATAAGCCAGTTATTGCATTAGCTGGAAAAGTTGGTGAAGGCATAGATATATTATATGAAAGTGGAATAGATTCAATATTTGGTATCATGCAAGGAGTAACTTCTATTGAGGAAGCTTTAGTGAATGGACCAGAAAACGTTGAAAAAACAGCTGAAAATATAATAAGACTTATGAACTTATTATAATTTACAAAAATGCGAGTGCCATCAAAAACTAATTGATAAACTTCACAATTATTGGTATAATAGTGTATAGTTTCTTTATTTATCATATTTAAATTATACACCAAAAGTGGATTCTTCGGAATCCACTTTTGTATTTACAAAAAAATAGAAGTATCTATGAGTATACTTTATGATTAGAAAGTGAATTAATAAGAAGGCATTATTAAAAAACATTTAACGACATTTCAGAAGGGTGTGAGTAACGTTAGTACTATGAAGTTATCGAAAACTATAGCACAAAGAATTGTTTTGCAAATGATGGATGTTATTCCTTACAATATAAATGTCATGGATGAAAATGGAGTGATAATAGGTAGTGGAGATATTAAACGTATTGGGAATGTTCATGAAGGTGCTAGAAAAGCAATAGATAATCAATTTATAAATGAGGTATATGAAGAAGAAGACAGAGTAATGAAACCAGGGGTAAACGAGCCTATTATTATAGATGGAAATATAATAGGAGTAATAGGAATTACAGGACATCCTGATGAGGTGAGAAGGTTTAGTAAGCTTGTTCGTGTAACTGCCGCTTTATTAATTGAGCAATCTAAACTGGATGAGGAAATTCAGAACAAAAGATTAAATAGGCAGAGGTTTTATCAGGATTTGGCTCACAGAACAACGGAATATGATGAAGATTTTGATGCGAGGGCTAAAAGTTATGGTCTTGACCTTACAAAAAAGTGTCAGGCTATTCTTGTGTATATAAATTCAAATTCAAGTGAATTTAGAATATTATGTAATAAGCACCCTCATTATTATGATATAGATGATAATAAAACAGTATTTTTTACTACAAGTAATTATAAAAATAATACAATATTAAGTTATATTGAAGAGAACTCAGACATAAATAAAATATGTTTAGGAGGAGAAGAGGATATTGCTGCTGTTTCACTAAAAAATGCAGAACTAGCAATGGAATTCGGTATTAAGATAAAACCATCATCTTTAATATACAATTATGATGATTTAAAGTTCTTTATTCATTTATCTTATGATAATAAAGAATCATTAATTTCTCTATTTTTAAATCTTGATAAATCTGGGAATAAACTAGAACTTGTTAAAACTATACAAGCATATGTTGAACAAAATGGTGATATTAATAAAGTGGCTAGTAGCCTTAATATACATAGGAATACCTTAAATTACAGGTTGGAAAGAATAAAACAACTGACAGGAAAAAATCCGAAAATTTTATTAGATTTATTTGAATTATTATGTGGGATTATTTGGAGATAATACCTTGTTTTTATAGAATAAAAGTTAGTAATCATGCTAATAATATACTAAAAAGGACATAAATATATTTATTTTAGAAATTTATTTGACTTATACTAAAATACGAGGTATACTATATCTCGTAGTGCAAATCGCTGAAACGCGAATAGCTAATATGGCTCCTTGGTCAAGAGGTTAAGACGCCACCCTCTCACGGTGGATTCAGGGGTTCAATTCCCCTAGGAGTCACCATTTGTTTTTTTTATTGGGGTGTAGCCAAGCGGTAAGGCACTAGACTCTGACTCTGGCATTCGCAGGTTCGAATCCTGCCACTCTAGCCAAAGATTTAATCAAATTAAGAATAATAGTTTTTTAATATGATGAATATAAGTAATCCTAGCATAAATTTATTTTGCTAGGATTATTTTTTTATATATTGAAAATGATAATTTATATGGAAATGTTATTTAGAAAAAAGCTAGCAACTAGAAAACATAGGGGTGAAATTTTTGAGTAATAATATTGATATCAATGAAGAGATAATACGAGAAAATACTGATAAAGAGAATTATAAAATTGGAAGTAATTACTATTTAAATAATAAGGTTAAGGACATAGATGTAGAAATAGAAGAACTGGAAAATCTGGAAGACTATACACGAACTACGATAACTTCAAATGTAGAGTCCTCAAATCATACTTTATATAAAGTAGATGTAAGTTTTGATGATATTAATTTATTTATAAACTATAACTGTGATTGCAATAAATATAGTTTCGGTTATTACGGACGCAGAAATATGTGCAAACATGTTGTGGCTACATTATTAAAGTATGTTAATGAGAAAGAACAAATTATTAAAGTTAAGAAAATGGTTAAAACAAATAATTTAATTAAACAAATAACTAATAATATTAATGTGGCTCAAAGAGGAAAAATATACTTAAATATAGATATAAAATACGAGTACGGATCTATTAGCGATAATACAAAATCATTTGTGAGCCTAAAGATCGGTGAGGATAAGCAATATGTAGTTAAAAATATAAAAGAATTCTTAATTTGTTATAATAAAAGTTTTGAGCCAATGGAATTTGGTAAGAAATTTACATATAATCCTTGTTTGCACTCTTTTAGGGATGAAGATCTAAATATTATAGAAATTTTTAAAGAAGCAGGTGAACTGCAGTCGTTAGCGGGGGCTACAAATACATATAAGAGTAACCAGGTAAAGTTTCTGTCCGGTAAAAAGGCTTATTTTACTGATAGTATGATTAAAAGATTATTAAAGTGCTTATACAATAGAGATTTAACTGTTGTTATAAAAGGTGAGACATTTACTAATGTTCATATAACAAAGGAAGCTATGCCTTTAGAGTTTAATATAAATAGGGAAGACAATAAATTTATACTAGAACAAAAGGATAATATGCCTGTTTCGCTAACTAGTGATGGTGAATTCTTTTTTTATGAAGGGAAAATATATGAGCCACCAGTTACACAAAGGGATACTTATATGCCCTTTTATAATAGATTTAAAGATGAAAAAAATGGTTGCATAGAATTTTATGAAGAAGAGAAAGATGATATAGCATCATTTGTACTTCCAACATTAAATAAAATAAGTAGTAAAGTTGATATAGATATGTCTCTTAAAAACGAATTTTATGTAAAAGAACTTAAGGCAATTGTCTATTTTGAAAAAAAGTCAGAAAATGTTGAGGCTCTTATAACTTTTAAATATGGAGATATAGAGATAAACCCTTTTAATAGTAAAGAAAACAAAGTACAAGAGGGAAGAGCACTTATAAGAGACATGGATAAGGAAATGAGTATCATAAATCAATTTAATGAATCTGGATTTGTTCGCAGGGATAATGGTTTTGAAATGTTAGATGAGGATAAACTTTTAGAGTTCTTAGTTTCAGGACTCGAAAAACTTCAGCAGATGGCGGATGTTTATTATTCAGATGAATTTAAAAAAATAAGTGTTCATGGAAATACTGGATATAAGTCAAATATTAGACTTAATAAAGATAATCTTCTAGAATTTAACTTTAGTATTGAAGGTGTAGATAATATTGAACTTAAAAATATTTTTGCATCACTAAGAGAAAAAAGAAAATATCATAGGCTTAAAAATGGAAGTTTTGTATTATTAGATTCTAATAATTTACTAAAAGTTGCAGAAATGATAGAGTATCTAAATATAAAAGATAAAGATATTTCAAAGAATAAAATTCTACTTTCTAAATATAATGCACTATATATAGAAGAAAAATTAAAACGAGAACAGATGGATTTTGTTGATACAAATAAAAAATTTAAAGAGTTAGTTTATGATTTGAAAAACACAAATGAATTAAAAGTAACGGTTCCAAGTTCTTTAGATAGTATAATGAGAGATTATCAAAAAACTGGATTTAAATGGTTAAAAACTCTTGCTAAATGTGGATTTGGAGGAATACTCGCAGATGAAATGGGCCTTGGAAAAACACTCCAGGCTATAGCATTTATTTTGTCAGAAGTGGAGGAAAATGATATCAAACAACCAACACTCGTAGTATGCCCGACATCAGTTGTATACAATTGGAAGGATGAAATAGAAAAGTTTGCTCCTTCGCTAAATTGTATAGTAATATCTGGGAATAAACGACAGAGAGAAGAACAAAAACAAAACATAGGGGACAATGATGTGATTATAACATCATATGCACTTATAAGGCGAGATCTTGAGGAGTATAAAAAGATTCAATTTAGATATTGTTTTTTAGATGAGGCCCAGTTTATCAAAAATTTTAATTCTCAAAATTCTGCTGCTGTAAAAAGTTTGAATGCTTTAGGAAGATTCGCACTTACAGGAACACCTATTGAAAATTCTCTTACCGAACTTTGGTCAATTTTTGATTTTATAATGCCGGGTTATATGTTGAATCATAGTGCTTTTTCAAAAAAATATGAAGCGCCAATTGTAAAAGATGGAAATACAAATGCACTAAAGGAATTAAATAATCATGTAAAGCCATTTATACTTAGGCGAACAAAGGTTGAGGTTGCAAAAGATTTACCTCCAAAAATAGAACATAGGATTTCAGTGGAAATGACGGAGGAGCAGAAGAAAATCTATTTAGCTTATTTAAAGGATGCTAAAGGAGAATTAGAAGAAGATGTTAGGGAAAAAGGATTTAATAAAAGCAAGTTTAAGGTACTTTCAATATTAACAAGGTTAAGGCAAATATGCTGTGACCCATCTACTTTTATAGAAAATTATAATGGAGGTAGTGGCAAAATGGAAGCTCTAGATGAAATCTTAGATAATAGTTTAGAGGAAGGCCATAGAATATTAATATTTTCTCAATTTACAAGAGTATTGAAGAATATTGCGAGTAGATTAGATGCTAAAGATATAAACTATATGTATCTTGATGGTTCAACAAAGTCGGAAAAAAGAGTTAAGATGGTGAAGGATTTTAATGAAGGAGAGTCACAGGTATTCTTAATATCTCTAAAAGCTGGTGGGACTGGGATAAACCTTACAGGTGCAGATATGGTTATACATTTTGATCCTTGGTGGAATCCGGCCGTAGAAGCTCAAGCAACAGATAGAGCTCATAGAATTGGACAGAAAAAAACAGTAGAGGTTATAAAATTAATAGCAAGAGGAACTATAGAAGAAAAAATATTTAAGCTTCAACAAAAGAAAAAAGAAGTTACAGATAGTGTTATTAATGATGAAACAGGAGCAGAATTGTTCTTATCACAGATGAGTCAAAATGATATTGAAGATTTATTTGTATAAAAAGCAGGCATAGACCTAATTTAGGGTTCTATTGCCTGCTTTTGTGTTATTTATAATTTTACAGTTTGGCCTATATCAATAATTTTTATACTCCCATCATTTATTCTATCTAATGTATTAACAGTGTCCTCATCCTTATCTTGAGCTAAAATATAGGTTTTGTAATGAATTGGTATCATTAATTTAGACTTTGTCATTTTAAACATTTTAAAGCTTTGCTCTGGAGAACAGTGCATCTCTTGAAATTCATCAGGTTTGTAGCAGCCTACAGGCATGATGGCTACATCTGCTACTAAATCTTTATATGCATCAGTGAGAGCAGTATCACCAGCAAAAAAGATCTTTTTAAGATTACTTTCAATTATATAGGAGTTGCTCTCAGCCTTAGCTCCCCAAGGGTAACGCCTTCCATCGTGATTCGCCTTTAATGCCTTTACTTTTATGTGTCTATCACTATATATTTCAGCGTGGTTTAGAAGCACTATATTTTTAAAACCTAAAATTTTTAAAGGGATGTTTAAGTAAATAGGGGCAATCACTATAGCACTTTTGTTTATTTTCCTAAGAGTTGAATAATTCATATGATCCATATGACCATGAGAAAGAACTATGTAATCAATATTAATGGATGCTAAATTTAAAGAGGGTTTAACTAACCTTTTTAGTTCACCAAGATTTAAACTAGTTACAGGATCAGTTACTATAATCTTATCGTTTAAATTAATGACTACAGTAGCATGACCTACCCAATGAATAGAATTTTTTACTATAGGTTCGTATAACGGCGTTTTTATAGGTTTAAAGTACAACTTAAAGTTTCTACGATGCAATTTATACATATATTCAACTGTCTTAGATAATCTAACAAAGCTCATTTTATACCTCTTATTTTGTGTGTTTATTTTATGGTAAATGATTATATCTTTATTTAGTTTTAATTTTTCTGATTTTATTATACCATAACGTTATACAGTCTTCACCAAATTATGAATAACTTCATATAGTATTTAGATAGGTGGAATAAGCTTTTAAAGCGATTTATTTAAGTAAAAGTGTGATTCTAAATATAGATTATTATTAATAATACTAATAGTTAGCTATCAAGTTACTAAGGTAAATAATTGATAAACGCGAAAGTGTAGATGATAAAAAATGTGATACTATCAAAGAGGAGAATGTGATTGTATGAATATATGCGTTATTGGAGCTGGATATGTAGGACTTATAACGGCATTATGTTTTGGTAAGAAAGAAAATAAGGTTGTTTGTGTAGAAAAAAACTTGGATAAATTAAGCATGCTAAAAAATGGAGTACCAACTATCTTTGAAGAGGGATTAGACGATTTATTAATTGAGACTTTAAATACAAATAGTGTTAAGTTTACTGACAATTTAGAAATGGGAATTAAATCTTCAGATATAATATTTATTGCTGTAGGAACTCCAACAAAGGATAATTGGGATGTAGATATTGGACAAGTAGAAGCAGTAATAAATCTAATTTCACCATATATTAATAAATATAAAGTAGTAGTAACTAAAAGTACGGTGCCAGTGGGTACTCAAAAATATATAACAAACAAGTTATTAGAAAATCATGTGCCAAAGGAATATTTTGATGTGGTTTCTAATCCAGAATTTTTAAGAGAAGGAAAGGCCATACATGATTTTTTCTATGGCGATAAAATAGTCTTAGGCTCAGAATCACAAAAGGCTTTCGAGATAATGAGAAAATTGTACGAGCCATTTAAAATAAATATGGTTTTAACTAGCCCAGAAACAGCAGAATTAATTAAATATACCTCTAACGCGATGCTATCTGTGAAAATTTCTTTTATGAATGAAATAGCTAATCTTTGCAATAAAGCTTGCGCTGACATTGATGTAATTGCCTATGCTTTAGGACTAGATAAGAGAATTTCACCCTTGTTTTTAAAAGCTGGAATAGGTTATGGTGGGTCTTGCTTTCCTAAAGACACAAAAGCATTAGTCAAAATGTCTGAAAATTATAATTGTAATCTAAATATTGTAAAGGCTACTGTTGATGTAAATGAAAAACAAAGAGTATTACCAGTAGATATATTATTAGAACATTATAAAATAATTGAAGGGAAAACAGTAGCTATATTAGGCCTGACGTTTAAACCGGATACAGATGATATTAGGGAAGCCCCATCTTTATATATAATCGAAAAATTATTAAAGAATAAAGTCAATATAAAAGCTTATGATCCTATGGTCACAAAGGAAATAAAAAATATATTCCCAGATATAACTTATTGTGATGGAATGTATGAATGTTTAGAAGACTGTGATGCAATGATAATTTGTACAGAATGGAATGAGTTCTATAGTATAGATTTATGTAAGGTTAATGAGATTATGCGTGAATCTGTAATAATTGATGGAAGAAATATATTGGATATAAAGAAAATTAAAGAGGCTAATATTAAAGCATATTATTCTGTAGGAAAAGGAAATATTAAAAATTAAAAGAAATAAGTAAAATGGCTACTACTTTAAATAATAAAGTAGTAGTCATTTATTTGTATTATTAATATAATGGGATAGTTTTAAACCATTTTACAAATTTATGAATTCCATAATCAAAATTTGTTATTGGATTATAGCCTAAAATTTCTTTCGATTTAGAAATATTAGCATAAGTTATATTCACGTCACCAGGTTGCATAGGCAAATATTTCATAATTGCTTTAGTACTAAGTTCGATTTCTATTCGTTCTATCATATATTTAAGCATGATAGTAGTAGAATCGCCTAAATTAAAGATTTCATAGTTATTATTGCCTTTAATTGTCCATGTTATGGCTTTATCTATGCCTTGAACTATATCATCTATATAGGTGTAGTCTCGTTTTGTAGTGCCATCTCCGAAAATGGAAATTTCTTTTCCTTTTAAAATAGATTCTGTAAATTTATAGATAGCTAAATCAGGTCTCTGTCTTGGACCATAGACAGTAAAAAATCTAAGACAGGCTATATTAAATCCATATAGATGGTTATAAACATGACATAATAGTTCGCCGGATTTCTTAGTAGCTCCGTAAGGTGATATTGGCGAATCTACAGAGTCTGACTCAGTGAAGGGAAGTTTTTCATTATTTCCATATACAGATGAAGAGGAGGCAAATATAAATTTATTTATCCTATATTTATTACATAACTCTAATAAGTTTAGTGTGCCAGTCATATTTACTTCGTTATATAAAAATGGATTTATGATAGAGGGGCGAACACCAGCCATAGCTGCAAGGTGAATTACTATATCTATTTTATATAAACTAAATATTTTTGTCAGAAAAATTGTATCTCGGATATCGCCTTCTTTTATTATCAAATTATCATCAGTAATATTGTTGATTTTCATTAAATTTTGTATCTTAGTGATATTATTTCTTTTTATCAAAGGATTATAGAAGTCATTAAAATTATCGACAATAATTATTTTATTATTGTTTTTTAATAAATAATCACATAGGTTTGAACCAATAAAGCCTGCTCCTCCAGTTACTAAAATTGAATTATTCAATAGTACACTTCCTTATTTAAATTATTTAATACTATCAAAAAGTTTTAATAAATCATTAGCAAGTCTATTAAAATTATATTTTTCCTGCGCTAGTTTTCGACCATTAGCTCCTAGCTTGAGACATAGCTCTTTATTATCTAGAAGACGAAGGATATTTTTTTCAAGAACCCTTGGGTTTTCACAATCATTATCATTAATTACAAAGCCATTTATACCATCTTCCATTACTTCTGCATTACCACCACGATTAGTAGTTATAATAGGAAGTCCTGCTGCCATAGCTTCATAGTGAACTCGTGCTAGGGGTTCTCTCCATTGTGACAAATTAACAAAAATATCTCCTATGCTATAATATTTAGGAATTTCGTAAGGACTTAGGAAACCTGTAAAAATAACTGGCCCTTTTAGTTCTTTTGAGATGCGTTTTAATAATTTAACATAATCAGTAGGCTGATTTCTACCATACCATTTGCTACCAACAATCATTAGGGCAGTATTTGGGTGTGACTCCATAACAGAATTCATAGCATCGAGTACTATATGAGTACCTTTTTTGGGAGTTAATCTGCCTACATATAATATTGTTTTATAATCCTTAAGACCATATTTTGCTCGAAGTATATTTCTACTAGAATCCTTAACATCATTATTATAAACTGGTTTATATAAATTGCAATCTACAGCAGAATATACGGGATGAAGTTTTTCTTTGGCAAATGGATACAATTCTTTTACTCCATCTGCAATAAACCCGCTTACAGTGGTGATAAAGCTTACCCTATTAATACAGGAACTTGCTAATTCATTACTAATTTTCTTATGGCCAAACATTTCATTATGAAGGCTTAAACTAAAAGCGCAAGTTAAGCCTCTACTTAAGAAGGGGACCCAGAGAGGCCTATTAAATACATGCACTAAATCAAAGTCATTTGTAAGAAACTTTTTTACACCAAGTACGTACTCATCACTAGTGCGTGCAGGTAATCGTATATATTTTACATTATTTTCGAAAGCCCTGTTAGGTAGCTTAGGATCTTGTATACTAAATACAGTTATTTCATGGAGTTTTGATAACATAGGCAAGGCACCTTCAAGATACATTTGAACAGCGCCACCATTAATAGGGGGAAAGGCAAGTTTTTCCGTACAAATCATTGCTATTTTCAATATATGCCTCCTTTAAAGCCATTTTTGAAGCGTAGAAAATTTATTTTGTTCGAAGCTAGAAATTGCAGAAATTCTTTGAGCACTTATTGATTTATCACTTTTGTGTATACTTTTTATTAAACCAAAGAACCAATGAGGGAACATTAAGTCGATTTTTAAAACTTCTCTGTGTTTTGGTGAAAGAATATTATTTGTTTCATAGAATTTTAATATAGTTTCAATGTTATTTATATTGTAATCATTAAATTGCATCATTCTTTTCCCAATAATCTTTCTTAAATCGCGAGAAGGTAAGTCATAGGTAACACTATCCAAATCTATAACTATGCCTTTGCCGTCCCTTAGCATTACGTTTCCAGTGCCAAAATCCTGATGACATAAACAAGACTCTTTTTGATTAATGTTACATAAATCACTATAAGAAGAACTATTAATTAGATTAATTGTTTTATCGCAAATTTCTATGATTGGATCTATATGATCTAAAAAGCTCGAATAATTTGCATTATTAGGAGTTTGTATACAAATTTCTTTTATCTTTAACATTCTATTTTTCATAGATGTATATTGTTTTGGCCAGTTTCCAAGTTTAGAGGATGTTTTAGAATTAATTGGTGGCACATATCCAATGGAGGTTATGTGGAATTTTGATAATGACTGTAATGCTAAGGTTAAATCTTTAGGGTTTTCTAAATTCATATCGCGCCCATTAACCCAACTGTATAATACAAATAACTGTCCGTTATATTCAGTTATAAAATTACCTTTTGCATTAGGATAGACCCTGGGCACCATGCCACCATTGTTAAATATATATATTTGTGCATTAACCGAGAAAAGAGCCTCTTCCATAGTTTGATTTAATCTTTTAAGGCATAGTTGTGTATTTTTATAAGTTAATTTCCATAATGTTTTCAAACCTTTACTTTGAAGCATTTTTAAATTCAATGGTTTTATATCGTACGCTAGAAGAACTTTACTACCAAGTAATAAATAATTATTTGATTCGTTAGCCAATTTAATGCCTCCAATCCAATTTAATACCATATATTAATAATTTATGAAGGGATAATTCTTTCGAAATCTTGCAAAATAGGTTCAATAGATTTTTCTATTTTAATCATTCCTTTTAATCTTTCAATATATCTAGCCTCAGGCCAACTGATTTCTCTTTTTTCATAATATTTGCTCATTATGCCTACAAAAAGATGAGGGAAAATTAATGATTCTTTTAGTACCTGCCATTTCCAGTGTTCTAGTGGATTTATGGCATTGTACCATTGTAGTATCTGTGATGTTAATTTTAAATCCCATTGGCCTTTCTTTTTCATGATCTTATTTAAAAATTTTCTTATATCTCTAGTAGGTAAATCTATAGTAATAGAATCTATATCTAAAACAAATATTTCTTTAGAACTAGTAAGAATCAGATTACTAGCAGTAAAATCTTGATGACAAAGGCAATTTGTATTTTTAGTCTCAAGGGCCCATCGGTCATATCCTGATTTCTCATTTTCAGCTATTGCTAATTGCATTCTTTTATAAAAATAAGGAAACTGTGATATAATGATTTGTCCGAATTCTGAATGTTTAGCAGTAGACATTTCGGTATCATAAAAACCTTTTAATTTAATCATTTGACCTTCAAACTCTTCCTTTTGAAGACCTAGATGTAACCTTGGCTTGCAATCATCAGGAAATTCAAAACCTCTAGATGCGTAATGGAAACTAGCTAGCTCTTCTACTATCATTTTTAATTCTTGAGGTTTGTCCTCATTTGGGGTATTGCCAATAATAGCATCACTTAAAACGTAACAGCAATTAACTCCTTTTATATAATTATTATTGTTTTTTGTTTTAATAATATTAGATAAGTTAACCTCTCTATTTTTTAAGTGCTCAACAGCTGAGAGTATAAATTCAAGGGTTTTAGATGAGCAGGAGTGTTTTTTTAAGACTTTATCACCATCAGTAGTTTTTATCCACCAGACGGCCTTCTTACCTTTATCAGATTGTTGTTTTATACTAGCTATATTAATATTATATTGAGATAATATTAAATTTATATTTTCTTGTTCCATAATGGGACCTCCCTATAACAATGGATAGTGTTAACACTATCAATCTTGAAATTTATATATAAAACCCTGAGGAGTCTTAATAAATGTTTAGGAAAAGAAAAGTCATACAAAACATCCCCAGGGAGTGTTAATTTAGTATTTATTAAAATTCAAAGGGCTCATAATCAAAGCTTACATCAGTAGTTATTTTCATTCCATCAGAGTTTATATTGGTATCTTCTTTTAATGTATCATCAGAATTTATATTGGTCTTTTCTTCGAACTCCTCAGCAGAATCTATATTGATATCTTCTTCTAATGCTTTAGTTTGTTTTGGCTTTTGTCCCCACGTAACTTTAATTGTAAAATCACCATAATTTTTATCACTATCAAGTTTAAATTGGTAATTCAATTCTTCATCATCTGGTATGTTAACAAGAGCTCCATCTATTTTGAGCTTGTCTTTGAATAATCTTATAACTTCATCCTTTAAAAAAAAGTAAAACTTTTCTTTATTTCCAGTATATTTTTCTCTATAATCCATGAATAACATCCCCTTCACTATAATAGTATTCTGATTTAACTATAAGGGTGATAGTAATAAGACATATTTTAAACAATAAGTATAAAAGGTAATTTTATAATACTCAATAATATGATATATTAATATTAAGGGTTTTACATACTTGATTAAAAACAGTAAATGATAAATATATAGGTAACTTACATGTATAAAATAACTTTACGAGGAAGGTGTTTTTATGAAAATTTATTCATGGAATGTAAATGGTATAAGAGCCATAAAGAATAAAGGATTTATTGAATGGGTCGAGGGTGAGCAACCAGATGTTTTATGTTTACAAGAAACAAAAATTCAAGAGGAACAAATAAGTGATGAGCTTAAAAATATAGAAGGGTATTATTCATATTTTTGTTGTGCGCAGAAGAAAGGTTATAGTGGAGTAGCTGTATACACTAAGCAAAAACCAATATCTGTTATGCGAGGGATTGGAATAGAAAAATTTGATAGTGAAGGACGAATATTAATAGCTGAATTTGAAAATTTCACACTTTTTAATATATATTTTCCTAATGGTCAAAAAGATGAGGATAGATTAAATTATAAAATGGAATTTTATGATGAATTACTGGCTTACTGTGAGAAGTTGAGAAAAAAGGGAAAAAAACTAATTATTTGTGGAGATTATAATACCGCTCATAATGTTATTGATCTTAAAAATCCAAAGGCAAATGAAAAATATTCAGGTTTCTTACCTATAGAGAGGGCGTGGATGGATAAATTTATATCTCATGGTTATGTTGATACTTTTAGATATCTTCATGCAGAAGAAGTAAAATATTCTTGGTGGAGTTACAGATTTAAGGCTAGGGAAAAAAATGCAGGGTGGCGTCTTGACTACTTTTTTATAACAAAGGACTTATTAAGCGAGCTTAAGGAAGCCTCTATTTTAAATGACGTTATAGGGTCAGATCATTGCCCTGTGAGCATTATTTTATAGGAATATTTAAAATTACTTATTTAAACTAGTTCAGTGTATAATGATATTGTATTTAGTTAATTTATAATTTTTGAACTGGGTTTCAAAAAGTGAAAGGAAGTTTTAGTTATGAACAATGAGAATAATTTATATCCTGTGAAATTTAAGAAAAGATATGGGTATATAGATAGGGAAGGCAATGTAGTTATAGAAAACAAATTTAATTATGCGCAGGAGTTTGAAGGGGACTTAGCGATAGCAAGCATAGATAATAAATATGGTTTTATAAACAAGACCGGAGAGTTTGTAATTGAGCCTAAATATGATGAAGTTATGCCATTTAATGAAGGACTTGCATCAGTAAAAGTAGGTCATAAAAATGGATATATTAATTTAAGTGGTAAACTTATAGTTCAACCTAAATATGAGGAAGCTAATTTCTTTATTGAAGGAAGAGCTGCAGTAAAGAGTGGGTATATGTGGGGATACATAGATAGTGAAGGTACGGAAATAGTGCCACCAAAATATTTAGATGCTAACGATTATAGTGAGGGATTAGCAGCAGTTCAAATAGGTGGTAAGATAGCATATATAGATAAGAATGGCAAAGTTATAATAGATGCAATTTATGATTATGCTAATGAATTTAACTGCGGGATAGCATCAGTTTGTTCTAAGGGGAAGTATGGGTATATAAACAAGAGCGGAGAAATAATTATACCACTACGATATAATGTTTGCGACCAGTTCAATGAAGGATTAGCAGCAGTTGAGATAAGAGAAAAATACGGATACATAGATAACATGGGAGACATTATTATAAAACCGAAATTTGAGTGGGCTGGCGAATTTTATGAAGGTATAGCTGTAATTTGTGAAAATGAAAAATATGGTTGTATTGATAAAAGTGGTAATATTACAATACCAACAAATTTTGAAGACATAGATATTATAAGTGAGGGTTTAATAGCTGCTCAAATAGGAGATTTGTGGGGTTACATAGATTGTTTAGGTGAAATAATTATAGAACCAATTTTTGAAGAAGCCTATGAATTTACCCAGGGAATTGCAAGGGTTGAAATAGGTAAAAGGATTGGATATATCAATAAATCAGGAGAATACATTTGGAAATTACAAGCTTAGATTTTAGATTAATTGATTGCCTCAAAATAGAAAGTAATTTCTATTTTGAGGCATTTTTGTCCGAATATAAGAGTGGATATTTAGGGTGCGCTTTTTATGTATATTTTCAATAAGAAAATTATTAACTTAATCTAAATTCTTAGGAGCGGTTAGGGGGTTTTCATTTAAGAAATCTATAAATACTTTTGAAACAGTGGATAAACAACAATTTTTCCTCCAAACGAGAGCAATTTTTATAGGGATAGTATTACATAATGGAATTTTTGTTATTTTATCATTATCTTCAACAATTTCCTTTAATAAAAAAGATATGCCAACTCCGTTTGTAATAAGTCCCTTGACGGTTTCTAAGTGGTTGGACGATAAAATGATATTAGGCTGAATATGTTTTTTTCTAAAACGATCTAATATCTTCTCCCTTATGTAGAAGCCTTCTTTTAGTAGGATAATTGGTTCGCTTTTAATATCTTCAAATGTAATAGTTAAATTTTGTCTTAGCGGATGTTCTTTTTTTAGGCAAACTAAGAGTTCGCTATCTAAAATAGGCAAGGAAGCTAGTGTATTATTATCTGGGTCACCTATAATAATACCTAAATCTAAGTCTCCATTTTCTATCATTTGTCTTGTTTCAATAGATCCATATTCTATAATGTTGAGTTTGATGTTTGGATATAATTGTTTGAATTTAATAAAAACTATAGGAAATATAAAGGTACCGATCATTGGAGGGATGCCTATTGTAAGTATCCCCTTTTTGAGATCCTCGTAATCCTTCATTTCGGTAGTGGCATTGTCTACTAATTTTAAAATCTCATCTACTTTCTTTAAAAAAATTTTTCCTTCAATTGTGGGAAAAAGTTGCTTTTTAGATCTGTCAAAGAGTACACAGGACAGTTCTTTTTCTAAATTCTTAATGGAGTTGGTAATAGATGGTTGAGTTACGTAAAGTTTTTTTGCGGCTTGTGTAATACTATTTAATTGGCAAACCATCTGAAAATACTGTAACTGTCTTAATTCCATAACGTAGCCTCCTAATTATAGATTTAAACTATGAAACCATAGTTGATTAATATTTCTGAATTGCAATGAAAAGCGTTATAATTTTAACAAAAATTAAATTTAATAATACAATATTAAAAAATATAAAAAAATACTTATTTGTTGATAAATGTAGATATAACAATAAAATTAAGAAACAAAATAATTTATTATAGTAAATTTATAAGATGTTTCTTTATGATAGGCAAATACTATTATATCATAGTTTAATGGTATTTTAAATTTAGAATAATACATGTTATAATTTTAACAAGAAGTTAAGTGAGACTTCATCAATTTTAATAGATAAACGTTAACAGAGAATATAAACATTTTTACTAATTAGTATTAAAACATTAATAAATTGAAGGGAGGTGCAAATCTAGACTTATACATTTGTTTAAAAGTCTAGATGAAAAATATGAAGTATAGTTATTATCCAGGTTGTACGTTAAAGACGAAAGCTCAGGAATTAGAAAAGTATGCACTAGATTCTGCGAAAGTCTTGGGGTTTGAGCTAGAAGAGCAAAAAGAGTGGCAATGTTGTGGTGCGGTATATCCCATGGCCACTGATGAAATAGCTACTAAATTATCCGCGGTACGGAGCCTAGCGGCAGCAAGGGATAAAGGTGAAAAGCTAGTCACTTTATGTGCAGCATGTCATCACGTGATTAAAAGAGTAAATGAAGATATGAAAAGCAAAGAGGACATAAGTTCCAAGGTTAACAATTATTTGGACTTGCCAAAAGAATACGAGGGTGAGACACAAGTTCTTCACTATCTAGAAGTACTTAGAGATGAAATAGGATTTGATGAATTAGCTAAAAAAGTTACGAATCCTCTTACTAATCGTAAAATTGGTGCATATTATGGTTGTTTGCTCCTTCGTCCAAGTAGTACCATGAATTTTGATGATCCAGAAAATCCATCTATTATAGAAGATTTTATAACAGCAATAGGAGCGATTCCAGTTATATATCCATATAGAACGGAGTGTTGTGGAGGGTACCTTTGTTTAGAACAGAAGGATCTTGTAAACAAAATGACAGATAATATAATACAATCCGCTGTAAAAAATGGTGCAGAAGAAATTGTTACTGCATGCCCCCTTTGTAAATATAACCTAGAAATTAGTAATGATGGGGCAAAAGATAAACTATCTATTACCTATTTCACAGAACTTTTAGCAGAAGCTTTAGGTGTTAAATAAGATAGGAGGAGATAGTGTAATGAAAAGAGTGAAAATATATTCAGGCAAAAGATCAAAAGAGTTAGAGCAAATTTCTCAAATTAGTGGGCAGAGGATACAAGATTGCATCCAGTGTGGAAAATGTTCAGCAAGTTGTCCTGCTAGTGAAGGTATGGATATTCTACCTCATCAGGTTATAAGATTACTTCAGACAGGAGAACTAGACAAGGTTATAGCGAGTAAAACTATTTGGTCTTGTGCTTCATGTTTCACATGTTCTGAGCGTTGTCCTAGGGATATAGACATTGCAAACGTTTTAGAGGCAGTGAGACTTATAGTTATTAGGCGTTCAGGAGAAAATAGAATAAAAGCTGAAGATGTTCTTGAAAAAATAGATGATAAAATGCCCCAACAGGCAATAGTAAGTGTATTTAGAAAATACAACAAATAATTTTTACATTAAAATAATGATACTGTTATTTTTAAAGGAGGAATCAAATTGCAGAAAATTGGAGTTTTTGTTTGTTGGTGTGGAAGTAATATAGCAGCTACCGTAGACATTGATAAAGTCATAGAAGAAGCACAAAAAATGCCTGGAGTTGTATATGCTAAAGACTATCAATATATGTGTTCCGAAGTAGGTCAGAATTTGATCAAAAATGCGATAAAAGATCAAAAATTAGATAGAGTTGTGGTAGCATCATGTTCACCTAGAATGCATGAGGCAACATTTAGAAAAGCGGCTAAGGCAGCAGGTCTAAATCCATATTTATTAGAAGTTGCTAATATTCGAGAACATTGTTCTTGGATTCATAAGGAGAAAGAGATTGGAACGCCTAAAGCAATAGCTCTTGTTAGGGCTGCAGTTGCTAAAGCTACATTAAATAGTGGACTTACACCAGGTCAAATAGATGTAACGAAAAGGGCACTTGTTATTGGTGGAGGAATAGCAGGAATTCAAACTGCTCTTGATATTGCTGAGGCTGGTTATCAAGTTGATATAATTGAGAAGTCACCAAGTATTGGTGGTAAGATGTCTCAGCTTGATAAAACATTCCCAACACTCGATTGTTCTGCCTGTATTTTGACACCCAAAATGGTAGATGCCGCATCTCATGAAAATATAACATTATATACATACAGTGAGCTTGAGGCAGTTAAGGGATACGTTGGAAACTTTGAAGCAACCATTAACCAAAAGGCGCGAAGTGTAAATATGGATAAGTGTACTGGTTGTGGTGTCTGTACTGAAAAATGTCCTTCGAAAAAAGCTAAAAGTGAGTTTAATGAAGGATTAAGAAACAGAGGGGCCATTTATATGCCTTTCGCTCAGGCGGTTCCAAACGTACCGGTTATAGATAGAGACCATTGTATCAAGTTTAAAACAGGGAAATGTGGGATTTGCGAAAAAGTATGTACAGCGGGTGCCATTGATTTTTCACAGGTTGATACTAAAATAACAAAACAATATGGTGCTATAGTGGTATCCACAGGTTATGATCTTATAAGTTTAGATAAATTTGGAGAATACCAGTATGGTCAGCATCCGGATGTAATAACATCTCTTGAATTTGAGAGATTAACAAATGCTGCAGGTCCAACAGCAGGTCATCTATTATGTCCATCTGATCAAAGAGTGCCTAAAAAAGTAGTGTTTATACAATGTGTTGGATCAAGGGACAAGACCTTAAGGGGTAAACCTTATTGTTCAAAAATTTGTTGTATGTACACAGCAAAACATGCAATGTTACTTAAGGATCATTATCCTGATATGGAAGCCTATGTTTTCTATATTGATGTTCGTACACCAGGAAAAAACTTTGAAGAGTTCCAGAGAAGAGCTGTTGAAGAATATGGTGTTCATTATATAAAAGGAATGGTTGGTAAAGTTTTTCCAAATGGAGAGAATCTTCAAGTTAATGCTATTGATGCTTCGACTGGAGAGACAGTTCAAATTGATGCAGATATAGTAGTGCTCGCTGCGGCAACTAAGGCCAAAGATGATGCAACTACAATTAAAAGAATATTAGGCATAAGCACAGATACAAATAATTTCTTTACAGAGGCTCATCCAAAACTTCGTCCTGTTGAAACTCATTCTGCAGGAATATTTCTAGCAGGAGCATGCCAGGGACCAAAGGATATACCAGAGACAGTAGCACAAGCAAGTGCTGCAGCAGCAAAGGTAATTGGTGTATTAAGTAAGGATAAATTGGTTAATAATCCTTGCGTTTCAGAAGTAGATGAATCGATTTGTAGTGGATGTCTTGCATGTACTAAAATATGTCCATATGATGCAATCTCATCAAAAACAATTGAAGTTAAAGAGAATGGAAATATAATTAATAAAATAGTTGCAAGTGTAAATGAAGCACTTTGTCAAGGATGTGGCGGATGTACTGTAGCTTGTCGTCCGGGTGCCATTGATCTTAAAGGATTTACTAATAAACAGATTTTAGCGGAGGTGGATGCAATATGTCGATAGAAGCCGAAAAAATCGAGGGGATAGATAAAAGTGAATTTGAACCCTTAATTGTAGCCTTTTGTTGCAACTGGTGTAGTTATGCAGGAGCCGATTTAGCGGGGACAAGCAGATTAGCTTATCCTGCCAATGTTAAAATTATTAGGGTTCCATGCTCATGTAGAGTAAGTGAAAACTTTATACTTCGTGCATTCCAACATGGCGCTGACGGTGTAGTAATTGCCGGTTGCCATCCAGGAGATTGTCATTATACAAGCGGAAATTATCATACAAGACGTCGTTTTTCAATTTTGACAAATTTGCTTGTATTTATGGGGATAGAAAAAGAACGTTTTAGAGTGGATTGGATTTCAGCAGCAGAGGGACAAAAATTTTCAAGCGTTATGAATGACGTATTAGAGAAAGTTCATAAACTTGGCCCTAATAGAAAGTTGAGGGATGAAAGATGGATAAGATAACACAAAAAATAAGAGAGACCGCAAAATTAGCCCTAGAAAATGGGGAAGTAGAAAAAATTATAGGCTGGGAAAAGGGAGATACATTTGATGATTCTTATCCCGTATTTATTACAGATGTTGATAAAGTAGATTCTTTAATATGGGACAACTTCTGCGTTAATAATCTAAGTAAATACTTGCTTAAGGAATTAAAAGATAATAAAAAAGTAGGTATATTTTTAAAAGGATGCGATTCCCTTGGATTTAACCAACTTATAAATGATAACAGAGTAGATCGAAGCAAGGTTGTTGTTTATGGAATAGGTTGTCCCGGTATGATTGATCCAGAAAAAGTAAGAAAAGAAGGATTAGATAAAGGCCTTTTAAGTGTTAAAAGATCTGGGGATGAAATCATATTTGTAAAAAATGATGGTGAAAAGAAGGCTACCTCAAAGGAATTTGAATATGATAAGTGCATTAGATGTAGACGACCTAACCCTGTAGTGTATGATCAGATGATGTCTGATACGGTAACTAGAGAAGTAGATCCACTAGAACGATTTAAAGAAGTGGAAAAACTTGAAGCTCTAACTGATGAAGAAAGATCTGATTTTTGGGCTGCTCAATTTTCAAAATGCATAAGATGTAATGCTTGTCGTAATATATGTCCTGCATGTAGTTGTGTAAAATGTATTTTTGACAACGATAAGGCAGAGGTATCAGGTAAAGCAAATGTAGAAAGTGAAGAGCAGTTTTATCATATTATTAGGGCTTATCACGTTGGCGGTCGTTGCGTGGACTGTGGAGAATGTAGCAGAGTATGTCCAGCAAATATACCACTTTACTTATTAAATAGTAAAATAATGAAAGATATAAATGAACTTTATGGTGAATATGATGCGGGAGTAGATCCAACTAAACAAGCCCCAATCGGAATGTTTAAACTGGATGATAGTGATTCATTTACATCACACGGAGGTGGGAAAAAATGATGAAGAAAATATTAAAGAATAAGTTTTCGGATCTTTTTAGTAAAATTGATGAATCTTATGAACTGTTTTTACCTATTGAAGTGGATGGGAAAGTTAACTTTGATATGTGGAAACAAGGAGATACGGTGAATGTAGAAAAGCTGAAAACCAATATTTCGCCAAAAAGTTTTATTTTCCCACAAAGTGAAACTTACTTAAAGTTTAAAAGAGACGGAAAGAAACTTGAACTAGATAATGTAGGAGGAAAAAAAGAGGAGTATGTATTATTTGGAGTCAGGCATTGTGATGCAAGGAGCTTTAAGCTACTTGACAATGTATTTCTTAGTGATCCTGTAGATGCTTTATATGAGGAAAGGCGAGAAAAAGGAACTATCGTTTCAATGGCCTGTTTTAATCCTGCGGAAACTTGCTTTTGTAGTTCATTTGGGATTGAGCCACAAACAGCTTCGAAGGAAGTTGATGTTAACACATGGGATATTGGGGATAGCATACTTTGGGATCCACAAACTCAAAAAGGTGAAAACTTAACAAAGCAATTAAAGGATATTTTAGAAGATGTTACTGAGCAGGATGAAAGTGAATTAAATGCATTACAAGAGGCTACAAATGATAAATTAAAAGAGCTTCCTTTAGCAAACCTAGACCCTAAAAAAATAACGGGAGAGCTTAATGAGTTATTTGAATCTGAAATTTGGGGAGAACTTAGTCAGCGGTGCTTAGGATGTGGTTCATGTACTTATGTATGTCCTACTTGTCATTGTTATGATGTTTCTGACTTTAAAGGGGATACATCTGGAGAAAGATTCCGTTGTTGGGATTCATGTATGTTCTCAGATTTTACTCTTATGGCACATGGAAATATAAGAAAAACTCAAAAGGAAAGATTTAGGCAGCGTTTCATGCATAAGCTTGTTTATTATCCCAATAATAATGAGGGTGCATATGCTTGCGTTGGATGTGGAAGGTGCGTTGAAAAATGTCCAGTTCACTTGGATATTGTTAAAGTAATTAAAAAGTTGGGTGGTGAATAAAATGAGCTGTACTTGTAATGAACATGAACATGTGAACCCTTTAATGCCAGAAATAGCTGAGATAATTGATGTTAGAAAAGATACACATGATGTAACTACTTTTAGAGTTACAAAACCTGGTGGTGGAAAGCCATTTGAACATATGCCAGGTCAATGTGCAATGATTTCGGTTCCTCCACTTGGAGAAGCTATTTTCTCAATCACTTCTTCTCCAACGCAAAAAGATTATATGGAGTTTAGTGTAAAAAGATGTGGTGTGGTTACAGAATATTTACATGGTTTAGAGGTAGGCAGTGAAATTGGAATAAGAGGACCCTATGGAAATAATTTTCCTGTTAATGATGAACTAAAAGGAAAAGACCTTCTTTTCATAGGTGGTGGAATAGGGTTAGCACCTATTCGTTCTGTTATAAACTATGTAATGGATAATAGAGAAAATTATGGAAAGGTAGATATTCTATATGGATCAAGATCACCTGAAGATCTTGTCTTTCAAAAGGACATCTTTGAAAACTGGCCATCAATGATTAATACAGAGGTTCATTTAACTGTTGATAGAGAAGCTAAGGGATGGGAAGGACATGTAGGATTTGTTCCATCTTATGTTAAAGAAATTGGATTTGACACAAATAAAGTAGCCTTGTTATGTGGGCCACCTATCATGATTAAATATACTCTTCAAACACTTATGGAAATAGGATTTAAGAAGGATCAAGTATACACAACTTTAGAATTGAAAATGAAATGCGGCGTAGGAAAATGTGGACGTTGTAATATTGGAGATAAATATGTGTGTAAAGATGGTCCAGTATTTAGATGCGATGAAATAGATGAACTTCCTGATGAATATTAATAATAAATCGGTTAAAACAATCCCATTAAAGATTTGGGATAAAGGAGGCATATAAAATGTCCAACAAAGAAATGGTGGAAATATATATATTAAATAAAAAATATTCTGTACCATCAAGCCTTACAATTATGGATTCGATGGAGTATGCAGGGTACAAATTAGTAAGAGGATGTGGATGTAGGGGTGGCTTTTGCGGTGCATGTTCCACAATATATAGAATTAAGGGCAAAAATGAATTAAAGGTATGTTTAGCATGTCAAACTAAGGTTGAAGATGGTATGTATCTTACTCAATTGCCATTTTTTCCTGGAGACAAAAGAACTTATGATATGAACGAACTAGAGCCAACAGCTGATACAATGATGAAGCTTTATCCTGAAATATATAGCTGTATTGGTTGTAATTCATGTACTAAAGGGTGCCCACAAGGGCTTAATGTTATGCAGTATATTGCCAGTGCTCAAAGAGGAGATATTGAGAAATGTGCTCATGAATCTTTTGACTGTGTTATGTGCGGAATCTGTGCTTCTAGATGCCCTGCAGGTATAACTCATTATCAAGTAGCAATGCTTGCTCGAAGACTTACAGGCAAATATATTGCTCCTGAAACAGAAGATTTGACAAAAAGGGTAAAAGAGATTCAAGAAGGCACGTATGATGATTCAATGAAAGAATTAATGATTAAAAGTATAGATGAATTAAAGGAATTATATAACACAAGAGATATTACAAAGTAAAGAGCACCAATAAATCTCATAAAATATAGGTTTACCAGGGAGGTATTTTAATGTATACAGCAGAAATGAGGGTGCTAATAAAGAAGGTAGAGGCCACACGTGAGCAAAGACTAGGAGTTCAGTTTCCGAGGATGACTGCTAAGGAAAAGGAAGATATATTAAAGGAAAATTATCCGGATTATAAGGAAGAAGAGTTCAAAAATCTAAGTGTTGGACCGAGCAAAGGATCTAAGGTTCCATTACAACTTGCAGAACTTATTGAAGCTAAAAGCAGACTTCAAAATTTAGATATGGATTTAACTAAAGTAGATTATGATGTAGATGTTTTGATAATAGGCGGAGGAGGAGCTGGAGCATCAGCAGCTCTAGAAGCCCACAAAACAGGAGCAAATGTATTGATTGCAACAAAATTACGTTTCGGTGATGCCAATACGATGATGGCTGAAGGTGGAATACAGGCTGCAGATAAGCCAGATGATTCTCCTGCAAAACATTACATGGATGTAATGGGAGGCGGACATTTTACCAATAAAAAAGAGCTTGTTAATGCTCTTGTAATGGATGCTCCAGGAGCAATAAAATGGTTGAATGAACTTGGTGTAATGTTTGATAAAGAAAAAGATGGTACAATGGTCACTACTCACGGAGGTGGAACTTCAAGGAAAAGAATGCATGCTGCTGCCGACTATTCAGGAGCTGAAATCATGCGTGTCCTTAGGGATGAAGTTATTAACAAAGGTATCGAAGTGGTAGAGTTCTCACCTGCTGTGGAGATAATCCTAGACAAGGATGGCAAAGCTGCTGGAGCTGTATTATTTAATATAGAAACAGAGGAATATCTAATAGCAAGAGCTAAAACTGTTATTATAACCACAGGAGGTGCCGGACGACTTCATTATCAAGGTTTTCCTACAACAAATCATTACGGTGCTACAGCAGATGGGTTAGTACTTGGATATAGAGCCGGAGCTGAACTCATTTTCGCAGATGCTGTGCAGTATCACCCTACAGGAGTAGCGTATCCTCCACAAATTTTTGGAGCACTTGTTACGGAGAAGGTTCGTAGTTTAGGGGCGACACCTCTAAATATTGATGGTGAGCAATTTACTTACCATCTTGAAACCAGAGATGTGGAAACATCTGCACTAATTAGAGAATGCCATATAAGAAATAAAGGTATTGATACAGCTGCAGGGGAAAAAGGCATATGGCTAGATACTCCTTTAATAGAATTAATTAATGGTGAAGGAACAATTGAAAAGAGACTTCCAGCAATGCTAAGAATGTATCAAAAATTTGGTATTGATATGAGAATAGATCCAATTCTCGTATATCCAACACTTCATTATCAAAATGGAGGACTTTTAATTGATGAAAATGGTCAAACCAAGGTAGAAAACCTTTATGTGGCAGGAGAAGCTTCAGGGGGAATCCACGGTAGTAATAGGTTAATGGGTAATTCATTATTAGATATTATTGTTTTTGGACGTAGAGCAGGGTCACATGCGGGCGAAAATTGTAAAAATGTTAATGTGAAAAAACTTAGTCTTGATCATGTTAAAAAATACCATAAGAGTCTTTGCGAAAATGGTATAATTACAGACAAAATCTCTCCTATGTTGTTACCACATTATACTCATGGAAGAGAAAATAATAAATAATAAAACTAAATGTAATATAGTTTGAAAGGCGATGATATAAAAAAAAATAGATTATTGCTTTGAAAATTAAAAAAATGGAAGGAGTTGTTGGTTCATGCGTAAAGTTGATGTAAAAGAAATTGAAAATGCTTTAAAAGACATGAGTATTAAGACTAATTTTTATGTGGGAGAAGACGTATTATGCGCCTTTCACAAAGCCGAAAAGGAAGAAACATCTCCAGTAGGAAGAGATATAATAAGTAATTTGCTTAAAAATGCTGAAATTGCGAAAAATGACCAAGTACCAATTTGTCAGGATACAGGTATGGCCGTAGTATTTGTAGAATTAGGTCAAGAAGTTGAGTTAATAGGTGGAAATATTACAGATGCTATTAATGAAGGAGTACGACGTGGATATAAAGAAGGATATTTAAGAAAATCCGTTGTAGAAGATCCTTTAAAACGAAAAAACACAGGAGATAATACTCCTGCTGTAATCTATTATGATATTGTGCCAGGTGATAAAGTCAAAGTAACATTAGCTCCAAAAGGTTTTGGTAGTGAAAATATGAGTAAATTAAAAATGCTTAAACCATCAGATGGGTTAGCTGGTGTACTTGATTTTGTTGTAGAAGCCGTTTCACTTGCAGGTCCAAATCCATGTCCACCTATTGTTGTAGGTGTTGGAATTGGAGGCACATCTGATAAAGCAATGTATCTTGCTAAGAAAGCTTTAACAAGAGATATTGGTAGTCATAATAAAACTGAGCATTTAAAAGAAATTGAGTTAACTTTACTAGAAAAAATTAATGCACTAGGAATAGGACCTCAAGGACTAGGTGGAAATACTACAGCCCTTGCCGTTAATGTGGAAGCTTTTGCAACACATATTGCTGGATTACCAGTGGCAGTAAATATTAATTGTCATGTGGCAAGACATGCAATAACAATAATATAGGGAGGGGTAAAAATGGAAATCAAACATATAACTACTCCATTAACACAAGAGAAGTTAAAGGATTTAAAATCAGGAGATAGTGTTTTAATATCAGGAACTATGTATACAGGAAGGGATGCAGCTCATCAGAGGTTAGTAGATGCAATCAACAATGGCGAAAAATTACCTTTTAATCCAAAAGATGCCATTATATATTATGTAGGACCTGCTCCAACTAAACCTGGAAATGTAATAGGATCTGCTGGTCCAACTACTAGTTATAGAATGGATGATTTGACTGTTCCACTTCTTGAACTAGGCCTTACTGGAATGATTGGAAAAGGGCTTAGAAGCAAAACTGTAGTAGATTCAATGAAGAAAAATGGCGCTATTTATTTTGCTGCAATAGGAGGAGCTGGAGCTCTCATTTCTAAATCAATAAAAGAATGCGAAATTATTGCTTTTGAAGATTTAGGTCCAGAAGCCGTTAGAAAACTTACGGTAGTAGATTTCCCGGCTGTTGTTGTAATAGACAGTGAAGGTAATAATCTTTATGAGACAGAAAGAAAAAAATATCAAAAATAGAATAGCAAGATAACATGAAATTTAAATAGGGGGGTGTTTTAATTAAGTACAAGCCCCCTAAAAAAAACAAATTATAGTTTCTAAAGTATTTATAAACAAATAAAGTAAGGGGGCTTTAATTATGACAAAAAGTTCTAGTAAATCACTATATTCTAATAGGTATACTAAATTTATTATAGCAGTTATGATAGGCGTTATCATATGGTTTATACCATCACCTATGGGAGTTAAAACACAGGCCTGGCACATGCTTGCAATTTTCATTGCAACAATAGTAGGATGCATTTTAAAACCGTTTCCTATAGGCGCCTTGTCTATAATAGGATTAACCGTATCAATTCTAACAGGAACTGTAACTACAAAAGTTGCAATTGAAGGTTTTGGTAATAGCAGTATATGGCTTATAGTTATGGCATTTTTTATTTCGAGAGGTTTCATAAAAACAGGTCTCGGAACAAGAATCGCTTATCTATTTGTAAGATCCTTTGGTAAAAAGACCCTTGGGCTTTGTTATTCAATTATTTTCTGTGACCTTGTAATAGCACCGGCTACCCCAAGTAATACAGCAAGAGCTGGCGGAATAATTTATCCTATCATAAAATCTCTTTCGGAAGCCTTTGGTTCGAAACCTGAGGATGGAACTGAAAGAAAAATAGGATCTTTTCTTATATTCTGTGAATTTCATGGTGATATTATAACTTCTGCAATGTTTATGACAGCTATGGCAGCTAATCCATTAGCTCAGACTTTAGCTGCAACTTTTGGAGTCAACATTACTTGGCTTGGGTGGTTTATAGCAGCGATTGTTCCAGGTGTTATTTCTCTTATAGTAATACCTCTTATAATTTACAAATTATATGCACCAGAAATTAAAAGTACTCCCGATGCACCGAAATTTGCAAATGAAGCACTAACTAAAATGGGCTCACTTAAAAGAAGTGAAAAATTCATGGCTTTAATATTTGTTGTAGTACTTCTTTTATGGGTAACAGGAACAGTAACCGGTATAGATGCAACGCTTACAGCATTTATTGGACTTTCCCTTCTTTTAATTACTGAAGTTCTAACTTGGGATGATGTAAAGAGTGAAAAGGGAGCTTGGGATACACTCATGTGGTTCTCAGTGCTTGTTATGATGGCAACTCAGCTTAACAAACTTGGATTAATTCCATGGCTTAGTAAATCAATTGGACAAAATGTACAAGGATTTAGTTGGCCAATTATTTTAATTGTTTTACTTTTAGCTTATTTCTACAGTCATTATATTTTTGCAAGTTCAACAGCACATGTAAGCGCTATGTACTCAGCATTTCTTGGAGTTGCAATAGCGGGAGGAGTTCCACCTATGCTTGCAGCTATAAGTTTAGGAGTATTTGGAAATTTATTTGCTTCAACTACACATTATAGCAGTGGTCCCGCACCTATCCTTTTTGGATCAGGGTATGTAAGTCAGAATAAATGGTGGAGTTTAAACTTCATTATTGGATTAGCGTACTTTGTTATATGGATTGGTGGAGGTTTTGTATGGTGGAAAATTATTGGATTATATTAAATATAATTCAATAAGAATTAAAGCTATTTAATGACTCATATTCCGCGCAATGATTTTCATATTTACTATATTTAAATAAACTAAGGTTTTATGTGTTCAGCGGAATATGAGTAATGATATTGTTAACTAACTTATGAAAAGATAAGAATTAGTAATATTAAAATTTAAGTGGGGGTGAGTTTAGATGGAATTTGAATTTGGTTTTGGAAAGAAAACAATAAAATTTAACATAGAAAAAGAAAATTTTATTGGAGAAATTTTACCTAATAAAATAGAAGTAGATTTAATGAATGAAGAAGAAGTTAATAGAGCAATGGATAATCCAATTGGATCAGAAAGATTAAAAGAGATTGTTAAGAAAGGTAAAAAAATTGTTATTATAACTAGCGATATTACAAGGCCAATGCCAAGTAAGATGGTAATTCCAGTAGTAATTAAGGAACTAGAAGAGGCTGGGGTATGTTATAGTGATATAACAATTGTTTTAGCAATTGGGAGTCATAGACCACATACAGAGGATGAGAAAAAATACTTATTAGGTGAATCAATATATAACAAAATTAGATGTATAGACAGTAACCCAATGGATTTTAAGCATTTAGGATTCACAAAACGAGGAACACCAATAGATATTTTTACTGAGGTAGCAGATGCGGATATAAGAATTTGTCTTGGAAATATAGAATATCATTATTTTGCTGGATACAGTGGTGGTGCAAAGGCAATTATGCCTGGAGTTTCTACTAGAGCTGCAATTCAAGCAAATCACAGTAGAATGGTTGAAGAAGAAGCTAAAACTGGGAACATAGATACTAATCCAGTTCGATTAGATTTAGAAGAAGCAATAGAAACTATATCAATAGATTTTATTGTAAATGTAGTTTTAGATAAAAAGAAACAAATTATTAAGGCTGTGGCTGGGCATTTTATAAAAGCACATAGAGAAGGATGTAGATTTTTAGATTTAGCTAATAAAATAGAAATTAAAAATAAAGCAGATATTGTGATTACAACACCAGGTGGATATCCAAAAGACATTAATATGTACCAATCTCAAAAAGCTCTAGATAATGCAAAAAATGCGGTTAAAAAGGGTGGAATTATAATTTTGGTGGCATCTTGTTTAGAAGGACTTGGTGAAAAAGTATTTGAAAAATGGATGATTAATGCAAGTTCTCCACAGAGTTTGATTGTTGACATACAAAAGAATTTTGAACTTGGAGGGCATAAAGCTGCAGCAATTGCAATGGTACTACAAAATTCAAAGATATTTTTAGTATCTGAAATGGAAGAAGACTTTGTACGCAAAATATTTATGGTACCTTTTAGTAATGTTCAGGATGCTATAAACAAGGCTTATCAAGAACAAGGCACCGATGCTAAAGTATTGACAATGCCTTATGGAGGATCTACATTACCAATACTTCGGTAATATACGATTTCTGAGTTTTTTAATTTAAAATGTAAACCTTTTACTTTATAAAATACCTTCTTATATAAAGTGGATTTGGTAATTAATTTATTATGATAAAACATTTATAGATATTATAGGTGTTTTTATTGTATTTGAAGCATATATTATTATTTAATTATATTAGCGCAATAAACTTTCACAACTATATAGAAACTTTTGCAGTATAAACTAATAGTATATAAATAAAAGTATAGAAATAAATCAAATATATTAAACATGTTTGTAAAAAGGTGATAAATAAACATGTCTTAGCATAATTATATTGTAAAAGTAGCAAGAGATAGGGGGAAATGCCTAATGAAAGTTCTATTGTGCGTTAGACAAGATTATTATAGAAATTTTGCAGTAGATTCTATGAAAGTGATTAAAACAGCTGAGTATTTGCGTAAATTAGGGGTAACTGTAGATATAAATGATGGTGGAATATATGATTATTCTAGTTATGATATAGTACATTTATTTAACATTGACACCGCAGGGGAAACATATAGATATTACAAGATTGCACAGTTTTATAAAAAAAGCTTAGTGATTTCTCCTATGCACTGGGATATGAAAAAATATCACATGATAAACAATGAGATTGAAAGTATGAAGTTATATGAAAAGTGTAGCATTTATAAAGAGGAGATTTTAAAAAGGAGTAAGGCTATTATTTGTAATAGTGAATTAGAAAAGGAACTTATTAAGAGTGAATTTCACGTTAGTGTATATAAGGAAGTTATATACAATGGTGTAGAAGTAGAAAATGAGGACATACCTTTATATAATTTTAAAGAGAGATATAATTTAAATAATTATGTTTTATGTGTTGGGAGAATAAGCCAAAGCAAAAATCAACTTGCTTTATGTAGAATATGTGCAGAGCTTGGAAAACAATTAGTCTTAATAGGAAATGTAAATGACAATGAGTATCTTAAACAATGTACTAATTTTAAGAATGTAGTCTATTTAGGATTTATGGATAATTATAATGTATACAATGCATATAGATTTGCAAAGGTGCACGTAAATCCAAGCTTTGTAGGAATGCCTGGCTTATCATCTCTTGAGGCAGCGGCAAGTGGGTGCAATATTGTTTCAACTAAAGAGGGTTGTGCAAAAGAATATTTTAAAGAAATGGCTTTATATTGTGACCCCTATGATAATAATAGTATATTAAGTGCAGTAAAGAGTGGATTTGAAAAACGAAAGGATAATAAGCTGAAAAATTATGTTAATCAAAATTATAACTATGAGAAACTAACAAATGATTTATATAAAATTTATTTAGAAATTCTTAATTAAAATGTTTCTATTGTTATGCTATAACGAGAATTGTATATTGCTCCAATGCACTCATTTCGCTTAGGAATTCTAAAATTTATTTTATCTGCATATACTAAAACACGCAAACTCGCTTACGCTCAAACATGCGTGTTTCTTAACGTATCTGCAGATAAAATAAATTAAGAATTACTAGAGCTTATTCAATGCATTTTACGCAACATACAATTTTGTTAGCATAATATACGAAAAAATTATCAAAGACTAAAAATGTTTAGCTAGTATTTTTAGTTTCCAATGAAAGGTTGTTATCTAGAGAACTAAACAATTAGTAATTGTTTAGGGAGTATAGTAGAATATTCAAGTATTGGGTACAAAATCATCTATAAATCGACTGGCTCATGTCTGTCATTGTTTTCTCAGATGCATTTTTTCTAAAAAGCATTACCGTGATGATTGCAACCAGTATCGATACTATGACCGTAATTACACCCGTTTCTCCCACATAATAAGACTTGTTAATGCTGTTAGTTAACGTCCCAAAGATAGCCTGATCGAAATAGTTATGACTTGCATGAAGTAAAATAGCAGGCCAGACACTCTTGGACTTTAATCTCAAAACTGACATAATTACTGTTATGGCAATTACTTCAATCACAAACATAGGCAATTTAAACCATAGCGGCGTTCCTGGCAGGTATAATCCCGCAATTATAATCGGCATATGCCATACCGCCCAAATCAGTCCGCTGACAATAACCGCTACCTTAACGTTCCAGATTTTTGTCAATTGTGGCAGAAGGAAGCCTCGCCAACCGATTTCTTCTCCAGTAGCAGTTATAATTGATGTTAAAATCCCTATAACAAGAGTAATAACTGTAACCAGCGAACGATGACTTAATTTATTTGTATATGATGAAGAAACCGAAGAGAGCATGTTTAAATCACCTGTAAATGATTCTTTGTTTATCAACCAATAGATACCATAGGACAAACCCAAATAGAGCATGGGTACAACAATTGCAGTTAAGATGAAAGATAACTTGCATTTATTCAATCCAAGTAAATTTTCTTTTTTATAATATTTTCTACACACAATAAATGTAGCAAATGCTGGACACCACATCAATAATACAGATATTCCTGATCGGGTAGCCGCCTCTCCGCCCATAATCCAAATAACATAGATGATACTACTCAACATAAACGTAATAATTAAAAATGCAATAACTGACTTTCTTTCTTTCATAGATTCTCATCCTCTATTTTTACAATTATGACATTGTTTAATTGTACAGGACTTAAATATATATTGCAAATATTTGGTATTGTTACTTATAAATTAGATTTGTGATTTTACTTCAAAAATGAGTATTTTTATAATGCATTCCTCACATAAAGTATAAATTTAGCTCTGTCTAAGGGGTTTACACCAATTCTTTCCCTTGTGGCTCCTATATCTAAGGAGCAGGGTTCGTAGCCTGAAAAACCAGTTGTGATTATTGCTTTTCCAGAAGCGATTTTACTAAGGTCTCCTGGATATTCAAGGGAAGTTGATACAGGCATTTTACCTTCTATTGTAAAGGTACCGTTATGTATAAATGGAGTTTCAAAGCTGCCACGCATTTTTATAATATCGTTTAAAACTCTTCCACCTAC
The DNA here is from genome assembly GCF_018861295.1 of Clostridium estertheticum. GTDB lineage: Bacteria > Bacillota > Clostridia > Clostridiales > Clostridiaceae > Clostridium_AD > Clostridium_AD estertheticum_D. The sequence goes on along the minus strand of NZ_JAHLDM010000022.1, from coordinate 59,407 downwards.
ATTCTCAGGTACTGTAATTCTAAAATTAATTATGGGTTCAAGTAGGGTAGTACCTATCTCGCGTAGGCCTCTCATGATCCCCATGGCAGAGGATGCGGCAAAGTCACCTGAACGTGAATGCATAACATGGTCTTCACCATTGGTGAAGGTTATTTTTAAATCCGTAACTGGCCATCCATATATGCCTTGACTTAAAATTTTATCGAGACTATCTTCTATTTCTCTTTGATATTTTATTTTTACCTTTTCAGTTCGAACCTTTGATTCATAAATAAGTCCACTTCCTTTTGGCAGTGGCTCAATTAAGAATTCAACTATAGCCCAGCAGGGTTTAGGCATAGTGTAACGCGATTCACCATAGCCACTTGTTATAGGAGTTTCTCTGTAGATAACAGAAGGCGGACCAAAAGTAACCTCCACATTAAATCTTTCCATTAAAATATCTTCAATATATTCAATTTGAATTTTACCCATAATTCTAAGATGAATTTCTTTTTTTTCTTTTACCCATTCCATGTTAAGAAGAGGATCTTCTTCTTGAAGTATTGTTAAAGCTTCAACCAAAGTTACATAGTCTTCCTGAACTTTCGAATAAATTCTTAAGGTGAGAAGAGGAGTTGTGATAGTTTTAAGATTCGGAATATGAGTTTTGCTTCCAAGGACATCATAGGTACTACAATTTAAGCCACTCACCATTACCAAATCACTGCTACTTGCGGATGATACATCAATTGATTTTTGATTAATCACTTTTTTAATCATAGTAATCTTTTCTCTTTTGTTTGTAGTTACATTTAGAATATCATCTCTAGTAGATATTGATCCACTAAATATCTTTATATGAGCTATTTTACCTAAAGTTTTGTTATGGGATATTTTATATACAAGGGCTGAAAGTCCTAGATCATCTAAATTCTCAGGTCCTGGGAGATAATCTATTATGCTGTTAAGTAAGTCTTTAATTCCTTCACCTCTTAGGGCTATGCCATATAGCACAGGGTAAACTTGGCCACGATTTGCTTGCAATGTTATCTCATTTTTTAACATTCCTAGGGTTAAAGTCTCGCCAAAGAATTGATTTAAAATTTCCTCATTATTATTACCTAGTATATCTATTATATCTTCAAGTAATTGTTTAAAGGATTCATCTTTTATTTCTAATATGTTTTTTGCGGAATCTACATTGTCAAATATGTTCTTAACAATAAATTCGTTGTTTTCTTCATAAACTAATTGTAGTGGTATAAGTTTATTAGTTAGAAGCTTTTTAATATCCTTAATAGTTTTATATGGAGATGCCCCTATACGGTCAAGTTTGTTTATAAAAAATATTGAAGGTGTATTTAATTCTTTTAAAGCATTAAAATATACCTCTGTTTGAGGTTGTACTCCTTCGACAGATGACAATACAACTATAGCTCCATCAAGAACACCTATACTTCTTTCTACTTCAGAACTAAAATCAATATGCCCGGGAGTATCTATAACATGTACATTAGTTCCTTTGTAAGTGAAATCTGTTTCAGCAGCCTTAACTGAAATACCTCTTTGCTTTTCCATAGCTAAAGAATCTGTATGGGTTGTACCCTTATCTACGCTACCTAGAATCCTGCTAGAACCACTTTGGTAAAGTAGTTGCTCGGTTAAAGTTGTTTTACCAGCATCTACATGAGCTACTATTCCAATATTTCTAATATTATTTTTTATCGTCATATTCATATCTCCATTAGCAATTTTTTGTACTAAGCTTTCTCAAATAATAAATAAGAAGTAAGTTAGTCTATTTTTAATTATATTCCATTATTTTTGTTGTGTCCATTATCATAAAACATGAAAATAGACGGTTATATTAATGTAAAATTTTTTAATGACTTAATTTATTGCGACATTTATTGTATAATAGGATATAGAAGACTTATTAGGAGAGATGCAAATGAAGAAGATTGAATTATTAGCACCTGCTGGCAGCATGGAAAGTGTATATGCAGCAGTGCAAATGGGAGCAGACGCAATTTATATGGGAGGAAGTAAGTTCTCGGCAAGAGCTTATGCTTCTAATTTTGATGAAGAAAATATAACTCTTGCAGTAGATTATTGCCATATTTATGGGGTACGCGTATATGTTACTTTAAATACGCTAGCAAAGGATAATGAATTAAAAGAAATTATGGAGTATGTAGGATTTTTATATAGCATTGGAGTTGATGCCTTGCTTGTCCAAGATACTGGGTTAATATATTTGATAAGAAACAATTTTCCGGATTTTGAATTGCATGCGTCAACGCAAATGACTGTTCACAATGGAGAAGCTGCCTTATTTTTAAAGAAGATTGGGTTTAAAAGAATAGTTCTGTCAAGAGAGCTTAGTTTAGAAGAAATTGATTTTATATCTAATACTTTAAACGTGGAAACAGAAGTTTTTGTTCATGGAGCTTTATGTATATGTTATTCAGGACAGTGTCTTATGAGTAGCATTATTGGTGGAAGAAGTGGCAATAGAGGCAGATGTGCTCAACCATGTAGATTACCATATACGCTGATAGATAAGGCTAATAACAAAGAACATAAAGCATATCTTTTAAGCCCTAAGGATACTTGCACATTAGATAGTTTAAAAGACATAGTTGCAAGTGGTACATCCTCACTTAAAATTGAAGGAAGAATGAAAAGATCAGAATATGTTGCAGGTACAGTGGAAATATATAGACGTGCGCTTAATAATATTTATAATAATAAGATACAAAAATTAGATAAGGATACTAAAGTTTTAACTCAATTATTTAACAGAGAAGGATTTTCAAAGGCGTATTTGTATGGTAATAAAGGAAAAGATATGATGGCATACAAAGTTCCTAAAAATTCTGGAATTCCAATTGGTATAGCTGGAAGTGATTTAATGGTAACACTTTTAGAAGATGTTGCTTTAAAAGATGGTGTAATGTTCCTTGAGGATGGATTTACAATATCTAAAATTATAAAGGATGGAGTAGATGTAGAAGTAGCACTAAAGGGTGATAGGGTTTTATTAAAACCAACTAAATTTAAAGCTGGAGACTCCTTATATAAAATAACAGATGTTTTATTAATGAATAAGCTCGCAGAAAATTATAGTGATAAATATAGAAGGAAAATTGGAATAAATCTTTTAATAGAATTTAGTGTGAATAAACCTCTAAGAATTAGCACGAATTATCTTGGTAGAACTTTTGAAATGATCGGAGAACTTGTTCAAGAAGCGATAAATAAGCCACTAGATAAAGAACGTATAATTAAGAGTTTATCTAAAACAGGGGATACACCTTTTTTAATAAATGAGGTGACTTTTGAAAGCTTCGAGGATGGATTTATGAAAATGTCCTCATTAAATTTAGTAAGGCGAGAATTAGTGGAATCTGTGCAGAATTTTATAATAGAAAAATATAAACGAGAGAATACTAATAGACAGATTAATTATAATAAAGGACTTGCACTACAAGAAGATAATAAAGCGATAGAAGTAACGCAGGAAAAAGATAAAATCATGCCTGAAACTCTTATTGTAGTTTCAACGACTTCGCAATTAAAGGCTGCAACACAAATGGGATTTAACAATATTGCTATAAACCCTTTTATGCGTGGGTGCACAATGGACTTAAACATAAAGGATGTAAATATTTACATTAAGGCCCCTAATATTATTAAGGGTGAATTTGAAAGCGTTTGTGAGTTTATAGAAAATAATCTAGGTAATATAAAAGGTATTATAACTGCTAATTTGGGTATAATTAGTAGATTCAATAAAAGAACAATGGTTATTGGTGATTATAAATTAAACATTTTTAATAGTTATGCAGGAGATTTTTATAAAGAGTTCCTTACTGGAACTTGTATTAGTGCTGAATTAAATGCAGCAGAAATAAAAAAAATTGCGTATAAAAGTTCGCTTCCACTTCAAATTATGGTATATGGGAAATATGAACTTATGGTTAGTGAGTATTGTGCTATTGGTAGCGTTTTTGGTGACAAGAGCGAAAATAAAACTTGCCTGGGCAATTGTAGTAAAGGATCTTATACACTTAAAGATAGAAAAGGTATAGAGTTTAGTATTAATACTGATAAATATTGTAGAAGTTATATCTACAATAATGTTCCTGTTAACTTGATACCTAATATTGAGGAAATTAAAAAGAATAAAATTACTTCATTTAGATTAGATTTTATAGAAGAAAGTTATGATGAAACTATTGAAGTTCTTACAAATTATATTAGCAAAGAGTGGCAAGGAGATTTTAAAAATTATACAAGAGGTCATTATAAAAGAGGCGTTGAATAATTCAATATATACAAGTCAATAAATTTAAATTTTTTAACAAAGGGAAGACGGTGGATCATGAATACAAAATCATTAAAAGTTCTAGAATATTATAAAATTAAAGAAAAAATTAAAGCATATACGCATACTACGGCAGGTAAAGATATTATAGACAATTTGGAGCCTTACACAAATGTTTATGAAGTACGCGAACACTTAGAAGAAACTAATGAGGCGTTACTTCTTTTATCAAGAAAAGGAAGTGCTCCTTTTGAAGGAATATATGATGTTCGATCTGCAATAATAAGAGCATCCAAGGAAGCATCACTTATGCCAATGCAGCTACTGCGAATAGCTCAAATGCTACGGTGCGCTAGATTATTTCAAAATTATGTTGGTAATAAGACAGATGAATTGTCCTCTAGAGTTTTAGAGGATATATGTATTGGTATTGTTCCAATAAAAAAATTAGAAGATGAAATTTTCATGGCTATAATTAGTGATGAAGAAATTTCTGATAGGGCTAGTAGTTTACTTTTTAGTTTAAGAAAATCTCTAAAAGATAAGAATGCCTCTGTAAAGGATAAGGTAACTTCATTAGTTAGGACTTATGCAAGATATCTTCAAGAAAGTCTTTACACTATAAGAGGGGATAGATACGTAATTCCTGTTAAAATAGAACATAAAGGGAGTGTTCCAGGAATTGTGCATGACCAAAGTTCTTCAGGAGCTACACTCTTTATTGAGCCAATGAGTTTAGTAAATTTAAATAATGAAATTAAGGAAATTATGCTCAAGGAAAAAGCTGAGGTTGAGAGGATTTTAGCAGAACTTTCTTATAAAATATATGAAAATATAAATATTGTTTCAAATAATGCGAATATAGTATGGGAATTGGATTTTATTTTTGCAAAGGCAGGGTATGCACTGGAAATTAATGCCATTATTCCGAAGGTTAATGAAGATGGAATAATAGATATAACTGAGGCAAGGCATCCGCTTATAGATCCAAAGGTTGTTGTACCTAGTAATATATATTTAGGAGGAGAATTTACGTCACTTGTAATAACGGGGCCAAATACAGGTGGTAAAACAGTAACATTAAAAACTGTTGGTTTAATTCAGTTAATGGCTATGAGTGGGATTTTAATCCCAGCAAGAGAAGGTTCTATGGTTAGCTTTTTTGATGAAATATTTGCAGATATAGGTGATGAGCAAAGCATAGAACAAAGTTTATCTACTTTTTCTTCTCATATGACAAATATAGTGAATATAATTGCAAAAGCAGATATAAAATCATTAGCTCTATTTGATGAATTAGGCGCTGGTACAGATCCCACAGAAGGAGCAGCTCTTGCTGTTTCAATTCTAGAAAACTTAAGAGCAAGAGGTACAAAAGTTGTTGCAACTACTCATTATAGTGAATTAAAGGGATATGCGCTAAGAACTTCAGGGGTGGAAAATGCTTCTGTAGAATTTAATGTTGACACGTTAAGCCCAACCTATAGATTAATAATAGGAGTACCAGGTAAATCAAATGCTTTTGAAATTTCAAAAAGATTAGGACTTCCTGATTACATTATAAAAAGTGCTAGAGAAAATATTTCTAAAGAGACATTGGAATTTGAAGAATTAGTACAAAGTTTGCAAGAAAAAAGCATAAAGGTAGAGAGAGATGCTAGGGAATCTGAGGCTTTGAAACTAGAAGCTAGCAAGTTAAAAGATAAGTATCAAGAAAAATTATATAAACTTGAAAACATAAGAGAAAATGCAATGTATGAAGCTCAAAGAGAAGCAAAGAGACTTATAAGAAATGCTAAGGAAGAGTCAGATGTTATTCTTAAAAACATGAGAGAACTAGAAAAATTAGGATATTCATCTGAGGCAAGGCAAATGCTTGAAGAGGAAAGAAAAAAAATAAAAAATAAGCTTGATAGTATAGAGATCCATGTAGAAAAAAACAATGAGACTCTAGGAGAAAAAGTAAAAAATGTAAAACAAGGGGAAGAAGTATATTTGCCATCTCTTAACCAAAAGGTAATTGTAATTTCTAAACCGGATAAAAAAGGTGAGGTACAGGTTCAGGCTGGTATTATGAAGATAAATGTTAAAGTAGAGGATTTGCGCGTATCAAAACTTTCTCAGGAAGATAAGAAAAAAGCTAAGATAAAAAAGAGAGAAATGAAACTAAATTTAAGCAATGTATCAACCTCTGTAGATCTAAGAGGTATGGATTCCGAGGAGGCTATTTTTACTGTTGATAAGTACTTAGATGAAGCGTGTTTAGGCGGACTTAAAGAAGTTACCATTATTCATGGTAAAGGAACAGGCGTTTTAAGGAAGTCTATTACAGATATGCTAAAGAGGCATGGTCATGTTAAAGCATATAGATTAGGTAATTATGGGGAAGGCGGTAGTGGAGTTACGGTCGCAGAAATTAAATAAAAGATTAATAAAGGATGATTATATATGATTATTGTGAGTTCTTGTTTATGCGGTATTAATTGTAGGTATGATGGTAGTAATAATTTAGATACGAGAGTGCTTAAACTACTAAAAGAAGGGAAAGCTATATCTGTTTGTCCAGAACAGCTTGGAGGTTTAGCCACTCCGCGGGAACCATGTGAAATTTTAAATGGAAGTGGTCTTGATGTAATAGATGGCAAAGCAACAATTATTGGAGCGAAAAATAACGATCTAACTTCAAGCTTTTTAAAAGGTGCTTATGAAACTCTTAAGATAGCAGAAAAAATGGGGGCTACTACGGCTATTTTGAAGGCGAGAAGTCCTTCTTGTGGAGTTTCTAAAATATATGATGGAACATTTAGCGGTACCCTAAGGCCAGGTAATGGAGTTGCTGCTGAGTTGTTGTTATCAAAGGGTATAAAGGTTTTTACGGAGGAAGATTTAGATGAAGTAGAATTTTAATAAGGAGGGCAATATAAATGTCAACATACTCACTACCAACTAGGGAAGTTTTAGAATGTATAAAGCAATATATAAAGAGTGGTGAAACAGTTGAAATATCCGACTTATTAGAAAATAATAGTATATTATACAGAGAAGTTATATTCTTTAAAAAATGGTCTAAAAATAATTCAAAAGTGCCTTTAGGGTATCTTTATATTAATGAGAAAAATGAAATTATTTCTCAAAAGACACTTAAGGAACGATTAGCAAAATTAGCATATTTTTTAGAAATATTTTACAATACAGAAAACAAAAGCTGTATAGTGAATACATTTGAAGACGAGACCAAAGTTAAAAAGGATAATGATAATTATAGATTAATGACTGAGGGACTTGAGATTCTAACTAAAGATGGAAATATGGATTCGCAGCAAGTAAAACAAATGGTACTTAAATTGCCTGGTATTCGTGAAGAAAGCAATGAAATTTTAAAATCATTTATGGCTAAAGCTAAGGAATATAGAGATGAAAAAAAGTATTTCGATATAAATATGTTAGAGAAATTATTATTAATATATAGAGAGGCATTAAGCATAAATCTAAAAAAGATAAGACTAGTATATTCAGCAAAAGAGTGTTACGAAAATATTAATAAAATTTCTAAAAAAAAGAGAAAACAAATTTTTACTCGTTTTAACTATAAATTAAATAAGTCCTTAACAAAAACAAGTTATATGATGGATTTTTTTATTAAAGTGGTTAATAGTTGTGAAACAATAAGTAGAAAAACAGATTTGCAATATTTTAAGTACTTAGAAACTATTGAAAAAACAAATATTGATAACAGAGTAAAATTAAACAGAAGTAAAAAGAACTAAAAAGAACTCCAAAATTGGAGTTCTTTTTAGTTCTAGTCAACAGTTATGTACACTGCATCTTCTTCAAGAACAACTTTTATATATTCAACTTCAGGGTCTTCGGTTCCTTGAACATACAATCCAGTATTTTTTAACTTTTCAACATAATCTACAATCTCTTGTGTTATTCTCTCACCAGGGCAAAGAACTGGGATGCCAGGTGGATAAGCCATTAAGAATTCACCACTTATCATACCAACACTTTTCTTGATTTCAACAGCGGTATTTACACTATTGAATGCTTCCCTAGGAATTTGAACTTGTTCTGGAATACTAGGTATATCAATGAAATCAATTTTTTTTGTGCCCTTGCCATAATATTCATAACTTATTTCTCCTAGAGCCTTTAGTAATTGCTCCATTCCATCGCTTGTATCACCAAAGGATCCAACTGCTAATATATTATAAATATCAGATAACTCCATTTGTATGTGATATTTATTAGAAAGTATCATATCTAAGTCATAACCTGTTATGCCTAAATCACGACATGTTATTGTGATTTTAGTTGGATCAAAGGCGTAAGTTCCAAGGCCATTTAAAATTTCTTCACCGAAACAATAAAATCCAGGTATTTTATTTACTTCACTTCTTACATAATTACATAAATCAATAGTTTTTTCGAGTAACTCTGTTCCATTTAATGCAATTTGCCTTCTTGCACAATCAAGGGATGCCATTAGTATGTATGAAGGTGACGTTGTGTGCATAAGATTTATCAGTTGTTTAACTCTAGCAGGGCTCACAAGCTTAGAATTAACATGGAGCATTGAACTTTGAGTTAAGGATCCTATAATTTTATGCGTACTTTGAGCACATATATCTGCACCAGCTTCCATTGCTGACATTGGTAATCTGCTATTAAACTTAAGATGAGGGCCATGAGCTTCATCAACTATGAGTGGTATGTCATATTCATGAACCATATCTGCAATTCTTTTAATGTCAGTGGAAACGCCATAATATGTAGGGTTAATTATAAGCACAGCTTTAGCATCAGGATTATTCTTTAAGGTTTCTTCAACTGTCTCTGGAGAAACCCCATGAGCAACTCCTATTTTCTTATCTAGCTCTGGTTGCATATAAACTGGCACCGCACCTGATAAAATGATACCACCAGTTATTGATTTATGTACATTCCTAGGTACAATGATTTTATCGCCGGATCCAACTACAGACATAATCATAGCTTGAATTGCACCAGAAGTTCCATGAACTGAGAAAAATGATGCATCAGCACCATAGGCATCTGCTGCTAATTCCTGAGCCTTTTTAATAGGGCCGGTTGGGTGGTGAAAACTGTCAACTAGTTTAAAAACTGTAACGTCAATCTTAAAAGGATTTTCTCCCATAAAGTTTTTAAACTGTTCATCAGCTCCTAAGCCTTTTTTATGACCAGGTACATGAAAAGGTAAGGTGTCTCTGTCAACATATTCCATTAAAGCATCAAATAATGGTGTTTCATTTTGATTTAATCTATACATTTTATACACCCCTTTCAAAAGAATTTATATTAACTATTTATATCGCTATTTAAAATATATTCATTCAGCCAATTTATAATTATAGAGGATTAGATATGCAATTGCAATTATAATCCTTTATAATTATAAAATAAAACAAAATAATCGTATTTAAAACCTTAAGAAAATAATAATTCATAATAAAGACATTAACAATACCTTTTATTTGTAATAGGTTGATAGTATAATATGATAGACTAAAGGCATGGTAATACAAAACAATAGGCAGGATATCAATTGCTATTTTCCATAGATAAGTATAAGGAGGTCAATATATATGACGTATAAAGAGAAATATGAAAAGTGGATTAATTCAAATTTTATAGATGTAGAATTAAAGAAAGAAATTTCGCAATTACAAGATGAAAAAGAAATTGAAGATAGATTTTATAAAGATTTAGAGTTTGGTACAGGAGGGTTAAGAGGAATAATTGGTGCAGGTACGAACAGAATGAATATACATACAATAGGTAAAGCAACTCAGGGTTTATCTGACTATTTAAAATCAAAACACACTGGAAAAATTTCAGTTACCATAGCATATGATTCAAGAAATATGTCAATAGAGTTTGCAAAAGCTGCTGCAGAAACGCTTTGTGGAAATGGTATCTCGGTGAATTTATTTGAAGAATTAACACCAACACCAATTTTATCTTATGCTGTTCGTCAATTAAAAAGCAAGGCTGGAATTGTTATTACTGCATCGCATAATCCTAAAGAATATAACGGGTATAAGGTTTACGGAGAAGATGGGGGACAAGTTACTGATGAAGTTGCAAATGACATAATAACTTGTGTAGGTAGCGTAGAAGATTTTTCTAAAGTTAAAAATATGGGTTTTGATAATGCAAAACAAAATGGAATATTAAAAATCATTGGAGAAAATATTTATTTATCATATATGGATAAGGTTAAAAATCTAACTATAAGAAAAGACTTGGTTAATAAATATGCCAGCGATTTAAAAATAATTTATACTCCTATTCATGGATCTGGCAATCTACCTGTGAGAAGAGTTTTAAAAGAATTAGGTTATAATAATGTATTTGTTGTGAAAGAACAAGAGATGCCAAATGGCGATTTTCCTACAGTGCCATATCCTAATCCAGAAGAACCAAAGGTGTTTGAACTGGCGTTAGAAATGGCAAGTGACATTAATCCAGACATTATTTTTGGTACAGACCCTGATTGTGATAGGATTGGAGTAGTAGTTAAGGGCGATGAAGGAAAGTACAAGGTACTGTCCGGGAATCAGACAGGAGTATTATTAAGTAATTATATACTAAATTCATTAAGCGAAACGGATCAATTGCCTAAGGATGGTGTAGTAATAAAAACTATTGTTACCACAGATATGGTAGATAATATTTCTAAAAAATATAATGTAGAAGTGTTAGATGTGCTTACAGGTTTTAAATATATTGGAGAAAAAATTAAAGAGTTTGAAAAGACATGTGAGAAGGACTTTATATTTGGATTTGAAGAAAGTTTCGGTTATTTAGCAGGAAATTTTGTGAGAGATAAAGATGCAGTAATAGCTGCGATGCTAATTTGCGAAATGACACTTTACTACAAAAATAAAGGCCTAAGTTTGTATGATGCTTTAATAGATATTTATAAAGAACATGGATATTATAAAGAAAGTTTGGTTTCAATAGAACTTAAAGGAAAAGATGGTGCAGATAAAATAAGTAATATATTAGAAAATTTAAGAAATTCAAAAAAAGAATCTATAAACAATAACAGGATCGTAAAAAAAATGGATTATAAATTGGGTTTAGAAATGGATTTAATTAGTAGGACTGAAAAGTCGATTAAATTACCGAAATCAAATGTATTAAAGTTTGTATTAGAGGATGGTTCTTGGTTTGTAGTTAGACCATCAGGTACTGAACCAAAAATGAAGATTTATCTATCAGTTAAGGGAGATTCTTTGGAAAATGCATCTAAAAAGATAATTGATCTAAGAAAGAACGTTATGGTGATAATTGATAAAGCAGGCACAAATTAAAGATTGTTAGGAAGGTATAAACATGGATAGCAAAACATATTTTTCGGAAAAATTAGCAGCACTTCTTTTTTTAGAAATAAAAAAGAATAGTAAAATTAATGATTTTGTCATTTTGAATGATATTTATTTCCCTGTGAGAACTAATGAGATAATTCAAAAGGTAAAGAAAAAGGAAGATTTTAAAAATATACCAGTCAATTTATTTATAGAAGGAATGTTTTATGTTTTGGGAGCAGATGAGCACTTTAAATACAATGAAGAGTACAAAAAAATCATTAATACTGTACCAAATTCCACAGGATTTATTAAGAGTGTAGTATTTAAAGAAATTAAAGATGAAAATTATGAAGAAGCATATATTATTTTGAAAGGATTATTAGTTATAGAAGAAAATATCGATAATTATGATAAAATTTTTCTTTTAGTTGATAAATTAAGACTTAACAATATTATGTTTAAGGAAGAAGAACTAAAACTTATAGAAAAAGCTAAAAGTATTACTAATTATAGTAATCCATATTTATATGAAGCACTAGTACTAAATAGTGAGAATAAACACGATTTAGCATTGATGGCTTTAAGAAATTATACTATTAATGGTGGTGAACAAACTTTAGATGTTGTTGAACTTAAAAATTCATTGGAAACAATAACGGGTTTTGAAAAAGCAAAAGAGTTAGTACAGACGAATCCTAAAGAGGCACTTAAAATTTTAATACCTTTAATAAATCAATTAGGAGATAGACCAGATATATATTATCATTGCGCTGTTTGCTATAGAAATTTACAAAATTATGAGAAGGCAATATATTATTTAAATGAGGCAGTAGCAATTGATAAGGATTTAATTGAGGTGATTAATGAATTTGGAATTAATTATGCTTGCCTTGAAAATTACGAGATGGCAATACAATATTTTAGAAAAGCATTTGAAGTCACAAAATCTATAGAGATATGCACAAATCTAGTTATGTGTTATCTAAATGTAAAAAATGTTGAACAAGCAAGAATACATTTAGATATAGCTAAAAAAATAGATGCAAAAGATGAAATTGTGATCGATTTAGAAAAACTTTTTGCTGAAAGTAAATAATGGAGTAGATAGAAAAAATTATGTAATATGATAAATATTTTGGGCTGGGATGGGCATAATATTATAAATAGGAAAATAAAGAACATTTATTAAAGGGGAGAAGAATTATGAGAGTTAAGAAAGCTATAATACCTGCAGCGGGGCTTGGCACAAGATTTCTACCAGCTACAAAAGCGCAACCTAAAGAAATGCTGCCAATTGTTGATAAACCAACAATACAGTATATTATAGAGGAGGCAGTTGCAGCAGGAATTGAGGAAATATTAATTATAACAGGAAGAAATAAAAGAGCTATCGAGGATCATTTTGATAAGTCAGTTGAACTTGAATACCAGTTACAAAAAAATGGTAAAGATGAAGTTCTAAAAATGGTTCAAAATATATCCAACTTGGCAAATATTTATTATATACGTCAGAAAGAACCTAAAGGTTTAGGTCATGCGATAAGTTGTGCAAAAACTTTTGTTGGAAATGAACCATTTGCGGTAATGCTTGGTGATGATGTTGTAGATAGTGAGGTACCTTGCCTAAAACAACTTATAGATTGCTACTCAAAATATGAGACTTCAATTATTGGAGTTCAAGAGGTTCCTGAAAGTGAAGTTTCCAAATATGGTATTGTAGATGGAATATCAGTAGAAGACAGAGTTTATAAGGTTAAAGATGTTATAGAAAAGCCTAAGGCAAGTGAAGCTCCATCAAATATTGCTATACTAGGAAGATATATTATAACACCTAGAATATTTGATATTTTAGAAAATACAAAACCAGGTAAAGGTGGAGAAATACAGCTTACTGATGCTTTAAAAACTTTAATATCAGAGGAAGACATGTATGCTTATAATTTTGAGGGTAGAAGATATGATGTGGGAGATAAAGAAGGTTTTTTAGAAGCAACTGTGGAATATGCACTTAAACGAGATGACCTTAAAGAAACTTTTATGAAATATCTTTTAACTATTAAAGATAATGATATGTTTAAAGAGATTTATAGTAAATGTATTAATAATCAAAACAAATAGTGTAAGTAAAAAGCTAGTGAAACTAGCTTTTTATTTATATTAGGCAGAAGTTATAATCAGGTAGATAAAGGATTATGAATGTAAATCCAGGGATTTTAACACAATATAATTTGTATTAATTTAATGAATTATAAATAAATAGTTAATATACTCTTATAAATTATACAAATAGAATGATTTAGGATATAATGGTACATGCTGAGATATACCATTATGCAAGTACAAAAAATATGTTGAATAATTTTAGAAATGATGTAAAATGGTTAGGGAGAGTTACACTGATAAAAAATCTATTAGCTTTAATGAAAGTAAAAGTTTATACATATAAAAGAAAGTGTGTATAAGAAAGTTTATACATTAAATAAAACCTTTAAGGTTGCAGGAGGTAACAAAATGTTTCAATTAAAAGATGAATTATTATTAAAATTAAAAAACAAAACAGCTAAACTTGGTGTAGTTGGACTTGGCTATGTGGGATTGCCACTAGCTGTAGAGAAGGCTAAGGTAGGATATGAAGTAATAGGGTTTGATGTTCAAGATAAAAAGGTTCAAATGGTAAATGAGGGACGCAATTATATTGGTGATATTGTAGATGAAGATTTAAAAATATTGGTAAAGACAGGAAAACTCAAAGCTACTACAGATTTTAGCTTTGTTAAGGATGTTGATACAGTATGTATAGCAGTTCCTACTCCCCTTGATTTATACAAACAACCAGATTTATCATATGTAGTTGCATCAACTAAAAGTGTAGCTAAGTACTTACATAGGGGGATGCTTGTAGTACTCGAAAGTACTACATACCCAGGAACAACAGAAGAAGTGCTTAAACCAATACTTGAAGAATCAGGACTTAAATGTGGAGTTGACTTTTTCTTAGCGTTTTCTCCAGAGAGAATTGATCCAGGAAATAAACAATTTAACACAAAAAACACTCCTAAGGTAGTCGGAGGATGTACAAAAGATTGTACAGAAGTAGCTGGGATGTTATACAGAAGCGTGCTTGAGGGAGATATACTAGAAGTGTCTTCACCAGCAGTAGCTGAAATGGAAAAAATACTTGAAAATACTTTTAGAAATGTAAATATAGCATTAGCTAATGAAATGGCTATTTTATGTAAAAGAATGAATATAGATATATGGGAAGTAATAGATGCAGCTAAAACTAAACCTTATGGTTTTATGCCATTCTACCCAGGTCCAGGACTTGGTGGACATTGTATACCTCTTGATCCATTTTATCTTGAGTGGAAAGCAAAAGAATTTGATTATCATACAAAATTAATAGAAGCATCAGGTATAATTAACGATTATATGCCTGAATTTGTTTTAGAAAATGTTATGAAACTTTTAAATGGTCAGAAAAAAGCTTTGAACGGAGCAAAAGTGCTTCTTATGGGTGCAGCTTATAAGAAAGATATAGATGATATGCGCGAATCACCAACACTAAAGGTTATAGAACAGTTAGAAAAGAATGGTGCTGACATCATTATAAATGATCCGTTTATACCTAAGTTCACACATAACGGCAAAGAATATGTAACTGTAAATTGGGAAGATGAAATAAAAAGTGCAGATATAGTAATCATAACAACAGATCACAGTAGTTATGATTATGAAAGAATTGTGGCAGAAGCTACTTTGTTATATGATACTAGAAATGCTACAAAACATGTTGTAAATAACAGAGAAAAGATAAATAAGCTTTAACTACATTTCCGCAAGTAATTATTTAATATAATAAATATGGCATGCAAGTATTGTAAACTATTTTATAATATTGCATGCCAAAATTATAGAAATCACTATTTTATTAACCGATAAATATAAGCAGTAAGGAATCCCTTAAAATAACTATTCAAAGATGTTATGTTTTAAGGGATATTACAAGGAGGATTTTAAATGAAAAAAATACGTATGGCAATAATAGGATGCGGAAGAATATCATATAAACATGTAGAGGCCATAATTCAAAATAAGAATGAAATTGAACTTGTAGCGGTTTGTGACGTGGTAGAAGCTAATGCTATTGCTAAAAAAGATGAATATATAAAAAAAATAGGTAACAATGTAGATGTTAAAGTTTATAAGGATTACAAAGAAATGCTTGAAAAAGTGGATATTGATATGGTTTCAATTGCTACTGAAAGTGGATATCATCCAGAAATAGCTATATATTGTATGAATAAAGGGAAACATGTACTTGTAGAAAAACCAATGGCTTTATCTACTCAAGATGCTGACAGAATGATTGAATGCGCAAATAAAAATAATGTTAAGCTTTGTGTTAGTCATCAAAACAGATTTAATGAGCCAATACAAAAGCTAAGGGCTGCAGTTGAGGAGAATAGATTTGGGAAATTAGTTAATGGAACAGCAAGAATCCTTTGGAATAGGAATATGGGATATTACACTCAAGCACCATGGAGAGGAACTTGGGAACTTGATGGTGGTACTTTAATGAACCAATGTATTCATAATATTGATTTATTACAATGGATGATGGGTGGAGATATAGATACTGTTTATGCACAGTGTGGAACATTTTTAAGAGATATAGAAGCTGAAGATTTTGGAGCAATAATTATTAGATTTAAAAATGGAGCTATAGGTGTAGTTGAAGGTTCAGCTTGTGTATATCCTAAAAATTTAGAAGAAACATTAAGCATATTTGGTGAAAATGGCACAGTAGCTATTGGCGGTATTGCAGTTAACGCAATAGAGACTTGGAGATTTGCTGATAATAAGGATACTGAGGAAGAAATATTAAAACAGCAAAAGGGAGACCCAGATTCAGTATATGGTTTTGGACATACACCATTGTTTAAAGATATGATAGATGCTATAAATACAAATAGACAACCACTCATAAATGGAGTAGAAGGAAAAAAAGGTATGTCTATAATACTTGCAGCTTATAAATCAAGACTAACAGGACTTCCAGTTAAATTTCCAATGGGAGAATTCTCAACAATGCAAATGAAAAAATAGTTTTAAAGATATTATATGAAAAGGGGTTATTTTCATGAAGTATGTTTCAGATAAAAGTAAATTGGGCAAAAATATAACAATGGGACATTTTGTAGTAATAGATAATGAGGTAGTAATAGGTGACAATTGTGTTATAGGAAGTAATGTAGTTATCCATGAGGGAACTATTATTGGAGATAATGTTAGAATAGATGATAATACAGTAATAGGCAAGCAACCTATGAGATCTGTAAACAGCATATTTAAAAGTGAAGAAAAATTGCTGCCAGCTAAAATTAATGAAGGATGCCTTATAGGGGCAGGTGTAATAATTTATTGTGGATGCGAAATTGGAACTAAAACACTAATTGCCGATACTGCTGTAATAAGAGAAAATGTAATAGTGGGTTCAAAGACTATTATTGGTCGTGGAACTACTATTGAAAATTTCTGCAAGATTGGATCTAATTGCAAAATACAAACTAATGTATATATAACAGCATATTCATTAGTTGGAGATTATGTATTTATTGCACCTTGCGTTACAACATCTAATGATAATTATGCAGCACGTTCTAAAGAAAGATTTGGTAAATTTAAAGGTGTAACTATTAAAAATGGTGGAAGAATAGGAGCAGGAGCTGTTATTTTACCAGGTATTACTATACATGAAGATGGTTTTGTAGCAGCAGGTAGTGTAGTTACAAAAAATGTTGAAGAAGGTGTTATTGTAGTGGGTAATCCAGCTAAGGTAATGCGTGACGTGCCAGAAAATCAATTGCTCAAGAATCAATAAAGGAAGTAATAATGGGAAATTATAATTTTAGAAATCTAGAAAAAAATGAATATGAATTGTGGAATGAGTTTGTAGATAAATCACCGCAAGGTAGCATATTTGCTAAAACATTTTGGCTTGATGCAGTAGGATCATATTATAAAATATTAGGGTGTTTTGATAAGGGGAATAGGTTAGTAGCAGGTATGCCTATAACTGAAACTAATAAGGGACATGTATCAATGCCAAAGCTTACTCAAACACTCGGTATACTTTTTAATGACTTCTCTCAAATGAAATATGTGAAAAAAATTACAAAAGAAAAAGATATAACTATGGAATTTGTAAATAATATTCCTAAATTAAAGTTTTTTGATTGTGCATTTCACTATAATTTTACTAATTGGATGCCTTTTATGTGGAAAGGGTATAAAGAGCAAACTAGATATACCTATGTAATAGAAGGTATTCAAGATATTGAAAAAGTTCGGGGGGCGTTTGCAGATAGCACGAAGTCTGTTATTACGAAATCTATGGGTCTTAATTTAAAGGTTATTGATAGTTTGAACCTTACAGATATGTATAGTATGCTGAAAAAGACTTATGAAAGGCAAAATATGCCTGTACCTTTCGATTTTAATTGGTTTAGTAGCTTTGATAAAATAATAAATAAAAATAAATCAAGAAAGATGCTTTTTACAGTGGATGAACAAAACAATCTTCATGCAGCATTATATCTTGTATATGATAGAAACTCTGCATATTACTTATTAGGTGGTGCTGATCCCAAATTCAGAAGCAGTGGAGCTATGTATTTAAATATTTTTGAAGCTATAAAATATTCAGCAGAATTTACTGATAAATTTGATTTTGAAGGTTCAGTAGCTCCTCAAATAGAAAGTATGTTTAGATCTTTTGGCGCTTTGCAAAAGCAATATTTCAGGATAAGTAAAAATAATTCAATTATTCTAAATTTGAAAGAAGATATAAGAAAATACGGAAAAATCATACTTGGAAGGGGATAATTATGTATAAGAACAAAAAATTTCTAGCCATTATTCCAGCAAGAGGTGGTTCTAAGAGTATACCCAATAAAAATATTATGTCTATATGTGGTAAACCACTTATAGCTTATACAATTGACGCAGGAAAAAAATCTAAATATATAGATGAAATAATAGTATCAACAGATAGTGATGTAATTAAGGTGATAGCAGAGCAGTATGGAGCTAAGGTGCCTTTCTTAAGACCAGAGGAATTATCAAATGACACTTCAAAATCTATAGATGTAGTAATGCATGCTATAAATTTTTATAAAAAGAATGATGTAAGTTATGATTATGTGATATTATTACAACCTACGTCACCTCTAAGGACATTTGAGCATCTGGATAATGCTATAGAGAAGCTTATTGAGTCAAATAGCACATCACTTGTAAGCGTATGTGAAGCAGATGAAAATCCTGTACTTATGAGAAGAATAGAAAATGAAAAATTAAAAGAAGTTATTAGTTTTGAGGGAACAAATCTAAGGCGTCAGGATTTACCTACTTTTTATAAATTTAATGGTGCTCTATATATAAATTCGAATGGTATGTTAATAAATAAAAGAAAGTTTGTTGATGAAAATACAGTTCCTTATGTAATGGACAAGGAAAGCTCTATAGATATTGATACAATGCTCGATGCAAGACTTGTAGAACTTATAATAAAGGAGAGCATAGATGTTTAAGATAGAAAATAAAGTTATAGGTGATGAAAACAGAACGTTTATTATAGCAGAGGCTGGGGTTAATCATAATGGAGACATAGATATAGCAAAACAACTGGTAGATAAAGCTGTAATTTCAGGTGTTGATGCAATAAAATTTCAGACATTTAAAACAGAAAAGTTAGTTACTGGATATGCGGATATGGCTGATTATCAAAAAAGTAATATTGGGCATACTTCCTCACAGTTTAACATGTTAAAGCAACTAGAACTATCACAAGAAAGTTTTATAAAAATTCAAGAATATTGTAAATATAAGGAGATTATGTTTTTATCTACTCCTTTTGATTTTGAAAGTGCAGATTTTTTAGAATCTATAGGAATGTTGGCTTTTAAAATTAGTTCAGGAGATTTAACTAATATTCCTCTTTTAGAACATATAGCAAAATTTAATAAACCTATAATATTATCTTCTGGAATGGCAAATCTTTCAGAAATTGAAGAAGCATTAAATGCAATTTATTGTTTAGGAAATAGTGAGGTTGCTGTACTCCATTGTACTTCAAATTATCCAGCTAAATTACAAAGTGTTAACTTGAATGCTATGAATACTATAAAGAATGCTTTTAAAGTTGTAGGCGGATATTCTGATCATACGAAAGGGATTACAGTACCAATAGCTGCAGTGGCTATGGGAGCTAATATAATCGAGAAGCATTTTACAATAGATAAAAATATGAAGGGACCAGACCACAAAGCTTCATTAAACCCTACGGAACTAAAAGATATGGTTCAAGCAATTAGGGATGTGGAAATGGCACTTGGAAATGGCATTAAAAGGTATAACCCAAGTGAAGTAGATACAATTAAGGCTGCAAGAAAAAGTATTGTTGCATCTAGATATATAAAAAAAGGGCAGCTTATAACCTTAATGGACTTAGATTACAAAAGACCAGGCACTGGACTTTTACCTAAATTTTATGTAGATCTTGTTGGGAAAAAAACTAATAGAGATATAGAAATGGATGAACAAATAACTTTAAATATTATAGAATGAAAAGTAGCTAATTAGTTTTACGTTTATATAGAATAACAATTAATAATTGTTATTCCATAAGAGTCCTGCAAGGAGGAGAAACATGAAAAGGAAAATAGCAGTTATAACAGGTACGAGAGCCGATTATGGAATATTTTATTATGTTCTTAAGGAAATTGAAAAACATGAAGATTTAGACCTTAAGCTTATTGTATGTGGAATGCATTTATGTCCTGAATATGGGATGACTGTAAATGAAATCGAAAAAGATGGTTTTGATATAGCGGATAAATTTGAAACTATATTAGCGTCGGATACTGGTGCTTCTATGGCTAAATCAATAGGACTTTCAATTATAAGCATGGCTCAAAGTTTTGATCGCATAAAACCAGATCTTTTATTAATACTAGGTGATAGGGGAGAAATGCTTGCTGCAGCAACGGCAGCTATCCATATGAATATACCTGTGGCTCATATTCATGGGGGAGAAGTAACTGGAACTGTAGATGAGTCTGTAAGACACGCTATAACTAAACTTTCACATATACATTTTCCTGCTAATGAGGATAGTAAGCAAAGAATAATTAAATTAGGCGAGAAAGAAAAGAATATTTATGTAGTAGGAGCACCAGGCCTTGATTATATTAAAAAAACACAATATATTTCAAGAAGTGAAATGCTAAAGAAGTTTGAATTAAAAGATGATAAGATATTTTTATTAACGCAGCATCCAGTAACTACAGAGCGTGACATGGTAGAATGTCAAATACGAGAAACGCTTGATGCAGTTGTAGAGCTCGGTTATCAAACTATAGTTTCATACCCTAACAGTGATAATGGAGGACGTGAAATTATAAAGGTAATTGAAGAATACAGAGCTAAATATCCATTTTTAAAAGTATTTAGAAATTTAAGTCAAGTAGAATACCTTAGCTTTTTAGAGATAGCAGAGGTAATGATAGGAAATTCATCTTCAGGTATAATTGAAGCACCTAGTTTCAAGTTACCTGTAGTAAATATAGGTTCAAGGCAAGATGGAAGATTAAGAGCTAGTAATATAATAGATGTTTCTTATGGAAAAGAATCTGTTATAAGAGGTATTAAAGAAGCGATATATGATGAAGGTTTTAAGAAACAATTAGAAAATTGTACAAATCCATATGGTGATGGCAATGCTAGCGGAAAAATAGCACAAATTATAAGTGAGGTAAAATTAGATAGGGAACTTATACAAAAGAGAATTACTTATTAACGACATTTCAGAAGGAAAGTTTCCTACTTCTATGAGTGGAGATATATACTCGAACAAATAGAAAATTTTAGTGGGAGTATAAATCTCCTTCTGAAGTCGTTAATACAGCGACCCAGGAGATGAATTAACTTAGAAATTAAAGTTGAGGTGAAATTATGGAGAAAATCGTACTTGTAGGTGCAGGTGGACACTGCAAGGTAATTATAGATATTATAAAAAGTGTTGGTAAATATGATATTATAGGCGTAACAGATACTACTTTTAGAGGTCAAAAATTAGTATTAGATATACCTATAATAGGTGATGATAGTATTTTGAAAAAATTATATAATGATGGTGTAAAAAATGCTTTTGTATGTATTGGTGCACTTCAAAATATTAAGCTTCGTGATAAAATATATAATAAATTAAAAGATATAGGCTTTAATATACCTGTACTTATACATAAAGATGCAATAGTTTCATCTTATGCGAGCATTGCTGCTGGAACTTGTGTAATGCCAGGGGCCATAATTAATCCAGGTGTTTCCATAGAAGAAAATTGTATAATAAACACTGGTGTAGTAATTGAACATGAGTGTAAAATACAAAGGAACACCCATATTTCTCCTAAAGCATGTATAGCTGGTGGGGTGAAAGTAGGGCATGATACACATGTAGGGATGGGGAGTTGTATAATTCAAACCTTACATATAGGAAACAATGTAATTATAGGAGCAGGAGCTGTGGTTATTAATAATGTAGAAGATAATGTAGTTGCTGTAGGAGTTCCATCAAAAATTATAAAGCGCAGGTGATATTGTGAAATTTCCAATTGAAAATTATTGTATAGGAGCTAGTTCTACAATAAAAGAAACTATGAAAGTTATAGATAAAAATTTAACTGGTGGAGCGCTAGTTGTAAATGAAAATAATGAATTAGTGGGAACTATTACAGATGGAGATATAAGACGTGCTATGATTAAGGGTTTAAGTATAAATGATAATATAGAGAATACATATTTCAAAAATTTTAAATTTGTTACAGAAGAGCATAGTAAAAAGAAAGCAAAAGAGTATATGTTAAGCAATAATATAAGACAGGTTCCTGTAATTGATAAAGATAAAAAATTAATTGATTTATATTTTCTTGATGATATATTATCTTATGATAAAAAGGACAATTATGTTTTTATTCTAGCTGGAGGTTTGGGAACTAGGTTAAGACCATTAACTGAGACAGTACCAAAACCCATGCTATTAATTGGTGACAAACCAATACTAGAACTTATAATAGAACAATTCAAAGAATATGGGTTTAATAACTTTATGATATCTCTTAATTATAAAGGAGAAATAATAAAGGACTACTTCGAAGATGGGAAAAAGTTTGGAGTAAACATAGAATATATTAGAGAAACTAAAAAATTAGGTACAGCAGGATCAATAGCGTTAGTTAAAGAAAAGTTTATTAAACCATTCATAGTTATAAATGGGGATATACTAACAGGTATAGATTTCGAAAAATTTTTAAATCATCATATTAAAAACGAGTTTAATATAACTGTAGGTGTTAGAAATTATGAAGTTAATATTCCTTATGGAGTACTAGTTACTGATAATATGCTTATAGAGTCTTTGGAAGAAAAACCCACATACAAATTTAATATTAATGGTGGTGTATATGTAGTAAATCCAGAAATTATAAAATATATACACAAGAATGAAGTTTATAATATGACAGACTTAATAGAAGATGCAATTAATAATAAATATAAGTCAGGTATATACGAGATAACTGAGTATTGGAAGGACATAGGACAAATAGAAGACTATAGAAAAGCCAACACGGATATTCACAAATTTTTTAAACTATAAAAAAGGGGTAGATTAAATGAATTGGCAAGGGAAAAAAGTTTTAATTACTGGCGCAGAAGGTTTTATAGGAAGTCATTTAACGGAAAGATTAGTGGAACTTGGAGCAGATGTTACGGCACTCGCTCAATATAACTCATTCAA
This sequence comes from Clostridium estertheticum, assembly GCF_018861295.1. Lineage (GTDB taxonomy): Bacteria > Bacillota > Clostridia > Clostridiales > Clostridiaceae > Clostridium_AD > Clostridium_AD estertheticum_D. The sequence goes on along the minus strand of NZ_JAHLDM010000022.1, from coordinate 35,898 downwards.
TAACTGGGGATGGATTGATACTTTTGATAAGAAGATTAAAGACAATATAAAAGTTGTTACTGGCGATATAAGGGAATACGATGGAATGAAAAGAATTATAAAAGGTCAAGAAGTAGTATTTCATCTTGCTGCACTTATTGCAATCCCGTATTCTTATTTATCACCTATGGCTTATGTAAGAACAAATGTTGAAGGTACTACTAATGTCTTAGAAGCATGCAGGGAATACGACGTAGAAAAAATTGTACATACATCCACGTCTGAAACTTATGGTACAGCCCTTTATGTCCCAATTGATGAGAAACATCCAATGCAAGGTCAATCTCCATATTCAGCATCAAAAATAGGAGCAGACAAAATGGCAGAAAGTTACTATAAAAGTTTTAATATGCCTATAGCAACTATAAGGCCATTTAATACTTATGGACCAAGACAATCTGCAAGGGCTGTAATTCCAACAATAATATCACAGATACTCGCAGGAAAAACGGAAATAAAACTTGGAAGTTTAACGCCAACTAGAGATTTTAACTTTGTTAAAGACACTGCTGAGGCTTTCATAAAAATAGCAGAAAGTGAAAAGACTATTGGTGAAGTTATAAATGCTGGTTCAAACTATGAAATAACTATAGGAGAAACAGTTAAAAAAATAATAAAGATAATAGGTAAAGATGTAAAAATTATTTGCGATGATGAGAGATTAAGGCCTACAAACAGTGAAGTTAATAGACTATGGGCTGATAACACTAAAATTAAAGAATTAACAGGCTGGAAGCCTAATTACAATATAGACGAGGGTCTTTGCGCAACAATAGAGTGGATAAAAAACAATATGCAGTATTTTAAAACAGACATATACAACGTTTAGTAAAAGAATAATTTGAAAAATAGGAGGCTTTTATAATGATACCTTTATGTATACCAGAGATTAGAGGCAATGAACTCAAATATGTTAAAGAATGTATAGATACTAATTGGGTATCTTCAGTAGGAAGTTATGTTAATTTATTTGAAAAAAAATTTAGTGAATATGTAGAGAGTAAAAGTGCTGTAGTTACAATGAATGGTACGGCTGCGCTTCAATTAGCATTATTAACACTTGGAATAGGAGATGGAGACGAGGTTATAGTCCCATCACTTACATTTATATCTCCAGTTAATACTATAAAATATGTAGGTGCAGAGCCTGTTTTTGTAGATGTATGTCGTGACACATTTGTTATGGATGCTGATAAAATAGAAGAATTGATAACGTCTAAAACAAAAGCTATAATGCCAGTACATATTTATGGTCATCCTGTAGACATGGTTAAAGTAATGCAAATAGCGAAAAAACATAATTTATTTGTTATAGAAGATGCAACAGAATCGCTAGGTTCTACTTGCAACGGAAAAATGGCAGGAACTATAGGTGACATAGGTTGTTTTAGTTTTAATGGTAATAAGCTTATAACTACTGGAGCAGGTGGAATGCTTGTAACTAACAATTTAGAATATGGCGAAAGAGCAAAATTTTTATCTACTCAAACAAAAGTGGTTACTGATAATAAAGCGTTTTACCATTCAGAAATAGGATACAATATGAGAATGCCAAATCTTTTAGCTGCATTTGGAGTAGCTCAACTTGAAAATGTTAAAGAGTATTTAAAAACTAAAAGAGAAAATGCAACTTATTATAACCAGCTTCTAGGTGAAATTAAAGGAATTACATTGCCTGCTGAAAGAGAAAATGTAGAAAACTGTTATTGGTTATATTCAATCCTAGTTGAAGATGAATATGGTATAACTCGTGATGAACTTATACAAAAATTAAATGCAGAGAAAATAGAGGCGAGACCTTTCTTTATGCCTATCCATGATATGCCTCCATATAAGGGAAGTAAACACGGGGATTTAGCTGTTACGAATGAGTTATATGCACGAGGAATAAATCTTCCAAGTTCTGTAGGACTTAAAAAAGAGGACATAAAAGCGGTATGTGAACTAATAAAAAACTCCAAGAAATAACTTTGTTATTTCTTGCTTTTTAATGTCGCAAAAGATGATGATTAACAGCACCAGAGGTGATGATTAACAGCACCGAAGGTGATGGTTAAGGTAGATAGGAGACAGATATGAACATTGATTTTTTAAAAAAACTATACCAAAGTAGATTAGTAAAAAGCGGAATTTGGTTTACTATAGGAACCTTTTTTGTTCAAGGTATTTCATTTATAACTATGTTTATTTTTACGCGTATGCTTGGGACTGCTGACTTTGGAATAGTTAATGTATATACTACATGGCTTTCCGTTTTTACTACTTTAATTACATTAGGACTCCTTGCTACAGTTAATAATGCAAAAGTGGATTTTAAAGAAAGATATGATGAGTTTGCCTCGTCGATACTTTTTTTGGCTACCTTGTTTGCTATTTTCTGGTTTATAATTGTATTTATATTTAAAAAGCAAATAGGTTCTATTATTAATTTGAATTCTATATTAGTTATGTGTCTTATCATTCAAAGTTTTTTTGGATTTATTGTGGATTTTTCTAATGCAAAATTAAATGCTGAATATAAGTATAAAAAATATCTACTAATATCAATAAGTGGTGCTATTTTAAATACAATTTTGGCTATAATTCTTATATATAATTTAAAAACAGATAAATATTATGGTAGGATTGGTTCTTTACTTATTGTTGCTATACTTTATGGAACAGTTTTATATATAATTGCAATGAGAAAAGGAAAAAAACTAATTAATTTTAAATACTGGAAGTATGCTTTAATATTATCGATACCGGCAATTGTACATCTGTTATCAGGTGTAATATTGCAGTCAGTGGATACAGTAATGATAAACAGTATGTTAGGGTCAAGTGCTGCCGGAATATACAGTTTTGCATATAAGATAGGAATGATAATGTACTTTGTGTGGCTAGCTTGTAACAAAGCTTGGGTACCTTGGTTTTATGAAAATATGAAAGAAAAAAATTATGATGATATAAGACTTAAAATTAAATATTATATTGCATTATTTTCTGTTATGGGATTTGTGTTAATATTTATATCACCTGAAATAGGGAAACTAATGGGATCATCAGATTTTTATGGTGGATTAAATTATGTACCATTAATAATGGTTGGATATTATTTTCAATTTTTATACAGCATACCAGTTAATCTGGAGTTTTATACTAAAAATACAAAATTACTTTCCCTTGGAACACTTATTGCAGCTTTAGCAAATGTTGTTTTAAATTACATCATGATACCAAGGTATGGTGCAGTTGCGGCTACTTGGACAACAATAATAGCATATGTTATATTGTTTTTATATCATTATATTATATCCATACGCATATTTGATGTAAGAATATATACTTTTAAACCTTTTGCATATGGTATTACATCAATAGTATTAAGTAGTGTTATGTTTTATATAGTGAAAAACAATTTGATTTTAAGATATGGAATTTTGATAACAATATTAGTTATATTAGGTTATCAGATTAAAAAGATTAGTAAAAGATTAATGCAAAAATAAATCAAAAGAGTAGGATGGAATTTAATGGTTAAATTAATCTATACAGCACAAAAAAAAGAATTAATAATTAATGGTAAGGTTATAGGTTTATTTGAATATATAGGGAATATAAACATAGAAGATGAAGCCTTCAAATATTTAAGCTACTTAGAAAATCAAAAAGTTAATGGGTTAAAACTTGAAGAATTATATTTATATGATAACGTACCCTTATATGTGTTCGATAGACCTACAATATACAGAAAATTGAATGGTTTGATCTTTTGTATTATGGTTATAATGAATACAAAGAATAAAATTAATGAAGATTTAGAAGTAGAGACAGATGATGACATTATGGAAAAGGTTTGTGATGATGTTTTTAATATTAAATGTAATAAAATATATAGCAAAAAAAACATTCGTCAAGTAAGCAAAGTCAAGTTATTTAGAAGATTTATAAGAGGCATAGGGAGCTATTCTAAATTTTTATTAAATAATTCACTCCTTAATAAAAAGCAATGTAAACAACCATTCCTAGTTATTTCGCATGCTTCAGATTTAAATCCTGTTAAAGGTAATAAAAATGGTTATTACGATACTCAATTAGGACAAGTTATAGATAAATTAAAAGAAAATTATAATGTTATAAATTTTCAACAGTTAAATAATAAATATATTATAGATAAGACCCTAAATTATCATGAAAATTTTGTGCCATTCGAATTATTTATTTTTTACAAAAGACTTAAATCTAAAAAATATATAAATATTAGCTTAATAGTTGATAATTTAATTTATATTAATAAATTAGATTTTCATTTCAATGAACTAAATCTTAAAAATGTTATGCTTAATTACGTAATGAAGAATTTAAGACAAAACTATTATTCATATTTATATGAGCTTCTAGTAGCAGAAAAATTTATTGACAAATTAAAGATTAAGAAATGTTTAGTAGTTGGAGAGGGAGATAGAGGACGATGTTTTATAGCGGCAGGCAATAGGTTTAAAATAGATACTTATGCTGTACAACATGGAATAATAAATGAAACATCATCTACTTATATAATTAATTCAAAGTATAAAGAGGTGTTAGTTCCTAAACATACATTCGTCTGGGGAGAAAACTATAAAAACTTATTAATATCTCATACAAACGTGTATAATAAAGAAAATGTTAGTGTTGTTGGACAAGTAAGAACAGACACCTTAGTTCAAAATGGATATTTAAAAACCATTAAAAGAAGTGGAATGCTAAAAATAGTTTATGCAACTCAATACTTTAGGGATTTACTTGAACCTGCTACTATAATGTTATTTAAGGCACTAAGTTTAATGAAGGAAGACTATAAATTAATTATAAAACTTCACCCTGCAGATTTAAACTTCGAATTTTATGAAGCTATGGTGGAAAAATTTCATATAAAAAACTGTGAAATAATGAAAGATGGAGATTTGTATGAATTAATTAAATGGAGTGATCTCATAATAAGTGTACATTCAACCGTAGTTGTAGAAGCTGCTCTTATGAATAAACCATCTATTTGTATAATCCTTCCTAAATATAACGATGCTGGTGGGTTTGTTAAAGATGGAGTCTCATTTGGTGTTAAGGATGAAAATGAACTTTTGGAATATATGGTAAAAATAAATTTAGAAAATATTACTTTAAACAATAACATGAAAAAGTATATTACTGAAAATTTTTATAAGTTAGATGGAAAAGTAACAGATAGAATAATAAGTATTATAGAAAATCCATATAAGAGTTTTAAAGGGACAGTTAAAAATGGTGATTTATAATTAATTTTCTAAGACTCTTGTTTATGCTTAAATAGTATAAAAGAATAGGAGGAAATCGATGGTAAAAATTTGTTTCTTAGCAGATGCACAAAGTATACATACCAGAAAATGGGCTCAATATTTCTCTAGTATTTATAATGAGATTCATATAATTTCTATGAGAAAAACAGATTATATTTATGAAAGTAATGTATATGTGCATGTACTGAGAAGTATATCTAAAAATAAATTAAGTTACTTTTTACTAATTAAAGATATTAAAAAATTAGTGAAAGAGATCAATCCGGACATATTGCATAGTCATTATGCCACTAGTTACGGACTTTATGGGAGAATGTGCAATTTTCACCCTTTTATAATTTCTGTATGGGGTAGTGATGTATATGAGTTTCCTAAAGGGAACATTGCTAAAGAATTGTTACTTAAGTATATATTGAAAGGATCAGACAAAGTCTGTTCTACAAGCTATAATATGGCTGAGGAAACAAGAAAATATTATAACAAAGACATTATAATAACTCCATTTGGTGTAGATATAGACAAATTCAAATGTTACACACCTGTATTAAGTAGGAGTAATATTACAATAGGGGTTATTAAGGGATTAGAAAAAATATATGGAATAGAGTATCTTATTGAGGGCTTTTCAAAGGTTATACGTGAATACCAAGGGAGCAAAGAATTAAAGCTTTTAATTGTTGGCGATGGTACCCAAAAAATTAAACTCGAATCATTAGTAAATGAACTAGGTATTAATTCTAATGTTACTTTTACAGGAAAAATAGATAATGATAAAGTACCTGAATATATAAATATGATGGACATCGTATGTCTACCTTCGTTAAGTGAGAGCTTTGGGGTTTCAGCTGTTGAGGCGTGTGCATGTGAAAGGCCAATACTTGCTACTAACGTAGGTGGATTAAAAGAGATAATTTTTGATAATTATAATGGTTTTATAATAAAGCAAAAAAGTAGTGAAGATATAAAATTAAAAATCATTAAAATTATTGAAAATGAAGTACAAATGATGGAATTCTCAAAAAATGCAAGAAAGTTAGTTCTTGAGAAGTATAGTTGGATTAACAATGCAAAAATCATGGACAATTTATATAAAAAACTGGTCAATATTGATAAATAGTGATATTATGTTATAGTTTGAAACAACTTTGTTATTAAAAATAAAAAATAGAAGGAATAATACAATTAATAGTGTGAATTGGGGTAGTGGTGACGTTATATGAAACATATAGCATTTATATATTTTAATGAGGCATTTAAAAATCAAATAGAATATACAGTTAATACTATATTTCAGGATTATGAAGTAGATGTCTTAATAGTTAGTGCTAATGATTTTAATTGTCTGAACCAAATTTTTGATTTAGTAATATCTTATGGAAATATTAGGAACGACATTTGTGCAAATATGATATTATTAGAAGGTCCTTTATTTTCAAAGGAATACCTAACTTTAAAATCAATTCCAACTGATATACAAAGCTATGAAGGATTACCTGTTTTTTTTATGAATAGTGACGAAGACTATTTTATGAAAAGTGTGGAAAATAAATTTATTGTTAATATAGACATTATTCAAGCTAGCTTTTTCTTTTTGACTTGTTATGAGGAATACGTCATAAATGAATATGATATGTATGGTAGGTTTAATATAGAGAAAAGTACATTGTATATACATGATTTACTCAATAGGCCTGTTGTAAATGAGAGCATTCAATGGTTTGTAGATACAATAAATCTTAAATATAATTTTGATATTAAAAAAAAGAATTTATGGGGTGAGAAAAACTTTCAAGTATTATTGTCACATGATGTAGATGTGGTTAGTAAATACTTGACTTTTCTGCGGGAGGTAAGGCTTCAACTAAGTATTTTACTGATAGATAGAAAACCAATAGAAGTTTTAAGCCGAATCAAAGGATACATAGCTACAGAGTTATGTAAAATAGAGAAGGACCCTTGTGATACTTTTAATATGATTTTAACTATGGAAAAAAGCAAGGGATATAATTCAAGCTTCTATTTTATGGCAGATGGTAAGGGCTATAGCCCAACTAATAAAAAAGTGAAAAAAATCTTAAAACAAATATCTTATGGAAGAAATGAAATTGGATTTCATCCAGGGCTTGGTACATCTGATAATGAAAACTTATTTAATAAAGAATTTATGATATTTAAAAAAAACTTTATTGGGTTAGAGAAGGTTGGGGTTAGGCAGCACTATTTAAGTTTTAATGCTCAAAAAACTTGGTCAATTCAAGAGAAGCATGGAATTAATTATGACACTACGTTATGTTTCCCGGAGCGTGCTGGTTTTAAGGGGGGATATTGTTTACCTTATAAACCATATGATTTAAAAAACGATAGAATTGTTGAGGTATGGGAAATCCCATTAATAGTTATGGATGGCTCTTTAATGCAATACATGAAGTTGGATTTTACGGGATCCGTAAAGTATATTAAGGAATTGATTCAAAAAGTTGAGATTCATAAGGGTGTTTTTGTTTTATTGTGGCATAATTCTGCAATTTCAAATGAATATAATATTCATTCTAGAGATATATTTCAGTGGTTTTATGATTATATTAAAACTTGCAATTGCGATGTTACTAGTGGAGGAGATATAATTTCAAAATACGAGAAAACTATTTAGGAGGATGAAAATGAAATTTACAGGAGACCTTAAGGATTATTATAACTATATGAAAAAATATATTTATATAATTTTAGGATTATATATGATTATAGAAATAGGACTATTTATAAAAATTGGTACATCAAATGTGCTTATGTTTCTCTGTAGCATATTTGTAACGTTATTTGTAATTTGTAGTTTGATATTAATGTTTAAAGACTTTATTACAGCAAGTAAAATTTACGCTATATCAATGCCCATAATACCTATGGTGTTTTATATTATGCATAGGTTGCATATGGATGAAATAGGTCAAGTCTTATATATAGCTTACTTTGCTATATATTTAATCACTATGATTCGTGAATATAAAAATGGTGAATTTGATCTTTCGAGACTTACAACTAAATATAGAAAAATAAGCATATTATACGTTATCTTGTTAATACTCGCAGTAATATCTTCGGTGGGAAGCATTCATGTTTTAGAAGCATTTAAACTCGTGATACTTAGCATAGTCTCAATGATGGTATATAGCATTGGAATGTTATGTTATAAGAAAAACAATAAAGACTTTTTTAAGGATATATTGCTTTATTTATGTATAGGAGTTACATTATCATCAATTCCAGATATAATAGTTACAATATATAATCTAATTTTTAGACATGTGAATCAGCATCTTTATGGAGTACTTGGTAGTAATTTTATGCTTGGATATACAATAATGATAATGCCATTTATATTACTTTATGCTTTAAATAAAGAATTGTCTGGGAAATATAATAAAATATATCAATTATTATTATTAATTCAAATAATCAATTTTTGTGGTCAGAAATCAAGAGGTATTCTTTTTACACTAGCAATATGCTTTTTTGTTTCTATTGTCATTGATAAAAAGAATTGGAAAAAGTATATATTAATCTCTATTGTTGTATTTTCTTGTATGACTTATAATGTTATGCATAGATGGGATGTGGAGGGCATTGCAGATGGTATTAAAATAACCAGTCCAGCAAGCCTTGTTACGAGCAATGCTAAAATATGGAATAGATTGATAGATGAGGCTAAAAATAGAAGACCTATATGGGCGTTAGCTCTTGGAATGATTAAAGATCATGCGTATTTTGGTGTGGGACCAGGGCATTTCAAATATTATTACTTAGAATATGGTGGTAATCCTAAAAAAATGTATATAGATGCTCATAATATTGTACTTGATTTAGTTACAGAATTTGGGATTATATTTTCATTTGCATTTATGGTAGCATGGATAGGCGCTTTATTAAAATCTGTATTGGACATTATTAAAAATAGGAAAAAAGATTTTAAGGAGTTTAAATGGCCTGGAATTATTGGTGTTATTTGTCTGTTGAGCTATGGAAATATTACAGGGCAATCTTTTATGGCCTCGGCAAATCCACTAAGTGTAGCACCTGCTTTTGTTTTTACTGTGGTGATGATATTAATGATATATCCAGAAGGAAAATCTACCAATTAAGATTTAGAATAGTGTGAGGGGTTTGTAATGAAAAATATACTAATTGTTGCTTATTTTTATCCGCCACTTGGTGGTGCAGGAGTTCAGAGAACATTAAAATTTGCTAAGTTTCTAAAGAAATTTGGCTATAATGTATTTGTACTTACTGTAAATAATGAAAAGGGAACTATAAAAGATGAATCTTTAAAACTTGAAGCAACTGATGGAATAAAAGTATTTAGGGCTATTCAAAAAGAAAAATTTATTGTTAATTCTATTCTCAATAGAAAAGTAACTGATGTTAAAATAGATAATAAAGAAAATATTACAAAAAAAGCGCCTGAGACTACATTGAAATCTAGAATTAAGAGAAAAGTAAAAAAACATTTATTAAATATGTACAGAAATATGTATATACCTGATGATAAAATATCCTGGAAAAAAGATGCGGTCAAGGTAGGTCTTAAAATAATTAAGGATGAGAAAATTGATATAATATATTCTACATCAGCACCATATACTGGACATTTAATTGCATATGAATTGAAACAAAAATCTAATCTACCATGGATTGCAGATTTTCGTGATCAGTGGGTAGCTAATCCATTTGTAAATTATTCGACATATGCTAAAATAAAAAATGAAAAGATGGAGAAAATGGTAATAGAAAAGGCTGATTGTGTAATATCTGTAAGTAAACCTATAATAGATGAGTTTGCTTATAGATATAAAGATGAGTCAGTAGATAAATTTAAGGTTATTACTAATGGATATGACGAAGAAGATTTTGCTGATTTTAACATGAATTTGGTGGCAAAAAAATATATTATAACTCATAATGGTACTTTATATGGTAAGAGATCACCTAAGAATTTCTTGATAGCTATAGATAAGTTGATAATGGAAAAAAAGATAAAGCAGGATGAACTTACAATTAGATTTGTTGGACAAATAGGAAAAGATGCCCAAGAGGATATACGATTTTTTATTGCTAAATATGATAATATTATTGAATTTATATCATATCTGCCACATAAAGAAAGTTTAAAGAAATTAGAAGAGTCTACTGCAACACTTTTAATTATTGAAGCTGGCGAGGGTAGCGATGGAATATATACAGGTAAGCTTTTTGAATACATAAGGAGTGGACGCGATATCGTAGGTATTGTGCCTCCAGGGGTTGCTAGAGGTTTAATACTAAGTACAAATACAGGTTTTTGTTGTCATCCTGAAAAAGTGGATGAAATTGAAGTAGCTATATACAAATCTTATAGTATTTGGAAGGGTATGCAGAAAAAAACAGATGTTAATTGGGAAAAAGTTAGTGAGTACAGTAGGGAAAATTTAACTCGCGATTTAATTAATATTATTGAAAGTTTATAGAAAATGTTGTGGAAGGAAGTGTAAATCCTAATTTTATCAAAGAAAAACTTTGGTGAATGGTAGGAGTATATATGAAAATATTAACAGTAGTAGGAGCAAGACCACAGTTTATAAAAGCAGCTGCAGTATCTAATGTTATCAGAAAAGAGCATGAGGAAATTTTAGTGCATACAGGCCAACATTATGATGAAAATATGTCGAAAATCTTTTTTGAGGAACTTAATATACCTAAACCTGATTATAATTTAGGAGTAGGTTCAGGTGGACATGGCAAGCAAACAGGAAATATGTTAATAGAACTTGAAGAACTTTATGAAAAGGAAAAACCAGATATGGTTTTGGTTTATGGGGATACGAATTCAACTTTAGCTGGTGCACTTTGTGCAAGTAAATTACTTATTCCAGTAGCTCATATAGAAGCTGGACTTAGAAGCTTTAATATGACTATGCCAGAAGAGCAAAATAGAATTTTAACTGACCATATATCAAAATATTTATTTGTACCTACGGCTTCAGCTATTAAAAACCTTAGTAACGAAGGAGTTACGAGTGGTGTTTATAATGTAGGAGATGTAATGTATGATGCAACGCTTAATTTTTCAAAACTTTCAAAAGAAAAATCAAAGATTATGAAAGAGCTGAACTTAAAGCAGGAAGAATTTATATTAGCGACTATTCATAGAGCAGAAAATACCAATGATATAAATAGGTTAAGAAATATAATTGAAGCATTAAATGAAAGTGGTCAGCAAGTAATATTGCCATTACATCCAAGGACTAAAAAGTATATGGACGATTATAATTTATCATTTAACAAAAATATAAAGATAATAGATCCAGTTGGGTACTTAGAGATGATAAGTTTAGAAATGAACTGTAGAAAGATTATTACAGATAGTGGTGGAGTTCAGAAGGAAGCTTTCTTCATGAATAAGCCTTGCATTACTATGAGAGATGAAACCGAATGGGTAGAAACAGTAGAAAATGGCTGGAATATTGTTGTTGGAACTAATAAGGCGAAAATATTAGATGGTATAATCAATTTTAAACCAAATAAAGTTCAACAAAATATTTTTGGTGATGGTCACGCTGCAGAGAAAATTTTAGAAATCATAAACAAATAATAGAGGTGGAAAATGCGTATTTTATTTTTAACACAATATTGTCCTCCAGAAGTTGGGGCACCTCAAAATAGAATTTTTGAGTTTGCTAAGAAATTAAAAGAATTTGGTCATGAAGTTACAATATTAACAGCTTTACCTAACTACCCTAGGGGAGAAATCTTTGATGAGTACAAAGATCGTGGAGTTGTTATCGAAGAAATAGAGGGTATAAAGATAGTTAGAACTAGTATTTATGCTACGAAATCCAAGCAGTTTACTAAAAGATTAAGGAATTATCTATCTTTTACTTTTTCATCAGTACTTAGTGGCGCTAAACATATAGATAAACAGGATGTAATAATAACAGAGTCTCCACCATTGTTCCTTGGATTTTCAGGGTTCGTATTAGCTAAGCTTAAAGGAGCTAAATTTATTTTTAACATATCTGATTTATGGCCAGAATCAGCTATAAAATTAGGTGTGCTTCATAATAAATTGTTCATAAAAATGTCTGTATGGCTAGAAGAATTCTGTTATAGAAGGGCTGCAGCTGTTACATGTCAAACACAAGGAATAGTTGATGACATAGTTAATAGAGGCTTCGATAAAAATAAAATACACCTTTTAACTAATGGAGTGGATACAGAGTTATTTAAGAAAGAAAATAGGGATGAAGACTTTAGACGTGAAATTGGAATAGAAAATAAGTTTGCATTATGTTATGCTGGTATTCATGGTATTGCACAAGGACTTGAAGTTATAATAAATGCAGCGGAGATAGTAAAAGATGAAGAAAACATTCAATTTATTTTTGTTGGTGATGGTCCAGAAAAACAGGATCTTATAAATTTGGTTAAAGAAAAAGAATTAACAAATGTTACATTTTTACCTCTTCAGCCAAAAACTAATATGCCTAAAATAGTATCATCTATGGACGCCGCAATAATTCCTTTAAAGAAATTAGAGCTGTTTAAAGGTGCACTACCTTCAAAAATGTTTGAAACATTGGCCTCAGAGATACCAATTATTCTTCCTGTACAGGGAGAAGCTGCAAAGCTAATAAATAATGCAAATGCAGGAATAGTTGTGGAACCTGAAAATTCAAAAGAAATTGCAGAAGCAGTGTTAAAGTTATATAATGATATAGAACTTAGAAATGAATTGGGTGAAAATGGCAGAGCTTATGTTATGGAAAATTATGCTAGAGAAAATATAACAAGAAAACTTGAAAAAATATTGGTGAATTTATAAAAATCATAATAAGTTGCAGTCCCTCACTTACAAATTGAAGCGTCTTTGAAAGTGAGGGACTGATTATGTAAAAATGATATTATTATTGTATAAAGAGGTGTAAATAATGAAAAACAAGTATAGTATTTTATATTTTTTAATGTGTGTGTATATAGTAATAATGCCTTTGATTCAGGAAGGAACAAATTTTAAAGGAATACCTGTGTCAGATATCTTATTAGGTATAGTCGTATTTGTATATTTGATAAAGTTAATTATTGAGAAGACTACACGTGAAAGGTTCCTTTATGGTATTAGAGATTTATTTAGTAGTACTTTAAGCATTTGCATAATAATATTACTTGGAATAATGTTATTATCAACTTCCTATGCATTAGAAAAACCATTAGCATTAAAAGAAAGCGCAAGGTTTTTAACTTATGTATTTATATTTTTTGTAATTAAGTATGAATTTAATACTAAAAAATTAGTGAAGAATTTATTGAAATGTTATATATTCACAGCAGGGCTTTTGAGCATTTTTGGTATAATCCAACATTTCACAATAATAGGATTAGATAAAAAGTTTGTAGAACAGTATCCAGGATACAGAGTGGTTAGAATTGCTACGACAATGTTTAATCCTAATGCCTACGCTGCCTTTCTTATTTTAATTATATTTCCAGTAGTAATGCTTACTATTTATGAGAAAAACAAAAAGATTAAGAGCATGTATGGGATAATATCTATTTTATTATTTGTAAATATAATAATGACTTATTCTAGGAGTGCACAAGTAGGAGTTTGTATAGGTGCAGTAGTATTATGTATAATTTACAGTTATAAATTAATTATAGCTTTTGGTGGTATAGGAATTTTAACTTTATTTATGCCATCGGTTCTTGACAGAGTAAGAGATTTACAAAATACAGCGCAAAATGAATCTAGAATTAAATTGTGGAAAACGGCACTAATGATGATTAAAGATCATCCGATTCTCGGAGTTGGTAATGGTAATTATATAAGTAGATATAATGAATATGTTAGTAAATATAAGGGTTTAAGTTATAATGCTTACAAAAGATATCCTGCTCATAATTCTTATTTGAAAGTTGAAAGTGAATTGGGGATAGTAGGAATAGTGTCTTTTTTAGCAGTTTTAGTGACATCGCTTATTAGAGTGAAGAAACTATTTACTATAACAAATGATAAATTTATAAAAGCCTTTTATATGGGAGCATTTGCATCAATGATTGCGTTTTATTTTATGAATATAGTTGATAATTTATTTTTTGTACCTATGGCTACAACATATTTTTGGTTTTTAATAGCTACAGCTGAAAGTTTATTAAATTCATCAGAAATTAATTAAAATATACGAATTATTAAGAAAATTATAAATGAAAAGTATTTAAATATTCATGAGAAGGTAGGGGTATAAGGTGAATAAAAGTAAAATGATAACTATAGATAAGAAAACACACATCGAAAATAAAAAATTTCAATTTGCACTTAAAAGATTAATGGACATTATATTATCTTTAATAGGGATAATTATATTATCACCTATATATTTAATTATCATTATCGCTATTAAAATAGACTCAAAAGGTGGAACTATATTTAGGCAAATTAGAGTTGGTAAAGATGGTGAAAACTTTACTATCTATAAATTTCGAACCATGATAGTTCAAGCTGAGAGTAAAAGAAAACTTGATATTAATCCAGATGATCTTGAAAATTTTGTATTTCAAAGTAGGTCAGACAGTAGGGTAACTAAGGTAGGTAATTTTTTGAGACGTAGTAGTTTAGATGAGATACCTCAACTTTTTAATGTTTTGTTTGGCAATATGAGTCTTGTAGGACCTAGACCTGAAATACCAGAAGTAGTTAAGTATTATCCGGAAAGTTATCATCAAAGGCTTTTAGTTTTGCCAGGAATAACAGGACTTGCACAAATTAGTGGAAGAGGAGAAATAGAACTAGGAAAAACGGTTGCTTATGATCTTAATTATATTAAGGACTTTTCAGTTATATTAGATATAAAAATAATCTTATTAACCGTGGTGTCTGTATTTAAGAAAGATGGTGCATTTTAGTAACTCACATTAGTGAGTTACTAAACTAAACTAATTTAATATTGAATCTGCTAGAGGTAGGTTGTTTGGAGGAATTTATGATAACGAAAATTTTACAATATAAAATTTTTAATGATAATATGGGAGCTTTACTTGAAGCTATAGACAATTTTGAAAAGGTACATATTATTTCAGGAAATCCAGAAGTTCTCCTTAGTGGACTTGAAAATACTGTTTTGCTGCATAATTTTATAAGTGAAAATTCAATTATTATTCCAGATGGAATTGGAACAGTTATATGTTCTAAAATTGTAGGAAATCCTGTCAAAGAAAAGATTGCAGGTATAGAAGTCATGGATAATATAGTTAAAAAATGTGAAAAAGATAATGAAGGAATATATCTCTTAGGATCAACAAAAGAGACAGTTGATATGTGTAATATAAATTTACGAACTAAATATCATAAATTGAATATACTTGGTAGCCATGATGGATATTTTGAATTAGATAATTGTGAAGATATATTAAAAGAAATAGAAGCCGTAAAACCTAAAGTATTATTTGTTGCAATGGGATGTCCAAGGCAAGAATTATTTATAACAAAATACATGGACAGGCTTCCTTGCAAAATATTTATGGGAGTTGGGGGAAGTTTTGATAATATTGCGGGTAAGGTTAAACGCGCACCTAAATGGATGATAAACTTAGGAATGGAATGGTTATATAGAGTAATAAAAGAGCCATTTAGGATTAAAAGATTAGCATCTATACCAAAATTTATTATGATGGTAATAAAATATAAAAACAAACAGGAGTAATTATTGTTTTTTTAGATGAGTAAAGGGAGGGGTAAACATTAAAGTATTACATATTATATCTGGTAATGACAATGGTGGTGGTGGAAAACATGTATTAAATATATGTGACAAATCAAATAAAAAATTTGAAAATGTAATTGCTTGTCTTGGAGAAGGCCCGTTATATATAAAAGCTAAGGAACTGGGTGTTAGTTATAAACTTTTTAGTAAGAAGCTTTATAATATGGAGCTTGTTAACTTCATAAATCACAATGAAATAAATATAGTTAATTTCCATGGAGCCAAACCTTTCCTATTACATTTAGTTTTAAAAAGTAAATTAAATGTGTCAACAGTAGCCGTAGTTCATAGTGATTTTAGATATGATTTTCTTAACAATAAGCTGAAATATTTTATATTTACGCCTTTAAGTACTAGTGGATTAAAGAGTTTTAAAAATTATATTTGTGTATCAAATAACTTGAAGTCTTTACTTGAAGATAAGAAAATAGAAGGAAAAATTTCAGTTGTAAACAATGGTATAGATATAAAAAATTGTATCATTGGGATCCCTGCAAAAGATATAAGGAATAGTTTGAAAATAAAAGAGAATGAATTTGTATATGTTATGGTAGCAAGATTACATCCAATAAAAAACCATAAAGAAGTTATTTTAGCATTTAAAAAATTAATTCTTGAATTTCATGATGTGAAATTATTATTAGTTGGTGGTGGAGAGTTAGACTTAGAACTGAAAAATTTAATAAAGGAATTAAAATTAGAAAATGAAGTTATTATGGTAGGAAATGTTTTTAATCCTTTAGACTACATAAATGCATCTAATGTTAGTATTCTAGCTTCTTTAAGTGAGGGTGGAGCACCGCCACTTACAGTATTAGAATCAGGAATTGTAAAGAAACCATTAATTTATACGCAAGTTGGAGACCTAGAGTGTATATTAGATGACAATAGTGGATATAAAATAAAAGATAAGGATAATGTTTATATTTACATGGCCATGAGAGAGGCCTATTTAGATAAGGATTATTCAAATGTAAAAGGAGAAAATTTACATGGTATCGTTATTAATAATTTCACTATAGATAATTTTTGGGAAAAATATTATGAAATTTATAAAAAAATATTAAAAAAATGATTTAACAGTGAAGATGATAATAATTCTTAAATTCACAAAAATATGGAGCGTATCATGAAAGAAAATAAAGTTTTAAAGAGTTCAATGATTGTAATGATATTTGTAATTGTTGGGAAAATATTAGGTATAGTAAGAGATAGTTTAATATTTGCTAAATTTGGGACTTCTCATTCATCAGACATATATGTATGGTGTTTTGGAATAGTGTATCTTTTTACTAGTCTAGGATATGGACTTAGTACTACAATAATACCTGTGCTTACAGAATATATTGAGACAAAAGATATAAATGAAAGAAATAGCTTTGTAAATAATGTAACTAACACTTCAATGTTAGCTACTGTAATAATAACAGGAATTGGGATATTATTTTCTTATTATATAGTGTATTATTTTGCTAATAACTTGTCTAATGAGCCAATAGTATTTAAACAAACTGTGAAAATACTTAGAATAATGTTTTTATCAGTTTTATTTTTAACTCTTCAAGGTGTGGTTGCGGGCGCTCTGCAAGCTCATAAGGAATTTTCTATTCCGTCGGCCATGGCGGCTGCAGCAAATTTAATATATATAATCTATTTAAGTTTATTTGTAGATAAATTTGGACTTACTGGATTTGCAATAACAACAGTTTTAGCATTCTTTATACAATTCATAATTAATGTACCCAAATTTAGGAAATTTGGATATAGGTATAAATTAGAAGTTGATTTTAAGGATAAAGACTTAAGAAAAATGTTTATATTAATGATTCCTATAATAATAAGTACTGCAACAATGCAATTCAATTTATTCATTAATAGATCATTTGCAATAGGTTTATATGAGGGTGCAGCGTCAATTCTTGATTGCGCAAATAAGGTCACTTTACTTACTTATGAAGTTTTTGCTGTAGCAGTATCTATGATAATATACCCAATACTCTCTACATTCATAGTTCAAAATAATCATGAGGAATACAAAAAATCTTTAGTTAAATCAATTAACATCATAAATATAGTAATGATACCTGCTGCACTTGCAATAGTAATATTAAGGGAACCTTTAATTAGCGTACTATATTTAAGAGGAAAATTTACGGTAGGTAACATGAAATTGGTTTCAGAGGCATTAGTACTATATTCTCCTACTATGGTAGCTTATGGAGTACGTGACATATTAAATAGGGCATTTTACTCAGCTAAAGATACTAAAACTCCGATGATATATAGTGTAGTAGGTGTGGTAATAAATGTTGTTTTAAGTGCTGTTTTGTATAGACATATGTTAGTTCCGGGACTGGCATTATCATCATCAATATCAGCTGTAGTTATTACTTTAATGTTGTTTTTTAAGATGAATAAGAAATTTCCAGGAATACAGTTTAGTTCTATGGCTAAAACCGTGGGAAAAATATCTATAGCTTCTATTATTATGGGCGTGATAATATATTTCATGAAAAAAATATTTATAATTAATTTAGTGTCAGGATTTGTTTTGAATTTAACAATTTTATTTGTATGTGCAGCTATAGGAAGTATATTATATTTTGTTTTGACGTACCTTTTTAAAATCGAAGAAACTATGTATGTATGGAATATATTTAAAAGTAAAAATTCGAAAAAATAATTACATTGTTTATGCCACTATTACACATACTAAATTTAAAGGAGTGTGTTATATGGAATTTTATGATGTAGTTGAAAATAGAAAAAGTATTAAGAAATTTAAAAGTACCCCAGTAAATGCAGAAAAGTTAGCTAGAATGATTAATGCAGCTATGATGTCGCCATCATGGAAAAATAAGACTTCTTACAAATTTATATTAGTTGATGAAAAGAAGGAGCTTATGGAAATTTCAAAAGCAATAATGAACAAGGATAATTTAGCAGCACAGTCAATAATTGATGCGCCAATGACGGCAGTTGTAGTTGCGGATCCAAATGCTTCGGGAGAAGTAGAAAATAAAGAGTATTATTTAGTAGATAGTGCTATAGCTATGGAGCATTTTGTTTTATCTGCTACTAATGAGGGGTATGGAACTTGTTGGATTGCTGCAATTGATGAGGATATTATCAAAAAAGCATTGTCAATTCCACAAAATTATAAGGTAGTTGCTATAACCCCAATTGGAGAAATTGCAGAGAGTAAAGAACATTATGATAAAAAAGATGTAAAAGAATTTGTATTTTCAAACACTTGGGATAATGCATATACTAAATAGATAATTTATTCTAGGACCCTATGATGTTTTTGTTATCATGGGGTCTTATTTTAGTTAATTGATGAAATATTAACATAAAAATGGTACAATTTTAATAGTTATGCAATTGTTATTTAATTTATGTGAAAAAGAGGAGGGATACTATGGAGAAAACAAAAGGAATTCTATACATTATTTTATCAGCTAGTGCTTTTGGCATTATGCCAATACTTGCGAAACTGTCATATAAAGGAGGAGCAAATGCATACAGTACACTGTTCCTTAGGTTTTTGTTTGCAGCAATTATGCTTTTCTATTACTTGAAAACAAAAGGTATATCTATGAAATTGACTAAAAAACAGTCCATTTTAATATTAATTATTGGTGTATTTGGATTTACACTTACAACTTCTAGTTTATACATGTCATATAATTATATAGGCATTGGAATGGCAAGTATGATTTTCTACATATATCCATCTATTGTCACTATATTAGCATATGTGTTTTATAAAGAAAAAATATATTCTAGAAAAATTATATCTTTGATTATATCTTTAATGGGTATTTATATTTTAATTGATAAGGCAAGTGTTAGTTTTAACATAAAAGGAATAATACTCGCATTAATAGCGGCAGTATTATATTCATTATATGTGCTAGGAGCTTCTAATAAAGAATTTAAGAATATTAATAGTTACGTATTAACCTTTTATATTTCATGTGCATCTGCTACTGTTATGTTTATAGCTGCTATGAGCACTAATAATTTTAGCATCCATATTTCTTTCTATGCACTTGTGGCAATTTTACTTATAGCATTTATATCTACGGTGGTAGCTTTAATGGCATTTTTAGAAGGGGTTAGACTAATAGGACCTTCTAAGGCTTCAATTCTAAGTACTATTGAGCCTATAGTTAGCTTAATACTAGGAATAATAATTTTAGGAGAGCCTATTTCATCTAGAATTATAATTGGGAGTATAATGATTGTTTTGTCAGTAGTGATATTAACAAAGAAATAATTAGATTTTTGAAGGGAGAATAAAAAATGTTAGATCAAAAAACTGTAAGAGAATTTATTGATGAATTAGGTTCAAATTCACCTGTACCAGGAGGTGGAAGTGTTGCAGCACTTGCAGCATCTTTAGCCAGTGGATTAGGTTCTATGGTATTTAATTTAACTATAGGTAAGAAGGTATACAATGAATATAGTGATGAGGAAAAAATACTTATTTCTAAAACTCTAGATGAATGTCTTAAATATCAGGATAAATTTTTAGAACTAATGAATAAAGACAAGGAGGCTTTTTTAATACTGATGTCAGCTTTTAAACTTCCAAAGGAAAGCGATGATGATAAGAAAGCACGAAGTGCTAAAATAAAAGAGGGATATTTAGGGGCTTTAGAAGTTCCTTTAAATGTAGCAGAAGAAGCATATAAAACATATGAGTATGTGATGGTAGCAGCTAAGTTAGGTAACAAAAATGCGATTTCTGATGCTGGGGTATCAGTTTTAATGCTTCAAGCATCTATTGAAAGTGCAATTTTAAATGTTAAAATAAACCTTTCTAGTATTAAAGATGAAATTTACAAAGAAAAAGTTAAAAAACGTTGTTACGAATTAGTTGAAAATGGAAGAATAAAACGGGATGAAATATTAACTATTGTTGATGAGAGTTTGTAGTTAAATAATAACATGTTAAAACTAAATTTTAGTAACATAGGTGGGAGAAAATAAATGCTTGATTTATTAAAAAAAGAAATAAAAGAGGTATATAATATTATAATAAGTCCAATAGAGGATATATATAAAGTAATTGCTCTTAAAAATTATAAAATAAAATTAGAAAGATCAGGGAAAAAAAGTTTTGGTGATGGCTATTATGAATTTATAAAAAATAATAAAGAGAAGGGTACGGTGTACACTCCAGAACCTATAACCTCTTATATGATAGAAAATACTATAAAAGCAGTGCAGATAATAAATAATCCATATATAAGAATTGTCGATCCATCCTGTGGCACAGGGAATATTTTGATTTGTTGTTTTAAATTTCTTAAAAATTTATATAAGGATAATTTGAGCTTTATTAATGAGAAAAATGGATTAAAGTTAAATGAAAAAAGCATTGATGACCATATAATAAGATATAACTTGTTCGGATTTGACATTGATGATATAGCATTAAAAATTCTTGTTATTGATTTATATGATTTAAGCAAGGGTTGCATACTTGTAAATATTTTTAATAAGGATTTTTTATTATATGAGAACGAATGTAAATATGATATCGTAATAGGAAATCCACCTTATGTTGGCAAAAAATCTATAGATAACGAGTATGCTTCATTTTTAAAAATAAAATATAAAAAAGTATACAGAGATAAAGGTGACTTATCATATTGTTTTTTTGAGAAAGCATTAGAAGATTTAAGTGAGGGTGGGAAACTTACATTTATTACTTCAAGATACTTTATAGAATCACCTAGTGGAGAAGATTTGAGGAAACTATTAAGGGAAGGCTACACTATAGATAAAATGATAGATTTTTATGGTATAAGACCATTTAAAAATGTAGGGATAGACCCTTTAATTATATTTATAACAAATCATAAAACCCCTGATAATCAAATTGAAATTATAAAGCCATTGACCGTAAAAGGTAAAGAAAAAAAAGAATTTTATAATAATGTATTTTTAAAAGGTGGCAATAAATTCAACGCTTTTATGCTAAATAAAAAAGAACTAGATGATAAGGGTTGGGTTTTAGTAGATGAGAAAGTGAGAACCATAATAAAAAAAATAAAACAACAAAAACATACTGAGCTTAGTAATATATGTTATAGCTATCAGGGAATAATAACTGGGTGTGATAAAGCTTTCGTACTAAATAAGGATACTTTACTAAGAAAAAATATTGAAAAGAATATAATAAAACCTTGGATTAAGAGTAGTTACATAGAAAAAAATATAATTTTAAGGCAAGATAGTTATATAATATATTCAGATTTAATTTGTAATCCTAAAGAATATAATAATGCTATAGCTTATATTGGACTACAGAAGGAAAAGCTTCTAAAAAGAAGGGAGTGTCAAAAGGGTATTAGAAAATGGTATGAACTTCAATGGGGAAGAAATCAAAGTATATTCGAAGGTGAAAAGATAATTTTTCCGTTTAAAGCGAGTAGTAACAGATTTGCTCTTGACACGGGAAGTTATTTTAGTGCAGATGTATATGCACTTACATTAAAAGAAGATACTGAGGTTACTTATGATTTTTTATTATACATATTAAATAGTAAAATATACGAATTCTATTTTAAGACCTTTGCGAAAAAACTAGGTGAGGATGCATATGAGTATTATCCAAATAACTTAATGAAATTATGCATTCCAACCATGATGGAGTATAAGGGCACAGATGAAAATTATTTATATGATTACTTTAACCTTAATGAAGAAGAAAAAGAGATTATACTTGGAGAAGTATAATCTCTTTTGGCATGAATATTGCTTTGTATATAATAAAACATTAATATTTAGGAGGAATTACTATGAGCAATTTAGAAAAACTAAACAAGGTGTTACGTGATGTATTTGATATAAAAAAAATTGAGGATATAAATGATGATATGGGACCAGATGAGATAGAAAATTGGGATTCTATTGGACATGTAGAACTTATAACAAGTTTAGAAGAAGTTTTTGATATAGCTTTAAATGTGGTGGATATTTCTAGAATGTATACTATAGGTGATATTAAGAAAATAGTTGGCAAGTATGGTATTGAGATATGACATTTACAGATTACATTTTCGAGAATTCATCAAAACTTAATAAAACATCTGTTATCTTTAAAAATGAGATTAGCTATAAAGAAGTTTATGAAAATGTAAAAAAAAAGCTTCTTTCTTAATAAACAAGAATTTATCAAAAAAGAATGCTGTACTTTTAGTTTCGGAAAATTCTAATTTCTTTATTGAAAACTACTTTGGAATAATTAAAAGCGGGGTCATATGTGTTCCTATTAATCCAGCTTTAAGTAGTAATGAGATAAAGTATATTATTGACTCTCTAAATATTAAGGTGATTTTTACTCAAAACAAATTTTGTGAAAAAATAAAGTCACTTGATTATAAAGATGTTGAAATATATACAGATAAAAATGGATCTAATTTAAGTTCTAATCAGGAAAATAACAATAAAGATAATATAAATATAAAAGAAGATGTAGCTGTAATATTGTTTACTTCTGGGTCTACAGGTAATCCTAAGGGAGTAATGCTTACCCATTATAATCTTATATACAATACAAATTCTATAATAGAATACTTGGAACTTACAAATAATGATAGAGTGGAAACGGTGCTTCCTTTTTATTATTGTTATGGTACTTCAATTTTACATACTCATTTTAGAGTAGGGGGAAGTCTAGTAATTAATAATAAATTTATGTTTCCACAAACAGTTCTTGAGGATATAAATAAGTATAATTGTACAGGTTTTTCAGGTGTTCCTAGTACTTATCAAATATTGCTTAGAATGACTGATATGAAGAATACTAAGTTCCCAACATTAAGGTATATAACTCAAGCAGGTGGAAAGCTACCAGAGATATTTATAAAACAACTTATAGATATTTTGGGAGGCGTAGATATATTTATAATGTACGGTCAAACTGAGGCTACAGCAAGGTTATCTTATTTACCACCATGCTTAATTAAGGAAAAGATGAATTCAATAGGACATGGAATTAAGGGAACAGAGCTTTTTGTTTTAAATAGTGAAGGAAATAGAGTGAAATCTGGTGAAATAGGAGAGGTTGTTGCTCAAGGCGACAATATAATGAAGGGATATTTTAATGATAAGGAAGAAACAGATAAAGTTCTAAAGCAAGGATATTTATATACGGGAGATATAGCAAAAGTAGATGATGAGGGGTTTATATATATAGTTTCAAGAGAAAAAAATATTATTAAAAGTGGTGGTATTAGAATAAGTCCTAAAGAAATAGAAGATATAATATTACAAATTCCAGAAGTAGTAGAATGCGTTGTTATTGGGGTTTGGGATGACATTTTAGGAGAAGCGGTAAAAGCCTTTGTAGTAATAGTTGTGGATAAAACATTTATAGATTTTAAATATATCTTAGATTTTTGTAAAAAACAATTGCCTTCATATAAAATACCAAGATATATAGAGTTTTTAAGCACTCTTCCTAAAAATTCTTCAGGTAAGGTGTTAATTAAACAACTTAAGTAACAACAAGAGGGTGATAAAATTGGAGATTGCGGAAATTATAGATGAGCTAGTGTTTGGTGAACAGTTTAATTTAAATCAGAAAGATAAGGAAAAGCTCCTTTTAAAAACAATATTATCTCAGCTAGATAACAATATGGAGAATCTAAACATAAAATCTATGTATGAAAAATTAGGTATAGATATAAATAGCATTAAAACATTAGAAGAGGTTCCATATATACCTGTCAATATGTTTAAATCTTTTGATCTTAGAGTTTGCGAGGTTGAGAAAGTAGCAAGAGTGTTGCTTTCTAGTGCTACAACCACAGGAATCCCTAGCAAAATATATTTAGATAAAAAGACTTCAATAAGGCAAACACAAGGGTTAATAAGTACATTATCAAATTTTTTAGGTTCCAAAAGAAGACCAATGCTTATCATAGATGATGAAGATAGCAATAAAAAAGGGGATAGCATGACTGCACGTGGTGCAGCGATAAGAGGAGTAAGTGCTTTTGGAAGTGAGATTTGTTATGTAATGGATAAAGAGAATGATGAACTTAGGGTAAATATAGATAGACTACGTGCATTTGAGCGAAAGCATAAGGATGAGAAAATTATAGTTTATGGATTTACCTATATATTATGGTCTAAATTTTTAAAAGTTTTAAAACAGGAACAAATACAATTAAATATGCCAAATATGAAGCTACTACATAGTGGCGGATGGAAAAAATTAATATCTGAAAGGGTAGAGAAAAAAGTGTTTTCAGAGACTGCTGCACAGGTATTTAAGGCTAAAGTTTCTAATATAATAGATTTTTATGGAATGGTAGAGCAGTTAGGAGTAGTTTTTATTGATTGTGAATATGGGTATAAACATGTCCCTAATTTTGCAGAAATTATTATAAGGGATATACAAACATTAGAAGAAGTGAAATTTGGAAAAAGTGGGATTATAGAGGTTATGAGTATTTTAGGTACTAGTTATCCGTCACAAGCGATCCTAACTGAAGATGTCGGCGAGTTTATAGGTATAGATGATTGCCTGTGTGGTAGACACGGCAAGTATTTTAAATTTAAGTCGCGAATAGACAAAGCTGAAGTTAGAGGATGTGGAGATACTTTTGCACGAAGAGAGGTAGGAAAATGATAAATTGTTATGAGCTAAATGGTGAATTTAATGAGAATGGTATGAGTTTTAAAGATTTTAACGAAATAGAAACCTACTTAAATAACAATCTTTCGGAAATTCATAAAATTCCAGTAGAAGCTATAATACTTATAATTAATGAGTATAGCAAAAAAATTGCAAAAAACAGAGAAATATTAAGAATGGAAGGCGTTTCGTTTTTATGTTTCTATTTGAAAAAGGTTAATATTGAAAAACAGTTAAAACTTAACTTAGAAAATATCGAATACTTAAATAAATTCGTACAGATAGATGATGAAAAATACATTAAAGCACAACCAAGGGGTATAGTATGTCATTGGATGGCTGGGAATGTGCCTACACTTGGAATTTATTCTGTTATGCAAAGCATATTATGTAAAAATGCTAATATTCTTCGAGTATCTAAGAAAAGCGTAAGTGTTGTATATAAATTATTAATAATTTTAGCAAATATAAATGTTGAATATGAAGGCCGAACATATTCTTCTAATATTTTACTTAAGAATATTGCCCTTATTTATTTCGATAGTTTTGATAGAAATCTTAATTCTTTGATGTCCTTAAAAGCTGATGTTAGGATAGTTTGGGGAAATAAAGCAGCAGTAGATGATATTTGCCTAATGCCAAAAAAAACCACTTGTAAGGATTTGATTTTTGGCCCTAAGTATTCTTTTGCTGTTTTTGATAAATCAGCTATTGAGAGTGATGATTTAGAAGAATACTTAGAGAATTTGGTTACAGATATAATTGTTTTTGGTCAAAAGGGATGTTCTTCGCCTCAGGTGTTATTTATAGAGAAAAGTAAATTAAATGTAATAGATGTAGCTAAAATAATAAGTCTAAAATTCGAAAGAATCACTAAAAGATATACAAATTTAGATTTAGAAGAGGCTATTGCTGCTAAGATAATTAATAAAAGAGGAGAATATTTATTAGGCCTTGATAAGCTAGCTTATATAAGCACAGGACTTCAATATACAATATTAATTGATAGTGAAATAAAGCTTGAGGAACCAATCACGGGGCGAACTATATTTATAAAAGAGGTGGAGGATATATTTGATGTATGTCCTTTAATTACTAGAAATATACAAACTATAGGAATAGCTTCTAAGAATAGGGAAAAAGTTTTAGAATTTACGGACAAAGTAACAACATTTGGAGTAGACAGAGTTGTGAAAATAGGGTATATGAACTTCTATGATTCTCCTTGGGATGGAAGTTTAATAATGAGTGAATTAGTTAGATGGTGTTCTCTTAGTATAAAGGGAATGATATAATAAAATTGAACTATGTAATTTATAAATAATGCATGGTTTAATTTATTATAAATTGAGAGGTGTTTTTTTTGAAAGTAAAGGATATTATGACGAAAAGTGATTTCAAACTAAAAGAAAATAATACTTTTTATGAGGCATCACAGTTATTTAATAATAATGAAGTAGAAGTAATACCTATATTAGATAAAAAAGATATTTTAGTTGGAGTTATAACGAAAAGTGATATAATTAAAAATTTTATTAACGGTACAAGCCCTGATACATATGTAAAATACCTTTTAAGGGGTACAACAAATATTATAAATGAAGATTCTAAAATATCGGACTGCATTGATAAAGTGGAAAGTTATATGGCAGTTACAAATTCAGATGGTAAATTTGTAGGGAATTTCAGTGTGAATAATATTTATAAACATCGGTTTGCTAATTCATTAGAAGAAATAAATGATCTTAAGCAAAGATTAAACTGCAATAATGAATGTGGCATTGTAAAACTCAATTGCATAGAATTGGATGCAGTTATTGAAGCATCCTTTGATGGTATCTATATAACCGATGGCAAAGCTAATACATTAAAGATTAATAAATCTTATGAAAACATAACAGGGTTACAAAGAAAAAATATGATAGCCAGAAATATGTACGAACTAGAAAAAGAGGGATACATATCTAAGTCATCTACTCTTATGGTATTAAAAAATAGAAAATCTAATACAATTGAGCAGGAATTTAGTACAGGTAAAAAAGTGTTGGTTTCAAGTAACCCTATCTTTGATGACGAGGGCAATATAAATATGGTTGTTACAAATGTACGAGACATAACAGAACTATACGAGCTACAAGATCAGCTTGCTAAAAATATGAAGTTAACAGAAAAATATTATTCAGAGATAGAGGCTATGAGAATTCAGTATCTAAATTTAACAGACGTGATTGCTAAGGATAAAACAATGTTAGACTTATTGGAAGTTGCTAAAAGAGTAGCTAATGTGGATACTACTGTTTTAATACTCGGAGAAACGGGAGTTGGAAAAGAAGAAATCGCTAAATTTATATATAAAAATAGTATGAGACGTGACAAAAACTTTATAAAAATTAATTGTGGAGCAATTCCTCAAAATCTTATAGAATCTGAGCTCTTTGGGTATGTAAAAGGTGCGTTTACAGGGGCTAACAAGGAAGGCAAGATGGGACTTTTTGAAGTGGCAGATGGAGGCACAGTTTTTTTGGATGAAATTGGAGAACTTCCTTTAGACATACAAGTTAAGCTGCTTAATGTACTTCAAGAAGGAAAAGTTGAAAGAGTTGGAGCGGTGAAACCAGTAAAAATTGATATAAGAGTATTAGCAGCTACAAATAGAAAATTAGAAGAGATGATTAAAAATAAAACGTTTAGAGCGGATTTATATTATCGTTTAGCTGTTGTACCACTTATTGTACCATCGTTAAGAGATAGGAGAGAGGATATTTTACCTTTAATTCAGCATTTCTTATCTAAATTAAATAATAAATATAATTTTGAAAAGACTTTCACTATTGAGGCGTTGAGTACACTTTATAATTACAAATTTCCAGGAAATGTACGTGAACTCAAAAACATTGTAGAAAGGGTTATAGTGATGAGTTATGGCAATAAAATATTCAAAAGTGACTTGCCAATTGAATTATCACAGAGTATTATAGGAAAAGTTATTGAGTGTGAGGAAATATGTAATTTAAAGGAGGCAGTTGAAAAAGTAGAAGCAAAACTTATTAGTATGGCTTTTGATGATGCTGGTAACGTTCGTGATGCTGCCAAAAAATTGGGCATTAATTCTACTACTTTTTTTAGAAAGCGTAAAAGATATTTAGAGATGGGAATGTTGTAAAAATGTATTTTTCATATAACTTTGGCATGAGTATTGCTACATTTATAAATGTAAAATTAAATAAACGTGAAGTAATATAAAAAAATATACATGTGAAGGGAATGGTTTTAGTGGGATTAATGACTGGAGAACAATATGTAGAGAGTCTTAGAAAATTAAATTTGAAGGTTTATATGTTTGGGGAAAAAGTAGAAAATGTAGTGGACAATCCTATAATTCGTCCATCAATGAACTCAGTTAAAATGACCTATGATTTGGCACAAATGTCTGAGTACGAAGACTTAATGACATCTACTTCAATAATTACTGGTAAAAAAATTAACAGATTCGCAAATATTCATATGAGCACAGAGGATTTAGTTAAAAAAGTCAAAATGCAAAGATTATGTGGACAAAAAACCGCTTCATGTTTTCAAAGATGTGTTGGAATGGATGCATTTAATGCTGAATACAGTACTACTTATGAAATTGATAAAGAATATGGAACAAAGTACCATAAAAATTTTACAAAGTTTTTAGAATATATTCATGAAAATGATTTAATAGTAGATGGTGCAATGACAGATCCAAAAGGAGATAGAGGGCTTTCAATAACAAAACAAGAAGATCCAGATATGTATCTTCATGTAGTTGAAAGAAGGGTAGATGGTATTGTAGTTCGCGGAGCTAAAGCTCATCAAACCGGAATATGTAATTCTCACGAAGTTTTAGTTATGCCAACTATTGCTATGAGACCTGAGGATAAGGATTATGCTGTATCTTTTTCAATACCAACAAACACAGAAGGTATTATTATGATTCTTGGACGTCAATCTTGTGATACAAGAAAAAGTGAAGAAGGCGCAGATATAGATGTTGGAAATTATAATTATGGTGGAGTAGAAGCTTTAACTATCTTTGATAATGTATTTGTACCAAATGATAGAATATTCTTAAATGGAGAAACTGAATTTGCAGGAATGCTTGTTGAAAGATTTGCAGGATATCATAGACAAAGTTATGGTGGGTGCAAAACTGGTGTTGGTGACGTGCTCATTGGAGCTACTGCTGTAGCCGCAGATTACAATGGAACAAATAGAGTATCACACATTAAAGACAAATTAATAGAAATGACTCACTTAAATGAAACTCTATATGCTTGTGGAATTGCATGCTCTGCAGAAGGACATAAAACTGAATCAGGTAACTATATAATAGATTTGTTACTTGCAAATGTCTGTAAACAAAATGTTACAAGATTCCCATATGAAATAGTAAGACTTGCGGAAGACATTGCTGGAGGACTTATGGTAACTATGCCTGCAGATAAAGATTTTAAAGATCCAATAACTGGACCTTATCTTGAAAAATACTTAAAAGGTGTTGCATCTGTTTCAACTGAAAACAGAATGAGAATATTAAGATTAATAGAAAATTTAGCACTTGGAACAGCTGCTGTTGGTTATAGAACGGAATCAATGCATGGGGCAGGATCGCCACAGGCTCAAAGAATAATGATAGCAAGACAAGGCAATTTGGCTCATAAAAAAGCCTTAGCAAAAGTAATAGCTAGAATAAAAGAATAAATACATCTTTCATAATATTAAATACCTAAATATATTAGGGGATAACTAAACCCTAATATATTTAAAAGATTGGAGTGACAAAATGTTTACTAAAGAAGGTATGTTTGCTAAAATTGAAAAAATCCTTGAGATGGATGTTAGACCAAAACTAGCAGATCACTATGGAAACATTGAACTTGTTAACATCTGTGATGGAATAGTTGAAGTAAAGCTTTTAGGTCAATGTAAAGGCTGTCTTTCTGCAAAATATACTGTTGAGGATTTGGTCGAAGCTACACTTAAAGAAGCAATACCAGATATTAAAAAAGTAATACTAATAAATCAAATAAATGAAGACTTATTAGAACAAGCTAGAAAAATTTTAAATGAAGGTAGCAAGGCTTGCGCTAGTTACGAAAATCTTGAAGCTAAATATGAAAAGATTTGTATAAATAGTGAAAGCGATAGCATCAAATAATTTGATATTATAGACTCAATTAAAGGTGGTTGTAGATAAATTTGGTTAAATACAAATCTATTTACAGTTTTTTTAATTGATATATTAGAGTAAATTTGATAAAATACATTTGTAAAGAAAAATTAATTCATGTAAAAGTGCCATAGAGACAAAAACAGACTTTTATTTTTTTGGTTATGAAAAGGGAGCATTTCAGGTGCAAGTAATTTAGAATTCCAATTCTTTCAACTTTATCCACTTCAATCACATTGAGTAGTTTAACTTGTACATCTAAAATATTCGGGAAAAAATATGTTTTAAAAATGGAACACGTTTCAGATATGCAACAGAAATAAATATAAGGTGTAACACTTATAATATGCAAGGGTTTATGGAATCCGGCAATTTAAATTGTTAAGATGTGTTTCTTTTATGATACACATTCTATTATTTATTTTATAATATTTACATAAAACAATAATCAGAATATTTAATTAAAAGACACAA
This sequence comes from Clostridium estertheticum, assembly GCF_018861295.1. Taxonomy (GTDB): domain Bacteria; phylum Bacillota; class Clostridia; order Clostridiales; family Clostridiaceae; genus Clostridium_AD; species Clostridium_AD estertheticum_D. The sequence goes on along the minus strand of NZ_JAHLDM010000022.1, from coordinate 4,443 downwards.
AGAGAACGCTTAACTAGCAATAGTTTTCAAATGTATAATTTTGTTATAACTTTGGCATAGGAATTGCTACATATGTAAGTATAAAATACAACTGAGAGAGGAATGTTTCAATGAAAGGAGAGGAATACATAAAAAGTCTTACAAAATTAAATATGAATAAAAGAAAGGTAGGATGTTATGAAGAATTTTCAATTAGTACCTCAGATTCATACTTTTAATAATTTTAAAGATTTTGCAGATGAGTTTAAAATTGGCGAAGGTGACTTAGTATTAACTCAAGAATTTATTTATGAACCATTTATGAAATATTTGAATTTAAAAGCAGACTTTATTTTTCAAGAAAAATATGGTGTTGGTGAACCTTCAGACGAGATGATTAACAAAATTATTGCAGCTATGCCTAATAAAAAAATCAAAAGAATTGTAGGTATAGGTGGTGGAACTGTTATAGATATTTCTAAATTAATGGTTTTTAAAGATGTGAAAAATTGTCTTGATTTATTTGAGAAAAAAGTACCTTTTATAAGGGATAAGGAATTAATAATTATCCCTACAACTTGTGGAACTGGAAGCGAAGTAACTAATATCTCAATTGCAGAAATAAAATCAAAACATACAAAAATGGGACTTGCGACTGATGAGTTATTTGCAAATCAAGCAGTGCTTATTCCAGAGTTAATTAAGGGATTACCTTTTAAATTTTTTGTTGCTAGCTCTATAGATGCGTTAATTCATGCTATTGAATCTTTTGTATCTCCTAAGGCTAGTGTATACACAGAGATATTTTCAGTTAGAGCTATAGAAATGATTATGAAGGGCTACATGGAAATTATAGAAAAAGGTGAGGATTATCGTCAGAATTTATTAAAGGAATTTTCAACCGCCAGTAATTATGCTGGAATTGCTTTTGCAAATGCTGGAGTTGGAGCAGTTCATGCTATGTCTTATCCATTAGGTGGAGTTTATCATGTAGCACATGGAGAAGCTAACTATGAACTATTTACTGAAGTTTTTAAAATGTACAGTAAAAAGAATCCAAATGGAAAGATAAAGGAAATAAATACTCTTTTGACAAACATATTAGGCCTTAGTCATGGTGAGGATGTTTATAAAGAAATTGAAAATGTATTAAATAAATTATTGATGAAAAAGCCATTAAAAGAATTTGGAATGAAGAAAGAAGAAATAGAATTGTTTACTGATAGCGTTATAGAGTCACAACAAAGATTATTAGTAAATAACTACGTAGAATTATCAAGAGAAGAAATGATTGAGATATATACAAATTTATATTAACTGGCAAGTAAATTATGAAACTAAACAAAATATTATCATACATAATAAGGGGGGGAACTCATGAGTGAAAAACGTGAAAGCCTGGAGAAGGTCTACTCTAAAGGTGACATATTAGCATTAGCTTTTGGAGCAATGATTGGATGGGGCTGGGTAATGTTATCTGGATACTGGGTAGAACAAGCTGGATGGTTAGGAGCAGTTATTGCATTTTTAATTGGTGGAGTAATGTGCATATTTGTAGGACTGTGTTATGCGGAGTTAACTCCTGCATTGCCATGTGCTGGTGGAGGATTGGTATTTGCATATAGAGCCATGGGGTATAAGCTTGGATGGATAACTATATGGTGTACATGCTTTGCTTACGTAGGAGTTGCAGCATGGGAAGGAATTGCTATCTCAACTGCTGTTAACTATATAATTCCAATACCACAGCTGGGATATTTATGGACTATTGCTGGTTATGACGTTTACGCATCTTGGTCTGCGATAGGTATGATTGTAGGACTAATTTTAATTATAATAAACCTGAGAGGTGGAAAAGGTGCAGTTTTATTCCAGAATGTAGCTACTATTGGTCTAACTTTAGTTGGACTAATTTTTATAATAGGTGGATTTAGCATAGGAGATTCAAAGTTTATGGGAGATGCAGTTAAGAGTGGAAAAGGAATCTTTGCAGTTCTTTTAATGGTTCCTGCCATGTATGTAGGATTTGATGTTATTCCACAATCGGCAGAAGAAATGAATATTCCTAAAAAACAAATAGGTAAAATTCTTATTTTTTCAATTTTATTGGCTGGATTCTGGTATGTGGCAATGTGTGTTGGTATTGCTCTAGCAGCACCAACAAATATTAGACTTAATGGAGCAGTTCCTGTTGCTGATGCGGCAGCCTTTATGTTCGGAAATCCGATAATGGGTAAGGTTATAATTTTAGGTGCTTTATGTGGTATCTTAACTAGTTGGAATGGATTTATTATTGGGGGTGCAAGAGTTTTATTTGCAATGGGAAGAGCTAAAATGCTTCCACCGATTTTTGGTAAAGTTAATCCTAAAACACAAAGTCCGTATGCAGCAGTAATTCTTATAGGAATTATATGCGAACTAGCTCCTTTATTAGGGAAGAATGCATTAGTTTGGTTTGTTAATGCAAGTTCTTTTGGAGTTGTTGTAACATATTTGTTTGTTTGCTTAGCTTTCGTAATGCTTAGAAAGCAAGAACCAAATTTAGAAAGACCTTTTAAAGTTAAACATGATAAGTTTATAGGATATGGAGCAATTACTATATCTGTAGCATTTATATGTCTATATCTTCCATTTTCGTCAGGAGGACTTGTTTGGCCTTATGAATGGGGTATGATTCTTTTCTGGGCAGTGCTTGGTATTGGATTATCTTTAATGACTCAAAAGGCGTATCCAAATGTAACTTTGAAAGAAAGAGAACTTTTAATATTTGGTGAGCTATATGCAAGAAAAGAAATTGTTGGAGAGGTTTTGAGTAACAATAAAAATATTAAATTAGATGCATAACAACCATATATTTCAATATAATCGAGGAGGAATTTATTATGACAGAATTAAGAACTAGTTTACCCAAAATAATAACAACAATACCGGGACCAAAAGCAAAGGAATTAATAAAACTTAGACAAGAAAATGTTCCAGTTGGAGTATCATCCGGAGTACCTACTTTTATTGAAAGAGGGGAAGGTGCAATGTTTGAAGATGTAGATGGAAATATCATGTTAGATTTTGTTGGTGGAATTGGAGTTTTAAATATAGGGTATAGTAATCCAGAAGTTATTGAAGTTGTTAAAGAACAAGTTTCAAAATTTTTTCATTCAAGTATAAATGTAGTACAATATGAATCTTATGTACGTTTAGCTGAAAAATTAAATAGTATTATTCCAGGGAATTTTAAGAAAAAAACAATGTTCGTAAATAGTGGATCTGAAGCTCTTGAAAATGCTGTAAAAATTGCACGTAAATATACAAAAAGAACAGAAATAGTTACATTTACAGGTGGATTTCATGGAAGAACAAGTTTAACTATGGCAATGACAAGTACAATAAAACCATATAAACTTGGCTTTGGACCTTTCGCTCCAGGAGTTCATCAAGCAGAATTTCCTTATATTTATCGTCGTCCAGCTGGAATGCCAGAGGAAAATGCAATGAAGTATTACATTGAAAAATTAAAGAATTTCTTTTTAGAAAAAATAAATGTAGAAGACGTTGCAGCGGTTGTTATTGAGCCTCTTCAAGGTGAAGGTGGATTCCTTCCAACACCTATTGAATATGTAAGAGAGCTAAGACGTATATGTGATGAGAATGGAATATTATTAGTATGTGATGAAGTACAATCAGGATACTGCAGAACTGGTAGAATGTTTGCTAGTGAATACTGGGCAGACAATGGATTATATGCTGATATAATAACTTCTGCAAAATCACTTGGAGCTGGAATGCCAATTAGTGCAGTAACAGGTAGAGCTGAAATTATGGATGCCTCCCAAGCTGGTGGAATTGGTGGAACTTATGCTGGAAACCCAATAGCATGTGTTTCAGCTTTAAAAGTTATTGAAATTATGGAAAGAGATAATTATGCTGATAAATCAAATCATATTGCAGAAATAGCTATGGATAGATTTAATAAAATGAAGGAAAAATATAAAATTATTGGAGATGTTCGAGGCCTCGGGGCAATGATGGGTGTTGAGTTTGTTACTGATAGAGTAACAAAAGAACCAGCTTCAAAAGAAGTAAAAGCAATAATTAAAGATTGCAACGATAATGGCTTAGTCATATTAAATTGTGGCGTTAGAGGAAACACACTTCGTTGCTTAATGCCTTTATGTATTACAGATGAACAATTAAATGCAGGACTCGATATACTTGAAAATGCAATTTCAAAGGTAAGCACTAAAGCATAAAAATTAATAATTATGATTTATATTTTAAAATGGCTGTAGATAAATTTATCTACAGCCATTTGTATAATTTGTTCTTAATAGGTTATAATGTTCAAGATTTTTTATTTAAATGGATTTTCTGATTTATAAAGCATTCCTTTTGGTTGATTAAATGATAATTCTTTGACACCTAAGTATCTAAATAAATTGTACATTGCTTTTCCATAATGGCCAAATG
>NZ_JAHLDM010000021.1:0-97712 GCF_018861295.1 Clostridium estertheticum | reverse complement strand
TGTATTAGTTTTGAAATAATAAAGATCTTTTCCTTACTTAATCTATCACAAATAGGAATTATAAATTTCGAATCATCTTTAATAGTTACTTGCTGTATAGGTAGTATTAATTCTGAATCCTCTTCAATTATTACTTGCTCTATAGGTAGTATTAATTCTGAATCCTCTTCAATGATTACTTGCTCTATAGATAGTATTAATTCTGAATCCTCTTCAATGATTACTTGCTTTATAGGTAGTATTAATTCTGAATCCTCTTCAATGATTACTTGCTCTATAGGTAGTATTAATTCTGAATTCATTTTATCTTTCGCATTTTTTTTTACATTTAAATTATCCAATTTTTTATTTTTATGTTTAACATTTGATGAGTTTTTCTTGGATTTTTTATTAACATTTATAATACAATTTGGTTGTTGTAACATATTCAAAATAATAAGCAACTTAACCATTCCCAATTTGTCACTGTTATTGTCTGGTTTCATTGAAGAATGCTCCTTTATTATAAGAATTTGGTATATGAAATAAAATGGACTAGACTAGCATACTGATTAGTTATTTTATTTCAGATGCCTTATGTATTTAAATATCATCAAATATATTATATCGATGATATTTAAATAACCGTTTTTCTAAAGAATAATTTTTTTTAGAAAAACGGTTATTTTCAAGTGTCTATAGGGTCTCTTTACTCGTCGTCATCATCGCAATGGTGAACAACCGGAATCTTTACCTGCTGTAATTGTAATACTTTGACTCTAATATATACAACCATTTTTTCCACTACTTTATTATAAAGTTGTACTTTTGAATTAGTTTTATGGTATAAAGGATCTGTATTAATATCATCTTCAAAAATCCTTATTCCTTCTAATTCACAGTATGGGCTTTCAGTAAAAGTTATATTATCTTCAAGATATTGTTCACATCCTGATTTTCCAATAATAGTGCCCGTACAGTCATTACATCCACAACTACTTAATAAATCTATTTCTTTTTGGACTCCGCGAACATTAACTACTGGTGGCACTGTATATACAACTTCTGTTACAGCTGTAAATGGGACATCTATTGTTGTATGAGCGATTCTACCACTTACAATTTCTTTTTCTACACAGTCAGCAGTAGCGTATTCTATATTTTTTCTTACAAATCCACCTATAAATAATTTTCCTGATACTAGAGTTCCATCTGCAGCAATTACGCCCGATCTAGGTAGCAATTTGCATTGAGTTAAATATACATTTTTCTTTATTCTTTTAATTTCAAAGAATGGCTCGTTTAATTTAAACACAGCTTCAACATCTATTTGAATCTCTCTTTCACCTAGTACTACAGGAATTTTAGCTACTAGAGGGCCTCTAATACCAACTGGTGTAATAGTAGTTCCACTACTTAAAGGTAATGTTTGTGAACTAATAATTTTACCACAATTATCGCAAGGGTATACAATTTGATTTTTTTCCAAAGGTAATTCCTCCTTTTATTGAGGTCTTATGACCTTCTACATACTATGTAGAAAATACAATAAGCGTTACTTAAATATCATTAAATATATAATATATCGCCTATATATAAATAACCGTGCATATAAAGAATAATATCTTCCTTAGATGCACGGCTATACCTAAATCTTTATATATTTACTTTTCGTAATCGGAATACTGAGTTGTAGTGCAATCGGGTTTAACTGGATGAGTAAATGGAATATTTACCTGTTGCACTTGTAATACTTTAATCTTAACATATAAAACCATTTTTTCTATTATTTTATTGTAAAGTTGTACTTTTGAATCTGGATGACATTTTATAGGATCTGAATTTATATCATCTTCAACAATTCTTACTCCTACTAACTCACAGTATGGGGTTTCAGTAAAAGATATACTATCTTCAAAATATTGTTCACATCCTGATTTCCCCATAATAGTTCCCGTACAGTCATTACACCCACAACTACTTAATAAATCTATTTCAGTTTGAACTCCACGAACACTAACTACTGGTGGCACTGAATATTGAAGTTCTGTAACAGCTGTAAATGGTACATCAATTGTTGTGTGTGCTATTCTACCACTTACAACTTTATCCCCTATACAGTCAGCCGTTGCATATTCTATATTTTTTCTTACAAATCCACTTATAAATAGTTTTCCGGATATGAGAGTGCCATCTGCAGCAACTACTCCCGATCTAGGTAGTAATTTGCATTGAGTTAAATATACATTTTTCTTTATTCTTTTAATTTCATAAAATGGTTCGTTCAAATTAAACTCAGCCTCAATATCTATTTGAATCTCTGTTTCGCCGATTACTACAGGAATTTTAGCGACTAGAGGTCCACTAATACCACTTGGTATAATTGTAACTCCACTACTTAAAGGTAATGTTTTGGAACTAATAATTTCACCACAATTATCACAAGGGTGCGTAGTTTGATTCTTTTCCATAAGTAAATCCTCCTTTTTTCAGGTCTTAAGACCTTTTACATAATATGTTATAAACAAAGCAATCGTTACTATATATTTACTTATTGTAATACTTTGATTACGAAATTTAATCAAGAACATGTTAGTATCATTTTTAATTAAGTTACGTATTATATATTAAATAAATATATGGAGCGTGATGTTATGTCTAATATTAAAATAAATTATCATCCTGAAGAGTGGTGTGAAGATAAAAATGATTGTGAAGACCAGTGTGGTTATGAAATAAAACATGATGATAAACCTACTGACAAAGATAATTGCATTTGTGAAAAGAAACCTGATAATAAACCTACTAATAAAGATAATTGCATTTGTGAAAAGAAACCTGATAATAAACCTACTAATAAAGATAATTGCATTTGTGAAAAAAAACGTGATGATAAAAAGAAATTATCTGAGTTAGATGAAAACCCTTGTAATATCCAGTCCCCCTATACTTATTCAAATTGGTCATGTTCATAAAGTTAAATCCAAAACTGACTTTTTTGATTAATTATATTGTTTTGTTAGAAATTTTAGTCTACGGATACCTGTTATCGATGGAAATCACACCTGTATATCAAGGAAAAAAAATAAAAGTACAGAGTTTATTACAACTCTGTACTTTTATTTTTTAGAATCTAGTCCATTTTATTAAATTAATTCTAATAACATATAACTGGAGTATTAGCATCAATATTGTTGTATATCGTTTTTGCTAAACTAGGTGGACAATTTATACAACCATGAGAACCATTTGTCAAATATACACTTCCGCCAAATGAAGATCTGGAAGCTAGATCATGTATTCCAATTCCACCATTAAATGGCATAAAAACATCAACAGGCGTACTGTATCCCTCTCCCTTTAACGTAGCATTTTTTTCTTTATATTTTAGTTTATAAACACCGGTAGGGGTTTGATGATGATTGCTAACACCACCAGTAACAACATCTCCTTGTACAACAAGCGAACCATTCTTATAAAACCATAAATGCTGTTTTGTCAAATTAATTTCAACATAAGTACTGCCGATATCATTAATATCATGAGATGCAGCAGTTTGTGTGTAATGTGGCTCTTTTTTTATAGTTTGTCCACCTTTTATAGCTACAATTAGATCATTTACCTCTTTTTCACGGTCAACCAACCATCCATAATCGCCTCCATTTACCTTTACCGTTGTCTTGAGAGACGTAGCGAAATTTCTTTGCTTGCCATATGTATTATAATTATTATCAATTTTATTTACATAATCGTTCATTTTATCTTTATCAAATGTGATTTCGAGGTTTTCGTCAACTCCAAGGAAGTTGTGTATTATAGAGCCTTTTAAAACTTCTTCACCTCCAGCAAAGGTATACGTAACCTTTGAAGTTATATACTTATTAAGTAAAATTTTAGTGTTTTTAACTTTTTGAGATGTTGACGTATATTTGGGATTGATGTAATAATTTTTCGCTTCCAAATCTACAGTTGTTTCTCCCTTAACAATTGCACTTACTAGATTTGCATACAACTGCTTGCTATCTACTTTATTTCCTTTAACTTCCTTTTCAATAACATAACCCTTATCCGAATATTTAAAGCTAACATTTTTAGGCTCAATTATTTTCTTGCTATCAGAAACTGCAAGCTTATCAAAACGTTCTTTTAATAATTTATCGTCATATGTAACTATGCCATTCATTTCAGAAGTTTTTGGACTAAAAAACGAAAAAATCCACGTAAATGAATTCTGACTTTCTTTTAAAGCTTGAATTTTATCCTTTACATTATATTTTAAGCCAATTTCATTAGCCTTAATCTGTTCTTTCACACCATTTCGTTCTTTCAAATCCAATGTATATGTTTTGGATTTCGTTAACATTTCTGTATAAACTTCCTCTACGGTTTTACAAGAAGCATTAATGCCATTAATTGCAAAGCCATAATAAAAATGATTGCTAAAATACATTGATATACCCAAATATATAACGATTAAAATAGGTACAGTTACTATACTTGCTTTAATAGTTTTTTTATGTTTTTTCTGTATTATTGTTTGTGTTACCATGAGGCACCTCCTTTAATAAGAATTTTATTTTATATATACAATTCTAGTCTATTAAAATTGAAAATAAATTCAGCAAATATTTATTACTGTATTAATTACAAAATGAATGTATGACTTTTGCCTTCATTAAGCAAGTAATATCTAAATTATGACCATTGAATTATAATAAGTATTTCATTATATTATAATTCTTTTCCACTTATATGTATACAATTATGACATGAAAGGTAAAAATATGTACACGAACAGTATTTTTATAAAATGTTTGTCATTTTGTATACATTTTTTACCTTATGTTGATTTAATTTCAAAATCCAACATGATCTTTCATAAAATCTTCGTTCATATATCCAACCGTATACGAACTGCCCGCTACATCCCCTGCTATTGTTACTTTACATTTAGCAACAGCTTTTTTCTTTTGGAATATATTTTGTATTTTTTCCATCGACTGTACGGACTCCTTTTGTATTATAATAGTTTCTCTTGCAAGTTTTCTATATCTCATAACAATAAACTTATCGCTACAATACAGTCCATTATCAATAAATCTTGTATAGTGTAATATCACTAATATAGGCAGTAATAAAAATATATAGTACCCATAAGGTGCAAAATATGCTACTAAAGACATTACTATAAACTCAGGTACTAATCTAAATAAAAGAAATCCCTTTAAAGCTTTTCTAGGAGACTTCTCTAGTTCATAACTTATATTCATTTCAGGTAAAATATCCACAAAAAACTTATCAAGCACTGTTCTTTTAGCAATAGGGCAAATCATCGTACTCTCACCCTTATCCTTTCCATAACCTATGGTTTCAACATTTAATGAAAAGTACCCTAATGACTTTTTAATAACTCCCTCAACTATTATTAAACTTTGAATTCGTTTCACCGGAATAGTTACTTCCTTTTTATTAAATAATCCATATGATAATTTAATATTATCGTCTTCACGTATAACTGTAAATTTATAATACTTTATTATAGTTAAACCAATAGATATAACCCAGGAAATAAACAAAATAATAAAAATTAATATTACTACATATTTTATTATATTAACACCGTTAACCCCATTCATTACATTATCAGTATATCCTTGAGCTTTTTTCTTAAATTCCTTTGGCACTATATCATCTATCTTTGAATAAAAAGCAGAAATTATAAAAAATCCTGCTAAAATACGTGTAGAAAATGTCGCCATAACAAATAAATCTTTTAAAGAAGAAGTGAGCTTTTTTATGTTTTTTTCTTCTACAATTTCATCTTGATTTTCATTTTCTTTAACCTTAAATATAATACTTTTAATTCTTAGTGCTTCCTGCTTAGATAAGAAAATAGATATTTCAGACTTTTTATCTCCCCCCGCAGTATCTATCTCAAGCCTGCAGACATTAAAAACGCGCTGAATTAATGATGATGATATATCTGCAGTATGTACTTGTGAAAAAGGAACAGTTCTCTCATGAATTTCAAAAACACCGTATTTCATGTACATGCCATCATCCTGGACGTTATATACATTTCTCTTCCATTTAAATATAGCTAAAGCGCTAACTATAACAAAAAAAGCAATTATCACTATAGCTTCTGTATAATCTCCGCCATACTTTTTAGGGATTTTAGAACCTATGGATATTAAAAATATAACAAGTGGAACTATACTATTTTTTATAAATTGAAAAAGCTCAGAAAATATTATAAATTTATGTTGGTGTTTTAATTCTCTCATATACTTCTCTCCTGAACAGTTTTTGTAATACTTAACTGAAGTTCATTTCCTATCTCACTTTCTAAATATGGAATTTTATAAGCTCCCCCAGCAGTATGTACAGTTAAATTTATTAGCTTATATTTTTTTAATATTATTCCTTGATCTGTATCTACGTACTGAACTCTACTCATTGGAATAATTACATTTATTTCAGTAACCACTCCATATTTCAAGATAATCTTTTCTTCGTCCATATCATAACTAAATTTTTTATACTTATATTTTGGCATAAATAATGAATTTATTAATATTATAATTGCTATTACATACACACTAAATATTAATATATATTTCCATATTGAATCAACCCCTAAAAATATACTTAAAGCCACTGCAATTATTAAAAATACACTAAAGATAAGTAATCCATCAATCGTCCACATTTTTTTTGAAAACGGTGAAATTTTTTTCATAATACCCCCCATAAAATCACTTACTTATTCATCCTCTAGTATCTATTGTACCCTATTTAGTTGTATAGTGGCAATATAAACCAAAAGACTAAGACAAGAATTTCTCCTCGTGTTAGCCTTAAATTTAGTAATCACCTCGCCCAGTCTTTTGGACATTAACTTTTACATTTACATCAATTTGTGAATTACATACTATAGAATTCCAATCTAATCCCGTTTGCCTACCATATTTAGCTGCTGCCACCTGACCTAGATCCAAACAATCAACTTTATATTGACTTTTCATTTTGGTTATAAAATCATCACACTCTTTTTTAACTTTTTTAGCCATATCTCTCCTAAATTCATCATTTTTTTTAGGACTGCTTTGTAAATTTTTATAAAGTGTATTCGCTATTATATCACCTTTTAAATCAATATTTATAGTGAAATTATATTTATCACCTTTCTTTACGCAAGATATTTTTCTTTTAGAAGTAGCATAATAGTCAATAGCCTCTTTTGCACTTTTCTGTATTGTAAGGATGCCGCGAACATTATTTTCTTTTATCATATTCATTGTTTTAGACTCATCTATACTGATTTTTCTAACCATTTTATCTTTTTTAAATAGAGCCATTCCAGTAATTTCAATTCCTTTATCTGTCATTTCAATATAAGGCAATATCAGGTTTCGACCCTCACTATCAACTGCAAAAAACAGATCTATGACTTTATAATTATCTGAAAAAAAATTATAATATTTGGAGTTTTTTATTAATCCCGCTATAAAATCTCCGGAGCTCGGATATCCTTTTATCTTCATGTTAAGTATGTTTGATGCCTTACCTTTGCACACTACAATATATGCAGTGTCATTTAAATATGGGTTTCTAAATAAAATATCTATCATATTCCTAATACCATACTCTACATTCTCTTCACTCTCAATGACTATTTTTTCAGAACCTAATATGCTTTCCTTGTCATCTATTAGTTGCCTTGTCTGCCTAGTCTGTCCAAAACTTGTAGCAGTAGAATTTATTACATGACTTTCTATTTTTTCTTGAGGTTCAAATAAATATACTGAAAATAAGGTAATATAGTTCGCAATATCACCCTTTATGTCAATGTCTTGGCCTATTGCAGAAATAATATTCAATTGTTCAACTGGTTGCTGCTGTCTTAAACCAGAGGAGAAAAATATAGCAATTGCAATACATGCTAAAATTGGTATTGTATATATTTTTTTGTTATTCTTCATTTTAATTATCCTTTTTCAAATAAATTACTAGTGTTATTATTGTCACATAAGCTATATTGAATAAAACATATTTAGGAATTATAAACTTTAGAAAAGCGGTTGATGTTGAAAGGTTACTATATTTTAGAGATAAATAAAATATTAATGGATAAATAATATAAACAATTTTTTTTATCTTTGTTTTTTTAAAAAAGTCCTTTAATATAATAACTATTGCAAAATAGTTATTAGCTATTGTTTTGCAAATAATAAGGGCCCATATAACAAGAAACACAAATTTAAAATTGCTAACAACAGGTACTCTTACAGTCTTAGCTACCATATTTACAGACCATAATATCTTAGGAATAATATCAATTCCCACATAATAAATTGTAATAAATGTAATCCAAGCATAAATTATTGCTGTTATTAGAACTCCTTTTATCGATGATTTCATAACCTTTGTCTTATCAGTTATAAATGGATAGATTAAAAATATAATTTCAATTCCTCCATAAGCAAAAGCCGAGTATTTGCTTGCCTTTACTATATTTAAAACTCCACTGCCTAGTATTGGACATATATTTAAATAGTTTCCTTGGAACAACGCAGCGCATAAAATTACAGATAAAATAACAGTAAGTACAAACATTAATTGATTGACTCTCGCTAAGACCTTTAATCCTTTTATAACGGTATAAGCAGCTAATGCAAGTATTACTATTAATATTTTTTGTAAACTTAAAAAACTAACTATTAAAGTTTCCTTTATTAGACTAACTTGAAAAGCTATAGCTGTAGTAAGTAATACAAAATAAAATAAAAAAATAATATTTAAAATGCTTCCAATAAATTTTCCAAAACACATCTTGCTTAAGGCTAAAATATTTTTCTTAGGTTGTTTTTTGCATAAAATCGAAGCAATAATAACCATGTATAATGGGTATATAGCTCCAATAAATGCGGATATCCAAGCATCCTGTTTTGCGAAAGGTACTAAATCATTAGGTAATGATAATATTCCAACACCAATCATAGATCCAATAAGCAGAAAAGTAACCTCCCCTGGAGATATATCGTTACTTCCTACTTTTTTCATTTTTATTTCCTCCAAATTTATTTCTAAAATCAGTTTGTCTTACTGTGTTATTATTGGGCGTAGACTCAGGTCTCTTATTCATTTTCCATAATGGAGCTCTTATAAACATATCTTTTAAATCGCCATATTTGTCTAAAGGAAAATATGGAACTCCAAAGCTATCTAATGAAAGAAGATGTACAAATAGAAAATACAAACCTGCAATTAAACCTAATGCTCCTAAATAATTAACTAAAAATAGTAAAGGAAACCCTAATAACCTTATTGAGATTGACATATCATAGCTTGGTACAATGAAAGTCCCAATAGTCGCAACGCCTACTATTACTAACGTACTTGGGCTAACTATTTTTGCCTGCAAAGCAGCATTGCCTATTATAAAACCTCCAACTACACTTAATGTTTGAGCAATTTTATTGGGAAGTCGCAATCCCCCTTCTCTTAAAATTTCTATAACAACTTGCATAAATAATATTTCAAGAAATGGCGATAAACCTATACCTACTCTCGATTGAACTATAGGAATTATAAATCGAATTGGAATCAGTTCAGAATTATACATAATTAAAGTCAAATAAATAGAAGGCAACATTACAACTACAAAAGTTGCAAAGATACGAATGAATCTATTAAAATTACTTACAATTGTTCTTTGATAATAATCTTCTGCTGCTTGAAAAAATTCTATAAACAAAGATGGAACAGTAAGAACAAATGGTGTACCATCAACCATTATAGCTATTTTTCCTTCTAAAAGATTTGATTGCACAACATCCGGCCTTTGAGTCACATATGCTTGAGGGAAAATAGAATATGGGTACTTTTCTATATATTGTGAAACTTCTCCACTAGATCCGATGAAATCTACGTCAATTAATGATAATCTATTACGAATATCAATAAGTATCTCTTTATCTACAATATCATCAACATATAATAAAGCTATATCCTTTTGAGATCTTCTCCCAACAATTAGGTTCTCTATTTTCAAGTTTCTATCTTTTAAAGATTTTTTCACTAGACTTAGATTTACTTGAAGGTTTTCTACAAAACCATCTCTTGGTCCTCTAACTCCCACTTCGTCCATTGGTTCTGAAATACTTCGATGCTCAGCACCGGCTGTATCTGCAACTATAAGACTACTTGCTCCATATATAATAATAGCTGTCTGTCCAATTTTTATATTTTTTGCAACTATATTAACATCATCTTCAATAGAAATTTTAGACATTGAAATATATTTATCACATACATATTCATTAATCAATTCGATGGTACTCAAATCCTCATTAACTTGGTGCATTAAAGGATTTAATATATCTCTATTTATAATATCTTGATTTACTAAGCCATCTTTATATAAAAGTGCTACCTCAATAGGATTAACTTTGCCAACATGAAATTTTCTGATTATAATTTGTTGGTTACTACCACATAATTCCACAATAGAATTAATTTTATCCCTTAACTCCATAATCAAATCATCCTTCCTCATAGATATAATCTTCTTTATCAGTTATGTGAAGAATTATTACCATTTAAAATTATATCCAATTAAAGTGTAATATAATCATTTTCGATAATTACATTGTAAATAAACTCTTTCTAAATATTTTCTTAAGTACTAATAATATTTTTTTATAGTTTAACATTAATTATGTCAAACTTAATAAATATTACACATATTTGCCACCAAACTGACACAAATATGTATTATTATTTAAATATAGAGTAGAAGTTAAGGCAGAGCCCCCTTTGCTTTAATATATATAAGTAGCGTTGATAATAATATAAATAAATGGAAGCCATTATGGCTTCCATTTATTCATATTGGTTTTAAAATATAATTTCATATTAAACTACAAATAATATATTGTTCCTGTAGAGTTTATATCTGAATCTTGTTCATAGTCAATATATGCACCTTTAAGTTCTATAACATTTTCATGTATTTCAAACCCTTCTATACTAATTGTCTCTATTATATTATTCTCATTAGCACAAGTAGCTAATGTGTCATAATAATCTTCCTCGTCATTGTATATAATTGCTGTATCTAATATTTTTAACGTCACTGCTCTTGTAATCACTCTATTTTTATTATGTTTTTTCCCAAACTTAATTTCTTCTAATCCATTTTTTTCTTTGTCATTAAATAAAAAACTCATTTTCATTACTTCCCTTCAGTCTTATTATACTTCTAAACCCTAGGTTTAACAGATACCCAAATATTGTCTTTTATATAAAATCTCCATAAAAAGTCTACTGCTTCCTCTGCATAATTAATACCAATTCTCTTAGTTTCTATAATTTGTATTTCTTCTTTATCCATTGACTCTTCAATATATAATTCACTTGTACACAAATCTTGCTGGTTATTTTCTTTATTTATATTCATAGCTATGCATAACTTAGATGGACCTGTGGTTAAATTTTTAATTTGAGCTTTTGTTAATTCATTATAATCTTTCTTAAATCTTAATTTTGCTATTTCATCAAGCCCATCTATTGGCTCAATAGCTCTTATTAAAACCCCTTCTGGAAACCCTTCTTCCTTTGTTATTACATTAAAGCAATGGTACATTCCATAAATAAAATATACATATGCTATGCCAGGCATGCCGTATAAAGTTTCAATTTTAGGTGTATGTTTTCCTCCATAAGCATGGCAAGCCTTATCAATTGAGCCAATGTATGCTTCTGTTTCAACTATCTTTCCCATAAGCTTTACTCCATTAATTTCATGTACAAGTATTTTTCCCAATAATTCTCTCGCAACCTGCAAAGTTTCTCTAGCATAAAATTTTCTAGTAAGTTTTATAACAAACCCCTCCTAATAAATATATCTACCATAACATTTACTATCAAAAAGAGAACTCTGCTATAGAATTTTATCCCACATGAGGCTCCTTTTTCATATTTATATACTCGTTTCGCTAGCAACTTTTTTATCATGTTTCAACCAATTCTTACCTTCTACAAGTCTAGTAACAAGCATAGAACATACCGTGTTTCCTGTAGAATTAAGTAGCGTTGCTGGTGCATCTATAATGACACTAACAACCGCAATAATTGGAAGAACTTCTGGTTGTAAACCATATACACTTAATATTAGCATTTCGCCAATCATTCCACCACTAGGAATAGCACCCATAACCGCACCTACTAGAAGTGAAACACCTATAATACCAAGTATTGAGCTAACACTAGTCATATCCTTACCAAATAAGCCCATTAAAAGTGTGATTTTCATAACACCACCAAATACAGACCCATCCTTATGCATGTTTGCACCAAGTGGAATTACAGTCTCTGCAATATCATATGGCACCCCAATTTTTTTTACAGTTTCTAAGTTAACTGGTATACAAGCCGCACTAGAGCAAGTGGCTAAAGCTGTGACTGAAGGTGTAACAGCATTTTTCCAAAATATTCTTACACCATTTTTACCAGCTGCAACAAAAGCATATAGACTGAAAAATCCAAAATAATAAATTACAGAAATTATTAAATATAATACAAATATTTTTAAATATCCATTTAGAATTTGACCCCCAAGTTGGCCTACCATTGAAGCAAAATAACAACCTAAACCAATAGGTGCATAATACATTATAATTTTAACAACTTTCATCATTGTAATCGAACCGGCCTCAAGTAACCTAGCAAGCGGTTTTGCTTTTTCTCCAGAGAGAGAAACCGAAATTCCAAAAATAATTGAAAACATAACAAGTTGTAACATATTTTTTCTCGAGAGTAAATCAACAAAATCCGAAACAGTAAATGTATTCACAAGTTGATCTAAAAATGAAACTTTTTCAATAGTTTGCGTTCCTACAGCGCTCTTCATTAAACTTTTAAACATGTCTATATGAAGACCACTCGTTGGCTTCATAATAAGGGCACCTATGGTTCCAATAATCGCCGCAATAAGTGCTGTAGATAAAAATACTAACACTATACTTCCCATAATTTTACCTAGTCTTTTCATACCACTAATATTTGCCATAGCAGAGGAAACACTAAAAAATACTAATGGGACCAAAATCATAAACATTAGATTTATAAATAATTTTCCAAAAGGTTCTAATACAGAAGATTTTGGACCCATTACGATTCCTATAATACCTCCAAGTATAATTGACCCTAAAAGAATAATTGTTGATTTATAGTTTTTAAACAACTTTTTCATTTGTATCTCCTTTATATTAAATTTTAATATGCATTATAATAACTTTACATCTATTTTACATTAAATTTTATAAAATATGGTTACTATTAAATAAATAATTTTACAAAAATATATTTACGTTTTTTATTTACAACGTAACAATGTTATGTTACACTACATATATTAGGAAAAAATAGTATTTTATATAATTACGAATTATAAAAGGAGAGCAAATATGGACGAGGATTTAATAACAAAAAAAGAACTACTCGAAATCACTAATGTTTCATATGGGCAATTATATAGATGGAAAAGAAAGAACCTTATACCTGAAGAATGGTTTATAAAAAAATCCAGCTATACTGGTCAAGAAACCTACTTTCCAAGGTTAAAAATATTAGACAGGATAGAAAAGATTTTAAATATGAAGGATGGCATATCATTAGATGACCTGGCACAAATGTTTTCACCACAATTAGCAGATGTATTTTTAAGTGAAGATGATTTATTAACTAAGAACATTGTTACAAGGCAAACATTAACAACATATAAAAATATCTATGGAGAGATAAAAACATTTTCTTTTCAAAAAATCTTATATATTTTATTATTAGAAAAAAGCTTATTATCAGGGAATGTATCAATAGATGAAAGTAAACTTATGTTAGAGACTTTAGAAGAAAATTATACATTGTTGGATGGGAAAAATTGCGAGGTAATTTTTATACGCAAATTTGGAATAACGTTATGTTTTTTAATAACAAAGCCAAATGAATTTTATATAGACAAGTATTCAAAAATAATATTAGGACTTAATATTTCATTGTGCATTGAAGAACTTAAAATTAAGATGTAACAATTCATTAATAAATTTATGGAGGGATTTAACATGGAAAATATGAATAATGATTTAAAAATGTCAGGGTCAGGAAGCTCATGTGGAGGAAAATATAATGATGTATTTATAAGCGGATCTGGGAAAATCAATGGTGATTTAGACTGTGTTTACTTTAAAACTAGTGGTTCCTCAAAAGTTATAGGTAACCTAAAAGCAGAAACTATAAAAATTAGTGGTTCTTCAAAAATTGAAGGTAATGTAGAAGTAAAAGACATTAAGATAAGTGGATCAACTCATGTCATAGGTAATCTTAAGAGTGAGAACGTAAGCATAAGCGGGTCAACTCATATAGACGGAAACCTATGCGCACAAGAGGTTAATATATCTGGCTCAGTAACTATAGGAAAAAATTGTGAAGCAGAATGTTTTAAGGCTAATGGTGGTTTTAAAATACAAGAATTATTAAATGCGGGACAAATAACTATTAGACTGGGTGGTAACTGTTTTGTTAAAGAAATTGGAGGCGAGCATATTGACATAAGAGTTCATCCTATGGACAACTCAATATTTAGAAAAGCAATTGACAAAATTTTCAATACTAGAGCTGAATTAACTACAGATCTAATAGAAGGAGATGATATCTATCTTCAAAACACAAATGTTAATATAGTAAGAGGAAATAATATTACAATAGGCACAGGTTGTAATATTGACCTTGTAGAGTATAAGGAAGAGATTAATATTTCGGACTCTTCCATTGTTAAAAATCAAAAGAAGATATAACTATAACTTAAAACATTTTTTTATAAGTCTCTCACATTAGATTCTTATATTGAAATGTTTTAAATCACAATACCTTTTATAATATTTGCTACAAAAATAAACCTTTTGATAGTAATTATTTTAGCATCTATAGTTTTTTCTGTGTTTAATGCAAAGCGGAACTTCATATGCAAGCATAATAATCCAACCAGCAAGGCAAGCTAGGGCAACCCCTACAATACCATATTTAGGAGCCAATAAGTATGTAAACGACACCCTTCCAACCATTTGTATAAATGTTGACCTTAATGTAACCTTTAAATCTCCCATTCCTCTGAAATATCCTTGTATTCCGTTTGTCCAACTTGGAAGCAAATAGAAAAATGCCATCATTTCAAGATACGTTACTCCTAGTTCTACTACTTTTGAATTCTTTTCTGGAACAAATAAATTCATTATATGTGGAGCTCCAAAGTATATTAACCCTAGAAGCAAAAGCCAATATAAGGACTCAATCTTCATTCCATACCAAAATCCTTGCTTTATACGTTCATTTTTTTTAGCTCCTCTATTCTGAGCGAGAAAGGTAGTCATTCCGTTACTAATGCTTTGTTCTGGTGCAAAAGCAAAATCATCTACACGGTTTACTGCATTAAATGTAGCAATAGATTCTACTCCTAGAGGATTAACTGCTCCTTGAACAAATACTTTTCCAACATAAAGGCATGTCTGTTGCATAGCTGTAACCCAACTATAGTTAATTGTAATTTTAAGTAAAGCTCTATCTATAATAAGTTCTTTTCTCGAAAATCTAAGTATTGGAAATTTCCTATAAGCATATGAAATACAAAGAACACTCGCAATCACTTCTGCAGTAACTGTCGCTATTGCTGCTCCATTAACCCCCATATGCAAATACACTACAAAAATAATATCCATGACAACATTTAAAACTGAAGATATTATTAAAAATAATAATGGTGTTTTTGAATCTCCCATACTACGAAGAGTTGCAGCATAAACGTTGTATAAGAATGTAAAAACTAATCCGCAAAATATTATCCTTAGGTAACTTGTTGCATCTCCTAATATTTCAATTGGAGTATTTATCATTAGAAGAATTGGCCTAGTCAAAATAATGCAACCAATTATAATAATCACTGTAAAAATAAAACCAGCTATAAAAGTTGTAGATATTTCACGTTTAAGCTTTTTTTTATCACCTTGTCCAAAATATTCACTCATTAATACAGAAGCTCCCATGCAAATTCCTATAATAAAAAACATTGCAATGTTCATAATAGGATTGGCAGTACCGACCGCTGCTAATGCATTTGTGCCAACATAACGACCCACTATAATAGAGTCTGCTGCATTATAACTAAGTTGAAAAAGGTTTCCAAGTATTAAAGGTATTGCAAACCCAACTAAATGTTTAGGTATATTTCCTTTCGTCATGTCTGTTATCAATTTAAAAACACATCCAATCTTTCAACTAAATTAAATAATTTTAAAAGAGTCTTCTTTTGCGGCTATCTCAGCTTTTCTTTGAGAAAAGTACAACATTAACTCAGGTGTAATAATAAATATTTGATTATATGGATTTATAACAAATCCCTTAATCGTACTTATATTTTCTAAAACAATTCCATTCAACTCATCATATGTATATGCTAGTGTTTGATGCTTATCCTTTGACCATTTACATAATTCATCTTCATCTGTAAATGTAACTATATAAGATTCATTATCTCTATTCGTTATAGTTTTAAAACTAACCGTTGTTCCTTCTGTAATTAACCCATTTTCTAGCTCACCACTTATTTTTACAGGTGTCATTAAATGTGATTTATTTATTTTTTCAATAAGACTAAGTTCATTCACCGCACTATTCTCGTTTATAAATTTATTCATACTCTCAACTAATTCTGGATTAGTTACTGGTTTATTTGCTTTTATCATAAAACTCATCCTCCTATTAACCGAATAATATCCATTATACTCTGTAACTCTACAGATTAATATGTCTAATCACGAAACAAGCTTATATTATGGACTTGTCTAACAATCAAAATTCAGTTTATTATTTCATAAAACACATAATCTTTACATAAATAATTAGAAATGTTTTGAGAATTATATGATAGAATATAAAATATAAGATATTATATGGTGTGTACTTAATTATTTTGTAAATTATAGGTCTTAGTGCCTATTAAATCGGGGGATGATACACTTGGCAAAAAAAATATATCTTGTTGAAGATGAAATAAGTTTAAATCTTTTACTTGAAAAATACTTGGAACGTGAAGGTTACGAAGTAACTACTTTTTCTACTGGCAATCCTGCAATAGCAAGAATTGATGATATGCCTGATCTTTGGATATTAGATATAATGCTTCCAGATATTGATGGTTATGAAATTATTAAAGCTATTAAGGCTTTTAATAAAAATACTCCTGTTATTTTTATGTCTGCAAGAAATGAGGAACTTGATCGTGTGGTTGGCCTTGAGCTTGGTAGCGATGATTATTTGTCAAAACCATTTTTACCTAGGGAGCTTATTATTAGAACTAATAAACTTTTAGAGAGAATTTCTGGCACAACTAAGGCAGATGTTACATCAATAAGTGATGACTTAAACATGGCGGGATATCGTATTAGCAAAAAACAAAGAACTGTTTTTATAGGAAGCGACGAGATTATTTTAACTAAAAAAGAATTTGAACTACTATATTATTTTATTGAAAATAAAAATAATTTGGTGTCTAGAGAACAGATATTAGATAATGTATGGGGCGATGATTACTTTGGTTCAGATAGAGTTGTTGATGATGTTATAAGAAGACTAAGAAAGAAAATAGATAAATTTACAATAGAGACCGTGTATGGATATGGCTATAAGTTAGTGTATAAATCATGAATATATTCAAATATAAATATAAATCGCTTACTATGAGGATTTGGACGACATTTACAGCAATAATACTTATAATAATTTTCAGCATTTCCTTTTTCTATCTTGTCGCTTTTAAAACTATAGCTGAGAAAGGTATAACTCAAGATTTAAAAGTGTCTCATGCTTATTTATTGAAAACTAATAATTTTACCCAACCTAATAGATATGACGGAATAAAAACTCTTAAGGATAACGATTATTATATTGTAACTGTAGATAAAAATAATAAAGCTGAAATTATAAATGTAAATAAAGCCCACGGAATGCCACCTGGTTCTCCGGGTAATGTTAACTCACCTTTTAAAATTAATGAAAATAACCTTAAGCTATGGATGGCAAGTTACATTACACCAGGCACTCTTTATGAAAAACAAATTAAAGAATCATACCATAATACTAAATTTATTTTCTTTATAAGTTCAATTAAATATGGTACCTCTGGAACATCATATTTAATAAGTTATTTGCCTGAAAAACAAGATAGTGTCTTGCTGTATACAGTGCTTTGGATAGGATTACTATTTATAGCTATTGGTTTTCTTTGTGCTAAACTAGTTGCAAACTACATTTCAAAACCACTTAAGGAACTAGAAAATTATACCATTAGAATATCTCATAAAGATTGGGAAGAGCCTATCAATGTTAAAAATGAGGACGAAATTGGAAGACTCGCAAACTCTATGAATATGATGCGAAAAGAATTAAAACGTGGGGATGAAGAAGAAAAACTTTTTCTACAAAGCATATCTCACGATTTAAAAACACCAATTATGGTAATTATGAGTCATGCCGAGGCAATAATTGATGGTGTATATGTGGAATCAGTGGAGCAAAATGCGCAGATAATAAAAGCTGAAGCTCTAAGACTCGAAAAGAAAGTTAAACAAATGTTATATTTGAATACTCTTGATTATGTTTTAGAAAACAACTTTGAAAATATTGAAATTAATATGCATCGCTTACTTTATCATATTACAAATAGATTTGAAGTAGTTAATAGTAATATACAATGGGATTTAAACATCGGAGAAGCTATTATTACTGGGAATGCAGATAAAATACAAGTTTCTATTGAAAACATATTAGATAATAGTCTTCGATATGCCAAAGGGAAAATATGTGTAACACTAAAAAAAGAAGGTAACTTTGTTGTAGTTGAGATCTATAACGATGGCCCTAATATCCCTGAAGAACATCTGTCTCACATTTTCGACAATTTCTATAAAGATAAGACTGGTAAATTTGGACTTGGTCTTGCCATTTGTAAAAAAATTATAAATTATTATAACGGGGAGATAGAAGTTACAAATAGAGATGTCGGTGTTAGTTTTTCAATTAGATATCCTCTGTAAATAAAAGCAATCAGCATACATGTTGATTGCTTTTATTTATGTAATTTATAATCACATAAAGCTCACATAATTATTTGATACTACTACTACAATTTATGATTATAATCTTATTTATAGAGAAGTAAGTAGTCCACTTAGAAATAATATATAAACTTTATTTTAAATAAAATGGGGGGATAAAAAATATACACTAAAACTAATTATGGAAAGGCCTATTTTACGGTCAAACTATTCTAAAAAGGAGTAAATTAAAATGAAAAAAATAAAACTTACTAAAGAAAAGATTTTACTGTCATTAATATTAATATTATCCGCAATCTTAAATTTTGCTAATCTAAGCATAGAGGGATATTCAAATCTATATTATGCTGCTGGTGTAAAAAGCATGACTATGAGTTTGAAAAATTTCTTTTTCGTATCTTTTGACCCAGCAAGCTTTGTAACCATTGATAAACCGCCTCTAGGTTTTTGGCTTCAAGCTATTTCTGCTAAAATCTTTGGATATAGTGGCTGGAGTATTCTTCTTCCACAGGCTCTTGCAGGAGTAATCTCAGTTTTTGTAATATATAAAATTGTTAAGAGATCTTTTGGGACTACGGCAGGTCTTCTCTCAGCATTATTTCTTGCAACAACCCCAATGTTTGTTGCAGTAAGCAGAAATAACACTTGCGATAACTTACTTGTTTTAACTCTTCTAATCGCATGTTGGTTTATTTCTATAGCGGCCGAAAAAGGGAAATTTAAATACCTTCTAATAAGCTTAGCTATTGTAGGTGTTGGTTTTAACATAAAAATGCTTCAAGCTTATATGATTGTTCCAGCTATATACTTAGTTTACCTTTTATCAAGTGCCATTTCTCTTAAAAAGAGAATAATTCATCTTATTTGTGGAACCCTTGTATTACTTGTTGTTTCATTCTCATGGGCAATAGTCGTAGATTTAATACCTGCTGCAAATAGGCCTTATGTGGGAAGCAGTACAAATAACTCAGAACTAGAGCTTATAATTGGACACAATGGACTTGAAAGACTTGGACTTGGAAGCAGTACTACTGGCGGTGGTATGGGTAAAGCTAAAACTCAAGTTAAAATAACCGAAGGAAGCAAGACAAGCACTCCAGCTACTAGTACCTCTGGAACTAAATCTACCAGTTCAAGTTCTTCTAATAATACAAACGCTCAAGGCGGAATGCAAGGTGGTACTCCCCCTGCAGGAGCTAGACCTAGTGGAATGCCAAGTGGCGGTAAAATGCCAACAGGTGGTGCCGGTGGTGGCGGTAACAGCAGTCTGGGTGGCAGCGCAGTATCAAGCGTTACAAGATTATTTGTTACTACCGGTATGTCTGATCAAATAATATGGTTGTTCCCTATTGCAGTACTTGGATTACTAGCAGCAGCATTAAAAGAAAAATTCAAGCCTGCTTTTAATAACAAGAGAAAATTAGATTTACTATTATGGACAATGTGGTTAATACCTGAATTTATATATTTCAGTTTCACAACAGGTTTATTTCATCCTTATTACTTAACTATGCTTGCTGCACCAATTGCGGCGCTCGCAGGAATCGGAATTGTTTCTATGTGGGAACTTTACATTGAATGCGGATGGAAATCTTGGATCTTACCAGTAACACTTATTGTAGATGGAGCACTTCAGTTATTTGTTTTATCTTCCTTCTACAGTACTTCTAGTATTACTAAGATTTTAATGATAACTTTATCTATTTTATGTTTTGTATCTTCAATAACACTTATTATTCTTAAGTTAAAGAAAAATAATAATTTGAAGCTTTCAAAGATATTAGTAGGCACTGCTTTAATAGGGCTACTAATAACCCCTACTGTTTGGTCTGCAACTACTTTATTTGGAGCTGAATCAGGCACATTCCCCGCTGCTGGACTAAGTTTAATCTCTAGCAGTAAAAGTGAAAATGCAGGAATGGGCATGGGAATGGGTTCTTTAAGTGATTCTAGTAATACCAAGTTAACAAAATTCTTACTAGCTAATAAAACAACTGAAAAATATATCCTTGTAACTTCGTCTACTAACGGTATTGCATCAGATATAATAATTAAAACCGGTGAATCTGTAATGACTTGGGGCTTCTTTGGAACTGATAAAGCAATAACACTTGCTCAGTTTAAAGCACTAGTTAAAAGTGGAGGAGTTAGATATGTAATGATTGGAGGTCAAGGTGGTGGCGGTGGCTCAACTAGCGATATTATGACATGGGCTAAAAAAGCTGGCACACTAGTTGCAGAGAGTAAATGGAAAGATACTACAACTACTAAAACAGCAACTAGCAAAGCTGCAGTAACAACTACTACAAAAACTGCAAATTCAATGACTCAAAAATTTGGAGGTCAAACATCTCAAGCACTATATGATTTAAAAGGTGCTGATACTACAAAATAATATTAATTATAATTAGCATTATTTTAAAAAGCAGATTCTGTATGAAAATATATAGAATCTGCTTTTACTAAAAAATTTAAAGGAGCAAGAAAGATGAGGGTACATCAATGAAAATAAAAAAGAATTTATCAATCTTAATCTTATCACTTATAGTAACCCTTTCGGGCATGATGGGAACTTTTGTATATGCATACAAATATACTACAAGCCATGCAACAAGTATTAGTTTCCCTCAAGGTGGAAATGGTAAAATGCCACAAGGTAATTTTGGCAAAAAAGGCGGTACAAGACCTCAAGGTGATTTTAAAAATAAAAGTGGTACTAAACCTAATGGAAATCCTCCAAGTGGAGATTCCCAAAAGTCAGTAAACTAAGTTCAGGAGGAGATTTATGGACAACAAGAAAGAATTTCTTAAAAAATTTCTTATATTAGCGTGTATTGTATGGCTGGCGTTAATTGTTAGAATTCATGGCTTGCCATTTACAAGTGGAGACTATAGTGCCTTTGTAAGCCGCTGGTTTGATACTATAAAAACGGGTGGTGGTTTTAGCGCCTTAAAAAATTCACTGGGTGATTACGCCCCACCCTATCTATACTTATTAACACTAGGCACATATACAAGTATAAATAAGTTGTTCTATGTAAAAATGATAACTTTTGTTTTTGAAATAATGGCTGCTTTTTTCGTTATGAAAATTGTTAATATTTCATATAGAAATGAAAAGGCTGGATATCTAGCTTTTGGACTTTTACTCTTCATTCCTACAGTTATATTTAATGGATCTGTATGGGCTCAATGCGACATAATATTTACTTCTTTTGTTATTGGTTCTATATATTATATATTACGTGAAAAGCCAATCACATCATTGATATTTTATGGAATTGCACTATCTTTTAAACTCCAAGCAATATTCTTACTACCATTGTTTGGTATCTTATTAATTAAGAATAGGATTAAAATATGTCATTTACTGCTTTTACCTATGTCATACTTAGCTCTAAGCATACCAAGTGTAATTGTAGGTAGACCCTTAAAAGATATTTTGCTCACTTATGTTAACCAGTCTAGTGAATATAAAAACTTAACATATAACGCGCCCTCAATATACCAATGGTTCACTAGTAAGATCTTTAGCAATACAACCCTTATAGGTAATATTGGGATTGTATTTACACTTTTGGTTGTCCTTTTCATATTTTATGTAAGTATTAAATATATAAAAATCATTAAATATGAGAATATTATAGAATTATCCCTATTGTTTGTTATAATTATTCCATTTTTGTTACCAAGAATGCATGAGAGGTATTTCTTTATGGCAGACATAATTTCACTACTGTATGCCTTTTGCTTCCCAAAGAAATTTTATATAGCCATACTAATGCCTTTTGTTTCATTAGTATGTTATCTACCTTTTTTATATAACACATCAACTAATTTTATAATCATAGCTTCTGTAGTATTATTTATAGTTATAATCGATTTGCTTTACTCATTTAGAATTCATTTACGTAATGAGCAAATTAATTAACAATAAGAGATGAATAATGTAGTAGCAAAATACGCTACTACATTATTCATCTTTTTATATAAAAATATATTTTACTAAACTTCTCCCATATTATCATTTATTATAAATTATAAAATTGGTAATTCAATTACGAATAAGGCTCCTAATTCTGAATTTTGAGCAATAATTTTGCCATTGTGCTTTTCAACTATATTTTTACTAATAGATAATCCTAATCCAAAATTCCCCTTCTTACCTTTGTAAAACCTTTCAAATACATTAGGAAGTTCCTTATTATCAATTCCAGGACCATCATCGCCTATTATAATTTCAACCTTGTTATTTACTATTTTTAGTGTGACAATTACAACTCTATTTGCATATCTTATACAATTGCTAATTATATTACCAATCGCACGAGAGAGTTTATCCTCATCACCAATAAGCACGCTACCTTTCCTTATAACATTATTAGTAATCACTATATTGTTTTTATTTGCAATTACCTCCATTCGTCTAATGCAACTACTTATTAATTCATTGATATCTATACTATTAGAATAATAATGTTCTTCTATGGCATCAAGGCGAGACAAATATAACAAATCTTCTACCAAATGTGTCATACGTTTACTTTCATTAACAATCACATCAGCAGCAATTTTTTTATCCACAACATCATATTTTATCCCCTCTGCATAGCTTTGAATTGACATAAGCGGGTTTCTAAATTCATGTGATGCATTCTGAAGAAAAGTTTTTTGAGCTTTATCATAGACTTCAAGTTTTTCTGACATAATATTTATATTAACTACGAATTCTTTTAATTCATCATATATAGGCATTTCTACAATACTTCCAAAATTTCTTTCTGCAATATTACTTATATAATCATTAAGTAAAGAAAAAGGATCTGATATCTTCTTTGATAAACGAGAAGAGAATATTCCAATTACAATGGCTGAAAAAATAAGAATAATAAAAAGAATTAAGTTAATTCCAAGTTGTAATTGATTTATCTTTTCAAGGCTTGAATATATAATTATCCAACCAAGTCCAAAAGAATTTTTATTAAATACAGGTTTTATGATTGCTATATACTTAGTTCCCAATAAATTAAGGTTTAAATATCTTTCCGAACTAAAAGTTTTAGATTTATTAACCTCATTTGTAAAAAGGCTTATAAGTTCCTTCGAAATATCAGATGAGTTTTCCTGGAATGGCGTAATTCTATTTTTGTTTTTATCAAGTAGAATAACATTCGCATTCAATACACTTATAGGTTCCTTTAGCGAATGGTCAATCATTGAATAATATTTAAAAAGGCCATTATCATTTCGTGGCCTTGGAGGTGGCATTCGCTCAGGTCCTGGAAAAAAATCTGGTCCATGCTCAAGTGCGGTATCCTCTGTAGCTGATGCAATCTTATTTAGCTGTCTCAAAATGTCCTTTTTAAAATACATTCGTACAGCCACATTAAATATTATAGTAGTTAATGTAATTAACATAACAATTACAATAATGTTATATTTAAATATTTTCCATTTTATTGTGTTCCTCTTCATAATAGCCTTCCTTATCCTTTATGGTGAACCCAAATCCCCATATTGTATCTATTTTAAGAATTGACCCAGCATCTATTAACTTTTTTCTGATTCTTTTTATCATATCGTCAGTAGCACGAGTCTCCACTTCATTTTCAAAGCCCCAAATTTTATCTAATAATTCACTACGACTAACTGCTCTATTTTTATTATTTGCAAGATAATAAAGCAAAGACAACCCCATTCCTGTAAGGCCTATTACCTTATCTTTAACCTCTGCTTGTTTAGTATCAAGATTTATTATAACATCATGAATCTTAATAATTCTATTCCCACTAATATGTTTATCCAATTTTATTCTTCTAAAAATGCTGTTAACCCTAGCAATAAGTTCGAGTGGGCTAAAAGGTTTGGTAAGATAGTCGTCACAACCTAATGTAAGGCCCGCTATCTTATCAGGCTCTGTGTCTTTTGCAGATACAATTATTATTGGTACAGAACTAATAGGTCTAATTTGCGAGCAAAGAGAGTAACCGTCTATTTCAGGCATCATGATATCTATTATAAGCATGTCCGCGTGCCTTTCATTGAAAGCTTCAAGAATGGCACGCCCATCCTTAAATATTTCTACTTCAAAACCAGCTTTAACAAGAAATGATTTTATAATATTACAAATATTTATTTCATCATCAGCAATATATATCAACTTTTTATTCATGAATTTAGTTCACCTCAATTTATATTTTACCATATGAATACAAGGATGTTATTTTAAATTAATTTTCGTTTATATTTGCCACAGTATTGCCACAGTATTTGACTATACCAAAGCATGTAATGTTACGATAATAGTACTAGGGGAATATTTTCAGATAAACATATTAAAGGAGAGATAAATATGAATACAATAGGCTCTAGTCAAAATACAATAAGTGCATATGCTCAAAACGAAAAAATACTTAAAGCTTTAGCAACAGCTAAAGTTGAAGCTCAAAAAAAAGAAACGCAAAATGACTCAATTAAAATTAGTCAACAAGCACTTCAAGCTCTTGGTACAACCTCTAATGTCACAACAAATACACCTACTAATCCTTTGGATTCTTTAGTAAGTTCCGGAACAATCACCCTGGATCAATCGAATGCAATACAAATCGCTTTTAAAGCAACAGGTGCTGCTATTAAGTCTTCTGGAGTTTATGGTAGTAAACCTGTGAACCCATTAGATAGTTTGGTATCAGCAGGTACTATTACACAGGACCAAGCAACATCAGTTAAAGATGCCTTTGAATCCTCACTTAATGCAACTAGACCCCAAAATAACCCAGTTACATCGACTTTAGATACTTTAGTATCTTCTGGAACAATTACTCAGACTCAAGAAGATGCAATACTTAAAGCATTGGAAGACTCTATGAAAGCAAATAAAGCAAATTCAAATAAATCTAATAAAACAATAACAAATCCATTAGATAGTTTAGTAACCTCTGGAACAATCACTCAGACTCAGGAAGATGCTATTCTTAAAGCTTTAGAAGATTCTATGAAAACAAATAAAACGAATTCTGCTAACTATAATAAAACATCAACAAATCCATTAGATAGTTTAGTATCTAATGGTACAATTTCTCAGGACCAAGAAACAACAATCGAAGGTGCTTTTGAGAATGCTTTTGAAAATGCAATGTAACAAATATATTCACAATAAAATCATAATATAATTACGGAGGGGAAATATGAGTATTTCATTAGTTTCATCAACATCAACTGCGAAAACAAGTAGTACAAGTAGTAGCAGTGATGTAAGTTCACTTAAATCACAACTAACGTCTCTTAATTCACAATTAAGCACAGAAAGTTCAAGCAAGGATGATGCGAAAACAAAAACGGCGAAAATTTCAGTTATAGAATCTAAGATACAACAAGTTCAAGCACAAATTGCTCAAAAGCAGTCTATAAAAACAGACCAAACATCAGGTTCACAACAAACATCAAAAACTAGCGATAATAGTTTAGACCTTTTGAAAAGTACTTCAACAAAATCCTCTAAATCTACTAGTAATAACATACTTGATGTTTATGCTTAATAAGCATATTCTCAAATGTAAAAACAACCAGCAATTTGTTGGTTGTTTTTTCTTTTTGCTAATACGCTCAACATATTAAGAGTAATGTATTACGAGCAATGCTATGTCACCTCTAATTATTTATAATCATATAATGAAATGTATCATAACTAATGTTTAATTGGAGGTTTTTACATGAGTAATAAATATAAAATTTGTGTATATGCAATCTGTAAAAACGAGGAAAAATTTGTTGACCGCTTTATGGATCATGTCGAAAGCGCTGACATTGTTGTAGTTGTAGATACAGGCTCTACCGATAATACAATTAACAAGCTAAAAGAAAGAGGTGCTATTGTTTATTCGCTTATTGCTACTCCATTTCGATTTGATTACTCAAGAAATGAGTGTTTAAAATTTATTCCAGACGATATTGATATTTGTGTATCCTCTGATCTTGATGATGTTATAGAGGATGGTTGGAGAGATTGTCTAGAAAATTCATGGAAAAAAGAAACCACAAGAGGTTCATATCTGTATAATTGGAGCATTAATGCAGATGGCTCACCAGCCGTACAATATACCTGGTCAAGAATTCATGCAAGACATGGATATAAATGGATATATCCAACACATGAAATTTTAGAATATATAGGTGATAAAGAGGAAAAAGAAGTCTATATTAAAGGCCTGGTGTACAATCATTATCCAGATGCATCAAAAAACAGAAGTTTAAATCTTCCATTATTAAAATTGGCTATTGAAGAAAACCCTAACAGTAGTAGAAATCTATATTATCTCGGCCGCGAATATATGTTTGAAAGTAGCTGGGACGATTGTATTTCAACCTTAAAAAAGTATTTAGCACTACCAACATCAAATTGGGAAGATGAAAGATCCTCTTCCATGAGATTTATTGGAAAATCATATTGTGAAAAGGGAGAATTTCTAAATGGTAAAAAATGGTTTCACAAGGCAATAAGTGAATCAATTTTATCGAGGGAGCCATATATAG
Organism: Clostridium estertheticum; assembly: GCF_018861295.1. Classification (GTDB taxonomy): domain Bacteria; phylum Bacillota; class Clostridia; order Clostridiales; family Clostridiaceae; genus Clostridium_AD; species Clostridium_AD estertheticum_D. The sequence continues at coordinate 70,032 of NZ_JAHLDM010000021.1, read as the reverse complement.
ACCTGTCTTTACTAGCTTACAAAGAGGCTGATTGGTCTAGTGTTTATTATTATGCAACTGAGGCATTAAAAATCAAGGAAAAATCATTTACCTTTGCTAACGATGCAAATGCTTGGGACTATACTCCTTATGATTTGGCAGCTTTAGGATGCTATAATTTAAATATGATAGATAAGGCAATAGAATTCTCAGAGCTTGCGGTTAAGCTTGCGCCTAATGATGAAAGGTTATTAAACAATCATAAAATATATTTAGAGAGTTTATAAATATAAATATATTTATTTCACTTATATTATATAAAATATAGATTATAATCTAATCTATATTTTTTAATATATATGTTTAACACAAAACAAGATATCTGCATACTATATAAAGAAAGTACAAGCTTTAAATAAAAAGTACAAGCATTCTAAATAAAAGAAATTAAAAGCATTTTAAATAAATAGAGTATTAATAATAAGGAAGGTGTATATATTGAGTAAAAATAAAGAAGATGAAACTTATGACTATTTTATTAAAGAAAAAAAACATTCTGATGACAAACACAATTGCTGTGACAAACACGATGGCTGTGACAAACACAAATGTTGCGACCCTTGCGATCCTTGCCATCCTGATTGTGTGAAATGTATAGTTGGGCCAACTGGCCCTACTGGCCCAACTGGACCTACTGGCCCTACTGGACGAACTGGTCCAACTGGACCTACTGGTCCTACTGGTGAAACTGGACCTACTGGACGAACTGGACCTACTGGTGCTACCGGTGCTACTGGTCCTACTGGCCCAACTGGATCTACTGGTGCTACTGGCCCTACTGGCCCAACCGGCCCTACTGGATCTACTGGCCCAACCGGCCCTACTGGATCTACTGGTGCTACCGGAGCTACCGGAGCTACTGGTCCTACTGGTCCTACTGGTCCTACTGGTCCTACTGGTCCTACTGGCCCAACTGGTCCAAGTTTTAATTCCTATGCAAATGGTGTCATCACAACAAATAAATTGTCGATTCCAGTTGGAGGCACTATTATTTACGATAGTGTAGCTATTGTTGGACCTGATTTAAGTTATAATTCAGCAACAGGTGTATTTACAGTTAATACAACAGGTGTATATGTAATCGACTGGAAAATCGCTGTTACTCCAAATCCTGGAACTGTTTCTATAGAAGTTGATTTAGTATCATCCCTACGTGGTATCGTTGCCGGTATATCTGTTACAGCAACAAATCCATTAATAACTGGCTCTAATAGGATTTATGCAGCAACAGCAGGAGAAACTTTCAGATTTGTTAATAATTCAGGTGGACCTATTAGTATAGTATTGGTAGGTCTAGTTGGACCTATTGGAACCGTATCTATTTTTAGAATTGTTTAACAATGTTAAGTTGATCTTAACAAACACCAAATTATCTCATTAGCTTAATTGGCTGCCTATCATAGGCAGCCTTTTTATTTTTAAAAAATTATATGAATTATCACATAAAGTTCACATATTGATTTGATACTGATGCTACAATTTCCCCTTATACTTTTAATTATAGAGAACGTTGAAAATTGATTAAAAAAATTGATTCGAAGGGAATGATAGTAATGAGTAATGGAATTATTTATTCAGTAGTAGTGCCTTTGTATAATGAAGAACTAGTTATAGAAGAGAGTTACAAAAGATTAAAATCTGTTATGGATAATACTAACGAAAAATATGAAATTTTATTTGTTAATGATGGAAGCCGCGATGCAACAAGAAATAAAACAGAAAATATATGTAGGGCAGATAAGAATATAAAGCTTATAAATTTTTCAAGAAATTTTGGACATCAAGCTGCTATAACTGCTGGAATGAATCAGGCAATAGGTGATGCTGTTATTGTAATAGATGCTGATCTTCAAGATCCTCCTGAAGCTATAATCGACATGATATCAAAATGGAAGGAAGGTTACGATGTAGTATATGGCAAAAGAGTCAAAAGAGTTGGCGAAACCTTTTTTAAGAAATTTACATCTACTGCCTACTACAGATTACTAAAAAGTATGACGAGTATAGATATTCCAGTTGATACTGGAGATTTTAGACTTATCGACAGAAAAGTATGTGATGCTCTAAACTCAATGCCAGAAAAGAACAGATATATAAGGGGTTTAGTTAGTTGGATTGGTTATAAACAAACATTTGTAGAATTTGTACGTAAAGAAAGATTTGCTGGTGAAACAAAATATTCTCTAAAAAAAATGTTTACATTAGCTTTTGATGGAATAACTTCCTTTTCTTATAAGCCATTAATATTTGCTGGCTACTTTGGAGCATTTACTGGCTTAATAGGTACTGTTTTATTAATTGGTACTATTGTAACCTCGATGATTAATAAAAACGCTATATTAAACTTAGGATTAATTCTTTCAATTAGCTTAATGATGTTTGGCCTAATGTTTTGCTTTATGGCTATTATGGGACAATATATTGCAAGAATTTCTGAGGAGAGTAAAAATAGGCCTTTATATATAGTAGCAAACACTGTAAGCTATAATGACCTTAAAAATAGTGTAACTTTTAAAGGAAATAGATCACCTGAAATATACGATTTAAAAATCACTTCAAAAGGCGAAACAATAGGTAATTAGATAAACCTCATATTACAAAAAATCCTCCTGTAAATGATATTTCATTTACAGGAGGATTTTTTTAATTTAATACTAATTAAATGATTCTATTCTTATTATACTTTCCACATTATTTACGCTATCTAATTGTATTATTTTATTAAGTGAATTTCTTATGTTCTTTTCTTCACTTTTATGTGTAATAAATGCAAGCGAGGAATGATCACCACGCTCTACATCTTGAGTAATTGATACAATGCTAACATTATTTTCTCCAAATATATTTGCTGTATCTCCTAAAACCCCTTCCTTATCCTTAAAATCGAGTCTGATATAAAATTCAGATTGATTTTCACGAGCTTTTTTAACTTCTTTAAATTCAACAGTGCATGCTGTCTCTGTTAGATCAACTGGCTTTATATTATTTCGAAGTATTGATATTATATCCCCTACAACTGCACTTCCTGTTGGCAGATCCCCAGCTCCTTTTCCGTACAGCATTAACTCTCCAACTGCATTACCTTTTATCATTATTGAGTTATAAACATCATTTACATTTGCCATAGGATGAGTTGACGGAATTAGGGTTGGATGTACTCTTAGCTCTAACTTGTTATCTATCTCCTTTGCTATTGCTAAAAGTTTTATAGTATAGCCGAATTTTTTAGCGTACTCTATATCTACAGCACTTATATTTCTTATTCCTTCTCTATAAATACAATCATGATTCACTTCTGTTCCAAAGGCTAGTGAAGACATTATGGCAAGCTTATATACAGCATCATAACCATCAACATCAGAAGTTGGATCAGCTTCCGCATAGCCCTTATCTTGAGCCTCTTTTAATGCTTCATCGAAACTACTTCCATCTAAAGTCATTTTGCTTAGTATATAATTAGTTGTTCCATTTATAATTCCTACTATCTGCTCAATCCTATTTGCTGTGAGGCTCTCATTAATTTCACGTATTATTGGAATTCCACCAGCTACACTTGCCTCATAATAAAATAATACATTTTCGGTGTCTGCTATTTTAAATAATTCCTTGCTCCAGTTTGCAATTACTAATTTATTAGCAGTTACAATATGTTTTTTGGCTTTCATTGCACGTATCATATAGTCCTTAGCCTCGCTACTTCCACCAATAAGTTCAACAACTATCTTTATACTCTCATCGTTAATAATATCATCAATATTATTTGTTAATATTCCAGGAGCTACTACAATATCTCTCTTTTTATTTATATCTTTTACAAGTATTTTGGTTACCTCTATTTCATAATTTGAACGTTTCATTATTTCTTTTTTATTTTCATGCAATATTTTCCAAACACCCGTACCTACATTACCAAAACCTAAAATTGCTATTTTGACCTTTTCCATGTTGAATTCTCCTTTCCTAAACCATTATATAAGTACCATTAATCATTGCACTTTTTAATTTATTATAATATTGAAAATCTCTTTCTGAAATTTATTTTTTCTAATGTAATTAACTTCCACTTATATAAATAGATGACTTTCCTTCTGAAATGTCGTTAAATATTAAGAATCTTTTCAATTTGTATTTGCATTTCATTTTTTTTGCAAACAGTTTTATGAAGTATAGGTCTTGTTTCTAAATCCTTTATACCCACTGGAATATCACCTTTTGTTAATTTACTAAGTTCTTTAATTAATTTAAAATCATTTAAACCAATGTATTTTGCATCTATTGATTTCATAACATCAGGCGTAAATTTATATGGACTTGCTGTAGACACGATAACTGTCTTTGTGGTATCCTTCGTTTCTACTAAATATTTCTTATAAACTGCATAAGAGACTGCAGTATGAGTATCAATTACGTAATTAGTAGTTTTATAAACCGCAGTTATTGCTTTTGCAGTATCTTCTTCGCTTGCATAACCTCCGTAGAAGTCCTTTAACTCTCCTTTCATATTATCATCAATCTCATATTTACCATCTTTTTTAAGCTTGTCCATAAGATCCTTTATCTTTGATGTATTTTCCCCACTAATAGCATATAAAAGTCTTTCAAGGTTACTTGAAATTAATATATCCATTGAAGGAGACATTGTAATTACAAAATCACGTACCCTATCGTATGTACCGGTATTTATAAAATCAAATAAAACTTTATTCTCATTTGAAGCACATATTAATTTTTTGATTGGAAGTCCCATTTTCTTTGCATAATATCCTGCTAATATGTTACCGAAATTTCCAGTAGGAACACAGAAATTTATCTCTTCCCCTGCTTTTATTTCACCCTTGTTACAAAGCTGAGTATATGCATAAAAATAATAGACAACCTGAGGTATTAACCTTCCTATGTTTATTGAATTAGCTGATGAAAACATTTTATTATTATCATCTAATCTCTTAATTAGACTATCATCTGTAAGCATCTGCTTAACGCCATTTTGAGCGTCGTCAAAATTTCCCTCAATTCCTATGACAGAGGTATTATTTCCTGATTGCGTTAGCATCTGCCTTTTTTGAATTTCGCTTACACCCTCTTGTGGGAAAAATACTATTATTTTTGTACCATCTACATTTGCAAAACCCTCAAGTGCAGCTTTACCTGTATCTCCAGATGTTGCAGTAAGAATAACCATTTCTTTATTTATGTTTAATTTCTTTACTGCATTTTTTAATAAATAAGGTAATATTGATAACGCCATATCCTTAAACGCTAAAGTTGGTCCATGATATAATTCTAGAAAATATGTTTCTCCATGTTTTACTAGTGGTGCAATAACTGGTGTATCAAATTTTTCGTCATATGCCTTGTCTATAGACTCTAATAAATCTTTTTCATCATAATCAGTTAAAAATTCCTTCATTATAGTAAATGCTAATTTTTTATAATCCATTCCTTTTAATTCTTCAAGGCTTGCAGTAAGTTTTGGTATTGATGTTGGTACAAAAAGACCACCATCTTCGCTAAGACCTCTTGCAATAGCTTCTGCTGATTTTACTAGTTTTTCATTTCCACGAGTACTCTTATAATATATTTGCTTCATAATATTATTCCTCCCACTTCATCTTTTATAGATTACATTTAAAATTTTTATATTAGTTGCTCTTATTTTTCGCCTTTTATAAAATAATCCATTAACTTATATCCTTCTGGAAAATACAAACCTGTCTCTTTCGCCGTAAATTCATTATAAGTGTCACTTCCACTTTCTTTTTCATCATTGCTTTGGTATATTAAAAATGGTACAGGATCACTTGTATGTGTCCTAAGAGATAGAGGTGTTGGATGATCTGGAAGTATTATCATTTTATAATCTTCACCTAATTTCTCCATCTCATCTTTAATAACCTGTACTATCTGGTTATCTATAAACTCTATAGCTTTATATTTATTTTCTATTTCAAATCTATGTCCACATTCATCAGGGGCCTCAATATGAACATAAACAAAATCATTGCCCTTTTTCAATTCTTCAAGAGCTGCTTTTGCTTTACCTTTAAAGTTAGTATTAATATTTCCAGTGGCACCTTCTACCTCAATAATATCCATTCCTGCACACATTCCAATTCCTTTTACTAAATCAACTGCAGAAATTACTGAACCTTTTAAATTATATTTTTTATAAAAACTAGATAGGAGTGGTTTTTTTCCTTCTCCCCAAATCCATATTGAATTGGCTGGTTTAAGCCCTCTTGCGACTCTCTTTTTATTTATATCATGATTTGATAAAAATTTGTTACTTTTCTTTGTCATAACATCAAATATCTCGCTACCTATCCCTTTCGGCATATAGTCTTTTACCTTTTGTCCTAGTATATCGTGAGGTGGTGTAAGTGTCCATGAGTAAGGCCCCTTGTCCCATATTATTAAATGCCTATAACTAATCCCTGGATAAAACTTAATAGACTCAGTCTCTAAATACTCACTTAAATCTTTTATTAATACCCTTGCCTCCTCAGTTGTAATTTCATCCGAACTATGATCAAGCATAATCTTTTCCTCATATGGCTCACCCTCTGACACAGTTACCAAATTACATCTAAATGTAACGTCTGTATCTAACATTGGGATTCCCATACTTGCTGCCTCGAAAGGTGAACGACCACTATAATACACAGCTGTATCATATCCAAAAACAGTCATATTGGCTGTATCACTTCCTGCAGGCATACCATTTGGAACAGTTTTAACTAAGCCTTGCAAACCGTGCTTTGCCATGTAGTCCATAGCAGGCGTCTTTGCATATTGAAGAGGGGTTTTATTATCTAGTTCCTTAACTGGATAATCTGCCATTCCATCACCAAGTACTACGATATACTTCATATTAACACTCCTCTATTGTTTATTGTATAAATCTTTTTAATTATTCAAATTTTCTAATAATTTTTTTTATTTTAATCCTATAAAAAAAACTGCCTTCAAGTAAGAAAGCAGTTTTCTGTATTACTATACGTAAAAAACTGATTTCTTATTATTCAGAACTATGTTCTGCAGGAATTGACACCGTTACATAAAAAAAATGTCGGTTGTCGGGTTTCATAGGGCCAGTCCCTCCACCTCTCTAAATAAGAAATTTATTAAATTATTGTTTTTTATTGTAACTCATACAGATATAAATGTCAATGCAAACCTATGCCTATTTAATGTAATTAATAAATATTATATTTGCAATTATTGTATTTATACCTTATCCTAGTATAAAACTAAGTGGAGGCTGCTATGGAAATCGATAAAAACGAAGTTTTAAGATATTTAGGTTATAAGAACCAAAAGATAGATAAAAGTATGACAAATTTAATTGATGTTTGCACAAGAGAAATAATTGATATAAGCAAAGCTAGTTCAGTATATGAAATTTTTGATATTGATAAAAAAAATGATAAACTTTTTCTATTAGGTAGCACTTTAGTTTTAAAAGATAAGGATATAAAAGATCTTCTAATAAACTCCGAGAAGTGCGTCGTTATGGCTGCAACTCTTGGAACGGCTGTGGATAGCAGGCTAGCATACTACTCAAGATTTGATATAACAAAGGGTGTAATTATGGATGCCTGTGCAAGCACAGCAATAGAGTATGTTTGTGATCAGCTTCAAGATGAAATCATGAAAAACGCATTAAAAGAGGATCTATATATTACAACTAGATATAGTCCAGGTTATGGAGACTTCGCTATTGATAATGGAGCCGAAATACTAAATGTATTGGATGCATATAAAAAGATAGGACTATCTATTACTGAAAATAGCATAATGCTTCCAAGGAAATCTGTAACCGCACTTATAGGCCTTAGTAGAACTAAAAATTTTAAAAAACGTACTGGATGCTCAAGTTGTAAAAATGTAGGTTGTGAATTCAGAAAGGATGGTGGATGTTGTGAATAAAAAAATAAATTTTAATGATTTTTTATTATTTGATGGTGCTATGGGAACAATGCTCCAAAAATATGGAATTAAAAGGGGTGAATTACCCGAAAGTTATAATATATTGCACCCAGAAATCATACAAAAAATACATTTAGAATACCTAGGTGTAGGCAGTGATGTCATAACCACCAATACCTTTGGTGCAAATAGATATAAACTTAAAAATACATTATACAGTGTGGAAGATATTGTTGGAAGTGCTGTAAGGATAGCAAGAAGTGCTGCTAAAGATAAACTTGTTGCACTTGATATTGGGCCCATAGGTCAATTGATGGAGCCACTTGGAACATTATCATTTAATGATGCCTATGACACTTTTGCAGAGCAAATAATAATTGGTGCAAGGGAAGGCGCAGATATAATACTTATTGAAACAATGTCAGATATTTATGAGGCAAAGGCCGCTATTCTTGCAGCAAAGGAAAACAGTAATCTGCCAGTTATATGTACAATGTCTTATCAGGATAATGGAAGAACATTAACGGGTACAGACCCACTAACTATGGTTAATGTAATTCAAAGCCTTGGAGTAGATGCTCTTGGGGTAAATTGTTCTCTTGGCCCAAATGAAATGCTTCCAATAATTACAGAAATACTTAAGTACTCAAGCATACCAGTTATAGTTCAACCTAATGCTGGTCTTCCTAAACTTAAAGACGGAGAAGCATTTTATGATGTTAATGCACATGAATTTGCACAATACGCAAAAATCATGGCAGAAATGGGTGTTACAATATTGGGTGGTTGCTGTGGAACTACAAGTCAGCACATAAAAGATATATCTGATATGTTAAAAGATTTGAAACCTATAAAACGTGATGTTAAAAAATTTACTGCTGTTAGTTCACCGTCCCTAACCGTAGTACTTGGAGAAGATATAAGAGTTATTGGTGAGCGAATAAATCCCACAGGCAAAAAAAAGCTTAAAGAGGCATTAAAAAATAATAATTTGGACTATATACTTAAAGAAGGCATAAATCAACGAGATGCAGGAGCAAATATACTAGATGTTAATGTGGGTCTTCCTGAAATTGACGAACTTGCTGTTATGGTTGAAGTCATTAAAGAACTACAAAGTGTTGTTAATCTTCCACTTCAAATTGATAGTGTACGGCCTGACGTAATTGAATCAGCGGTTCGAATTTATAATGGCAAACCTCTAATAAATTCTGTTAATGGTAAAGATGAAACAATGGAATCAGTATTTCCAATAGTTAAAAAATATGGTGCTTGTGTAATTGGACTTACCATTGATGAAAATGGTATTCCCACAACTGCTGAAGGTAGACTTAAGGTAGCTCAAAAAATTGTTGAAAGGGCAGCCGAATACGGAATAGACAAATCAGATATTATAATAGATTGTCTTGTTTTAACTGCCTCTGCTCAACAAAGTGAGGTTAAAGAAACTATTAGGGCGCTGCAGCTTGTTAAAAGTACACTGGGGGTTAAAACTACTCTTGGGGTAAGTAATGTATCCTTTGGTTTGCCTCAAAGGGGAATACTAAATAGAACCTTCCTTGCTGCTGCCTTAACTGCTGGACTTGATGCCCCAATACTCAATCCTCTATCTGAGGATATGATGTCCACAATTAATGCCTTTAACGTTTTATGGAATAATGATATTGCGTCAAAAAAATATATAGATGTTTACTCAACCTTTGAGGGAAAACAGACAAATAAAGAAATTGCTACAAATAAAGATTTAAAGAGCATTATTATTGATGGTATGAAGGAAGAAGCTTCAAAAATAACAAAAGAGCTCCTAAAAACTATGACTGAAATGGAAGTAGTTAATACCTACTTAATCCCTTCTCTTGATATTGTAGGTCAAAAATATGAAAGTGGAGAAATATTTCTTCCTCAATTATTACAATCTGCAGAAACAGTAAAAAAATCTTTCCAGATAATTAAAGAAAGAATGATGGCAAGTACTGACAAAAAAATTAGTAAAGGTACAATCGTTCTTGCAACTGTCCGTGGGGACATTCACGATATTGGTAAAAATATAGTTAAAATTCTACTCGAAAATTATGGATTTGATGTAATAGATCTTGGAAAAGATGTACACGAGGATGTAGTTGTTGAAGCAGTACGTAGTGGTAATATTAAATTAGTTGGTTTAAGTGCACTTATGACCACCACTGTTAGAAGCATGGGTGAAACAATAAAGGCTCTTCGTGACAATAACCTTGATTGCACTGTTCTTGTTGGAGGCGCAGTTTTAAATGAAGAGTATGCAAAAATGATTGGTGCAGATTATTATGCTAAAGATGCAACACAAACTGTAAAATTTGCAAGAAAATTATTCAAATGTGAATAAAAGTGCTACCTATGAAGCTTCTTCTGCGTGACTCCAAATAATAGATTAAAACATGAAAATCCATTAAGATATTCTATTGTTTTTCTAATATAAAATTCTCTACCTCTGGGTAGTTCTCTGGGGCGCGTAACAATTATTAATTGTTACGTACTCACACTAAACTTCCTGTCTCGGATTCGCTAGCCTGACTTCCTGTCAGTCTCACGAGAATTTTATATTTGCAAAACAAGAATTACTAAATGGATTTTCAATTGTTTCTGCTCTTATTATTTGGAGTTACTTCTGAAAAAAATTCATAATGATATTGCATACCTATATTAAACATTAAATAACGTACTTTTGTACTCTTTCATTTACTTTTGATTTTAATTCTTCGTTTATGGTAAATTCAAAACTGTAATTAGTTTTGAAAAATGTACTGACTTCAAATTTAATAGTAGTTGGTAATATCCAACTATAACTTTTAACTTTAGACCATTTATAAAATTTTCCAGAACCATATATCCCATTTTCTCTTATTTCTGAACTATGTGAACCCCTTATTATATTATAAATTGAGATTTCAATCCAAAATATGTCCATTAAAATATTATTATAAGTGTTATCCATATAATGAAGATACACTAATATGCACCATGAGATAATCATCACAGCCCAAAGGATAGACCAAATGATAGCCCAAATTCTATTTTTGTTTGTGTTTATAATAAGTTTTCCATGATGGCTTACTGTATATAATTTTCTGAACATCATTAAAAAAGCAATAATATCCATAATAAGAATTATTTTTATCCTAGTATCCATTCATATCCCCTCCGAAAAATCTATTTCTTTATCAAAAAGACTACTTAAATTATAACATATTTTCTATATTTTTCAAATGCAATTTATTACTGTAGTATATCTATTATCATATCAAATAGCACATAATCTTATGAAGATAAATATAGCATTACCAATAAAAAATAACATGCTAATTAAAGTGTTAATTAACATGTTATTTAGTATGTAATTTTATCAAAATCACCTTGAAAACGAACCAGTTGCTTATAGAATCAGGAAATTTTAGTTGATCAACCCTTCTTAAATCTCGATTTAACCGCTCGCTTTACAACATCAAAAAAACTTAACGAATTAACCATATTATTGGGGTCAACATATTTTCGAATAGCACGAAGCACTCTTTTGGGATCTTTAGAAGAAAAAATATAGTTAACATTTTTCTTATTTTTAATCGCATATCGCGGAATCCACTTTCCTTTTAGCATTACGGACGCAATGACCTTGTCAACATCTTCCCAAGGAATTTGAACATTTTTGCGAGAATCACGAGAACAATAAAACTCAAAACCTTTGTCGCCAATCATAATTTTTCCATAATCTGTAGAGCCTGTAAGCCATGTTGCATCAATTACTAAATCCACCTTTGTATTGAGTGATTGAACCATACGATCTACCTCTTTTCTATTTATGCACACATTTTTTTCTATTAATTAATAACTTTTTTACTTCTTGACTATAGTATATAATATACCTTCTTAAAATGAAATAATCAAGTGCCACAGATCACAACCGCCAAAACAGTTTTAGTAATAAAAAAACCCAGGCCAAAAGCCCAGGTTGAGTAAAAAATATTACATTAAACCGATTAAGTGGAAAACGATTCCTACTGCGAACAGCCCAAAAATAATTGTAATTGGAGATATTTTCTTCTTAAGCAACCACATGCATAGTAATGTCAATCCTAATCCTGCAAGTCCAGGAATCAAAGAATCTAAGTTGTTTTGTAGTGTAGTAACCTTATCAGGAGTTAATGACAAACCGCCTTTTTGTTGCAAAAGAGCTTGTTTAATACCTTCTGCTCCAGCAGGTATTTTGCTCCAATCAATGAAAGCACCATTAGCTAACTTAACTGTTGATACTATAGGTGTAAATACAACAGTTACCCATCTGTTAACTAATGATCCCAAAATGAACATACCAAGGATGGATGCTCCTTTTGTAACATCTTGTAGTAAATTACCTGATACATCATCAGTAATTTTAGAACCTGCTTTGTAACCAAACTCTTGTGTATACCATGTAAATGACATACGGATGGCATTCCAAACTACGAAAAAGATAATTGGTCCAAGTATGTTACCAGCCATAGCAAGAGAACCAGCTAATGCCCCTAAAATCGGTCTAACAGTAAACCAGAACACTGGATCACCAATACCAGCTAAAGGTCCCATCATACCAATTTTAACACCTTGAATAGTTATGTCATCAATTGGTAAACCATTTGCACGGTCTTCTTCTAATGCTAATGTTACACCAATGATTGGTGAAGCCACATATGGATGAGTGTTAAAGAACTCCAAGTGACGTTTTAGTGCAGCTGCACGATCTTCTTTAGTCTTATATAATTTTTTGATTGCGGGTATTAATGCATATGCCCAGCCACCGTTTTGCATTCTTTCGTAGTTCCAAGAACCTTGAATGAAAGTTGAATGCCACCAAACAGAAATACGATCTTTTTTTGTTAATTTTAATTTATTTACCATTTTAGTATTCCCCCCTTTCTTAGTAAGTGTCAATAATATCGCCTAATGGATCACCAGTATTTGAGCTTCCACCATTACCTGAGCCACCTTGTTTAGTAAGCTTTAAGTAAATAAGAGCCACACATACACCGATTGCCCCTAGTCCGATAAGTGTAATTTGTGAAATAGTTGCAAGTACAAAACCAATTGCAAAGAATGGCCATACTTCTTTTGTAGCCATCATGTTGATTACCATTGCATAACCAACAGCTACGACCATTCCACCACCGATTGCGAGTCCACCTGTGAGCCATGTAGGCATAAGTTCAAGTGCTGTCTTAATCGGACCAGCACCAACTGCTAAAATCAAGGCTGCTGGGATTGCATTACGTAAACCCTGCATGCAAATAGCAATTATATGCCACATTTCAACTTTTCCGATATTTCCTTCTTTAGCAGCAGCATCCATAAAATGTGCAAACGCTGTAGCAATTGTACGACAAAGAATTGTTAATAATAGACCTGCAACTGCTAGTGGAACAGCAATAGCGATAGCTGCTGGAACTCCTGCTGTACCTTGTCCACCAAGAACTAAAATAATTGCGGATGCAACAGATGCAAGTGCTGCATCTGGTGCTACAGCAGCACCTATGTTTGCCCAACCTAAAGCAATCATTTGAAGACTACCACCTAATATTAGGCATGGTAACAAGTTACCTGTAACTAAGCCGATTAACGTACATGCAATTACTGGTTGATGGAAATCAAATGCATCCAAGACACCTTCCATACCAGCTAGAAATGCCACGATAACGACTAATATCATTTGGATTATATTTATATCCATGATTATTAATCCCCCTTTTTCATTTAAAATAGTTAAATAGTTAAATTATTTCAGTTTATTTAATTCTGCTTGTGCTTTTTTAAGAATTTCATCCATATTTCCCTTTGAATCATTTGGAACTTTACGAACATCAAAAGTAAGTCCAGCTTGTTTAAGCTTCTTGAAGGTATCAATATCGTCTTGATTGAAAGCAAGTACTTTGTTTGGTTGAACTTTACCTATAGCATGAGCCATAGAGCCAATATTGATTGTCTTAAGTGGTACTCCACCTTCTACCGCACGAAGTACATCTTGTGGATTTTCAAAAAGAAGCAATGCACGTTGTCCGCCAAATTGTTTATCATTTTTTGCAAGTTTAATCATTTGACTAACTGGAACAACATGAGCTTTAACACCTGGAGGAGCAGCTTGCGTTATCAATTTACTACGAAGTTCATCTTTGGCTACTGCATCTGATACTACAATAATTCGTGTAGGTAGAACATCTTTTGACCAAGCAGTCGCTATTTGTCCATGAAGTAAACGAGAGTCAATACGAGCTAAAACATATTCGAATGATCCAGGTGCACCTGCATTAGAAATCCCTGCGTTTGCTTGCGAAGATTTACCATTATCTTTGGGTTCTAATTCTTCAGGCTTAACTTTAATTCCTTCTTTAGCTGAGTTTAAAATAAAAGTTGCAATTTCCTGTGCAGATTCCATTGAAGAACGTGAAGAATAAGCTTCAATCACCATCGGTAGATTCATACCAGCTACGATTGCCCATTTGTCTTTGTGTTCTTCAAATAGACTATTCGCTTGGTTGAATGGTGTACCGCCCCATAGATCAACTAAGAATAAAACCTCATCTTGGTTGTCAAAAGATGCGATTGCATCTTTCATTTTTGCTTTAACATCATCAGGGCCTTCACTAGGCATCAATGTAACCGCTTGTACGTTTTCTTGTTCTCCGAAAATCATCGCACCAGATTGCAAGATGCCTTTAGCAAATTCTCCATGACTAGCAAGAACTATTCCTACCATCTTTTATACCTCCTATTTTTTATTTGTTACAGTAAAATTTATATAAAAGTTTCGAAAAACCTGTAACCAAAATTATTGTAGCTCATCACAATCAATCGTAACGATTACAATTAAAACCCATTAAATCTTATAGTTTTGACATTAAATCTACTTTTGAATCCGAAGAAATTTTTCTTATTTCTAGTTCAATGCCTTTTTCATTTAATTTTTTGAAAGCTTTAATATCTGTATCATCTACTGATACTACACTAGTTATTTGTTTCTTTCCTGCTTGAAATGACATACCACCAATATTTACACTCTTTATGGCTACTCCGCCTTCAACCATTCTTACAACATCAGTTGGATTAGTGAATAAAAATAGCACTCTATCATTTTTGTATTTGGGAATATTATAAGCTCTTATTGCTTCATCAATTCCTACAACACTTGATTTAATTCCTGGAGGTGCAACTTGTTCCAAAAGTGTCTTTCTGATTGAGTCCTTTGTTACATCATCATTACATACAATTATTCTTTGACATTTTGTGGCTTTCGACCAAATTGTTGCTACTTGACCATGTATTAATCTGTCATCAATTCTTGCAAGCACTATATTCATTATAAATCATCCTCCTTATCAGCACTTTCACCTAAGTTGTCTTACTATTCATATAGCAACTGTCGTGCCAAAATAGTGTATTGTTTATTATATTTGTGTTAACTCTTTTAAAATAGCCATTTTTTATTTCTAATTTTTTTTATTTTTTTTATATCAATACACTTCTTTTTTAATTTCAATACTAACTTTAGTTTTTCACTTATAAAAAAGTGTATCAAAAGAGAAGTGTATCAGTATATTGTTTTCTATTCAATCATTTCTGCTAAAAATAATATTTCATCTTCATTTAAGCTTATGTTTATTGCATCTTTAAATACTTTATTTGCCCCTGTAATAATCTCAACCAAGTGTGAATCTATGTTAGCCTTTTCCCTCTTGTACTTTAACCCATCCTTTATTACCATTCTCTCTAGGGCACAACCTACATGCACCATTATTCTTATTTTAGTTGAATTATTAAACCTTATTTTCGTTTTTTCTTCTAAAAGATTTACGAATTGATACAATAAGCTTATTATTTTAGAAGGGTTTAAATAAGTTAAAAATTGATTTAAACTGTCTTCACATAGATCCTTAACTACTGTATTTTCATGGCCTTTTTCAATTTTAAAGCTTTTTCTCTGTATTATACTCATTAAAATGTTTTCACCATTACCGCTAATTAGCTCTTCAAGGGATATAAAGGGAGCTTCAATTTTAGGGTTTATTATACCGACAGAAGCTATAATAGTATAGTTATTTTTTATTTTTATTATTTCCTTTTCTATGTCTTTTATGCTTATTGGTAAAATTTCAATTTCTTTTTCATCTGTACTTCTAACAATGTTCTCCACAAGTTCTTTTAGCTTTACTGCAGTCCCCTCGCCAGTTGCGCATATTGTTATTATTGCCCTTTTCTTATTTGCATCGTCTTTATTAATACCTTTTTCTTCCTCAATCTTTGAATATCCTCTAAATTGCTTTAGAGAATTATATAAGGCATCTAAGTTCATATCTAAAATAGTTGCTTTCCTTATGGCTTCTAATACTAATGAGGTAGTAACCATATCTAGTGTCTTAACCTTTATATCTGTTTTTTCCATTATTATAGACTCAAAGTTAACAAGTGAACCCATATCCACAAGTAATAGGACCCCCTTACCCATATCTATTTCCCTAACCTTTTCAATAACTTCATCTAACGTTTTAGTAGGACTAACTTCGAGTGGCATATCTATTGCTTCGATTACAGCCTCCCCTAGAAGCTGCCTTGCTACATTAACCATACTACTTGCTGTGCTGCTTCCATGTGCCGCTACAATTATTGCCACATGCTGATTTGTTTGTTCTTCCGTAATAGAACTGATTAACAATGTAAGATATATTACTTCAATCTTTGGAACAACCACATTATATTTTTTTTCAACCATTCCCTTTACGTCTACTGCAATATTAAATTCTGTACGTTTATCATCTATTATGCCCTCTATATTTTTATACTTAAGATTTTGATGATTACTTAATCTGTTTAAAAATGAACTTAAATGTAGACTTAATGCATATAAAAATCTATCAGTTAGTGTTTTATCAAGTTTTTTTTCAATCATATCCATTATTTCTTCCGAAAATTCAAGAATGTCTTCATCTACTATTTTTAATATTTTACTTCTACCATCCTCATCACTTTTAACCTTGTTATAAAAGGATTTAATGTGCACATTAATATCAGTTGTAATAAAATTGTTTATATATTCTTCATCCGCACCACCTTTTTTAAGTATTGCTGCCTTATCTTCTATTATCTTGTATAAATTAAAAGGTGGATCATAAGGATCTTTTTCAATTAATACACTGTGACCTTCTGGAGTAACTATTAGCTTGGAATCTAAATATCCAGATATTTCTTCCATTTCTTTACGTTTGCCGCTTAGATAAAATAATCCACTTTTAATATCGGAAGGCAGCGATTTAAAATCTATTTCTATAAAATCCTTATTATTGATACTATTTAAAAAACCCTTAGCGCAAATAAGTTGAATATTTGATTTCATCTGACCAATATTTCCATAAGATGTGCTTCCAATAATTGCTTTCACTGCTTCATCCTCAATTTTTATTACTTTGTTTACTCTATGTGCCTCATTGGCTAATAAAAATTTGATAAAATCAACTTTATCACTGGCTGTCCTTTTATCAAAGTTGGGAATAGTTATAATTATCGGTATTCTTCTTACAAATGTTTTTAGTAGTGATGAATTGGGATCCTCCGTAGTCGCTCCAATTATTAAAACACAAGATTTTCTATTTCTCTCTGTCTCACCTAATCTATTAAACATACCTGTATCCATAAAATAAAACAACATTTCCTGCCCTTCTGGTGGTAATCTGTGTATTTCATCTAGAAATAATATACCTGTATCTGCTTTTTCAACAATCCCAGCCTTTTCGCTATCAGCGCCGGTGTATGCTCCTTTAATATGTCCAAACAGATGTGATATTAAAAGTTGAGGATTGTTATAATAATCAGCACAATTAAATACTATAAACGGTGATTTTTCATCCAATTTTTTCGAATACTTTGCTTGTTTGTACATCATATTTGCAAACAAGGTTTTACCAACTCCTGTTTGACCAACAATTAGTGTGTGCAAACCATTTGGAGGATAAAGTATTGCAGCTTTTGCCTGTTCAATTTGATTTTTAAGACTAGTTTTTGCTCCAATAAGTTTATCAAAAGGACATTCTTCCTGGCTAATTTTATTTTTTTTAAGGAATAATTCATTTAAATTTTTTACTTCTAATGGCCCAACTGGCAACTTTTTATTCAATAGTCTTTCTAAACAAGCATTATCAACGTATAACACAGGTCTAGATTTTATTTTTATTATTCTATCTCGCCTAAGCAATTCATTTAATTCCATACTTACGTTATTTCTTAAAATATCTAAACTCTGAGATATTTCAGTTGCGCTAAAACCGATTTTTTCCTCTAAGTTTTCACGATTAAATTTTTCTGTTTTTCCAGCAATATACTCATAGATTTTTTCACTTCTCTTCAAATTATCACTCCCAAAAATTAATATACTTAATACACTTAATACATTTAATACACTTTCTTTATTATAAACTGTATTGAAATATATATTCAAGTTTTAAGTGTAAAAAAAAGCTTCTTAGCATCAATTTTTTAATTTCAATGCTAAAAAGTGTCAATTTGAATTATTAAGTATAAATTTGTTTATAGCTTTAGCTACTCCATCATTGTCATTGGTATCCGTAATATAATCCGCTTTGCTCTTTACAAGTTCTGTTCCATTTCCCATTGCTATACCAAGACCTGCGTATTCTATCATTGATAAATCATTTTGGCTATCACCTATAGTTATTATTTCTTCTACTTCTAAATTATAATACTTTGCAAGTTCCTTAACTGCTTGTCCTTTTGATACACTTTTTGAAGTAATCTCAATATTATTTTTACTTGAACTTACAATCTCTAAATCAACTATTTTCTTAAAATCTTCTTTTGCTATTTCTAACCTACGTGGGCTTGTATCTAATATTTCACATTTAATTATATCCTTACTATTTTCTTTTATTGTTTTAAGTAAATTATGTTTTGATACGTATCTTATGTTTAACTTTCCATTTTCAGAATTCATCATAGATTTAAGAAATATATATTTTGTAATAACATATATAAGTCTACTTGCGCTAATTATACTGTTATGCGTGTTTAAATTTAACTTTAATTTATGTTTATGACAAACCTCTATAATTTTAGCCAAATTTTCAATACCTAATTCATTTTTATAAATAATTTTGTCTGTTAACTTTTCTTTTATAATAGCCCCATTTGATGCTATTACTGGTGACTTTACGCCTATTAAATTTGAATAAAAAGCTGCATTACTGTAAACTCTTCCAGTAGCAATAACAATTTGCACACCTAAATCATGTGCTTTTTTAATAGCGTTTTTATTAATGTCACTTACTACTCGTTTACTGTTTAAAAGTGTCCCATCCATATCAATACACATTAATTTATATTTCATATATTATCACCTGCATAATTTATTCGATTTTTATTTATATCTAATAATTAAGATTATATCATAATTCAAGGAAAAACTCGTCGTTAAAAATTTATAGATCGGTTGTACTCTGAATAAACTCTTCTTTTATCTTAGAAAGCAAATCCCTATTCGTAATAACATCATATCCTGTTAGGGCTAGCGCTGTAGCCCCTATAATTAAAGCATTATGTGCCTGATTTGTTATTGTTGCTTTAGCCATTTCCTTTGTATGTAAACTTAAGTTTGGATTACCTATTCCAAGTAGCGGATGAATTGACGGAACAATATAGCTTACATTCCCCATATCTAAAGATCCAATATTCTCTGGGGGGTTAATATCTGTTATACCAAGACTTCTCAAATTATCATTAAATGTCTCAGACAGATTTTCATTTGTGTTCATATCATCAAATGGCGATTCATATAAACTAACTTCAAGAGTTGCCCCAGTCATAAGCGCTGCTCCACTCGCAATATTTTTCACCTTTTTAATTACTTCCCTCAAGTAACTTTTCTTAAGAGCCCTTACATAAAATTTTGCAACTGCTCTACATGGTACTATGTTTGCAGCGACGCCCCCTTCACTTATAATTCCATGGATCCGTACATCAGACGTTACATGTTGCCTTATAGCATTTACGCCATTAAACATTAATATAACGGCATCCAAAGCATTAATTCCTTGTTCAGGCGAACTTGATGCATGGCTAGACTTCCCAGTAAATTCAAACTGTAGTGCTTCCATTGCGAGTGACGGTCCACTTTTACATGTTTTACCATATGGATGCATTATCATAGCAACATCAACGCTGTCAAATATTCCTTGATTTGCCATATCACTTTTCGCACCATTTGTTTCCTCAGCAGGAGTTCCATAAACCTCTATTTTCCCACCTACTGCCTCTAATACCTTACTTAAACCTATCGCCGCACCAATACTAATTGTGCCAATCATATCGTGGCCACAACCATGCCCTATTTCTGGCAGTGCATCATATTCACATAAAAAAGCAATAGTCGGACCTTTTTTATTACTGTCATATACTGCTTTAAATGCAGTTTTCCTTTTTGCTATTCCAGTTTCGATTTTAAAAGAATATTCTGATAATAAAGCTGTTAATTTGTTAGTAGCCTTAAATTCTTCATTCCCTAGTTCTGGATTATAATAAATGAAATCATTTATTTCCCATAGTTTTTCTTTTATACTATTAACTTGCTTAATAATTTGATCTTTCATTTATTTATACTCCTTTTTACAAAAACAACTAACAAATTGTTAGTTGTTTTGTCCATCTTATAATATTAATTAAATGATTCTATTCTTATTATGCTTTCTATTTCATTAACATATTCTAGTTTTTTTATTTTCTTAAGTGACTCTCTTATATTTCTTTCTGAACTTTTATGTGTAATAAATGCTAGTAATACATACTCTTTATGAACTACATCTTGAGTAAGGGATGTGATGCTAACATTATTTTTCCCAAATATTTTCGCCGTATCTCCTAAAACTCCGGCCCTATCTTTAACATTAAGCCTTATATAAAATTCTGATTCGTTTTCATCCGAGTTTTTAACTTCTTTAAAATCTTCCTCACCACTAATAGCCTTTAAATCAGAAGGCTTTACATTATTTCGAAGTATAGATATTATATCACCTACAACTGCACTACCAGTTGGCAAATCTCCTGCTCCTTTTCCGTATAACATTAGTTCTCCAACTGCATTTCCTTTTATTAAGATCGCATTAAACGCATCATTTACATTTGCCATTGGGTGGTTTGATGGTATTAACGTTGGATGTACTCTAAGCTCTAACTTATTATTTTCTTCCTTAGCTATTGCTAAAAGTTTTATTGTATAACCGAACTTTTGCGCATATTCTATATCTACAGCGCTTATATTCCTTATACCTTCCCTATAAATACAATCATGATCAACCTTAGTTCCAAATGCTAGCGAAGCCATTATAGCAAGCTTATATACAGCGTCAAAGCCATCAACATCAGATGTTGGATCAGCCTCTGCGTACCCCTTATCTTGAGCCTCTTTTAATGCCTCATCAAAACTAATTCCATCGTTTGTCATTTTACTTAATATATAATTAGTTGTTCCATTTATAATTCCAATTATCTGCTCAATTCTGTTAGCTGTAAGACTCTCATTAATTTCTCGTATTATTGGTATTCCACCAGCCACACTTGCTTCATAATAAAACAGAACATTTTCTTCTTCTGCTATTTTAAATAACTCTTCGCCCCAATTTGCAACAACTAATTTATTTGCAGTTACAATATGTTTTTTAGCTTTCATAGCTCTTATCATATATTCCTTAGCCTGGCCACGTCCACCAATAAGTTCAACTACAATTTTTATACTATCATCATTAATAATATCATCAATATTATTTGTTAATACACCCTTAGGCAATTCAATTTCTCTCTTCTTACTTATGTCACTGACTAATATTTTAGCTACCTCTATATCATAATTTGACCGTTTCATTATTTCTTTCCGATTTTCTTGTAATATCTTCCACACGCCTGTTCCAACATTTCCAAAACCTAAAATTGCTATCTTTACCTTTTCCATATTAATTTCCTCCTTAAATATAACTTCCTTATTCAATGCTTTAATTTTCGAATGCCTTATACACTGCCTTTATTGCACTTTCGAAATCTTCGTTTTCTACACCAACAATTATGCTCATCTCACTGGACCCTTGATTTATCATTCTAATATTTATATTATCCTTTTCTAATGAACTAAATACTCTGGCAGATATACCCCTAGTTTTTATCATTCCTTCTCCAACAACTGCTATCAATGCCATATTAGGATGTACTATTATTGAATCTGGATTACACTGTTTTTCAATTTCTTCTAATATTTTATCAATTTTATTTTCTAGTTCAGAATCATCAATTACTAGTGAAATGGAATCTATCCCTGATGGCATATGCTCAAATGCTACACAATTACTTTCAAGAACTGTAAGAACCCTTCTACAATATCCTATATCTTTATCCATAAGCGTCTTTTCTATAGCAATTACTGTAAAATCTTTTTTTCCTGCTATACCTGTAATATTACCGGATTTTACTTCTATTTTATCATTTAAAATAAAGGTTCCCTTTTCTTCTGGCTTATTAGTATTTTTTATATTTATTGGAATCCCCTCATTCTTAACAGGGAAAACTGCTTCTTCATGAAAAACATGTGCCCCCATATATGATAATTCCCTAAGTTCTTTATATGTTACCTCTTTAATAGGTTTAGGGTTATTAACAATGCTTGGATCTGCCATTAAGAAACCTGACACATCAGTCCAATTTTCATAAACTACTGCCCCTACCCCTTTAGCAATTATTGCCCCAGTAATGTCAGAACCACCTCTTGAAAAGGTTCTTATCTTTCCATCACTAGACGCGCCATAAAATCCCGGAATTACCGCTTTCTTAACTTTTGATAATCTAATATCTATAGCAGCGTATGTTGCTTTTTCATCTAATCGTCCATCTTTTGTAAAAACAATAAGCTCAGCAGCATCAACAAACTCATACCCCAAATACTCAGCAAGCATTAATGCATTTAAATATTCCCCCCTGCTTGCAACATAGTCTTCTGAAGCACCATCAATTATTTTTTTCTTAAGGATCCTTAAATATTCTAACATATTAATGGAAAGCTTTAATTCACTACACAAACTAATATATCTTTCTTCAATTAATTTGAATAATTCATCAAATGGCAGCGATTTTTCAACATGTTGATGACACAAATACAAAAGATCTGTAATTTTATAATCACTTTTACTTCTCTTACCTGGAGCTGAAGGTACAATATAACACCTCATATCATCTGATAAAACAATATCTTTTACTTTTTGAAATTGTCCACTATCACATAATGAACTACCACCAAATTTTGAAACTTTAACTTGCATAATTTTTACCCCCTACTGTCTTAATTTAAAAAGTTATGAATTACAACTTATAGAAGGCAACCCTATATTACCTTTTATAAAAAAGTTCATCAGCTTATAACATACTTGAACTTATTTTATAACTATATTAACATCGTAAATTAGTATTGAATTCATTATACTCGTTTTTTCCAAAATGTCACATAATTTTTATGCCTTTTGGCGAAATATTCTGTTTTTTTTGGTTTATTTGATTTTAATTTCAAATTATTATATGAAAAACTGATATTTATTAATAATTTAAAGCGAAGTCACCCTTTACCTTAACAAAAAAACTGCGAAGTAACACTTCACAGCTTTTTTGTTTATTTGATTATAACATTATATATATTTACTGGATACGAAATTCACCAATTTATTGTGCTTGTTTTAGTAACTCAGTTGGTTTCATACCTTTTATCATTAATTTTATAATAGTAGCTTTTATCTCATTATATTTATTAAAGATAATTTCAGCTTTTTCAATATCATGATATACCTTCCAATACCCAACCATCTTGCACTTCGCATTTGGACAGTCAACAAAAGATACTACATCCTCTAGCGGATATCCCAAAAATATTCCAATCTCATGAGGACATATTTCCCGGAATCTTTTCCCTAATAATATTAAACACTGTTTTATATTCATATTTTCAGTGTATCCAAATCTTTTTAAAAATAACATGTTTTTATTATCTTTTATACTTAACTTCATTTTTTCTTTATTATAAAATAATACAAATGTATTTGTTGTATCCTTTTTTAATTCAAAATAATCAATATCTAGTTTTTCTTTCACTTCATTTTTATATTTTTCCCATATGTTGTTTAAGTTTCTATTACTATTACTAAAATTAATTAAAGAGGATGTCTTATGTTTTTTTATAGTTGGTGCTGCATTTCGTATTATTACTGAAAACAAATACTCCAAATCATCATACTCATTTACAATAGCAAGTAATCCTCTTAACTCTTCTAATCCCATAAACACCCTCCATTAATTTTTTTAAAATTTTTCTTACCCTTTTGCTAAAAGTTCACCAATTTCCCTGCACTTTTCAATGCCTTCCTTATCAGCATCATTATTAATTATAAGTCCATCTGCTATAAGCTTTGCACCATACCCTTCCATTCTTTCTTGCCAATTATCCATCCATTCTCCACTACCCCATCCGTAAGAACCAAATAGTATTGTACTTTTACCTGTTACGATACTAGCAATTGATTCAATAAATGGTTCCATTTCTCCTTCCTCAAGTTGCTCTGCCCCCATAGATGGGCATCCCAAAGCCACAGCATCTGCATTTATTACATCCTCCGCTTTTGCATCAAACACATTAATTAATCTAACATTAACATCTTCAACTTTTTTTGCACCATCCACAATACCCTCAGCCATAGCCTCTGTATTTCCTGTTCCACTCCAATAAATAACTACTACATTTTTCATATTCTTTTCCTCCTCATATATAATTTTATGTACATTCATATAACTATTGTTTCATCTATATAAACACCGTCTAAATATAGTGTTTTTAGGCTCTAAAAATTTTCTTACTGCATTTATATTTTCTTCAATATATTGGACTATCACAGGATCAAACATTAATCCTGAGTTAATAGTAATTTCTTTGATACACTCTTCAAACCCCATAGCCTGTCTATAAGGTCTTACAGATGTCATAGCATCAATAGAATCACATACTGCAATTACTCTTGACCCGAGCGGTATATCAATTCCAGACAGTCCTTTTGGGTATCCTTTACCGTCCCATCTCTCATGATGATAGAGAACGATTTTGCTTATAGACTTTAATCCCTTTGATTTGTTTAAAATATCAAAACCTATTTTAGGATGCATCTTTATATATTCCCACTCGTGAGGCAATAGTTTTCCATTCTTATTTAAAATTTTATCTGGAACTCCTATCTTCCCTATATCATGCAGATGAGCTGATATATCTATATTTTGAAGTTCAACACCCTTTATTCCTAGACCTTTTGAAAGTTTATATGCCATATTTGAAACTCTTTGTGAATGACCACTCGTATAAGCATCTTTGGCTTCAAGAGCTGCGACTAAGCTTTCAATTATGTCATGATATACTTCTTTATTTCTAAATTCAGATAATAATTTTCCAAGCATTTCATATCTCCTAAGTCGCATTTTTCTAAAATTCATTTTACATTATTTCGTATTGATATTGATTATCGTTCTTATTTATATTATAATAGTTTTATATTAGATTTATTTAACATTATTACTATGTTTTTTTAAAATATTAAGGAGATATTATGAAAAATTTACTCAATCACACAGATCTTGCTTTAAACATCGGAAATAATAACTTAGAAACTTCAATTAATATATACACAAACAAGATAAATGTTTTTTTATCTTCATCTAATAACACAAATGAATTAAAAAAATTACTCTATTCAATTAATATCTTTATATATACCTATTTTTGCAATAACCCCTCAATAACCTTGGAGGATTTATGTTATCAAAATCTTAAGCTTATGGATACTCATCATACGAAAGATGACTTAATTTCCTTAGGAGAACAAATAATTAAAAGCTACATTGAAATTTTGCATAAGGGTAAAACAATATCTGAGAATAAAATCATAAAACATGCTTTGAGCTATATTCACTCAAATATTGAAAAAAAGATAACTCTAGAAAAAGTTGCAAACCATGTTCATATCAGCAGCAACTATCTGTGTTATCTTTTTAAAGAGAGTACTGGATTCAAATTTTGCGAGTACATAAATATATGTAGAACTAATAGAGCAAAAGATTTCTTAGACAACACTTCTTATCCACTAGAAATGATTTCTTTTAAATCTGGATTTAATAGTCAAAGTCATTTTTGCACCACTTTCAAAAAATATCTGGGTGTCTCTCCTAATGGATTTAGAAAAAGGGAACATTAATTATCCTCTGAATTAAAAAAAATGGTGCAGATTTTATTCTACACCATTTTGATTTGATTTAATTTCAGGTTCTACATGGACCACTGCTTCAGTAATATTAAGCTCACTTTCCAATTTTCCTTCAATCTCTTCCGTGATATTGTGGCCTTCAACGACGCTTAAATCCGCGCTAACTACTACTATTATATCAAGAAAAATATTGTTTCCATTAATGCGAGCCCGGACATCCTTAACCTTTCTAACTCTTGAAACCTCATTTATGCATTCAATTATATTATCTAATTGTTCCTTATCGAAACCATCTGTTAAGTTAAGCGTTGCCTCCCTTAAAATATCCCAACCAGTCTTTACAATTAATATGCCAACTAGAACCGCAGCTAGTGGATCTACCCAAGGCAATCCAAATTGAGAAGCAATAATACCTACAGATGTACCTATACCAACCCAGGCATCTGAAAGATTATCTTTAGCAGCAGCCATAAGCCCTGAACTATTTATCTGAATAGCAACCTTTTTATTATATCGGTAGACAAAATATATCGCTACAGCACAAACAATACCAACTAAAGCTGCCTTTAAGTCTGGAACCTGCGCTTTAAAGAAGATAATAGAATTGGCTGCATTATATAAAACATTCAGACCTACCACTATCATAATTAAGGAGGCAATAAGTGATGCCATAGTCTCCGCTCTAAAATGACCATAAAGATGATCATCATCCGCAGGCTTTCTCGATATTTTTAATCCAATTAATACAGCTAGTGAAGAAACTATATCTGTTGTGTTATTTAGTCCATCTGCTGTTAGACCCTTTGAACTAGATAAATATCCAATTCCTAGCTTTAATGCAGAGAGTACTATATAAGCAAGAATACTTATACGAGCGCCTCTTTCTGCAATTTTTAAATTATTATATTTTTCTTCCATGTTTTCACTCCTAGATTTATATACTATTTAACAAAATGATATTATTGTCTATTTCAACGTGTTTTTTTACTTATTTCCCCCTTGTTTTCATCCTATTTGTATACTTGTCATAGACATAGAACTATGTTGTATACCCTTATATATAAAATTAACTTCATCTTCTTCATCCTGTATTCCAGCTATATAGAGTAATGGTAAATAGTGTTCCTTTGTAGGTACCGATAACTTGGCACTTCCCCCTATTTTTTGATAATTTATAATATTATCATGCTTTCTATTTACAATAGCATCACAAATGTAATTATCAAATTCAGACGCCCATTCAAATGGAGTTGCATTCATATCATAGTCCATTATTCCTAAATTATGGACTATATCTCCACTTCCTATTATTAAAATTCCTTTTTCACGAAGTTTCGAAAGTTTTCTACCAAGATCATAATGATACTGTTCATCACCTAATTTATTCAGACTCATTTGAAATACTGGTATATCAGCCTTAGGATACAAATGCGATAGTACAGCCCAAGCACCATGGTCTAGTCCCCATTTTTCTGTTAGCATTACATGCGAATCCTTAAGTTCCTCAGCTACAATCTGTGCATATTTTCTAGATCCAGTAGGATTATATTTAAGATTATATAGTTCATCTGGAAACCCATAAAAATCGTAAATCTGCTCAGGTTCATCTGATGATGTAATAAATGTACCCTCAGTCTCCCAATGGGCCGAGATCACTAAAATCGCTTCTGGTTTTGGTATATTTTGCGTTGATTTATTAATAGCCTCTGTATATTCATTATTTAATACTGCATTCATAGGACTTCCGTGCCCAATAAATAATACTGGCATTTTTTTATTCATTATAAATTACCCCCTATTTGTATAATAAAAAAAGAGACCCTTAACATAATTCAAAAGAATTATGCTAAAAGTCTCGTTACCTTTAAGGTCATAAAGCCAGGTGTTATATACACCAGTATGTTGACTTTATTGTTATAACTACTCCCTTTTAACAATTCAATTATATAAAAAATATTTATACTTTTCAATGAAAACCTTTTTATGGTTACTCAATATTACTCTTTGTTTCTGATATATTTAAGACTTATACTTGGATTACTAGTTTTTGTTGACCTAATCTCAAAAATATTTAGAGATGCAACAAATGGTGTAAGTTTTGTATAACCATAATTTCTAGTATCAAAGTCTGGATACCTTTTATTAAGAGTACTACCTAATTCTCCTAAAAATGCCCAACCATCTTCATCTGAAATCTCAGTTATAATGGTTTTAATAGCCTCTACTAATTTAATAGAACTTATCATACCACCCTTTAAATCTTCTTGAGCTTGTGTTCCCTTAGTACTAGGTACCTCAGTATGTTTTGGTGCCATCGATGCTAATACTTCAAGATACTTAAACTTCTCGCAAGCAGATATGAACGGCGTAGGAGTCTTCTTTTCTCCCATACCAATAACATACATACCAGCTTCCCGAAGTCTAGCTGCTAGTTTAGTAAAATCACTATCACTAGATACTATACAAAATCCATCAACATTATTTGAATAGAGTATGTCCATAGCATCTATTATAAGTGCTGCATCTGTTGAATTTTTACCTGTAGTATAGCTATATTGTTGTATTGGGCTTATAGAATAATTAAGCAATACATTTTTCCATGAAGCTAGTTGAGGTTTAGTCCAATCTCCATAAATTCTTTTATACGTAGGTGTCCCATGATTCGAGATTTCATCAATGATATACTTTATATATTTATCAGATACATTATCAGCATCAATCAAAACTGCAATTTTCTTATCTTTCTCCATTTTTTCTCCTTTACATTAATCTCTTTAACTTATTATAGTGCAACTCTATTAATTAGTGCATTATAATATAAGATTCTACAAGATTCTAAATATTCCTTCTTTGTTTCTAAAATACACATATGTATCTTGTATCTACTTACCTTCCATGTTTTTAACCTCTGAATGCCTTGTTATAATCTTCATTATAAATAATTTTATTATACCAGCAATAGGTACAGATAAAAGCATTCCCATTATACCTGCTATTGAACCCCCTATGGTTATTGCCATAATTACGAATATTGGATGAAGTCCCATACTGTCTCCTACAACTTTTGGTGATATAACAGCACTATCAAGTTGCTGAACTGCAAGCAGTAGAAGAACTGCCCATAAAGCCATAATTGGATTTGGACTAAGAAGACCAATAATAATGGCTGGAATACAACCAATTAGTGGACCAACATAAGGTATGATATTAGCGATACCTGCCGTTAACCCTATAAGAAAAGCAAAATCAAGACCTATAACTGATAGTCCAATACTGCTAATTAAGCCAACTATTAACCCATCAAGCAATTGCCCCCTTATAAAGCTAGATATAATATCATTAATTTCAAATAGAGTTTTATTAAGGCTGTTAAACCTTCTTTCTCTCATTATAAGCCCCACAGAATTTATATAAAGCTTTTTAAAAAAATCATGGTCCTTTAATAAATAAAAAGAAATAAATAAGCCAATAAAACTATTCACAAGCATATTACCTATACCTGCAAATAACATAATAATGCTATTTATAGAGACCGATAAATATGAATATACTTGCGTTATAGCTTGAGATAAATAACCTTTTATATCAAGTGAAAGACCACTCTGCGTAATTTTCTTGTTAATATAATCAAAGAATTCATTATATCGTTTTATATAATCTGTTATAGTTGCAAACATAACCGATAAGGTTTGATTACTGCTAATTTGCCCGCCAATCATCGCATATATACTATAAATAAGTATAACAACTAATAAAATCACTACTAAATATGTTAACAAAATGCTTATCAAATGTGACTTATATTTGAGTTTTAGTGACTTAACTAAAAAAGTATTTATAATCTTTGATAACGGATATAGTAGGTAAGCAATTATACAACCAACAATAAGTGGCGATATAATTGAAGCTATAGCATTTATTATACCAATGGTATTTGTAAATAATACTTTGAAATTAAAGACTACATTATAACTTATAAATATTAGGGTTGCCCCTAGCACAACATACAATACACATTCAAGATACTTTTTATCTAACTTGTCTTTCAAATTTATATTCTCCTCAGTAATTATTTTTTAAAGTTATGTTATTTAAGTAATATTTATATAACATGAATTACTATAGCTAATAATAATACAAATGCCATAGTGCGGTGAACTTTAAGCCACATACCTTTACGATTTTTATTTATAAAAACACCATAAACACCTAAAAAGAATATGATGACCATAAATGATGCCGCAACTATTCCAGTTATACTAATGCGACCTGCTGAAAAAGCAATGATAAAATGAGTCAATACAGTAACTATTGCTATTGTACCTGCTAGCTTATGATATTTAATAATTATTTTCATTAACTTTCTATATAACTCTACTATTGACTTTTTTTCTTTTCCAAATTTACTAATATATTTTTTATTAATAAACTTCACGAAATAATTTGAAATTGCTATACCAAAACATATAACTGTTACCCAACCTAAAAATCCAAATAAAGCTCTTGTTTGCATAATATAATTCCCCCCTTACGAGTCCCATAAATATTAACATTTGTTTAATAATAATTTAAACTCCAAACACATTTGTAAAATCCATTTTAATATCCTCAATATTCTCATAGACTTTCTCAAGTCCTAATAATTTTTTCAAAAACAGCTTTTGTTTATTTGTTAGATTTAATTCCTTATACCAAGGTAATTTTTTATGCTTTTCTTTTGTTTCAAAGGAAGAGTAAAGTAAAAATAGTAAAAACTCACCTAAATAAGAAAAGTCTAAATCATAGGGATATTTATTGTTATCTGCCCATCTTGCCAAACCAAAGTCAATAAGATATACTTCCATTATTTCCTCTTCTATAATGATTGCCGTTAGATGAACTTGATGAAGAACTCATATTTTGATACCCCTTCTCTTATATTATCATAAATTTGTCTACCATCTTTTATTGTATCCACATTAGTTGAAAAATTATCATCAAGAAGAATTATATATGCAGCTTCCCTTGAAACCCTGAATCGCTTGTACCTCTTTTGCATTGCAATCTTCAGATATGTTCTAGAAATGGGTATAAAAAAACCGTAGAACAATAAACTGTCCCACAGGTATATAACCATCCTGTTGCCTTTTAGGCCCAGCCCCACGAACTTTTTTTAAAGTTCATCGCCTGCTCAGTTTGTACTGTAGCTTTGTATGCAGTGCAAAGAGATTTTTTTAAGATTACCATATATATTTTTTCATGTCAATATATATCATTTGCTTTACCAAAGATTCTTATATAAAAACCTTTGGGATGCTAGGATTTTCAGTTAAATACATCATTGGTGGGTAATACATTAAAAAGCCAAGTATATCTCCTAATTTAGGTTCTATATCACACTCTTCAATATCTACAATTAAGTGATCAGAACTGCTTCCTATAATTTTAACACCTTGTTTTTGTGGAATTAGCTTATCATGTAATCCAAAATCCTGTTTTCCCACTGCAAGTAGGGCTCTTTTTCTTATACCATTATCCTCATAAGTTGGTTTAGTCCCAAAAGCATCAATAAATACTATCCCAATAGGGTGTGTAGGTTTATTTTTTATTTCAACAATCTGTGCCTTTAATACAAAGATATCCTTATGCATATGTTTCATATCATATCCCCAAAATTTCTCTAAATCCTCTGCTAATAGTATCCCCTCGCCTACTCTTAAATTATTTATTCTCTTAGGCATTTTACCATCTATTATTAACGGTAATGAACTTGTAGCACCTCCAGAAATTATATCAAGTCTTCTTTTTATTTTACTTTCAATTATTTCAGCAATACTGCAAAGCCTTCCTAAATTTTCAATTGTTGGAACTATAGCTCCATAACAACCTAAATTTGTTCCTATCCCATACAATTCAACATTTTTAAGATGATTTTCTACGTGCATTGCTAAGTTAATAATTTCATCTTGGTCATATACCCCTTCTCTTAAATCTCCAAGGTCAATCATTAGAATTACCTTATGCTTTTTCCCTTGCAATTCACATTCCTTTTGGATCATATTAAGTGTCTCCATTTCAGAATTTAAACTAACCTGTGCAAATTCAACCAGTTTTTTTATTTCACTAAACATTGGAATTCTAAGCATCATAAAAGGCTTATTTAACCCATATTCCTTTAGTTTAATTATTTGATCCATTCTTGAACTTGCTATATATGTGCACCCTGCATTTACAAATTGCATAGATACCTCAGGTATTGCATTAAACCCCTTAACTACTCCAGCAATACTTATACCTCGATTGTTACATAACTCTACCATGCTTTTCACATTTTCATATACTTTTTTTAGGTTTATTTCAAGTATTGGATATTTAATATCTGAATAAGCTTTTTTATTCATACCTGTTCTCCCTTAAAAGATCTTTCTTTCCTTAACAGTATACCCTATAATAAAAATTATTTAAATAATCTTATAAAATTAACCTTCTATTGCATTTTAATGGTCTAATTTCACTATATATTTAATTTCATCAATTGTTACTATAAGATTTAAAAAACCGATACTATTATGTATTAATTTATAAGCTATTCATTAAATGTTATAATAGACTTAAATGAAAAAAATAAATACCAATAAAGAAGGAATTATAATGAATGAACTATTATTTGAGGCAAGTAACCTTATATACAATACCAATCTAACTTACAATAATATAAAAATAAAGAAAGGCAAAATTAATTTTATTGTTGGGGAAAGCGGCTCTGGGAAAAGTACATTTTTAAAGTTATTAAACCAGTCTATTAATGGAGATTCTGGTGAATTATTATATAAAGGGCTTTCAATTGACACATATGAACCCATTAATTTACGCCGTGAAGTAAGCCTAGTTTCCCAAGAGCCTTTTCTTTTTAACGAGAGCATAATAGACAATTTCAAAACTTTTTATTCATTAAGACAAAAAACTATGCCAAGCAGTGATTACATAGATTACATAACTCAGCTCTGTTGCGTAAATGTTTCTCTTAACCAACCAGCCTATACCCTTTCAGGTGGAGAACGTCAACGAGTTTATATATCAATTTTTTTATCATTATGTCCAAAAATCATATTGCTAGATGAGCCAACGTCAGCTTTAGATGAAATAACTGGGCATAGGGTAATGAAAAATATAATAAATTTCTGCAAGACTAAAAATATTGAAATTGTAATTGTAAGCCACAATAAAACTATTGTTGAAGAATTTTGTCAAAATAAAATTGAAATAATTAAGGAGGTTTAAGTATGCAAAGCATTGTAAAATTAAGTATTTCCCACTTTCTACTTATTTATCTTCTATTAATTATAGTACTTTTAATTATGAAAAAATCAAAAGTTACTCAAACAAAACTTCTTTTAGTTGCAAGTTTAAGAATGACGATTCAGCTTATAATTGTTGGTTACATACTTCAATATGTCTTTAGTAATCCAAAACCCTTATTTACTGTAATTTTTTTAATAATTATGATAACATTTTCTATACATCGAGTAATTAAAAGCAGAAAAGACTTAAACAATAATTTTAAAATTGCAATTGGGGTTTCTTTAGCTTTTTCTGGACTTTTTGTTTTACTCTTCTTTGTCACAGTAGTTGTTGGTAAATCCATATTTAACCCCCAATACACTATACCACTCGCGGGTATGATTATTGGTAACGCTATGACTGGAGTAAATATTGCGATAAAAACCTTCATGGATGATATAAGCAAAGAAAAGAATAAAATTAATACTTTACTAAATTTAGGTGTGGAACCAAAAAATATATTGAAGCCATTTGCTAATAATGCTTTCGAAACAGCATTAATTCCTACAATAAACTCAATGCTTGGAATGGGTATAATCTTTTTACCTGGAATGATGACTGGACAAATGCTCTCTGGTACATTACCTACTACAGCAATTATGTACCAAATAGCCATTATGATTGCAATTTGTTGTTCTGTCTGTACAACCGTTTTTCTATCATTAAACTTAGGTTATAAATCTTTATACAATAATAGAAAACAATTTATATAAGCCTTATATAGTATAAGCTGCGAAACTTAATTTCACAGCTTTTATAATTTATTGGTCTAAGCTTTTTTGACCACAGCTCTTCTCACAATCATATAAACAAAACACATTGTTATTATGAATAAACATATAAATGTTATTACAGCCATATAAGAGTTTCTTATTTCTATCCCCAGTAAATCACCAATAAAATCTTTTATCTTTTCTCCCAACTCAAAATCATTGCGTGAAACTATTCCATATACAGCTATAGGAATTAATGACACTAAAACTTTCATTGTTTTATTACACTTATAATATATCATAGTCGTTAATAGTCCTACTCCAAATGCTGCAATGTAAAAAGCAAATAAAAATGTAACTGTCCTAAATAGTGTTTGTATACTATTGCTTTGTATCCATACTTCGGATGTAGATGACCTAGAAACTTTGCTATAAATTATATCATACATCATGTAATTTTCCATGAATGTATTATACATCCTATTTATTGCGACATCTAATATGGACATAGTAATTCCTATTGCTAAAATAGCCATTGCTGTTGCTTTAAAATAATCTCTCCTAAGAATATTATTCGCTTGAGTAAAATAAAAATTTTCTCTAAAAAAGTTTAACCCTAACACAAATAAAAGAACTACAGATAAAATTTCTAATCCAGATGTAGAACTACTTACTCCTGAATATTGACTCATCATTTTTTTGCCTGTTAATGCACCTATAAAAATACAGTAATAAATTATTATCGATTTTAGGCTGCTTTTAATATTATATTTAGCAAGTTTGTAACTTGTCATTATTTCATCTCCCCCTTATTCGTCAAATCTATAAATAGTTTTTGGAGTTCAACCTTTGAAACTTCTAGACCTAATTTTTTTATTTCTTCCTTTTCTATCCCAACATTATTCCCCATTATAACTGCTGATTTAAAAGATGCCATTTCATCTACACTTAAACAATTTTTACCGCGAATATACTCATCTATATTCTTATTTAATCCAGATACGTTGTAGCATTTAGTTAGTAATTCTTCAACATTTTCATCATTAATTATTTTTCCATCCTTAAGAACAATTACCCTTTCTATTAATTGTGATACTTCTTCTATAATATGAGTAGATAATATAATAGTTTTAGGCTTCTCTATATAACCTTCCATAAGTTCTTTATAAAACAGTTCTCTGTGATTAGCATCTAATCCCAGAACTGGCTCATCGAACATTAAGATTTCTGCGCCTGATGCCATTGTATTTATAATTTTGCAAATAGAGGCGTACCCCGTTGATAATTCCTTAACCCTTTTATTTATATTTAATTCGAACTTTTTAGAAAGTTCTAATGCATATACCATATCAAACTTCGGATAAAATTCTTTGCTCCACTTAAATAGCTCCTTTACTTTCATAGCTTGTGGATACAAATTTTGTTCTGTCATAAAATATATATTACCTAAGGCATTTTTATCATTTGATAAAGTTTTACCATCTATAGAAATGACACCTTTATCTGAAAAAATCCTATTATTTATAATATTTAAAAGAGTTGTCTTTCCAGCTCCATTTCTTCCGAGCAGTCCATATATTTTGTTTTCTTCTATAGTTAATGATATATTATCTAATGCAAAAGTATCCCCATATCTTTTACTTACATTTAAAAGCTTTATTGTACCCACATTAAATCCCCCCTTCAATCATTTTAATGATATCACTACTTGAAATATTTAATTTCTTTGCTTCTTCTATTAAAGAAACTATATAATTTTCATAAAATTTTTCTTTTCTTATGCCCATTAATTTTACTTTGCTACCAGTTACAACAAACATACCTACACCCCGCTTTTTATATATAATTCCCTCATCTACAAGTAAATTAAATCCTTTAGCTACTGTAGCGGGATTTATCTTATACTTAACAGATATTTCTGTTGTAGATGGAATTGCAGTTTCTTCCTGGAAAATCCCTTTAAGAACTTTATCTTCAATATTTTGAGCAATCTGCATATATATAGGTACATCATTATTAAAATCCAAATTAACACCTCCACAACCCAATTGGTTAGTTACTTATGTAATTAACTATATAACCAATTAACTTTATTGTCAATAGATGTATAAAATAAAAAAAGATAAAAAGCAGTTTAATATTCAAACTGACCTTTATCTTTTTCTAGAACACCTTATCTCTTAATATGTTCATTCATTTTATAAATTTTACTATTTCTTTGTTTCGCTTACCCATTCATGATGAAACGTTCCTTCCTTATCTACTCTTTCAAATGTATGAGCTCCAAAATAATCTCTCTGCGCCTGAAGCAAGTTTGCTGGAAGATTTGCACTTCTATAACTGTCATAGTATGTTAAGGCACTTGAAAATGATGGTACTGGTACTCCCAAATTTACTGCTGTTGATATTACATATCTTAAGTCCCTTTGATAACTATTAATGATATTCTTAAAATATGAATCTAACATTAAGTTGTTAAGATTTTCATCATTTTCATATGCTTCATTTATCTTGTTAAGGAATTGCGCACGAATTATACAACCCCCTCTAAATATTTTAGCTATTTCCCCATATTTAAGATCCCAATTATACTCTTTTGATGCAACCCTCATAAGTGCAAATCCTTGCGCATATGAACATATTTTACTTGTATAAAGGGCCCTTCTTACAGCTTCTATAAAATCTTTTTTATCCCCTTTAAATTTAATATCCGGTCCTTTTAAAAGACTACTTGCATAAATTCTTTCATCTTTTAATGATGACATGCAGCGTGCAAAAACTGCCTCTGTTATTGAAGGTATAGGAACTGCAAGATCCAAAGCACTTTGGCTAGTCCATTTTCCTGTTCCCTTCTGCCCTGCTTTATCAAGAATAATATCAACAATATACTCCCCAGTCTCATTATCCTTTTGTACAAATATTTCACTAGTTATTTCTATTAGATAGCTATTAAGTTCCCCTTTGTTCCACTGCTCAAAAACGTCATGAATTTCATCGTTTGTTAGCCCTGCTACCCCTTTTAGGAGTGCATAAGCCTCACAAATAAGTTGCATATCCCCATATTCTATACCATTGTGAACCATTTTCACATAATGTCCTGCCCCATTTGTTCCAATATAAGTGCAGCAAGCTTCTCCATCTACCTTTGCAGATATAGCCGTGAAGATAGGTTCAACTATTTTATAAGCATCAAGTTCTCCCCCAGGCATAATTGCTGGTCCTTTTAAAGCTCCTTCCTCTCCACCTGAAACTCCGGTTCCTATAAATTTAAACCCTAACTCTTCAAGTTTTTTGCTCCTACGTATTGTATCCATAAAATACGAATTACCGCCATCAATTAATATATCACCCTTTGATATATAAGGTATTAATTTATCTATAGTTTCATCAACAGGTAATCCTGCTTTAATCATAATTAATATTTTTCTTGGAGTTTCTAAAGAATTTACGAATTCCTCAATAGAATATGCACCCTTTATATTTTTCCCTTTTGCCTCTATTAGAAATTCATCTATGGTAGTTCTATTCCTTGAATATACACAAACAGATATTCCTCTGCTCTCAACATTTAATGCCAGGTTTTTGCCCATGACAGCTATACCAATAACTCCAAATTGTTGTTTTTTCATATAAAACTCCTCCTATTAAAAAAATTACTCTGCTCGAATCATAGTATATATTATACTAATATATGCCATATGTTATTCAACTTCTATTATAATATAATATACCATATAATAATAAACTACATAAATAAAAACGCTATTGTACCCTTTAAGTACAATGCGTTTATTTTTGTTACTATTATTATCTTAATTTATTCTTTTAATATGTAATTGTTTATAGCATAAGCTATTCCAGACTCATTATTAGACTTAGTTATGTATTTTGCCTGAAGTTTTACATCCTCTACTGCATTTTCCATAGCTATAGACATACCCGCACATTTAAACATTTCAATATCATTGTAATTATCTCCAAAAACAATAATTTCATCTAAGCTTACATTTAATTTTTTTGACAATATTTCCAAAGCATTTCCCTTAGAAATATCTGATGCCATAATATCTAAAAGCCCTGTTGCAGAACTTACTACTGTAAGATTATCATATTTTGAAAAATGCTTTTGTAGTAATATAATGTCCTCATGTTTTTCACAAACTAACAAAACTTTAAAAGCATCTATATCATTAATTTTTGCCATTACCTTATCATCTATATATTTTATAGGTATTTGTTCATCTTGCAATAAAACCCTATTACGATCCGCATACCTTTTACCTACTGAATTATTTTTAGTAGAATATACTAAATCAGCAGTGTATATAATAAACTCTATTTCATTATTATTACAGTAAGTTGTAACGTCTTTTACAGCAATTTTATCCATTACCTTCGAATAGAGAACTTCGCCTGTTTCAATATTCCTAACTAGTCCACCATTACAAGATATAACAGGTCCTTTTAAATTTAACTGCTTTATATAAGTCTTTACCATAAGATCTAGTCTTCCAGATGCAATAATTACTTCTACCCCCATATTTTGGAGTTTTTTTAGTGCTACTTCATTATCCTTTGAAATAACATTATCTGAATTTAATAATGTTCCATCCATATCGCATACACACCATTTGTATTTAATCATATATACTTTCTCCTTTAGTACTTGCTAATATTTAAATGATATAAAAATCATATTATATCTAATTATCTACCTTTATAGGTTTAATTTCAACATTAACTTTTTAATATTCATAAATTCCACAGATTTCTTTGTAATATTTTAAAGAAATCTAAATATCTATATATTCACTCACCACATCTCCTGTTCCTTCTCACACTCTCTCTGATAATATTCGGCTATACTTTCAAAACAAGTATTCACCATAAATTCTATCTCATTATTATTTATAATATACGGTGGAATAAAATAAAGTACATTTCCTATTGGCCTTAGTACTAGTCCCTTTTTAAGAGCAATCTTGTAAATCTCATATCCTACTCTCATTTCAAAGGGATAACTTTCTTTTGTCTCCCTATTTTTCACTATTTCAATAGCTGTTATCATCCCTATACTTCTTACCTCACCTACATGTTTTAAAGTTTCTGCCTTTTCTAGCGTAAGTTTTTTTATAAGCTCACCTTTTTCTACGTTATTTTTTATAATATTGTCTTCCTCAAATATCTTTAAGTTCTCGAGCGCTATTGCACACCCCATAGCATTTCCTGAATAAGTATGACTATGTATAAATGTTTTTCGCTCTTTATAATCTCCATAAAAGCAATCATAAATATCATCTGTAGTCATAACTACTGACATAGGCATATATCCAGCCGAAATCCCTTTTGAGAGACACATAAAGTCTGGACTTATATCAGCATGGTTACAAGCAAACATTTTTCCAGTTCTACCAAAGCCCATTGCAATTTCGTCTGCAATAAGGTGTATATCATATATATCACAAAAGTATCGGAGCTTCTTTAAATAAATTGGTGAATAAATCTTCATACCTGCAGCACCTTGAACCATAGGTTCAACTATTACTGCACTTATATCAATATGATTTTGAGTTAAGCACTTTTCCATCTCCTCAAAACACTCTGCATTACAACTCTCCCTATTAAAACCGTATTTACACCTATAACAATCTGGTCCTTGTACTCTAAATGTATCTAAAAGTAGAGGCTTGTATACTTCATTAAACTCATCAATATCACAAACAGACAACGCACCTAATGTCTCTCCATGATATGCATCGCTTAGTGCTACAAACCTTTTCTTTTTAGTATTTCCTTTTTGCATGTTATAGTGAAAACTCATCTTTAAAGCTATTTCTACCGCTGAGGATCCATTATCAGAAAAGAACACTTTTTTAAGCTTGTCTGGTGTTATCTCAACAAGCTTTTCCGCAAGTTCTATAGCAGGCTTGTTTGAGAAATTTGCAAATATAACATGTTCAATATTATCTATCTGCTTTTTTATAGCCTCGTTAATTCTCTTATTGCTATGTCCTAGAGTGTTTGTCCACCAAGATGATATACAATCTAAATATCTTTTTCCATCAATATCATAAAGCCAAACCCCTTCACCTTTTTCAATAACTATTGGATTAAGTTCCTCATAATCCTTCATTTGTGAACATGGATGCCATATATATTTCAAATCCTTTTCTACATAACTATTCATTTATTTACCTCACCCTTCACTTTATAATTGATCCATGCATCCTTCTAAAGTCTTAATACTAAAAGCCTTTTCTGCATTAATTCTTATAGCTCGCATCATGTTCTCATTTAGATTTACAATATATTTAAGCTTACCTATAACAGGCACTTTAGTAAGCTTTTCTATCATTTGAATATTATCATTACAGAGAATATTATCTATATAATTATTTATTATAATTCCTTTGATATTAATCCCTAATGATTTTATATATTCTACGGTAAGTACTGTATGGTTAATTGTTCCCACACCAGCTCTTGCCACAATAACAACACTCATATTTAAATCCTTTATAAGATTTTCAAGAGTATATATTCCTCTTTCATCATCTATCAATGGACATACTATTCCTCCACTACCTTCTGCGATAACATAATCATATTTATCCTTTAAATAATTGTATTTTTGTCTTATTAAGTCTATTTGGATAGGCTTATTCTCGATTTTAGCTGCAAGATGAGGGGATACTGCATTCTTATAAACATAAGGCGTTATATTTTCATAAACTTCTTCCAAATTACTCACATCACAAGCAAGCTTAGTATCACCTGGAATAAGTTCATCCCCTTCTTCAATAGCCCCACTAAGTGCTGCCTTAAAATAAGTAGCATTATATCCATTACTTCGCAGAACATGCATAATTCCAGCAGTTACAATAGTTTTTCCCACATCAGTATCTGTTCCAACTATAAATACTCCCTTAGACATTTTTTCTAACCTCCAAATTTAACTCGTTTACCTTTTTCTCCATATTCTTAATAAATACTCTCATACAATACCCCTCTCTTGTAATTATTTTATTCGATGTATCCACTTTTTCTTAATACAGGTAATAGTTTTATTGAAATATATGCTGCAAATACTGTTAGTACCAAATCTCCAGCTATGCAAATCACAAAGCCATAAAAAAATGCAAAATAAAAAGAAATATTCTTTCCGAGATATAAATTATAACTAATGTATAAATATATTACTCCAAATAAATATACAAAAAACAGACCTGAAAGTAGAGTAAATATTGTCTTAAC
The DNA here is from genome assembly GCF_018861295.1 of Clostridium estertheticum. Classification (GTDB taxonomy): domain Bacteria; phylum Bacillota; class Clostridia; order Clostridiales; family Clostridiaceae; genus Clostridium_AD; species Clostridium_AD estertheticum_D. The sequence goes on along the minus strand of NZ_JAHLDM010000021.1, from coordinate 28,448 downwards.
AAAATTTAATTCCAATACTTTCTCTCTTATTTTACCTATAACATAAGCTGCCACTATGAACCCGATAAGGTATCCAAATGTAGGTTTAAATATGTAACCTATACCGCCACCTTCAGTAAATACAGGCACACCAGAAAGTCCAACAGCCACATAAACTATTTGTGACAATGCACCTAATTTTGAGCCTAAAATTAGTCCAGCCAAAGCACAAAACAGATATTGAAGTGTAAAAGGTACATACGGTATTGGCACCTTAATGAAAGCTCCAATTGCTGTTAATGCTGCAAACATAGCTACTAAAATTATATTTCTAGTGTTTTTCATGTATATTCCTCCTCAATACAATTGGTATATACTATATAATAAAGCAATAGCTCTCAATTGTAAACTAATTTTATTGTTTTAGTTTACAATTGAGAGCTATTTAAAATTTGTTTAGAAACCTTATTTAGAAATTTTAAAAAAACCGTTGCTGTTAAACCCTTAAAAATATTTATTCTACATTTAAAATAATATGCATGAAAATTCCAACCTTTATATTTCCAATATTCACTGTCCAATCCTATTAGTTTATTGCAATTACCTTTATCATATATAATGCACCACTTTACTTTTAATTAGCAAACAAGGTTCAATTCAAGTATTTCTTCGATGTATTTCTTTTGTGCGCTGTCAAGCTCAGAAAATGGTTTTCTTGAAACTCCAGCATCAATTCCACGTAGAGTAAGAATATACTTTATTGCTGGTATTAATCCCACACTACACAGTGCTTCCATTATATTATTTGCTTTAACTTGAAGGGCTCTTGCCTCCTCATAATTTAATGATTCAAAGGCTTCTTTTATTTTTTTATAATGTGTATACATAAAATTAAATGTACTTCCTATTGCTCCATCCGCACCCATAGCAATACCCGCCAGCAAAATTTCATCAAACCCATTATACATATAAAGAGAATTTTTCAGATTTTTTATTCTCTCAAGTTGATACAAATTAAGAGACGTATGTTTTACTCCTGCGATTGCAGGACTTTTAAATAATTCCTTAAAATCCTTATTTTTAAGATCAAACTCCACACCAGTATTTCCTGGGAAGTTATAAACTATAATAGGCATTCCTACCCTCTCATAAATGTCATAATAATACTGTGCAATTTCCTTTGGAGAAAATTTGTAATAATAAGGAGCAGTCGCTGCAATTGCATTATATCCTAGTTCTTTTGCCCTTAAACCATACTTTATTGCCTCATCTGTACTTACTGCTCCTACATGTGCAATTAGCTTTGTTTTATTTTTATTCTCGGCTGCAATTTCAAATAATCGCATCCTTTCATCTCTTGATAAAAGGAAACACTCTGCAGAACTCCCACCAATAAAAAAACCTGTAACACCCTCCTTCATATTTCTTTCCATAAGTTTAAGTAAAACCTTATCATTTATTTTATTTTCCTTATCAAATGGAGTCACTGATGCCGCAAATATCCCTTTCATATCTATGTTCAACTCATTCATATGATCATCTTCCTCCTATATACAATTTATTTTACTTATACAAAAAGGATGCCATTTAAGACACCCTTTTTCTAACTTATATTAATTAAAATACTATCTGATTTATACTTACACAGTAATTAAGATATTATTTTATTGAATTACTTATTTTTTCTATAACAATTTGATCATCTTTAGCATCTACCCCAATGACAGAACCATCATTTATGTCTCCCTTAATAATCTTTTTCGAAATAGAAGTTTCCAAAACATTTTCAATATATCTCTTTAGTGGACGTGCTCCATAGACTGGATCATACCCTTCATCTGCCATAAGCTTTTTAGCAGCTGTAGTTACTTTCATAGTTATATTCTTATCCTTAAGCCTATTTTGAATATCTGCAAGGAATATATCAACTATTCCTTCTATTTCCTTTGTTTCTAGAGGTTTAAATAATATGATATCATCCAACCTATTTAGAAATTCTGGTTTAAATTTAGACTTGAGCTCGTTCATGACCCTATCACGAATACCTTTCTCAATTCCGCCACTCTCATTATTTTCTAAGAGATAGTTGCTTCCAATATTTGAAGTCATGATTATTATACAGTTTTTAAAATTAATTATCTTACCCTGATTATCTGTAAGCCTACCATCGTCTAATATCTGTAAAAATATATTAAACACATCTTCGTGAGCTTTTTCTATTTCATCAAACAATACTACGCTATAAGGTTTACGCCTAACAGCCTCAGTAAGCTGACCACCCTCCTCGTAACCTACATAACCTGGTGGAGCTCCTATAAGTCTTGACACAGAATATTTCTCCATATACTCTGACATATCTATTCTTATTATATTCTCACTCGACTCAAATAGAATTTCGGCTAGTGTTTTAGCAAGCTGAGTTTTTCCGACACCAGTAGGTCCAAGAAATATGAATGAACCAATAGGTCTTTTAGGATCTTTCATACCAGCTCTTGCCCTTATTACTGCATTTGAAACAGCAGTTACAGCTTCCTTTTGGCCAATTACTCTTTTTGTTAAATCATCTTCGAGTCTTAAGAGTTTTTCTCTTTCACCTTCCTCGAGATTTGTTACAGGTATACCCGTCCACTTTGATACTATCTGTGATATTTCCTTTTCTGTTACCTCTTCTTTAAGCATAGCAGTTTCATTATTTTGATGAATGTCTGCTTCTTTCTCTTTTATCTGGGCTTCTAACTTTGGAATTACTCCATATTTAAGTTCTGCTACCTTATTTAAATCATACTCTCTTTCAGATTTTTCTATATCGCCTCTGGAAACATCTAACTCTGCTTTTAAATTTCTAATTTCAACTATCTTAGATTTTTCTTTTTCATATTTTGCTGTCATTTCATTGTCTTTATCTTTTAAATTACTTAACTCTTTCTCAAGTGTTATAAGTCTTTTCTTTGATGCATCATCCTTTTCTTTAGATAATGCCTTTTTCTCAATTTCTAATTGAAATACCTTACGTTTAATCATATCCATTTCAGTTGGCATACTATCGATATCAGTTCTTATCATTGCACAAGCTTCATCTATAAGATCAATTGCCTTATCTGGTAGAAATCTTGCTGTTATATATCTATCTGATAATTTTGCTGCTGCAACAATCGCAGAATCATGAATCCTTATGCCGTGGTATATTTCAAATTTTTCTTTAAGACCTCTAAGTATCGATACAGAATCTTCAACCGTAGGTTCCTCTATTGTTACTGGTTGAAATCTTCTCTCTAGAGCCTTATCTTTTTCTAGATACTTTCTGTATTCATCAAAAGTAGTTGCTCCAATACAATGAAGACTTCCTCTTGCAAGTAATGGTTTTATCATGTTCCCAGCATCCATAGAACCCTCTGATTTACCTGCTCCAACAATGTTATGAATTTCATCTATAAATAAAATTATTTTTCCTTCACTAGTTTCTACTTCTTTAAGAACTGCTTTAAGTCTTTCTTCAAACTCACCTTTAAATTTAGCACCAGCAATAAGAGCTCCCATGTCTAAAGAAAATATTATCTTATTCTTAAGACCTTCTGGTACATCTCCCTTTACAATTCTTTGAGCAAGTCCCTCAACTATAGCAGTTTTACCAACTCCGGGTTCTCCTATAAGCACTGGATTATTTTTAGTTCTTCTAGAAAGAATTCTTATAACCCTCCTAATTTCCTCGTCACGTCCAATTACTGGATCCAATTTATGCTTTTTAGCTTGCTCCACAAGATTTGATCCATATTTCACTAATGCCTCATAAGTACCTTCTGGATCAACATTATCTACTCTTTGATTTCCACGAACGCTAGAGAGCACACTTAAAAAAGCATCTTTAGTTATATTGAATTTTTTTAATATATCAACTATCTCTTTAGTTTTTACATCCATAAGTCCAAGCATCACATGCTCAACACTTATAAATGTATCTTTAAATTTTTTAGCTTCATCTTCAGCGCGTACAAAGACCTCATCAAGTCTTCGTGTAGCGTATACAGAGCCACTATCAGCACCGCTCCCAGTAACTTTTGGCATCTTACCAAGTTCATTTTTAATCTCATTATTTAAACTAGTTATATCCACTCCCATTTTACTAAATATATTAGGAATGAGTCCATCCTCTTGAGCTATGAGTGCTGCAAATAAATGAATCGTATCTACCTGTTGATGGTTGTTTTTTACCGCTAATGATTGAGCCCCATTTAATGATTGTTGAACCTTTACTGTTAATTTCTCTACATCCATGTATATAATCCTCCCTTTTCTATTAAACTATTACCATATTTTAGAATTTTTTCGTTATATTTTAAGGTATAAATTAATCACCATAGTAACTTAATCATCTCCTGGGTCGATGTTATCATCTCCTGGGTCGATGCTTTAAGTTACTATAGTGACCATATCTTTGTCTATTTTAAGAATTATCTGTTATAGTTTTAATGTTTCATAGATATTCTTTTATATTATTTAAGAACTGCTTGTGTTATCTTAATAAGTTGCTCTTTACTTAGTGCTTCAAGATATCTTTGACGTTCCAAAAACGTGCACTCTTCTAGAAGTTTTCTTTCTCTGCGAGTTTCTATGTAAATACCTGAAACCATAAGATCTTTACTATTCGAATCCATATAATGCCTTCTCCATATATTATAATATTTAATTGAGGTACTCTCACTATAGCCCTTATTTATTAATTTCATAATACCTGTTTTTCTATCTTGTTTTTCAAAACATTCACAAAGTTTATATATTTTCTGAAGCATTATCATCTTTATTTTCCTTCCTTCTTAAGCATCCAGGAAACATACAAATAAAAGTTTCTCGTTTATTTTATCCATACATGCACGATTTCTATTCACCTTACATTATACCATAATTTAGCTTAAATAACCGTTATTTATATACGAGAGACTAATTTGTTTGTTTTAAAATTTCTATTCAAAGCTTTTTATAGCCTTTTGGGCCCAATTAGAATCTTTATATATAGCCCTAGCTACACCAATAAGATCAGCTTTTCCAGAATGCAAAAGACTTTCTGCAGCTTCTACCTTTGTAATTCCACCCGTAAGTAGAACTGGAATAGATACAACTTCCTTTATAGATTGCGATAACGGTGAAAAATACCCTTGACTAGTATTACCTGGAATAATAAATCTACAAAAGCCTCCGGAAATATCAAGAATATCTACACCTGCCTTCTCAAAAGCTACCGCAGCAATTTTGCTGTCTTCGATTGTAATACCGCCCTCCATATTATCGCTAGCACCGAGTCTTAGAAGAATTGGGAAATCATCCCCAACAACATCACGTACTGCTTTAATAATATCTAAATGAATTTTAATTCGACCTAGTAAATCTCCACCATATTCGTCATTTCTCTTGTTAGTTAAAGGAGAGAAGAATTGGTTTAGAAGATATCCATGTGCAGAATGAATCTCTACACCATCAAATCCAGATTCCTTAACACGCCTTGCAGCATCTTTAAATTCTAAGATTATATTTTTAATCTCCTTTATTGAAAGTTCATCTGGTACAATACTTGAATTTGGATTTATAATAGCTGATGGACCTACTGGATTAAACCCTGTAATTTCTTTATTTGTTGAACTTCCAGCATGATTAATTTGCATTACTGTTTTAGATCCATTTTTATGAATAATGTTAGATAATTCTTTTAGACTTTCAATTGTGCTATCCTCTGCAATAGAAAGTTGTCTTTCGCTAGCCTTTCCTGCAAGTGTTATAAAACTATGTTCAATAATAATAAGAGAGATATATCCACCTCTAGATTTTTCATCATAATAATCTAATATATCTTTACTTACCTTTCCATTCTGATCTGATTTCGACGTAGCCATTGGTGGCATAACCAATCTATTGTTTAATGTTAACTTACAATTTTCTAAAGACTTAAGCAAATATGACATTGAATAACCTCCGTATAGTTTATTATTTTTCATTAATCAATACTATTTTATTATAGTATAATCCTTATCACTCTTAAATTCTATGTACGCTTATAAAGTTACTAATTCATTCACATATTTATAAATTATTATGGTCATACTCCAAAACATATAATCCCTATAGTTACTTAAACTTAAGTAACTATAGGGATTTAGTTTTAATTTATATTTTATCTATAAAACCAACTTAACTAAACATATGAGGAAGCATTAATGACAATCCTGGAACAAAAGTTAATACTAATAGTACAGCAATCATTACACCATAGAATGGAAATAATGCTTTTGTAACTTTTTCTATTGATATATTTCCAATAGAACAACCTACGAATAATGTTGAACCAACTGGTGGTGTAAGTAAACCTATACCAAGATTTAACATTAAAATAATTCCAAACTGGATTGGATCCATACCAAACTTCACTACTACTGGTAATAATATTGGTGTAGCAATAAGAATTAATGGAGCCATATCCATTATCATACCTAGTCCAAGTAATATAAGATTTATAAGTAAAAATATTACTACCCTATTGTCTGATACAGCTATTAATGCATTTGTTACAAGCTCTGGCAATTGAACCATTGCAATCATCCAACCAAAAGCTGCTGATGCTGCTATAAGTCCCATAACCATTGATATGGTTTTTAATGATTTTCTAAGTATATCTCCCATTTTAGATAATGGTACATCTTTATATACAAAGAATGTAATGATAAAGGCATAAACTGTTGCGAGAGCTGCTGATTCTGTAGCAGTACAAATTCCTGTCATAATACCACCCATAATAATTACTGCTGTGAACAATCCAAGAATACCATCCTTTAACATATAAAGTTTTTTCTTAAAAGGTATTTTTGCACTTACTGGGTATTTTCTTTTTACAGCCATAAAATAACTAAATATCATTACTGATAATCCAAGGAAAATTCCTGGTACAATACCAGCTAAGAATAAACTGCTTATTGATACTCCTCCAGCTGCTAATGAAAAAAGAATTAGATTATGGCTTGGAGGTACAAGTACTCCTTGAGTTGCTGATGCTACCGTTACACAAACAGCAAAATCTTTATCATAACCTTCTTTTTCCATCATAGGAATCATAATAGATCCAATCGATGTTGTATCTGCTACTGATGAACCAGAAAGTCCTCCAAAGAATAAACAAGCAAGAACATCAACCATTGCTAGTCCACCTCTTATCCTTCCTACTATTACTCTTGAAAAATTAACAAGCCGAGTTGATATACCTCCTTGCCCCATAATCTCTCCTGCAAGTATAAAGAAAGGAATAGTAATTAATGAGAAAGAGCTAATTCCTTTTGCTATTTGCTGCACAATCGACATTAATGGGATTTGCAAAAATATAGCCGTTGTAACCGCTGACAATCCTAATGAGAAAGTGATTGGTACCTTTACTAGAAGTAATCCAAAGAATACTCCAAGTAAAATAATAATCGCTATTGTATTAGTATCCATAATCTACCTCCAAATCTAATTTTGTTTATCTGTTATTAAATTTAAAATCCTTATTATTGTATAAAAGACAATCATAATTCCTGCAACAGGTAACACTGCATATAAAACACCTGAAGGAAGTTGTGTTGCTGGAAGTGTAGAACCCATCGTACTCATAGTTAAGTCCTTACCATAAATAAATAGAATTATTCCGAAAAGCATTACAGCTAATTCATCAAAATAAAATATTACCTTTTGTGCTATTTTAGGAAATAAGTTAACTAAAGCACTAATGCTCAAATGTGTACCTTCTTTAACTCCAATTGCAGTCGTAATAAATCCTAACCATATCATTAATATTACAGCTGTTTCCTCGGACCAACGAGGGGTAAATCCAAGTATATATCTGGTAAATACTTGATAGAAAACTATACAAACTAAAATTACTAATGTTGCCATACATATATATTCTATAGCCTTGTCTATTTTATTTAATACCTTCTTAAATATATTCAATTCTATTTCACTCCTTTATTTTTATAAAGTGAAGGAACCTGCTTTATCTATATAAAATATTCCATAAAACAGATTCCTATTATTAAACCTTAATTATTTTGTTGCAAGTATTGCATCAATTGTTTCTTTCCATTCTGGATGTGCAGCATACATAGGTTTAACTGCTTTTTGGAATAATGATTGTTCATCAGAAGTTAGTTTAGTAATTGTAACTCCACCCTTTTTAACTATTGCAGCTTGAGCTGCATCAGACTGTTTAAGCCATTCAACTCGTTCTACATTTGCACCAACTATAGCTGCTGCTTTTACTATTTTTTGATCATCTGCTGATATTTTGTCCCATGATATTTTACTAAATGCTATCATTTCTGGAACTCTTGTATGTTCATCAATAGTGATATGTTTTGCTACTTGATAATGATTAGATGATAAATAACTTGGCCAATTGTTTTCTGCTCCATCAACTACGCCAGTTTGTAATGCACTATATACATCACCATAAGCCATTGGAGTAGAAGATGCACCTAATGCCTTAACCATATCCATCATAGGTTTACTTTCTTGTACTCTAATCTTTAAACCTTTTAAGTCAGCTGGTGTTTTTATATCTTTCTTTGTGTTATAGAAATTTCTTGCTCCAGAATCTACCCAACTAAGTCCTACAATTTTGCTATCTGCTGATAAACTAGCAAACATTTTTTCTCCTACTGGTCCTTCTAAAACTCTAAACATTTGATCTTTATCCTTATAAAGATAAGGAAGAATTAAAGCGCCTATTTGTTTATTAAACTCAGCTAGTGGTGCAGCTCCTATACGTATTGCATCAATACCACCGAATTGAAGTTGTTCTATAGTACTTTTTTCATCCCCAAGTTGTGAACCTAAAAATACTTTTATTTTTATTCTGCCATTTGTTTTAGCTTCTACTTCTTTAGCAAATGCTTGATCTCCTATTATTGTTGGATATCCTGCTGGTTGATTATCTGATAATCTTAAAGTAACTGATTTAGTTGCTGTTTTGCCAGCATCCTTTGTAGCCGTTGATGTTTTACTTCCACAACCAGCTAGTACACCTACAGTTAGTACAAGACATGAAAATATTGCGATAAATTTCTTTTTATTCATTATTTTTGCCCCCCTAAGAATCTTTCTTGTTTATATTTCTATAATACTATTTTATGAAAACCTTTACTAGAAGAATAACTTGCGATTGTATGTAATCGATTGTCATATTAAAAATTCCCTCATCATCATGTTAAAAATACATGATGATGAGGGAATATATTATATTCGACTTATTTTAGAAAATCTTCTCTACGAGGTGTAAAAACATCTAATATAGTTGCATCCTCTAATGCTAAAACACCATGTAAAGCATTTGGCTTGATATAATAAGTATCACCAGTTTTTACTATTTCCTTTTTACCATCGATGTTTAACTCAAAGCTTCCTTTTAAAATATAACTAATTTGCTCATGTACGTGTGAATGAATTTCTCCAATTGAACCTTTTGTAAAATTCACCTCAACCATCATTATATTGCTTACTTGTGCTAGTATCTTGCGAGACACACCCTTACCTAAATCCTCAAGTTTAACATCATCATTTCTTACTATCATATTCAATTCCTCCTTATTATTATTTTTGGAATATAATAATTATTAATCGTTTACCATTCCCTATTTAAATTATTGTAATTACTTGTGATTATCTTAACTTATTTATTTAAGTTATGCAATTTAATATTTGAGATTTTTAAATTTAATCTTATAAATTGCAGTACTCCTTAGGTGATATATTAGTATACTTCTTAAATGCTTTACTAAAATAATTTTGATCTAAGTATCCAACCTCAATGGAAATTTGTTTTACTGATTTCTTTCCTTCTATTAGCATACTCTTTGCCTTTTCCATTCTAATTTTAATTATATATTCCTTAATATTTGTGCCTTCCACTTTAGAAAAGATTCTACTCAAATAAAAACTACTCATAGATATATAGTGAGCTAAATTATCTAAACTGACATCATTCATATAATTGTTTTCTATATATTCTTTAACTTTTTCCACCACGTCAATATTTTTACTTCTTTTGTAGCTCGATATGTAAGTTATAAGATCTTTTAGTACTAGACTTACGCAATTCTTTAATTCTGAAATTTTTTTCAAGTTAATAAGTTCTTTAAGGATTTTATCCTTACTAAAATCTTTGAAGTCTTTTCCCGTGAATTTATTTATATCCTCAATGACACTATCCATAATATATAAAATCTTTTTTTTTAAAACCACAAGATTAGAGCTACCATCTATGCTCAATAAATCGCTTAAAATGGTATCCAATTCAATTATTGCTCCATTTAAATCTTCCTTTATTACTTTTCCACTTAGAATATTATTAACTTCATTTACATTGTCTACTGTGCTAATATTGGTTTGCAATTTACTACCGAGCCTTGTATCTAAACCTGTGTTTTCAGAACATCTCTTGGCTTCTTTATAAGCGAGATATAATTGATTAAGGCCATCATTAACAGCAGAAGTGCCTATAGATACCGTTATGTCATAGTTTGTTTTAAACTCCAAGTGCATATCATTTAACAAATTTTTAAATTCTCTACTTAAGATTTTACTCCCAACAGATTCATCAAAAACAAATAATATAATATCATTTAAACATACCCCCCCTACAATACTGGGAAATAATATGTTTAATCTATTTTTTATTAAAACAATGCTATTCTCCTCAAACAATCTTTTTTCATTTAAATTAAATACTAAACAACAAAACTTTGAACTATCAATTTCAAAAATATTTCTATATTCATTAAATTGATCCTCAGTTAATGTAACCCCATAAGCTATGTTTTCAACCATTTGCTTTTCAACATAAGGAGAAATTTTCTTATAAGTTTCCTTTAATTGATTGTTTTTATTTTCTATTAAATTTTTAGTGTTAATTTTATTAATTACCTTGTTTATCGAATTTACAAATTCATCATTTGAAAAAGGCTTTAATAAGTAATCGCTTACTCCAATATGTATTGCCTTCTTCGCATAATCAAAATAATTAAAAGCGGTAAGTATTATGAATTCAGTTTGCGAATAATTTTCTTTAATAATGCTACAGGCTTCGAGCCCCTCCATTATTGGCATATGAATATCCATTAATATAATTTGAGGTTTTAGTAAAAGTGAAATATCTACCGCATCTCTCCCGTTATTCACCTCACCAACAACCTCAATACTTTGTGAAAAGTATTTTTCTAGCAGAAATCGAAGAGCCTTTCTTTCTAAAGCCTCATCCTCAGCAATTAAAATTTTTATCAATATCTTCACCCCCATCAATAGGAATAGAAATCATTACCTGTGTGCCTTCTCCTCTTTCACTTTTTATCTTAAATAAATCACTCCTATTAAAATAGAGTTCTAACCTTTTTTTTACATTAAAAACTCCCAGTCCAGTTGATTTATTTTTTACTTCACTTAGTATTATATCAATTTTTTCATTATCCATCCCAACACCATTATCCTTAATACTTATAGAAATAAAATTATTTTTATCCTTTACTACCGTAATATGTATTATTCCACCCTTATCTTTTTCTCTTAATCCATGGATTATTGCATTCTCAACAATAGGTTGTACAAGCATTGGTGGTACTTTAACAGTATCCAAAGTCTCGTCGATATTAAATATAAAACTCATTTGATCTTGAAACCTAGTTTCTTGTATAATAACATAGGCTTTAACCATATGAATTTCTTCCTTTAATTCTACCATCTTATCCTTACAGTCCAAATTGTATCTCAATATTTTTGAAGTAGCTTCTATTAGTTTCTTTGTTTGATCTGCACCCTCAAACATTGCTACTCTACCAATAGTATTTAAAGTGTTGAATAAAAAATGTGGATCCATCTGTGATTGCAATGCTGACAATTGTGTTTCTTTAATTAATTTGTCCTTCTGCGTATTTTTAAGTTTCTCAGCATGGTAATTATTTTCAATTTCAGCTTTTTCATTTAACTCCTTAATAAATTCGCGAATACTGTATTTCATCTTATCAAAAGCCCTAGCGAGACTATTTAGCTCTTCATATTTTTGATCTTTAAGATCTGGTATCCCCCATTTTGCCTCCGTTAAAAGTTCCGCATAAGACCTAAGTTTACCTATCGTATTGTTCAAATCTCGGCTTACCATCATAGTGAAAGCAAAACTAACTAATATAATAAATATTAGTGCAGTATAAATTCCCCGCTCTGTATTATTGTACTTTTGCACGGAAGTAGAATACTCATTATTACTATAATGCATATATGACACTAGTAATGACTCAGAATGTTTAGTTATATAAGTAAACAAAGTCTTTATTTCAGTTAATTTATCATAACTTCTTGGATCCAACCTTTCTAAATTTATAACCTTACTCATTAAATGATAAGACTCAGTCTTATAAATATCATACATATTATTTAGATTTCTTAAATAAATGCTGCTGCTTTCATCTTTTTCAATGTAGGGTTGAATTTCAATCAATAAATTTTTTATTTTATTATTCGAGTCAGTATATTTTCGAATATTGCTATCATCCTTTGTTTTTATAAACATATCAAAATAACCCCAACTATTACTAAATTCTAGTGAAAGTGTGCTTAATTTAATATTTATATTTGTATAATCATCGTAATTCTTAGAAGTTATTTTTTTTTCATACAAAGAAAAAATGAAACCAATGCTCATTAGTAATATAATAAGTATAAAATTATTAAAAACTTTTCCTCCTATTGACCTTTCACTAGTTACCCCATTTAATTTCATTTTAAGCTCCTTTAAAACAACTAATAATTTTTATGTATAAGGTATAAAATGTTACATAATAATACTTTTATTATACTATCTAATTCTTATACAGTCTAATAATTCTTATAATAAAAAAAGCGATACATATGAATTTAAATTCAATGTATCACTTTTGATATTTATTGTTAAATTATTTTATATCTTTAGTTAAAACTGCATCCATATCTGTAAATTCCTGATTTTCTCCAACCATACCCCAAATGAAAGTATAATTTTTTGTTCCAACACCTGAGTGTATAGACCAGCTTGGAGATATAACTGCTTGTTCATTTTTCATAACAATATGTCTAGTCTCTTGTGGAGTTCCCATGAGATGGAACACAACATTATCTGCATCCATATCGAAATATAAATATACTTCCATACGTCTATCATGAGTATGACAAGGCATTGTATTCCATACACTACCTGGATTAAGTATTGTCATTCCCATAACTAATTGACAGCTTTTGCAAACTGCTGGATGAACATATTGGTTTATTACTCTTTTATTACATTCTTCATCACTGCCAGCTTGGACTTTATTAGCCTTTTCTAAACTAATTTCTACTGTAGGATAGTTTTTATGTGCTGTGGCACTATTCATATAAAATTTAGCTGGATTTTTAGCATCGACACTTGTAAAACTAATTTCTTTAATTCCTAGACCAACATAAAGTCCATCTCTAGCTCCTAGTTCATGTTTTTCACCATCTAAAGTAACTGTTCCAGCTCCACCGATATTAATTACTCCAAGTTCACGTCTTTGAAGAAAATAATCACAACCTAAAGCTTTACTTCCTTCTAAAACAAGAGCCTTATTTGTTGGCACTATACCAGCTACTATTATTCTATCAATATGGCTATAAACCATCTTTATTTCACCCGGCACAAACAAATCCTCGATTAAAAAATGTTTCCTTAATTGCGTAGTATCATAACTTTTTGCATCTTCATCATGACTTGCATATCTAATTTCCATTACAATTCCTCCTAATATTAATTTTATATTTTTATTACTTAGACTACCAATTTGATCATTTCTAATTTATTCATTACACGATTTTCTTATAACAAGCTCAGGTTGTAATATAATTGTTTGTTTTAGAGTATTATGATTATTAATTTCTTCGATTAAAATTTTTGCTGCGATTTTCCCAAGTTCAAACTTTTTCTGATGAACTGTTGTTAGCGGAACCGTTAACATTGACGCTTGCTCAATATCGTCATACCCTGCGATACCAATGTCTTTTGGTATTAAAATATTATTCATGTGAGCATACTTCATAACTCCCATTGCTACAGAATCATTTATAGTAAAAATAGCATCCACCTTTTTATTTATAAGGACTTCAGCTAATTTAAACCCATCTTCAAAATTTGCACTACTGTTTAATAAAATATCATTACTAATTTCTATATTGTTCTCAGTTAATATATCTTTATAGCCTTTTAGTCTCTCGTTACTTGCAGTAGATGATTCATCACCAAGTATTACTCCAATCTTTCTATACCCTTGCCTTAACATATGAGAAACTATTTTTCTAGCACCAACATAATTATCATTACCTACATAACTTACTTCTAAATCCTTTACATAATTATCCGCCATTACTAGAGGAACATTTGCTATAATTTTTTTATAATCACTTGCTTTGGGCTTTACAGGAATAAGTATTATTCCATCAACTCTTTTCTGTGCTAAAAAATCAATATACCTATTTTCATTATCTTTATTCCTATCACTATTACAGAGCACAAGTCCATAACCTATTTTTTCTAAATACGAACTAACCCCTTTACTCACATATGCATAATATTGGTTAGTTATATCTGGTATTAAAAGTCCAATCATATTAGTCTTATTTAGAATAAGACTTCTAGCCGCTGAATTAGGTATGTATCCCTTTTCTTCACACGTCTTTAGTATAAGCTCCCTTGTTTTTTTAGATATCTCTTTGCTATTATTTAATGCCCTGGATACGGTAGTTGCAGAAACATTACATTCTATTGCTATATCCTTTATGCCTACCATATTTTCCTCCTAACCATTAAATCATCATTTCCCGTTAACGTTAACGGCTTATCTACACTATACCATTCCTTAATATGTATTACAACATTTAAGCTCAAAAAAAACAGACCCGAAAAGGCCTGTCCTTCCTAACTAAAAGTTTTCTATTTGTATACTGTAATTTATAAATTTTCTTTGATTTTGTTTATTAATAAATTATACTCTTCATCTTTAAGAAACACTTTGTCACTCGGAGACATTTCAAATGTTCCGCCAAAAGAAGGTCCACCTTTATATTTAGGAACTATATGGAAATGAAGGTGCGTCATGGTATCAGCATAAGCGCCATAGTTAATTTTATCAGGTGAAAATGCTTTGTTTAAAGCTCCGGCTACTCTTGACACATCACCCATGAATTTTGAGCGTTCCTCGTCAGTTAAATTGAAGATTTCACTTTTATGACCATTATATGCTACAACACATCTCCCCTTATAAGTCTGTTCTTTAAATAAATATAATGTTGAAGCCTCAAGCTTACATACCTCAATCATTAAATTTGTAAGTCGCGCATCCTTAACACAATAAAAACAATCATTATCAAAGTTCATATTAAATCTCCCCTTTTTTAAGTATCTTAATATAATTGTAACATTAAATTCATATTTTGTAATAGTTTTCATCCATTTATTTCTATGAGTTTCTTTTTCTAAGGTCACTTGCTATTTCAAGATATTTTTTATCTGATAAATTGTACAATCCAGCAATAATGACTATTGCTACTAATAATGAAATAGCAGGATATAAAAGCAACAATCCTTTTATTCCAAGTAAAGAACCTGCTGTTTGTGCCACTTTTGGAACATATCCTATTAACGCTAGACCTATTCCAGAAGCAAACCCAGCTATTGATTGAGCTATTTTTCTTGAGAAGTTAAATACTGAATAAGTTATAGCTCCTCTTTTTTCTCCCGTTTTCCATTCGCCATAATCAATAGCATCAGAAACTAATGCCCAAGTCATTCCATTAGGGATACTTAAACCAAAGTACCCTATACTTTGAAGTATTACAAATGTAACTAAATGTAATGGAATTATAAAGTTTATTACATCTGCAATAATACTAATTGCAAATCCGATTATAACTGTATTTTTCTTTCCAAATCTCTTTGATAATATAGGCATAGCTACAACTCCGAGTAATGAACAAGCTATACTTACAAAACCTACATATGGCAATAACATCATATTACCAAGGTTATATTGACAAAAATATATTAACATTGCTGATCTAAGATTGAAAGCTGAAATCGAAAATATTGTCATGAAAATTATAACTAACAATGGTCTGTTGGTAAACACCGTTTTTATTATATCTTTAAATGTTATTTTTTCTGGTGTGGCAGCAACTTTGCTTGTTGTTACAACTTGCTCATGACAATTCTTAAAAGTTACATAGAACGAAGCTATTCCAATTAATGCCATAATGCCAATAGCAACTGGGTAGCCCCATCTTTCATTTGGTAATTTTTCAACCATTGGTATAACTACTATAGTTGATATTAACAATGCTATAGTACTGCCTAATTGTCTAAACGCTGCAAGAGATGTTCTCTCTTGAGGATCTTGAGTCATAGTAGCAGCTAATGTACCATAAGGAATATTTGTAAATGAATATGCTACACCCCATGCCATATACGAAATATATGCATATATTATTTTACCCACAATTGAAAAATTCGGTGTTAAAAACACGAATACAGATAAAATAGCAAGTACTATACTAGAAATCATCATAACCGGCTTATACTTACTCGATCCAGGTTTTATCTTTCTTGATTCTATAAATGCTCCAACTATTGGATCAACTATTGCATCAAATACTTTTGTTATCAAAAATATAATTCCGCCAACAGCTGCCGGAATACCCGCAACATCTGTAAAGAATTTTAGTAAGTAAAGCTGACCCATGTCAAACATAAATCCATTTCCCATATCACCAAAACCATAGGTTACTCTTTCTCTTAAAGTTAATTTTTTCATTTCATGCTCCTTCTGTTAATTAAAATTATATTCTTTGAAAAGTTCATTTCAATTATTATTTCTTTAGTTATGATTCATATTCACAAAATAAAACAATAAATATTATTTTTAATTTACTCTTGCACACGTTAACATCTTTTTTGCATAAGTCCATACACAAACCATTTTTATATTTATTACAATATTAGTTGAAGTTATGTATAAGCTTGACTAATTTACAATAAGTTCTATATTTTACCTCCATTCCCAAGATTAAGCGCGCTTTGTGTTAACGTTAACAATTACTTATTTTTAATTATAACCTTATTTTTTCTAAAAATCAATATAAATTGTTATCGTTAACATAATTATTTTTAAATTGTAGTTTTTTTAACAATCAAACTTAATATTCTAGATTCCATTTAATAAATATTGCAAATATCATAGTACCTTATCTTGATATTTGCAATATTCAACTAAAATCTACACTAAAATCTTTACAACTACTTTTTTAACATGATTTCTATTTCCAGCATTAATAGTTGGCATATGGACATCTTCTGGTGAAAAAATAGCAAATGTACCTTCATTAACCAATAACATGTCTCCTTCACCTTTAAGGAAAACAACATCTTTTTCTTCATTATATTCGCTACTTACTTCCATTTCATTAATATAAGCATATCCTATTTTTTCTTTTCCTGAAACTACAAATTGTATATCAATATGTTTTTTGTGTGCTTCCCATTTGCCCTTTTCAATGTCTTTTGTTTCATATTCAGAAACTACTGCAATAATATTTTTCCCATCAATTTCATATTTACCTATCTCAAGCTTTTCTAAATCTGTATTTTTAAGATATTTTAGTCCCTTTTCAATTCTTTGTGATATACCATAATATTGCTCTGCATTACTTAATTTATTAATTATCATTTATTACTCCTCCAAATTTATTTTTTAGAATTACTTATATCCATTAACATTAATAACAAAAAACCAATCCCGTTATTGTCGTCATAATATCAGGCGACAATAACGGTGATTATGGAGACTTATAATGTAACTCCACTCTTAAAAATAGCCAATTCTCTAAAATTATTCTTTTCATTATTTACAAGTTCTCCACTAGCTACTTTAATTATATATACTATAAATTCTTCATTCAAAGCATCTAAAGTCATATCTTGAGTTAAACTTCCAGCATTAAAATCAATCCAGTGAGGTTTTAATTCAAATATTTGAGTATTTGTTGAAATCTTCATTGTAGGTACAAAACTTCCAAATGGAGTTCCTCTACCTGTTGTGAAAAGAACCATTTGACAACCAGCTGATGCTAGGGCAGAAGCAGCCACTAAATCATTACCTGGAGCACTTAATAAGTTAAGTCCTTTTTCTTTTAATGTCTCTCCATATTTAAGCACATCTACCACAGTAGCAGTACCTGCTTTTTGTGTACAACCTAAAGACTTATCTTCAAGGGTAGTTATTCCCCCCGCTTTATTTCCTGGTGAAGGATTTTCATATACCGGTTGATCATACTTCATAAAATATTCTTTAAAATCATTAATTAAATGAACAGTTTTATTAAATACCTCTTCATTTTTTGCTCTAGCCATTAGAAGAGTTTCCGCTCCAAACATTTCAGGCACTTCTGTAAGAACTGTAGTTCCACCTTGAGCTACTAGAAAATCCGAAAATTTCCCTACAAGAGGGTTACCAGTTATACCTGAAAATCCATCAGAACCTCCACATTTTAAACCTATTTTAAGTTCTGATAAACTACATACTTCGCGCTTATCTGTCTTCATATTTTCATAAAGTTCTACAAGCAGATTAGCTCCTTCTTGTATTTCATCAGAAACTTCTTGAGAAATTAAAAACTTTACTCTTTTTTCATTAAACTCGCCCAAGGATTTTTTAAAATCTACCATAGTATTATTTTCGCATCCAAGTCCTAATACTAAAACTCCACCATTATTGGGATGTTTAACTGCATCACCAAGTATTGTTCTTGTACTTATATGATCCTCACCAAGTTGTGAGCAACCATAATTATGTTTTAATACTAAAACGTTATCTATAGATAAATTACCTACCATTTCTTTAAACCTATCGATAATTCTATCAGCTATACCATTTACACAACCAACAGTTGGAACTATCCAAAGCTCATTTCTAATGCCTACATTCCCATTTTCTCTTTTATAGCCATTAAAAGTTAAATTTCTATTTTTATAACTATTTTCTATAAGCTTTTGGTTAAATGTATATTCCTTTATTCCATCTAGGTTTGTTTTTATATTATGCGTATGAACCCATTCTCCCTTAACCACATCAACAATTGAATGCCCTATAGGAAAACCATATTTTATAATATTTCCACCCAAACTAATATCTTGAGTAGCTATCTTATGTCCTCTTTTAACATCTTCTTTTAATGTTACTTCTTTATTACCTATGGATATAACTTCACCCTTTGATAAATCTTTTAGCACAACTACTATATTATCATTTTCATTTATCTGTATTACATTTTTCATAAGCATTTCCTCACTTTCATAAGATATCATCTTCACAGCTGTAATATTAATGACTTTAAATGAAGATAGTATTTATCCCCCACTAATTAAAGTAGGGGATTTTATTTTCTAAATGTTATTAAAGAACTTCTTTAATAGCTTCTTTAATTCCAATTTTTTCAATGTTTAATAAATCATGTGTTACTGCTTCTGTTAAGCCTTTAACTTCATTTAAATCCATTTTCCAAACTTTCTTGTATTCAAGTATTGTAGTTACAAGCTTTCTTAACGCTACTTCACTTCCATCACATTTATCCCACTGAGTTTTATAAAGTTCTAAAACATCAACATCATCAGATAGTTTGATTATTTCTTCTCCTCTTTTGCCTTTATAAAATTCCATAAGTGCAGCTAAAGAAAATACTAATCTTTTTGGTAATTCATTCTTTACTTTTACAAATTGTAATAATGAAGGTAAATCTCTTGTTTCATATTTAGACATTGAATTTAAAGAGATGCTCATTAAATAATGTTTAACAAAAGGATTCATAAATCTTTCAAGAACAACTTTTGCATAATATGATAACTCTTCTTTAGGAAGATCTAATGTAGGAATTATTTCTTCATAAATTGTATCGCGAATAAATTTACCAATTACTTCATGGTCAACAGATTCTGCTACTGTATTTAAACCATAAAGATATGATACTGGTACAAGTGATGTATGTGATCCATTGAGTATTCTTACTTTTCTTGTTCTATATGGAGCCATTGCTTCAACGAACATAACATTAAGGCCTGCTTTACTTGCTGGAAATTCATTTTCAATCCATTTTGGTCCTTCTATAATGAAAAGGTGAAAATGCTCTCCAACAACAACTAAATTATCCACGTATCCAAGTTCCTCTGTTATCTCTTTTATAGTATCTCTTGGGTAACCCGGAACTATTCTATCAACAAGTGTTGAACAAAAAGTGTTAGCTTCATTTATCCAAAGAGCAAACTCTCCTTCTAAATTCCAAAGTTTAGCATACTTAAGAATTATTTCTTTAAGTTTATCACCATTTCTGTCAATTAGTTCACAAGGAATCATTATTAATCCCTTATCCTTTTGTCCGTTAAAAAATTTAAATCTATTATATAAAAGTGCTGTTAATTTTCCTGGAAAACTTTTTTGAGGAATACCTTCAAGCTTATCGTTTTCATCATATGCAATTCCTGCTTCTGTTGTATTTGAGAATACAAATCTTAAATCTTTATTTTCAGCAATCTTCATATATTCTGCATTCTGTGTATAAGGATTTACACCACGGCTTATGCTATTAATCACTGAATGCTCTGCAATTGCTTTACCGTCGTTCATTCCTTGTAAGTATAAAGTATATAGACCATCTTGATCGTTTAATTTATCTACTAAACCATTTTCAATAGGTTGAACTACTACTACACTACCATTAAATCCTGCTTCTTTATTCATTTTATCAATTTGCCAATCAACAAAAGCTCTTAAAAAATTTCCTTCTCCAAATTGAAGCACTCTTTCAGGATACTGTTTATATTCCTTATATGTCTCTTTATTTAAGTTCATTTTTATTCCTCCCTATCTTTCGATTGTTTTAGTTTTTCCAATAAATGCCATTAGCTGTTCATTATTTGGATAACCTTCCATGTCTCCCTTTACGAGGACAGCCATGGCTCCAACTCCATTTGCATATTCTGCGCATCCTCTTAAATCTAATTTATTTAACATCCCTGAAAGAAAACCTGCTGCAAACCCATCTCCAGCACCAACAGTATCCTGTGGATTTTCACATATATATGAATTTACATATAGTTGATTTACTGAATCGGTTACATAGCAGCCTTCTTTTCCAAGTTTTACAGCTACAATATTACATCCCATATTCATAAAACCTTGTGCAATATCTTCAGGTTTTGTAAGCCCAAGGAGCATTTCCCCTTCATCAATACCCGGGAAGATTATATCTGACTGTTTTGCAATTTCGAGTAAAACTGGGACTGCCTCTTCCTTGTTCCATAATTTAAGTCTAATATTAGGGTCAAAAGACACCAAAACATTATTACTTTTTGCGATTTCTATAGCCTTAAATAAAGTTTTTTTGCAACTCTCGGAAAGTGCAGGTGTTATACCCGTAATGTGAAGTATTTTTGTGTTTTTAATATACGCTGCATCTAATTCCTCAGGCATCAATGTACTTGCTGCCGACCCTTTTCTATAATAATATACATTAGGATTAGAATGCATAAATCTTTCTTTAAATAATATGCCTGTACTTTTACCAGGCTCAAAAATTACTCTAGATACATCTACGCCTTCTCCTCTTATTGTAGTTTGAATGTACCTTCCGAATTCGTCGTCTCCAAGTTTTGAAAACCAACCAACCTGATGTCCAAGTTTTGCAAGCGCTATTGCAACATTTGACTCAGCACCTGCTATAGATTTATTGAAATTCTGAACATATCTTAATGGCCCCGAAGAATCTGGACCAAATAAGACCATAGACTCTCCAAAAGTAACTACATCCATATTTATCTTTGCACCCTTCCAGAAGCATCACCGTTCATAAGTGTCTCTACTTCATCTTTTGATACAAGATTGAAATCTCCTTCTACAGTATGCTTAAGGCAAGAAGCCGCAACTGCATATTCAAGAGCATCTTGATTTGTTAAACCTGATGTTAAACCATATATAAGACCAGCACCAAATGAATCTCCACCGCCAACTCTGTCCACTATATGCATTCTATATTTCTTTGAACTATAAAAATCTTTTCCGTTATATAACATTGCAGACCAACCGTTATCTGAAGCAGAAAAACTTTCACGAAGAGTAATTGCAACATACTTTAAGTTAAATCTATCTGTAAGTTTTCTTGCAACTTCTTTATAACCTTCACCGTTTATTGTTCCACCAGTAATATCTGTTCCTGCTGCACTAATTCCAAATACTTTTTCTGCATCTTCTTCATTTGCTATAACTACATCACAATACTTAACTATTTCTCCCATTACTTTACCAGCTTTTTCACTGCTCCAAAGTTTTTTTCTAAAATTCAAATCACAACTTACCATAACTCCAGCTTCTTTTGCTGCTTTTACTGCATCTAGTGTTATAGCTGCACATTCATCAGATAGTGCAGGTGTTATTCCTGTAAAATGGAACCATTCTGCATCATTAAATATTTCTTTCCAATTAAAATCTTCTCTTTTTGCTTCTGCAATAGCTGAATAAGCTCTATCGTAAATTACTTTAGAAGGTCTTTGAGATGCTCCTTTTTCACAATAATAAATACCTACTCTATCTCCACCTCGTACAATCATACTAGAACTTACGCCGTATTTTCTAAGTTCATTTACTGCTGCTTGACCTATTTCATGTTTTGGTAGTTTTGTTACAAAGTATGTGTCCTTACCATAGTTTGCAAGTGAAACAGCAACGTTTGCTTCTCCACCACCATAAACTGCTCCAAATTCTTTTGCTTGTGCAAATCTTTCAAAACCAGCTGGTGCAAGTCTAAGCATTATTTCACCGAATGTTATAAATTTTCCCATATTATTGCCTCCTATAAATTCATAGCATACCCTAGGTATGCCATGTAGTTAATATCTTATTTATTTTCTATCTATATTTTCTATCTATATTTTGTTTATTAATATGTAACCTAATTATTTCTACGCTCTTGCTTTTTTAACTGCTTCAACAAATTTAACAGCAGTTTCAGTTACTAATTTGTAATCTCCTGTTTTAGCTCCACGAGTTAAATCTCCACCAGTTCCTACTGCTACAGCTCCTGCTTTTATCCAATCCTTAACATTATCAAGTGATACTCCACCTGTTGGCATAAAGTTAGCTTGTGGTAATGGTCCCTTTAAAGAACTTATTATTTGTGGTCCAAAAACATTTCCTGGGAATACTTTTACTATTTCAACTCCAAGTTCTAGTGCTTCGATAGCTTCTTTTACTGTCATAATTCCTGGCATAACAGCAATTCTATATCTATTACACAATTTTATAGTTTCTGGATTTAAGCTTGGGCTTACTATATATTTTGCTCCAGCTAAAATACATGCTCTTGCAGTTTCAGGATCTAATACTGTTCCTGCTCCAATAAGTACCTCTGCATTATCTTTATATATTTCAGTTAATTCTTTTATTACGTCTATTGCACCTGGCACTGTCATTGTAACTTCAATTGCATTAATTCCGCCTTTTGTAACAGCATCTACAATTTTTACGCCTTCTTCTTTAGAGTTTGCTCTAATAACTGCTACTATTCCATATTCTGTTAATTTTTGTACTATTTTTATTCTTTCCATAATTTACACCTCTTATTTTATATTTTGAATATACTATCTCACCATATTATAACACACCTAGAGCAATTTTTCTTAAAAATTCCAATATTCTTTAAATAAATCTATCTTATTTGGATTTATTTCAGCTTAGTTTCGAGCTTCCCATTTTTAAACCAACTATAACTCATACTTAATATTCTATGTTTTGGAGTTACAATATTTTTTTAATGTAAGGCGAACAGCACCTTTACCACTACTCAATTCTTTAAAGTAATCTTCAATTTTTGCTCCTAGTCCTATTTCATATAAATTAACACCAAAAATTGATTCATTAGATAAAATCAGAGTTAGGTACTCATGAACATTTTTAGTTTCACTCATTTTAATATTTTTCATTATATTTGTTAATGATTTTAGCATAGGATCAGGACTTAATTCAAAACTATTGCCTGCGTCATCTATAGCCATTAGATAACGACACCATCCTGCTATAGCAAGTGGTATAAATGTTAGATTTTTAACATCTAAATCAGTATTATTAATATAAGCCTTAATTGTCTCACCAAACCGTATACCTAATTTTTGTGAAGTATCACAAACAATTCTTTGTGGCGTATCTGGCATAAATGGATTTGGAAGCCGTACCTTCATCACCTCATCTATAAAGTCTTTAGGAGACATAATACCTGGGTCCACAACAACTGGCAACCCTTCTACGTATCCTATATTCTCTATTAATGTTACAAGTTCATTATCTTTCATCTCATCTGATATTTTATTATAAGATAATAAACATCCATAAATAGCAAGCGCCGTATGAAGAGGATTTAAACAAGTACAAACTTTCATTTTTTCTACTTTATCAACAGTTTCTTTATCTGCATAGATAACACCGGCTTTATCAAGTGGAAGACGACCATTTTTAAAATTATCTTCGATAACTAAATACTGTGGTTGCTCTGCATTAACAAATGGCGCAATATATGTATTTTTCGAAGTCATAATTACTTCTGTATCCTCAATCCCAATCTCACTTAACATTTTTATAACTGACTCTGCAGGTCTTGGGGTTATTTTATCTATCATGCTCCAAGGATAAGATAAATTCTGTGTTACATAAGTTAAAAATTCAGTTTCTACCATCTCATTTTCTGTCCAATATTTTGCAAATGTAGTTATAGCATTTTCAAGTTTTGTACCATTATGCGAACAATTATCCATGCTTGCTAATGTCAATGGCAACCTTCCATTTTTAAATCTTTCGTAACATAATGCTGTAAGCTTTCCAATATAACTCGTAGCTTTTGTAGGTTCATTTTTAAAATCGTTATCAACATCTTTTAAAAATTCTCCATTACCATTTTTTAAGCTATATCCTTTTTCTGTAATTGTAAATGAAACCATTTTTAAAGTTTTAGCTCTAAATATTTCTTTTAATCTATTAAAGTCATTTAAATTGTTTCTATCTACACATAACGATTCTGCAATACTTCCAATTACTTTTTTTTCTAGTGTTCCATCAGCTTTTAAAGTTACTAAAATACTTAGATTCTCGAATTTTTTATAACTTTTCTCAATTATTTCATAATCATATCCTTCAGCAACTATTATGCCGGTATTTAATATACCTTTATTCAATAATTCTTGACAAATCACAGCCGGGAAAGCACGAAATATATTTCCTGCTCCAAAATGTAACCATTCAGGCTTTTCTTTAGTATGTTTTATCATCTTACCTATGTCGTACTTAGGTAATTCAAAAGCATGCTCTTCCCAAAATTTTGTATTCTTTAATCCATTTTGATCAAGTTTCAATTTGTTACCTCCTCATATCTAATAAGTCATTTTAAAGTAATATTTGTTTATGATAGCTAACAACATATATTAAATTCAATTGTATCTTAAAGGACTGTTATGTTACTTTAGCAACAGACTCCCTTTTAATTAACTCTGTACTAATGTATATTTTTTCACCATCGTCAGTATTATTTTCTATAATAGATAAAAGTTTTTCTGCGCCTATCTTACTTATTTCAATAATAGGTCTTCTAACAGTAGTTAACGCTGGTGTTAAATAATCACCTAGCTGCATTCCATCAAACCCCATAATTGAAATATCATTTGGTACATTAAGTCCTGCTTCGACCGTTGCCTTCATTGCCCCAATTGCCATTTCATCATTTGAGCAAAATACCGCTGTTGGAATTTTACTTAAACAGAGTAACTTTTTCATGGCCGTATATCCACTTCCAATAGTATAATTTCCTTCAACTATATATTTGCTATTTATTTGTATTTTATTTTCAATTAATGCATCTAAAAATCCATTTTTTCTTTCTGTAGTAGAATTAAATCCCTTTTTACCTTCAATTATAGCTATATCTTTATGCCCATTTTGTATTAGATAATTTACAGCTTCATATACACCCTTTTTGTCTGATGATAATATATTCACTATTGAGCTTTCATCTATATACCTATTAAGCACTACCAAAGGTATTTTTTTCTCCATTAAATAGTATATAAAAGAATTATCGCTATTACTTTGACTCATAAGTATTATACCGTCAAATCTTTTGCGGTTAACAGAAGTAAAATCTTTATAATCATCAATTCCTCTAACGACTATATTATAACTTTCTTTTATAGCACTATTAACACCACTTATAGTTTCATAAAAGAACCTTGATGAGGTTGCTTCACTAATAGTTGTAAAAATAAGTCCTATGTTATAGGATCTATTTAAAACCAAACTTTTAGCACTATAATTTGGTACATAATTAAGTTCTTTTGCTATTGTCATTATTTTAGCCTTAGTCAGGTCACTTATAAAAGGACTGTTATTTAACGCTCTTGAAACCGTAGTATGTGAAACATTGGCAATTTTAGCTATGTCTTTTATTGTAACTTCCATTATTAACACCCCTATGCACCTATATATACTTATTAAAAAGAATATAGGAAACGATTTAACTCAACATTTATTATTTACTTAATTGTTTATAACGCTTCCCATATTCAAAGTATATAAGTTGCACTAACCTTATGTCAAATACCCCTGTAGTCTTTTTTGTTTAAATAATAGCTAACAAAGAACAATGTTATATTTGAATTAACAATCTATTCCAAAATATTGTTTTGCATTGTTATAACATATTCCTTGAACAATATTTCCTAAAACTTCTATATCATCTGGAAATTCTCCATTTTCAACCCATCCACCAATTAAATTACATAATATTCTTCTAAAGTATTCATGTCTTGTATAAGATAAGAAACTTCTTGAATCAGTTAACATTCCTACAAAACGGCTTAATAATCCAGTATTAGCAAGCACTTTCATTTGTTCTATCATGCCCTCTTTATTATCTAAGAACCACCAAGCCGCACCAAATTGTATTTTTCCGGGAACTTCAGTTCCTTGAAAATTTCCAAGCATTGTACTTAAAACATAATTATCTTTCGGATTTAAAGTGTATAGTATTGTTTTAGGAAGCGAGTTACTGCTTTCTAATGAATCTAATAATCTTGATAAAGGATAAGCAACTTGCTCATCATTTATAGAATCAAATCCAGTATCTGGTCCTAGCTGTTTAAGCATTTTTGTATTATTATTTCTTTGCGCTGCAAGATGAAGCTGCATTGTCCATTTAAGCTGCGAATATAATTTACCTAAAAATTGTAGAGTAAATGTTCTGTATTTACTTTCTTCATCAGGACTTGCAGTCTCACCCTTTAATATTTTCGCAAATATATTAGATACTTCTTCTTTTGAAGCTTCCATATATGTTATGCTATCCATTGCATGATCTGATATTCTACATCCAACTTCATTAAAAAATCTCACTCTTGATTCTAGAGCTTTTAAGAACTCACCATAGTTTTTAATATTTATTTTAGATACTTCTTCAAGTTTTTTAACCCATGGAAGGAAGGCATCTTTATTTATTTGAAGTCCCTTATCAGGCCTAAATGCTGGTAAAACCTTTACAGTAAATTCAGTATCCTCTTTAAGTTTTATATGATACTCTAGTGAATCTATTGGGTCATCGGTTGTACATAAAGCTTTAACATTTGACTTTTCGATCAAATCTCTTGCGCCAAATCCTTCTCCATTAAGTAATATATTTACCTTTTCCCAAATAGCTGGAGCTGTCTTTTCGTTTAGGACCTCATGTATTCCAAAATATCTTTGAAGTTCTAAGTGTGTCCAGTGGTAAAGGGGATTACCTATAGCCATTGGTAATGTTTGAGCCCATGCCGTAAATTTTTCAAGATCGCTACCATTTCCAGTAATGTATTTTTCATCTATACCATTACTTCTCATAGCTCTCCATTTATAATGATCTCCGTATAGCCAAGCTTCTGTTATATTTTTAAATCTTTTGTTATCATATATTTCTTTTGGACTTAGATGACAATGGTAATCAATAATAGGCATATCTTTTGCATAATCATTATACAAACTTATCGCTGTGTCATTAGACAATAAAAAGTTTTCATCCATAAATTTTTTCATATACTTCACCTTTTCCTTAATTAAATTTTTATTTTTTGTTCACGTTAACAATAACGAACCTTCTGACTTTATTATAATCTAATTTTTTTCATAATGCAATAGTGAAATCGTTATCTTTTTTTAATAACTCTTTATTATAATTTAATCTTTAGCTGTTTTAAACTATAATATTGTACCTTTATGTGCTCTATTCAACATACGCACCACTTATAGAAGTGGGCGATTGTAAACCGCAAAAGCGGTCCAGTTCTCATTGAACTAAGAACCGTAAGAAACAAT
>NZ_JAHLDM010000020.1:0-103698 GCF_018861295.1 Clostridium estertheticum | reverse complement strand
GAAAAGCTTTAAGACTTATGAAACAGGCAGAAAAATTTAAAAGACCTGTTATTTGTTTTGTTGATACTCCAGGGGCATATTGTGGATTAGGGGCAGAAGAAAGAGGTCAAGGTGAAGCAATAGCTAGAAATCTTATGTATATGTCAACTTTAAAAACACCAATAATTTCAATAGTCATTGGTGAAGGTGGAAGTGGTGGAGCTTTAGCAATGGCGGTAGCGGATGAAGTTTGGATGCTCGAACATGCAATTTACTCTATTTTATCACCGGAAGGTTTTGCTAGTATATTATATAAAGATGCAAGTCTTGCAAGTGAAGCAGCGAGTGACATGAAAATAACAGCTCAGGATTTGATAAATTACGAAGTAATAGATAGAATTATAAAAGAACCTCTAGGTGGAGCACATACTAATATAGATGAGATGTCAATTAGTATTAAACGCAATTTAGAAGAAGCAATTGGTAGATTAAAATGTGAATCGATAGAATCCCTTCTTACTAAAAGATATTATAAGTTTAGAAAAATTGGTAAGGTAGTAGAATAATTAGTAATTTTCACTTCAATGAGGCTAGGAAAAGTATATTTGCTTTTCTTTTTTTGTATAGAGGTGTATATATAAATTATATAGAATAAAAGGTGAAAATAATATTTAAAGAAGGGCAAAGGGGATTTAAGTTATGAGTAAAACACATAGTGAAATAATTCTAGTAATAGATTCAGGATGCGATTTACCTTTAGAATATATTAAACAGGATAGTATAGTACCATTAGGGTTGATTTGTAACTTTAAAGGGCAAGCAATAGAAGACGATTTTGGAGAGAATTTTACCCGCAAAGATTTTTATGACGCTTTAAGGCAGGGAGAAACGCCTACTACATCACAAATTAATAGCCAAATATATTTAAATATATTTAAAAAGTATGTTTTACTGAAAAAGTCTATAATATATATTGCATTGTCTTCTGCATTAACTGGAACTATTAATAGTGCGAATATAGCAAGAGAAACTATACTTGAAGATTTACCCGATGCTGATATAAGAATAGTAGATAGTAAATGCGCAAGCCTTGGACAGGGACTTTTAACACATTATGCATATGAAATGTTGAAGAGTGGTAAATCTACAGGAGAGATAGTTAAATGGCTTGAGGAGAATAAACTGAGGATTAATCATTGGTTTACGGTTAATGATTTAAATCATTTAAAAAGAGGTGGAAGGATATCTAGTTCTGCAGCAGTTGTTGGTACATTACTAAATATAAAACCTGTTTTATTTGTGGACAACGAAGGTAGGCTTATACCGTTCTCGAAGTGTAGAGGAAGAAAAAAAGCAATAAGTACTTTAGTACAAAAGTTTAAGGAAAAGTCAGATCCAAGCATTAAGCAAGTTATTGCAATAAGTCATGGGGATTGCCTAGGAGATGCATTAGCTTTAGAATTATTACTTAGAGAAAATGGAAATGTTAAGGACGTTATTTTAAATTATGTTGGTACGGCAGTAGGGTCACATGTAGGACCAGAGATGTTAGGAATATTTTTTATAGCAAAAGAAAGATAAAAGATTGGATATATTAATAGTAATAAATCGCAATTATAATAACACATCATATATTAATATAAGATCATTATAATATAGTAAAGGGAAGATGTCATAGGGCATCTTCCTTTTGATTTAGGGATATTCAAAAACTATTTTGTTTCTTTTCCTAATTTTTTAGATTCTTTAGAAACACCTATTTCATTAGCAGTTTCCATTCTCATTTTATCTAATTCTGTTTTTGTTTTTTGACTAGCTTTTTTATTGTCTTTACTGTTTTTGTTGTCTTTATGTGACATATAAAGATCCTCCTTACATTTTTTAAGAGCACAAAATAATTATTAATCCATTACTCTTAATATTAAATATTTCAGTATTAGTATAACCAAATTTTATATACTTATTCTATAAAATGTTATTAATTAAAATGTTACTTCTAATGATATAATACTATTATTAAATAAATTTACATTGGAGGAGTTATTGATATGGATAAAACAATAGGATTTATAGGTTGTGGGAATATGGCAAGAGCTATGATAAGTGGAATAGTTAAATCAAATTTAGTCCCTAGCGAAAATATAATAGCAAGTAATCCATCAGATAAGAATTTGAGTAAGGTAAAAGAAGAACATAATATTATAGTAACAAATGATAACATAGAAGTTGCAAAGTTTTCTAATATAGTAATACTTGCTGTAAAACCTTATAAATATATTGATGTCATTGAGGAAATAAAACCATATTTAAAGAAAGATGTGGTTATAGTAACTATTGCAGCAGGAATAACTTTAGATCATATGAGTAATTTATTAGGGGAGAAAGCAAAAGTTATAAGAACTATGCCCAATACTCCAGCACTTGTTTCCGAGGGAATGAGTGCACTTTGTTCAAATATAAATATAACTCATGATGAATTACAAGATGTATTAAAAATATTTGAAAGCTTTGGCAAGGTAGAAATATTAGACGAAAAACTTATTGACGTAGTTCCGTCGGTTAGTGGATCATCTCCGGCTTATGTGTATATGTTTATAGAAGCGCTAGGCGATGGCGCAGTGCTTCAAGGTATGCCAAGAAGCAAAGCTTATAAAATGGCAGCACAGGCAGTGCTAGGGGCTGCTAAAATGGTACTTGAGACTGGTGAACATCCAGGAAAACTTAAAGACGATGTATGTTCTCCAGGGGGAACTACTATAGAGGCAGTATACACATTAGAAAAGAATAATTTTAGAGGTACTGTAATTTCAGCTATGGAGAGTTGCACGGAGAAGGCAATAAAAATGGGTGAAAATTAAATGAATAGAGTTTATACTTTGTTTATAATTTGTTTATAGAAAGTAGAGACATGTAATTTAAAATAGAATTATGAAAGACTTTCATGTTAAAAAACAAATTTATAACAAAGAGGAGATTAAATGAAATGAAGTTAAATAAAAAAACAGCAATAATTGTAAGTTTTGCTCTAGGAAGTGTAATGTTTGCAACTACTGCTATGGCCCAAGTATTAACTAAAAGTGGATATGACCAACTTAAGGATTCTCTTAAGTATACAGCAGAAAGTGCTACAACTAAATTAACAAGTTATACGGGAGATATGTCAATTATAATAAAAGACAATGGTAATGTAGTTTATTCTGATGATTCTCTTAGTAAAGTTGACGTATCAAAGGGAGCTAAAGAAACTGTAACAACAAGACTTGATGGCTTGAAAAAAACTGAGGGTTATACTTACTCTGATAAAAATGGTTATATAAATAAAAATAATGAACAAAAAATTTATTATATAACTGATGCCGCAAAACCTAGTGGTGCTATATCTTCAAGCAATCCGTTTAAAGACGAAGGAGCGGATGATATGGAAAAAATTGCAGATACTGTCGTTGGTAACTTAAAAGATGCAGTTGTGGTTAAGCAAAATGCAGATGGAAGTAAGGCTTTATCTGGTTCTTTAAGTGAAGCGCAAATACCAGCCCTTATTAATGCAGTGGTATCTCTTGAATCTAAGAGTGCATTCGGTAATAGGTCTAATACTGAGAGTAATATGCCTAAAATAACAAGCGATATATTTGTAAAAGAAGTTAAAGGAAATATGGTAACAACTAAAGAAGGCCTTATTCAAACTATTCTTGGTACTGGAGTGATTTCTGGTAAAGATGTAAAAGGCGTAGAACATAAGTTAACCTTTGAGTTACTAGCAAAAATGACAAATGTTAACTCAACTAAAGTTAGTAGACCTGATTTAACGGGTAAGAAAGTAGTGAAGAATGTAGACATAGATAGTACTAAATTAACCAATCCTGGCAAATATATAGGGAAATATAAAACGGATATTTTAGTAGATAAGGGAGCAAAATTTGAAAAAATAGGTGAACAGTTTATAGATATTAATGCAGTAGACGACAATGGTATTAGTGGAAGATATTATGAAGAGTATGTAAAGGGATATGAAGAATATGTAACTGACAAAAAAGACTTTAAGTTTAGTGCTAAATTTAGTGATAAAAATAATAAATATAATGGTACTTTTAGTAGCACTGATTCTTCAAATAAAAAGACCGAAGGAAGGATATATATTAACCAACAATCAGCAGAAATAGGATTTAGCATAAATGGAGCTATAAATGGAGAAAAAATTACGGATGATATGTTTAGTAAAACATTCAACTAATAATATATAAATTTATGCTTATTATAATAGGAGACTCTAGGACAAAATGCATATATTATGAGGAGTCTCCTTTTGTGAATTGACTGGAGAACTAATTTCAGTATGTGAAAGTGTAATTGGGGGGAAATAAATGGAGAAAGTAATTGAGATTAAAAACCTTTCCAAGGTATATAAAAATGGAAGAGGGATAACAGATATAAATCTTGATATACATAGAGGGGAGATTTTTGGATTTCTAGGACCTAATGGTGCTGGGAAAACCACTGCTATGAAAATTATGACTGGACTAATAAGACCAGACAGTGGGGATGTAAAAATCTTAGGACATAGTATACTAGAGGATTATGAACAAGTAATGAAAAAAGTCGGGTGCATTATAGAAACAGCAGAAACCTATTCATATTTAACAGCTTATGAGAATCTAAAGCAAGTCTCAAGATATTATAAGGATGTTGATGATCAGAGAATTGATGAAGTTTTAGAGCTAACAGGTATTCTTAAATACAAAAACGAGAAACCTAGAAAATTCTCGCTTGGAATGAAACAAAGACTAGGAATTGCAGCAGCAATTTTAGCAAGGCCAGAGGTAATTATATTAGATGAACCTTTAAATGGACTTGATGTTGAGGGAATGATTGCTATGAGAAATATAGTGAAGGACCTTGCAGCAAAGGAAAATACAACATTTTTTATATCAAGTCATCTTATTCACGATGTTGAACTTACTTGTACACACATTGGTGTGTTATACAATGGGAGAATGCTTAATGTTGATACTATGAAGAATATATTAAATAATTATTCAACACTTGAAAATTATTTTGTTAGTGAGGTAGAGCGAAATGGTAGAATTTAAAGCTGCTTTAATAAATGAAATTGAGAAGTTATATAAAAGAAAAAAAATTATTGTCGCAGTAATCATATCAATTATTGTAATTATTGTTGGACAGTTATCTATGGTGGTTTTAAGATCTGGTTTTGGACTACGAGGAGTTTCCAGCATGGAATTTCCTATACTTGTTCTCTCAGTAGTTGTAAATACAATATTACCTTTATTTACTGCTCTTGTTACAATTGAGAGTTTCTCAGGGGAGTTTTCACAAAACACTATGAAAATTGCACTAACAAGACCCATCTCACGGTTCAAATTTTATGCATCAAAGTTAATTGCAATTATGTTATTTATCATAGCGAATCTTTTATTTATAATGATTTTTTCAATAATTGCGGGTTGTCTTTTTAATTCAAACTCAGCTACATTTAGTAGTGTTATTAGAATTCTAGTTTCATATATTGTAACGCTAATTCCTATGGTGATATTATCAATAATAATTGCATTTTTTGCAAATATAATTAAAAGTGGGATAGGCGTGTTTTTTCTGTCTATTTTTGTTTTTGTCATGTTTAAAGGACTCGGAATTGTATTTTACAGATATTCGGGTATATTCATTACATCAATGATGAACTGGTATACGCTATTTACTATGGATACTGTACCTATTTTAAAAATCTTTCTTCAATTTATGATGATGATTAGTTATGGTATAATATTTTTTACAGCAGGATATTATATATTTGACAAAAAGGAATTTTAAAGACATTTTTGAGGTGAAAAATGAATATAAAAAAACGATTGATTTTTTCTAACACTGTAACTGTGATAGTTCCTTTTGTAATTACAATTGTAGCTGCGGTCTTATTTATTTTTATCTCTTCAACCATTTTTAAAAAGGACGTAAGTTATGGTAATTTTAAAAAGTTCATATTCATAAAGACCCAATTAGCTGATACTAGCAATATTGTACGTAATCAAAGTTCTTATAATATGGAGGATATAAAATATCAACAATATTTACATCAAAAGTTATCAACCATAAATGGAGAAATCATAATACTTAAAAACAATACTATTATTTTCACTTCAAAGGATGTAAATAAAATTGACATAGAGAAATGTTTAGTAGAAGCTAATACTAAATTTGAAAAAAAATTAGTAGAAATTGATGCTACATCTTACATGGTAGAAGTAGCTCCAATTAGTTTTAGTGATGGTAACAGGGGGAATGTCATATTACTTGCTCCAGTATTTAGGTATTCAAGCATTCTAGAAGAGTTTATTATATTTATAGTTGCAATATTCCTTATATCATTTATAGCACTCAACATATATATGTCCTTTCTACTGTCTAAAAGGATAATAAAGCCCTTATCACTTTTAAGTATAGCTGTAGGAGAAATTAGTAAGGGTGATTTAAATTTAGAAATTATTGAAGTTGGAGATCAAGAAATTAAGAAGTTATGTGCTGATTTTGAAAAGATGAGAATACAACTTAAAGATTCTATCCGCCTCAAAAAGAAGTATGACGAGAATCGGACGATGCTCGTTTCTAGTATATCCCATGATCTTAAAACACCTATAACATCAATAAAAGGTTATGTTAATGGTATTTTGGATGGGGTTGCTAATACTCCTGAAAAGCAAAATCGATATTTAAAGACCATTTATTCAAAGGCTACGCAGATGGATATTATGATTAATGATTTGCTTTTATATTCGAAGTTAGATCTCAGTCAATTACCCTTTAATTTTGAAAACACAGATATTATGGATTATTTTAAATACTGTATTCATGAAAGTGCACCAGAGCTTGAAAAGTCGAACATAGAAATTTGTTTGAAAAACAATTTAGATGGTTTAAAATACGTTAAGATTGATAGAGAAAGATTAATGAGAGTGATACTAAATATTATTGATAATTCTCGTAAATATATGGATAAAGAGCAAGGTAAAATTACAATTATTCTTAGAGAAACTAATTCTAGCATTATAATTGAAATAAGGGATAATGGTTCTGGTATTGATGAAAATGATGTAAATAAAATTTTTGATAGATTTTACAGAGCAGATGCAGCGAGAAGTGAAGCAAATGGAAGTGGACTAGGGCTTGCAATTGCAAAACAAATTGTAGAGGGACACGGCGGCACAATATGGGCTGTGAGTCATGAAAATGAGGGTACAAGTATTTTGATGTCATTTGGGAAAATATAAAATAAAGGAGTATTATGAAAAAAATTTTAATAGTAGAAGATGATATAAGCATTGCTAGGCTTCAAAAAGACTATTTGGAGATTGAAGGCTTTGAAGTTAAAATATGTAATGATGGGGTAGATGGATTAAATGCTCTGAAAACAAAGGAATTTGATTTGTTAATTCTTGATGTTATGCTTCCTAAAATTGATGGATTTACTATTTTGCGCAGTATGCAAGAGGATAAGGAAATCCCAGTTTTAATGGTATCTGCAAAAAAAGAAGATATTGACAAAATAAAGGGGCTCAGTCTTGGTGCTGATGACTATATTACAAAGCCATTTAACCCAAGTGAACTAGTTGCTAGAGTTAAATCACATATTCGAAATTACGAGCGAATAAAGAATAAATTTAACTCTGTGGTGAAAAGTAGCACTATTATAATAAGGGGACTAGAAATAAGAAAGGATTGTAGGCAGGTATTCGTAAATGGTATTGAAATAAATTTAGCTCAAAAGGAGTTTGATTTATTACTTTATTTGGCTGAAAACCCTAATAGGGTATTTAGTAAAGTTGAATTATTTGAAAAAATATGGGGATACGATGCTTTATCAGATACTGCCACTGTAACAGTACATATCGGAAGAGTAAGGGAAAAAATAGAAAAATTTACATCTCAGCCTCAATATATTGAAACTGTTTGGGGAACTGGGTACAGGCTTAGGGTATAGATATATCCTAGGCTTATATTTTTTTATTATCCTTAATATTTTAAGTGTTTAAAATTATATGTATTAAGTTTGTAGGTAATAAAAATTACAAGCAAAACATATATATTTATTATGAAAATAAAACATATAAAATCTATTGACTAACGAACAAATGTTCGTTACAATGTATACATAATATAATAAGACAAAATACTTTTAAAGTATTTATAAATATATAATTATTTCATCTTATAATAGTTTTAACGACATTTCAGAAGGAAAGTCTCTCACTTCAATAAGTGGGAGTTATATACCCTAACAAATAGAAAACTTCAGTGGGCGTATAAATCTCCTTCTGAAGTCGTTAATATTGTAGCTCCGTAGGAGATGATTTAATATGTACCTAAACTGCATTTCTAAAGTAGATTATTGGACTGGGGGAAAACAAATGGAAACAAAAGATTTATTGGTTAAAATAAATTATTCAAGAGAGGGTAATGACAGTTTAGCAATAACTTATGCTTCAAGTACTGATAAGATTAATCGTTCTTCTAAATATTTAATATGTGGGGGAATGTATAATAGAAATGGTGGAACTATAATGTTTAAGGCTAAGAATATAGAAGAAGCTGCAGAAATAGCTAACAATAATTTAGTAGTTAATGCAAGTTCTAATAAATACCAGTATCTTAAAAAGGATTATATAATAAATAATATATAGAAAATAGGTCGTTAAAAACATATATTAGGTTACCGCAAATGTTTTAATAAAAAAGATATTCTTTAAGTTAAAGAATATCTTTTTTAGCGTTTAATTGTTAAAGTATGTAACATTAGTAAACGGCAAATTCAATATTTTTAATTACAATATCTAATTGTGAAACGAGAGAAACAGTTGTGCCGACTTCTAGCACAAATAAAGATGTTACAAAATGTATATATATAATAATACATTTTACACTATTGTGAGCTAATATTACATTAATAATTATTAATTAGTGCACAACAATTGTAAAGAAGGGGTATAATAGTAACTGTAATAAAAGATTAAATCATCAATAAAGCATATAGCCTTGATAATTTAAGGTTGCTTAAAGATAAGCATATACTTAGCATAATAAAAAATAACAAGTCTAAGATGCCTTATAACTAATTTGTAGTTAATATTGATGTTTAGAATAATTTTAGGTGGGAGGAAATGAAATGAATAAACTATCACGAAACGATGTGTGTTGGTGTGGAAGTGGCAAGAAATATAAAAAATGTCATATGGATCAAGACGTATTTATAAGCAATATAGAGGAGAAAGTTGGGTATACAATACCTAGAGATATCATGAAAACGCAGGAACAAATAGAAGGTATAAGAAAAAGTTGTAAACTAACTCATGATGTACTAGATATTGTTAGTGAGAGAATAAAAGTGGGAGTAACCACAGAAGAAATTAATACTTGGGTACATGAATATACGGTAGAGCATAATGCATACCCAGCACC
This sequence comes from Clostridium estertheticum, assembly GCF_018861295.1. Classification (GTDB taxonomy): domain Bacteria; phylum Bacillota; class Clostridia; order Clostridiales; family Clostridiaceae; genus Clostridium_AD; species Clostridium_AD estertheticum_D. The sequence goes on along the minus strand of NZ_JAHLDM010000020.1, from coordinate 94,254 downwards.
ATTAGGCTACGGTGGATTCCCTAAGAGTGTATGTACATCAATAAATGACGTGATATGCCATGGTATACCATGTGAAACTGTTCTAAAAGATGGCGATATAGTTAATGTAGATGTATCTTGCATATTAGACGGATATTACGGTGACGCTAGTAGAATGTACATAATAGGAGAGGGTTCAAAAGCGGCAGTAGATTTGGTGCGTGTATCAAAGGAATGTCTAGACCTTGGAATAGAACAAGTGAAACCATTTAATACGCTTGGGGATATTGGAAATGCTATTCAGCAACATGCAGAAAGTCTTGGCTATTCTGTAGTTTATGATTATGGTGGTCATGGTGTTGGACTAGAATTCCATGAAGAACCATTTGTAGCTCATATAGGTAAAAAAGGTGAGGGTACAATATTATTACCTAATATGACGTTTACTATTGAACCTATGATTAATATCGGGAGCCCAGATACCAGAGTACTTGATGATGATTGGACAGCGGTTACAACAGATGGCTCATTGTCATCTCAGTGGGAACATACCATACTTATTACTCAAACAGGTTATGAGATATTAACTTAAGTTTTAATGAACAAATAACAGTTTATAGGGAGAGTCCACGTTACATATGGTGGACTTTCCCTTTTTTTTTGATAAGTTGTTTTTGACTTAAGTCATTTTGATGACTTAGACTACTCAACTTTTATTATGTATGTGAATTCATCTAAGGAGCAAGACTCTTTTTTCCAGCTCTTATAATAAGAAAAGGTTATTTTACATTCACCAGAAGCCAAAGATTTAAATTTCCAGATAATTTGATTACTTCCACCTAAGATATTAGGTTTATTAAAATCAAATATTTTTTTCTCTTCCAATAATATAATAGAAGGATCAGAGGTGGTGTAGTACCAGCAATATCCAGTTGTTGGGGATTCAGTAAGTTCAATAATCATATGCTCATTTATAGGTATAAGGTTTATAAGCTTATGGCCTAAAACTATAGCATTTGACTTGAAGTTTTCATATTCGTAAGTCAAGTAAGTACCCTCCTTAATCATCACCTGCGCAGATTTATTAATAAAATAGTATGAATAGCATAAATATAGTATTATTATTTCTTTTTTTTATATATTTATTCATGTAACAACGGTATCCTAAATGTCATTTTAGTAGCCAAATTTAACATTTTATATAAAAACAGTAAATTAACATATTTTATTGGTATAATATATAGATATACAAATTTTAACATAAACATTGAAATGGTTTATTATATATTAATGGGATAAAGAATCTAGAGTGTACTATATTTGAAAATGAATTTCTAGCATTATCTAAAATGTTAATTTAATTGATATTTGAGGAAGTGATTAAAGTGGAAATTATTAATAATAGATATCGAATAGTTAAATCTATAAAACAAAATAGGTTAGTTTCCAGTTATATTGTAAATGATATAAGAAAAAATTATGATACGGTACAATTAAATATTCTTAACTCGGATTATTTAAAGAAAGAGTTAATAGAATTTTATACAAAAGAATTTATAAGTTTAACTAATTTAAAATGCGGAAATATAACATTAGTATATGACTTTGATTTAATAAATTTATTAGATAATAAAAAATTAGATGATAAAGTTTATTTTTTCACAAATGAGTATGTTAAAAATGATTTTAGTATTTTAGATGTAGTAAGTAATATGCAAAGTGATGAGTTATTAGATTTATTTATAGAAATATGTCAAAGTATAAATTATCTCCATTTAAAAGGATTTGTTTATAGTGATATAAATTTAAGTAATATAATAGTTACGAATACAAAATACAAAATAAATTGCGTTAAATTCAAAGATTTTGCAACAGTTGAACTTGAAAAACAAACTTTTTGGAAAGATGAGAATAATGAGGAATATTTTAAGGCTCCAGAGATATTAAAAGGTAAGAAATGTAGTATATTTAGTGATATATATTCTCTAGGAATTTTACTGTTTATCATATATATGAAGAGTGAAAATTGTAATTTTGTTATAAACGATGAAATTAATGATATTAAAATAAAAGAGACATTTAATAATAATAGAAATCTTAACATAAATTTTCAAATGATTATTGAAAAGATGGTTTATAGTGATATTACAAAACGATATCAAAATATTTCAGAATTAGTAATAGACATAAATAACTTATTTGAAAAGCGATACCTCTCATATAGAAAGAAGGAAATAAATAAATTAAATACTAACTTAAAAATGATAGGCAGAGGGGATGAAGTATATAAAATTATCAATAGCTATGAATGTATAAAAAATGAAGGTGAAAATAATCTTACGGTTTTTATACATGGCGAATCGGGTATTGGTAAAACGCGGTTTCTTAAGTCATTAAAATATCTTTTTTCTTTGAGAAAAGTAAATGTTTATAATAGTTTTACATTAGAGGCTTCTACTAAAAACAGTAGTGTGGCTTTTGTAGATATATTAAAACAGCTCATTTCTGAATGCGAACCAGAAATACTAGAAAGATATGAATCTGAATTGGTAAAATTTATACCTGAATTAGGTAGTAAAAAGAATATAATACATTCAAAACCATTGAGTGGAGACAAAGAAAAATATAGACTTATACACTTTGCTGCGGGTTTTATAGAAGAGTGTATAGGTAATAAACCTATAGTTATAATTATTGATAATTTTCATTTAGCAGATGAGTTTACAATTGAATTAATAGAATATATTACGAGAAAGAAGTTACAAAACAAAAAAATCATGATTATAATGTCATACTGCGATGGGGAATGCGTACTAAATAAAAAATTTATAAAATTCAAGCAGACTATATCTAGGAGTGCTGTAGTAACAAATGTATTTTTGAAAGAGTTAAGTGAAATAGAAGTAGGGAAAATGATTGAAAATATTTTAAGTATGCCTAATATACCATATAAATTTGCAGAGAGTATATTTGAAAAGACAAAAGGCAATCCATTATTTGTGCAAGAAATTATAAAGAGCTTTTTCAATAAAAAAAGTATTTATATAGATAAAGAAAAAGGGTGTTGGACTATAGATTACGATTATTCTAAATTTAATGTGCCAGAGGATATGCATCCAATACTGCTAAATCAAGTTAAAGAAATGGGAAAATTAAATTTTAATATTTTAAAAATAATATCGATATTTAAAAGCGCGGTTTCTTTAGAAGTGATAAAGGGTTTTATTAATAAGAATAGTGAAGAACTCGAGATAGTTATTAAGGGGCTTATTTCCTCGGGAATATTATGTAAAAAAATTGAGGATAGAGGTTTTGTATTTGATTTTTATAATAAGTTTCTTAAAAGCCTTATGTATGAAAGAATTAGTGATGAAGATAAAAAAAACATGCATAGATTAGCATCGGTACTACTTGAAGGTTTTTATGCACAGGGTGGTACAGAATATATTGAGGAGCTAATTTATCACTTAGAAAAGTCAGATCAACGGCAGAAGATTATTGAATACTGCATTGAAAATGCACGAAAAATGAAACTTTTAAAAAATAGAAGCGATGCAATAAAAAATTTAACTAAAGCAGTATCGATAATCAATTGTTTAAATAATCCAGTTCAAAACATCAAGCTTATTATGGATCTAGCCGATTTGCATGAACAAGAAGGACATAATTCTATCGCTATAAAATACTATTTATCGCTTCAAATGTACAATGATAATACTCAGTTGCATAATTACATAATAGATAGCTTGATTAAAGTTGCAACGGTATATTTAAATAAAAATGATATAAAGAGTGTTATTTATTATATTAAAAAAATTAATACCATGCTAGAAAAAACAGATTATTGCTCTGGATGGCTTAAGTGTCAAGGAATCCAAGCTTGTGTATATGAGATAAGGCAAGAGTATGAAAATGTTGAAACAATATGTAAAAGTGGTATAGAAATGTGCAAGGGTGAATATGAAAAACTGAAATCGATATTTTATAATCATAAGGGTATAGTTCTTATGAGAATAGGTAGAGCGCAGGAATCATTAATATTTTTTAAAAAGGCAATAACTATATGTAATAAATATAACAATATTGATGAATTAATAAAAGCGTTAAATTATATAGGAGTTATTTATGAATATTATTACCAAGATAATAATATGGCTACAAAATATTTTTTAAAAACAAAAAAAGTATGTGAAAAGAATAATATGAGTAATAGAGAGGTAGATGCATTAATTAACATCGCTGTGACGCATTCTTTAGTAGAAAAGTATGAAATATCACTACAATGTTTTATTGAACAGTTAGGGAAATGTAGAAAATATGAATTTGAGCTAAAATTATTTTATTGTTATACATCGATTGCTAGTATCTATTTAAGATTAGATGATTACGATAATGCTTATAAGTATTATGAACTTTGCAATAAGGAGATTACTAATCATCCCGATCAAAGGGAAAACATTGAAATATTTTATCTTTTAGCAGCTGAGATTAACTATAAATTGGGGGACATGCAAAAGGCTCAGTCTTATATTAATAAAGTATTAGTACTATATGGGAACAATCAATCTATACTTGCATTATGGGCTAAGATTTTAAATAAATGTATAAAAATATATTTGAGAAAAAATGATGATGATTTAATGAATGATATTACAAATATTGTAACAATAGCCAATAAAGTATTATATGTAAGCAGTAGACTTAATATATTTTATGGAGTGGTAATACTTTTATATGATAATAAAATACAAGAGTATGCATCAATTATTTTTAATGAGATTAATAAGATTAATATCGATATTGATATAAAAGACCACAGAGTATATGTTAAAAAGTTATATGTTGACGGATTAATAGAAAATAAGAATAGTATTAAGTTTTTTAACGAGGCTTTAGAGTATTCAAAAAAGTATAAAGAAATAGACATATGTTGGAAAATATATACTGCGATTGGTGATTATTATTTTAACAAAGAGGATTATTTGTATGCAGTAATATATTACTTTGAAGCTTGTGGTATATTAAAGAACATAAATCTTAAATTGCCAATTAAGTATAGATTATCTTATATAAGATTAAACAATGCAATAAGACCTTTCAATAGATTTTTGGGAATTAACAATTATTATAAAAATAATAAGGATACCTCCATGCTCAAATTTGAACAGGCAAGTATTAGCGATGAAGAGGGATTAATAGATATATTAGAGCAGGTAAACCATAAGGATATTTTGAAAAATGAAAACTTTATAAAATCTATTAAAAAAATATACTCAGTTTCTCTTCATGAGGGTATCCATGATATAGGTGATGTATTAGAAAACTTGCAATCTGATAACTTAAGAAACTTAGAACTCATAATTGATTATTTGTCTTATATAACATTGGCGACTAGAGGAATAATAATTATTAAGGATGATGACAATAAAGAATATAAAGTTATTGCAGCTAGTGATAGAAAATACGAGTTACCACAGTCAGCAGAAAAATTATCTGAAATACTATGCCAAGATAAAGCAGAGTTAGTAACAGATAGTTATCAAAATCAAAATGCAGCTGGCGATAAAAATAATATTTATAATACTATAAAGGCGTATATTTGCATCCCAATTATTATGGAAGATATTACTGAAAAAAGTATTGTGAAGAATGAAAGAAGAAAAAGAATACAAGGGAGTAAGTATATAATTGGTCACATATATATTGAATCTCAAAGAGTACTAAATAATTTAAATAATGCTAGTATGAAAAAATGTATGGAACTTAGCAAAGTAATAGGTATAATAATTGAAAAGTATAAGCTTAGACTAAGTTCATCTGTTGATAAATTGACGGGAACACTTACTAGGAAATATCTAGAAGAGGCATTAGATGAACAAATTGAAAAATCAAGTCTTGATGAAAGTAAATTTTCTCTTATTATGTATGATTTAGATTATTTTAAAATTATAAATGATAAGTTTGGACATAGGACAGGAGATTATGCTTTAAAGAGGGTTTGTGACGTTGTGTTAAGTAATTTAAGAGATACAGATATTGTTGGTAGATACGGGGGAGAAGAGTTTATTGTTATTCTTCCAGATACAGATATTTATGAAGCACAGCTTGTGGCTGAAAAACTTAGAAGTAAAATAGAGCAAGAAAAAATATTAGACAATAGACGTGATGTTACTGTAAGTTTGGGTGTTATAACGTGCCCGATGCAGGGGGAGTGGCAAGGTGAATTAGTTGAGAGGGTAGATCAAGCATTATATGTGGCGAAGCAGCAGGGGAGAAATCGATATGTTACTTGGAATAGTGATTTCTCCAAAAAGGCGAAAAAAACAGATAGACTTGCGGGTATAATATCTGGTAATGAATTGCAAGATCACCGGAATGTGCTTGCAATGATAGAATTAATTGAACTAATAAATATAAATTTAATAAAAGAAGATAAGATATATAGTCTACTCGGAAGGATTATTGAAATTACAGAAGCACAAAAAGGTATTTTATTTCTTGTAGAAAATGGAGACATTACCGAAAAATATTCAAGAGAGATATTTATAAATGAATGGGTAGATAGCGATACTTATAATAAAAGTATAATAAAATCTGTACTCGATAGTAAGCAGGGAGTTTGGAAGATAGATTGGGATACGATAATTGAATATGATGTTGTTACAGGTGCGCCTAACTGGCAATCGGTTATTGTAATGCCACTTATCAAGGATGATTATGTAAAAGGAGTACTATACTTATCCGAATCGACGCAAGTTAAAGAGTTTAGTTTTGACGATTTTAACTTTGTAAGTATGCTTGGTAAGATAATAGTCCCAATACTATAGCTTAAATTATTTTTTAGTTGATGTATAGTATAGACTAAATAAAAATTAGGAAAGATAGATATATAAAATAATTTATGTTGTTAGCAGTGTGGAATAAAATGGTGTATAATTAGTATAATAAAAGTAATTTTAATATTAGATAGCATTAGTATGGCATATTTGTCATACTAATGCTATACATATCATGTTCATTCAATGGTTGTCATTCATATGATATGTAATTCGCTTAGATTTAAAAATTCACGGAAGATGAAACACTTAACGAGCTGTTTAAGTTTTCAAAGAAAGTATTAGGAGGAGAAAAATGAAGTTTAAAATTGGGAATACATACTATGGTTTTAAGTTAATTGAGGAAAAAAATATAGAAGAGTTAAATTCAGTAACAAGAGTATTTGAGCATGTGAAAAGTGGAGCAAGATTACTTCATATAGAAAATGATGATGATAATAAGGTTTTTTCTATAGGATTTAGAACACCACCTAAAAATAATAATGGTCTGCCACATATATTAGAACATTCAGTACTTTGTGGCTCTAGAAAGTTTCCTACAAAGGAGCCTTTTGTCGAATTAATAAAGGGGTCTTTAAATACATTTCTAAATGCTATGACTTTTTCTGATAAAACAATATATCCTTTAGCGAGTAAGAATGAAAAAGATTTTGTTAATCTTATGGATGTGTATTTGGATGCTGTTTTTTATCCGAATCTATACTCTAAGCCGGAAATATTAATGCAAGAGGGTTGGCATTATGAATTAGAAAACAAGGAAGATAAACTAACATACAAAGGTGTAGTTTATAATGAGATGAAAGGCGCATTCTCATCTCCGGAAGGGTCTCTTATGCGTAAAATCCAAGAATCCTTATTTCCGGACACTTCTTATGGCGTGGAATCTGGAGGAGATCCAGAATTTATACCAGATTTAACGCAGGAGGAATTTATAGAGTTCCATAAAAAATATTATCATCCATCAAATAGTTATATATTCTTATATGGCGATGGAAATATTGAAGAGCAATTACAATTCATAAGTGAGAAATATTTAAACAATTTCGATAGAATTCAGATTGACTCAGCGATTAAGCTACAAAAACCATTTAGTAAAATGGAAGAAGTTAAGATGGATTATCCTATTTCTTGTGATGATGAGGAGGAAGGAAAAACATTCTTAAGTTTAAATTTTGTGTCAGGAGACAATATTAGTCAGCCAGAAATGCATTTAGCTCTTGAAATTCTAGAATACTTATTATTAGAAAGTGCTGCAGCGCCTTTGAAGAAAGCACTTGTGGATGCAGAGATTGGTAAAGATGTATTTGGAAGTTTTGACAATAGTATATTACAACCTGTGTTCAGTATAGTAGTAAAAAATTCTAATGAAAGTGAAAAAGAAAAATTCAAGAAAGTTGTATTTACGACTTTAAAGAATTTAGTTAAAGAGGGAATAGACAAAAAACTAATAGAAGCATGTATAAATATTACTGAATTCAAATTACGCGAAGCTGATTTAGGTGGTTTTCCAAAAGGCTTATTTTATTATATAACTAGTATGGATAGTTGGCTTTATGATAAGGACCCAACTATGCATTTAGAATATGAAAGTTATTTAAGTAAAATAAAAGCTGCACTAACTACAAATTACTTTGAAAAACTTATAGAAAAGTATCTTATTAATAATACACATAGTTCTATGGTTATTTTGAATGGTAAAAAAGGCCTTGCAGAGAAAAAGTCTAAGGTAACAGAGGAAAAACTAGAAAAGTACAAAGCAAGTCTCTCAGAAAAGCAAGTAGAAGAAATTGTGAAGAGTACAAAAGATCTTAAAGAAAGACAAATGACACCAGATCCCGTGGAAGTTCTTGAAACTATTCCTTTACTTGAACTCTCAGATATTGAAAAAAAGGTAGAACATTTACCTTTAAAGATAAATGATGAACATGGAGTGAAAGTCTTATCTCATAATATTTTTACTAATAAAATTGCTTATATAAATATATTATTTGATGCTAAAAAAGTAGATGTAGAGTTAATACCTTATGTAACATTATTATCAACTATTTTAGGAAGAGTAAGTACGCAAAATACCAATTACTCTGATTTATCTAATGAAGTTAATATTCATACAGGTGGTATTCATTTTACTACAGATGTATATGGTGAAAATGAAAATTTTGAAAAATACAATCCTAAGTTAGTAGTAAAAAGTAAAGCGTTAATCTCGAGTATTCCTAAATTATTTGATATTATTGCAGAAATAATTAGTCTTACTAAATTTGATGAAAAGAAGCGTTTGAAGGAGTTAATTCAACAATTAAAATCAAGGTATGAAATGAAGATTCTTGATAGAGGCCATATGGTAGCAGCTGGAAGGATTACTTCCTACTTTTCGCCAGCCTCAGCTTATATAGAAAAAACTACAGGAATATCATTTTATAAATTTTTAAATGAAATTGAAATAGATTTTGATAATAAAGTAGATGAGATTATAAAAAATTTAAATAAGGTTTCAAAGATTATATTTAATAAAAATAATCTCATAATAAGTGTTACAGGAGAAAAAGATATATATACCGCATTTGAAAAGGAGTTACCTAAGGTTATAAGTATCTTAGGAGATGAAAAATTACCAGATGCTAAGTATGATTTTGTTTTGAGTAAAGATAATGAAGGATTACTGACTTCATCGGATGTTCAGTATGTAGCTAAAGGCTATAATTTCATTAAGAAAGGTTATGCTTATTCAGGTAAGATGTTAGTACTTAAGACAATAGCAAGTCTAGATTATTTATGGAACAGAGTTCGTGTGCAAGGTGGAGCATATGGCGGATTTGCAAACATTGCTAGAAGTGGTAACATAGTATTTGTGTCTTATAGAGATCCAAATGTCAAAGAAACTTTAAAAGCATACGACGGAATATGTGAGTATATAGAAAACTTTGAAGCATCAGATAGGGAAATGACCAAATACATTATAGGTACAATTAGTGATCTTGATTCACCATTAACACCTTCTATGAAGGGTGAGCGTGCTACTGCATATTATATAAGGGGTATCACGCAGGAGCAAAGACAAAAGGAGCGAGAAGAGGTATTAAGTACAAATGCCGATGATATTAAGTCTTTTAAAACATTGCTCTCTGATATTATAAAGGAAGATTGTTTTTGTGTACTCGGAAATGAAACAAAAATTAAAGATAATAAAGAGATATTTGCTAATTTAGTAAATGTATTTAAATAAGGTGCCTTTTGGCACCTTTTTTTCAAAGAAAGGTGCCACCCACGAGGTAAGTGGCATCTTTTCTTAAAAGGAGGATATACATGGCGATTAAGACGCTTTTCACATATAACTACGGTGGCGAAAAAAGGAAAGATATAGAAGCTTTTGGGTATGATATAAAGGTGATTTCAGAGGAAAATCTAATTTATAATGAAGAGCTTGCTGATATAGAAGTTTTAGTTTGTTATGATCCTTTTAAGACTCTTGATATAAGAAAAATGAAGAAACTAAAATGGATTCAATTATCGAGCATTGGAATTGACCAATTGCCAGTAGAGTATGTTAAAAAGAGTTCTATTATAATTACAAATAATAAAGGTGGATACAGTATTCCTATGGGAGAGTGGATTGTTTTAAAAACCCTTGAGATGCTAAAAAACAGTAAAAAATTATATAAAAATCAAGTCGATAGAAAATGGAAAATGGATACAAGTCTCCTTGAGCTATATGGTAAAACTATAGGATTTATAGGGACAGGTACAATAGCTAATGAAGCGGCTAAGCGATTTCAAGGTTTTGGAGTAACTGTATTTGGCGTAAATACAAGTGGACATGATGCTGAATATTTTGATAGATGTTATGCTATGGATGAACTCCGTGAAATGCTTAAATTATGTGATGTTGTTGTAGTAACCGTGCCGTATACTAAATCCACATATCATTTAATTAATGAGGATATATTTAGTTCGATGAAAGATGGAACTTTTTTTATAAATGTAGCTAGAGGAAATATTGTAGACGAACATTTTCTAATTAAAAGCCTAAAGAATGGTAAACTAGCGGGTGCTGCAATAGATGTATATGAAGAGGAACCTTTAAAAGACAATAGTGAGCTTTGGGAATTAGATAATATTATACTAACTTCACATAATTCATGGATTTCACAGATGAGAAATGAGCGAAGGTTTGAGACTATATATGAAAATATGAAAAGATATATAATTAACGATAAACTTGTAAATATTGTAAATTTAAAAAGGGGATATTAGATTATATAAATATTTAGATGCCACTTGCCATGTGGGTGGCACCAATAGGAGGAAACAATTATGAAAGCAGAAATATTAGCAGTAGGTACAGAGATATTACTAGGAGATATAGTAAACACAAATGCACAATATATTGCTAAGAGATTAGCGGATCTGGGAATATCAGTATACCATCAATCGGTAGTTGGAGATAATCCAGAAAGACTTTTAGAAGCATATAGATTAGCTTTTAGTAGAGCTGATTTAGTTATAACTACTGGCGGCCTTGGACCTACAAAGGATGATTTAACTAAGGAGGTAGCTTTTGAGTATTTTGGAAAGAAAAGTGTGGTTCACAAGGCTTCTTTGAAAATTATTGAGGACTATTTTAAAAAGTCTAATAGACCAATGGTAGAAAGTAATAAGAAACAGGCGTATTTTCCAGTGGATGCAGTAATACTTCCTAACAATAATGGTACAGCACCAGGATGTATAATAGAAGAAAATGAAAAGATAGTTGCACTTTTACCTGGACCACCTTGGGAAATGAAACTTATGTTTGAGGAGAGTGTAGTGCCATATCTTGAAAAGTTTCAGCAAGGTGTATTAGTTTCAAAGGTACTAAGAGTTATTGGTGTAGGTGAGGGCAGCGCAGCAGAAATGATAGGAGATATATTGGAAACGCAAACTAATCCCACCGTTGCACCTTATGCTAAAGAAGGAGAAGTAACCTTTAGAATTACATCAAAGGCTAATACTTACGATGAAGGCATAAAGCTTATGGAGCCTATGGAAGCTAAAATACGTAGCAGACTTGGTAATGATAACATTTATGGAGAAGGCGAGGTAACTTTAGAAAGTGTACTTTGCGAAATGTTAGTTAATAAAAAGCTAACTATAGCAACAGCTGAGTCTTGCACAGGTGGAATGGTTGCAGCAGCGCTTATAAGTTACCCTGGAATATCATCTGTGTTTATGGAGGGGGCAGTAACTTATACTAATGATGCTAAAATTAATAGATTAGGAGTTAAAAAAGAAACCTTAGATAAGTATGGTGCAGTAAGTAGTGAAGTTGCAGCAGAAATGGCGTTAGGGATAGCAAAAACTGCGGGTACTAGTATTGGAATATCAACTACTGGAATTGCAGGGCCTGGTGGTGGAAGTGATGAAAAACCTGTAGGTCTTGTATATGTAGGCTTATACATTAATGGTCAAGTTAAAACCAAGATGCTTAAATTGTTAGGTGATAGGCAAAAAGTTCGCGTGAGAGCGACTAAGCAGTTGCTAGACTGGGTTCGGAGGGAGTTATTATAATATAATTGATTTTATATTATGGATAATAAAAAGGTATAGAAGTAAAAAAACAGGTATTTACACCTGTTTTTTTACGTCTAGATTACAATTATATTGAAATATATGTTATTTTTATTAATATATATAGTTTATTTAGTAACAGGCGGAATGAAAACTTTTGTTGCGAGTTCGTTATCAAGCATATAAATACTTGTTGGGTCATCGTTAATTCTTCCAAGTTTTTTTATAAGACCGTTGAAAGTAGCTTCTTCTTCCACTTGCTCATCAATAAACCACTTAAGCAAGCTTATAGTTGCATGTTCTCTTTCATCTGTTGCAATGTCTGTGAGATTATAAATTTTGCTTGTTACAATTTTCTCATGTGAATATGCAATTTTAAAAGCATCAATGAGAGATTTATAATCGTTTTGAGGATTAGGCATCCCTTCTAGAGTTACACGTCCATTCATTTCATTTATATAGTTATAAAATTTCATAGCATGGAATTTCTCTTCCTCGGCTTGTACTTTAAAGAAATTAGAAAATCCGTCAAAATCCTCAGCAGCACAATAAGCTGCCATAGCTAAATAAAGGTGTGCAGAGTAAAATTCAAAATTCATTTGTTTGTTTAGTTCAGTGAACAATCTTTCGCTTATCATAATAATCCTCCTAGTATTTCGAGGGTAGTATAAAATAATGATCATACCCTTAGAAATGTTAATTAGTAATAGTAAATATTATTGTTTAAATGGTAATAATCATTTTTAATTAATTATAAATATTAAACAATATCTATATTATACACCATATATTTTCTTGTAGACAATAATTATATAATATATAGTAATAATTTAAGGTAATAATTTCTCCAAATCTATAATGCCTGCACCTTGCATATATTTTGGGAAGTTTATTAAATTTGAGGATATCTTTAGTAATGCTAGTGTATCTTTGAAACATAAATCCTTATTGTTTTCATAGAGGAGAGCGCATATACCACTTACAAAGGCAGCAGAGCAGGAAGTTCCTGTGTAGGTTGTATATAGATTATCAATGCCATGCGGATAAAGTTTTATACCATTTTTTTCAGAGATGAATTGTGTGTCGGATATCAAAGAACAAATATCAACGCAGGCAGCAATTAAATTTGGTTTATCGAGTTTATGAAAAGGGCCACATGACGAATACTCATATATGATAGGGGTTTTAACGCTATCATAACCACCTACAGTTATACAGTTATTAAGCGTAGCTATGCCGCGGATTGAACTCTTAACATTTTTATTGCTTCCACTAGGTACTATTACCACAAGACCTTTTGATACTGCTAAATCGAAAAGTTTCGCGAACAAAGAAAGCACAAATTCATTAGTTTCTAGAGTTTCAAAAGGGAGACAAATGATTTTAATATTGAAGTCGTTACTTTCATTAATTAGAGTTTCAAGTGAAAATAAAACATCCGATATAAACCCCTTACCTAGCTTATCGAATGCCTTAATAACATAAAGATGACTATTTTTTGCGACGCCTTTGTACATGCCTTTTGAAGCATAACCACTAGCGCAAATAAGTCCACTCATAAAGGTGCCGTGACCATTATCATCATAAGGATAGTTTAAATTATTAACTACATCTATAAATTTTTTAATCTTATTATTAGGATTTAGTAGGTCATAATGCGGATACACACCGCTATCAATTATTCCAACGCCGATACCGTTTCCGGTTAAGTTGTAATTACTTTGGAAGGAAACACCATTAGACGCTAGGACACTACTGCCACATAAATACGCATAGCAATCAAAGGTTATATATGTTACCTGCGGATATTCGAGCATCCTATCTATAACACTTGAGGTCAAAATAGCACAAATGCAATTTATAGAGGAAATATGACGTAGAATATCGCATTTTAGTGATTTTATCTTATTAACGGTCTTGTTTTCAAGAGATTTACAATGTATTATTACCCTATAGTTGTCATATAGGTTATTTAACAAAGCGTGTTTGAGAGATGGATCCAACTTGTTTTTGAAGGAAAACATGCATGCCTCCTAATGTATTGTTGCACTGTTATAGTATATGCAAACTTTTAAGATATGTTAATAAAAAAGAAAAGTATTATTAACAAGGATGTAAAAAGCCAATAAAATTATAAAAAAATAAAAAGGGTGTATTACCCTTTCCACTTAAATATTATTATGCCTAAAATCATTATGCCAACGCCTAAAAATTTAGAAGAGCCAAATCTAAGCTGGGTAGCTCCAAATAATCCAAATCTATCAATTATACCAGCAGCGAGTAGTTGAGCGACTAATATAATTGCAATAGAACAAGTTGGCCCCATTTTTGTAATGCCGAGCATTACAGAAAATATAATTATGGCACCTAAGACTCCCCCAAGCAAATAAAATTTATTTACATCTTTTATTGCTTTGAAATTACCATTTCCGGCTATAAGAAGTACTATTAAAGTCAAAATTAAACCAGTAAATTGGACAAAAGCATTAGTTTCCCATAATCCAATTTTTTCACTTACTCTTGTATTAAAAACACCTTGAAGGCTCATACAGATACCTGCGATTACAGAAAATATTATGCCCAATTACAATCACACTCCTTTAAGATAGCTTACCCAGAATGTTTTGTAATATTAAAATATTTTAGTATCCATTATCTTGTCTTTCATGGTTAATCTTGTTTTTATAAAAATATCCATTTTCAATATCTTCTTCAGAAAAACCTAGACTTTGACCTAAACTTAAAAAGTCATTAAAGATACTCAAATAGTTATCTAAGGAAGAAGAAATTGCAAAATCTGATATTGTTATATATAAATTTAAAAATTGCTCAGACAATTCGCAGGTTATATTTTTCATGCTGAAGGTAATATCCTGAAAATTTTTCTCAAGTCCTAAGCTTAAAATAAAGTGGAGGCAATCAATGTATTCTTCAAGAATTATATCTTTACTTGATGACGCTTTTGTACTCCAAAATTTAAAACAACGAGTTTCATTTGCGAGTTCACCGAGCTCTACTTGAAGGGAAAGTATTTTTTTGTTAAACAAGGGTGTGCCTTCAAGATGATGCTGCGTTTCAATTCTATGGTCTAAAGTATTTTGCATCTGAAATAATTTATGTAAGTTCATATTTTTTAACCACCATTTCATCATTATTATTTATAGGTTTCCAAAGCTCTATAGCATTAATTGTTATAGTTCTTGAAAAATTTTCATCTTTAGCTAAGTTACAAGCTGCTAGATATTCGTTATTAGACCATTCTCTATCCGCGAAAGTTGTATTAGCAAGTGAAATATGTAAATTCCAATTTTCAATATGTTCTCTAACAGCAAAGCCTTGTGTATTTAATGTAGAATTTATATTTTTAGATAACTCATATATAGTACCTTTGTTATCAATATTTAAGTTTACAGATTTAAAGGGAGGGTCAAAACATATTACACCATTTAATTTAACTTCAAATTTAGTATAATCTTTAAGAATCTTTTTTAAAGAAACATCTAAATCACAAAGACTAGGATTAGTTATTATTTCTAAAGTTATATGAAGTTTCGGCAAATTTGTATCAGGCCTATACAGATTATATTTGTTGCAAAGTGATTTTTGCATAGATTCCATATATTCATAGGAAATTTCATCAAATAAGCCAACTAAGTAATAAATCATCTTTATCCTCCTTAAACCTATAACGTATTTTTATGGTTTTTAGTATTTTCTTAGTTCATAAGTTTTAACTAACATTTCTTTTTTATTACTTACTTGTTTCCACAATTCTAGTCTAGAAACCTTTACAAATTTTAAAAAGTCATCTTTAGCTAAGGTTGCATCAATAGAAATGGTTCCTACATTGTATGATTTTTTAATAATATGATTGGCGTTAGCTATTAAAATACGCAAATCAATAATATCATCATCAGTTTTAACGTTAAAACCATGTAAAGCTAAAGTGTCTGTAATATTTCTTGCTATACGAAAAATGTAGCCTTTATCTTCGACTTTAAGATTAACTTGACTTGAATTATCAGTTAATTCAATGCTATTGTTTATACCCACCTTAAAGTGTTTATAAGGAGCCAAAATTTTAGAAATAACTACATCTAATTTGTCTACATCAGGATTTGTAATAGTACTCACATTTATATAAAGGCTAGGGGAGCTTTTGTATAGTTTATATTTTCTACAAATATCCCTTTGAATATTCTGAACTATAGAATTTGATAAATCATCAAATAGTGCAACTAAAAAATATTTCATTTTTGTCCTCCAAGTGAAATTAATAACCAAGATTGGTTAATATTATTTTGATTAAATTATAAGTTTATTATAACATAATTTTTGTTCTTTGTATTTTTTGTGTAAATTTATGTAATCAACATTATTTTGATTTTGTTAAGATACATAAGCATATATATAAAGTTTTTATTAGTTGAATAAATTATATTAATAATACTAATAATAGATTTGTACTAAATAAAGGGAGGCGTTTTTTATGGAGCATAACAATAGTATAGGTTGTGTAGTAAGTGAATGTGAATATCATTGTAAAGATGACAATTTTTGTACTTTAAACAAAATTGATGTCGTAAAACATGAAAGTGTTGCTAAAACACCAGAATGTACAGATTGCGGTAGTTTTAAGACAATGAAATAATATAAGAATCACCCGTATTTTTTACGGGTGATTTTTATATTATATAAGTAGAAATTATAAATATTGTGTTAAACATAACAATATTATTTCACATTTTTAAAATAAGTGCTAGAATATAATATAGATATGGTATAATTGAGTTGTATGTATAAAAATAAAAATACTTAATATATAAGGTATAGTGAGGATGATACAAATATGGATAAATTGGTAATTAACGGGGGTCGACGTATCCTTGGTCAAGTGGAAATAAGTGGTGCAAAAAATGCAGCAGTAGCAATTTTACCAATAGCTATAATAGCAAGTAAGGGTAAATGTATCATTGAAAATATTCCGGATATAGAAGACGTAAATTGTATTGAAAGAATATTGGAAAATCTAGGCTGCGAAATTAAAAGAGAAAAAGATTCAGTTACAATAGATAGCACAAGTATAATTAGCATAAATGCTAATACAGAAGATGTAAGGAAAATGAGAGCATCATATTATTTGATTGGTGCGCTTTTAGCTAGGTTTAAAAAGGCTAGAGTAGAACTTCCAGGAGGGTGTCCAATAGGGGCTAGACCAATAGACCAACATATAAAAGGTTTTGAGGCACTCGGGGCAACGGTGACTATTGAGAATGGTGCTGTAAATGTTCAGGCTGACAGGTTAATCGGAACTAGTATTTATTTTGATGTTGTTACTGTAGGGGCAACGATAAATGTAATGACAGCCGCAACGCTTGCAGAAGGTACAACTATTTTAGAAAATTCTGCAAAAGAACCACATGTTGTTGATGTAGCTAACTTTTTAAATTCTATGGGAGCTAATATTAAAGGTGCAGGTACAGATGTTATAAGGATTATAGGGGTTGAGGAATTAACAGGATGTAACTATAGTGTAATCCCAGATCAGATTGAAGCAGGTACCTTTATGATAGCAGCAGCTGCTTGTGGTGGAGAGGTAACTATAAATAATGTTATACCAAAACATCTTGAATCAATTTCTGCAAAACTCATTGAAATGGGGGCAGAGGTAATTGAAGGTGGAGATAGTGTTACGGTCAAGGCCGAAGGAAGACTTAAGGCTGTAAATATTAAGACACTACCTTATCCAGGATTTCCAACAGATGTGCAACAACCAATGAATGCATTGCTTTGTATTTCAGAGGGAAGAAGTATAATAAATGAAAGTATCTATGAATCTAGATTTAAACAAGTGGATGAATTAAAAAAAATGGGTGCTGATATAAATGTTGAAGGAACTGTTGCTACAGTTGATGGTGTAATCAAACTTAAAGGAACTGTAGTAGTGGCATCAGATCTAAGAGCGGGAGCAGCTTTAGTTATTGCAGGGCTTATAGCAGAAGGTACTACAGAAATTCTAGGTATAGAACATATTGATAGAGGATACCCAAATATAGAAGAAAAATTTAGAAATATAGGTGCAGACATAAAGAGAGTTACTATATAACAATTTTAAATTAAAGGAGATAATTATGATTTTTTGTCCATTATATAGTGGAAGTAGTGGAAATAGTATATTTGTAGCGTCACAAAATACAAAAATTTTAGTGGATGCGGGTATGCCGGGAAAAAGCATTGAAGGCGCGCTTAAATATATAAATCAAAACCCTAATGATCTCGATGGTATTTTTATTACTCATGAACACTCTGACCACATAAAGGGTGCTGGTATTGTTTCAAGAAGATATAATATACCGATTTACGCAAATGAAGACACTTGGAAAGCTATGGAGAGCAAGATAGGGAATATAAAAGAAGATAATATAAGAATTATAAATAATAATTCTGTGGATATAATGGATATGCATATAACAAATTATAAATTATCACATGATGCAGCAGCACCTATAGGATATGCTTTATATACCGAAAAAAAGAAAGCCTGTATAGCTACCGATTTAGGTTATTTTTCCGAGGAAGTAAAGAATATAATAAAAGATGCTGATGTGGTTTTACTCGAGAGTAACCACGATGTAGAAATGGTGAAATTTGGACCATATCCATATTCATTAAAAAGAAGAATATTAAGTGATGTAGGTCATTTATCTAATGATGCATGTGGCCAAGCCATAGTGGATATTATGAATAATAAATACAAACATATCATTTTAGGTCACTTAAGTAAAACAAATAATTTTCCGGATTTAGCTTATCAAACAGTAGTTAATATTCTTAAAGAAAACAATATTGAAATAGGTAAGGATATTTCTTTGAATTTAGCTAAGAGAGATATGCCAAGTAATTTAATTGAATTTTAAGAAAAATAAATATTACTACCTCAGTAGATTCAATACTTTAGTGAATTATTAAAGGAGAGGTCAAATATGAAAAAAGCAATCAAAATATTAGTATGTTCTGTTCTAGTTGCGTCAACAATGGCATTTTCAGGCTGTGAAGAAAAAGATGAGAAAAGCGTCACCAATAAAGAAAAACTTGAAAATCTAAAACTACCTCTAGAAAAGGATGGCTTTATTCAATTGGGTATTTATTTTGATGGTACTAAAGATGGATCTACAGTGAAAGTAGTTAAAGATGAGAGAATTGTTAATAAGGAAGAGCTCATTGGTGAGACTATAATTCAGGAACTTATAAAAGGACCTACTGTAAAAAGTGAGTTGAAACCAGTACTTCCTAAAGAAACTAGACTACTTAGTTTTTCAATTAAAGATAATATTGCCTATGTAAATTTAAGCAAAGAAGCTAAAATAAATATGTCAGAGGCGAAAGAAAAAAGTTGCCTTCAAAGTATAGCGGCATCATTAACTCAATTGTCGTCTATAAAAAAAATCAAACTGACACTTGAGAATAATGATATCGATACTATAGGTGGAAATTTTGATGTATCTAAGCCTTTTAGTAAAGAAGGATTAACGCTATTAAAGAAATAAATAGTAAAAAAACGCACAAATATATTAATTTGTGAAGTATTTATTATAATAAAGAGATATAATAAATATATTATGATTTGAAGGAGAATAGAGGATGAGTTTATATAAAGAATGGACAGATATGGTGGTTGATTATGTTAAACGTAGGGGAGAAGCTGCGTTTTGGCATGACTATGGCGAAATTGAAAGACGTATTTATACTAAATTATTAGCAAACCATACAGATAAGGTTGAGGGTACGATGGAAGAACTTGCTAAACAATTTGAAGTATCTAACATATATTTTATGGGGTTTACTGATGGAATAAATGATAGTCTTTTAGAACCTGTACAATTAGAAAAAACTGAAAGTGACACAAAAGTTAATTTCAAAGTAGATTTTGAAAAACTTTATTTTAATATGTTGGATGCAAAAGCAGATTATTTATATGAACTTCCACAATGGGAAGGGATTTTTTCAAAGGAAAAGAGAAAAGAAATTCAAAGGTCATATAGAGATTCTAAAATGGTAGTTAATAATGATAAAGTTGGAAGAAATGATGCATGTCCTTGTGGAAGCGGAAAGAAATATAAGAAATGTTGTGGAAAATAATTTAGTTTAATGACATTTCAGAAGGAAAGTCTCCAATTTCTATAAGTGTGAGTTACACACCCTAACAAATAGAAAACTTCAGTGGGAGTATACATCTCCTTCTGAAGTCGTCAATGCATCTTCTTCGAAGCTGTTGCAGCTCCGCAGGAGATGATTTAATTATATAAAAAATTAATTACAGTAATAAACTTTGCTTTTGTGGCAAGGTTTATTACTTTTTGAAGTTTTATTTTTTAGGGCTTGTTATTTTCAATCATCGGAGTAATATTATGACTATATTGGCCAGAAAGGAGTTTTTTTTGTATGAATACGCAATGAAAATTTTTGAAAAGAAAGTGTACGAAAAGTTTAATTTTGATGAAAAAGATTATTTTGAAATATTTTTATTAAAATAAGTGTAATTGCTATGGATTCGTTGTGAATTGAATAAAGGGGTAGGTATTAGGGTTAAAACGCATATAGAGGGATTAGGAAAGTATATAGGGGGATAAAAAAATGAATGTTATTGAAATTAAGAATTTGACTAAAAGTTATGGCACATCAAGAGGAATTACAGATGTGAGTTTTAATGTTAAGCAGGGTGAAATTTTGGGATTTATCGGGCCTAATGGGGCAGGGAAATCAACAACAATAAGAACTTTATTATCTCTTGTTTATCCAACTAGTGGTAGTGCTACAATTTTTGGAAAGGACTGTATAGAATTTGGTCCTGAGATAAGAAAGGAGATAGGATACCTGCCATCAGAAATTTTTTATTATGACAATATGAAGGTTATAGACTTATTAAAGTATTCAGCTAGTTTTTACAAGAAAGATTGTAGCAAAAGAATTATAGAACTAGCTGGAATAATGGATCTTGATCTTAATAAGAAAATAGATGATTTATCTTTTGGAAATAAAAAGAAAGTTGGTATTGTTCAAGGGCTACTACATTCACCTAAACTTATAATACTTGATGAACCTACTAGTGGACTTGACCCACTTATGCAACAAAAGTTTTTTGAACTACTTGAAGAGGAAAATAAAAAGGGTGCGACAATATTACTTTCTTCTCATATTTTAAGTGAAGTCCAGAGGTTATGTGATCGTGTTGCAATTATTAAAGAGGGTAAAATAATAAAGCTTGATAAGATTAGTACACTACAGGAAAATAATCATAAAAAATTTAAAATTGAGATGAAATCGAAAACAGATGATAATCACTTTAAGATCAGCGGCGTGAGCAATTTAGAGATAAATGGTAGTATAGTAAGTTTTATATTTAGCGGTAATATTAATTTTATTATGAAAAAGATTTCTGAAGTTGAAATAAAAAACATTTGGATTGAAGAACCAGACCTTGAAGAAATCTTTATGCACTATTATGAAAAGGAGGACTAAAAGATATGAATATGTTTCTTCATGAATTGAAGGCTTATAGAAAATCGACTATTATATGGACTGTTTCTTTAATAACTCTTGTTGTTCTTTTTCTTGCAATGTTTCCTTCTTTTTCAAAGGAAGCCGATGCTTTTAAAGAAGTTATGAAAGGATTTCCAGAGCCGGTAAGAAAAGCGATGGGGTTCTCTGTAGATAGCATGTCTTCTGTTTTAGCCTTTTATTCCTACATGTTTTTATATACAACACTTTGTGGTACCATTCAAGCTATGAATTTAGGAACCTCTATTGTATCAAAGGAAGTTCGTAATAAAACAGCAGATTTTCTTTTAACTAAACCTGTTACTCGAAGGGCGATAATGACATCAAAGCTTTTGGCATCTTTAAGTTGCCTTGTAATTACGAATGTAGTTTACCTTGTGGCCTCTAGTATTATGGTGTCACTTGTAGCAACAGAAAAATACAGTTATAAAATATTTTTTATGATTTCTATTACATTATTTTTTATTCAGCTAATGTTTCTTGCTTTAGGAATTATAATTTCTGTTTTAATTCCTAAAAGTAAATCAGTACTACCTATCTCTCTTGGGACTGTCTTTGCGTTTTTTATTATTGGTATGTTTGAAGCGACGTTAGGCGATAACACTATGAGGTATATAACACCATTTAAGTATTTTGACTCAACATACATTTTGAAAAATTCTAGTTATGAAATCTCATTTATAATAGTAGGGATAGTATTTATTGCTTTCGCAATTATTTGCAGTTATCTTATATATTCTAAAAAAGATGTTCATGCTGCTTAGAGGTTGTAAAAAATTATAGTTATTGATAGTTAATTAGGATTATTAACAGGAGGTTATTTTATGAATGTGTTTATTATAGAAATGAAGGCTCATAGAAAGGCACTTATCATATGGGCGGTTGGTATAATATTTATGGTTGTAGGTGGTATGGGAAAATATGTTGCATTATCATCTTCTGGTCAGTCCATGAATAATTTATTTGCTCAAATGCCAAAATCTATGCAGACACTATTTGGTATAGGTAGCTTTGACTTGTCAAAGGCTAGTGGCTATTATGGAATGCTATTTTTATACTTAGCGCTTATGGCAACTATTCATGCGGCTATGCTTGGTTCTAATATAATTTCAAAGGAAGAAAGTGATAAAACCGCAGAGTTTTTATTTTCAAAACCTATTTCAAGAAATGAAGTCATAACAGCAAAATTAGCAGCAGCACTTATGAATATTTTAATATTTAATGCTATTACTTTAGTTTCTTCAATCGTAGTAGTGGGTAAATATAGCAAGGGTGAACATATAAGTGCTGAAATAGTAACCTTAATGGGTGGAATGTTTATTTTGCAGCTCATATTTATGTTTATTGGAACTGCTATAGCTGCAGTATGTAAAAAGCCTAAAACAGCTACATCCATATCTACAGCAGTTCTTTTAATAACATATATACTATCCATGGTAATAGATTTAAATGGTAAGCTCAAAAATCTTAAATATTTAACACCATTTAAATATTATGAAGCTAAGGATTTAATATTAGGTAGTGGTTTTCAATTGAGTTTTGTAATATTATCAGCTATAATTGTTTTAGTAATGTTAAAAATCACATATGTATTTTATAAAAAGAGAGATTTAAGTATATAGTAATAGTGTTAATATATTGGTTGTAACATGGGGTTTTGCCCCATGTTATTTCTTTTTAATAGTCAAGTTTGATATATGCTATGCAATAGTATATTATATGTATGACAATTGGAATATAAGTAAATTAAAGGAGATTTAAAATGAGCATAACTATAATATGTGTAGGGAAAATAAAAGAAAAATACCTAAGAAGTGCTATAGATGAATACACAAAAAGATTATCTAGATATTGTAAACTTAATATAATTGAGTTAAGTGATGAAAAAACGCCAGATAATGCTTCTGAAAAAGAAGAGACATTAATAAAAGTAAAAGAAGGAGAGGTTATACTTAAGAATATAAAGGATAATATGTTTGTTATTGCTCTAGAATTAAGGGGAAATATGGTATCCTCAGAGGAATTTTCAAATTACATAATGGATTTAGGAGTAAGAGGCATTAGTAATATAGTTTTTGTAATTGGCGGATCATTAGGTTTGTCTAAAGGTGTTTTAGAAAGGTCCAATTATAAATTATGTTTTTCGAAGATGACTTTCCCACATCAGCTATTTAGAGTTATGCTACTTGAACAGATTTATAGAGGATTTAGAATAATAAGTGGGGAACCGTATCATAAGTAGAGTGGTTTTTTAATATAAAGTCTAATGTATAAGGGTTTGCGGTGTTAGAAATAAATTGGTGTATTTTGAGTTAATAGGTTGCTTTTTAAATTTACACATTTGAATTAATAAATATGTCTTCTTATTAGAATAATGTTAATGGGGATGTATTTTTTTATTTTACAAAACTATTATAATAATTAATTAGGTTTGAAAAATCGCAAATATTGTATATAGATGTAAATAATGATAGAATAAGTATATAACACCTAAAAGAGCATATAGTTTAAAGACACCTAATATGAAGTAAAATCATATTGGGTGTCTTTAATAGTGTAAAAACCTCACCGGCTAATCATATGGTGAGCAGTGCATAAGTAAATGCAGTTTTTAATGTAAAGCTTTACGCATGGGTAAATAGTAAACAAACAAATTATGTTTTACTAACCAGGGGGTATTAGGAAATGAATATATTAAAGATATGGAAGCTGTCAGATAAGAAAGTGTTGTTTATCCTGCAGCTCATAATGAATATAGGGATTGCAGGTATAACAATCATAGTAAGTAATTTTGCCAAAAATGCAGTAGACCATGGCATTGACGAGGGAAAGATGCTTGGAATATTTGTTCAATTTGTAATTATAACGTTTTTTGGAATTGGACTAAGCTATAGTGGGGTGATTATCAGGTCTAAGTTTTCAATTGGACTGATAGAGAAGCTTAGAAATATAACTAATGATAAGCTAATAAACAGCAAATACGAGTATTTTGAAAATGAATCTTCAGGCAGTATCAATAATAGAATACTTCATGATATGAGTAGCGTAGCTGATTATATGTCTGGAGGATTGCCCGAATTTTTAAGCAACATGATTATTTTTGTCTGCTGTTTTATATATCTTTTGACACTTAATCTTACAATGACACTTGTAAGTGCTCTATGTATACCTGTTGCAGTGGCAGTTGCTAAGAAGGTGGCAGCACCTACTTATGATACAATGGAAAAGTTCGGCAAGAAGATGGATGAGGTTATGGGAATCGCACAAGACACTGTAAATGGTATTAAAATTGAGAAAGCATATAATCTTAGAGGCAGACGTAAAAAATATTTTGATGAAAATATGGAACAGGCAACTTCATATTTTGTAGCTTATGAGAAGTTAGTGGTCAAAGCAGGACCTTATAAATATGTCATTAGGTCAGCGCCTATGTTTGTTTCCATAATGTTAGGGTTTTATAATGCTTATCAGGGCAATATTACAAATGGTGAAATGGTAGCTTTTATCTTGTTATTACAGAATGTATCAAAACCCCTTTCAGAACTTACAAGATATGTAACAGAGTTTAAAGAAGCTATGGTTTCTGTGGACAGAGTGATGGAAATTGTGGAACTTAGCGAAGAAGCCTTTGGAACAGGAGAAGCTTTTGAAAGTGAGATAGCATTTGAACTTCATAATGTCTCTTTTTCCTATGGTAAAGATAATAATAAAACGTCAGACAATGTACTCAATGATATAAGTTTGGTTATACCAAAAGGAAAAACAATTGCACTTGTTGGCTCGAGTGGAAGCGGTAAGAGTACTTTATTTAAGTTGTTATTGGGATTTTATACAACTACCCAAGGAGAAGTACGTTTATTTGGTAAAAATATAATGGAGTGGGACATTGAGAAGGCAAGAAAGAATATTTCCTATGTAGCACAAGATACATATCTTTTTGAAGGTACAGTTGCTCAAAATATTGCCTATGGTAAGCCTGATGCCTCATTTAATGAAATAATACAAGCGGCTGAAAAAGCTTATGCCCATGATTTTATAATGAGTATGCCAGAGGGATATCAGACGGTTTTATCTGAAAGAGGAACTAATATTTCAGGAGGGCAGAAACAGCGCATCGCCATTGCACGTGCTTTTTTAAAGGATGCACCTATATTTTTGCTAGATGAAATGACATCAGCTCTTGATGTAGAATCAGAAAAGCTAATCCAAAAGGCCATCGAAAATTATAGTGAAAGCAAAACAGTCATTCTCATAGCGCACCGCTTATCAACGATTATTAATGCAGATGAAATATATGTATTAAGTCATGGCATTATAGCTGAAAATGGAACACATGAAGGTCTATTAGAAAAGAAAGGGGTATATACTATGCTTTATAGCAATCAAGTCTTAGGTAATACAGGTGAGCAAGATGCATGAATTGTATAAAGATTTGAAGAATACTTTCGTGTTTCTAAAAGGCCATTATTTTGTGTATTTTACGGGTATAATAGGAATGACACTGTTACAATCAAGCAGTGCATTGTTAGAATCGTATCTTTTAAAGATGCTACTTGATATTGGTGCACCAGAGAGTATGTGGTTCATTTTTAAAATGATTGCTATGCTTGTCATTTATATGATCTTAATGGTGTTGTTGCTTCCTGTGTTTACATTTATGTTTAATTGCAGGGCAAAATACGGTCATTGTAACTTGAATAAGGCTGTATATGAGAAGTTTAATAAAATAGATGTGAATTATTATGAAAAGAGGCATAGCGGTGAGATATTGTCTATCTTTGAAAACGATACATGGGTGGTAGCTGTAATTTTTATGAGACACTTTAGACGTACCGTAGCTTCTCTTGCAACCATAGTGATCTATTTGATTCCTATGTTCGTATTTGATTACAGAATTACACTTATAATATTAACATTGAACCTAATTACACTTACTGCGAATACCTACATAGCTAAAAAGCTCAAAGCAACAACGAAGAAAATTCAGAAACAAATGAGTAATATGACAGTTACCATAGGAAATATTGTAGGAGGCATGTCAATAATAAAAATGTATCAACTTGCCAGCGGTATGAGAGAGAATTTTAAGAAAGATAACAGTGAAGTTTCTAGGCTTAGTATGAAAAATAGTAAAATAACAGCTTTGCTTACTTCTTATAATTTTTTTATATCTATGTTGAATATGTTGGTTTTTCTTTTGCTTGGAACAATAATGGTAAAACAGGGACTTACTACATATGGTAACATCCTTGCAATAATGAGTTTACAAACGGCTCTCGATGCCAATTTTAGAGAGTTTGGTCAGTATTATCCGATGTTTTACAATAGTCTTGCAGGAACAGAGAGAATATACGATTTTCTTAACATAGAAGAAGAACCTTTAAGATGGGAAGCCGAGCACATTAATCAAGCAGAATATATTCAATTTAATCAGGTTAACTTTGGATATACACAAGATAAATTGGTGCTAAAGGACTTTAACCTTTTCGTAAAAGAAGGCGAAACACTAGCAATTATTGGGGAAAGCGGAAGTGGAAAGAGTTCTGTTGCAAAGCTTTTGCTTGGATTTTATAAAATTAATTCAGGGGGGATATCTATCGGTGGAAAGAACCTCTCTGATATGATTTTGAGTGAAATCCGTGATATGATTGCTTATGTGCCACAGGAAGCGACACTTTTTAACACCACGATTATGGAAAATATTCGATATGGAAGAGAAGATGCCACGGATGAAGAAATATTTGCAGCAGCACGAGCAGCAAATGCAGACACTTTTATAAGACAGCAGCCACAAGGATATGAGACATTTGTTGGTGAAAGAGGCATAAGACTGTCAGGTGGACAATGTCAGAGAATAGCTATTGCAAGGGCTATCATTAAAAATGCGCCTATACTTTTATTAGATGAAGCCACATCAGCCCTTGATTCGGAGTCGGAAAGACTTATTAAAAGTACTATAGATGGATATGGAAAGACCAGAACAACTATAATCATTGCGCATAGGCTCTCAACTATTGAAAATGCGGACAGAGTTTTTAGAATGGGTGAAGAAGAGCAACAGAGTATTGTTGCCGGGTAGTATTATATGATTAAATATTTTATTTGAGTTGAAGTTAACTTTGGGGTTACAATGTATAAAGATGGGAGGGATACATAATGAATATTTTAATTGTAGAGGATGAACAAGATATAAGAGAATTGCTAGAAATTCATTTATCAAAAGAAGGATATAAGATTTTTACGGCAGAAGATGGTCTTCAAGCTTTAAATATATTTGAAAATAAAGATATAGACATTGCACTACTTGATGTTATGATTCCGAAAATTGACGGATTTAAAGTTCTTAAAAAGATTAGAGAAACTAGTGAGATCCCAGTAATTTTTATAACTGCAAGGGAAGAAGAGTCAGATAAAATACTTGGTCTTGGACTAGGGGCAGATGATTATGTAATAAAACCATTTAGTCCTATTGAAATAATTGCACGGGTTAAGGCTCAGCTCAGAAGGTATTATAAATATTCTAATAAAACTCATAAAACTGCAATAGTTGTTGGAGAGTTAATGTTAGACAAGGATAGTTGTTGTATTTATAAAAATAATATTCCTTTAGCTTTAAATCCAAAGGAATATAGGTTATTAGAGTTTATTTTAGAGAATCCAGGGAAGGTATACACTAAAAAACAGCTATATGAAATAGTATGGTGTAATCCATATTATGGAGACTCAAATACTATCATGGTACATATAAGCCATATTAGGGAAAAGATTGAAGAAGACCCTAAAAATCCAAAATATTTAAAAACAATAAGGTGTATAGGGTATAAAATGGAGTTACAGCATAATGAATAGAAAAAAGTTAAAAAAAATAGGACTTTACTTTAAGAGCAAGAAAATGGCTACTCAATTATTTAAAAATTATATTATATTTCTAATTATTATAATTGCAATATTTATGCTAACAATGGTAACTTTATTGGTTTATTTTTCTGCTAATTATGTGGATCTACCAACAGATAAATCAACAGCTGAGTATATTATAAAGCAAAATTATAAAGATATAAACGTAACAAATTTTATAAAACATAAGGGCTATGTTGAAGTGCTTGATAAAAATTTAGTTATCGTTATGGAAAATGGTAGTAAGCATAAAGTAGGATTTAAATACCCACAAAAGTATTATCAGGATATGATTACTAATAATTTAAAGGATGGTTATTTTTATTCTAGTAAATATGGTACGAAGAAAGAGTTTATCCTAATTACAGCTATGCCAAACAGTATATTTGATGCTTATACATGGGGCTTCGAACATAAGCAGCAATTGGAAGAGGTTAGTAAACGTAAGAATAATGGATTTACTTTTTTAACAATATTTCCATTTATAATATTTATATTTTTATTATCTACAATGGTACTTTATTCTAAACTTACATCAATGATGTTTGTAAAACCATTAAAAAAACTTTTAAAGGGTGTTAACACTGTAAAAAATGGAGAATATTCGACAAGGGTTGAAATTAACTCTTTAAATGAAATTGGGCAATTAAAGGATGCATTTAATTTAATGGCAGAAAAGATACAAGATGAGAAGCTGTTAAAGGAGAAGGCAGAGCATAACAGGAAAAGGATGATCCTTGATATATCACATGATTTAAAAAATCCATTAACAAGTATACTCGGATATTCAGAATTTTTGTTAGAGAATGATGATATTGAAATAGTGGATAGAAATAAGTTATTAAAAGTTATTAACAACAATAGCAGACGAGCAAACGACCTAATTCAAGATCTCTTTGAATTTTCACGTGTTGAAAGTACAGAATATAAATTGGATGTAAGAAATCATGATATAGGTGAGTTTTTACGAGAACTCATTGCAGGATATGTTCCAATTATGGAGCAAAAAGGCGTTTTATATGAATTTAGTATTACGGAAGATGAATTGGAAATTCCATTTGATAGAAAGAACTTAGATAGAGCCTTAAGCAATATTTTATTAAATAGTATTAAATATAATAGCCCAGGTATTACTATTAGTATAAAGCTTTTATTAGATAATAATGTTGCTTCAATTATTATTGAGGACAATGGAGTAGGGATACCTAAGGAATTTCAAGGCAACATTTTTGAACCTTTTGTCCGCGTAGATACTACGAGAAATTCTAGAAATGGTGGTACAGGGCTTGGTCTTGCAATATCAAAAGCTATAATTGAAAAACATGGAGGAAGTATAACTTTGGTGCAGGATATAAATAAGGGTTGCAAATTTATAATAAAATTAAATAAGAGCATAGACAATATATAGATTAGGAGTTTTAAATATAAGCTAGCTGCACCTTGCATTGTAGGTAGGGTGCAGTTTAACGACATTTCAGAAGGTAACTCCCGCGTCTTAAGGGGGAGTTACCTTCTGAAGTCGTTAATATTGCAGCTCCGCAGGAGATGATTTAATATGCTTTTATATCATTTATTTACTTCTATTTACTTTGTTAATTTCTTTATCAAGATGCTTTATACGATTTTCTATTTTTTTTAAAGCATTACAGTAATCTAATAAAGACGAATCAATATGACTATTGCTTTTGAAAATTGAGTATAATTCTTTTCCAAGATCGCGATAGAGATTATCCATATTATTTTCTTCAGAATGGAGTTTATATTTAAGTTTAGATATTTCAATAAAATCTTCAGATTTGTTTGATAAAACCTCGATTCCGTTGCTTATCGAATCTTTAATTTTGTATAAATTAGGGCCTGAAGGCATAACA
Organism: Clostridium estertheticum; assembly: GCF_018861295.1. GTDB lineage: Bacteria > Bacillota > Clostridia > Clostridiales > Clostridiaceae > Clostridium_AD > Clostridium_AD estertheticum_D. Next base: position 63,566 of record NZ_JAHLDM010000020.1, on the reverse strand, counting down.
CTTCCTCCTTTTATGGTATAATTTAAATTAAATGGGTAGACTCAATAACATACTATTTATGAGAATGTGTATATGTGACTAATAAATGCTTGTACACCAATAAATATATTTAATTTGTTATAAATTATAGATTATTTTTAGAATTGTTAATTTTAATATGGTGGTGATAATGTGAATAATAGAGAAAGACCGATAGGATTTTTTGATTCAGGAGTAGGTGGAATAAGTGTGTTAAAGGAATCTTTAAAAGTGCTTCCCAATGAAGATTTTGTTTATTTTGGAGACTCATTAAATGCACCCTATGGAATTAAAAATGTAAATGAAGTTAGGAAATTAACGTTTAAAGCGGTAGATTTTCTTTTGGAAAAAGGGGTAAAAGTAGTAGTGATTGCTTGTAATACTGCTACTAGTGCGGCTATTGATGCACTTCGAAGGCAATATAAAGATATACCTATAATTGGTATAGAGCCAGCACTAAAGCCTGCTGTAGAAGTTAGTAGGGGTAAAAGCGTAATTATTATGGCAACTCCTATGACTTTAACTGAAAAAAAGTTCGATAATTTAATGAAGTTGTACAACAAAGAAGTCGATATAATACCTTTGCCTTGTGCGGGCCTAGTTGAGCTTATCGAAAATGGAATTATAGATGGCGATGAGATTAATGAGTACTTAAAAGAAAAGTTAAAAGAGTTTAGTCATTTAGACGTAGCAGCTATAGTGCTTGGATGTACTCATTATCCATTTATAAAAAAAGAATTAATTAAGATTGTTGGAGAAAAAACTATTATAATTGATGGAAGTATAGGCACTGTGAATCAACTAAAAAGACAACTTAATTGTAAAAATCTTTTAAATGAAAAGAAGACAAAGGGTATTGTAACTATATATAGTTCCTCTACGAATGATAATACAATAGATTTAAGTTATAAATTATTAAAACTATAATCTTATTAAAAGGATTTAAGAGAAATTATTGTATATACATATAAAAGCAGTTTAAGACTAATTAAATTAGTTTTAGGCTGTTTTTGTTTTAACGACATTTCAGAAGGAAAGTCGCCCAATTTTACAAGTGGGAGTTGCATACTTTAATAAATGGAAAACTTCAGTGGGAAAATAAATTTCCTTCTGAAGTCGTCAATGCATCTTCTTCGAAGCTGTTGCAGCGACCCAGGAGATGATTTAATAGTGTATGTAATATATATCTAAAATTAAATTAATTATAGCAATAGTATGACTAGGTGAATAGTATAAACTATAAAAAGAAACAACAGAAATAAGGTGATAAAATGAGAGTATTTCAATTGAAAAAAGATAATGAATGCTACGTAGATCAGGATACATTTAATATGAAAATTGAAAGGATAAATAAAATTAATTGCATAACTATAGACAATCCTGTGCAAAATAATTGCTTATGTGTTATAAATCATTTAGTATGTAAAGTTGAAGAGAATAAGAACACTGCGCATTTAATTATTACAAATGATGATAAACAATTGAAAGATACAACTACATTCGGGGGGCTCGCCATTGGCTATAAGTATGACAAAGGAGAGCCCTTAGATAACTTAGAAATAGATATAGTTAATATCGACATAAATCGAGAGATAGACATGCTAGAAAAATATTCTTTGATAATACTTCCTGGAGGAAATATCCAAATAAAATTAGAAGAACCACAAGAAAAAATGAGTTTACGAATAAGCGTTGGTAAGGAAAATATTTAACTTATGAATAGGATGACATTCTTAAGAATAGGTAGGACTTACTAATTATTTTTGAGGGTGTCCTTATATATATAAAATAGTAAATGATATAAAATGTGATATAATTTATAATGAATACATAACAAGAGGAGAGGTAAATATATGAATCCAATAGTAACAATTAATATGCAAGATGGAAAAGTGATAAAGGCTGAGTTATATCCAGAGGTTGCACCAAACACGGTAAATAATTTTATTAGCCTTATAAATAAGGGCTTTTATAATGGACTTGTTTTTCATAGAGTAATTCCAGGATTTATGATTCAAGGTGGCTGTCCTGAAGGAACAGGCGTTGGTGGACCAGACTATTCTATAAAGGGTGAGTTCTCTTCTAATAAATTTAAAAATGATTTAAAACATTCAACGGGTGTTTTATCAATGGCTAGATCTAATGATTCAGATTCAGCAGGAAGCCAGTTCTTTATTATGGTGGCTAATTCTTATCATTTAGATGGAAGTTATGCAGCTTTTGGTAAAGTAACTGAAGGAATGGAAAATGTTTTAGAAATAGCTAAGGTCGAAAGAGATTTTAGAGATAAACCAAACAAAGAGCAAAAGATAAAAGATATGAGTGTTGATACTTTAGGAATTAAGTACAGTGAACCAAAAAAAATAAAGTAAATATATATAAATAAAATAATAAATTGTAGGGGGGATATAGTGTGGATCTTATTAATGAAAAAGTTATCCTTGCATATGGACTAACTGGTGCAGATGAAGAAAAATTTAATGATTTACTAGTAAAACAAAATATATTACCTTGCATAGTAATTGAAAAAAATATGGGTAACGTAACAATTAGAGAAGTATTACAAGATATTAAAAAAATAGAGGGTAATATTGAATTACCTAATGAAAAATTACTTATATTTAGTAATTTTGCTGATAAGGAATTGTATGAGCTAATTGATGATATAAGACAAATTAAAAGCAGTGAGACAATACTTGCAGCAGTTACACCGACATCTATTAATTGGACAGTTAGCTATCTTATGCGTCATCTGATTGCAGAAAGAGAAGCTTACAAGAAAAGTAAATAAGGTACATGATCCAAAATATAAATCTTCTGCTATAAGCAGAGGATTTATATTTCGTTGTATATATAAATATAAATTTTAAATAAAAATTTTTATATAGACCCGAAATGGTGTAAAATTATAATTAAATGATTAAAAACAATTATTCAATTGGAAAGGCGGAAAATTATGAGTAGAGTAGGAGACAGAATTAAACAAGTAAGAGAAACAAAAGAGGTAAGCCAAAAACAATTAGGTAAAAAAATTGGAGTTTCTGAAGGTTTTATTAATGATATCGAATTAGGTAAAAAAGTTATAAATGAAAAACTTTTAGAAAAAATATCTAAGATTTTAGGAGAAGAAATAGAAGATAGGTCTGTGGCATTTGAAGATGCTGTGGAGAGGGAGGAAAGAAATCCAAAACTTGAGAGACCAATCGCAGGAAAAGTAAATGAAGTTTGGAACGATGCTTTTAGTTCAGTTTTAAAAGATGTTGCTATTTATAAATATGATTTAGTTAAAGCTATAGGTAAGAAACAAATGCCAATAATATCAAATAAAGTAGAAGGATACGCTCAAGATAAAGTATTATTTTTAGAAATAGAAAATGATGATATGCTTGGGTTCAGAATTTGTAGTGGAGATATTGCTTTTGCACATTTGACTCATGAAATTGAAAACAATGCTATTTCATTATTAGATTATAATGGAGAAAGAGTATTAAGGCAGATAAAAAAACTAGATAGTAACAAAGTGCTCTTAATAAGTAATAGAATTTCATTGAAAACAGATACAGTTCCTCACAATGACATCAAGGTAATTGCAAAACTAGATAGCATACAGTTTAAGTTATAATTATCTTTTATGGTAGATATACTATTTATAAATGAAATTTAACATTAATTATAGAATAAAAATGATTAATTAATAATTAATAGTATTAACAAAACACTACTGATGGTTTATAATAGAAAGTATGCATGAAGCATGTAATAACGGCTATGAATTAATGGGGAATTAACTATTGATTTTAAAAATAAAGGATAATCAATAGAGGAACAAGGGGGGATAGTATTATGAAAGGAACAGTAGTAGCTACTTGGATGAAAACTTGTAGAAAACTTTATGGCGATGATACGGTTAATAATGCGATGAAATCTGTGGGGTGGAATTCTCGAAAAATATTTTCACCGGTGGAGAACGTAGATGATAGCCAAGTTAAAAATGTAATTGGCGATATATCTAAAAACCAAAATGTACCTATTGATGTATTATGGAGAACCATAGGAAAAGATAATTTGACAGCATTTTATAGAGATTTTCCTGCATTTTTTAACACTGAAAATGTATACTCATTTTTAAAATCGCTGTTTGATATACATGTTGTAATGACAAAGAAATTTGCCGGAGCCAAACCACCGTTAGTAGGGATAACCCCCATTTCAAGTAGGGAAGCTATTTTTACTTATAATTCTAAGAGAGCGATGTTTGATTATTTTTTAGGGCTATTAGATGGTACATGTGAGTATTTTAATGAAAAAGTTCAAATTGAGCAATTAGATAAAACTTCAGATAGTTTAAGTTTAAAGCTTACATTTGATAAGGATATTTACTATAAAAAAACATATAAAATTAATAAAATCCTATCATTAGGCTTTATTAATAATACTCATGGTAAAGTAGGTCTAGTTACATTTATTATATCTTTAATTGGGGCAATGATATTAATTGGTACAGGTGATATTTTAAAAGTATTAGGTTTCTCTATCATTTCTGGAGTAGCATCAAGTCTTGCATCTTTTATAATGGGAAGACCTGCAAAGCTAATCATGCAAACTATAGACCAGATTAATAGCAATAATTATGTTGAAGATGGAGATATAGTTACTGGGGATGAGTACGAAGAGTTATACAAAAACATTAAGAAATATAAAAAAGGATTTAGAGCAGATTTTGTTGAGTTTAAAGGTGTAACTGACGAGATGGATACTTTTGCGCAAAACATAAATACGATTTCTAGTAGAATGAAAGATACTTCAGAGGATATATCAGTAGTAGTTGAGCAAATGGCGGATACTTCTGTAAGTCAAGCTGAGAGTACTGAAAATGCTGTTTTAATCTTAAATGATAATATTAGATCGCTTAAAGATATTGTTAAAAATGAGAATGATAATAAGGATGAATTAGAAAAAGCTCTTGAAAAGATAAACAATAGCTATGAAAGTGTTGATAAAACAAGTAAAAATATACTTGGGACTTTAGAAAAATTTCAAGAAGTTAAAGATAATGGGATAAAGCTTGAAACTAAGGCTCATGACATAACAAGCATAGTATCGATTGTTTCTCAAATTTCTGAGCAAACAAACTTACTTGCTCTTAATGCATCCATAGAGGCTGCACGTGCAGGTGAACAAGGAAAAGGATTTGCTGTTGTCGCAGATGAAGTTAGAAAGCTTGCAGAACAGTCTAAGAGCGCTGTGGAAGAAATCAACAGCAATTTGATTGAGTTTGTTAAGGATATAAATGTACTTGTTGATAAAATTGGTGATCAATATGATATTTTGCAAAATGAGACTAAGGGACTAGAGGATGTAAGAGATATAAGTTATGAGGCCACTATGTCTGTTAGAACAGTTTCAACAGCAATGATAGATACTATAAATGAGTTAGATAGAGAAGCTAAATCTATTGCAAACATATATGAAACAATAGAGTCTTTAGCCGCAATTTCAGAGGAAAATTCTGCATCCTCAGAAGAGGTAAGTGCAAGTGTTGGAACTTATACAAATGAAATTAAGAAGCTAATAGACAGTATACATGAGTTCAAAAAGATAACAAGTTCATTTAAAGAGGATTTAAAGAAATATAAGATATAGTTATTGTTAGGGAAGCAGGGGAAAGAAGATGGAACAATTACAAAAGAAAGCCGTAACATATCAATGGAAAGATGTTATTAAAAGAGGAATGTTTGCGTTAAGCATACCATTAATAAGTTTGACTTATCCTCTGCTTAATCAATATAGAGGAAATACTAAAGAACTATTAACATTTATGGATAAATTAGTACCTTTTAACAAGTTTTTTATAATACCCTATATATCTTGGTATATATTTATAGCAATTTTTTCAGTTATCTTATGTATATATGATAAAGAAAAATATTTTAAACTACTTATAACGTTAAACCTAGGTATGATTATATGCTACATAATATACTATTTTTATCCAACATATGTTCCAAGACCAGTAATATTAGGAACAGATTTTTTTAGCAATTTGGTTTTGAGTTTATACGCGGCTGACAACCCCTATAACTGTTTTCCTAGTATTCATGTTTTAAATTCAGTTCTTATAACTTTGTATATTTATGAATCTGAAAAGGTTAGCAAATGCATAAAGGTGATTTGTATTATTATGTCTTTCTCTATAATTTTATCTACTATGTTTATAAAACAGCATTATTTTGTAGATGTTATTGCGGGCATAATATTCGCCTTTATTTTATATTTTTGTTTTAAAAATTTAAAATTTAATTTTCATAAAAATGATAGCATAAGTTATATAGAATAATTAAAGGCCTCCATGATTTAATCATGGAGGCCTTTAATTATTAGAAGATGAAACAGGTTACAATATTATTATATTCCACTTAAATTAAAATCGGGTATAAAATCAGGCGAGGAAGTTCCACTATCTTGAATAAAACATTTTGTTATCCCTAAGTTTAAGCAGTAGTTTATTAAAGCATCATAATGATCCTGGTTTAGTATCTTGTTTATTTCAGGAAATTTAGTTTCTACATGTAGGGGGGTATATTGATTCATTAAGCTAATATAAACATCATCATTAAAGGTAGTGTGTATGAAGTCTATTACTTTTTTAGAATCAAATAATAAGCCAGGTAGCATTAGATGTCTAATTATTACTCCCTTTTGAATTATACCATTATCATCAAATTTTACTTTCCCTACTTGTGAGACCATTTCAGTAATAACTTTACTTGCAGTATTAAAATAATTAGGTGCTTTTGAATATTTAAGAGCATATTTGTCTGCATAATATTTTAAGTCTGGGAGGTAAACATCAATGAATCCTTTGAGTGACTTAATGGTGTCTATATTTTCATATCCATTTGAATTATAGAGAATAGGAATACTAAGACCGCTTTGTTTAGCCAGTTTTAAGGACTCTATTATCTGGGGGACGTAGTGAGTTGGCGTAACTAAATTTATATTGAGTGCCCCCCTTTTCTGCTGCTCTAAAAAAATTTCACTAAGGCGATTTATAGATATTGTTTTTCCATAGCCATCATGACTTATTTTATAATTTTGGCAAAATACACATTTCAGATTGCAATTTGAAAAAAATACAGTGCCAGAACCTAAGTCACCTGAAATACAAGGTTCTTCCCAATAATGCAAGGAAACTTTAGCTACTTTTATATACCCAGAAGCGTTGCAATAGCCTAATTCACCATCTAATCTATTAACAAAACATTTCCTAGGACATAAATTGCATTTTTTTAGTATGTCTAAAGAGGTTGAGGCATCTAATTTTTTTGTGTTTTTATTTTTCATTTTATCTCCTTGATTTATAATTACAAGTCTTAGAATATATAAGAATTGTACAACTTCGATATATACAATGTCAATTCTGTCTTTTAGTAGTTTTCTTATAAAACAAAATGCATTGAATTAAAAATATAAAACTTATTGCACCAAAACCAGGATAGAGGACTTTGATTAGAGTTTTAAAGCCAATTTGAGAGATAGGCAAAGCTACAACAAGTATTAATAAAACAGCTTTCTTATAAGAAATATCAAACTTTTTCTCTAGAGTTTTTCCAACACTATAGATATTGGAAACTTCAGTTGAAAACATTTCACAAAAGATTATGCAAAGTAGAAAAATTTGCATTAACATGCCAAAGCGGTGTGTTATATAGAGAAGGGGAATTTCATATTCAAAAATTTGAGGAATATTTAATAAAAGCATTGTATTTATCAAATAACATAAGATAGTTAGGCCTAAGGCCCCTATTATAACACCGGGAATAAGAACTCGTTTATATTTAATTTCTTGACTTAGGGGGACTAGTACACCACTACAACATAACATATTAAAACCTGCATAAAGCAAAGCTGAAAAAAACCATTGAGCAGGTATTATATTATTCTTATATGAGGGAATCTGCTTTATATAAGTAGCACTTACCATATCTTTGTAAAATAGTAAATATAAAATGAATATGGTTACAATAATTGTAATTAAGGTTGGAACTATAAATGAATTTATAGTTATTAATCCTTTAGTATCCTTAAGCACAGTATATAAAGAGATTATAGCCATAAGTAAAATTCCTACCCATTTTGAAATGCCAAAATATTGGTGAAGAAGTGCACCACTTCCAGCGAGAATTACGGCGGCACCACTTACTAAGAAAAAACTTGTGAAAATATCCGTGATTATACCGAAAAAACCTGGGCTTACGAGAGTTATAAGCTCAGTATAGGAGTTTAATTTATTTTTTAGGCTAATAGAAACAATGATTGAACTTACTATAATATAAATTAAACAACATACAAGAATTCCCCAGAAACTCACATAGCCATAAGTACTGAAAAATTGAGTTATTTCCTGACCAGAAGCAAGGCCTGCACCTACTATAGTACCAATAAATACAGCCGCGGTTTGAAATATTAAACCAATTGTTTTTTTCAAGATATCTCCTCCACAAAATTATTAAATTTAGAGTCACACTTAAATAAGATGCTTATATTTATAAATATATGTGTGTTATTTAATAAAAAACAATTATTTCAATGAAAATAATAATTATATAAATTAAAAATTTAGTTTAAGGGAAACTATAATATAATAAATTATTTTAATTTATAAATATTAAGTATATTTATAACTATAATTAAAAATGAATTGAAGGGAGTGAAAATATTGAAAAAAATTTTAAGCTGTTTATTAATACTGTTTTGTATTTTGTCTATTGCTGGATGCTCAAATAAAAAGGAAGAAGATAAGCCAAAAGTAAATGCATTCGAAATTAAAACTGCAAGCAATGTAGTTTTAAGTTATATGAATTTTATAATGAAAGAAGATTTTGAAAATGGTAAAAAGTTATATACTAAGGATTTGTATCGTAAAGCTACTGATTTGCCAATTAGCAATATGAAGATAAAAGGTTATAAAGTTACAGAAAGTAATGAGGTTGGTAGAAGTGGAGTTTTTAAGGTGAGGGTTACTAGGACGTCTATAGGTAGTTCATTGTCTTGCGTGGATGAATATTCTATTAAAATTGTTAAGGATGGAGCCGAATATAAAATAAGCGAAATTACCAATACACCACAAAAGGAAGCTTTCCTAGAGGGTACAGGCATTAGATTCCGAGATAAAAAAAATGTGAAGACAAATTTAATTATTGATGTATCTGGAATTCCTAAATATTCATACTCAAAGGATGATGGAGCAAGGCTATATAAAATAATGGTACCATTAAAAGAATTTGGACCCATGAATTTTGGCTATGAAGGAGATAAAATAGCATTTAGTACTTATAATAAAAATACTTTTATTGGTATTGTCAATATCGATGAGTCTCTTGAAGTTCAAGCTCAGGGAAATGCAGATCAATCGGGTCAATCATCACAAGGCGGAGGATCTGGGATAATGGCTAAAGAAAAACCAATAGGAAAGGATTTAATACCGATAGATTTATTATTTGATTGCAAAGTCGAATTTATGACATTTTCAATGGATGAAAAATTTTTGCTTGTACAGTATAATAGTGAAAAAACAGGAAAATGTATTAGAGTTTATAAAGTAGAAAATGGGGATATGATTCCAATTAATTTTGAAAAAGATTATCCTATAGAAAAGGTTCAAATAATATTTTCTTCTTTTGGCGAGGATAATATGACATATGAAGTAATCCCTAAAGCAAGTAGTAATGGAGCAGAAGGAGATATTATTGGAAAATGGAAATTAAGTTTAAAGGATTTTACTGTAAAAAAACTATAATTAATACACTCACTATGGAGATAAGGTATAATTAACATAAGTTTAGAAAACAGATAACTAGTCTAATGGCTAGTTATTTGTTTAAATATTTTTAAAAAAAGAAAGGAAGACGTTAGTGGAGAATTTATGGAATGATAAAAGATATTTTAGTTTAAATTATTTTTTAAGGGAAAAGTTCGGTAGTAAGGTTTTTAAAATTGCTTTAGATGCTGGTTTTTCTTGTCCTAATAGAGATGGAACTATTAGTAGTGGGGGGTGTCTGTTTTGCAGCGAGAGGGGCTCCGGAGATTTCGCTGGTAATAGAAAGTTTTCTATTACAAGACAATTCGAAGATATAAAGATTATGATGAGTAAGAAATGGAAATCCGGAAAGTATATTGCTTATTTTCAGGCGTATACAAATACATATGCAAGTGTTGATGTGTTAAGGGAAAAATATGAGGAAGCAGTATCACAAGATGGTGTAGTGGCACTTGCTATAGCTACACGGCCTGATTGTTTAGATAATGATGTATTAGACTTAATAGAGGAATATTCGCACAAAGTGTACACGTGGGTAGAATTAGGACTTCAGACGAGTTCTGATGAAAGTGCAAAAATTATTAATAGGGGTTATAAGTTACATAAATTTGAAGAGACTTTGATTGAGCTTAATAAAAGAAATATTGATGTGGTGGTTCATACTATATTTGGACTTCCTGGAGAAAGTGCCCAGGATATGCTTAAAACGATAGATTATGTTTCACATAAAGATATAAAGGGTATAAAGCTACATTTGCTTCATCTTATGGAAAATACACCTATGGTTGAGCTCTATAAGCAAAAAAAACTTGAATTTTTAAATCAAGATGAGTATGTAGATATTATTTGCAAAACAATTACTATGCTTCCTCCTAATATGGTTATTCATAGATTAACAGGGGACTCACCAAGGGAGTTGTTAATAGGTCCTATGTGGAGTTTGAAAAAATGGGAAGTCTTAAATGCTATAGATAATAAAATGAAGGAGTTGGATTTATATCAAGGGAAAAATTTTATAGGTTAACAATATTAATAAATAAGTCCTATATTACTATAGTACCAATTTGTGTCTTTCTACAAATTAACTTCACCACTTTTGGGGGTATTGAGAATAGATAAATATGATTTAAAGGATTACAATATACGTATATTGAAAATCATTTAAAACAAACATATAGGGGGAATGTATTATGTCAAGTTTATCATTAAGGCACATATACAAGATTTATGATGGTAATGTAACAGCGGTTAAGGATTTTAATCTTGAAATAGAAGATAAAGAATTTATAGTTTTTGTAGGACCGTCAGGTTGTGGTAAATCAACAACTTTAAGGATGATAGCAGGTCTTGAAGAGATATCAAAAGGTGAAATATATATTGGCGATAAAGTCGTAAATGACGTGGCACCTAAGGATAGAGATATAGCAATGGTTTTTCAGAACTATGCATTATATCCTCATATGACTGTATATGATAACATGGCATTTGGGTTAAAACTAAGAAAAATGCCAAAAGATGAAATAAAACAAAAGGTTACGGATGTAGCTAAAACGCTTGATATAGAACATTTACTTGACAGAAAACCAAAGGCATTATCAGGTGGACAAAGACAAAGGGTAGCACTTGGAAGAGCAATAGTTAGAAATCCGAAGGTATTCTTAATGGACGAGCCATTATCAAATTTAGATGCTAAACTTAGAGTACAAATGAGAACAGAAATATCAAAACTACATCATAAACTTCAAACAACATTTGTATATGTAACTCATGATCAAACAGAAGCTATGACAATGGGAACAAGAATAGTTGTAATGAAAGATGGCCTAGTTCAACAAGTAGATACTCCACATAATATATATGAGCACCCAGTTAATATATTTGTTGCTGGATTTATAGGAAGTCCTCAAATGAACTTTATGGACGCTAAGATTTTAGAGCAAAATGGTAAAATTATCATTACTTTTAATAATGAAACTATAGTGCTTCCAGAGGATAAAGCTAAAATTATAAGAGAAAAATCCTATATAGGTAAAACTGTTATAATGGGAATAAGACCGGAAGATATTGATGACGGTATTACTTTCCTTGAGGAACATAAAGATGCAATTGTAGAAGCTAAAGTCGAGGTTGTAGAGCTTATGGGAGCAGAGACTAATATTTATATGTCAAAAGGGGATACAAATATTGTCGTAAGAGTTAACGGATCGTCTATGGCTAAGGTTGGAGATAAAATTAAAATTGCTTTGGATGCAAATAAAATTCATATATTTGATAAAGAAACTGAAACCACGGTAGTATAGGAGGTGACTGGAAATGTACAATTTCACTGAATTCTTAAAGAATTTAAGTCATTCTTCTAAAATACAATTTAATGTAGTTACCGAGGATGGTAATTCACTATATATCAGTGACTTAGATATTAAAAATTCACATATAACTAGCTTTACTATTATGCTTGGAAGAGTTAAAGGCATAATTAGTTTAGAAAAGCAGTATGAAAATTGTACAGCTTTGCTCAAATATACTATTGAAAATAAGTATATGCAACTTTTTTTATCTAAGGAACAGGCAGTTATTGATATCCTAGAGAATAGGGAAATTTCAATTGATAACATTAATATAAATTTGCCTTTTCTTAAAAATGGATGTTATGTCATATTAATAAGTGTTAATGGAAGCAAGTATGAAGCTTTAAGCATTATAAAACAAATATATGATAATGAGGAAGTCGTGAGTTTAATATATAACGATAATATTATTGTAATTGGTCAATTTGCTGAAGTACAGGAACATATAGAAAGTATTAAGGAGTCTATCTCATCTGATTTATATTGTGAATGTTATGTAAGTTATGGTGATATAAATTATGATATAAAGGGAATTAAGAAGGCCTATAATGATGCAGCCGAGTGTATGATACTTGGTAAAAAGTTTGATATAAAAGATCATATATTTAATTATAATAAGATGTTATTTGAGAAAATTGTATATAATGTAGATGCTAAAATTAAGCAGGAACTGTTATACATGTTAAAAGATAAATTTGATGCTTTTGATAGTCAAATAATAGTAACTATTGAGCAATTTGTAGATTGTGGTCTTAATATAAGTGACGCTGCTAGAAAGTTGTATGTGCATAGGAACACCTTGATTTATAGACTAGATAAGATTAAGAAAGAAACAAATTTTGATATTAGAGATTTTAAAGATGCATCTGTGTTTCTTATAGCATTTTTGATATGGAAAGGAAATAAAGTAGAGTAACTTTTTTTCTTAGATGCGCTATATCGAAAAGTATATATTGCTGGAATGCTTTCGCGTCGCTAAGTAATTCTAAAATTTATTTTATTTATAGTTGCTAAAAAATGCAAACTCGATTTGCTCAAACATGCATTTTTCTTTACGCATCTATAAATAAAATAAATCAAGAATTACTAAAGCTTGCTCAAATGCATTTTGCGCAATATTTACTTTTGATAGCGTTCTCTAATGAAAAAAAGTTTATTGCAAATCAAATAGTAAAGACTTCATAAGGAGAGTTATGCTCCAGGTGGAGTCTTTTATTTGTTATAAGGGAAATAAGGCTTTAACGATAAACTTTGTGGCGTTTATTTATAAGGGCCTAAGAATATTGTTATATGAATATTAACTCATATACATGGGGAACTTTATATAATAATTTCGGTATACGAGATAATATGAATAGAAATATGTACTATAATTATATTAGGTAACGTAGAACTAATATAATTACAAAGGGGATAGGATATATGAAAATAGATATAATAATTTCTGCGGATGATATAAAGAAGGAAAAAATAAAAAATAAGACTGTAGTAGTTATAGATATGCTTAGGGCAACTAGTGTAATAATTACTGCAATGAATAATGGATGCAAAGGTGTAATTCCTGTTCTGACGGTGGAGGATGCATCTGGAATTGTTAAAAATAGTAAAGAAGAGTTTATGCTTGGGGGAGAGAGAAACGCATTGAAGATAGAAGGTTTTCACTATTCTAACTCACCACTTGAATACACCAGGAAGTCCATAGAAGGCAAAACACTTGTTATGACTACTACTAATGGTACTAAAGCTATAAAAGGATGCAAAGGTGCTGGCAACATCCTAATAGGGGCAATGCTAAATGCCAAAGCTGTTGCAAGCAGAATAGTATCTTTAAATAAAGATGTAGTAATAGTTAATGCGGGGACTTATGGTGAATTTTCTATAGATGATTTTCTATGTAGTGGGTACATAATTGACAACATATTAAAACTAGCAGAAATAGAGCTAACAGACATAGCTGTAACTTCGCATTACATCTATAAAAATAATGAAGATATTCATAATTTTATAAAGTATGCAAATCACTATAAAACAATTATGAAGTTAGGTCTTTCTTCAGATTTAGAATATTGCTGTCAAAAAGATATTATAGACATTGTTCCAGAATATAAAGATGGGACTATATTATAAGTAGGTCATAAATAGCGAGTAATATGTTAGGGAGATTACTGTATTATATTAATAAGAAAAGATGGTTTTAAAAGAAATAAAGGAGTATATATTACGTAAAATGCATTTGAACAAGCATTAGTAATTCTAATTTAGTTTATTTACAGTTGCGTTAAAAAAACTCAGTGTTTGAGCGATAGCGAGTTTGAGTTTTTAGCAGATGTAAATAAACTAAATTTTAGAATTACTTAGCGAAGTGAAGGCATTTGTAGTAAAATATACTCCTTTTGATTTATACCACTTGGAATATGTAGAACTTTAAGTAGTAAGATTCATCAGAATTCCATAGTATTGGATGATCTGCTGCTTGAGTTCTGAACTCTACTTGTCTAAGTGTTCTTTTAGCATCCAGAGCTGCATCAGCAATAGTATCTGCAAACATATCAGGTTTCATAAAGTGAGAGCAAGAGCAAGTTACAAGATATCCGCCTGGCTTAACTAATTTCATACCACGTAGGTTAATTTCTTTGTAGCCCCTTGTTGCACCATCTATAGTGGAACGAGATTTTGTGAAAGCTGGTGGGTCTAGTATTACTACATCATATTGTCTTTTTTCTTCTCTTGACCATTCTCTTAATATATCAAAGGCATTGTGGCATTCAAATTTAACTATACCGGAAAGATTATTAAGTTCTGCATTCTTTCTTGAAAATTCTACGGCATATTCAGATATATCTACACCAAGTACACTTTTAGCTCCTGCGATACCAGCATTAAGTGCAAAGGAACCCGTGTGCGTAAAACAATCCAAAACATCAGCACCCTTACATAATCTTTGAATAGCTGCCCTGTTTTCCTTTTGATCTAAGAAAAATCCAGTCTTTTGACCATTTTCAATGTCAACGTCATATTTAACTCCGTTTTCAATAATTTCTATAGTGGTATCAAAAGGCTTCGTTAAAAATCCTTTTGTTTGCTCCATTCCTTCGAGATCACGTACTTTAGCATCACTTCGCTCATAAACACCCTTTGCACCATATTCATCTGTTAATAGCTTAACTACTATACCTTTATATTTATCTATTCCAAGAGCTAAGGATTGAATAACATAATAGTCCTCATATTTGTCTATTATCATGCCTGGTACAAAATCTGCTTCTCCAAACAAAAATCTACAGCTAGAAGTATCTATAACTGTTTTTCTATATTCCCATGCAGCGTGAAGCCTCTTTCTGAAAAACTCTTCATCTATTTCTTCATGAATATCTCTTGTCATTATTCTTATGGCAATTTTAGAAACATCGTTTATATAACCTTTTCCTATAAATTCATTTCTAAAATTATATACTTCGATTATGTCTCCATTTTCATATTCACCATCAAATTTTTCAATTTCATTAGCATATATCCAAAGATGTCCATTCTCTGAATTTCTACCTCTTCCTTTATATAAGTAAAATTTACAAGCCATTCTAAATTCCTCCTGTGCTTTTTAAGGAAACATAATATATAAATATATTATGTTTCATATGTTTTATATTTTTATAACAGTTTCAATTATAATTATCAAGTTATTTATCTATAGTAGTATACCACACAGAATTAATTTGTAATATGATATATAAAAATTTGTTTTGACATAAGGTCAATTATAAATTACACTTATGTATGTGCCATTTTTATATATATAATTGAAATAAAGATAATTATGTAAATACTGGACTATTTTTTTAGTCGGAAATTGATATATAACATCAAATTAATATAAATAAGTAAATAATTACAAATGTAAAAAATATAAATATGTAAAATCATACTAAAGTAAGGGGAAATACAAATGAGTATATTAGTAGTTAAAAATATGAGCCATGGTTTTGGCGACAGAGTAATATTTGAGGATGTGTCTTTTAGATTACTTAAAGGAGAACACATAGCGCTTATAGGAGCAAATGGAGAAGGAAAATCAACGTTTATGAACATTATTACCGGAAAGCTTATGCCAGATGAAGGCGATGTTGAATGGTCAAATAACGTCAGAGTTGGATACATGGATCAGCATACTGTTTTGGAAAAAGGCAAGAGTATTAGGGATGTTTTAAGAGATGCTTTTAAATATCTCTTTGACTTAGAAGAGGAAATGCTTAGCGTAACAGAAAAGATGGCAGAGGCATCACCTGAAGAATTAGAAAGATTATTGGATAGAATGGGTACAATTCAAGATCAACTTGATAATAACGGTTTTTATGGCATTGATTCTAAGATAGATGAGGTAGCAGCTGGAGTTGGACTTAAGGATGTTGGGCTTGATAATGATGTTGCAGAGTTAAGTGGAGGGCAAAGGACAAAAGTGCTCCTTGCAAAGCTTCTACTAGAAGCACCAGATGTTCTACTTCTTGATGAACCTACTAACTTTTTAGATGAGCAACACGTAGAGTGGCTTAAGCGATATCTTCAAAATTATGATAAGGCATTTATATTAATATCACATGATATTGAATTTTTAGATGGTGCAATCAATATAATATACCATGTAGAGAATAAAAAATTAACTAGATATATAGGTTCATATGATGAATTTTTGAGAGTTCATGAGGCTAAGAAGCTACAGATGGAATCTGATTATGAAAGGCAACAAAAGGAAATTACTAGACTTGAGGTCTTTGTTGCTAAAAATAAAGCAAGAGCTTCTACTAGTGGAATGGCAAAATCGAGACAAAAGAAATTAGATAAAATTGATAGAATGGAAATTGTACAAGACAAACCAAAACCACAGTTTAACTTTAAAACTGCAAGAGCTTCAGGAAAAATAATATTTAAAACTAAGGAATTAGTTACTGGTTACGATACCCCATTATCTAAGCCATTAGATTTGTATATGGAAAGAGGACAAAAGATTGCGCTTACTGGTGCTAATGGTGTTGGGAAAACAACATTGTTAAAGAGTCTTATGGGTGATATCAAAGCTCTTTCGGGTCATACAAACTTAGGAGATTATCAATATATAGGATACTATGAACAGGAAATAAAGGGAGTTAACCGAAATAACTGTATTGAAGAGTTTTGGCAAGAATTCCCTAGCTTCACTCAGGGTCAGGTAAGATCTGCACTTGCTAAGTGTGGACTTACTACAAAACATATAGAAAGTAAAGTTACTGTGCTTAGTGGTGGAGAGCAAGCAAAGGTAAGGCTTGCTAAACTTCTAAACAGAGAAACTAATATATTAATACTAGATGAGCCTACCAATCATTTAGATGTAGATGCAAAAGATGAGTTAAAAAGAGCTTTGAAGGAATATAATGGAAGTATACTTCTAGTTTGTCATGAGCCAGAATTTTATCAAGACGTAGTAACTGATGTATGGGACTGTGAAGAGTGGACAACTAAAATAATATAGTCTATATAAAAAGGAGCTAGAATAAATTCTAGCTCCTTTATATATATCACTTTTATAAAACTTCTATTGCAAGGTCTAGTATGTTAGCAAATAATGATAATGTATTAGTATTTGGAATAACATTATTTTTAACATCTAATAATTTCCCGAGTCCATAAGCCGTGCATATGCTAACGGTTGGGAAACCAATTTCACCGAGGTCACAAATAATATCAGTGACATTTAATTTTGTTTTAGTTGTTTTATCAATAGGTTTTAGGATAATATATAATCTTGTAGAAGAATCGTATCTTAGAACTTTTAAAGTATTACTTATTAGTATATCTTTAGGTTTAGCGTTAATATCGTATTTCGAAGTAGTTGAAGTTATGTTATTTATAACAAAATAATATATATTTCTTTTGTAGTTTACCTTATCTTTAAATTCTTGTAATCTTTCTAAATTTAATTTTATATCTACTGAGATTTCATCATTTTCTAAATTGTCAAAGCTTTCTTTTATGTAAGTTAGTTCTTCTTTACCTTGAAGTTCTTTAGATAAGATATTCATACAGTTATCGTAAATATCCTTAAATGAACTAAATGGTAAGGAATATTTTATATTATCTAAAACTAGGTAAACCTTGAACTTAGAAGATTTGTTACTATTTTTAGATGAATAATTGACTTCAACTAATAAGAGTCCATGGAGAAGTTCAGTATCAAGGGTTATTTTTTGAATTCCTTTACTAAATTGTAACATGTAATTCTCATTAGTGGATAAGTTTTGCGTATGTTGATTTATTATATAAGTGCCCTTAAAGCCAGTTTCAGTAATTTCACCAACTCTTAAGGAACTTCTTATTGGTAGTTTCTTTAAATTTATATATGGTCTATTTATACATAGGTTGTTTTCGGATATTATTCTCATATTAAACTCCTTTAGTTCTAACGAGAGTGTTAGTCTTATTTATAAATTATAACATAATTAGCATTCTAAAAAATAAAAAAGTTGAGTAATGATATAAATAGGGTGATTGAAAATTTGTATATTGGATAAGATATTACAATGACAATATTATTAGATTTTAGATGTAGGAGGTATAAATGTTATGGGTGAAAAAAAAGATAATTCTTGTGCAAGTCAACAAGAAAAGGAGAAGAAAGAGAATAATTCTGGAACTAAACATGCTAAAAAAACACATAAAAAAGATTAATTAAAAGGCATATATTTTATGAATATATGCCTTTGTTTTTTTAACTATATTTTAGAAGGAAAGTCGTTAATGCATCTTCCTCGAAGCTGTTGCAGCTCTGCAGGAGATGATTTAAGTAGTAGGTTTTTCATAAATAGTTTCTTCATGATTATTAACAGTATCATCAAGAGTAATTAGGACGTCTTTTTTTATCCACCCTTTATTATTAATGTTAGTCTGAGTTTTAAGCGCTACTTCATACCATGAAATATTAAAAATCTCAGCACAATCTTTAATCTCTACGCAAGTATCTTTAACTACGGTAGATAGAATTTGAGAAGTTTCAAGGGGGCTTAGATATAGACTGCAAGTGCCTTTCGTAGTTCCAGTCCTAAAAAGAGATGGTTTGTACTTTATTACTATAGGGACATCGGAATCATGTAAACTTGAAATTTTTGATTTGTAATCTCTATTTTGTCTAGAACTAATCCTTAATTGAGTTTTTTGAGTTGATAATTTTTGGTTCATCGTATAATGATATACACCAAAACATATCAAAAGAATTGAAAATAAAAAAATAAGCAAAAATATCTCTCCTTGTAAATTACTTATATGATTAAGGTCTATTGCATATTAGTATATAGTATTCAATACCATGCAAAAAAATTCGTAAAAAAAACTCATGTTTAAACATGAGTTTTAAATTGCTGCAATTAATTCATTATATTCTAGTATATACATATCTGAATTTATAATAATATCTTCCTTTTGATCTTTAGATGAAGAATCATATACAGCAACTACCTTCATGCCAGCGGCTTTTGCACCTTTGACTGCTGGAAGTATATCCTCAAATACAACACACTGAGCAGGGGTTACCCCCAATCTCTCAGCAGCAAGTAAATATACATCCGGAAAGTTTTTGCCTCGAGACACCTCATCAGTGAGTGTTATAGAATCAAAATAGTGAAATATGCCATTAGACTTAAGAACAACTTCTAATAGAGATTTACTATTACTTGTAGCTAGTCCAATTTTTATATTCATTGTTTTAAGTAATGATAAGAATTCAACTACGCCGGGCTTTAGTTTAACGTGATTAAGGTACTGATTATAAGCAAAATCGTTCCATTCCTTTTTGATTTCGTCTATTGTGTCTAATATACCAAAATTATTTTTAAAATAGGCTGCAGTTTCATCAAAGCTAAGATGTTCTATTTGGCTTTTTAAATCTTTGGGTATTGTAATATTCCTACATCTAAAATAATTTTCATCTATTTTATTCCAAACCCACATAGAATCGATAAGGGTTCCATCTAAATCAAAAATTGCAGCTTTAATATTAGTTAGCATTTAATCACCCCTTATGTAAGTGTGATACATTTTAACGACTTCAAAAGAACTTATAAGTAAGTAAAGAACAAGTGGTTCCAATAAAAATACCCACAATAACATCTGTTGGGTAGTGAACTCCTATGTATATTCTAGAAATACCTACGCATAAAGCTAAGGGTATAGTTATAAATCCAAATATAGGGAAATATAAGGCTATTATGACAGCTAATGAAAATGCACCGGTTGTATGCCCTGATGGGAAGGAGTATTTATCAATACCTATCTTCTTTATATTTAAGTTTGGAATTTTTATAAAGGGTCTTAATCTAGTAACGGTTACTTTTAGTATTTTACCAATACCAGTACTAATTGTTATTGAAATCATAGCATTAATAGCCATAGTATGCAGTAAAGTACTATGAAATAAAAAAGTAGCAGTACAAAATATAAACATAAAAGGGAAGGAGCCTAAGTAGGTCATAGATGGCATTATAATATCTAAAAACCTACACTTCCAAGAAGTGTTTATAATTCTAAGTATGTTAATATCTTTATTACTTATATACTCAAATAATGCTTTCATAAACTCCTCCCTTTGTCATAAAAAATCACTTATATACATTACTGTATATTGTATCATAAATAAACCTATACATATAATTTTAAATATTATTTAAAATTTTCTACCAAATATTTTGGTTTTTTCTTTATCTTTAAAATCATCAATAGTATTAATCCCAATTCTACTTAGAATATCTTTCATACAATCACTATCTATGGATGTTTTGATTTTTGAGTCTTCTGCAAATTTATTTACTCTGTTTCTCCCAGAGGTTGAGTCAATCAAAGCTTTAGGACCACCAACGCAACCGCCAATGCAACCCATACCTTCAATAAAGTTTGCATCAACTTCTTTAGTTTGAGCTTTTGTAAGTAGTACTTTACATTCTTTTACACCATTTCCTTGAATAGCATTTAATAAATGGTGTTTTTGCGGAAATAACTTCTCTATCATTTCGCCAACAGCTATAGATACTCCTCCAGTTCTTGCATAAAGTCTACCCCCACGAGATGCGTATTCGGTAGAGACATCTTCTTCAAGTTTTTCCGGGTCAATGCCAAGTGTCTCAAAAATATTCTTAAGTTCTGCGAAGGTAAGTACATAATCTATATCACCTAAAAGGTCCTTTTCTTTAGCTTCACCTTTTTTTGCAATGCAGGGTCCTATAAAGACTACTTTGCAGTTAGGGTTCAATTTCTTTAACACTCTACCAGATGCAATCATAGGAGATACAGATGGGGATACATACTTAACTAAATCATTGTACACCCTCTTAACCATTCCTACCCACATAGGGCAACAGCAGGATGTAAGCATTAGATCTTCTTTTGTTTTAACATGTTCATCAAATTCTACTGCTTCTTTTATTGTAAGCATATCTGCAAAAAATGCAACTTCAACCATATCTGCGAAACCTATCTTTTTAAAAGCGGTTCTAAGATTATAAGCGTTAACATTTTCACCGAATTGGCCAGTAATGGCAGGGGCTACAGCTGCTATCACTGTAGAATTTCCTTTTAATAAATTTAAAAGTGGAATAAATTCTACTTTATCCATTAAAGCACCACTAGGACATGCGTCTACGCAAAATCCACATTCTGTGCATTTATCATTATCAATATAGGAAGCCTTGGTTTTATTATCTATTAATATAGCATCAAAAGGGCAAGATGCTTGGCAACTTGTTTTTCCCGGTTTATCTGAACAAGTTATAGTACAACCTTTAATTTTATTTACAACTTTATGATTTGTTTCATAGGTGGATATAGCCTTTTTTAAATCCTCTATGTAATTAAGCGAAAAATCTACATCAACACCACAAAGTGAAGAAATTATAGCACTTAGGTCTTTTTTATTAACATCATCTTTAGATAGTAACTCATGAACCTTATTTTCAAAATTATCTTCATTATAAGATTTAATTAGGGCCTTAAAAAGTTTGTTATACATTTTATTCAATATAATCACTCCTAATTTGTTATAAGTTATGTAATGATTTTAGCATAATATTGAGAAAAGACAATAAAATGGAGTATCATTATTAACTTTGTCAAGAATGAAGTTTTTTATACATTTTAATAGTGTGAAAAAATTTGAAATAAAAAAAGAGTTGTCATTAGACAACTCTTTTTGGTCGGGGTGACAGGGATTGAACCTGCGACCTCATGGTCCCAAACCACGCGCGCTCCCAGCTGCGCTACACCCCGAAGACAATTTTAATTATACAAAACAAACTGACAAATGTCAACAAAAATTTCGAATATTTCTAAAAATATTTGATATAAAATCCATAAAATATAAATTCTATTTGTTGAAGACAATACCTATTATATAAAATAAATGTATAAATGTCAAGATAATTTATATATTTACTTTTAAACACAACAATTATCAATTATCGTGTTTAAAAAATTCAGATAGTACTTTCAGTATATCATTCGAAAAACAGCAATGTGTTAATTACTTTTTCTTAGCGTCAGTTTCCTTATCGCCGGTGCCTCTGGTGGGTACAGTAGACATAACAAAACCCACAAATATAGAGACTAAGACAGGAGCGGCAACATTAATATACACTATATATTGCGTCTTATATAATACTAGAGCAGTAAGGGATGTGACCAAAACACTTGCTACAAAAATAATAATTACAAATTTTGCGAAAGAACTCATAAATTTTTCATACAATCTATGACGGGTTGGTCCACTTATAACATGTACAAATAAAAAATATGAGGCAAAAATTATTACTATGTCAACTACAGCCGAAACTAGAAAATTTCTCATTATATATACCTCCAAAATATTTTTTCAAGTTTAGTGTTACCCCGAAATGATATTTTTACGCAATATAATTGAAAATAAAAAAACATGGGCAAGTAGCACATGTTTTTTTTATGAATTATTAAAAATATTTTGATTAAGATATATAATTATTTTAGGTACATTTCGCCTACGTTAACAACGTCGCCTGCGCCCATAGTTATAAGAATATCTCCCTTTTGTAAATTGGCTTTAAGATAACTTACAATTTCATCAAAGCTATGAATATTTATGCAATTTACATTTTTTTCTCTTATTCTATCGCCAAGCATGTCTGAACTTACAACACCGGTATCTTTCTCCCTAGCAGCATAAATATCTGCGAGGATTAGAGTATCTATATCGTAAAAAGAATTTGAAAAATCATCAAATAAGCTTAAAGTTCTTGAATAAGTATGGGGCTGAAAAACACAATAAATTTTATTGTGGGGGTAATGCTTAGTAGCACTTAGAGTTGTTTTTATTTCTGTAGGATGATGAGCATAATCATCAATAACAGTTACTCCGTTCTTAGTTCCCTTTAACTCAAATCTTCTATGGGTACCATTAAACGCTGAAAGACCAGAAATGATAGAGTTTTCAGAAAAATCAAGGATTAGTGAAGCTCCTATACTTGCAAGTGAATTTAGAACATTATGTTGCCCGGGTACATTAAGATTTATGTGAAATAGCAATAAGCCTTCTTTATATACATTAAAGTTTGCACAACCTAATTCGTTATAAATAATATCTTTTGCTCTAAGATCTCCGTGATTTAGACCATAAGTAAGTATAGTACATTTATAATCATTATTATGGAGAATGGTTTCAACATTCTCATCTTCTATATTTGCAACTAAGTAGCCTTCTTTTGGTATGAGATTAATGAATTTTACAAAAGTGTCTTTAATGTGATTTATGTCCCTATAGTAATCTAGATGATCTGCATCTATATTAAGTATTGTTGCAATATATGGGAAAAACTTTAAAAATGAAGCCTTATATTCACAGGCTTCTGTAATAAAATAGTCACTATGTCCAGCTAGAACATTGCCGGAAATAGCATCTAATTCTCCACCAACTAATATTGTAGGATCTACATCTTCTTTTAAAATTATATGTGCAAGCATTGAAGTTGTAGTTGTTTTACCATGTGTACCAGATATCGCTACGTTATATTTATGACCTTTCATAATTTGACCTAGAAATTCAGCCCTATCCATTAAAGGAATATTTAATTGAATAGCTTTAATATATTCAGGATTTTCAGGAGGGATAGCAGCAGTGTAAACTACTAAATCGACATCCTTTATATTAGAGGCATCATGTCCTATATATATTTCAACATCTTGTTTTTTTAGCTTATCGGTTATATGTGAAGAATGCATATCAGAACCTGAAACCTTATATCCGTTTTTTACAAGTATTTCAGCAAGACCGCTCATGCTTATACCGCCAATACCTATGAAATGAATTTTTTTGCTCTTATCTTTTATAAAATCAAAAGACATTATATCAACTCCTTAAAAAAAATTATTATTGTTATTATTATTTAGTATATGTAAATTATATTAGTAGTGATTATATTAAATAATTATTATAAGCACTTCTTAATTATATACAAAATAACAAAAAAACTATACACAATTCAAAAAAAACTAAATAAAATACAAAATAACGTTCTGGAATTGGGTTTATAAGCATTGTAATAAAGATAAAAAAGATTTACAATTAAAATACGAATGATATTACGAATTTTACTAGGTAAAATTCGTAAAATAAAAATATGGGTGATATATTATGAATAAATATAGTAGAAATCAAAGGGTTACAGGTATAACAAAGGTGCTAACAGAAAATCCTAATAAAACAATAAATCTAAAAACTTTTACAGAATTATTTAATGCAGCTAAATCTACAATTAGTGAAGATATTGTTATTGTTAGGGAAACGCTTAATGAGTTATCCATGGGAAGAATTGAAACAGTAGCTGGCGCAGCTGGTGGAGTAAAATACATTTGTGGAGTCTCAAAGCAAGAAAGTAGGATATTTGCAGACGAGATATGCAAAATTTTAATACAAAAAGATAGAGTAATACCAGGAAATTTTATATATATGACTGATATTATGTACAATCCAGAAATAGTGCACAAAGCAGGAGTGATACTTGCCTCTGCTTTTAGTGAGTTAGATATAGACTATGTAGTTACGGTGGAGACCAAAGGAATACCACTGGCGTATGAGGTGGCAAAGATGTTAGGCGTCCAACTAGTTATTGTACGTAGGGATCCTAAGGTTACTGAAGGGAGTACTGTTAGCATAAATTATGCTTCCGGTTCTAGTAATAGGATCCAAACAATGTCATTATCTAGAAAATCTATAAAAAAAGGGAGCAAATGTGTTTTTATAGATGATTTTATGAAGGCTGGAGGGACTGCAATAGGCATAATTAATTTGCTTAAAGAGTTTGAAAGTGAGCTTTTAGGTATTGGTGTTCTTGTCGATAATATTGAAAGTGGACATAAACTAGTAGAAGAGTACATATCAATTATTCAGTTCACAGGAATAAATAATGAAGGTATCGCAGAGTTAACTCCATCAGAAATATTCGAAAAAGTGTAATATTCAAAATATTTAATATTTATTTATAATTTTTAGAAGGATAAATACAATTTATAGAGAAATAGTATAAATATAACGTATAATGCAACTTGGAGGTGGAGTGTATGGAAATCACAGATGTTAGAATTAGAAAAATAGCTACAGAAGGTAAAATGAAAGCGATTGTATCAATAACTTTTGACAATGAATTCGTTGTTCATGATATTAAAGTTATAGAGGGTCAAAGTGGTCTTTTTATTGCTATGCCAAGTAGAAAAACACCAGATGGAGAATTCAAGGACATAGCTCATCCAATAAATACTCAAACAAGAGAGAAAATTCAAACAGCGATTTTAGATGAGTATGAAAAAGTGAGAAACGAAGAACCCGTGGTAAGAGTAGTAGAAAAAGTGGTAGAAAAAACAGAAGAAGTTTTAGAAGTATAAAAAAGAGGGGGAAACCCCTTTTGTTTTTTTGAAGAAAAATAATAAAAAACAGTTAAGGCTAGTTGCAATTAAATGCTTTATAAAATATAATATATAATATAATATAATGTGTTTTAATTAAAGTTAATGTAATTTTTAATCTGTAAATATGTCGAATTATTGTATAAAGAGGTGTTTTATTTGTATAAATGCGCTATAATATTAGCTGCAGGTGAAGGGAAAAGAATGAACTCAAATACTCCTAAGGTTATGCATAAAGTTTGTGGTAAAGAAATGATAAATCATGTTATTGATACCATGAGAAGTGCAGATATTGATATGGTAGATGTGGTAATTGGAAGAGGAGCCGCAGAGGTTAAAAAAGGAACAGAAGATAGAAAAATCAATTATTCTGTTCAAGAAGATCAGTTAGGAACAGGTCATGCAGTTATGTGTGCCAAAGAATTTCTAAGTGGTAATGAGGGTATCGTCGCAATATTTGTTGGAGATGGGCCATTAATTAGTGAGCATACTGTTAGAGAACTTTTAGATTACCATGAAAAAGGGAATTATAAAGCTACTATATTAACTTCAAGGATGAATGATCCTGCAAAATATGGTAGGATTATTAGGGATGAAAATGGAGAGGTTAAGAAAATAGTTGAGTTTAAGGATGCTACCACCGAAGAGAAATTAGTTGAAGAAATAAATTCGGGAATGTATTGCTTTAGCATAAAAGAGCTACTTATTAGTTTAGATAAATTAGATAATAATAATGCTCAAAAGGAATATTATTTAACGGATGTTATTGGTATATTAAAGGATCAAGGGCTTAAAGTTGGAGCGTTTGATGTTTCAGCAGATGAAATTACTGCTGTTAATTCTAAGATAGAACTTGCAAATGCTGAAGCAATTATGAGAAAAAGAATAAATGAAAAGCATATGGAAAATGGAGTAACAATAATGGATCCAAGCAATACATATATAGACTGTGACGTTATAATAGGAAAAGATACTATTATATATCCAGGTAATGTACTACAAGGCACAACTATTATTAAAGAAGAATGTGTTCTTTATCCAAATAATAGAATTACTGATAGCAGTTTAGAGAATGGAATTGTAATTCAAAGCTCTGTAGTAATTGAAAGCCAAATAGGAGAGAAAACTACGGTAGGACCTTTCGCATATATAAGGCCGGAAAGCAATATAGGTAAACATGCTAGAATAGGAGATTTTGTTGAAATAAAAAAATCAACTATTGGGGATAATACAAAAGTATCTCATCTTACGTATATTGGTGATGCCGAAGTTGGAAGTGGATGTAATTTTGGTTGCGGAACTGTGGTTGTAAATTATGACGGGAAAGCAAAATATAAAACTACAATAGGTAATAATGTGTTTATAGGTTGTAATACTAACTTAGTATCGCCTGTAACAATTAATGATAATGCATACACTGCTGCTGGGTCTACAATTACAAATGAGGTACCTAAAAATACTTTGGCAATAGCTAGAGCAAGGCAGAAGAACATTGAAAATTGGGTAATAAAAAAAGGACTTAATAAATAAGTTGGCAAAGAAAAGCATTTAGTAAGTAAATTACAAAGGGAGGTGAAAAACTGATTTTCGCAGTAGAGAGGGTATATTAATACTTACGTGATATAGTATGTGAGATTTTAATACTCTATACTGCCATTCCATTTAGTAAATAGAATGAAAATATATATAAATTATTCTAAAATATCATTTATATATATTTTGAGAATCAGGACTGCAGATGATAAGCCATGGCAAAAACATTAAGATTTTCACAGGTAACTCAAATCCTAAATTAGCGGCAGACATAGCAAATATACTGGGATTACCAGTTGGAGCGTCAGAAGTAGGAACTTTTAGTGACGGTGAAATATCTGTTAATATTCACGAAACAGTTAGAGGAGCAGATGTATTTGTTATTCAATCAACTAATGCCCCAGTAAATGATAATTTAATGGAATTACTTATTATGATTGACGCATTTAAGAGAGCTTCAGCAGGAAGAATAACGGCTGTTATTCCATACTATGGATATGCAAGGCAGGATAGGAAAGCAAAAGCTAGAGATCCAATTACAGCAAAACTTGTGGCAGATATTATAACAACTGCAGGAGCGGATAGAGTGCTTACCATGGATTTACATGCAGCTCAAATACAAGGATATTTTAATATACCTGTTGATAATATGACGGGAACACCAATACTTGCAAAATACTATATCGAAAATGGTTTTAAGGATAGGGATGATGTAGTTGTAGTTGCTCCAGATCTTGGAAGCGTCGCTAGATCAAGAAAATTTGCAGACAAATTGCATGCACCAATAGCAATAATTGATAAGAGAAGACCAAAAGCTAATGTTGCGGAGATTATGAATGTTATAGGCGATATTAAAAATAAGACGGTTATAATGATGGATGACATGATAGACACTGCAGGTACAATAACTAATGGAGCTAATGCTTTAGTTAAATTAGGAGCAAAAGAGGTTTATGCTTGTTGCAGTCATGGAGTGTTATCAGGTCCTGCTATTCAAAGAATAAATGATTCTGTAATAAAAGAATTAATAATATTAAACACAATTGAGATACCAGAAGATAAGCAATGCTCAAAATTCACTACATTATCAGTAGCGCCAATTTTGGCTGAAGCTATAAAGAGAATATATGAAGATGTTTCTGTAAGTAAGCTATTTGAAGATACTAATAACATATAATTACATAGTTTAAAATAGTGATGCTTTATTATCTTTATAATAAAGCATCACTATTTTTTTATTATAATAAAACTAACAATATTACAAAAACATTTTAATAATGGTTATAATATACATAAATGAAACTAAAAAAACAAGAAAATTACTCCGTTGTAACGGTGAATAATTTGTAACATTTTAAAAAAACTAATAAGATAACATTAAAGTATGATAAATTAGTAATAAGGAAAATTATTTATAAGAGAATTTATTCGAATTTAATTAATAAAAATAATAGATAAAATAATTTGGAGGTACTGATATGGAAGGAACTATAGGTAAAATACTAATAGTTGATGATGATAAAAATATTGCCGAGGTAATTAAAATGTATCTTGAAAGCTCTGGGTATGCAACAAAAGTAGCACATGATGGTAGGGCTGCGCAGGAAGCCTTTTTAAGTTATAAACCAGATTTAGTGCTTTTGGATATAATGTTACCTTATATTGATGGGATTGATGTTTTGAAATGGATAAGAAAAGAACATGAAACACCTGTTATTATGCTTACAGCTAAAGGGGAAACTTTTGATAAGGTATTAGCACTAGAACTTGGAGCAGATGATTATGTGGTAAAACCGTTTGAGCCAAAAGAAATAATTGCGAGAGTAAAGGCTGTGCTTAGGCGTTATAACTTAGATAATGGTGGTAAAGAAGTTTTAAATTTTGAAGAACTAGAAATAGACATTAATTCGTACAATGTTACATATAAAGGTGCGGAGGTTAAAATGCCGCCTAAAGAATTTGAATTAGTACATTATTTAGCACTTAATAAGAATAGGGTGTTTACTAGGCAACAGCTTTTATGTGAGGTTTGGGGATATGATTATCCGGGAGACTCTAGAACTGTGGATGTTCATGTTAAAAGAGTAAGGGAAAAACTTCAAGGTGGGCCTAATTGGCAGATTGAGACTGTTTGGGGAGTAGGATATAAATTTGAGGTGAAGTAAAATGGTCAAAAAAGGGCTGTTTTTTAAGATGTTAGCGACCTATACTATCATAATATCTATGAGCCTAATAATTATTGCATCGTTTTTGTCTTATTGGTTCCAAAGTTATTTTTTTGATCAGAAAAAAGAACAATTTCTGGATAAGTCATATATGATACAAGGAATTGCTATGAAATACATGGAGAGGGATGGTGATGCTACGTCTCAACAAGTAAACGACATAATAACCATAATTTCCAAGTATATAAAGTCGGATATATGGCTTACAGACAGTATGGGTTATGTTTATGCTGTATCTAATAAAGATCATAAGGAGTTTATAGGAAAACAAGTTTTTGGTGAAGAATTAGAGCAACTTAGACAGGGGCATACATTCGAGATTACGGGACCCTATGCTGGGGTATTTGATAAAACTGCAAGAGTTTATGGTACCCCAATAATTAATGAGGCAGGTAGTTTTAAGGGATCAATAATATTATACAATTCCATTGATGAAATAGGTTCCCCTTTAAAACGTGTTTATGAAATAATTTGGATATCTGCAATTTTCGCAATAATATTTTCTTGTATAGTTATATATTACTTTTCTCAAAAAATAATTATAAAGCCTTTGGCAGAGATTAATTCTGTAGCTAGGAAGATATCTAATGGGGATGTTAATAAAAGGGTTTATTTGAAATCTAATGATGAAATTGGGGAACTAGCTCAAACATTTAATTTTATGGCAGATTCTGTTGAAAAAAATGAAAAAAATAGACGTGAATTTATATCAAATGTGTCACATGAAATTAGGTCTCCTATAACATCGATTAAGGGATTTATTGGAGGAATACTAGATGGAGTAATACCAGAGGAAAAGGAAAAATACTATTTATCCATTGCATATGAAGAAATTCAAAGATTAACAAGACTCGTAAATGACTTGCTAGATATGTCCGCAATTGAAGCTGGAGAGTTTAGTTTAAAGATTATTAAAGTGGATATTAACGAAATAATTAGACTTACAGTTATAAAAAATGAAACGAAAATTAAAGAGAAACGTGCCTGTGTGGATGTGTGTTTTGAAGAGGATAATTTATTCGTAGCAGGAGATAAAGACAGGCTCGTGCAAGTAATTACAAATTTACTAGATAATTCAATAAAATATGTTAATGAGGGTGGAAAAATAAAAATAAGTTCAAAAACTAAAGGTAGAAAAGTTTTCATATCTGTGTTTAATGATGGGCCACAAATAGCAGAAGAAGATTTATTGCATATTTGGGATAGGTTTTACAAAGCAGATAAAGCAAGGACAGCAAAAGATAGTACTGGGCTTGGTTTAGCTATAGTTAGAAATATAATAACTCAATTACAGGAAGATATATGGGTGGAAAACAAAGATAAAGGTGTTTATTTTACTTTTACATTAACGAAAGTAGAATAATTTTAATAACTTCCATAATGTAATTATAACAAGAAGGGCGGGTGAGACTATGGATAACAAGGATAACTATAAATTTAATGAAGAAATAAGAGATGCTTTATGGAAGAATGCAGAGCGAGGTCAGGATATCTTTGGAGAAATTAAATTTAGAAAAAATAATAAAAGAAATTATTTTAAAATGTTCTTAAAAGTGATACTTTTTATGTTAATAGCTGCCCTTTCTGGAGGAATTACAGCAAATTATCTTATTAGTAAGGATAAATTACAAGAAAATATTAGCGGTGATTTAACGCAAAGTAAATTAGAAGAAAATAATAAGGATATATATTCAAATTCTATCTCAGAAGTTACAAGGAAGGTATCACCAACAGTAGTTGGTATAATTGTTAATGTGAAAGGTGTAGAGGAAACACCTGAGGTCAGTGGGTCTGGAATTATATTTAAAAGTGAAGGGTTTATTATTACAAATTATCATGTGATTGAAAACGCGACGGAAATAAAGGTAAAACTTAGTAATTATAAGGTTTTGAAAGCGAAGGTAATAGGGACTGATGCTATATCAGATTTGGCAGTTATAAAAGTTGAAGCTAGCAATTTGCCTGTGGCAAAACTTGGTGATTCATCAAAGGTTAATGTTGGTGATTTAGCTATTGCTATTGGTAATCCACTAGGAGAGCAGTTTTCAGGAGTGGTTACCGCAGGGATTATAAGTGCACTAGACAGAAAAATTAATATAGTTGATAAAAAGACTGGTGAGCAAACCATATATAAAGTAATACAAACTGATGCAACTATAAATGAAGGAAATAGTGGGGGAGCATTATGCAATATTAACGGAGAAGTAATTGGTATAAATAGTTTAAAAATCGGTTCAGCTAGTGAAACTTCTGGGATGGGATTTGCTATTAATACAAATGTAGCTAAAGAAATTATAAGTGATTTGATGACCTATGGTAAAGTTATAAGGCCTGCTATAGGTATTTATGGAGTAGCGGCCATCTCAGTTGGTAATAATGGTATAGAGGGAGTGTATGTGCAGGAAGTTGTAAGTGGTAGTGGGGCATACAAAGCTGGGATTATGCCTACTGATATTATAACTCAAATAGGTGGAGTAAGTGTTAAAAATATGGAAGAGTTAAGTAATATCTTAGATAAATATAAAGTTGCAAAGAATGTACATTGCAAGGTTCAAAGAAATGGTAAATATAAAGACATTAGTATAATTTTATCTGAATTAAAAGCTACAAATTAAAATTAAGTAGTGCGCTTTTATGTATAGTTGTAGATTATAACACTTATTGGTATAATATTATAAAAAAGGTAAATGAAAAAATAATTATGTAACAGATAAATAGTCTAATCATAATAATATTTGGAGGTAATGATGTATTTAGTAGTTGGACTGGGAAATCCAGGAGATGAATATAGACATACAAGACATAATGTAGGATTCGATGTAATTGATTTGATGGCAGATAAGTATAATGTATCAATTAATAGGATAAAATTTAAAGGTGTATGCGCGGAAATTAATATAGGTTCTAATAAAGTTATTTTATTAAAACCAAGTACATATATGAATTTGAGTGGGGAAAGTGTACGAGAAGCGTCCTCATTTTATAAGATTCCGAGTGGAAATATCATCATACTACATGATGATATTAGTTTGGATGCAGGTAAATTAAGAATACGAAGTAAGGGTAGTGCTGGCGGGCATAATGGTTTGAAAAGCATTATTGAGAACTTGTCATCTGACATGTTTGTTAGAATAAAAATAGGTGTAGGGAAACCAGAGAGGGCACTAATACCTCATGTTTTAGGGAGATTTTCGAGTGATCAGCGAATACTTGTCGAAAAGACTTTTGAGGCGACTATACAGGCAACCCAAACTATAATCGAAAAGGGATGCAGCGAGGCTATGAATCAGTTTAATGGGTTCAATGCTTAAATGAAGTTAATTATATTAAAATACTATTTATACATTTATGTAATGAGTGAGAGGTGTTAACATGAGACTAAGTGGGCTTATGAAGCCTTTAAAGGAAAGTAATCAATTTAAAAATATCCTAAGTAATATAGAAAAAAAGGTATACCCAATTGGAGTATATGGACTTTCAGAATCAGCAAAGGGTTATTTGGTGAATGGTGTATATGAAGAACTAGATAAATCAATACTGATTTTAACACACAGTGATGTAGAGGCTAAAAACATTTATGAGGACTTATCTTTCTATGTAAACGACGTGTATTATTATCCAACTAGAGAAATGGGATTTTATAATGTAGATGCTGTATCAGGGGATTTAAGATGGGAAAGACTTAAGGTAATGAAAAAAATTACTGAAGGTGGTAAGAAAATAATAATTACATGTATAGAAGCAATAGCGGCTACTTATATACCGTTGAATTTGCTTCAAAAATATGTTTTTAAATTATCGGTAGGAGGCACACTAAATTTTAATGCCTTTTCAGAAAAATTAATTCAATGTGGGTACGAGAGAGTAGATAGAGTAGAGACTAAAGGTCAATTTTGTATAAGGGGAGGTATAATGGATTTATATCCTCCTATATCTGCGTTACCATTTCGGATAGAACTCTATGACGATGAAATAGATTCTATAAGGACATTTAATAGTGAAACCCAGAGGAGTATAGATAAGGTAAAAAAAATAGAAATATTCCCAGCAAAAGAAATTATACTAACTGAGGATAGTAGAAAAAAAGGTTATGACAAGATAAAGGAAGATTTAGAAAATATGATCGGTAGTTTACATAAGAAAAAGGATAAAGAAGCTATAGAAAGAATAACGTCTCTTGTTAACATTAATTTAGAAGCACTTAAAGAAACAGGAAGTTTTAAAGACGTTGATAGTTATATGCCTTATTTTTATGATACTACATCTACTTTTTTAGATTATATGTCAGGAGCATTTATAGTAGTTGATGATGCACAAAGATGCCAAGGCAAATTAGATAGTGTATATCTTGAGTTTGAAGAAAATTATGAGACTTCTTTAAGGCGAGGAAGTATACTTCCTAAACAAGCAGAAGGTTTAATTGAGAAGCAGCGTATATATGAAGAGTTAGAAAGTCTTGAAATTATGACAATAAACGCTATTGCTAAAACCACAAAAGTACTTAAGCCAAGATCTATAATATCTTTTTCTCAAATTACTATTTATGATTATCATGGACAATTAGATATGCTTATCGAGGACATAAAGGATAAAAAAAGTAAGGGTTATAAGACTGTAATTTTATCGGGCACAAGAACTAGGGGCGAAAGACTTATAGATACGCTTCGTGATAAAGGAATTGAAAGTGTATATAAGGACAGTATTTCTAAAATTGAGTTTGGAGAAGTGGTTGTAACATTTGGGAATCAATTAAAGGGGTTTGAATATCCGCAGCTAAAATTATGCATTATATCTGACAAAGAGGTTTTTGGTGGATCAAAAAGAAAAACTGTTAGTCGTGCTAATAAAAAGGGAGCAAGTAAACTTAAAAGTTTTACAGAACTTAAATTGGGGGACTATGTTGTTCATGTAAATCATGGAATAGGTGTATACAAAGGAATTAAGCAATTGGAGGTCCATGGTCACAAAAGAGATTATTTAGATCTTAGCTATAATTCTGGAGACACACTTTATGTTCCGGTGGAACAATTAGATTTGGTACAAAAATATATTGGTAGTGAAGGTAAGGCTCCAAAAATTAGTAAACTGGGTGGAGCAGAATGGGTTAAGGCTAAAAATAAAGTTAAAAATTCAATTGCGGATATTGCAGAGGACTTGGTAAAGCTTTATGCTACTAGGGCTACACTTAAAGGGCATAAATACAGCAAGGATACTATATGGCAAAAACAATTTGAAGATGAATTTCCATTTGATGAAACACCAGATCAATTAATAGCAATTGAGGAAATAAAAAAAGATATGGAATCGGATAAACCGATGGATAGGTTAATATGCGGAGATGTTGGATATGGAAAAACAGAAGTTGCCGTTAGAGCGGCTTTTAAAGCAGTTATGGATGGCAAACAAGTAGCATTTTTAGTTCCAACTACAATACTCGCAGAGCAACATTATAAAAATCTTACCAAAAGATTTTCAGATTTTCCTGTAAAAGTTGAGATGGTAAGTAGATTTAGAACACCGGCTCAGCAAAAGGTTGTTATTAAAGCTACGAAAGAGGGAAATGTAGATATATTAATAGGGACGCACAGGATTATTCAGAGCGATGTAAAATTTAAGGATCTAGGGGTATTAATTATAGATGAGGAGCAACGTTTTGGGGTGACTCATAAGGAGAAAATAAAAAGCCTACGAAAAAACATAGACGTAATTACGCTAACAGCTACGCCAATTCCAAGGACTCTTCATATGTCGCTTACTGGTGTTCGTGACATAAGTGTAATAGAAACACCACCAGAGGAGAGGTATCCAATACAAACCTATGTGGTGGAGTTTAATGATCAATTAATAAGGGACGCTATACTAAGAGAGATGAATAGAAAAGGTCAAGTTTTCTTTGTTTATAACAGGGTAGAAACAATAAAAGATATGGCGGCATACATTGGAAATCTACTTCCGGAAGCAAGAGTGTGTATTGCACATGGGCAGATGACAGAGAGAGAACTCGAGTCTATAATGATAGAGTTTATGGAGAATAAGTATGATATATTGATGTGTACCACAATTATTGAGACAGGAATAGACATCCAAAACACCAATACAATAATAATATATGAGGCAGACAAGATGGGGCTTTCTCAGCTATACCAATTAAGAGGTAGAGTTGGTAGGTCAAATAGAATAGCCTATGCGTATTTAACGTATAAAAAAGATAAGGTATTAACAGAAGTTGCTGAGAAAAGACTTAAAGCAATTAAGGACTTTACGGAGCTTGGGTCAGGTTTTAAGATAGCAATGAGGGATCTTGAAATTAGGGGAGCTGGGAATATGATGGGCGGTGCACAACATGGTCATATGGCAGCTGTAGGTTATGATTTATATTGTAGAATGCTTGAAGAAACAGTGAAGAATATAAGGGGCGATGTTGAAAAGGAACCTATTGAAACCTCGGTTGAAATTAAGATAGATGCATATATTCCTGGAACTTATATAGAAGATGAGTCTCAGAAAATTGAAATTTATAAAAAAATTGCAGCTATTGATTGCCTGGAAGATATGCAAGAAATACAAGAAGAGATAGAAGATAGATTCTCAGACATACCATCTTGCGTTGAAAACCTTATGAATATTGCCTACCTTAGATGTATAGCTGCTAAAGTAGGAATAATAGAAATTAAAGAGGTCAAGGATGAGATAATATTAGAATTCGATAGGGCTGAACGAATAAATAAAGAAGTAGTTAAAGTTTTGGTTAGTAAATATAATAGAAGTGTTGTATTCAAATTAGGAAATAAGCCAGCGTTTTCATATAAATTTAAAAATTCAATTAAAGAAGAAGTACTTACAAGTTTGATAGAAATTGTTAATCGTATAAAAAGTATAGTTGAAATAAAGTAAATTAGTGTTAAAATTAATGGTATCGTATCAAAATTTATAATTACGATATACATAAGAATGGGGGAAGTAAAATGAAAAACGTAAAAAAAATAATTAGTGCGGCTTTAATAACTTTGTTTGCTACATCGTTAATTGGCTGTAATATGATTGAAAAAACACCAGAAGGTATTGCGAAAACTGAAGTAGCAAAGGTTTTTGATACTAAGATAACAAAAGGACAAATAGAAGCGCAATTACCAGGCGTTATTAAACAATTGCAAACACAATATGGAGCAAATTATACAACTAACACCGATGCTATGACACAATTAACAACTCAAAAACAGAAGGTATTAGCAGGCTTAATTAATGAGGAGATTGTAACTTATAAAGCGAAAGAACTCAAATTAGTGCCTACAGATGCTAAATTGAATGCAGAAATTAATAAGCAGTTATTAGAGATTAAGAAAAGCTTAGGAACGGATGCAAAGTATAAAGCAGCGCTAACGCAAGCTGGTATAACAGAAGAGGCATTAAAGGCAAGAATTAAACCAAGTGTTATTCAAGATGCATTAAAGACTGAAACTACAAAAAATGTTAAAGTTACAGACGCAGAGGCAAAGGCATACTATAATGCTAATTTAGCATTATATTCAACAAAGCCAAATACAATTCACTTAGCTCATATTTTAGTTAAAACGGAAGCAGAGGCAGTAGCTATTAAGAAGCGTTTAGATGCCGGTGAAGATTTTGCTAAAGTTGCTAAAGAAAAAGGGACAGATGGAACTAAAGCCACTGGTGGAGAGTTAGGAACTTTTAAATTCGATGATACTTCAATGGATGCAACGTTTATGGCAGCTGCTATTAAGGTGCCTGCAGGTAAAGTTTCAGCACCAGTTAAAACTCAATTTGGTTATCATTTAATAAAAGATATTGCAAGAACAAATTATCCTGCAAAGAAATTTACAGTTGTTAAAGCAGAAGTAGAAAAAACTCTTTTAGCAAAAAATAAAGAAGCTGCATGGACAGCAGCAATGACAAAATGGACGACAGAAGCTAATGTAACAAAAATTGATAAAAATTTATAAATTTTAAATTTAAAAAAACAAAGAATGCCGATATGAATAGGTATTCTTTGTTTTTTTTACTTTGTTAATATAGAATTGTAAAATTATTTAGTAAAAAAAGCAGTAAATTGAATAGGAATCCTCCTTATTTTCTTTTTTTAAATTAAACATATACAAATGTGCATAAAATTTCAAGTTTTGAAAGATAATAATAGAGCTAGTATATTATATAAGGATTTATATAAGGAGGAGTATTTAAATGAAAGCAACTGGTATAGTAAGACGTATAGATGATTTAGGAAGAGTTGTTATTCCTAAGGAAATAAGGAGAACTCTTAGAATAAGAGAGGGAGATCCGCTAGAAATATTTACCGATAGAGAAGGTGGAGTTATTTTAAAAAAATATTCACCTATAGGTGAATTAAGTGAATTTTCTAGGGAATATGCTGAATCATTACAACAAACTATTGGAAATGCGATAATTGTATGCGATAAGGATAATATAATATCCGTAAGTGGGTGCCCTAAGAAAGAGTATGTTGATAAAAAGGTTAGTATTGAATTAGAAAAAGCAATGGAAAATAGAAAACCAATTGTCTTGGGTGAAGGCTTTGAAAAAGTCATATCATTGTACGATGATGAAATGGAGAATAAATATAGTGCTCAAGTAATCGCACCTATAATAACAGAAGGAGATGCAATTGGCGCAGTACTAATAATGTCGACAGAGCCGGGAATAAAGTTTGGGAATTTAGAATTAAAATTGGCTGAAACTGCGGCATCTTTTTTAGGAAAACAAATGGAACAATAGTTGTATTAGGTTATAAAGTATATATTACTAAGCAATTGAAACATATTTGCAGTAATATATACTTTTATTTTTTTGAAGTATTAGTAATAATAATCTCTTAAATTAAATAATTATAATCATAGGATGTATATATTTACAGAAATATAGGATTATAAGGAGGTTATTATGAAGAAACATTCATTGATAAAAGGAACTATTATACTTGGAATGGCAGGTATATTTGCAAGATTTTTAGGACTGTTTTTTAGAATTCCAATACAAGCACTTATAAAAGATGAGGGGATGGGATATTATCAGATGTCTTATCCGCTCTACATGTTCTTTGTGGCGGTAGCTTCAGGAGTACCAATAGCTATGTCTAAACTTATTGCCGAGATGAACGCTAAAAATGACCGGGAGGGAGCTGGGCAGGTCTTAAGACAAACGCTTATTTTTATGATTATATTAGGCTCGGTATTTACTATATTTATGATAATGTTTGCAAGGCCTATTATATCATTGCTTAAATGGGATAGTAAATCATATTACGCTTTTTTGGCAATAGCTGCAGCACCAATTTTTGTATCTATTATGTGCACGTTTAGGGGCTTTTTTCAAGGACTTCAAAATGTAAGACCTACTGCAATTTCACAAATAATAGAGCAAGTTGGAAGAGTTGTGGCTGGAGTTTTGTTTGCATATTTATTATTTCCAAAGGGGATTGAATATGCAGCTGGAGGAGCAGCACTTGGGACACTGGTTGGTGCAATTATGGGAAGTATATATTTAGTTTCAACATATTTTAAGGTGATACGAGAAATACCAGTAAGAAAAAAAATCAAACATAAGCATATTTTAGAGGATTTAGGTAAGGCTGCAATTCCAATATCACTTGGTGCGGCAGTAGGGACTATTATGTCATTAATAGATTCTGTTTTAGTACCACAACAACTTCTAAAAGCAGGATTTTCACATTTGCAATCAGCTGTTATGTATGGCCAATTGACTGGGAAAGCATTTACCTTGATGAATGTACCTTTAGCTCTTTCTGTGGCATTGTGTGCCTCTCTAGTGCCTATAATTGCGGAAGCATTCTATTTGGGTCGGCGCAGAGAGTTGATTAAAAGGGTAGATATGGCTGTAAAATTGTCTAATGTTATATCATTGCCGTCTTCTTTAGGAATGTTTTTTATGGCCTATCCTATAATGCATTTAGTTTTTATGAGAGATGCGGCAGGATATGAAATACTTAAATATATTTCAATATGTATACCTTTTGTAATCTTAACACAAACGAGTACAGCGATATTACAAAGTATAGGCAATTATATGAAACCTGTATATAATTTGGCTTTAGGATGCATCGTAAAGGTTATTGTAACATACATATTGGTTTCGTTTTCATTTGTAAATATTTATGGGGCAGTTATAGGAACAATTTTAGGATATATAACAAGTTGTTTATTAAATATGCATGATTTAAAGAAAAGTTTAAATATAAAATTCAACAAAATTGATGCTTTTGTTAAACCAGCCATTGCTGCTATTATAATGATAGTTGCAGTTGTATTTAGTGATGTTATTGTCTATAATTATACAATGAGCGGAGGATTATCTTGTATAATATCCATATTAATAGGCGTTATTGTTTATTTAATATTTATATTTTTGCTTAGAGTATTTGAGTATCAAGAAATTAAGAATAAATTTCTGAGTAAAAAATAAAAAAGGAGTGGAAGTTAATGATTAAAGTTGTAGGACTTGGGCCAGGGGCGATAGATTCACTAACTATAGGGACGCTTGAAATTCTTAAAAATAGTAAAAATATTTATTTAAGAACAGAAAAACATCCTACTGTAGACTACCTAAAAACATTGTGTATTGAATTTGAGACTTATGATAATAGATATGAAGAAAATAATAATTTTGATGATGTATATAGGTCTATTGCAGAAGATCTTGTTGACAAGCATAAACTGTATGGAGACATTATTTACGGAGTTCCAGGTCATCCCCTTGTTGCAGAAACTTCTGTTAAACTTTTAATAGAGTTATGTGCAAAGAATAAAATTGATATAGAAATTTCCCCAGCGGTTAGTTTTATAGATGCAGTAATTCAAAGTTTGAAATTAGATCCTATTGAAGGATTAAAAATTATAGATGCCTTTGATATAGAAAATCAAGTTCTAGATAAAAGAGTAGGATTATTAATAACTCAAGTATATAGTCTTTCTATAGCATCTGATGTAAAACTTGCCTTGCTTGAGTATTATGAAGCAGATATGGAAATTTATTTTGTTCGCGCAGCAGGTATAAAAGATCTTGAAAGTACCAGAAAGATTTATTTATATGAATTAGATAGGCAAAAGGATATTGATTATTTAACCTCAATATACATACCAAAAAAAATAGATGCCACAAAAGATTTTTACGATTTAATTAAAGTTGTGGATACGCTTCGAGATGAAAATGGATGTGCATGGGATAGAGAGCAGACCCACGAATCTTTGAAAAAGTGCCTTATCGAAGAATGTTATGAAGTTTTAGAAGCCATTGATGAAAAAGATGAGGATAACATTATTGAGGAACTTGGCGACGTATTATTACAGGTAATATTCCATGCCAAAATAGGAAAAGAAGAGGGATATTTTAATATAAATGATGTTATTCGTGGCATCACAAATAAGATGATAAACAGACATCCTCATATATTTAAAAGTTTAGAAAGTAAAACTACGAAGCAGGTTTTAGAAAGTTGGGAAATTATTAAGAGTAAGGAAAAACAGTTTAATAGTTATACAGAGGCTCTAAAGCATGTTCCAAAAAATCTTCCAGGTTTAATGAAGGCGGTCAAAGTTCAACAAAAAGCATCAAAAGTGGGCCTTGATTTTGAATGTCTTGAAGATGCTATGGAAAAGGTGCTCGAGGAATTAGGAGAAATAAGGGATGTATATAAAGGCGAAAATAGGGCAAAAATACTAGAAGAAGTGGGAGATTTGGTATTTTCTACAGTAAATATCGCTAGACTACTTGACATAGACCCTGAAGTTGCAGTAAATTATACTATAGATAAGTTTATTAATCGCTTTGGGTACATAGAAGAAAATGCAAGGAACAAAGGTTTGGAGTTAAATCAGATGTCACTTGCAGATATGGACAAATTATGGAACAAATCTAAAAGCTTGTAAATTTATTTGTAAAATAAAAACTGGTCAAAAAGAAGGAAATTCAAAATTAGTGAAGAATATGCTTTAATAGTGTATTTTATAACAAGGAGGTAACAAAAGTGAATAAGTCAGAATTAATAACAAGTATTGCAGAAAAATCTAATCTAACAAAGAAAGATGCGGAAGCAGCTCTAAAAGGAATTATAGAAAGCATTGAGGAAACATTAGAAAAAGGTGAAAAAGTTCAATTGGTTGGATTCGGAACTTTTGAAACAAGAGATAGAGCAGCTAGAATGGGTAGAAACCCAAGAACAAAGGAAGAAATTCAAATTGCAGCTTCAACAGTTCCAGTATTTAAAGCTGGTAAAGAATTTAAAGATATAGTAAATAAATAATTTTGCTATTATGTAAAAAACCTGGATGTATATCTAGGTTTTTTATTTTAGAAACTTTAACAACATTTCAGAAGGAAAGTCTCCCATTTCTATAAGTGGGAGTTACATACCTCAACAAATAGAAAATTCAGTGGCAGGATAACAATTGAGAATTGTTATCTACTCCAGAGAACTACAAAGAGGTAAATCTCCTTCTGAAGTTGTTAATATTGCAGCGACCAAGGAGATGATTTAATTTATAAATTCTTATAATGCTAAAAAACATTAAAAAGGGGAAGTATAAATGAGATTAGATAAATATTTGAAAGTTTCAAGAATTATAAAGAGAAGAACTATTGCAAAAGAAGCTTGCGCGAGTGGTAGAGTATCTATAAATGATAAGGTTGCTAAAGCGGGTACAGTTGTATCTGAAGGCGACACTATAGAAATAAAATTTGCAAATCAAATTTTAAGAGCTAAAATTATAAATATTTCAGAACATGTTACAAAAGAAAGTGCAAAAGAAATGTATGAAATGGTTTCAGGTAAAGAAGACAAAGAATAAATGTTATTAAATATAATTCTTAATTAAGATTAATGAGCATATATATTTTATAAGAATATAATAATATGTAATTAATTAAGAATTGAGAATAGCTTCTTAGTTCCCGATTTTTAATGGTAAAATTAATAAGGAGGATATTATGGAAGCAAAAAAAGAAACAAAAATAGAAGATAAGAAAAGTAATTTAACGCTTGAAAATAGAAGAAAGTTAACTATTAATGGTGTTATAGAGGTTATAAACTTTAATGAAAATCAGATATTATTAAACACAGACGTTGGAATAATGATGGTAAAAGGACAAGAATTAAAGATGAATAAGTTAGACGTGCAAAATGGAGACGTTATAATAACTGGAAAAGTGGATTCTTTTGTATACACGAGCGATAAAGGCAAAGTTAAAAAAGATAGCATAATAGCAAGATTGTTTAGGTAGATGCGTTATGATAATTTCAATTATAGACCAAGTGAGACTTATAATCTTTAGTTTGCTATCAGGAATAATAACAGGAGTATCTTTTGATATATATAGATTGATAAGAGGATTTGAAAATCCTAATAAAATCATAACAATAATACAGGATTTACTATTTTGGACATTAACTTCTATAGTTGTTTTTGTGTTTTTGATGTATACTAATGAAGGGTACATAAACTTTTATGTGTATTTATGTTTAATAATAGGGGTATACTTATATTTAAAACTTATAAGTAGAATTTTTATTAAATTGCAATATAGATCACTAAAATTTAATGGGAAATTATTTAGAGTTGCAATGAATGTAGTATTATACCCTATTAATTTATTGTTTTATAAGCTTAAAATAAAAAAAAAAGATAAATTATAA
Organism: Clostridium estertheticum; assembly: GCF_018861295.1. Lineage (GTDB taxonomy): Bacteria > Bacillota > Clostridia > Clostridiales > Clostridiaceae > Clostridium_AD > Clostridium_AD estertheticum_D. The sequence goes on along the minus strand of NZ_JAHLDM010000020.1, from coordinate 20,003 downwards.
AGAAATAGCTTGAAGTAATGTGAAATACAAATTAGAATAGGTTTAGGAAACTTAAAGAATACTCATTCCATGGAAAGGAAAAGGGTATATGATATGAAAAAAAAGTTTAATATTAAAGGCCTTGTGTTAATTTTTGTGCTTGTGTATGTAAGTTATCTTTTTATTCAGCAACAAGCAACCATGGGTAGACAAAAAAAAGAATTACAAAAGTACAATGTGGAATTACAAAAGAAAAAAGAAGAAAAGAAAACATTGCAAGATGAAGTAGAATTATCTAAAACTGACAAATATATAGAAAAATTGGCAAGAGAAATTTTAGGTCTTGTTAAAGAAGGTGAAACTCCTGTAATGGACAATAAAAACTAAACGATATAATTAATGTTATACTTATTATTAAATTAATATATAAAATAAAAAACATAATTTTTAAGGAGGAGTCTTTTTAATATGACCTTAATGGCTGGAAGTATTGTAGAAGGTAAAGTAGTAAATATCACTAATTTTGGTGCGTTCGTAGAAGTGGAGGGTAAGACAGGACTAGTGCATATATCTGAGGTATCAGATACATTTGTTAAAAATGTTAATGATCATCTTAAAGAAAATGATATAGTAAAAGTTAAAGTAATTTCTGTTGATGATAATGGTAAAATAAGTTTATCCATAAAACAGGCGGGGGTTCCTAAAAAGTCTATTAAACCAATGGAGATAGATTGGGATAAAGAAAAAAACAAATCGAATGTAAGTGGGTTTGAAGATATAATGACTAAATTTTTAAAAGACAGTGAAGAAAGATTTCAAGATGTTAAAAAACATCAAGAAGGAAAAGGCAGAGGATATAGTAAAAAAACTTCAAGTTACTAGTAAACAGTGAATAGAATCATTTTTAGGAACTAAGTATTTAGTTCCTATTTTAAAAAATAAAAAGTTATTGACAACAGTTTATACATCAGATATAATAAAACATGTTGCCAAGAGGTATCGTTTTATATGTTATTAATAAGCTAGTTAAAGCATTATCAACTATGCTGGAGTGGCGGAACTGGCAGACGCACAGGACTTAAAATCCTGCGGTGGTTAAACACCGTACCGGTTCGATTCCGGTCTTCAGCACCAAATATCGCGGGATGGAGCAGTTGGTAGCTCGTCGGGCTCATAACCCGAAGGTCGTAGGTTCAAGTCCTACTCCCGCAACCAAACATGGCGGAATAGCTCAGCTGGCTAGAGCATTCGGTTCATACCCGAAGGGTCGTAGGTTCAAGTCCTATTTCCGCTACCATTTAAAAATAATATATATTTTGTTAAGAGTATTGACAAATGGATATATATTAGTATATAATTGAAAATGATTTTAAAAACTTATTTAATAGCAAGCTAAGATTACATAGTTAATAATATTTTAACCTTAAACATTAATGTCGCGGGGTGGAGCAGTTGGTAGCTCGTCGGGCTCATAACCCGAAGGTCACAGGTTCAAGTCCTGTCCCCGCAACCAATGAGTTTTAGATAACTCATTACATCAGTTAAATAACATAAGTAGTTAACAATTTTAAGTATTAATATCGCGGGGTGGAGCAGTTGGTAGCTCGTCGGGCTCATAACCCGAAGGTCACAGGTTCAAGTCCTGTCCCCGCAACCATTAAGTTATAAATAACTTGAAATGTAAACTGAGTAAAAATTGCTAGTAAGTTTTACTTACAATTAAGAATGCTGGAGTGGCGGAACTGGCAGACGCACAGGACTTAAAATCCTGCGGTGGTTAAACACCGTACCGGTTCGATTCCGGTCTTCAGCACCAATATCGCGGGATGGAGCAGTTGGTAGCTCGTCGGGCTCATAACCCGAAGGTCGTAGGTTCAAGTCCTACTCCCGCAACCATTAAACTTAAATTATTAGACCTGGTAATTAAATAAAGTATTATAATAAAAATACCTAACAGTAAATGAGCTGGAGTGGCGGAACTGGCAGACGCACAGGACTTAAAATCCTGCGGTGGTTAAACACCGTACCGGTTCGATTCCGGTCTTCAGCATTAAATATCGCGGGATGGAGCAGTTGGTAGCTCGTCGGGCTCATAACCCGAAGGTCGTAGGTTCAAGTCCTACTCCCGCAACCAAATATGGCGGAATAGCTCAGCTGGCTAGAGCATTCGGTTCATACCCGAAGGGTCGTAGGTTCAAGTCCTATTTCCGCTACCACAACTCATAAGGAAACTTATGAGTTATTTTTTCGTTTATTTTAAAATGCTGATAAAAAAACATATATGTATAAATTTCTTGAATATATAATTGCAAGAAATGACAAGCTTCATTTAATAATCTAAAGCCCACTATATTAATATAGTAGGTTTTTTTATATTATAGGGAAATGTATAATTATGGAATAAAAAATATAAATTTTATTGTCTCATAAAAAATATACAATCATCTCAACTTATGACAATTATTTCCATATGAATTTGTTATAATGAAGACCTAAATATTAAAGGTGGGTGATTTGTAATATGCAATACGGAATTGATATATTTCCATATGAAAGAGTTAGAAAGGTAAAGGACGAAATACAAAAGAAAAATGCATTGAATGTTAATTTAATCTTAAGCGGAATTCTTTATTTTACGATTGGCTTATTAATAAGCAGAGTTATTCTTATTAATAATACAGCACCATTTGGAATAGCTTTCTTAATAGCTATAATATTTGTTAATGATGACAAAATTTCAATAATTACAGCAAGTGGTACATTTTTAGGGTATATTACTTTATATCAAAATATAAAAAATTTACCATCATATTTAGTAATAATAGTTACCATTGCTCTTTTAAGCCATGTGTTTAAAAAAATGGAAGTTAAAACCAAAGCTTTAGCTAGTATGTTTGTTATTATTATGTTCGAATTGTTTATCTATAATTTTTTTATAGTTAGGATAAGTCCTTTAATGGCGTTTTTAAATTCGTTTTTTTTGGTTTTATGTATCTTCCCTTTATATTTTATTCTTGATTATAGTCTTTTATGCTTTAAGGAGATTAAAACAAAACATATATTTTCAAATGAAGAAATAATAAGTATGTCAATTATAAGTTCATTGATTATAGCAGGTACTTGGGGGCTCAGTGTTTTCACTATATCAATCACAAATATTTTAGGTCTGACATTTGTTATAATGATAGCATACATTAATGGAAGTGGAGCAGGTGCTGCATCGGGAGTTGCTATGGGTATCATATTGGGCATGTCAACGCCCAATATGATTGTGTTTATAGGAATGTATGGCATATGTGGTTTAATAACAGGAATTTTTAAAGAGACTGGAAAAATTTTAAGTGTTATATCTTATTTAGTAGCCTTCTCAATAATAAAGATATATTGTAATACTGGATCTACATTTATACTATTTGAAGCGTTTGTGGCAGGGGTAATATTTCTACTAATACCACAAAATACTTACGATAAATTATCCATAGAGTTTAATTCGGATAAAAAAAAGCAAAGCATAGAGCAGGGTTATATAAATAAAATTAAGGATACATTTGTAGGGCGGCTAAATAATTTTTCAGATGTACTTTCTAATATGTCGGATATAGTAAATAATTTAGTAGATAATGATAAGTTAGCTATGAAAGGTAAAAGCAGCGCACTCGTTGAAAATCTTGCAGATAGGGTGTGTAGTAAGTGCAATATGAAATCGATGTGCTGGAAAAGAGAATTACATTATACATATGCAGCATTTGAAGAACTAATTCAGAATTTCGAGAAAAAAAGTAATATTGTACCTAATGAAATTGAAAGAAAATGTATAAGGAGAACTGCCATACTTAAAAATACAGAGGATATTGTTAATAAACACATTATAAATGAAATGTGGAGAACAAGACTTAGCGAGGGTAGGGAGCTTTTAGCAAATCAGATTGGTAATATGGCAGATTCTGTAGGAGAAATTGTTGAAGACTTTAATTCTGAAATTCAAATAGATTCTGCTATGGAGAAACTTGTATGCAGAGCTTTAGATAAAAATAGGATTAAGCACAATGATCTTATGTGTTTGAATGATAAGCTAGGAAGACTTAGTATTAAATTATCACTTGATGCTTGTAGTGGAAGGCAAATGTGTGTTAAGGATTTATTACCTATTATAAATGGAGTCACAGGAAAATCCATGTGCGTTAGTGATGAGGGGTGCTGCATAGATTCAAAGACAAACATGTGTAAGGTAAATATTGAAGAAACACCTAAGTTTCATGTAGTATCAAGTGTTGCTAGGCAGTGTAAAGAAGGTGAAAAGCAAAACGGAGATAGTTATAGCTTTGGTAAGCTTTCCGATGGAAGCTATATGTCAGTTATTAGCGATGGCATGGGATCGGGTCCCCAAGCAGGTAGAGAGAGCGAGGCAGCTGTTGAATTAATAGAAAAGTTTACATCAGCAGGATTTAGTAAAATTACGGCTATTAATACTGTAAATTCGATAATGACATTGAGATTTTCTGAAGAAGAAAAATTTTCAACAATTGATTTAAGTAGTATAGATCTATATACTGGCAAAATTGATTTCTTAAAAGTAGGAGCAGTTGCAACATTTTTAAAATCTGGTGATAGTTTAGAGATCATAAAATCTAAATCGCTTCCCATTGGTGTTTTAGATAAGGCAGATATAGACATTCAACAAATGAAGATAAAAAATGGGGATGTTATAGTTATGGTCAGTGATGGAGTACTAGATTATAATGATGAAAATGTAGGTAGAGTAGATTGGGTAGTTGATTATTTGGGTAAAAACAAATGTAATAATCCTAAGGATTTAGCTGAAGGGCTGCTCGCGCAGGCAAAAAAATTAAGCGGAAATAAGGCAAAGGATGATATGACTGTTCTAGTTTCAAAAATATATAGTTTATATTAGTATATACAAAAATTTGAAATGGAGAAAATAATTAAAGAAGGCAATAGCTTTCTTTAGATTCTTCATTTTTATTTTTTTAGAATTATGTTTAAAAAATGTTTAAAAAAATGGAGGATATATGTTACTATATTATATTGTAGTATGATATAGTAATATGAGATTATATACATCATAGAATATTTCAAAAATAAATTTGGGAAGTGAAAGTTTTGTCAGAAAAGGTAATGAGTTTTATAAAAGAAAATTCAATGTTTGATGAAGGCGATAAAGTTATAGTTGCAGTTTCTGGTGGACCTGATTCCACATGTTTGCTTTATATTTTAAATGAACTTAAAGATAAACTTGGAATTACACTTATAGGCGCACATTTGAATCATTGTCTTCGCGGAGAAGAATCAGATAAAGATGAAGAATATGCAAAACAAACTTGTGAGAGTTTGAATATAGCTTTTTATAGCAATAAAGTGGATATACATAAAGTATCTAGGGAAAGAAACTTATCTTGTGAAATGGCAGGAAGAGAAGTTAGATATAATTTTTTTGAGAAACTTATAATCAAATTAAATGCTAATAAGGTTGCACTAGCCCATAATGCAAATGATCAAGCTGAGACTATTTTAATGAGGATAATGAGAGGAACAGGCATTGAGGGAATGGTTGGTATTAAACCAGTTCGCGACAAAATGTATGTAAGACCCATACTTAAACTTAGTAGAAAAGAAATTGAAAAATACAATTCTATTAACAATATTAATCCTAGGATAGATAAATCAAATTTAGAAAATATTTATGCAAGAAACAAAGTAAGGCTTGAGCTTATTCCATACATGGAAGAACATTTTAATAAAGATATAATTAAAACATTAAATCGATTATCAAACATTGTGAAAAAAGACAATGATTTTTTGAAAATTGTTTCTCAGAAAGAATATGAAAAACATTGTGAGATAAGTCAGCAAAGGGTTATAATAAATAAGAGTGCATTTAGTATGCATGAAGCAATTCTAAGTAGAATAATTAGAAGTGCTTTACTTGCTGTGAATCATAATTTATGCAATTTTGAAGAAATTCATGTATTAAGTATTATAGAACTTCAAAAACATGATACAGGCAAAAATATAATGTTACCGAAAAACATAATGGTTGAAAATTGTTATGGAGATATACATATATATATATATGTAAAAGAGAGTGAAGCTAATGGTAATCAATATTACTTAAACATTAATGAGGAGAATATTATTCATTCTCTAAACAAGGTAATAAAAATTGATGTTATACCCAAACTAAAATCTACTGAATTTACAGGAACAGATTATATTAAATATTTTGATTATGATCAGATAAATGAGCCGATAATACTAAGGCATAGAAAAGATGGGGATAAATTCATGCCACTTGGTATGAATGGTAATAAAAAAATAAAGGATTTGTTTATTGATTTAAAAATACCTAAGTCTCAAAGAAATCAAATACCTTTAATATGTTTTGGGGATGATATAAGTTGGGTAGTTGGGTATAGGGTTAGTGAAAAATTCAAGGTGTCAAAGGATACTAAAAATATATTGCAGATTAGAATTGGAAGAGAGGAATAAAAATGAATAACGATATTAAAGAGGTACTTTACAATGAAGAACAATTAAGGGACAAAATCAGGCAAATGGGTGAAAAGGTAAGTAAAGATTATTATGGTAAGGATCTTATACTTATTGGTATTTTAAAGGGTTCAGTTATATTTATGTCAGATTTGTTAAAAGAAATTACAATTCCATGTAAAATGGATTTTATGGCAGTGTCGAGTTACGGAAATTCAACTAAAACTTCAGGAGTTGTAAGAATACTTAAGGATTTAGATTTTGAAATTCAAGGAAAAGACGTGCTGATAGTAGAGGACATTATAGATTCAGGTGTTACACTCAAATATCTAATGAAGTGTCTATCTGCAAGAAAACCAAGTAGTTTAGAAATTATATGTTTACTTAATAAACCAGAAAGAAGAAAGGTAGATATAGATGTTAAATATGTAGGGTTTGATGTACCGGACTTTTTCATTGTAGGGTTTGGCATGGACTATGCGGAAAGATATAGAAATTTACCATATATAGGAATATTAAAAGACGAAATTTATAAATAAGTGTGTATTATAATAATTACTTATTAATATATATATTATTGTCAAGTGCTTTTTAATGTGATAAAATTTCATAATAAATGAAAAGAGAGGGGGGGTTCTGATGAAAAAGATTTCTAGTGCATCAGTTTGGTTTGTAGTATTTGTACTCGTGATTTTTGCAGCGGTGACCTTTAAAGATGCTGATAAAAAGGATACCACACTCAGTGTTGATAAATTCCAAGAACAGTGGATTAAGAAAGATATTAAAAGTGTTCAAGTAAGAGAAGATAAAACAATAACTGGAGAATTAACTGACGGAACACAATATGAAACGATAGTTCCACTATCGAGATTAATGCAAGTTATGGATGAACATCCAAATGACAAAGTTACAGAAACATATATAAAACCAGCAAGCATGCCGATGTGGTTGCAAATAGTACCAACACTTCTTATTGTTTTAATGCTAGTAGGGTTTTGGTTTATGTATATTCAACAATCTCAAGGCGGCGGCGGCGGCGGTAATAGAGGGGTAATGAATTTTGGTAAAAGTAGAGCCAAGATTGCCACGCCAGATAAGAAGAAAGTTACATTTGATGATGTCGCGGGTGAAGATGAAGAAAAGAACGAGCTTGCAGAAGTTGTTGATTTCTTAAAACAACCTAAAAGATACTTAGATGCAGGTGCAAGAATTCCTAAAGGAATATTACTTGTTGGTCCACCAGGTACAGGTAAGACTTTACTTGCAAGAGCTGTTTCAGGGGAAGCAGGAGTCCCATTTTATAGTATATCGGGTTCTGACTTTGTAGAAATGTTTGTAGGGGTTGGAGCTTCAAGAGTAAGAGATTTATTTGAGCAAGCCAAAAAAAGTGCTCCTTGTATAATATTTATTGATGAGATTGATGCAGTAGGTAGACAAAGAGGTGCTGGTGTTGGTGGTGGGCATGATGAACGAGAACAAACTCTGAATCAACTATTAGTTGAAATGGATGGGTTTGGTGTTAATGAAGGTATAATCATGATAGCTGCGACCAATAGACCAGATATACTAGATCCAGCTCTTTTAAGACCGGGCAGATTTGATAGACATATATTGGTAGGTGCACCTGATGTTAAGGGAAGAGAAGAAATTCTTAAAGTACATTCTAAGAATAAGCAATTAGCAGAAGAGGTAAAGCTTGACGTATTAGCTAAGAGAACACCAGGATTTACTGGTGCAGATTTAGAAAATCTAATGAATGAAGCTGCATTACTTACTGTAAGAAATAATAAACAGGTTATAGAAATGATAGAACTTGATGAAGCAGTAACTAGGGTTATTGCAGGACCTGAGAAAAAGAGCAGGGTCATTAGTGAAAAAGATAGAAAATTAACTGCATATCATGAAGCTGGGCATGCGGTGGTAATGAAGTATTCTCCATTATCAGATCCTATTCATCAAATAAGCATTATACCAAGAGGTATGGCAGGTGGATATACAATGCATTTGCCTGAAGAAGATACATCTTATACTTCAAAGTTAAAGCTTAAAGATGAGATGGTTGGACTGCTTGGTGGTAGAGTTGCAGAAAAACTAATAATGAAAGATATTAGCACTGGTGCTAAAAATGATATTGATAGAGCATCAGCTATAGCAAGAAAAATGGTCATGGAGTATGGTATGAGTGATGAGCTTGGACCAATATCTTTTGGTAATGACCATAATGAAGTATTTCTCGGAAGAGATTTAGGTAAAAGTAGAAACTTTAGTGAACAAGTAGCTTTCCAAATAGATTCAGAAGTTAAAGATCTTATTGACGAAGCATATGCAAAAGCCGAAAAGATTCTTGATGAAAATATAGGTAAACTTCATGCAGTAGCTCAAGAATTACTTTTAAAAGAAAAACTAGAGGGTGCTGAATTTGAGGCTATAATTGCTAGAACAGAATCAGCTGAAATTGAAATATCATAGATTATTAAAGTTAAAAGGCATACAGAAAATTACTGTATGCCTTTTTTTAGCCTAAAAATAAACTAAATAATATTTTATCATAAGAATTTTCTGAAGATTTACTCAACTTCTGTTTAAACATTTGATATAAATTGTGATATAATATAAAAGGTTGGTTCTATAAGGGAATAAACAGAAATGAATTTTAGTAATTAATCCAATTAAGTAAATTTAAAAAAATATATATGTACCACAAGAGATGATTTAACGAGATAATAATAAAATTGTATTTAGAACTATAACAGGAATAATTTCTATAAAGGAATGCTTTCTGTTTAATTTATATATAAGGGGTGAAGCATATGAAAAGTGATATAGAAATTGCACAAAGTGCTAAGATGTTACATATAAGTGAAGTTGCACAGAAGATGGGATTAGGTGAAGATGATATTGATTTATATGGAAAATATAAAGCAAAGATTTCGCTTGATGTACTAAGAAGAAATGAAAATAGAAAAGATGGGAAGTTAATATTAGTTACAGCTATTAATCCTACTCCAGCAGGGGAAGGGAAATCTACTGTTACAATAGGACTTGCTGAGGCCTTATGCAAACAAGGTAAAAATGCAGTGATAGCCTTAAGAGAACCATCACTTGGACCAGTGTTCGGTATTAAAGGTGGAGCTGCTGGCGGTGGATATGCGCAAGTGGTGCCAATGGAGGATATAAATTTGCATTTTACAGGTGATATGTATGCTATAACTGCTGCTAACAATTTATTATCAGCAGCTATAGACAATCATATTCAGCAAGGTAACGTTCTTGGAATTGATAGCAGAAAAATTATATTTAAAAGAGTCATGGATATGAATGATAGGGCTTTAAGACATATTATTGTTGGAATTGGTGGTAAACCTAATGGATTTACACGTGAAGATGGGTTTATGATAACTGTCGCGTCTGAAATAATGGCTATTTTGTGTTTGGCGAGTAACCTTATGGACTTAAAGGAAAGAATGGGTAGGATTTTGGTTGCATATGACCTAGGAGGTAACCCGGTTTATTGTAAAGATTTAGCTGTGAATGGTGCGATGGCACTACTTATGAAGGATGCTATAAAACCAAATCTAGTTCAGACGTTAGGTAATACTCCAGCCATAATACATGGTGGACCTTTTGCTAATATCGCTCATGGCTGCAATAGTCTATTGGCAACGAAAATGGCTTTAAAGTTAGGAGATTACGTTGTAACTGAAGCTGGGTTTGGAGCTGATTTAGGTGCTGAAAAATTCTTTGATATTAAATGTAGATATGGCAAATTAAAACCAGATTGCGTGGTGCTTGTGGCTACAATAAGAGCTCTAAAACATCATGGTGGAGTAAAAAAAGATAAATTAAACGAACCTAACGTGGAAGCACTTTCAAAAGGAATTGGAAACTTAGAAAAACAAATAGAGAATATTGAAAAATATGGAGTTCAGGTAATAGTAGCAATAAATAAATTTGTTTCAGATACTGAAAAAGAAATCGAATATGTAAAAGAATTTTGCGCTAAAAAAGGTGTTAAAGTAGATTTGACAGAGGTTTGGGGAAAGGGTGCAGATGGAGGATTAGAACTTGCGAGTAAAGTAATAGACACTATTGAAAATAATAAAAGTGAATTTAAGGTTCTATATGAGGTGGAACTTCCTATAAAAGAAAAGATAAATATTATTGCCAAGGAAATATATGGAGCAGATGGCGTGGAATATAGTCCATCTGCAAATAAGCAAATTGCTGAAATAGAAAAACTTGGGTTAGACAAAGTTCCTATATGTGTTGCTAAAACTCAAAACTCTTTGTCAGATAATCCAAAGCTTTTGGGAAGACCAACAAATTTTACAATAAATATAAAAGAAATTACTATATCTAATGGAGCTGGGTTCATTGTGGCCTTAACTGGCAATATAATGACAATGCCTGGTCTTCCTAAGATTCCGGCAGCGAATAAGATGGATATTTTTGAAGATGGTACTATTACAGGTCTATTCTAAAAAAATTAATTTTATTGCTTTATTTTGATAAGGATGTTATAGACTATATCTATAACATCCTTATTTTTGGGTAACTATATATATCATTAAAAATGTAAATAAATATTTTGATTAAATATATTTAGTATAAAACTTCTTATAAATATTTAACTTGACAAATATATTCAAATTGTTAGAATTAGATTGATAAATTAGCAATGTTTTATATAGATATTTTATTGTATTTGATATGTTATTATTATTATTATGTTTTAACATAGGAAAATAATAAAGCGACTTGTAAGTCGCTTTATATTATATAGGTGGTGTATAAAGTGATTTTAGTTTTAGATGTTGGAAATACTAATACTGTATTAGGAGTTTTTAAGGAAAAGGAATTGCTTGTGGAGTGGAGACTTTCTACTGATGCAAAAAGAACTGCTGATGAATATGGGATTCAAGTAATGCAATTATTTCATCAGAGAAACATAAAGGTAGAACACATTAAAGGAGTAATAATTTCTTCTGTTGTTCCAAATATTATGTATTCACTAGAACACATGATAAGAAAATATTTTGATTTAATACCTATGATAGTTGGACCAGGTGTAAAGACCGGTATAAATGTAAAATACGATAATCCTAAAGAAGTAGGTGCAGATAGGATTGTTAACGCTGTGTCTGCTCATGCAATTTATAAAAGATCATTAATTTTAATTGATTTTGGCACTGCTACAACCTTTTGTGCTATAAGTAAAGATGCTAATTATTTAGGTGGAACAATATGCCCTGGTATCAAAATAGCTTCAGAAGCTTTGTTTGAGAGAGCTGCAAAGTTACCAAGAGTGGAGCTTATAAAACCATATACAGTTATATGTAAAAATACTGTTGCAAGTATGCAGTCGGGGATAATATATGGATATATTGGACAGGTAGAGTATATTGTTAATAAAATGAAAAGTGAAATGATTAATATGGGAGAAGAAGAGCCTTTTGTAGTTGCAACGGGAGGGCTTTCAAACTTAATAACCAAAAACTCTTCGGCTATTGATGAGTTCCATCCCAATCTTACATTAGAAGGGCTTAGAATGATTTATGAGAAAAATAGGGAATAGGTGCTTTAATGACATTTCAGAAGGAAAGTTTTTCATATGTATAAGTGGGAATATAAATTGCCTTCTGAAGTTATTAATATTACAGCGACCAAGGAGATGATTTAATGAAAATATCAAATATCGAATTTAAAAATGATGTTTTTTTAGCTCCTATGGCAGGAATCACAGATATTGCATTTAGAGGGTTATGCAAAGAACTAGGTTGTGGCCTTTTGTATTCTGAGATGGTAAGTGCTAAAGGAATGTATTATGGTAGTAGTAATACGCAGTCGCTTATGCGAATATCGAGCGAGGAGAAACCTGTAGCTATTCAGATATTTGGAAATGATCCTAAGATTATGGCTAGTGCTTGTGAAATTTTCAATACAAGGGATGACATATGTATTGTAGATGTAAACATGGGGTGTCCGGTACATAAAATAGTGAAAAATGGTGAGGGATCTGCTTTAATGAAAAATCCTAAACTTGCAGCGCAAATAATAAAAGAAATGAAGAAGGTTTCTACAAAGCCAGTTACAGTCAAATTTAGAAAAGGTTTTGATTCAAATAGTATTAATGCTGTAGAATTCGCTAAATACATGGAAGATGCCGGTATAGATGCTATTGCGGTGCACGGCAGGACTCGCGAACAAATGTATGAAGGCAAAGCTGATTGGGATATTATAAGGGCTGTAAAAGAAAGCGTTAAAGTGCCAGTGATAGGTAATGGAGATATATTTTCTGTAGAGGATGCTATTCGGATAAAAGAAATTACTGGTTGCGATGCTATAATGATTGCAAGAGGGGCTATGGGTAATCCATGGATTTTTAGAGAAGTTATGCAGGCAATAAATAAAGAAGAGGTCATATACCCTACGCAGGATGAGAAAATAGATATGTGCATAAGGCATTTGGATTTAGCTGTAAGATATTACGAAGAAATTAAGGCAGTTAGAGAAATGAGAAAACACACAGCTTGGTATATTAAAGGTCTTACCAATTGCACAGAAATAAAGAATAAAATTAACACTAAAAAAAATTATGGTGAAGTTAAACAATTGCTTTTAGAGTACAAAGAGTTTTTGAAGACTGTTTAAAGTTTGATCGAAGACTATAAATATATAGTTAAAACATGAATTTATAGAATTAACACTGAATAAGATAGTAATACATTAATTTATAAGGTGTGTATGGATGAATCCAATTTTATATGTAACTTCAAATATAACAAATGATGAAATTTATGCTATTAGAATAACAGATTTAAAATTCAATAATAATGTAATAAGTTAGTATATTTAGATGAAATATATTGACAATATCGACTCTCTGATTTATAATGGCTAAATGGTTACATGATTGTTATTATAATAATAAATTTTAGACCTAATAATTCATTAATTTGACTTATTAGTCTTATATTATATAAAGTGCATTTCGGATATACTTAAAAACAATATCATGGTGGGGGAGCAACATGTCATGGGATTGTTAATTTATAGTGGATTTTATAAATGGTTATTAACTTATGTAATAAAAATTTAAAAGGGGAGAAATATATGAGTGAACCAAAACAATACGTGATGACCTATGAGGGAATTACAAAGTTGGAGGCACAATTAGAAATTCTTAAAACCGTCAAAAGAAAAGATATAACAGAAAAGATAAAAGTAGCACTTGGATATGGAGACTTGAGTGAGAACTCGGAGTATGATGATGCTAAGAATGAGCAAGCGTTTGTAGAAGGAAAGATATTACAATTGGAAAATATGCTTAGAAATGCAAATGTCATAGATGAGAACGATATTGAAAAAGATGTAGTGAGTATTGGAGCTATAGTCAAGGTCAAAGACTATCAATTTGATGAAGAGGTTGAATTTTATATAGTGGGATCAGCAGAAGCAGATCCAATGGTAAATAAAATATCAAATGAATCGCCAGTTGGAAGAACGCTTATTGGTAAGAAAGTAGGAGCAATTATAGAGGTTACTGTACCAGACGGTATTAGTAAATATGAAATATTAGAAGTGCGACGTGGGTAATTATTTAAAAGTTATTTAATATTGCAGCGATCCAGGAGATGGTTTAATATAAAACAAAGTATTTATAAAACGAGTTTTTATAAATAATAAATCGGTTACAAACAATAAGGGTACTTAACAATTTATAATTGGTAGGTGCCCTAAAGAAATATATACATATATAAAACACATATATAGAAAAACTGTGGTAGACTTAATTATTAATAATTATTTTCTGACCTAGAGAAAAGTAGGAGGGGTAGTAATGTCAAACGAAAAAAAGAATGAAGAAAAGAATGATGAAAAAAGCATGCATGAACTTGAATCTAAATATAATGAACAGGTGACCATAAGACGACGAAAATTAACTGCTTTAAAAGAAGAAGGCAAGGATCCATTTGATGTGTACAAAGTTGAGAGAACTCATACATCGCAAGAGGTTAAGGACAATTATGAGAAATTAGAGGGAACTCAGGTTATTGTAGCAGGCAGACTTATGTCTAAAAGAGTTCATGGCAAGGCAGGTTTTTCTGATTTACAAGATAGATATGGAAGAATCCAATTATACATAAAAATAGATGCAGTAGGTGAAGAGAAATTAAAAGAATATAAAAGTTTTGACATAGGAGATCTTTTAAGTGTCACTGGAACAACGTTTGTTACACAAACTGGAGAGATATCACTACATATAGTTGATTTTCAGCTAATAGCAAAAGCCCTAAAGCCGCTTCCAGAAAAATGGCATGGATTAAAAGATCCTGACTTAAGATATAGACAAAGAGAAGTAGATATAATATCTAACCCACAAGTTAAAGATACTTTTTTAAAGAGAATACAGATAGTCAAGGCTATTAGACAATTTTTAGATGATAAGGGCTTTTTAGAAGTTGAAACTCCAATACTATCACCAATAGCAGGAGGAGCTGCAGCAAGACCATTTATGACACATCATAATGCATTAGACATGGATATGTATCTTAGAATTGCTACAGAGTTATATTTAAAAAGACTTATTGTTGCTGGTTTTGAAAAAGTATATGATATGGGTAAAAACTTTAGAAATGAAGGAACTGATTTAAGACATAATCCAGAATTTACATGTATAGAACTATATGAAGCTTTTGCAGATTATAATGATATGATGGCAATCACTGAAAATATGATAGCTTATGTTTGTGAAAAAATTCATGGAACAACAAAAGTAAATTATCAAGGAACTGAAATAGATTTTACACCACCATGGAGAAGAATTACTATGGTAGATGCAGTAAGAGAATATTCAGGTGTGGACTTTACTAAAATAGCTACTAATGAAGAAGCTAGGGTTATAGCTAAAGAAAAACATCTAGAATTTAAAAAAGAATTAAAAGATTGTACAAAAGCAGATATCTTAAATGAGTTATTTGAAGTATATGTGGAAGAAAAATTAATTCAACCAACATTCTTATGTGATTACCCTGTAGAAATATCCCCTCTTACAAAGAAGAAGAGAGGGAATGAAGAGTTTACAGAGAGATTTGAAGGTTTTATATTTGGACGTGAAATCTGCAATGCATATTCAGAGTTAAATGATCCAGTTGTTCAAAGAGAAAGATTTATGCAACAGGCTAAAGAAAGAGAATTAGGCGATGATGAGGCATATTTAATAGATGAAGAATTTATGAGCGCATTAGAAACAGGAATGCCACCAACAGGAGGCCTTGGTATAGGAATTGATAGATTGGTAATGTTCCTAACTGATGCTTATTCAATAAGAGATGTTATACTATTCCCTACAATGAAACCAATTCAGTAAAATAAAAGGGTATTTTAGTTAATCTAAAATGCCCTTTTATTTTTAATATAGGTATTAACATATAAAATATTAATTAGTGATTTTTAAATATTTTGTTTTAATAGAAATAAACTATTGCATTTTAAATCATATATGGTATAATAACATCAGAGTTAAAAATAATGTTATTCCGCGATAGCTCAACGGTGGAGCACTCGGCTGTTAACCGATAGGTTGAAGGTTCAAATCCTTTTCGCGGAGCCATTTTTTATTTTAAAAATATATTATAGCAGTTAAAGTACTTATGTTAATACTATAATTATATAAACTAAACATAATATGAGATTTAATGATACATTAATATAATAAAATATTTCACTATGATAAAGAAGAGTAGTAGTAATACTTTATAAGAGAGATTGTGGCTAGTGTAAACAATCAAAGTATTATTGTGAAAGGAACTTTTGAGTGTATAAAACTTAGAGTAGGGCATGTGCCAATAAGGGTGGAACCGCGGAAGTAAATTTCGTCCCTTACGGTATAGTCCTTTTTTTTATATTGAAAATTTAGGAGGTATTAAAATGGTATTGAAAAAAAGCATGGATAAGATTGTTACTTTGTGCAAAACTAGAGGGTTTGTATTTCCAGGATCTGATATATATGGAGGACTCGCTAACTCTTGGGATTATGGTCCTTTAGGAGTTGAATTTAAAAATAACGTAAAAAAAGCTTGGTGGAAAAAATTTGTTCAAGAAAGTCCTTATAATGTAGGGGTTGACTGCGCTATACTAATGAATCCTGAAGTATGGGTTGCAACAGGTCATGTTGGAGGGTTTTCAGACCCACTAATGGATTGTAAAGAATGCAAAGCTAGATTTAGGGCAGATAAATTAGTTGAAGACCATATGACAAGTCTTGGAGCAGAAGTAGCTACTGCTGATGGATGGACAAATGAAGAGTTAAAAGATTATTTGGAGAAAAATAAAATAGTATGTCCTAAGTGTGGGAAAAATAATTTCACTGATATTAGAAAGTTCAATTTAATGTTTAAAACATCTCAAGGAATAACAGAAGATGGAAAATCAGATATATATTTAAGACCAGAAACTGCTCAAGGTATCTTCGTAAACTTTAAAAATGTCCAAAGGGCATCAAGAAAAAAAATCCCATTTGGTATAGGTCAGGTAGGTAAGGCTTTTAGAAATGAAATAACACCAGGAAACTTTATTTTCAGAACAAGAGAATTTGAACAAATGGAATTGGAGTTTTTTTGTAAGCCGGGTACAGATTTAGAATGGTTTAAATATTGGAAAGAACATTGTGCTAGCTTCTTATATAACTTGGGAATGGAGAAAGAGAATCTAAGATTTAGAGACCATGATAAAGAGGAATTATCATTTTATAGCAATGCTACTTGTGATATAGAATTCTTGTTTCCTTTTGGATGGGGAGAATTATGGGGAATTGCCGATAGAACTGATTATGATTTAAAGAAGCATATGGAACATTCAGGAAATGATTTAAGTTACTTAGATCCTATTACTAATGAAAAATATGTACCATATTGTATAGAGCCATCACTTGGAGCAGATAGAGTTGTTCTTGCATTTTTAGTTAATGCATACGATGAAGAAGAACTTGAGGGTGGAGACGTAAGGACGGTGCTTCATTTGCATCCAGCACTTGCGCCATTTAAGGCAGCTGTTTTGCCACTCAGCAAAAAATTATCAGAAAAATCTCTTGAGGTTTTTGATATGCTAAGCAAGAAATTTAATGTAGATTATGATGAAGCTGGGAGTATAGGAAAGAGATATAGAAGAGAAGATGAAATAGGGACACCATATTGTATAACTGTGGATTTTGATACTTTAGAGGACAATGCTGTAACAATTAGGGATAGAGACACAATGCTTCAAATAAGAGTAAGTATAGATGAACTTGAAAAGTTTATAGAAGAAAAGCTTGTATTTTAAATGAAAATCAGTAGTTTGAGCTAAAATATAGTGAGTGGTATGAAGGCAGGCTTGAATAGTCTATATTTATACTATTCACTATTTTTTTTGTAGAATAATTTAAACACTATCTTTTAAAAAAAATAAAGGCTAATATGCAGCGAAGAGGATTATGAACATCATCGCACATTGTGATTTAAGTGTTATAATTAATATAAACAATTATGCGAAATTGATAATATAATATGAAATATATAAAGATTACATGGAGGGTTATATGAAAAGGAATTTTAGCGAGTTTAAAGAATTTATAAAAGGCAAGAAAGTTGGGGTTGTAGGTATAGGGGTTAGCAATATTCCTTTAATACATTTTTTGGTGAAATTGCAGGCTACTGTTACGGCATTTGATAAAAAAAATCAAAGTATGCTTGGCGCGGTAGCGATAGATTTAAAGGAAGATGGGGTTAAATTAATTTTAGGCGAAAATTACTTAAATGATTTAACAGGATTTGATGTTGTTTTTAAAACGCCGTCTATGAGAATAGATA
Source organism: Clostridium estertheticum (assembly GCF_018861295.1). Classification (GTDB taxonomy): domain Bacteria; phylum Bacillota; class Clostridia; order Clostridiales; family Clostridiaceae; genus Clostridium_AD; species Clostridium_AD estertheticum_D. The sequence continues at coordinate 1,668 of NZ_JAHLDM010000020.1, read as the reverse complement.
ATCCTGCTCTTTTAAGAGCGAAGCAAGAGGGAGCATATATAACATCAGAAATGGAAGAGTTTATAAAGTATTGTCCAGCAAAAACTTTTGGTGTGACTGGTAGTGATGGGAAAACAACTACAACAACAATAATATATAATATATTAAAAAGCGAGGGTTATAAAACATGGGTTGGAGGAAATATAGGAAATCCATTGTTTGCAAACATTGAAGAAATAACTAAAGACGATAAAGTAGTATTAGAATTATCAAGTTTTCAACTTATGACAATGAATGTTTCGACGGATGTTGCAGTAGTAACAAATTTAAGCCCAAATCATCTGGATATCCATAAGAATATAGAGGAATATATAGATGCAAAGAAAAACATATTCAAATATCAAAGTGATCAGGATCTTCTTATTCTTAATAAGGATAACGATTTAACTTATGAATTAAGAAAAGAAGCAATGGGTAGAGTTAAGCATTTTAGTATAATAGATAAGGTGGAAGACGGTGCATATTTTCAAGATGATAACTTATTCATCATGAATAAGTTAGTATGTAACCTTGATGAGATTAAATTAAAAGGGATGCATAATGTGCAAAACTTATTAACTGCCTTTTGTGCGACTCAGGAAGAGGCATCGGTTGCAAGCATGAGAAAGGTTGCAACCACTTTTATAGGAGTGGAACATAGAGGCGAGTTCGTACGTGAAGTAGAGGGAGTTAAGTATTACAATGATTCAATAGCTTCTACTCCAACGAGAACAATAGCAAGTCTTAAAGCTTTTGAAAAGCCGGTTATATTAATTGCAGGTGGTTATGATAAGAAAATACCTTTTGAGCCATTAGCGGAGGAAGCTTATCTGAATATTAAAACATTAATATTGGTAGGTGCCACTAAATATAAAATAAAAGAAGTTTTTGAGTCAGTGTTAAAGGAGAAGAAAATATTTTTAGAAATTATACTTGTTGAAGATTTTAATGAAGCGATACTCAAAGCTAAATTGCTTGCTAACCCTGGGGATATTGTGACATTGTCGCCAGCGTGTGCAAGTTTTGATATGTTTAAGGATTTTGCAGCACGTGGTAACAAATTTAAGGAAATAGTAATGGCATTAAAATAAAAAGTATATTATAATAGACAATAATAAAAACTTCGGTAAAAATTACTGAAGTTTTTATTTTATTTATAAGAATATGGTGTTATTATAGCTAATAATGAGAAGAATTTAATGGAGGTCAATTAAGATAATTAACATATAATATGAATTTTTATATACAGTAGTGTTAAATCGATAACAAAGGCTCCAAGCGTATCATTATGAGTAAAACCGAAGATGTGGTAGAAATAAGGATAAAAATGAAAATAAATAGGTAAAACGGATGATAATAAACAAATTGTGTTTTATACATATGATATTATATTAATTGTCGCTGGAACACACAGTTATAAATTAACTTAGACTGATTAGTGATTTTATAAAATTTATTATTAATTGTTTTTAAATGGTTGACAATGAATTAAAAAAGATTTATAATAGTAAAAGTCATCACATGATGACAAAGCAAATTGGTCTTTGAAAATTAAACATAGAAATAGGTAAAGAAATGAAATAATATTTTATTTTAACCAGTCAATTACTTTAGTAAAAGTAATATTTTAGTCGTAAGACTAAAAAGTAT
>NZ_JAHLDM010000019.1:0-105448 GCF_018861295.1 Clostridium estertheticum | reverse complement strand
GTATAGACGGATTTTTAACTGAGGTTAAAGTAGATGAATTTAAAACATTAGTTTTGGGTATTGATGGTACTATAGTTGATATTTATTAAAAATTTAATTAAAGTGTAATATAGAATAAGGTAGAATTGCTTTAAATAGTAATTCTACCTTATTTATTCATATTATTACTTATAAGTTCAAAAAATAAAAAATATTGACATTTTTTTCGTCACATAAGATAATAAAATCGAGAGTCATAATAAAGGAGATGGTATAAGTGTTCAATTCGCTTAGAAAGAAGGTAACGGCAGGTTTTATGTCAGTAGCAATTATAAGTATGGTAACTATGTTTGCTTTAATTGCTGTAAACATGGGTAGCATGCTCAATGATCAGATCAAATCAGATAGTAAAATAATCATAGGACAAGCAAATATGAGTTTAGAAAAATCTAATTATAATATAACGGATACTCAGTCTTATATGGATGAAATATGTAAGGCACAACCTAGCATTACAAATTTTCAGTATATGGATTTAAATGGAAAGGTGGTTATAAATAGCGACAGGAGTCAAATAGGAAAATCAGGGAATGCAAAAGAATTAGAAGCACTTAAGGATGGGAATACTAAGGATTATATAAGTAAAGAATATGAAGGATCTACTACGGTTGTTCCAAAGTTGAAGGATGGTAAAATTATTGGGGTTTCATCAATTACAATTAATACTCAAGATTTAAAATATATTGCTCTTAATATTATAAAGAAAATAGGATTATTATTTGTAACAAGTTTAATTCTAATACTAATATTTGCATACTTTTTTTCTTCTAAGATTACAAAACCTATTAAAAATGTAGTTTCAGCATTAGAAACAATTTCGGAGGGTGATTTTACCGCTATTTTGAAAGTAGGATCTAAGGATGAAGTTGGTGTTTTAGCTAAAGCTATGAATAAAACTTTAGAAACACTTAGAGAGATGATTGGAAGTATAAAAAGTACCACGAGCGACTTAAATGGTGTTTCTCAGACTCTTTCTGCTTCTAGTGAAGAAGTTGCATCATCTAGCATGGAAATTACAAGGGCTGTAGGAGAGGTTGCTGATGGTGCTACAAAACAAAGTCAAAATCTTATTGAATCAGTTACATTGCTTGAAGAATTTACAAAAACATTTGATACTATAAATGAAAATGCTCAAATGGTTTCAGTAGGAAGTAGTAAAATTAAAGGGGCTGCGGATATTGGAGCGTTAAGAATAGAAGACCTTGTAAGCTCTGTGGAAGATATAAGACAGGGATTTAAATATGTTACGGAAAAACTTCTATTATTGAATGTCAGCGTAGAAAAAATTACAGCTATTACAGAGGTTATAAATAATGTTGCTGGACAAACTAATCTGCTCGCACTTAATGCTTCCATAGAAGCTGCTAGGGCTGGCGAATCAGGAAAGGGATTTGCGGTAGTTGCAGATGAGATAAGAAAACTTGCAGAACAAGTTTCATCTTCCTCAAATGGAATTATGGAACTTGTAAGCACAGTTACTAAGGATACAAAGGAAGTCTCAAGTAAAGCTAACCTCGTAACTGATAAAATTGAAGAGCAGGTTGTTACAGTGGAGAGTACAGTTGCTTCATTTAAGGATATATTGGATGAAGTTAAGCTTATAGATCCTCAAATTCAAAATGTAAATTATGCATTAGAATCTGCAGTTAAGTCTAAAAATTATGTGGTGGAAAAAGTAGAATCGGTAGCAAGTGTTTCAGAAGAAGTAGCAGCATCAGCTGAGGAAATTTCAGCTACGACGCAGCAGCAGACGGCTTTTTCAGAAGAGATGACTGCAACAGCAGAAACCCTTGCAGGTATGGCACAAAGTTTATCTGAAAGCGTAGAAAAATTTAAAATTTGAAAAATGAAGTGCAACTATTTCTAAGTTTTAACGTAGTTTAAAGTGGACAAGTATAAAGAATATTTATCAAATGATTTTTAATTATATGGTATAATTAGGAACAATTTAAATTACAAAGAATAGGAAAAGAACCTACTAGGAGGAATTTGGGATGATAAGTAATGATAATTTAATAGCAAGCAATAATATATTAGAAAAAGAGGCAGTAAACATAGTACTTCATCTTAATGAATATGACAAAGGGGTTATGTCAGACTTTCAGAAAGAACTTATAATGGAAGAGTTAAATGAATTACCACCACTTGAAGATGGACAAGTATGTATTAATGGTATATACACTTTTGATATGGAAGATAAAATTGAAGTTAGTGTTTATATAAGAAATGGATCATCTAAACAGATTAATTTCCATAAAGTACCATTACTTATTGTGAATAAAAACGATGATATACTTGCAAGCCAGACCATGGATATGAAGGATTTTGGTATATTGCCACCATTCTGCGCAAGACCATATAAGGTTTATTTTGATAAAATAAACCTACTTGTTGATCTTATTCCAAATGATGATTGGAAAATACAGTTTGAAAAATCTGTTAGCACAGTAAATACGGTAAAGTGTGAATTTGAAGGATTTCCAGGTGATGATCACCATGAGTTAGAAGGTACTTTTACAAAATTCTTAAACAAGTTACCTTTAATAAAGGCTGGGGATGTTAATATTGAAGTGTTTAAAACTTTAAGGTGTTTTGATGATTCTATTTCTATAGTTTTCATGATTCGTAATGGGTGCGATACAATTATGAAATTAGAAACATTACCAATAGTAATTAAGGATGAGGACGGAGAAATAGTGGCTAGTGGAGTATTTGATGTTGAAAATGTAAATGTAAATCCTCATAAGGCAAAAATTTATGATTTTACTATAACAGAAGATTATATTGTTAATAAGGATGCTGATATAAACAACTGTAAAGTATATTTCAGAATGTAGTATACGAGGAGGATAAGAAATGAAAATTGATAGAAAAAAACGTAATATAATAATTTCATTGCTTGTAATTATAGTAGTAATAGTATCTATAGTAGTATTACTTCATAAATCAAAAGTTGATAAAGATGCTGCTAGTATTAAAAAGAAAAGTTCTGCAGATACAGCAGAGCTAAAAAAGGATGATGTAAAAAAATCAAACCCTAATTCCACAACTTATAATTCTAAAACTGGTGTAGTAAAACCAGGGGGAAAAGAAGCAAGTGTAGCTAATAAGGATATTACAAATAAAGGTAAAGTTCAGACAGCTAAGCAAAAACAAACAATATTATTAATACAACAAAATGCTAAAATAGCAGCACAAGAAAAACCTTTAACAGCAGCACAAGTGAAAGATGAAAATACAAAAGTAAAAAGTAGTAAAGATGGACTTGTAGTATTTATTAAAGCTGCAAATTTTGGATCTACGGCGGAGATAATTAAGGATAATAAAAAATTTAGTAGTTATAAATATTATCAATTCTCTATTGGAAATAAGCATATATCAGCAATAGAGAGTATTTCAAAAAGTAAAACTACCCTGTTCCCAGTTCAAAATGCTGGAACCGAGGTGGTAGTAAAGTTTTTAGACCAAAATAAGAAGGTTATTAGGGAATTAAATATAAAATTAAGTGTCAGATAAAAAAATAATATAATAATAGGAGTGAATGATAATAATGGAAAATAAAATTAATAAAAAGACAATAGGTATAGTTGCAGTTATAGTAATTATACTAGCTATTTCAGGTATATTTTATGCGAAAAGTAAGTCGAGTAAAGTAGATCCATCAGCACCAATTACGGCAACTGTAAGAAAAGCTTCTTTTGGATGTGTAGTAAATGTAACTCTATCAGATGCAGGAAAGAAACAATACAAGGATGTTACAAAATACCAGATGTATTATAATGGAAAAGTTATAAACCCAATAGCAGTAATAGGTAAAGCTACTACAGCTTTTCCAATTAGAAAAGAAAATGATAAAGTGGTAGTTAAACTTCTAAAATCAGATAAGGTAGCTTACTCAGTAGATTTAAAACTAAAAAAGGGAGAAGCAGTTAAATAAAATTATAAAATAAAAGATAAGAGACAGTTTTAGAAACTATCTCTTATCTTTTATTTATACCAATATATAGGGGTCAACTATTTTGTGAAACGTTACTCGCTTTTCATAAAGCGCCTTTGCGCTTTTTCAAATCGTGCTTAAATAAAATTTATTCTATGCTAATTATCTGTAGTGGATCTGTAACAGTTGGTGTATCTGAAGAGGCATCACCAGCTGTAAAATTACTTTCTATACCAGTAGAACTTTTATAAGTTACACTAGGAAGTATGTTAGCATTTATAGTTACAGAGGTAGAATTATTAACCCATGTATTATCATAAGTTTTAACATATACATCACCGCCGGTTACTATTGCGCTGGAAATTTCGTTTTCATTTTTAGGATCATTAGCGTAGTCAAGTGAAAAAGCATGTGATCCAATTACTACAGTACCACCTGGCATTGCTGTAGTAGCTCCATAAGTTTTTGAAGCAGATATGGTGGATAGCGCAGCTATAAATAGCGCAACATATAAAATTTTTCTTCTTCTCATAAGTAGATTCCTCCTATTATTAAAAAGTTTTTATACACAAAATATGAAGTGTAAATAATGTGAATACTTATGTAAATTCACTACTCATATATAATACGAGTGGTGAACTGTTTTAGTTTCAAATTTTCAAAACATATCTTTCTTATTTAAGATATAAATAGAAGAAATAACTAGAAGAACAATAAATGTAAATACGTACCAGAAACCACTGGTGTTGTTGCCATAGGGTATTCCGCCTACATTCATACCGAATAGTCCGGAAACTAAATTTGGTATAGCCATAACTATTGTAATGGCAGCAAGAAATTTCATCACAATATTTAGTTTATTTGAAATAACAGAAGAGTAGGCATCCATGGTGCCTTTTAAAATATCAGTATATGTCGAACACATTTCTATAGCTTGCTTGTTTTCAATAATAACATCCTCGAGTACATCTTTATCTTCTTCATATTGCTGAAGAATATCTAGCTTAAGCATTTTTTCTAAGGTGATTTCATTTCCTTTTAATGAAGTAGAGAAATAAACAAGTGATTTCTCTAGGGCCAATAATTGAAGAAGTTCTTTATTTCTTAAGGATTTATGTAGTTGTTTTTCCACTATGTAACTTTTTTTATCAATTTGCCTTAGGTATATTAAATAGTATTTTGCAATTCTATATAGGACTTGAAGCATAAATCTTTGACGCTTATATGTGAAAAAGGAACTAATTTTTCCATCGCCAAAATCTGATAATACTTTACTGTTTTTTAAACAAACCGTAATTATTACTTTGTCTGTTTGGATAACAGCTATAGGGTAAGTATCGTAGGTCAATGAATTATCGTCGATATCAGTAAAGGGAATATCTAATATAATTAACGTACAATCTTCTATATCAATACGGGAGGTTTCTTCTTCATCTAAAGCAGCCCTTAAAAAATCCATAGGTGCATTAGTGTTTTTTGAAACAAATATTAATTCTTCCTCTGATGGATCTATCATATTAATCCAACAACCCGGTTCTATATTTTCAAGTTTTGTAAGTTGTTTATTTTCTGAACTGCTATATATTGAAAGCACTACAACACCTCCTAGTGTAAATACATTTATATTATAGTCTATAAAAGCAAATACATACAAGCAGCAATTAAACAATACTTTTTATGTCGTTATAAATCTTAGTTGACAAGGAAGCTTGAATAATTGATAATGGTATATGGAAAGTTATACACATAAATTAGTGAAGTTAGAATGAATTATTATTGAAGGGGGTGGGGAAGCTGGCTATGTACCCATTATTTATGATTGCTTTAGCTCTATCTTTAGATGCTTTTGGAGTAGCTTTATGCATAGGATTAAACAATCAAACTAAATTTAAAAATAAGGTAGGTTTTACAATATCTTTTGCTTTATTTCAATTTTTATTATCGTATATTGGAGCTTATGCGGGGTTTCTTTTTAATACATATGTAGCTTCAATGCCAACTATTATTGGTGGTATAATTATAGCGTTAGTTGGAGTTGTTATGATTAAAGAAGGAATTGATAATCAAGGTAAGTGTCCACTGCTTAAACCTAAGATGTATCTTATTTTAGGGGTTTCTGTAAGTATAGATGCGATGGTGGTAGGATTTACAGTATTAAATGATATAACAAAGGTTATATTATTACAAGATACATTAATAATTGGAGCAGTAACTTTTATAATGGTAATAATAGCCTTTATAATTTCCAAATATCTAAAAAAAATAGATATTATAGGAAAATATGCAGACTATATTGGAGGAATTATCTTAGTGTTTTTTGGACTAAAAATGATGTTTTTTTAATTAAATTTCACAAGGAAGGATGATAAATATGTTAGAAAAATTAAAAGAGTTAAATTCATTTAAAGCATTTAAATATTTCAAAGAGATGAACCAGGTTCCAAGAGGTTCTGGTAACGAAAAGGGAGTAAGTGATTTTCTAGTAAACTTTGCAAAAGAACATAATTTGAAAGTTACTCAGGATGCTTCATTAAATATAATTATTAAGAAACCAGGAACGCCAGGATATGAAAATGCGCCAAAGATAATAATTCAAGGGCATATGGATATGGTCTGTGAAAAAGAACTTCATTCAAAACATGATTTCTTAAAGGATCCTATTGAGTTTATTGTAGAAGGCGATTTTTTACATGCTAATGGTACTACACTTGGAGCTGACGATGGTATTGCAGTAGCAATGAGTCTTGCAGTTCTAGATTCTACAGATATTCCTCATCCGCCAATCGAGTTATTAGTAACAACAGGTGAAGAGGTAGGTATGGTTGGAGCCGAGGCTCTAGACCCTAAGGACTTAGAGGGAAGAGTATTAATTAATATAGATTCCGAAGAAGAAGGAAAACTTTTAGTAAGTTGCGCTGGTGGAGTAAGGGAAAAAATAAAACTTCCTATAATTTGGGAAAAGTCGGATAAAAGCTTTGTAAATTGTCTTATAAAACTAAGGGATTTAAAGGGCGGTCACTCTGGAATGGAAATAGATAAAGAAAGAGGTAACGCTAATAAAATCATGGGACGTTTTTTAATAGATTTAAAATCAGCTATAGATTTTAAAATAAATTCTATAAGTGGAGGAGCTAAAAATAACGCAATTCCTCGTAGTGCTGATGCTGTTATATTATTTAGAGAAGATGATCAAATAATAGTTAATCAGAAATTAGATTTGTGGAATTCTATATTTAAGAATGAATTAAATACTATTGATCCAGAGGTTAATTTATCTATTGAAATATTAGATGATAGTTCACGTAAAATATTTTCAGAGGAGACTGCTACAAAAGCACTTCAGGTACTTTTCTTAATTCCGAATGGAGTTAAAAGCATGAGCCAGGATATTAAAGGTTTAGTACAAAGCTCAACAAATATAGGAGTTCTTACAACAGAGGATGATTATTTAGTATTTGATTCTGCAATAAGGAGCTCAGTTGCATCTTTAAAGAAATTAATATGTGATGAAACTATAGTGATTGCAGAAATGGTGGGAGCGACTATTGAATTTGAATCTGATTATCCAGAGTGGCAATATGATCCTAGCTCTAAGATAAAAACAGTATTTGAAAATGTATATAATGATTTATTTGGTAAAAAACCTGAAATAGCAGCTATACATGCAGGTCTTGAGTGTGGATTATTTAGTAAAAAGTTTGATGGTAACATTGATCAAATATCTTTTGGACCTAATATGTATGATGTACACACATCAAAGGAACACCTAAGTATCTCATCAACAGATAGAATGTGGAATTACTTATTAGCAGTATTAAAAGAAATAAAATAATGTAGTAAGGTGATGTAGATGAACGTAATTTCATACTTAAAAGATAATAATATTAGGGTTACTAAAGCAAGAAAAAGTATACTTGAAATTATACTCGAAAGCTCAGATGCAATTAACGCAAATGTTATATATGATTTACTTAAAAAAGAAGACATTAAAATAGATTTATCAACGGTATATAGAACCTTAGATTTGCTAGAGAGTAAAAAAATTGTTAATAAATTTGATTTGGGAAACAATATGTATAACTATATTATAAATAATAATTCACATAAACATATAATAGAGTGTGATTTATGTCATAAGAAAATGGTTATAGATTGTCCTATACCTCAAATAGAAGAGCAAATAAAGGCTAAGACAGGAATAACACTTACAGAAAGTCATGTTTATTTAAAAGGCATTTGTAAGGACTGCAAAAAATAAGAGAGGGTGGGTTTTATGCAATTTTCTTCATTGGTATTAATGGAAGTAGATAAGGAAACTAATCAATTTGTTCGTGAGATTGGAAGTTATGAAACATCGCAGGGAGCAGAGTTTGTAACAAAACTAAATTACTGCGGAGATTTAATTAATTTAACTTTTGATACGCATGATGATGTGGAAGAATGGCAATTTTCAGCAATTTATGATTGTTTTAATGAAGATGTATTTAGGTCTAAAGGATATATTATTGAGCCTATAGATGATGAGTATAACCCAACATGGCTAGTTAAGTTCAAATATTCTGATGAGCATATGGTGGTTCGCGAATCGTTAATTGAAATATGTGAGCTAATAAAGCAAGAACTTAGAGAAGTTTTTATAAGGATCAAAGGAAAAGAAGAAGAATACAAATAGAGTCATCGCTAACTTTTCGATGATTCGCCAAAATAACTTAGATACTTAAGCGGAAAGTTTAATCATTCCCTGCGAAGCTGTATTTCCGCAAGCTATGATTAAAAAACAATTAGAGGTGACCATGAGACTTGAGTTTATTAATAGGGTAAAGGTAAATGAAATATTAGGCAAAAATATAGTAACCAATGATGGAAGTATACTTTTAAGATCTGGGGTTAAATTGAACAAAAGATATATTGTTAAACTTAAAAAGTTAGGCGTTTTTTATATTTATGTAGAAGATTCAAGGCTAGATGATGTATCTATAGAAGATGAGAGACTAAGTAGTTTAAAAAAATTAACTATGAAAAATATGTCTACCATAATGAAAAATGTAACTGAAGGGGATACAAAAGGAACTAAAAATTCATTATTGGTTGTGGAAGACTTAGTTAATTATATTATTGAAATGGGTGATGTTAATAAAAGTTTGTACGATATTCAAACCTTTGATAACTATACCTATCTTCACTCTATAGATACTGGAATTATGGCGATTTTTCTTGGTATTACAATGAATCTTTCGCAAGGTGAATTGAAAGAATTAAGCATTGGTGCAATTCTTCATGATATTGGTAAGACTAAAATAAATAAAAATATTATAACGAAACCTGGAAAACTAACAAAGGAAGAGTTTGAAGAAATAAAAAATCATCCTATATACGGGAAAGAAATATTGGAGAAGAATTTTAGTATGACAAATAGGGTTTTAAAAGCAGTGGAACACCACCATGAGAGAGTTGATGGTAATGGATATCCTTATGGACTTACTCAAAATCAAATTTCTAAATATGCAAAGATAATTGGTATTTGTGATGTTTATGATTCTGTAAGTAATGATAGATGTTACAGAAAAAAATTCAATCCTAGTGATGCTTATGAGCTAATACTTGCAGGCGCTGGAAATGCATTTGATGAAGAAGTAGTAAAAAATTTTAAAAAAACTTTTTCAGTGTTTCCATTAGGAGTTTGTTTAAAGTTATCAAATGGTGTTGAAGGATATGTAATTAAACAAAATAAAAATTTTCCAGATAGGCCTATATTAAGGGTACTATATGAGAGTGAAACACGGCTTCCTATTAAATTTTATGAAATAGATTTGCTTAAGCATCATAATGTTATTGTGAAATCAATAATGTGAAAATATCTATTTGATTAGGAGAATAATATGTTAGAAAAAAATATAAAGATCATTATAAATGGTATGACAACGCAGCACGGATATTTATTAGAGGATATAAAAAGTAAAAATAATAATTCAAAGCTATGGACTGTGAGTAAGAATATAAGCGGTTTTGATTACCGGATAATATTTACGACTCCTAGAAGCTTAAATCAATTAACACAATATGATATTCCAGCAGATAAAAATAATATATATATACTGCTATCTGATGGTGAATTAAGTAGTGATGAATCTGGTAAAATCCTTGAAACAAATAATTTATTAGAAAAACCATTAATAAAGGTTAATGTATCAGAAAAAAAAGTGAATTATTCTCAAAATGTAAAGTTAGAGGTGGTAAATGACTTAGTTTCAGTTATGAATAATAACAATTTACGCAGTAGGCCTGAGAAAGTAAATCTACAAGACAAACCTTGGATTACTATAATAATTATAGCTATAAACGTTATAATGTATGGTATTACTGCATACCTGAGTTATATGACAAATGGTAGCATTTTAAATAGTGATACTAATGTTCTAGTTTTACTTGGTGCAAAGGTTAATGATTTAATAAATCAAGGGCAGTATTATAGGCTTGTTACTTGTATGTTTTTACATGGTGGGATTGTACATGTAGCGGTTAATATGTATTCACTTTATGCTATAGGACCAATGGTTGAGAGCGTTTATGGAAAAGCAAAATATCTTGTTATTTATTTTATTTCTGGAATATGTGCATCTATATTTAGTTATATATTTTCAACAAGTGTTTCGATTGGTGCCTCCGGTGCAATTTTTGGATTACTTGGGGCGGTACTTGTTTTTGCAATTACATCTAAAGAAAAGACTGGAAGTGCTTTTATAAAAAATATTTTATCCGTTATATTTATAAATATATTTATAGGAGCTACGATGCCGGGTATTGATAATTTTGCTCATGTAGGTGGACTTATTGGAGGAATGCTTGTAGCATTTCTTATGAATTTTGGAACGAAAGAGTAATAAGATGAATTTCTCCTGCGTGTCACCAAATAAGAAAGGGTACCCTATGAATTTCTCCTGCATAGCACCAAATAAGAGTTTGAAACGTGAAATTCCATTAAGAAATTCTAATCTTTTGTAATTATAAAATCCTCTATCACTCACATTCGGCGTGCAACGCCGGTTCGCTAGCCTTCCTTCCAGTCAGGCTCACGAGAATTTTATATTTGCAAAAGAAGAATTTTAAATGGAATTTCAATGTTTCTGCACTTCTTATTTGGTACCATTTCCGGAGAAATTCATACCGATATTGTTTCAGCATTGGTTGTGCGACACCGGTTCGTGAGCCTGACTTTCAGTCAGGATCACGAGAGCCTTATATTTGTAAAAGAAGAATTTTAAATGGAATTTCAATTGTTTCTGCCCTTCTTATTTGGAGTCACTTCCGGAGAAATTCATACCGATATTGTTTCAGCATTGGTTGTGCAACGTCGGTTCGCTAGCCTGACTTCCAGTCAGGCTTACGAGAATTTTATAATTACAAAAGAAGAATTTTAAATGGAATTTCAATGTTTCTGCACTTCTTATTTGGTACCATTTCCGGAGAAATTCATACGGGTATTGTTTCAGCATTGGTTCGTTAACCTGACTTTTAGGCAGGTTAACGAGAGCCTTATATTTGTCAAAGAAGGATTTTGAAATTTAATAGGCACATTCAAATTAATAAGAAGCATGTTTTGCTCCTTATATGTTTGAATGTGCCTTAAAATTTGTGACTTTTTATGCAATCTCATGAATGTTTTCGTCTTCGATTTTAACGGTATTATCAATAATACTAATTAAATCTTCATGATCTATAGTTTCTTTTTTAATTAATAAACTGGTTATAGACGTTAGAGATTCTTTTTCAGCTGTTAGAATATTTATAACTTCATCATATAACTGCGAAATCAAATTTTTACATTCTAAGAATACATCGTCTTGATTTGTAAAACCTGATTCTTTTAATTTGGCCATTGTAAGTAGACCTAAGGATTCACCCATTCCGTATTCTGTTATCATGTTTGTTATAAGCTGAGTACTCCTCTGCAAATCGCTATATGCACCAGTGGTTACATGATCCCTACCGAAAATAATCTCTTCAGCAGCTCTGCCACCGAGTAGTACCATTATTTTTTTCTTTATATAATCTTTGTTTTGATATAGTTTATCTTCGGGAATACTTAAAGTATAACCGCCGGCACCTTTGGTAGTTGGAATTATAGTTACTTTAGATACCTTGTCTTTTGGTAACATCTTAAGTGAAATTAAAGCATGTCCCGCTTCATGAAATGCAGTTATTTTTCTATCATCATCTTTAATATAATCTCTATCAACTTTTTCATAACCTGCTAGCATTATTGAATAAGCTTTATCTAAATGTTCATTTTCAATAAATGTAGAATTGTCTTTACAAGCAATGATGGCTGCTTCATTAGTTAAATTTTCTAACTTTGCACCTGAGAAATATGAAGTTTTATGTGCCCATTCGCTGTAGTCTATATCCTTAATAGGTTTGTTTTTAAGATGAAGTTTTAAAATTTTCTCTCTTGCAGATACATCAGGAAGAGTTACTTCAATATGTCTATCAAAACGACCTGGACGAAGTAGTGCTTCATCAAGCATATCAAGCCTATTAGTTGCTGCAATTATAATTATGCCCTCTGTCTCATTAAAACCAGACATTTCAGTTAGTAGAGCGTTAAGTGTCTGATCTTTCTCATCAGAACCACCACCAGTTCCATTATCTCTTTTTTTGCCAATAGCATCAATCTCATCAATAAAGATAACTGCTCTTCCATGACTTCTTGCTTTCTTAAATAAGCTTCTGATTCTTCCAGCACCAACCCCTACATATATCTGAACAAAATCAGAACCAGAAACTGCGTAGAAAGGTACATTTGCCTCTCCAGCTACTGCTTTTGCAAGAAGTGTTTTACCTGTACCTGGATCTCCATATAAAATTACACCTCTTGGCATTCTAGCCCCATAAGCAGAATACTTCTCGGGGTTTTTAAGAAAATCAACTACATCTTGTACACTATCTTTAGCTTCTTCATTACCGGCTACATTTTCAAAGTTAAAACCAATATCCGCAACAGCTGTAACATCAAGGTTGCTAGCCGAGAACATGCCTTTTGTTTTTCTTCTTGCAGGTTTAAAGCTCATACAGCCTAGTACTATAAGAGAAATTATAAAACATGATATTGATGCAACTTCTAGTGGACTAGTTAAAGCTTGCTCTGAAACATTTATACCATCTTTAAGCAATCCTTCTTTAAAATTGTTAGTTCTTGGATTATCAGTTTCATAAATAGTTCCATCTTTAAGTTTAACCTGAATTTTAGGAGAGGTTGTTACGTATACTGTGGAAATAGTATTTGATGAAGCATCTTTAAGAAAATTAGTATATAGTTTATTTGAAGATACTTTAAAGGTATTACTTACAAAAATGAGGAATACTAATGATAAAACAGCAGTAATAATAGGAAGTAAAATATACTTATTTTTGATTTTATTCATATGATAGAAGCAAGAATTCCACTGTACTTTAATTAGTTGTGGAAACCGCTTCATTCACCATCCTTTCTCGCATACCAAATTTATTTGTTATACCAATATATATCTTATTTTAATTTGTGAAACATGCATAATACGTCGAATTGTGCTGTGAAATATCAACTTGTAAGAGTTATTATAATATTATTCTTAGGCCTTGTCCACCGAACCTAATAGAATATGGAAATGTAAATATTGTAAAAAAAGAATAAATGATTTTATCATTTATTGTATACTTTATTTATGATAGAATTAAAAGGGTATTTTATAATACCTAGAAACTTAAATTATGAAGCAGCTTTTAAAAAGGAGAACATAAAGAATGGGTAAAAAAGTTTATGCTATAAAGGAAGGATTTAATTCTAATACTAATGAAAAAATAGAAAACATAATAGTTGGTACTTGGGCAGAGTGCTTAAAATACGTAAAAGGAGTAAAAGGTGCTAAATATAAGAGCTTTGAGGATAGAAATGAAGCTGAAAAGTTTTTAAATGGTGCCCCTATTATTTTAGATAAGATAGATAATAATTATCCAAAGGATATCCTTCATATTTATGTGGATGGAAGTTATAATTCACAAACTATGGAGTATTCTTATGGAGTGGTAGCAGTGAAGGATGACATAGTTGTACATATAGAGAGCGGCAAAGGTAAGAGTGATTCTAATAAAAATATAAGACAAATTGCAGGGGAACTAGAAGGTGCAGTAAAAGGATGTCAGTATGCGCAAAGCCTAGGAGAAAAGAAAGTAGTAATATTTCATGATTATATAGGGATTTG
This sequence comes from Clostridium estertheticum, assembly GCF_018861295.1. Classification (GTDB taxonomy): domain Bacteria; phylum Bacillota; class Clostridia; order Clostridiales; family Clostridiaceae; genus Clostridium_AD; species Clostridium_AD estertheticum_D. The sequence continues at coordinate 91,234 of NZ_JAHLDM010000019.1, read as the reverse complement.
TTATCATGCTACGGGGTTCTGGGATAGGAAAGAGGAATCATCAAAGGAATATTATAGGAAAATGCAAGAAATTATGAAGAGTGGGATAGAGGTTATATTTGTTAAAGTAGATAGTCATACAGGAGATTTGTTTAATGAACTTGTGGACGAAAAATGCAAGGAGCGCCTAGGAATAAAATCAGACAAGGTTGTGGAAAAATGGTTACTTAAAAATCCTATATATGTAGCAAGCGAGAAGGTAAAGGGTGAAATTTCTTCAATAGCATCAAAGGGAAAGTCTAATATAATAGTTAAAGAGACTAATAGTATCAAGGATTCTAATATTAAACTAAAATGTAATAAAGAGAAAAATAAAACATATTCATTTAGTGAGATTGTTGATGAGTATAAAACTAATCATGGAGACATAGAGAGGTTAGTTTTGAACCTAAGTAGTGATGAAAAAACAAATTTTATTACTTATCTGTTAAAAGCGAATAGTATAAAGTAATATAAATTATTGAGGTGATATATTGGGAAATTTCGAAAATTTAAGTATTGAGCAGCGTTATAAAATTATTTCCGAGCAAAACCAGAAGCTTAAGAAGCGAAATCAGAAGATAGAGGAGCAAAATAATCAGTTATTTGACATTATTGAAAATTTATCTGAGGGAGTAATGTTTGCTAATAATAAGGGTGAGTTTATAATGGTGAATTCAGAAGCCAAGAGACTTATTTATCAATCAGGTAAAGGAATTAATATAGCCGATGCTCTTAAGGATACTAAAGTATTCGATATGCTAGGTAATCAGGTGCCTTATAAAGATTTTCCGTCAGTTAGAGCATTAAGAGGTGAAAAATCAAAAAATGTTAAGATTTTTGTATGCCACCCGAATAAAGAATATTTTGCAGAAATTAGTTCAACTCCTATTTATAATTCAAATGGTGATTTAACTATAATAGTATCTTGTTTTCACGATATTACAGAAACAATAAACCAATCAAGAGAAATAGAGCAGCATAAAAAGGAATTAGAAGCTATAATAGAAAATATAGCTGATTCTATTGCTATTTTTGATGATAAAGGAAAATACATATTAGTAAATAAAACATCAAGAGAATTGTTCCATGCATCTTACAATAGTTTTGAAAATATAAGTGAGGGGTATAATGCTTCTGAGTTTTATGACACTTATGGGAAGCAAATTGATATAGAAAATATTCCAGCAAATAGAGTTATGAGGGGCGAAGAATTTAAAAATATGAGAATGACAGTTAAGTCCCCAGGTAAAACATTGCAAATAGATGTCAATGGTACACCTATTTATGATAGTAATGGAAAATTCATTTTAGGAGTTCTTTGTAGTAGAGATATGACAGACTATTTTAAGCACGAGGAAATTACAAGGAACCGTTATGAATTCTTAAATAGAATGGTAAATACGTTTGATTTACCTGTCGTTCGATTATCATATCAAGATTTTAAAATTGTGGATATTAATAGAAAAGCTTTTGGTATTATTGAATCGATTAAGCCGAGTCTTAAATCAATTAACCAAATAAAGGGTTATAAAATAGAAGATTTGTTTGAAAACTTTAAAAAGAGTGAATACTATAAGTGTTTAGATGAAGTTTTGAAGGATAAGAAGATTAAGTATTTAAATAAAAAAGCTTTAACTTTAAATGGAAATCAAGTATACTTTAATATTATATTTGAACCAGTATTCGAAGTTAATGGAAAAATCCGCGAAATATTAATTTTAATAATAGATGTTACTTCTGAAATCAAATCTAATATACTTATGGAAAAAGCATTAAAAGTACAGGGAGAATTCCTTGCTAATGTATCGCATGAACTTAAAACACCATTAAATGTTATATTTGCAACGGCTCAGCTATTTAGCATGTATTGTGATAGTGGCTCACTTGATGATAAAAAGGATTCCATTATTAAATATATAGAATCAATTAAGCAAAATTCTTATAGATTATCTAAAATTATTAATAACATAGTTGATTTATCAAAAATAGAAGCAGGCTTTTATAAACTGAATTTATCTAATAATAATATAGTTGAAATTGTCGAAGGAATTGTGGTGTCTTTAATTAATCTGACTGAGAGTAAGGGATTAAATATTGTTTTTGACACGGACATTGAGGAAAACATTATTGCTTGTGATATAGAAAAAATAGAGAGAATAATCTTAAATCTTATATCAAATTCTATTAAATTTTCAGATATAGGTGATGAAATATTTGTCTATGTTAAGAATGAAAATAAATTTGTTGAAATATCAGTTAAAGATAATGGCATTGGCATTAAAGAGGAGTATTTGGATATAATATTTGACAGGTTTAGACAGGTAGATAAATCGTTATCAAGAAATGCAGAGGGTACGGGTATTGGCCTTAGTTTAGTTAAGTCGATTGTTGAATTACATGGTGGTAATATATATGTTGAAAGTGAATTTGGAAAGGGAAGTAAGTTTACAGTAAGACTTCCCAAGGAGAAGGTACTTCATGAAAATATGATCTATAGTAGTAATGTGAGAGGTCATGATGAAAATATAAAAATAGAACTGTCAGATGTTTATTCATAAAAACTTTATAGTTTGGAAAAAGTATTCTGAATTAAATTTTTATTTTACTATTAGATCTACTTATTATTTTTCAAAAAAAGTACATTAATCAATTTAAAAATGCACATCCTATAAAGAATAAATAAATAAATAAATAAGGGGTGTGTAATTTATGCAAAATAAATTTATATCAACAATTACAGCAGGTGCGATAATTGGTGTGGCTGCAGGTATGATGTTAATTCCTAATATGGACAGAAACACAAGAAGAAGAGCTAAAAAAACAGGTAAGATGGTAATGAATGTGGCAGGGGACATGTATGATAATATCAAGGATCATATTTTATAATTATGATTTAAAAGGCTCCAAACTATGTTAGTAAACACATGGTTTGGAGTTTTTAATTTTTTTTGATTTTTTTAGCATAAATTTAAAATCTATTCATATATTTACAATATTATAGGTGAACTATGTTATAATTGAATTAAATTGTCGATTTGTATAAATTAATACTATTATATTACCATGTTGTAAAGGAAGAGTGATTATGGAAATATTATCTATGGGAGAAAAGATAAAGAGGAAAAGAAAAGAGCTTAATATGACATTAAAAGATCTTGCGGGTAGTAGAATAACTCCAGGTCAAATTAGTTTAGTAGAATCAGGTAAATCCAATCCAAGTATGGATTTATTAGAATATTTGGCAACTGCTTTAAATACAAATGTTGAATATCTAATGGAGTCGGAAGAAACCCAAGCTGAAAAAATATGCTTGTTCTATCAAAATATTGCTGAAGCTCAAATTCTAAATAGTGATTTATTGCAGGCGGAGCAAAACATTGATAAATCTATATATTACTGTGAAAAATATAAATTAGAATATCAAGGAGCTAGGAATTTATCTTTAAGAGGCGATATATATATGGAGCAGCAAAACATTGCGTCAGCTCAACAGGTTTTTCTTTCTGCAAATATAATCTTTATTAAAAATAATTCTTATGAAGAAATAATTGAAACTTTATTAAAACTGGGAAAAATAACTCTTAAGATGATGGGATATCAGTCAGCCTCTAGTTATTTTAAGCAAGCTGAAAAAGTTTTTATAGACAATCAAATGGGAAATGATTTTTTACTCGGCGAAATATACTATTATATAGGTTATACTTATTTTAAATTAGAAAACATTGAAAATGCTATAAAATATTCGTATTTAGCTAAGGAAAAATTTAATCAAATTAATAGTAAAAATGAGTATGCTAATTCACTCCTATTATTGGCGGATGGATATAATAAAAAAGGTGATATTAAAAATGCTATAAAATACTCTAAGGTTACTTTGAAAGTATTTAAAGAAATTAATAATTTGACTTATATATCGGAGATAGAAAATAATTTAGGAAGATTGTTTTATGAATTTGAAAATATGGAAGAATCATTTATACACTTAAATAAGGCTAAGGAGATTAGACAAAATACTAAGGACTTAAAATTAATAGATACATTAGCTAATATTTGTGAAAATTATATTAAGCTTAAGTCTGTAAGTGAAGCTAAAGAAGCTTTAAGCCATATACTAGACTATATAGAAGATGGTAATAATAAAGCATTATTTCAGTATTATTTATTAAAATACAGAGTCGATTTATTAGAAGACAACAAGAATGAAGCTGAAAACACATTACTTCAAGCACTAATGTTTGTAAAAGAGCATGACAAACTAAAGGAAGCGGCTGAAGTATCTATAATGATTGGGAAGTTCTATGTTGATGGTGGCAGAAGTATAGAGGCGGCTAAATATTTAAATGAAGGTGTAGAGTTGTTTAAAAGATTAGGAGTAATAAAGTGAAATATTTATGGGGAATTTTACAGATTAATTATATGATTTGTGGATAGGTGATGACAATGAAAATATTATCAACGGGAGAAAAAATAAAAAGAAGTAGAATATATAAAGGATATACATTAAAAGAGATATGTGATGACAAAATATCAGTATCTAAAATGAGTTGCATAGAAAATAATAAGGTTATAGCAGAGCCTTGGGTATTAGAATTAATAAGTAAGGAACTAGACATAGATCTCGGATATCTAAATGAAAATGTATTTGAGCAAGTTAAAGAAAATATTGAAATATTAAAGGTAAATGTTAAAAATGAGGATAATACAGCTATTAAGGATGAGGATTACAAAACTAATGTATCCTATAATTTGGAGGTAGCTGAAAAATATAATTATTATGATTTAGCTATTGAATTAATGCATATGTTATTTAATTTTTACTTAGATGAAAAAGATTTTGAGAATACTCAAGCAGTTACATCAAAGTATTATGATTTGTATTTAAAAACATCTATAGATGATAATAAATTAACTTATTATATAGATATGGCAAGACATCTATATATAAAAGAAGATTTTCTTCAAGCATCGAGTTATTATCGTAATGTTAGAAAGGGACTTTATAGTAGTGAGATTCTGAATTATAAAAAAATAATTATAGTAACGTACAATGAGGCTGCTTGTAATATTAAGCTAGAAAATTATGAACGTGCTTTTGAAGTAGGAAAAAGGTTACTAGATTTGGTTAAACATGTGGATACAGATCTTCGCGCGGCCAAGATATATCATATGTTAGCTATTTTATCTATAAGAATGAAAAATGGTGACTTTCAAAAATATGAGCAAAAGTCTTATGAGTTATATAAAGATAAGTCATCGTATAAGGCAATGGCTATTTTCAATTATGGGTCAACAATGTTTGACTGTAATATGAAAGAAAAAGCAGTTGAGTATATAAGTCATGGGTTAAGCGTATATCCTAGAGAGGATAAGGTAGGACTAGTTGAATTTATGCTTAATTGTGTTGAAGAACTTATTAAAAATGATGTAGTTGAGCTTGCACAGAGTATTTCTGATGAAGTATTAAACTATGCAATTAATTTAGATGATATTAAGTTCATAGAAAAAAGTTATTATTATAAAGCTATTATTCTCGATAGACAAGGAAGTGCATCTAGTGCAGAGATGTACATGAATTTATCTTTAGATTCACTATTAAAGTTTGGAAATAAGAAAGATATATATGCTCGTTATTTGGAAATGGGGAGTATGTACCATAAACTATCTAATGTGGCTGATTCTATAAAGTATTTTAGTTTGGCATTACAATTAGAGAAAAAGATGTAAATTTGGAATTTATTCAAATTTACATCTTTTTTTATGTTACTGCTCTGCATAATGTACCCTATGAATTTCTCCTGCGTATCAACCAAATAAGAGTTTGAAACGTGAAATTTTATTAAGAAATTCTAATCTTTTGCAAATATAAAATTCTCTAGCGCTCACATTCGGCTTGCAGCCGGTTCGCTAGACTTCCTTTTAGTCAGTCTCACGAAAATTTAATATTTGCAAAAGAAGAATTTTAAATAAAATTTCAATGTTTCTGCTCTTCTTATTTGGTGATACTTCCGGAGAAATTCATACTATTATTTATTAACATTATAATTAACATAATTTAATTCTAATAAATTCTGAAAGTTTCTTACATTCATCAGGATTAAGTCTATTTCCACTATGAATTTCTCCTGCGTGGCACCAAATAAGAGCTTGAAACGTGAAATTCCATTAAGAAATTTATACTATTATTTATTTAGAAGTTTCTCTCTTTATTATAAATTCTTTGGCTTTAATCTCGAGAGTATCATCTAAAGAAGTTAAAGCTACTTCATCATATTTGTTATTTAATGCAAGTGAAAGCAATCTGTCTGCAAGTTCAGGGTTTTTAGATAGAAGCGAACCATGGAAATAAGTACAGAAGGTATTTTTATATACGCAACCCTCGTAACCGTCTTCCCCATTATTACCATATCCAACTTCAACTTTGCCAAGGGGTAATAAGCCGTTAATATAGGTCCTTCCAGAATGATTTTCAAAGCCAACATAGGTTTCATCAAACGTTTCGTTATGAATTATTGTGTTGCCTATAAAACGTTTGTCACCGCTTTCCGTGCAAATATCCAAAATACCAAGACCGCAAACTTTCTCACCACTTGGCGTTGTATAATATTTCCCAAGCAATTGGTATCCCCCGCAAATGGCTAAAAATACTTTCCCACTTTCTATATATTCTTCCATTGATGCTTTTTTTAGAGTTATTAGATCTGGAGAAACTATAGTTTGTTCGTAATCTTGGCCGCCTCCAAAAAAAACAATATCGTAATCTTCTGCTTTAAAAATATCGCCCATAGATATATTAACAATGTTTACTTCAATTCCTCGAAGCTCCGCTCTGTGTTTTAGTATTAAAATATTTCCTACATCCCCATACACATTTAATAAATCAGGATATAGATGACAAATGTTAATTTCCATATTATTCACCTTCTGAATTAGATTTTTAAATATATTAGATTTTTTACCAAATTTTATTTATGTAACCTTTAGTATGTAAAAACTTTCTTAAATTTATCATTGCGGTATAGGTTGCGAGTACATATACTATTTCGCCATTGCAAGATTTAATTTCTTTAAGTAAGGTTTCTTCGTCCGTGCAAAGTAGGAAAGAATCTGATGAAAAACCAGCTACTTTAAGTCTTATTGCCATATCGTACAGACGTATTCCTGAGATCATAACTTTGTTAACATCAAGACTTGTAAGGCGCTCAAAATTCACATCCCAAATCCAAGAAACATCTTTACCATCTGCATAATTATCATTTAACAGGAGAGATAAGTTTATTGTGCGTTTGTCAAGATTAATAGTGTTTACAGCTTCGTCATAACCTGCAGGATTTTTAACCAATATTATTTTAACCTCGGTACCATCGATATTTAGAGTTTCTTGTCTACCAAAGCTACTAGCTACGGTTTTAAGAGAATGCTCTATAACGCTATCGGAAGTTTCAAGAACCTTTGCTACGGAGTAGGCACATAGGGCATTATAAATATTATACGTACCTGGTTGATTTATGTAATATTCTTTATCATTAATAGAAACCGAGGAACCACTGGTATTTAAATCAATCACTTTATCTACGAAGTAGGTAAGCTCTGGCCTTTTATATCCACATCCAGGACAATAGAAATCTCCAAGATGATTGTAGGTTATAAAATTATAACTGTAGGGAGATTTGCAGATTGTACAAAACTTAGCATCTGCATTGATATCTACAATTTTATTTTCATTAACCTTTGTTCCAAAACCATAGTAAATCACATCATTTGTAAGATTCAAGTTTCCAAATAAAGATTCGTCTCCATTAAGAACAAGAGTTGATTCAGGAACTTTCTCGATTCCCACAAGTATTTTTTTAAGAGTTGTATATACTTCCCCATATCTGTCCATTTGATCCCGAAAAAGGTTTGTTATAGTAATTACTTTTGGAGTTATATACTGCGTTACAAATTTAAGATTAGCCTCATCAACTTCTATAACAGCAATTTTTTTCTCGGTAGACTTTTTAAATGAATAATTTGAAATAAAGCATGCAACAATTCCTGTATACATATTTGCTCCAGTATTATTAGTAATTACAGGTCTTTTGCTATCTTTTACAATACTATAAATCATGCTTGTTGTTGTGGTTTTACCATTTGTACCGGTTATAAGTATAACCTCATAATTATTAGCAATTGTTTCTAAAATGTTTTTATCAAGTTTTAGGGCGATTTTCCCGGGGAAATTAGTTCCGCCTTGAAATATAGACTTTGATAATGTCATAACAAATTTTGAAACTAATATACTGAGTAATGACTGAATTTTAATTTTGAACACATCCTTTAATTGTACTTATGAATTTAGATTTTATTATTAGAATAACTTTTATTATACCTTATATTTATGATAATACAATTTTATAACATACTAACATAAATGTCTAACATATTAATATAACTTATTATTAAAACATATGGCTTTTTAGGTAGGGTTTTGTTAGAATATAAATATAAGGGTCATTAAAGTACTGGGGGTATCATACTATTTTACTAAGCAAAGGATATATTTATTCGATTTTTTCAGCTGTATTATTCGGAAGTGCGGGGCTATTTGTAAAGCTAGCTTCTGGTCTTGGAATTGATGCTATAAGTTTACTCACACTTCAGTACATTATAGCTGTTCCATTAATGTTTGTAATCATGTATATTTTTAATAAGAAGTCATTTAAGGTAACAAAAAAGCAATTATTAAGACTCGCGATACTTGGAATTGTTGGAAATACATTTATGACAGTGTTTTATTATACAGCCTATAACTATTTACCTATTCAAATGGTGGCTATATTACTATATACATATCCTATAATGGTATTCATATATTCAGCGGTGTTTAAGAAGCAGTTTATAAGTTACATAAAAGTTTTTGCTGTGTTTCTGGCATTCTTTGGTTGCCTTTTAACTCTTGATATTTTATCAAGTCGACCTAAATATTCACTTATTGGAGTAATATTTGCTTTAATATGTGCAATGTTTTATGCCTTTATGAATATTTATAGTGAAGAAAAATTACAGGGAATTGGTCCGTTAACTATTAATGCCTATTCAACACTTTTTTCACTAATAAGCCTTATGATATACAAATTTCCTCTATTTGTTTTTAGGGGTGAAATAACTAAAAACCTTTTAATATATACAACTATACTTGCCATATTTTGTGAAATAATTCCTTTAACACTACTATATGCAGCTATAAAATATATAGGATCGCTTAAGGTATCTATAATAGGAAATCTGGAAATACCAACTGCTATGATTTTATCGTTTTTTATATTACATGAGCATATAACATTTATGCAGATAGTTGGTACTGTTTTAGTAATATGTGCAATATATATGATAAGAACAAAGGGGACAAGCACGGAGAAGTTATGAAAAAGAACATTATAAAAATTTAATTGTATTTAATTTGTTAATATATTATAATTAAAAATTACAAATTATTTTTAGAAGGGAGCAAACAATAGATGGATTTAAACATTATATTGGTTTTAAAAGCGGTAATAATAGCTATAGTTGAAGGAATAACAGAATTTATTCCTATTTCCTCCACGGGGCATATGATCATTGTGGGAAATGTTATAAATTTTAAAGGCACGTTTGCAAATAGTTTTGAGGTAGTAATTCAATTAGGAGCGATTCTTGCTATTATGGTTTTATATTGGAGTAAAATATGGAATTCGATTGTGGAATTTTTTAAACTTAAGCCATCAGGAATTAAATTTTGGACTAATATTATTGTCGCATTTATACCGGCTGCAGTTTTTGGTTTTCTTCTAAATGATAAAATAGATGAATATCTTTTTAATCCAGGTACCGTGGCTATAGGACTTATAGTTGGCGGAATTCTAATGATCATCATAGAAAATAAATTCAGAAATAAGCACACAACAAAAAGCGTAGAGAAATTAAACATTAAACAATCATTTAAAATAGGATGTTTTCAATGTTTGGCACTTTGGCCAGGAATGTCGAGATCTGCATCTACTATAATGGGAGGTTGGATTTGTGGAGTTTCTACAATTGCTGCAACTGAGTTTTCATTTTTCCTTGCAATACCAACTATGGTAGGAGCAGCAACTCTTACTTTATATAAAACTGGTATGAATTTTAGTAGTGGAGAGATTATTACTTTGGTTATTGGTTTTATAGTTGCATTTTTGGTTGCACTTCTTGTAGTTGAAAGATTTGTTGCTTATTTAAAGACAAAACCTATGAAGGTTTTTGCTGTTTATAGAATAATTGTTGGTATAGTATTATTATGTTTAATTAAATTTAGTACTATTTTAATTTGATGTAACCTATGAATTTCTCCTATGTGGCACCAAATAAGAGTTTGAAACGTGAAATTCCATTAAGAAATTCTAATCTTTTGCAAATATTAAATTCTCTTTCACTCACATTCGGCTTGCGCCCGTTCGCTAGCCTTCCTTCCAGTCAGGCTCATGAGAATTTAATATTTTCAAAAGAAGAATTTTAAATGGAATTTCAATGTTTCTGCTCTTCTTATTTGGTGCCACTGACCGAGAAATTCATAATAATATTCATTTACATCAGGACGCACTACAAGATAAAAAAGCTAGTTATCTAGCTTTTTTATCTTTGACCCATCACTTATAAGTACAATAGTTTTATCTAGGTCAGTTCTATAGATAATAGTGTTTAGTCTTTTAAGTCTATCTAAGGTTTCTCTATTTGGATGACCGTAATCATTGTCTATGCCACAGCTTATTACAGCAATCTTTGGTGACACTTTAGCTAGAAATTCTTTTGAAGAAGATGTTTTACTACCATGATGTGCAACTTTAAGTACCTGAGCTGATAGATCATAATCATTAGCTATTAACTCCTGCTCAGCCTGGTTTTCTATATCGCCTGTAAATAAATAAGTTGAATTTTTGTATGATATCTTTAGAGTGCAAGAGTAATTATTTAGATTATCGTAGGTGGTTTTATTTGGGGATAACATAACACAGGTGGCATTAGGACCTAAATTTAAAGATATATTAGGAGTAGCTATTTTTATTTTTAGATTTTTAGCCCGAAGAGCGTCGATCATATCATTAAATGTTTGAGTTGAAGTTATTGCTTTGGGTGCGTAAAATTCGCCAATTTCAAAGTTTTTAATAACACTAGCCATTCCGCCTATATGATCTTCATGGGGATGGGTTGCAACTATATAATCTAGTTTTGTGATATTGTTTTTTTTCAAATACCTAATTAATTTTTGTTTTGAATCACTTGTACCACTATCAATTAGTAAATTTTTATTATTCACTTGAATAAGTGCGCAATCACCTTGGCCAACGTCAATAAAATGAGTTACCATATTGTTTTCTAAATCTAAGCTAGTTTTTATAGTAGATTTGTAGCTTATAGTTGTACATACAATTACAAAAATAAGTGAAATACAAATTAGTGCATATTTTAACCAGGTTTTTTTTGGCATAAAGGTAATCTCCTACATAATATTTATTTATATAAATGATGTTGCCCAAATGTATAAATAAATATCAATATTTACGAGGAATTTGAAATAAAACTTATTAACTAGTATAATTGTATGTGTAATTAAATTAAAGAATGAAAGGAACAGATATATGAGAACTATATATTTTTATATGCTTTTTATTACTAATTTGATTTGGATAAGCGCGAAGAAACCTAAATTAAACAGACTCAAAAGGCAAAAATCTATAAAAGAGGCAGAAGTATACCTATTTAAGGTTGCTACGAATTGGGCTAATTTTATACTAAAGGCCGCAAATTTGAATTTGACAGTTAGTGGAAGAGAAAATATACCAAAGGAGGCTTGCCTTTTTGTTGGAAATCACCAAAGTAATCTTGATATACCAGTAATATTGTCTAATATGAATAGTATTACGGGAGCTGTTGCTAAAAAAAGTATGATTAAGATACCAATAATGAGTTATTGGATGAAACAAATACATTGTGTGTTTATGGATAGAGAAAACCCAAGACAGGCGCTTAAGGATATTGCAGAAGGTGTTGAATATTTAAAAAATGGATATTCAATGCTCATTTTTCCAGAAGGAACTAGAAGTAGGAGTAACACTATGGGCGAATTTAAGAAAGGCAGTATGAGGCTTGCAATAAAAGCAGGAGTCCCTATTGTCCCTATAACATTGTATGATACCTATACGGCCTTGGAAGGTAATAATGGCAAAATTAAAAGAGCAAATGCTAAGCTTATCTTTGGTAAACCTATATATCTTGACGGAATGACTAAGGAAGAAAAAGCAAATATATCGGATGTAGTACAAAACATAATTCAAAACAATTTGAACAAGGAAAACGAGAAAAAAATTGGTTGAATCATCTCTTTCAGAGCTGCGAGTCATCTCTTGCGCAGCTCTTTCTTTTAATTTATATTATAATTAATCATACCTTTTTGTTATTAGATCTTCAATTATAGATATTTTTTCTTGTAGTAAGGTATTTTCATTTTCAAAATTTGATATGTTTTTTTCAACTTCTTTATTTTTAATATTTACAGTGTTTATTGCTCCTTGTAATCTTTTGTTTGTATCAGTTTTTTCTTTTAGAATTGGTTTGTAAATTTTATTTAAAGTAAAATTTTTATCGATTAAGAAGTATGTTTTATTAAAAAATGATGTAATATATAATTTACTATTTTTACGTATATATTCTAATGCGGAAATAATCAAGTCTATAAATTTATTCATGTATAATCACCTCAACTACATTCTACATAAAGAATACTATGAAAGGCAAGGGAATAATTATGGATAAAGATAATAATAATCATTACTTAGAGAATGTGAATCGTAAAATAAAGAAGTTAGACAATATAAAAAAACAACATGAACTACAATTAATCGATCAAAGCAAGCTCTTAGAACATAGTAATAATGTCAGCAAAGGGTTAAAGTTTACAAATACTATGCTAAGTGATCATTATAATAGTTTACTGACATTACTTGAGCAACAAGGAATGATTTTTGAAATGAAGTTTACAAATTACGCTCCTCATCAATGGGAGAATTTGGTTATAGTAAAAAAATCTAATGGATATGAAATTCAATCTAAAGCCGGTGGCTTTATAATGATGTTAAATAATAAGTATTCTAAGATTATACAAGATGTAAATAAAAAACAATCACAAAGTTTAATTGTAATAAGAGTTAGAGATAGGTTGGCTTTGGTACAGTTAAGATTTAATTTGAATATAAAAGAAGTCGAATTTTAAATCCGGCTTCTTTTATATTTTTGATATATTTATTTTGAAATTATTTAACTTCAGTTCTGTCTCTGTTGCTATCTCTGTCTCTTCCGAGGAAAGATAAAGCATATAGGCCACATAAACCTACTAGAGCGAAAATAATTCTTGTTAATGCTGAGCCAGTACCAAATAAGCTGGATACTAGGTCAAATCGGAAGAATCCAATTAATCCCCAATTTATAGCTCCTATAATAACTAATACTAGTGCAGTACCATCTAATGCTTTCATTGTAAACATCTCCTCTTTAATAAAGTATTGTGATATTATTGTTTACAATTACTCAAAAATTATTACATTATTAAAAAAAAATTATTTTATTTGACCATGTTTCTCATAGTGAGCTATTTCGACTACAGCATTTGTCTCATCAACGAATACTACTGTAGGTTTAATTATTTTTGCTTCTTCTTCATTTATTTGGCAAAAAGTCATAATTATTATTTTATCTCCAGGTTGGACACATCTAGCAGCAGCTCCATTTATACACATAACTCCACTACCTGCATCCCCTGCAATAACATAAGTCTCAAATCTATTACCATTATCAATGTCTACGATTTGAACTTTTTCATATTCTAGAATATTAGATTTTTCCATTAGTGATTTGTCTATTGTTATACTTCCTACATAATTTAATTTAGCCTGCGTGATTACGGCTCTGTGTATTTTAGATTTTAACATAGTTAATATCATATTAGTCCTCCTGTAGTTCTATTTGGTAGTTAACAATTATTAATTAATAAGTTAAGCTTCATATATAAAATTATCTATTAATCTTGTTTTGCCAATATATATAGCTATGGCAACAAGAATAGGTTTGTTTGCAAAGTCTATAGCATCGAGGGACAAAGCATCTACAATTTCGATATAATCAATCCTTGCCAAAGTCTCAGTTTGTATTTGCGCTTTTATAATTTCTTTTAGAAGATTTGTTGACCGTTCACCATTTGACAAGGCTTCTCTACATTTAGTTAAGCTTTTGTTTAGAATTAAAGCTGCTTGTCTTTCTTTTGATGATAGATAAACATTACGTGAGCTTTTTGCAAGTCCATCTTTTTCACGTATAATAGGGCAACCAACAATTTCTATATCAAAATTTAAGTCTCTAACCATTCTTTTTATTATAGCTAACTGCTGAGCATCTTTTTGCCCAAAATAAGCTTTGTCTGCAGGAATTATATTAAAGAGTTTTGAAACTACAGTACATACTCCAGCAAAATGATTTGGCCTTTTAGCACCACAAAGACCTGTTGCAAGTTCTTTAACACTCACACTTGCTTCTATATCCTTATAATACATTTCGGTGGCTTTTGGTGCAAATATTAAATCAGCTCCAGCACCCTCACATACAATTTCATCCTTATTTAGATCTCTTGGGTAAGAATCTAGATCTTCACTAGGACCAAATTGTATTGGATTTACAAAAATGCTTACCACAACTTTATCATTTTCTTTTGCAGCGCGGCTTATTAAACTTGCGTGGCCCGCGTGTAAAGATCCCATGGTAGGAACTAAGGCAATGCTATAACCTTCTTTTTTCCAAACTTTGACTTGATTACGAATTTCTTTAATAGTTTTTACAGTATTCATTTGCTAGAGGCATTAGTACCATATTGTTATTAATGCCTATTACACTTCCTTTCTTAAATAAATTTAATACAAATTTTTTAAAATTTCATCATCTATTTTAAAACAGTGCTCACTGGACGGAAAAGTTCCTTCGGTTACTTCTTTAATATATGATTTAAATCCAGATCTCATTAGGTCACCTACATTTGCAAAACTTTTTACAAACTTTGGTTTAAAATCTTCAAACATATTTAGCATGTCTTGATATACTAAAATTTGACCGTCACAGCCACCACCAGCACCTATACCAATAGTTGGTATAGTTACTTCGTTTGATATAAGCTCTGCAAGTTTTGCAGGTATACATTCAAGTGTAATAGCAAATGCACCTGCATCTTCTATTTTTTTAGCATCTTCAATAAGTTTTTTAGCGGTTATGCTATTATTTCCTTGGACTTTAAAGCCTCCAAACATATTAACAGATTGAGGAGTTAACCCAATGTGACCCATAACAGGTATTTGAGCAGCAACTATTGCTTTAATTTGAGGACAAACTACAGCTCCACCTTCCAGTTTTATAGCTGATGCTCCCGCTTCTTGTAAAAATCGTCCTGCGTTTTTAACTGCATCATATAAGGATGTTTGGTAAGACATAAAAGGCATGTCCCCTACTACAAGCGCATTTTTAGTGCCACGAACAACAGCTTTAGTATGATGAAGCATATCATCCATAGTGACACTTAAGGTATCTTTGTACCCAAGGCAAACCATACCTAAGGAATCTCCTACTAAAATACCATTAACGCCGCATTCATCAATAATTTTA
Organism: Clostridium estertheticum; assembly: GCF_018861295.1. Classification (GTDB taxonomy): domain Bacteria; phylum Bacillota; class Clostridia; order Clostridiales; family Clostridiaceae; genus Clostridium_AD; species Clostridium_AD estertheticum_D. Next base: position 75,523 of record NZ_JAHLDM010000019.1, on the reverse strand, counting down.
GCCATTGAATAATCGTAAGCTGTAAGCATTGTTAATTTAGTACCTGCTTTTTTTGCAGACATAAAGGTAGAAACAGAATTTTTCAATTTTTAATCCTCCTACATTTTCAAATATTATTTGAAGTAATATTTATGATTTTGGTTCTTAGGGGCATGAAAATAAATAACAAGTTAAAGATGCGACGGATATTTCGCGAAAGACTAGGAAGCAGGTTCTGTTGATAGTCATACTATCAGCAGATTCTGCAGACGAAGTATGTCGCGAAATAGACTAGTATACTGACTTATTATTTACTTGAATGTCCCTTATATAGAAAAACAAGGGTTGTGTAAAATTAAATAGGGTAAATTAAGTATGCGATTGCATCTGAATTGTTTATATTTAAAAGAAAACCAGAGGTTAAGTCACTCGCTTAGGAGCTGCAACCACTAGTATGAAATATTTTGAATTAGTAAATCTAGAAAAACATCTCAGATAACTGAGGGTGGTGATACTCTTGAAGCACCGTCTCATTCATAATGATATGAGCAGATTATTTAATGATTTTTTTATGTTAAACAATAAAGTGCAGTTCGCAATCGATACTACCCAAAAATATTTTAGCATAAATTTATTTTTAATACAAACATAATTATACAAATATAATTATATAAATTAATGCATAAACTATTGATATATTGTAGAAAATGTTTGATAATGTATAATATACATTCATTTGTAGAAAAGGTGGGATAAATATGGATATGGCCATGCAAATACTTGGTATGATAGCATTTACAATTGTTGTTTTTATAATATATTATGTTTTAAAAACTTTTTTACTTAGTAAAATAAAAATTAATAAGTGGGCAGTGCTTGCAATAGCTATAGTGTTTTTTATAGCTCCTGTATTCATGTGGCCAACTATGCCAATTTTTGTATCTAGATATGTAATACCAGGAGTATTTGTTATTTTTGCTTTATGGTTTATGGATTTATCAGGATTTATGAAAAGAAGAAATACTTCTAGATCAAAGTATAATAATACTGGTTATAAAAAAGATAAAAAAAATGATGTAGTTATGAGGCCTAAGGCTAAACCAAACAGAGTTAAGAATAATAAAAAGTAAAAAAAAGAGGTACAAGTTTCTTATGGGAATTTGTACCTCTTTTTTTGATAAAAATTTGACAATGGTTAAAAATCTTAGTAAAATTAATAAATAATAACATATGCTGATTAAGATGGATATATATTCAATAAGGGGCTGAATGTAATAATTGGATAAAATGTTTGAAACATAAAATAATCAAGCTATGTTTAAGCTAAATATTATGGTATATGCTTACAATCCTGTAATTATAATAGATGAAGAAATTAATGAGGGAATTTTGATATTATCAATATTATTTTAAACATAGCCCAGAATTATAGGGGGACTAAAATTTATGAAACAAAACAGAGCGAATGAAAAAAGAGTGAAAAGAACGTCTATTAAAAAGAAATTTATATTATCAATGAGTGTAACAACGCTAGTGGCTTCATGTGTACTTGCAGGAACTTTTATAACATATTCATATAAACAAATAAAGACTTCAACGGAGGAACAAAATTCTAGCATTGCACAAAGTTCAGGTCAAAATATAAATACATATTTATCAAAGTATGAATCTTCTATTAAGGAAGTTGCAAGTGGAATTGGAACCGTGGATAACGGCAAAGATAAAAATGTTATGATAACAAATTTACTTAAGAATGCACAAAATAATGATAAATCTCTTGTTGATACATATTACATTAGTGCGAAAACAGGATTCATGGACATATTTCCTTGGAGTCCTTATCCAGGCGTGGCGCGAGATTTAAAAGCTTTTAAGGATACAAAAGCAAAAGGGAATATAGTATGGTTTGATGTTTATAAGGATAAAGGTGGAACAAAGGAAATGATGATTTCTATTACTTATCCTGTAAAACAAAATGGAAAATTCATAGGAGCTGTAGGATATGATATTAGTTTAACATCAATGGGAGATGTTAGGACAACTCTTGAAAAAGGAAATAGTAATAAGTTAATTTTCCTTGATAACAAGGGAACGCTAATAAGTTCTTCACTATTTACTCAAATGGGTAAAAATGTAGCTCCAAGTTTTTCAGAGAAAAGTGATGATAAAGGAATTAAAGATATTGTAGCGAATAAAGAAGATTTTAGTAAACAATATTCTTGGGCTGATAAGGTTTATAGTGATAAGAAAGGAACTACTAAGGCAACTATAGCAGGGACCACTTACGATGCATCTTATTCCACAATAGAAGGGCTAAATTGGAAAATGATTTCATTAAAACCTGAATCAGTAGTCACAAGTAAAGTAAGTTATTTAGTTAGGTTAAGTATTATAGTTTTAGTTGTGGCATTGATACTAGTAGTTCTATTAGCTTTTCTAACAAGTGATAAACTGGTAAAAGGTATAAAACATATTAAAGAAGTAGTTAATAAAACAGCAAAGGGTGATTTGACAATATTATTAGACATAAGATCAGGCGATGAATTAGAAGATTTATCAAATGACTTTAATGATATGACAAGGAATCTAAATTCTTTAATTTCAGAGTTAAACCAAAAATTTAAAGCAGTACAAGAAACAGCAAGTAGTTTGATTACTATATCAAAACAAAATAGTTTAGCAATTGGAGAGGTAACAGAGTCTATAGGAGAGATATCTTCTGGAACACAAGGACAAACCCAACAGATTGAGGATGGAGCTGCTGCTATCGTAAGTCTTGGAAATGAAATTGAAATAATCAGTGATAAATCAAATTTAATAGAAAACTTATTAAATAAGACTACAAATGATATTGGTAAAGGTAATAATGATGTTAGAACCCTAGAAGGTTCATATGCAAAACTTGAAACTTCACTTGGAATGGTTTCTGAAATAATTAGTGAATTAAATAAAAAATCAAATAATATAGCAGAAGTTACAAATGTTATAGCGGATATTTCAGAGCAAACTAATCTTTTATCATTAAATGCTTCTATTGAGGCTGCAAGAGCAGGAGAAGCTGGTAAGGGGTTTGCAGTAGTTGCAGAGGAAGTAAAGGAACTTGCTGAAAAATCTAAAGATTCGTCATTAAGTATTAAAGAAATTATAGATAGTATAATAAATGATACAAGCTCGGCAGTTGAATTTATGAATAAAACTAATGGAATTAATCAAATTCAAAAGGAAGCTGTAACAAATATAAATATATCAATGCAAGAGATCACATCTTCGATTGATGAGGTATTGTCACAGGTTAAAGAAGAACTTCAAGGGATAAAGAAAACCACTGGAGATAAGGATAATGTGGTTACAATGATAGATGGTATATCAGAAGTTGCACAAGAAACTTCTGCTTCTACAGAGCAGATAGTTGCTTCTATGGAAGAACAATCTGCTTCCTCAGAAGAGGTTAATAACCATGCCAATAATCTTATAGTATTAATTGAGGAACTTCAAGGGAAACTTGAAATGTTCAAATTTGAATAAATATTATATTGGTGGATTCATTAAATTAATTTTAGATGAAAACGGCAGTATAGTTGATATTTATTAGCAATTAAAATATTAAAACAATACCCCTAATTGTAGAGTGATACAATTAGGGGTATTGTTTATAATTAATGAAAATAACATAAGTGTAATATAACAGATTTTTTTACTTTTTCATACAGAAAAGAAGGGTAATTATAGATTTTTGTCGAATTATAAGTGTGTTAGTAACTTGCACGGAAAGTCTAGGTTTGAAAGTTATTAAAGTGAAAAAATTTTATTAAAACAATTTTAGAAGGAGAATTTAGATGTTTAACAAAAAAATAGTAACATTATTTTTTACACTTATAGCACTAATCATTATTAATATACCGGTATTTGCGGCAACGGAGTCACTACCACCAAAGCCAACTACCAATATATATGTTCAAGATTATGCTAACAAATTAAGTGTAGAAGAAAGACAACAATTGCTAAGTAAATGTGAGAGTTTAACTAGCCAAACTGGAATACAGCTAGCAATTTTAACTATTGATAAACTTCCAGCAGAATATGATTTAGAATCATATTCTAATGCTGTATTTAAAAACTGGGGAATAGGAGATAAGAATACAAAGAAAGGCTTATTATTTGTATATGTAACATCCACTGATAAAATAAGGTTAGAGGTAGGATATGGATTAGAAGGTGAAATACCTGATGTAAAAGCTAAAAGTATACTACAGCAAATTCATCCAGTGCTAAGAGAAGGAAAATATTTTGATGCAATCAATATGATTTTTCCACTAATCAGTAATCCAGAATTAGTGAAAACTGAACCACCTGCAAAAGACAGATTTACATTTAATAATATATTCATATTAATATTCATACTAGCCGGTTTATTGGGGGCAATATTCGGTAAACCAAGAAGTGGTGGAGGAAACTCGGGTTACTTTGGGGGTTACGGAGATAGTTCTGGTGGAGGCGGTTTCGGTGGTGGAGATAGCTTTGGCGGTGGAGATTCAGGTGGTGGTGGAGCTTCAGACTAGAATATATTATAAAAAAGGGGATAGAAAAATGACAAAAGCAAATAAAAAATTTGTAACAATATTAGCAGTAGTAGTTCTAGTAGTAGGATTTCTAATAGTTTCTTATAATGGAATGGTAACACAAAGAGTTAATGTAACAACACAGCAAAGTAATATTGATACTGTATTACAAAGAAGAGCAGATTTAATACCTAATATAGTAAACACTGTAAAGGCGTATGCAAAACACGAAACTGACATATTCACAGGTATAGCATCTTCTAGAGCAACGATGATGGGTGCAGGAACTACTAAAGATAAGTTAGCGGCAGATACACAATTAACAGCTGGATTAGGAAAATTAATGGCTGTTGCAGAAGCATATCCAAATTTGAAAGCAGATACTCAATTTACAGCATTAACAACTGAATTAGAAGGTTCTGAAAACAGGGTAGCTGTAGCAAGAAAAAATTATAATGATGCAGTAGGTACCTACAATACTAAAATAAGCACATTTCCTAAAAATATAATGGCAAGTTTATTTGGATTCAAACAAGCAGAATTCTTTAAAGCAGCAGCAAGTTCAAATATTGTTCCAAAAGTAGCATTCTAATTTAATTGCAGATAAAGCAAATTTTTTTCATCGTAAATCACCGCCTTTAAAATTTAGTAAAAAAGAAACCCTTTGAAGTTTTCTTCAAAGGATATAGCTCAAAGTGGTGAATTTAACCTTATATGAAAATTTTTGGATAATATCAAAAAGAGGACTTTTTTATGATTTACCAGCATTTAATGCATTCTCAATGGATTTTAAAATCACTTTACTACTGTTTGTTGCACCTGTAATAGTATCTACTTGCAAGCTTTGAGCCTTAACTACATTTCCTGGTATAACTTCTGCACTCTTTCCTCTTTCAGTTTTATGGCTTAGTAGGGTTATATCTTTAATCATGTGATCCTTAACTGTAACTGAAACTTTGGCAGCAACAAATTCTGCATCACAAGAACCTGTATATTTACCATCAGAAACCTTTGATAAATCCACGCTACCAATTTTAAGCTCATTCACTATTTTCTTATATTTCTGCACAGAAATTAAATATTTTCCTCCAATTACCCCACCTGATAAAACCATAATACAAACTACACCTAATATTATTTTCTTTACATTAGTCATAAACAATCTCCTTTATTTTTTAATAGACATTAATAAAAGGTAAAATCCATCTTAGGTTTTAGAAATAATATTTATAATAATACTTTTTTTATTACTTTGACACACTCATCTATTAAAACATCTCTGTCTAGAATTGATTTGTCAGCATAAACAATTTCGTGACAGGTATCTTCAATTAAGGAATATATTAAAAAATATTTTTCCTTACTATGTTTAATATTTAAATTAAAAAATTTAAATTCTTCGATATATTTATTGAGCAAAAGTTTTTGTTGTTCACGAACTTGGTATTTAATATCATTATCTATATAACATAATGTCATCATTTCTTGATGGAAATTTGAGTATATTTTGTGGTTTTCAATTATTATATTTATAGTAGTTTTTATAATTAAATCCAAATCACTTGTATCTTTTATTTTACTCAGTTCGGTAACACTATGATTATAAATAGCGTTTCCATATAAATTTGTGACTTCTAGAAATATATCTTTTTTATCCTTAAAATATGCATACAGACTCCCCGTAGCTAATTCCGCTTCCTTAGCAATTTCAGCTGTATTGGTGTTGAAATAACCTTTTTCATTGAATATTTTTAGTGCGGCATCAATTATTTTTTTTCTTTTTTCAATTGATCTTTTTTGAACTGGTATTCTTATTTCTCTTTTCATAATATCACCTAGTTAGATTTTAAGGTAAAGCGTATCTTTTGTCAACAATATGAAATTAATTTCATGTTCTTGACATCGTGAAACATAAAGCATACAATACGAATATGAAATAAGTTTCGTATTAGGAGGGTTTTATGAAAAAAAGTAAGGTTATTTTAGGTTTTACAGCACTAATTATTGGTTGTTTTTTAGGGGTTCTGGATAGTACTATAGTAAATATAGCATTACCAGATATGGCAACTTATTTAGGCAAAAGCATTAATGATGTAAGTTGGGTTACAACTGCGTACTTGTTATCATTTTCAGTTTTTCTAATTATAGGTTCTAAAATTGCAGATCAATTTGGAAGGAAAAAAATTTTAATAATAGGATTATTTATATTTGGGTTATCATCATTACTCTGTGGGGTAGGGAATTCATTTATATTTTTGATTATTATGAGATTTTTTCAAGGGATAGGCGCTGCAATTGTAACTCCAGTAGTTTTACCTCTAGGACTTGAAATTTTTGGCAAAGAAAAAAGAGGTTTTGTAATAGCTGTATCAGGTGGGATTACAGCTTTAGCAGCCGCTGCTGGGCCACCTATGGGTGGAATAATTATCCAATATTTAAACTGGAAATATATTTTTTATGTTAATGTTCCAATGACTATTATAGCTATAGTTTTTGCGGCTTTATCTTTGAATGAATCTTATGATACTACAGTTTCAAAAAAAGTAGATGTTCTAGGTGCAATTTTACTTATGATAAGTATATTTTGCTTAGTTTTTTCACTTCTTAAAGGAAACGATTATGGCTGGCAATCAAAAACAATAGTATCACTTTTTTGCATTTGTATTTTATCAATTATTACATTTTTAATTATTGAAGTTAAAACTAAAGAACCAATGCTACCACTTAATTTATTTAAGGAAAGTACCTTTACGGCCTCTTGCATTCTTTATATGTCAGCGGGGTTTGCAACAGCTTCGCCACTTTTATTATTAAATTTTTATCTAGAAGAGGTATTTAGCTACTCTCCTCTTAAGTCTGGACTTGTACTGATGACTCTTTCACTAGCTTCGGTATTAGGTATTCCTCTAGGTAGTATTTTGGTTAAAAAGATTGGATCAAGACTTGTTAATTTCTCAGGAATACTTATTGTTGGAGTAGGTACAGTGTTGTTATCGCAGATAGACATAAACACTTCAATAACAAGCATGAGAATAACACTTGCTATTATGGGAATTGGATTTGGATTTTCAGTGCAATCAATCGCTTCATCAATAAAATATCTACCTGTAGAAAAAAGTGGTATAGCATCAGGAATTATTAATGCTGCAAGGCAAATTGGAACGTGTATAGGAATTGCAGTTCTTGTGAGTATATTAAATAGTAATGTCACAAATGCAACTAATAATATTAAACAGGATGTTACGATCAAAATAAATTCACAAGCAAATCTACAACCAATTATTAAAGGAAAAATGTTAAGTAAAATTAATAATTCAAATCAAGATGTTATTAGAGATATTAAAAATAAGGAACTAAGTAAAGCATTCGATAACACTTTCGTAGTTTCCTATACTATAGTTTTCCTATTGTCCATATGTGCATTATTTACTGATAGAAAACCAACGGATATTGAAAAACTCATAGCATAAATTTTTCAACATAAAAATGCTCCCCTTTCTAGATTTGTCTACTTTAAGGGGAGCATATCACTTTTAATTTCGCATTTTGTAGGCCTCATTAATCAAATAATATCATAACATTAAATTATTCAGTGCATGTCCAACCTTTACTCCTAATAAAAATATTAAAGCACCTATACCTATAATTAAACAAGCTTTAATAAAGGGGTTGTCATTAATGAAAGATATAATATGAAAAAAGATTTTATTTTTTACTATTAATAAATCCACAATACCACCTCTTTTTATATAAATTTATACATTATACGATTAATTTTACAATGTAATCATAACATAATTTATCAAAATTTTTTATGATTATGATAAATTAATCATAAAAAAAATGTGAGGTGCATGCATAAGTGTTATTTTTCAAACGTATAGTGAAAAAGGTGTTGTTTTTTATTTTGGAGTAATTTTCATTAGTCTATTATATTCTTTAAAGTATTTATTTTTTGTTTTTTCTGAACTAAATATTTGTTCGTAATGACTATATTCATTATAATATTTAGATGGTTCAACCATAAAGTCATCTTCACTAATTACAACAAAATCTTCGGGTTTATATTTTAATGGAAACTTTCCATAGAAAGGGGTTGTATACATAAATATGTTTTTTTTACCCTTAGTATAAATATTATAATAATCTTTGTTCAAATCGCATAAACAAAAAATATATTCCTTATTATATTTTATAAAATTGTATCCCTCAAACGTAGATAACATCGATACTTTAGCAATAGATATATCTATTGGCTCATAAATATATATATATTTACTATTTATGGATCCTTGCAATACATTATTAACTTCGATTTCTGTAAGTACTGCACCTTTTAAAATCTCTCTATGTCCTGTTGCTTTGCCTTTTACTATATATTTATAAAGTGTGCTAGTATCTTTCGTTGCGCTTACATCCTTAAACGCGTCACTATATTCAACTTCTTCATATGGGTAATAAATAATTTTACTTGCTAAACTAGGAATATCAGTATATTCAAATTTTGAAATCGATAGCCTAACTACGATAGCCGCAATTAAAGATATTGATATAGAAATAGTCATTATAATAAGAAATAATTTGTTTGTAATTTTCATGTTACACCTCTTTAACCTTACCAACATCTATTTTAAATATTTTATCACTTAATTCTTCAATATCTGTTTTATTATGACTAGAAAGTAATATAGTTGCGCCTCTTTCTCTTTCTTTTTTCAGAATATCTTTTAAAATAAGAACACTTTCTTCATCTAGAGCATTTGTTGGTTCGTCTAAAATGATTAAATTCGGTGATTCCATAAGAGCTTGTACTAAAGCTAACTTTTGTTTCATTCCTAATGAATATTTTTCAAAGGTTTTTCTGTCTTTTGGGTCCAATCCTAATTTAAGCATCCACTGAGATATTATATCTTTATTAATAATTGATTTTATACTTGCTATATTTTTTAAACATTCTAACCCTGTTTGATTATCCCAAAATCCTGGTGTCTCTAAAATTGCTCCACAGGACTCAGGGAAATCTATATCGTTTGAAATAATTTTACCGTTTATTGTAATTTCTCCAGTAGTAGGCTTTATTAACCCACAGATAGCCCTAAACAGCATAGTCTTTCCTGAGCCATTTCTACCTATGAAGCCATATATTTTTCCATTACTCAAGTTAATATTTATATTGTCTAATACCTTATTTCCCTTTATAGTTTTGGTAAGATTTTTAATTTCTATATAACTCATATTTCCTCCTAATAAAATTCATGTTTTTCTATTATTTTTCTTCCAACTAATATTAAAGTAATTATAATGATAATATCGTAAATTACGGCTTCAGTAAAATTATACCCAGGAATAAAATTGGATAGATATCTTATATTTCTATTAACTAATATATTTTCTTGAATAGATAAAATATATTGAGTAAACGGTAAATATTGCACTAATGTTTGTTTTGTAAAGTAAAACAAATGAAAAATTAGTATATTAATTAAAAATATAAAATTACAGAAAGTATATCCATAGATATTACTTGTTTTCAATGTAACTAAACTAGCTATTACTATAAGAATATACTGAGTTAGTGTCGTTAATATAAACAGTTCTATAATAATTACTAGTGATGATTTTAAATCATTTATTCTATACCCTAAAGCAGTAAAATACATAAATGATATACTAAATTGGATTAATTGAATTTTTATAAGACTAATAAAAATATGTATGAATTTATTAGTAATCCACTTTTTACGTTTTATTGATCTAGTAAATATATAAGTTGCATTTTTCTCTAGCTCAACTGATACCTCATCTGCAAATATAGAAATCACTATTATAATAGGAAATACCGAAATGAGTATGTTTATTATGGTGATTTTTTCTCCTAAAAATGTATGCGAATAATAGTATACAAAAATATCTTTAATATCAAGAGTGATTCCATGTAAGTCTCCGGATAATATTTTTGCTATGAACATCATTGTGAATATATTTAATAAAATTAGATTTAGTTTGTTATAGTTATATCTACTTTTCATATAATCCTATTCCTTTACTTTTTTGTTTATAAAATACAATAAAACTATTTTCTAGTCTCTTTCCATATACCAATTGTTCCGCTTATGATACATATCATTATCCACCCCGTTAATGCAATAATAAAATCGCTAAGGTTGCCTGGAGAAGATTGTATATAATTATATATTTGAAACTTCTGTGGTAAAACAAATGACGTTAAGTTAACTCCTAGAAACATATAAATAAGTAAGTTGATTTTTTTCATTTGAAACAGTAGAGATATATTAAACCCTATAACCGCTACTAATGCTCCATAAAATGATGTTATTAAAATTAATAGATAATTATATAAATAAGGATGATTATTGTGGATACTTTGTAAAAAAAATTCACTTACGTTAGCTTTCAATTGATATACAGGAATCCCGTAGCCATGATCTACACCTATATTGGGTATAGCTAAAGCCGTTAATAGTTCATTTATACTTAGTGGCAATAATATAGTAAAAAAAACTATGATAAAAATTGAAAACATTTTAGATGTAAAATATTTCAATTTAGTAGTCCTTGTTAAATAATATACACATATGTTATTATCTCTTTCATATATAAATGAGTCAGAATAAATACCACATGCAATTAAAGGAAGCGTTAATAATATAAACTGAAAGACTGACCGCACATTATTTCCTAACATTATTCCCATTTTATTTGTAAAATTTAATTGTAATGAGTTGCTCATAAAGGAATCTGCACAAACAGCTAAAAATGAAAATATACAAATACCTAACAAAGATAAGAAATATATTTTGAATTTTTCGTTTTTTATGCAATTTTTTAAATCTAGTTTAATTAAAGTTATCATATCATTTTCCTCTTTTTCAAACTACTCACCTACTTAAGCAGGTGGATTAAAGGTATAACTACCAAAGCTTATAGCCCTTTCAAAGTTAAGAAATTAATTTTTTATAAATGAAATCCCTCTGGATTTTTCCAGAGGAGTATAGATACAACTATTAGGTGTACTGAAAAGTTCTATAAATGTTGAAATATGGTATCCTAAAAAATGTTATAAATACAACTACATCTGTACTGAGCGTATAGGTATCTTTTGTAATATACAACTAGACGTGTACTGGAACATGAATAAATTGCATAAATATGCAAAGCTATAGTATGCATTTATTGAAAGTTATTTATACCTGTATTGAATATCATCAAAAATCACCATGATTACTGCACCATTAACAGGTTTAAGCATAGATAACTACTGATTAAGTGATGGAACCAATGTTAAATTAAATATTTAAACAGCAGATTTTAAAGAAAACACTGGTGATAAAACAGTAGTTTTAACATTACCCTCAGCACCAGCATAAGATTTATCATCAGAGCAATTGATATGGCAAAGGACGGACAGTTTCTATATTCTCTATATTGCCTTTGATAATGCAGATGTTCCATTTAAATATAGTTAGTCTATGGTTAGTCTTTATCTAAGTTCTGCTTTTGATTTAGATTTACTTTTAGGATGACCCAAATAAATTTACTTATACTAATAAATTATCGCTTATTAGTATAATTGTAAATATTTGATTTATTATGATAAATATTGTGGTAAAATAAAGTAAAAGAATGGCTTTTTATATATAAATATGGTGGGAGTGAATAAAATGGATAAGGGAATTACTGTAGAAAAAATAAAAATAAAAATTGGTGAAGGCGATGCTTTAAGAATAAAAGTTGAGAAGTATGAGGATATAAATGAATCTTTTTTTAGAGATATCTATATTAACGCAGCTGAATCTGTAAAACATATAGTAGATAATACTAATACCAAAAACGATAAAAAAGATGTAAACCTTAATCAGAATCAGTATAATAACATTATTTCGTTTATAGGTGAAAGAGGTACTGGTAAAAGTTCTGCAATGGTATCTTTCAATCAGTTCCTAAAGGATATGCATGGTAATGGAAAGGTAAATATTCCTGAATTTAATGAAATAAAGGGTTATAATTTTTATAATTTAGATGTTATTGATCCATCTATGTTGGAAGATAAAGAAAACCTGCTTGGCATTGTTATAGCAAAAATGTTTTCTAAGTTTGAAAAAGAGTTGAAGAACCAGGAAAATGAATATAATAATTCTATGGCAAACTCTATTTTAAGAAAATTTGAAAAATTATATAAGAACATGGTTACTTTAAATATGGATGAAAAAGAAATATTAAAGGACGATGGATACACAGGAACAATACTAGAAAACCTCTCAAGGCTTTCTGCCAGCTTAAATATGAGGGATAACTTAATTGAATTAATGAAAGAATTGCTACCATATTTAACAAAACAACAAAAGGACAATTTCTTAGTTATTTCTATTGATGACTTGGATATGAATATGATTCATGCTTACGATATGGTTGAGCAACTTAGAAAATATCTTATAATACCAAATGTTATTATATTAATAGCCATTAAAATGGAACAATTAATGGATTCAGTAGAACAAAGCTACATGAAGTACTTTGAAACTATGATTAAACAAAAAAGGCTGTCTGATAATACTAAAACTATGGCATTTAGATATATAGAGAAGCTAATTCCTGTAGAAAGACAACTATATATGCCAAAACTAAGAAATATTGAATCTACTGATATTATAATAGAAGTTAAAGGTGAAGAGAAAGTTGAAGATAAGGGGATTCAACAATTAATACTAGATAAAACCAGAATGAAAACAGGACTTATATTCATAAAACCAGAAACGCAAAACCATTATTTAGTACCAGATAATTTAAGGGAACTACATAATTATTTATCGTTTATTGATAGCATGGATGATATTGTTAATATAAAAAATAATGATATTGATTTAGATCCTAAGGATAGAGATTCAAAAAATACTGATCTAAATTTAAAAGGAAAATGGAAAAGTAATTTAAAACGATTTGAGGATTATTTTATAAATAACTGGATCAGAAAGAATCTTTCTACTATGGAATATATTGAATTCATTCAGAGCTTCTTAAATGAAGATATATCCATAAGAAATAAATATGTGGTGACAAAATTAAGTGAAAAATTTCCTATTAAGCAAGATAATAATTTTCAGCTTATGGAGGGTATTGTCACAGATGCAGAGATATTATCCGTGAAAAATATAATTAATAAGTCTAATAATCCTTTAAATATATCAATAGGAGATGTTTTGTTAATATTAAAAGTATTTGAAAATTATATTAATACTGAGGAAGTATCAAAATTTATTTTTGGTCTTAAAACATTATATTCTATCACATTATTAAGGTATTTAAAAATTGAAAATGACTATATTAAAACTCGTGTAATTGTGGGTGGAAACTTATATGATCCATATTCTAAAAAAATTATAAGGAATAGAGCTGGAAGCAGTAGTCTGCCTGGAGTCTTTGACACAAATAATAGAAATATAACTAAAAATATAAGTTATTCAAATACAAAGATTGAAGATATGTCTTTACCATATATAGTGGAAAAAATAATTTCTTGTACAAAAAAAGACGTAAAAATACAATACCTTTTTGACATTAAGAAGGAACTGGAAGTAAAAGCCGATTTTACATTAAAGGATTTCCGAAATTCTCCTATTAATAAATTAGAAAAAAGTATTTCACCTGAACTGTTAAAAAAAGGTAGAGTATTAAACCAAATTGAAAAAAATAAATCTTATGATAGTCTTTTAGAAACAATAAAATTGGAATATGATACGGCTGAAAGTAAAGTTAGTAAGAATTTAGGGAAATATATTCAACTAGTAGAATGGTTACATTATTTTGTACTTTATGTAGGCACTCTAGAGGATATAAATAATAAGCAATTAGGAGATTATAGAACCATCCAAAGCGTATATTATAAAATTAATGCTAGACTCACAGATAAGATTTCACCAACAAAGTATTATACATTATGCATTCCAACTTTTGTATCAAACCTATTAAATCCACAGGGTGTTTTTGAAACAGTATTTGGTACCGTTTATGAAGATGACGATGTAATAAATAAAATTAAAGAACAATCCCTATATATATTAATTGAAAAATGGCAAAGTGAAAATGATTCAATCATTCCTTTTTATAGTGTTGAATATTTTGAAAAACTATTTGAAAATTTATATGAGGATGTAGAAATGCATTTAAAATCAAAGCAAAATTGGGAATATTCTTTCATGACACAAGTAATTAATACTATATATTACAAGTCAACAGATATTATTGAAAAAAATATTAATGAGAAAGAATCAAAAGATTTTATTGAAGTATTTTTGCAATGTCCATTATTTGTTAACACCAATATTATTACTAAAGAAAATGAAGATGTACAATTTGATTCAGACGATGTTGCAGCATTATGGAACAGCATTTTTACATCACCTGATGATTCTTATTTTGATACAAAATTTACTGACGAGGACATACAAATTTTAAAAAATAGATATATTTATTTTTTAAATAAGCAAAATAATACTGGTGTTAGAGATCAAATAGTTAAAAATGCTAACGATGTCTCAAGTATTTTATTTAAATTTAAAAATAATGAAATTATGGCTGGCTTTTGCAAGGAAACAATCAAAATAAGAGATAACTGCTCCAATAACTTATACAATTCAACAGATTCAGCAGATAATAAAAAGAAGGCTGCCTCAGAAATGGTTCACTTTTTGGAAAAATTATTTAAGCATGTAGGAATTGATGTGTAATGGACAACATTAGATTATCCTTAGATATTTTATTTAGAAAAGTAAATCCAGAAGAGATCATTAAGAGTTGCTTTGAAGCAGAAAGTAAAAATTCATACCGTTTCAATAATATTAATAAAGCTTCATTTATAAACCTTGGAATTAATGAAGTTAGGTATTATTCAAATGATGAAATGAATAACATATATTATTTATTACAAAATTGGATGAAAGATAGGCGTCATTTAGTTAATTCAATTTCTAATTCAAAGTCTATATTCAATTTATTTATTTCCTTCGGTGAGGACGTGCTAATAGATAATAATGGTGTTCCTGAATGTAAATATGAACAAATGATGAGATGGAGAATGATATTTCATAAGCTTGGTCAAGACATATTCACCACAGCTTACTTTGCTTATAAAGATGTGGTATCCTCCTATAATAGAAATTTTTTTGCTTGGAATCCTATTATAAACTCAAATAATGTAAGACTTCACAATATTCTAAAAGAAGGACTTGCAGAAAATCACTTCCATTTAAAAGGCTCTGCACCAGTATTTTCTTTAACATGGACAAGTCTTATGAATAGAATTGCTAATAGGGAAAGTGAATTTTATAAGTCAGGAATAATGCATAGTCGTCTTGAAACTGATATAGAATATAGTGACAACACTGAAAGAACCAATTTCCCTGCATTATGCAAAAAGGCTGCGATAATAAGAGCATTCCTATTTTGTAAGTTGAATAATATGCCTTTTTTCGATGTAAAAGAGGATGAAGACCATGATAAATACGATAATACAAAAAAAGAGAATATAGCTAAGCTGGGAGATAATGAAGAACTAAAAAAAGTTCTTAAAAATAGTGATTCCTTAATGGCAGCAATAGATACTCATACAATTCAAGGAATTATTGATAGTCTAAAATACGACTTTGGAAAAAGGTTTGAAGATGTTTCCCGTGGTAACAAGGTTGCCATAGATTATAGCATACCTAAAAATGTAATTTTAAGAGGTAAAGATTATAATCAATATTATGTGGGAGAACGAATGTTTTTATATTCCATGTTTAAAAAGATCTATAAGAATGATCCTGAATTTATTGAATATCAGAATTTATTTTATGCCTACCTTGTTATAAAAAGCAAACTTAGAGGAGAGTTGATTCAAACAAACGACAGAGTTGGTTTTGATAATTTTTCTGCATATCAAGATAGAAAAAGCAAGTTTTTAGACAAAGACCCACTTTTAAAAAAAGCAGTTTATTATACAGCGATTAGAACAACTATGGAAAATCAGAACATAGTAAGCCTAGAAGCCCGTATTACTCCTGAAAATAGTGCTGATGAACTATCTAAGGAAATTTACAAGATGGATAAGATTATAAATTATAATAGAGAACAACAGAAAAAATATTTTTATGTTGTTCATTTTACCAAAGAAAAGGATAAGGATGTTTCTTTAGAGAAGTCACTATTTATGTCTCCAAGACATAATAAGAAAAGATTAGAAATTAAAAAACAGGCTTTGGCAATATTAAAACTAAGGAACAGCCTAAAAGCTTCTGCAGGTAGAATTCTTGGAATAGATGGATGTTCTAATGAAATTGGATGTCGTCCTGAAGTTTTCGCTCAAGTATTCAGATACTTAAGAACTAATAATTTCCATACAGAAAATGAACGCCTTTTTGAGATTAATTATTCTATGCAATTAAGGGATAACTATGATTCTAGAGAGGAGCCTCTTGATAGAGGTAATTGTTCTCCTATGGGAAATGAACATCTATCCAATAGCCATTATCCTATGCAGTTAAGAGCTACCTATCACGTAGGAGAGGATTTTCTTGATATAATTGATGGGTTAAGGGCAATAGATGAGACTGTTTACTTTTTGAATTTTAGTCATGGCGATAGACTAGGGCATGCCCTTGCCTTAGGGGTAGATGTAGAGCAATGGTACAATAATAAAAATAAAAGGCTCATAATGCCTAAACAAGATTTTTTAGATAACATTGTTTGGATGTTAATTAAAATTAAAGAATTTAACCTACTTGACATGAAAAATCTAATTAATGATTTGGAAGAAAGGTATCATTATCTTTTTAATGATATATATTCAAGAAATTTTAGCGGTAAACAAAAGTTAAAATACTTTAGTAGTAGACAATATTATGATGCATGGAAACTAAGAGGGGATGATCCTGAAAAGTATATTGATTGTAAGTATACTAAAAAAAATGAAATTCATTATTGGGATAGATGTGCCATAAATTATTATGATAACGAAAAAGGTAATATAGAAGATAAGGGCATAAGAGAAGATAAAGATATACAGTTCTTATATAATAGTTATCATTATAATTATAAAGTACGAAAAAAAGGGGCAGAACAATACGAATTTGAAGTTCCAAGTAACTATATAGTTGCCGTTAAAGAAATTCAACATAGTATGAAATATTTTATTCTTGATAAAGGAATTGGCATTGAGACCAATCCTTCATCCAACTATCTTATAGGTAATTTTAAAAGATATGATAAGCATCCAATTGTAGATTTTTATAATTTAGGATTGACAGCAGATCCTGATAAGATAAATAAATGTCCTCAATTATTTGTATCTATAAATACAGATGATCAAGGGATTTTTGATACCTATATAGAAAATGAATATGCTTTAATGGCATTAGCGTTAGAAAAAGCTGTGGATGAAAATGGTAAAAGAATTTATAATCAATCCATGATTTATGACTGGTTGAATAGAATAAGACACATGGGTATAGAACAGAGTTTTAATTATAATTTATAAATATAAATTGGGTAATCATATGGCAAAAAAATAATAAATTTCTGCTGTATGATTTTAATATGCAATCCGACAAAGAGTTTTATTTCTACTATACAGTACTAAGTCTATTTGGTTGGTTATCATATAATAAAAAATTATATGATTCTGACAAAGATAAAATAATATCTGAGCAAAAGTATTATTATAGAAGTCAAGAAAAAGAACTTGGGAAAATGTATATGGTAGCATTAGAAAAAATACTTGTAAATAATAGATTATGATGTCATTAATTAATATGTTTAGACAGAGAAATTTGGCACAATAGAATTAAATTTATGACTACTTAGCATCTACATATGTAAAAATGAGGGCAGTATAATTTCTAAAACTATGATTTAACTTGTTATTACTCATATAATGAGCAGTTGAATAATACAGTGAAGTAATCAATAATATGGGAATAAACATAGCGAGAATTTTAAAAAAATGGGGAGGGCTTGAGTTTGGAGATAACAAAATCAAATGATCCATATTTAATACAAAGAATTGCGATTACAGATAATTTGGATAACGCATACTTATTAGAAGTAGATGGTATATGTCCTCTATGTGGAAAATACATGCTATTAGGAAAAGGAAAGCGCATGAACAAAAAGTATCAAATTGCACATATTTATCCTAATAGTCCAACACCTAATGAAGTAAAGCAACTCGAAGGACTTGAAAGACTTGGTAGTAACTGTGAAGATTTTGAAAATAAAATTGCATTATGTAAGGATTGCCATGGGTATTATGATGATCATAAAACTAAAGAAGAATACTTAGATTTACTCAAAATAAAAAAAAATCTGACTAGTGTATCTAAAGCAAAAATAGCCGCTTCTCATCAGGACTTAGAGCAAGAAATAATTTTAGTAATTAATGCTCTTTCCCATATAGATGAAGAATCATTACAAAAAATGAAATTAGAATATCAAGCATTAAAGATTTCTAATAAAATTGAAGACACATATATTATATTAAAAGTTAAGGTTGAAAATTATGTTTGCATCTTTTTTAATTTTATAAAAGAAATATTTCAGGATTTGGATCAAGCTGGACATATAGATTTCGGATTAGTTGCATCAGAAATAAAGACAACCTTTTTGAAATGTGAAAAAGAAATGAGTAGTAAGAGCGAAATATTTAGATCTTTAGTCAAATGGCTAGAATCCAAAGCAGTAGGTTCTTCAAATGAAGCATGTGAAGCAGTAATTTCATACTTTGTGCAGAGTTGTGAGGTGTTCCATGAAATTGCCAAATAAACTATTTAGTTATAGTGAAAGCATAATAAGCAAATTCCCTATTATATTAAATGTTTTAGAGGAAGAAAAACATTTAACTATTTATGAATTATATATACATGTAATTAAGAGATTTGACGATATTACAGAATTTGCTGAAACAGTAGAGTGTTTATTTGTATTAGGTAAAATAGATTATAATTATCAATTGAGGAGAGTTAATCATGTTGTATGAGATTATTTGCGAACAATTTAAACAAAAAAGAATTGAGTTTAGTCCAAGCTTAAATACTGTCTTGGGTGATGATTTTGGGACTAATTCTATAGGAAAATCTACATTTTTAATGATTATAGATTTTATATTTGGTGGAAAAGACTATATATTGAAATCGACAGATATTCAAAGAAATGTTGGAAGTCATATAATTAAATTCTGTTTTATTTTTGATAAAAATAAATATCACTTTTTGAGAAACACCGATGATTTAGAAAATGTAAGCAAATGTAATGAGAAATATGATGTTATATCTAATATTCCACTTACAGAGTACTTTAATTTCCTAAAGGAAAAGTATGCGATAGGACTTTCTGATATTAGCTTCCGTGATATTGTTGGAAGATATGCAAGAATATATGGAAAAGATAATTTAAATGAAAAGCGTCCGTTAGATATTATACATAATGAATCTGCGGGTGCACCAATTAATGCCTTATTGAAATTGTTTAATCTCTATAATGCAATTTCTGGGCTAGAATTATTGCTAAAGGATAAAGAAAAAGAATTAAGCGCATTCAAAAATGCTCAAAAATACAAATTTGTATCGTCTATTGGGAAACGTCAACATACTACAAATCAGAAGGAATTGGGTGTATTAAATGAAGAGAAAGATAAAATTTCTCAAGATTTGGATAACGACTTATTAGATATAGATTCAGTTAAGGCTGAGGAGGTACTGAAATTAAAGCAGCGGTTATCAGTCGCCAGAAGGCGAATGAGTAGATTTTATTCGCAACTTACAGTTTTAAATAATAATTTAAAAGAAAACGCTGATTTAAAGTCGGAACAATTTGACGATTTATTGAGTTTTTTTCCGAATACAGATATAAAAAGTATTTTAGAAGTAGAAAAATTTCACCAGGAAATAAGAAAAGTGTTAAAATCTGAATTAAAGGATAAGAAAGAAGAACTAAATCAGCTAATTTTTATTTCACAAACTGAAATAGGTGAAATTGAAACAAATATTAAAAAAATAATTCAAATACCTAATTTATCAAAGGTCATATTAGTTAAATATTCAAATTTGCAGAAAAGAATAGAAATATTGGAAAGTGAAAATAATACATATGTAAAACTTGGTAGTTTAACTACTTCGAGGAATGATACAAAACTTAGAAGAGACAACATGAAAATGGAACAGTTGAATCAACTACAAAATAGTATTAATTCTAAAATGCAGGAAATAAACGACTATGTATATTCAGGGAAAAAGAAACCACCTATTCTTAAATTCGATAAGAATCAATATACTTTTGAAACTATAGATGATACTGGTACAGGCACTTCTTATAAGAGCATGGTAGAATATGATTTAAGTGTGTTAGAGTTGACAGTATTACCGATTTTGATTCATGATTCAGTTGTGTTAAAGCAAATATCTGATGAAGCTATAGAAAATATACTTAAAAAATATAAAAGTATTGGCAAACAGATTTTCATTTCATTTGATAAGATATCAGCTTATAGCCTAGAAAGTCAAAAAATATTAAAAGAAACAAAAGTTCTAGAACTTTCTCTAAAAGGAAATGAATTATTTGGTAGGTCATGGAACAATAGATAAAGTGACAAAGAATTAACATAGATGGTTTTTAAGTATATATGTAAAATAAAGAATTGGATAATCCGATTCTTTATTTATAGTTATCGTTTTTTTCTATAATAATTACATTGCCATGATTATGTTGTTCTACCATTTCTTCTATATAATTAAGAACCTCTTGCTTTGTTCGAATCCCTAAACCTGCATTACGCAAAACTTTAGAAATAGTTATCGGAATACTATTATCAGCCATTTCCTTCATAACATAATTAGCTCTACGTTTTTGATAAGCGGTGATGGTTTCACATACTTTATCTAAAATCTGAAAGCACTTAGGAAGGTTATTTCTATTTTGATGGAAATTATAGTAACTAGTATATTTTTGTAAAACAGCAATGGTTAGCCTTTTATATGGCAATTTTTCTGCTTTAATTTTATTTATTGCGATTAATAATTTCTTTACTAATAGTTCATCTTTATTTAACCAATGATTCATAAGCCTCTCTTCTTTCGAAATAGCTTTATCCTCTTTAACTAGTATCACAGTATTAAATATCCATTCATTATCATTTTTAGATAAATAATTATAAGCCCGTGGCTTAGATCTATATATATTTTGTCTCGTAGCATTAGGATTTTCTTTTATAAAAATTCTAACTTCATTCTTATACTGATCTAGTAATAAATTATCAGGTTCGTTCGTCAATTCTATTGTAGGGGCTTTAACTAAATTAGGATTTTTGTATTTATTAGCCCAAGTTTTAATACTTTCACAATTGCTGCCTAATATCTTAGATGTTTTTCTAAGACTAAAACCTTTATCTACACATCCTTTTAATTTATCATGCCATAGGTGACCATAATCCTTAACATAGGTCTTGTTGTATATATCATTGTCATTCTTGTCGGGGCCACATCGAGAATATTTGAAACCGCAATGTTCACATTCAAAAGTAGCAATCGGGTAACCGTGTGATTCATTTATTTTCATAATATCCTTTATTACAAGTTCATTGTAATTAGGGCAGATTATATTTAAACAAGGATAGGGACCCTTTTTAAATTTACTATATTTTTTATTATACCTGTAAAATTCTTTAAAGGTACCAAATAAATATCTTATAACCAAAATATACTTTAAAGGATCGCCTACAGGTTTCCTTCTAGTTGTTGTATGCCTAATCCAACTATCATTTTCATCTACGTCGAAGTTATATCCAATATAATCTAAAAATTCTTCTGTATAATATTTTTTAAAGTCCTGGCAAAATTCCTGCTGTAATGTTGTACCGTTAACCGTTACATATCCTTTTTCAGCAAGTTTATTAAATATCTTATCTTTTGTAACTTCTATGTTCCAATTGTCTAAATCTAATGTAAATATAGTATCTATATCCTCAGCAATATCCAAGAATTTTTCTTTGTATTCTACTGGGATAGTTATCTCTTTTGAATTACTTAAAACTGTATAGAAGTCATCATATCTTCTAGGTATTTTATATGGAAATATATTATACTCATATAAAGGGACTTTGTGTTTATAGCACATTCTATTTAATTCAATTTCATGCTGCCTTCTATAATAAGGTTCTCCGTAAATCTTGAAATCTTCTTTAATACATTCTTTGCAGAATCTAATATATGTTTTAGTCCTAGTGATATCGCTTATTCTAAGGCATTTATTGATTTTATCAGGATAATCACCTTTGAAATATTCTAAAGCTTTATCTTGTTTTTCAGTTGATATAAAGGGTATATAAAGAGGATAAATAGTATTATTATAAAAGAAATTTTCTGAAGTAAAGTTGGAAGGTAAATTACTGCATAAATGATCGAAACAGCCTTGAAAATTTAATCTTCCAACTTCGAACTTTCTATTGAAGAGCATTGTTCCCATAACTTCAAAATTAGGTGGTTGTAAAGCAAATTGTAATCTTGAAAAGATACTATAGGTTGATTCTTCATCCCTTACTTGAGGAAAATATGAAAGCATAATTACACCACCTTAATTTATAAATTCTACAGGAGATTTAATATATCCCATCTCATGAAGAATCATATACACATCTTTTTCTTCTTTTTTGCTCTTATCAAAGATTGAGCGTAAGTCATTTCTTTTATAAGAATTGATATTTTTGATTTTGGGTATTTTTTGTAACTGCTGTGCTTCACTTAATAATTTATCTTTAAATTTCTCCATAAATAATAATTGGGCTTCTTGTTCAATTTCGATATATGATTTTGTCATATCAACATTTTTTAATATTTCATGTAACGCTTTTTTTAGTAAATTAGTCTCTCCAGAAGACATCTTTTGCATTTTATTAAACAATTCTAAATATAAATCTTCTTTCCGTTTTTCTATTATAATCCTATCTAAAGCAAAGGTTCGTTTTATAACTTCTTCTTTCTCTGATAATCTAGCTAAAGTCATTAATCTTTCTGCCTCATTAGGTATCAAGATATCCTCATATTGAGCCATTAGTGTTATATCACCACTTTTGATAGCTTCTCTCATCTTTTTAGTAAGAGCAAGATCTTTTTTTGCAGTTTCATTAATTGTTTGTTTATCTATTTTTTCATGACCAGTATAAATGGCATTAGCCTGAGTGAAGGTAAATAGCTTAATTGCAAAGTCTACAATACCTTGTGAGTGTTCATAAAATAAATCAATTAATTTATCTGATAAGGGTACTTTTTCTTGAGTCCATTGGTATTGCCATAGGGCTGTTATAAAGGTTTTCCATTCATTCTTATCAGTTATTCTATCCCAAAGCATAAACCCATTACCACCTATTCTTCTTGGTCCTCTAATGTTATCCTGAAGAACCTGATATGCTTTATTTGTACCAATTACAAGAATAGGAACTTGGATTGTATTTATTATCTCAACCAGGAAATCTAAAAGTTCCTTGGTTTTAGCCTCAGTCCTTGCAAGATGCTGTATTTCATCTATTACAATAAGACCAATATTTTCATTTATAGCAGCATTAGGCATATTTTGAACCATAGTTCCACGTCTTTCCCCACCCCAATTCTTAAAATATTGAGCACTATCTATAATTTCATCAAGTTTATTGAAAAGGGCATTGCATAGAGATTTTATGGTTCCATCTGTAGGACATTCTAATTTAATGTAAACTATTTGATTCTCTATTAGTGAATGACCTTTATACTCAGTATGCTGTACAAACTGAGGAAAGAGATTTAGTATTTTATTAGTAGAGACAGTTTTTCCGCCACCACTAATACCAAAGATACATAAGCCACTAGAAGTGGTATATATATCTTCAACCATATCTTCATCAATGTAAAAATTACTGATATCAACATCACTATTAAAGTATTTTCGTCTTATATTACATTTTCTTCTTACATTCTCAGGGTTGAATGGGTTTTTATCTTTATAACCATCTGTAAGTGCCATGTAGATTTTATTATACAATTCAATATGTTTATTATTAGGTATAAAAAATTGTTTTAACCTACTTAGAATTTGTATTCTTTGACTTTTTGATAGGTTTCTTTCCTCATCACTGTATTTAATAGGGGAATACAATTTTCTATATAGTTCGGTAGGCTCAAGAAGTGGTGGTAGAGCTTCTATAAATGGATTACCTTCATAATCAGGTAGAGAAGGAACAGTATATATTGCATTCATCCTACGTTTATATATAGTCATAATTAATCGACCTCCATTATTTATCTTCCTTATCTCCTAATATAATACTTTTTATTAAATCATTAATTTCATCATTATGTTTTTGTTCATGTTCTTCATAGGTTATTTCATCATTGTCAGATGTTTTGTTTTTATATTTGTCTAAGCTCAAAACAGAGGTTTCACTATTTTGTGTTTGAGGGTCTAAATCAAAGTATTCTTCTTTACGCATAATCGCCTTTTCAATTTTTTTATTTATAGGTATATTATTTGTTTTATCCTGTAATAATGATGCTAAAACGGTTGACTGTTTAACCGCATTGTCAATTATATCTTTCATCTGGTGATGTGAATTTATTTGCAATGAAATATTTTCGGTATTATTTAATTTTTTTAATTTAGACTCGGTACTTCTTATTTTTATTAATTCATCAAGGGATATATCTTTATAGTCTTTAATGCTTTTGGGGAGCATATTGCAGGTTTCAAATTGCATTGTCCTTTTGTCATAGATGTATATTTTATTTAAATTTCTTGGGTCATAGGCTATATCTACACTCTTAGGTGCATTTGAAACTCGAAGAAACCAATTTTCACGTATTCCAGTTTCACATGAATAATATAGTCTTTTGAAACAAATACCGCCTCTTTGGATCGATGCTTTAGCTTTAGGCATCAATGTAAGCATCATTTTTTCTTTAGGTATACTGCTTGTAAAAAGAAGTTTCATTGTAGCACCATAGTTCCATATATTTGAAGGCGTAGGAACTATTTGATTATCAATCATATCTTTACTCATAGAAAAGGATTGTAAAACAGTATTGTTATAACCAAGAATAAACCTTATTAGCATTTGATTAAATTCTCTTATATTAAGTACAGCATTTTTCCTATAATCTTCACCACCTCTTTGCTGATGATTCTTTCTAACTCCACCTGGAACATATTTTTGCAAGTAATCATTAATAGTTTTAAACCATCTTTCAACAATACCTTTCATGTCAGGGCAATAGGGAGGATTATTTTCAATATTTATATGAAGATGTTTTACAAGTTCGTCAGATGCCTTACTTATAGTTTCACCTCTGTCAGCATTTATCCTAGAGGGTATGCCATATGAAGGCCACTCCTCTTCTGTAATATCTATATCGTATGTTTTACAGTAATCAACCTTATTCTCATTCATGTTCATATACGCCATCATAGCGGCGGTCCAACTACTCTCCTCAAGACCTGCATAAAATCCAGTTATAAGGCGACTATAGACATCAATTATTATATATAAAACTGCTCTACCCACAACTATATTTCTAGATATGTTGCTTGCAAGATATATATCACTTACCGTTGAGTCAATTTCATATAGATGTCCTGGTCCAAAAACATTAATATCCTCTCTAGAAAGAGTTGGTCTTTCAGTTTGTTGATATTTTATTTCACCAATTTTGCTTAATATTTCACGTTTGAAATTCCTAATCTTATCCATATGATATTTAAATTGTCTAAGTGTTGGTATTTTATCATCATCAAGTATTTTTCTGATTTCATTACCATTTTCAATTGTAAGATAAGAATAATATTTATATAAGAATTCATGATAAGTTTGTTTTATAGTTGAGCCATCAATCTTTAGATAATACATCTCGTAGATGTTTTTTATATGCAGTAAAATATTATCGTCAATTATGATACCTTCACCTTGAGTAATGTTTCTTTTTCTGCCAGGTTTATTTGAATAATTAGTAACTCTAGATTTTAATTGAGGAGGTAATAATGAGTTTTTTGTCATTCCTCCTTGAAGGTACTTTCTCATATTTTTATAAATAGTGGTTTTGCTTATTTCCAATTTGGTATTAATATCACTAATTAGTAATCCTCTTTTATGTTTACTACAAAGATCCAATAAATTATTATCGCAACATAAATCTTTTATATAATCGTATGCAGTATCTCTCATTTTTAAAAATTTTGCAGGAAAGATACTTTCATCATAAATCCTAAAGTATGGGTCGTTCTCTAATATCTCTAGTTCTTCATTAATTAATTGAGACTCGATATTTGAAGTATTATCATAATAAGGAAATGATTTTTTGTTATTAAGTTCTATGCAAACTAAGTCAGAGTAATCATAGGATATAAGAATAATCCTGAAATAAACATTATCTTTTGTATTTCTAAATACCATATTGACTTGTAATTTTTTCATACTATACCTCCCTATAGTGTGTTAACTGAACCTAAAAGTACTTTGGTATTTACGCTTAGATCACTTATAGTTAATGCTGTGATATTTAAAGGCTTATTATAAATATCTAGAACTACTATTTTATCAATTATTGCTTTTAAGAATATTTCGTTGATATCTGAAAATTTAATATTAAATTTTTTTGATAATTCTGTAAGAAGGTAGGCTATTGGCATATTTTTAGAAATAGCTGTTTCTATGCCTTTAGTCAAATATTTATACATAGTAATCAGATACTGCGTTTCTAAGGTTGTTCCATTATTAATTAATTTATTTGAATGAAGTATATCCATATTATTTGTAAATACACTCGATAATTCTTTTTCAGTGATAATAGCCCAATCTATACCTTTTGAATTAAAGAAACGCCTCTCTATTTCAAACTTTTCTATAATTCTTTTGTTAGAAAGATTAATAGAAGGAGTTACTGTTCTAGCACTGTGGACTATTTTATCATTACACTTAGTGGTGACGAGAAAATCTGTAGTCATAATAATGGGTTCATCATCAAGACTAGGATATTCTATACCAGCTTCTACAGCAATATTTTGTAAAAGATCTATAGGGAGAAGGGGATACTGTTCTTTGATATCTAACACGTCATCACTCCAATCAAAATGATAAAATGCAGCGTACTCTAATTTTGTTAGAAAATGATGTTCTCTGCCAGTTTTATAGCCCATGATGCGATTGGCTTTTCCTTTGGTGGGTACACTTCTTACACTTAAAAAAGGAACATACTCGGCGTTATCTTTTTCCCAAAGTCTATCTTTTATATAGTCCTGAACAAATTTAGTTGTAAGTTTATTTGAATTATATTTACCCATTGATACTCCTCCTCCTGATAGATTAAAACGATTTAATTATAACAATTTATTATAAATAAAAGCTCTCTGGATTATTCCAGAGGGCGAAGTGTAAAAATTAAAAATGAGGAAAATAATTTTTAATTTATAAAATTTACATCTGCTTAAAGAACAAATGTTCTTATAAATTATTATATCCGAATTCATATGCCGATATGCAAAAAAAATCACTATTTATTAATTTCAAATAAATAGTGATTTTTTATATTTAATTTGTAATGATGAATAAATATTCATTTTACAGAACACAACTTAATTGTTCCAGAACATAACTATATTGTATTAGGACATAACTTAATTGTGTTAGAACACAACTTAGTTGTACTTTTACTATTATGCCAATTGTGATGTGGCTGTTAACTACATCCAGTTGTTGTTCCACAATCAAGGCAAACCTTACAAGTACCATTGCGAACAAGCCTAGTACTTGAGCAAAGTGAACAGGTTTCAGAGTACAATCTTTCACCTTGAATTTTGTCAGTTTCTTTACTTACAGGAGACACCGCATTAGCGGATTCTTCTAAAGTAGTTGAAATTTCATTTTCAACAGGGATTAACGGATTATTAGGTATATTAGTGTTCTCATAATTGTCAGGTTTAATCTGACATCTACTGTAATCACCTAGTTCTATATCAATAATTTTGCTAATCAAATCAGAAATAGATGAAACTGATTTAATGTAAGGATGTTTTTGTACAAAACCATAAGGTTCAAATTTTTGACCTCGAAGCATCTTCGAGATAGCGTCTGCAGGTACATGGTGTTGAAGCATAACTGAGATTGCTTTTGATAAAGAATTAAGTAAACCAGTAATAATAGTACCTTCTCTATCTGTTGTTATATATATTTCAGAAATCTCTCCATTTGAACGCCTATTTACCGTAGTATAAATCTTTACATCTTCAATTTGAGCAGGATGAGTAGTGCCATAACGTATCCCAATTGGTTTTTCACGTGTTGAGTGTGATTGGTTTGAAGTTTTTTGTAATGATTTTGCTTTCTTTAAAAGAGCATCATATGATAGATCTTCAAGTAATAGTTCCTTGTCCTCGGATAAAGTAGTGTTTAGTGGCTGACTTGCCTTTGAACCATCCCTATATAAGGCTATACCTTTTACTCCTAATTTCCAAGAAGTTAATATAACTTCTTTAAAATTTTCAATAGTGGCATTTTTAGGTAAGTTTACAGTCTTTGATATAGAACCTGATATCATTGGTGTTATTGCTGCCATCATAAGAACGTGTCCCATAAAGGAAATATACCTTTTACCGCTACCACATTTATTTGCTGTATCAAATATAGATAAATGTTCCTGTTTCAAATGAGGAGCACCCTCTATTTTACCGTCCACAATTTTTTCGTATTCAAAGCCGTTTTCATCAACCATTTCTTTTCTTAGAATGTAATCAAAAATATCATTTGTTTCACCCTCGGAATATCCAAGGTTAGTAAGAGAATCTTTAATTACAGGATTTACAATGGTCATAAAGCCGCCGCCAGATAATTTCTTATAAATAAAATGACTAAAATATGGTTCTACAGATGTTGCACCACAATCCATAGCAAAGGAAATAGTGCCAGTAGGAGCTAAAACTGTAACCTGAGCGTTTCTAAAGCCATAGTTTTCGCCACTGCTTAATGCTTTTGTCCAGCAACTTTTTAAGGTTTCACTTATATCACCTAAGGAGTCTTTATTTAAAATAGCGTGATCCACTTTTATAGGTTCATAGTTTAGGTTTTCAAAGTCACTCTTTATTGCTCCAGCTGCTCTTGCGTGATTTCTTATAACTATCTGCATGTATTCTTTATTAATATCATATTTTTCAAAAGGAGATAATTCTTTCGCAATTAAAGATGAAACATAATAAGACTGCGCAGTCATTATTCCAGTTAACGATGATGCTATATTTCTAGAGTCTTCTGAGTCATAGGGATAGCCCATTACCATAAATAATGAAGCTAAATTTGATAGCCCAAGACCAGTAGTTCTAAATAAATGAGTTTTTCTTGCTATATCTTCAGTTGGAAATTGTCCCCAATGTATTGATGCTTCAAGAACTAATTGAGTAAGTCCTATTAAATGCACATATCCGGAAACATCAAACTTTTTAGTTTTAGGGTCATAAAATTTATAAATATTAATAGATGCTAAGTTACAAGAAGTATCATCTAAAAAGGCATATTCACCGCAAGGATTAGTTGAATTAATTCTATTATGTTTAGCACCAAATTCTCCGTCTTCTCCAGCAGGACAAGTGTGCCATGCATTAAAGGTGTCATCAAATTGTGGAGCTGGGTCTGCACATTTCCAAGCAGCGTCATTAAAGGTGTCCCATAGTTTTTTTACACTTATATCTTTGTCAATTGAAGAATCACATCTTCCCTTAAGGGTAATAGTTTGATTTGGATCAATTGACAACTTATCAACTTTCGTCATAAATTCATCTGAAAATCTTATGGAATTGTTTCCATTTTGGCCAGAAACAGTTTCATAAGCCTCTCCCTCAAAACTACCATCATAACCCATTTTAGTTAGAGCCCTTACTTTATCTTCTTCCTTAGCTTTCCAGGTCATAAATTCCATTATTTCAGGATGGTTTATATCAAGGCATAACATTTTAGCTGCACGTCTTGTAGTTCCACCAGATTTTATCGCACCTGCGTTTCTATCTAGGCCTCTTAAGAAACTCATAAGGCCTGAGGAAATACCACCACTAGATAATTTCTCTCCAATCCCTCGTATACTAGAAAAATTAGTTCCAGTACCAGAACCGCCTTTAAATAATTTGGTTTCTGTTACATATTGCTCTGAGATTGAATGTTTGCCGAGTAATTTATCTTCAATTGATAGAATAAAACAAGCTGAGGCTTGAGTTCTTGTATAAGCATCTTTGCTTTTAACTATCATTTTTGATTTTTCATCATAATAAAAATTATCTAATGATCCACCTTTTATACCATATGATAAATTAAGGCCAGTGTTAAACCACTGAGGAGAATTTGGAGCAAACATTTGATTTAAAAATGCATATATTAATTCATCATAAATAATGCTTTTTTCTTCATCAGATTTAATGATAGTTTCATTTATTAAAGCTTCACACCAAAAATTTACAAGTCTATGAGCTACAAGTTTCATACTATCCTCATAACCTTTTTTATTATTAAGACCAGATTTTCTAAAATATTTTGAAGCGATTATATCGCAAGAATTTTGTGAGTAGTGTTCTGGAAATTCTAAATCCTTCATGTTTAAAAGTACTTTATTAGTTTTATGGTCTTTTAACAAAACATTTACCTTTTTCCAATTAAATAAATCAAAAACAGTAATAGCTTTATTCTTTTCTAATTCCTTTGTGAAAACCCGTTTAATCAAATTTTTTATCTCCGCCATAATTAATACTAGCTTAAAAAAAACTAGTATAAACACCTCCTATTAGTTGCATATTAATCTTAAATCATGTAAAATATAAGTCTGTATGTTTGAAATTATTATACCTAAGTAGTTATACTAATTATTTAGGTATATTTTATGTGATATTAAATATAATACCATATGTAGTAATTTTAAAATAATCGCCACTACATATGGTATTATATAATACATTTTATAAAAAATCAAATAATAAATTAAATCAAATTATGACTAATTATGGGCTTGTTTATTAAATATAGTAGTATAATAAATGTATACTTAGTATAGCACTATATTCGATGTGCATTTATTATTTTGGAAGAGGTGAGGAGGAAATTATGATACATCAATTCGATGGACAAATCCCGAGTATACATAAAAATACTTTTATTGCTATCAGCGCAGATGTTATAGGAAATGTATCTATAGGAGAGTACAGCAGTATTTGGTTTGGAGCTGTATTAAGAGGCGATATGAATTCTATGTCTATAGGTAATTACACAAATGTTCAAGATAACTGCACTATACATAATGATGACGATTTTGTTGTTAATATTGGAGATTATGTAACTATAGGACATAATGCTATAATACATGGTTGTACAATTGCAAATTATACTTTAATCGGAATGGGAAGTACAATCCTTAATGGTGCAGAAATAGGAGAGTATACTATAATTGGAGCTGGTAGTTTAGTTACGCAGGGGAAAAAAATACCGTCTGGTGTTTTATGCATGGGAGTGCCGGCAAGGGTTATAAGAATATTAACGGCTCAGGAAAAAGAGGGCTTAAAAGAATCAGCGCATCATTATGCTGAACTTTCAATGAAATATATGATAAAAGATGACAAGTATATTTAGTACAATTTGTTGATAAAATTAACAAATATATAGATTGGTCAAAAGTTTAAAAAAGGTAGGGGATATTAAATGATAAAAATAGGAGATATTAATAGTTTAAAGGTAGTTAGGCGTGCAGATTTTGGTTACTATTTGGGAGCTGAGACAGATAATACGGATGATGATGTATTACTTCCAATGAAAAGTACAGTAGGGAGAGCACTTAAAATTGACGATGAAGTTGAAGCGTTTATATACAGGGACTCGAGTGACAGATTAATTGCAACTTTAAAAAGGCCACTGGCAAAAGTTGGAGACTTAGCTTATCTTAAGGTAGTCGACATGACTACAATAGGAAGTTTTGTTGAAATTGGTTTAGAAAGAGATATATTAGTTCCTTTTAAAGAGGAAAACTATAGCTTAGAAACAGGTAAGAAATATCTTTTTTACATATATCTAGATAAGACTGGAAGACTTGCAGCTACTACTTTTATTGATAAATATTTATATGATACAGATTCATATGAAATTGATGATGAAGTTGAAGGTACAGTATACGGAATCCAGACTAATGGCACATTAATGATAGCTATTGATGACATTTATAGAGCTGTTATTCTAAGAAATGAGAATTATGCTAGTGTAATACCCGGAGACAGACTAACTGTGAGAGTACAGAAATATTACGAAGATGGTAAAATGGATGTAACAGCAAGAAAACCAAGATTAGAAGAAAGAGATGTAGTTGGACAGCAAATATTAGAATTCTTAAATAAATCTGGTGGATCTATGGTATACAATGATAAGAGTTCCCCAGATGATATAAAGAAAACATTTAGAACAAGTAAAAATGCATTTAAAAGGGCATTGGGTGGACTTATGAAATGTGATCTGATTGTTCAAGATATGGATGGTACTAGATTAAAAGAACAAGATATTAAATTAGAAGAAATAGAAAAAGAGTAAATAAGAGAAATGTCGTTAAACGGCTAAAGCCTTAAATATTAAAAGGCTTTAGTCGTTTAATATTTTTTGAAAATATTTTAACTTTGTTATTAAACATGAATTATTATTATTTTGGTTATACTATATCCGAAGAATAAATCATTTTATTAATAAGGAGGATTTCTAATGAAATCAAAAAACATATTATTAACATCGGCTATACTAGCCGTATTACTCGTAGGATGTAACATGAAAGCTCCAACTCAAACACCTAAAAAAACTCCAAAGGTAATAACCGCAACTTCAATGGTAAGTACTCCAAAAGAATTTGAAAAGGCTATAAGTAGTAATGGTACGTGGATTATTACCTTGAAAAAGAATATAACTATAAATAAAGATCTTGTAGTTAATGGTGAGTTCAAAAAGGATAAAAATATTGTAGGACGTAATATAGACCTATATAGTCAAGACAAAAATAAGAACATAACTAATAAATTTATTTTAACTGTGCCAAAATTAACTGTTAATAGTCCTAAAACAAGTATAGAACATGGAACTTTTAAAGGTGACCTTTATGTGGCATCAAATAACTTTCAGTTAATAGATACTACAGTTAAAGGAAATTTATATTTTACTACAAATGAAGCTAAAAATACATGTAAAATGGATGCTAAAAGTAAAGTTACTGGAAAGCAGGAATTAGTAACAACTTTAAATGAAGTAGACACTGCAGCCTCTTTTGAAAAGGCTATAAGTAAAGATGGTATACAGACTATTGATATGAAAAAAAGTTTAACTATAAATAAAAACCTTGTAGTTGATGGTGAGTTTAGAAGTGATAAAGCTCTTTTGCAACGCAAGATAAATCTATACAGTCAAGATAAAGCTAAGAACATAGGAGATAGATTCACTTTAGCTGTGCCAAAACTAACGATTAAAAGTACTGAAACAAGTATGGAACATGGAACATTCAAAGGTGACCTTTATATTTCGGCAAATAACTTTCAGTTAATAGATACTAAGGTTGAGGGAAATGTATATTTTACTACACCAGAAGCTAAAAACACATGTAAAATGGATGCTAAAAGTAAAGTTATTGGAAAACAAGAATTAAGAAAATAATATAATGCACATGAATTCAACTATTAAGGTAAGAAACATATATATATGATTCAAATAAATAGAGGTCGATGAATTAATTCATCAACCTCTATTTATTTATTTAATTTTCTAAAGTTTTAGATAACATACGTTTAAACATTTTTACAATCTCATTTAAGATTAAGGGCATAATGGATAATATAGTTACGAAACCCCAATCATTCATACTCAAAGCATGAACACTGAACACTTTTGCAAGTGGTGCTATTGTTATTATAAGGATTTGTAGCATTAGGCCTAAGAGAATAGATCCAATTAAATATTTGTTTGAAAATAAACCTATTTGGAATATGGACTTCTTTTCGTTTCTCATATTTAATGAATGAATAAGCTGAGAGCAACTAAGGACTACAAAAGCCATAGTTTGTGCATGTTCTAAAGCATCTGGTTTAAGACCACTCGGGAATAGTGGAAATAGATTTGTATCACCACTATAGTATTTTGCACCTATTATAAATGCTGCTAGGGTTAGTATTCCAATTAACAATCCATTAAGAGCTAAACTTAAGGTCGAGTTCTTAAATAAACTATCCTTTGGATTACGTGGTTTATATTTCATTACGTCAGGGTCACCAGGATCGACTCCCAGAGCTAGAGCTGGAAGTGTATCTGTAATTAAGTTAACCCACAATATATGGATGGGGCGAAGAGGAGATGCCCAACCTAAAAGTATTGCAAAAAACAGTGCTATAATTTCTCCAACATTACAGGAGATAAGGAATATTACAGTCTTTTTGATATTGCGAAAGATGTTCCTTCCTTCTTTTATAGCAGCAACAATAGTTGAAAAGTTATCATCCATTAATACCATATCAGCTGCACCCTTAGCAACATCGGTGCCCGTTATACCCATTGCAACACCGATATTTGCTATTTTAAGAGAAGGTGCATCATTTACCCCGTCTCCAGTCATTGATACGATGTTCCCTTTGGATTTAAAAGCTTTTATAATTTTCACTTTATGCTCTGGAGATACTCTTGCAAATACCTTAATATTATCAATCCTACTATTTAATTCGACCTCTGATATGCTATCAAGCTCAGTTCCAGACATAACGCTTTTAGAATCATCTGTAATATTAAGTTCTTTTGCTATAGCAAAAGCTGTATTTTGATGGTCGCCAGTTATCATTACAGTCTTAATTCCTGATGCGTGACATAGTGCAATAGAATCTCTAACCTCAAGCCTTGGCGGATCTATCATGCCAACGAGTCCAATAAGTATTAAATCACTTTCTAAAGAATCAATATCTACATGACTTGTTTTAAGAACTTTATAAGCAGCACCCAAAACTCTTAATGCATCATCAGACATGTTATTAGATATTGCTATTATGTCTTTTTTTATTTCAGGAGTAATAGGTACGATGCTACCTTTGATATATGCTTTAGTACATATATTTAACAAATTATCAATTGCTCCTTTTGTCATTACATAATATCCGTCATCATATTTATTTACAGTAGTCATTAATTTTCTATCCGATTCAAAAGGAATTTCATCAATTCGCGGGTGTTTTTTCTCTAAGGCATCTTTGAGTATATTGTTGCGTGCTCCAGCTACGAGTAGTGCAATTTCAGTTGGGTCACCTGTTTTTGAATTTTCGGAGTAGGTAGAATCGTTACATAAAATGAGATTTTCAAGTAGCAACTTCTGCTCTTTATCATTAAGATTTAAAGTCTCAATATTTCCTAGGGAATCACCTGCATAAAATTTTGTTATAGTCATTTTATTTTGAGTTAAGGTTCCTGTTTTGTCTGAACATATAATATTTACTGAACCTAAAGTTTCAACAGCAGGTAGTTTACGTACAATTGCATGCTCCTTAATCATTTTTTGAACTCCCATAGCAAGTACTATAGTGACTATTGCAGGGAGACCTTCAGGTATAGCGGCAACTGCTAAACTAATGGATGTAAGAAGCATTTCAAAAAGATCTCTCTTTTGAAGAACACCTACAACAAACATAAGAGCACATATAAATAATGCACCTATTCCAAGAAATTTTCCAAGCTGTGCTAGTTTTTTTTGCAGTGGAGTTTCGGTATCTACTTTTTCGTCTAGCATTTTAGCAATTTTACCAATCTCAGTATTCATTCCAGTAGATACAGCTATGCCAACGCCTCTACCATAGGTTGCAAGCGTTGACATAAAGAGCATGTTTTTTTGATCTCCTAGTGGAATATCATCGCCGGTTAATACAAGTGTTGCATCTTTATCTACTGGTACAGATTCTCCTGTAAGTGTAGATTCCTCGATTTTTAAATTTGCAGTTTCAAGTAGCCTTAAATCGCAAGGTACATATCGTCCAGCGTCGATAATAATAATATCACCAGGTACAACTTCTCTAGATGGAATTTCTTTTACCTCTCCATCACGCCTAACTACGGCATTTGGAGTGGATAGTTTTTTCAATGCATCAAGAGCTTTTTCTGCTTTAGATTCTTGAATAATTCCGACGGTAGCATTGATAACAATTACGATAGCAATTATAACTGCATCGCTTGTTTCACCTAGAAGGGCAGAAATTACAGCAGCTGCAATTAAAATGTAAATTAGAATATCATTTAATTGGGCGAAAAACATAGAAAGTAATGTTTTAGGTTTTTTAGTTTCTAACTGATTGAATCCAAATTTTTCTCTTTGTATTTCTGATTGTTTTTGAGAAAGCCCCGTTTCTAAATTTGAGTTAAATTCTTTTAGAACTTCTTTTATAGTTTTGCGTGCAAACATGAATACCACCTCTTTTTATAGTATTTGCAATTATAGTGAAAATTATTAGAGACAAAAAAACCTTTGCTCTATTAAAAAATAGAACAAAGGTCTGGCAACATCTAGTGAGTTAATTATCCGGGTGTATTTTAGTACACCGTGATGACGAATAATTAAAAGCAGAAAAACTGCCCTCGCTACTCCCCTTTGGTACATTAAACATATCATATCATATTATTAGAAATGAAACAATAAGTATATTAGGTAAACAAAAAGCAATGTTTTAAAAATCAGATGGGGAATAGTCCATAAAATATAATGCCTAATAGTCCAGAAATCATTATTGTTATAATTGGATGAAATTTATCAGTTAGTAGTAGTCCAAATATAATAAATCCAATTATTACGCTTTTAATGTCTTTATAAGATTCACGGCCTAGAGACAAAAATACGGAAATTATAAGACCAATCATAGCAGGACGCATACCTGTGAGGGCTGCTTTCATTATATAGGATTCTTTGAATTTCATAATATAATGATTTGCAATGGAAACTAGAAGAAAAGAAAATGAGATTACACCTAGGGTTGCAGCGATACTACCTGATATACCAGCCACTTTAAAACCTACAAAAGTAGCTGAATTTATGGCTATTGGTCCTGGAGTCATCTGAGATATTCCAATGATATCAACAAATTCTTTATAGCTAATCCAATTATTGCTTTTTACAATTTCTCTTTCGATAAGTGGAAGCATAGCATAACCTCCGCCAAAGCTAAAGGCACCTATTTTTAAGAAGGATAGAAACATTTTAATTAAAATACCCATTTATTTCACCTTCTTTCCAAGAAATAGAACTCCATATAAACCAGATAAAAGTATAACTATAACAGGATGTACTTTAAAAAATAATATGCTTGTAATTGACAATAAAATTACAATAAGATTTGTATAGTTTTTCTTTAGAGATTTTGATAAACTTACTACCGCTATAAGTATAAGTACTGGTACTGCAGCAGAAATACCTTTGAAAATTAAATTGACATAGTAATACTCGCGAAATTTCATAAAAAAGACAGCTATGCATAGAATTATAAAAAATGAAGGTAAAATGACTCCAAGAAGTCCGATTATAGCTCCAAGTAGACCGCCAATTCTGTAACCAATAAATATGCTACAATTAACAACTAAGGCTCCAGGAAAAGTTTGAGAAATAACAACTATATCTAAAAAGTCTTCTTTTGAAAGCCACTTTTTTTTACTTACAACTTCAGTTTCAATAAGTGGGATCATGGCATAACCTCCACCAAAGGTAAAAGAGCCTATTTTAAAGAAAGTCAAAAACATAATCAGTAATCTTTGCACCGGGACACCCCCTATAATTTATTTTGTTTTGTGGCTAGAATTTATTTTGTATTGTAGCTAGAATTTATTTTGTTTTGTGTATATTTTTTTGATGAAAGTTCGTTATAATATACATAAGAATATAAAAGATATAAAAAGTTTAAAAAATAACTATAGATAAATTGGAGGTGAAATAATCATGGAAATATCAAGAGCTAGAAGAAATTCGACTATTTCAACAGATAAAAAACCTATTCAAAATAAAATGGACTTTTCCCAAAACTTTAGTTCTGCTAGGCATAATAGATCAGAGGAGCAGCTAAAGGATATGATGGATGATATAAAAAAGAAAGGAAATAGGTTAAGTACTACAAAATGTTATGCTGATGTTAAAGCATATAAAAATTTAATTAAAGAATACTTGGAATCTGTTTTGAAACATATGTACGAAGTTAAAAAAGATATTAGTTTTTGGCAAACACAATATTTTATAACAGTAGATACTGTAGATGCTAAACTTGAAGAACTTACTCAAATGTTACTTAATCAGGAAAAAGATAATCTTAAGGTAGCAAATACTATTGATGAAATTTCAGGTTTAATCGTTGATATATACAAATAAAGATATATATTACTATTAATGCATTCATCTTCGCTAAAAACTACTAATTTTATTTTTAATTAATTTACTAAAAAATATAAACTCGCTAGCGCTCAAACATATATTTTTCTTAACGCAAATCAATTAAAAATAAAATAAGAAGTTCTAAAGCTTGATTCAATGCATTATACGTAATATATATCTTTTTCTATGTGTAAAAGGAAAAGGTAGCTTCATCTTCGCTAAGAACTACTAATTTTATTTTTAATTAATTTGCTAAAAAATATAAACTCGCTAGCGCTCAAACATATATTTTTCTTAACGCAAATCAATTAAAAATAAGTATGGAGTTCTAAAGCTTGATTGAATGCATTACTCGTATTGCAATACGCGTAATATATACTTTCCTTGGTGTTAAAAGATATTAAAGGAAAGAATTATAACTAGCATCTGATGGCATTCTAAGATCGCCTCTTGGAGAAACACTTATTGTTCCTACTTTTGGACCATCAGGCAAAGCTGAACGTTTAAATTGTTGAGTAAAAAATCTTTTTATAAATTTATCGAACCATTTAATTATTACGACTTCCTCGAAGTCGTCTTTAAAGGCTTGTTTTGCTAAAAATAATATTTTCTCAGGAGTTGCGCCTTGCTTCATAAAATAATAAAGAAAGAAGTCATGGAGTACATATGGTCCTACTATGTCTTCAGTCTTTTGCGTTATTTTTCCACTTTTATCTTTAGGCATAAGTTCAGGACTTACTGGGGTATCAAGAATATCTAAAAGAATGTCTGTGACTTCCTTTGACGATTCTTTATCTGCTACATATTTGACTAAATATCTAACCAATGTCTTAGGAATTGAACAATTTACAGAGTACATAGACATATGGTCTCCATTATATGTGCACCAACCTAAAGCAAGTTCTGATAAATCGCCTGTACCTATTAACAGGCCACCTTCCTTATTGGCAAGATCCATAAGAATTTGAGTTCTTTCTCTTGCTTGAACATTCTCATAAGTCACATCATGTTTCCCTAATGGATGACCTATATCTTTAAAATGCAAAAGACATGCGTCAACTATATTAATTTCTCTAAGGTCAGTACCTAAATTTTTGCATAGATTTACTGCATTTAAATAAGTTCTATCTGTAGTCCCAAAACCAGGCATAGTTATAGTTATAATATTTTTTAATGGTATTTTTAGTTTGTCAAAAGTTTTAACTATAACAAGTAGTGCTAGTGTTGAATCAAGACCTCCAGAAATACCAACTATAGCTTTATTAAGTCCAGTGAATGAAAATCTTTTAGCAAGAGCTGAAGATTGTATATTGAATATTTCTGCGCAGCGTACTTCACGTTTAAGTTGATCCGACGGAACAAAAGGATATTTATCAATATCTCTATCAAAGATGCCAAAATCCATATTTTCAAATTCAAAAGAAATTTCTTTTACTTCAAAGGGACATATGGAATTAGTATTTCTAAAACTTGTATTTTTCATTCTTTCACTATTTAACTTATTTATATCAATAATAGATGTAATAACTTCGTTTTCTCTTTGAAATCTATTATTTTCTTTTAATAATAAACCATTTTCACTAATTAAAAGATGACCACTGAAAACTAAATCGGTAGAAGATTCAAAAACACCTGAGGATGCATATAAATAAGAACACATACATCTTGCACTTTGAGATGTTACTAAGGATTTTCTGTAATCAGCTTTACTAACTAATTCATTAGATGCAGATAGGTTGGCAATTATATTTGCACCCTGAAGAGACAAGTAGCTGCTTGGAGGAATGGTTACCCAAAGATCTTCACAAATTTCAAAACCAAATTTAATGTTGTCACAAGTAAATAATAAATTTGTTCCAAAAGGGATGCCACTAGCAAAAGAAAGATTCACGGTTTTGTTTATTATGGAAAGACCCTCTGCAAACCATCTTTTTTCGTAAAACTCAGTATAATTAGGAATATAGCTTTTTGGTACTATTCCTAGAAGTTTTCCGTTAAATATTATGTAAGCGCAATTATATAGACAATCATTAAAGTATAATGGAGAGCCAACAGCAATTAATATATCTTTATTTTCAGAAAACTCACATAGAGATTTAATTGCATTTTCAGATTTTTTTAACAATCGCTGTTGCAAAAATAAATCTGCACAAGTGTAAGCTGTTATGCAAAGTTCTGGAAAAACTATGAATTTTGATCCTTCTGCGTAAGCCTGTGTAATGCATTTTTGTATGTTAGTTAAGTTGAATTCTATATCTGCCACATTTACTATTGGACAAGCAGCAGAAACCTTTATAAAAGAAGTTTCCAAACTAATTCACGACCTTTCTTGGTTTTATTATATAGTATATGCAAATATTTCTTTATATAACAAATATTTAGTAGAATTATATCATTATTTTGAATACATTAGTAGAAACGTTAATGATTATTTTACCAATAATTAAATTGTTATTTACTATTTACAATAAATTTATAATTACAATGTAACGTATTATTGAGAAAATGAGAGTAAATACAGGGTAGATGGTGAAAAAACGACAAAAATGCACGAAAAAAGATACTATATATTAAAATAAAACTTTATTAAGTTTAGTATATACAATATAATGTGATTATAACATTATAAAAAATTTATTTATTTAGTTTATAAAAGATGAATATTATTCATAAATATTCTATAGTAATAATATTGATTTTAAAACATAATAAGGTTGTATTATAAAATTCATAAAAGTTATATAATATAGGATATAGATTAATAATGACATAAGCTGTTAAAGTTAATAATATTTTAGATTTTAAGGGGGTATAATATGAGCTGGACACCGATGATATTTTGGATAGTTGTTGCAGTGGCGGCATTAGCTATTGATATTACAACTAGTAGTTTTATGTTTGTATGGTTTGCTGCAGGAGCACTCGCAGCAATTATTTCTATTGGCTTAGGTGCACCAATATTTGTGCAAATAATTATTTTTGTAGCAGTTAGTGGAGTGGCCATGTCTATAGGGTATCCTATAGTTAAGAAGACCATAAGCAAAACTGTGAAAAAAACTTTGACTATGGAAGAAGGGTATGTAGGACAAGAATTTACAATAACAAAAGATATTGATCAAAAAGGAAATATTAAGTTTCAAGGAATTTATTGGACTGTTAAAAATGACGGTGAACCTTTAAAGAAAGGTGATTTAGTTCGAGTTACTGGTATTGAAGGAAATAAATTATTAATATCTAAAGTATAAGTTATATTAAAATTTGAGGAGGAATTTGTTATGGGTTCGATTATAGGTTTAGTTTTATTGTTACTAATTGTCGTTATGATTTTAACATCTATTAAGATTGTTAATACTGGGTATGTAATTCTAATAGAAAGATTTGGTCAGTTTCATAGGATATTAGAGCCAGGTTGGCATTTTACAATTGTATTTGCAGATTTCGTTAGAAGAAAAATTTCTACTAAGCAACAAATACTCGACATACAACCACAGAATGTTATAACTAAAGATAATGTAAATATATCAATTGATAATGTTATATTTTATAAAGTTATTAATTCAAGAGATGCAGTGTATAATATTGAGGATTATAAATCAGGTATTGTGTATTCAACTATTACTAATATGAGAAATATTGTTGGAGACATGACATTAGATGATGTATTATCAGGAAGAGATAGAATAAATTCTAAGCTTCTTGAAATAATTGATGAAATTACAGATGCTTATGGAATAAAGATTTTATCTGTAGAAATTAAAAACATTGTTCCACCAAGTGAGATTCAACAAGCTATGGAAAAACAGATGAGAGCAGAGAGAGATAAGAGAGCGTTTATTCTTACAGCAGAAGGCGAAAAACAAAGTCAAATTGAAAGAGCAGAAGGACATAAGCAAGCTCAAATATTAAATGCTGAAGCTGAAAAGCAAGCAAATATTAGACGTGCAGAAGGACTTAAAGAATCACAACTTTTAGAAGCAGAAGGTAAAGCAAGGGCTATAGAGACAATTGCAATTGCAGA
This sequence comes from Clostridium estertheticum, assembly GCF_018861295.1. GTDB lineage: Bacteria > Bacillota > Clostridia > Clostridiales > Clostridiaceae > Clostridium_AD > Clostridium_AD estertheticum_D. Next base: position 32,543 of record NZ_JAHLDM010000019.1, on the reverse strand, counting down.
AGCAGGTGCTATAAGAAAAGTAAATACAGCAATAATTGAGTCAGGTACAAATGAAACTGTAATAGCATTAAAACAGATAGAAGCTCTTACAGAAATGTCTAAAAATCCAGCTAATAAGCTTATACTTCCGAATGAAATATTATCAAGTTTTGGTAGTATATCAGCAATAGGCGAAATGTTAAGAATGGATAAGAAATCTGAAAATAAAGCAATACCTACTAAGGCAATACCTACTAAAGCAATACCAAACAAATCAATGCCAAATAAATAAAAATAGATATAAAAATAAAGTCTGAGAAATCAGGCTTTATTTTTATGCTTATTTTTTTTGGTTTTGTTTTTTTTCTGAACTGAGTAACCAAATTTACCTAAAGGTTTAGAATTAACGCTAAAATATTCGCCATGAGAATAAGTAATGAGATCTGCCAGTTCAAAGTGTATTTTTCCAAGATCATCTATTAAAGTATTATCAACATGCGTATTTACTATTTCAGCTAAAAATAAATCGTGTGTCCCTAAAGGGGTAATGCTTTTAACTTTGCACTCTAAAGATATGGGGCAGTCAGATATTATTGGTGCTATGACATCTTTTGCGTCGTCCACTTTGAAGTTCATCTCATGAATCTTATCTACTTGTTTACCAGAACGCACTCCGCAATAATCAACTTCTCTTGTCATTGCAGCAGTAGGTAGATTTACTACAAAGTCACCACTTTCTTTTATGTAATCATAGGAAAGTCTCTCAGGCCTTATAGCTACAGTTATCATTGGCGGTTTTGTACAAGCCATTCCTATCCATGCTACTGTAAAAACATTTATTTTACCTTCTTTATTTTTTGATGTAATTAATACTACGGGAACGGGATTTAACATTGCGCTACCTTTAAATATGGTTTTTATCATGTATTTTCACCTCTATATTTTTAACATACATTATAAGGTATGTCTCTTGTTTTTATATAACATTATATATTATACAATATCTTAAAAGATTTATATAGTCTTGAATGTTTGTCAAAAAGACTTTATAATTTTTACCAAATTCATTAGTAATAATTTTATAATAATATGGTATAATAATTATAAGAGTAATAATATAGGTGTGGTGATTATTATGACAATTATTGGGAAAGTAGTATATGATGCTTCAAAATTAGTTGGCAATACTGCAGAATTTGGTATTGGACTAACGGGGGATGTCATATCGTCTATTGCAGGAATTTCAGGTAAGGATAAATTGGCTAAAAATACGAAGAAGTATAGTGTTATACTTGGTAGGGTAGCTTCGAAAACTTCAAAAATAGCAGGAGCAGTAACAGCTGTTCTAATAGATAAAACCATTGATGTTACGGTGCATACTGCAAAATATATTGCTGAAAATGCGATAAATACAAACGTTAAGATTTATGGACAATCTGATAAATTTTATGATGAAGATAAATATATAGAGGTTGAATATAAGGTCTTAGAGAAATAAGGATGAATTTGTTTGAAAAGATACTTTAATGTAATATTAATTTTCAGAATTGTGTAATATTGCTTTTCAAATATGTATTTTAGTGATATAATTTTATTGAGAGTAAATATGAAATATGGCTAAAAAAATGAGAGCCACACTATCAAGTCTATTAAGCAGTAGATTTAATTAGTGTGGCTTTTTTGTATTTTAAATTAGCATACGAGATAGGTAGTTTTTCATAGATTATGCTATAACTAAAAGTATATATTGCTTTAATGCTTTCACTTCGCTAAGTAATTCTAAAATTTATTTTATGTACAGTTGCTAAAAAGTACAAACTCGCATGCGCTCAAACATGTACTTTTATTAAGACACCTATAAATAAAATAAATTAAGAATTACTAAGGCTTGCTTAAATGCATTCTACACAATATATACTTTTGTTAGCATAATCTATGAAAAAGGACTTTATTTATAGCTACTGAAAAATACAAATTTGTATGTGCTCAGACATGTACTTTTATTAAGATACCTATAAATAAAATAAATTAAGTATTACTAAAGCTAGTTTAAATGCATTATGCGCAGTATATACTTTTGTTAGCACAATTCATGAAAAAGTAATTTTTACTTCGCTGAGTTATTTCTCAACATAAAAATATTATTAATTGTAAAAATAATAGGGGGTGAGTATGATATCAGAAAGTTTTACGTTTAAGGGTAAGGATGGTTTGAAAATATTTGTATACAAATGGATGCCGGATGTGGATATGCAGGTTAAGGGTGTGGTTCAATTAGCACATGGAATGGCGGAGACAGCAGCTAGGTATGAAGATTTTGCAAACAATTTAACAAAAAATGGATTTATTGTTTATGCTAATGATCATAGGGGTCATGGGGAAACTGCAGGGAAGATAGAGACTTTGGGAGAATTAGGTGAGGATGGCTTTAATTCAATGGTTGAGGACATGCATAGACTAAATAATATTATTAAAGAAGAAAATATGATTTTACCTGTATTTTTATTTGGGCATAGCATGGGATCATTCTTAACACAAAGATATATTTGTTTATATGGAAGTGAATTAAAGGGTGTTATTCTTACAGGCACTTGCGGTAAGCGGGGAATTATTGTTGATATAGGAAGAATAGCATCAAAAGTGGAGATTATAAGAAGAGGAAGAAATGCTAAAAGTATTAATTTAAATAAATTGATTTTTGGAAGTAATAATAATTTTTTTAAACCAAATAGAACATTATTTGATTGGCTAAGCAGGGACAACAAAGAAGTGGATAAATATATAGAAAATCCATACTGTGGTGCAGTTTTTACAGCGGGCTTTTTCTATGATTTTTTAAGTGGACTTAAGAGTGCAGCAGATGCGGAGGAAATTAAAAACATTCCTAATAATTTACCTATCTATATTTTTGGAGGTGATAAGGACCCTGTAGGAAAAAATGGGAAGGGTGCTTTAAAACTTGTTAAGACTTATGAGAAACATGGAGTTAAGGATCTGACTTATAAACTTTATAAAGATGGACGTCATGAAATGCTCCATGAAACCAATAAGGATGAGGTAACTACTGATATAATAAAATGGATTAATGCACATTTAATCTAAGCACTTTTTCATAGATTATGCTTTAACTAAAAGTATATATTGCTCCAATGCTTTCACTTCGCTAAGTAATTCTAAAATCTATTTTGTTTGCAGCTACTAAAAAGTACAAACTCGCATGCGCTCAAACATGTACTTTTCTTTACGTATCTGCAAATAAAATAAATTAAGAATTACTAAGGCTAGTTCAAATGCATTATTCGCAATATATACTTTTGTTAGTATAATCTAAGAAAAAGAGAATATATGTAATATATCAGTGACTAATTTTGATGGCTTGTACAAAAAACATAACAACCTTTTATTATTTTATTATAGTATGATGATAAAAACAGCAAAAGTATTATATTGTATAAATATTACAAATCAATATTAAATATAAAAAAATTTATAAATATAGTTGTTGTGTGAGTGGAAATAAACAACAAGTTATTATTATAGTTTACTAGTGTATGGTTATTTTTTCAATTATAGGATAATATAATTATATTATGTTGTTTTCTATTCTATGTAGATTAATCTACGTAAGTTTGATTTTAAATTCAAAAAATGAAAGAGGGAAATTTTAGTGAGTGAAGTACAAAAACTTAAAACGAGAGATCAAGTCGATAGCAAGTATAAGTGGAATGTTGAAAAGATATATGAGAATTCGTCAGTCTGGGAAAAAGATTTTGAAATACTAAAGGCTAAAGTGCCAAATATGAAAAAATTCTCAGGTAAACTAGGTATCCCTGAGGAGTTATTATCATTTTTAGAAAGTAACGTAGAAATTGAAAGACTTTTAGATAAATTGCTTGTGTATGCACATTTAAGAGGAGACGAGGATACAGGCAAGGCTGAATTTCAAGTTCTTAAGAATAAGATTGATACTTATGGCGCAGAAGTTTCTAGTGAAACTGCATTTTTTATTCCTGAGTTATTATCATTACCTGAGAGAGCAGTTGATGAGGCAATAGTTAAGTTTCCAAAGCTTAAACTATATGAATTTTATTTAACAGATATTATAAGTCAAAAGGACCATACACTAAGTGCAGAGGCAGAAAAGCTTTTGGCGTCTGTTAGTGATTGTCTAAGTGCACCGGGAAATATATTTGGAATGCTTACAAATGCAGACATGACATTTCCGTGTATAAAGGATGAAAAGGGTAATGAGGTGGAATTAACTGAAGGGAACTATAGCAATTTTATAAAATCAAAGGATAGAAGAGTAAGAAAAGATGCTTTTGAAACATTATTTTCAACATATAAAGGATTTAGTAATACTTTAACAGCATCTTTAACATCTTCGATAAAGAACTTTATATTTAATGCAAAAACAAGAAATTATTCCTGTGCACTTGAAAGTTCTTTAAAACCTAATAATATTCCAGTAAAGGTTTATGATAATGTAGTTGATACTATAAATAAAAACTTATCATCCCTTCATAGGTATGTAAGCATTAAGAAGAAGCTTCTAGGGCTTGATGAAATGCATATGTACGATTTATATGTGCCTATAATTGATGCGGAGGAAAATCATATTGAATATGAAGAGGCAGTTAAAATAGCACTTGAGGGTATTAAGCCACTCGGACAAGAGTATTTAGACATCTTCAAGGAAGGTATTAATGAGGGATGGGTAGATGTATTCCAAAACAAAGGTAAACGCTCTGGAGCTTATTCTTGGGGCTGCTTTGATAGTATGCCATATGTGCTTTTGAATTATAATTATCAATTAAATGATGTATCTACGCTTGTTCACGAAATGGGACACTCCATTCATTCATATTATGCAAGAAAGACTCAACCATATATATATTCAGGGTATGAGTTATTTTGCGCAGAGGTTGCATCTATAACTAATGAATGTTTATTAATAGATTATCAAATTAAAAATGAGAATGATAAGAAAAAGAAATTATTTCTAATAAATCAGCAATTAGAGGGAATAAGAACTACAGTATTTAGACAGTGCATGTTTGCAGAATTTGAAAAGGTAATACATGAAAAAATTGAACAGGGTAATCCGTTATCACCAGAGGACTTATGTAAAATTTATCATGATTTAAATGTGAAATATTTTGGACCGGATATGGTAGTAGATGCAGGAATAGATATGGAATGGTCAAGAATTCCTCATTTTTATAATGATTTTTATGTATATCAGTATACCACAGGTTTTGCAGCTGCTAATTCTTTCAGTAAAATGATAACTAACGAGGGAGCAAGTGCTGTAGAAAGATATATAGGATTCTTAAAGAGTGGTGGAAGTGATTATCCAATAAATATACTTAAAAAGGCAGGGGTAGATATGTCATCACCAAAACCTTTAGAAGATACTATAAAAAGATTTGATGAATTATTAGGGATGCTCGAGAAAGAAATGTAACAAAGGGGCAGTATATATTACTACAATTGCTAAAGCTCGTTCAAATGAAATTTTCATAATATATACTTTTCCTAATGTTATAATTCATTTGATTTCAAAAAATAAAAATTTAAATGAAATTTTAATAGTTTCTGAGTTCCTTATTTGGATCATTATGGAGAAATCCATACTTAATCTTTAATTATTTCAATTGCAGAAGATATTTATACACATAAACTTTACATAAATATAAGATATTTGTAATACAGTTATTGATTATAATTTAAAATATAGGAACTCAATAAATAAGCAAAGATATGGGAGGGTTTAATATGTATACAATGGAACTTAAAACAAATTTACTGATAATAACTATGAGTGGAGTTATGACAAAAGAAGAAGGTATATCTTATATAGAGGAATTGAAAAAAAATATAAAAGATATAAGTCCTATTGACTATAATATAGTTGTTGATTCAAGAAAATTAAAAAAAATTTCAAAAGAATTAAGTGAGAGTAGGAAACAAGCCATCTCATTAATAGCTAGTACTCCATTTAAAAAACGATATAATATTATGCCCAAAGATATTATTGCTACTATGCAGGGTGTGCGTGCAGGTATTGTAAATAATGAATTTAATAATACTATTTTCGCAGAATCTTATGGGGAACTACTTAAATTCAAAGTTTAACATTTAACTTAACATAAGTTAGAGAGAGTCACATATTTTTCACATAAAGATTTGATACTAATCCTACAATTAATTGTTATTATAAAGGTATGGTAATTAGCAAGTGATTTATTTTTTAATTAGAGTCCCCCTTTAATTAAATATGAGTATAAATCTAATAATATAAAATAGCCTATAGGTAGACTTTAAAGTGTCTATTTTATAGGCTATTTTATATTGCAACTGCTTGCGAAGAGGGTGAAATATAGACGGTTACTTGATTGTATAGTAGAGTCATAAGTCAGTTGTTTTAATTCTTATGTGATAAATAACTAGGCAAAGGAATGAGTGGATCAGATGAATCTGTGTTAATATAAGTTTTAGGGTATGCATCTCTATATTGAGTTGGAGTTATTCCTTCATATTTCTTAAATAATTTCATGAAATATTTATCATCTTTAAAACATAAAGTATAAGAGATTTCTTTAATGCTTTTTTCAGAGTTCAATAATAGTTCTTTTGCTTTATTTATCTTAATACTATTTATATATTGAAGAGTACTCATTCCAATATGTTTTTTGAATAATCTCGTTAGATGATCGGCACTAAAATTAGACTTCTTAGCTACCATTTGTACAGATATGTCTTTAGTAACATTTACTCTTATCCATTCTAATATTTGAAAAAATCTTTTATTTACTGAATTTTCTTTTGTTAATGACAAACTAAATGAGTTTATAAATTGTTGAGTTAATTCTATGGCAAGTTCAGATACTAAATAATCAGTTGATAAATGTGTATAATACAGTGAATTAGCTATGTGTAAAATTTGTTTTATATAAATGAACACTTTTCCAGTGTCAATTAATGATAAAAAAGTTGGCAATAAAATATCTTCATGCAAACTTTCCGTATTTAATATTGAAATAATTTCTTGATATATCTCAGATTTAGTTAATATTATCTCATTTGAAGTACATAAAAAATGAAGCCAGTAAAAACTACTACCCTCATCTGAGGGTGCATATCCGGAATGTAACATACCTGGGAGTAAAAATAAAACATCACCTGGATTTACTTCATACTTATCCTCATTTTGTTTAATATAAATGGTTCCTTTAATTCCAATGATAATTTCATAGTCATTTTCTAGAATAAAAGATTTATGCTGCCAATTTTTCTCACATATAAATTGACCAGATTTGTAATAAGAGAGAGGTACACTTACATTTGTCTTAAAATAGAGCATATCTGATTTCACCACCAAAAGTACGATTTTATTAGTTGTTAGATAAATGTAATCGATTTATAATTAGCGTATAAATCAATCATATAAGAACAATCAACATTATACTTCCATAAAAAGCTTATGTCAATTGGTGCTAAGAAAAAACACTGATTGTCGTATTTACCATACCTTAAATATTGATATAGGAGGAGTTTAATAAATGCAAAATGAGATAAACATAAAAGATATTATTATTACAGATGATTTTTGGTCTAAGTATATAAGATTGGTTAAAGATGAAATGATTCCATATCAATGGAATGTGCTTAATGATGAGGCTAATATAAAAATTGATGCTGAGCGAGATGATGAGAATATTCCAATTGAAAAAAGTCATGCAATTGAAAATTTTAAAATTGCAGCGGGACTAAAAAGTGGTCATCATTATGGCTATGTTTTTCAAGATAGTGATGTTTATAAATGGCTAGAGGCTGTTTCATATTCTTTGATTAATGATAGTAACTCTGAACTTGAAAACATAGCTGATGGCGTTATAGACTTGATAGGACTCGCTCAACAAAAGGATGGATATTTAGATACTTACTTTACTATTGATGCTAAGGAAAGAAAGTTTAAGCGTCTATTAGAAAGTCACGAATTATATTGCGCAGGTCATTTTATGGAAGCGGCAGCTGCTTATTATAGTGTTACAGGAAAAAGAAAGATAATAGATATCGCTTGTAATTTAGCTGATTGTATTAATGAATATTTTGGCCCAGAAGAAGGCAAGATTCATGGATATGACGGTCATGAAGAAGTAGAAATTGGTTTAGCAAAACTATACTCAGTAACTAAAGATAAAAAATACTTGGAATTAAGTAAATACTTTTTATATGAAAGGGGTAAAGATAGTAATTTTCTTAAAGATCAATTAAAAGATGATAATAATAAAACTTTTATACTTCCAGGAATGGAAAAATTACCTCAGAAATATTTTCAAGTGCATCAACCAATTCTTAAGCAAGAAACTGCTGAAGGACATTCGGTTAGACTTATGTATATGTGCACAGCTATGGCAGATATAGCTTATTTAACGAATGATAAAGAAATGCTAGAAGCGTGCACAAAATTATGGAACAATATTACTAGTAAACGAATGTATATAACAGGAGGTATTGGTTCGACTGTAATAGGGGAAGCCTTAACTTTTGACTATGATTTGCCTAATGACACAATGTATTGTGAAACTTGTGCATCGGTGGGAATAATATTCTTTGCTTTTAATATGCTTAAAAACGAACAGCTAAGTTTATATGGAAATGTTATGGAGAGAAGTTTATATAATTCTACTATTAGTGGAATGGCACTTGATGGAAAACATTTCTTTTATGTAAATCCCTTAGAAGTTGATCCAGTAGCTAGTAAAAATGATCCAGGCAAAAGTCATGTAAAGGTAACTAGATCAGAATGGTTTGGATGTGCATGTTGTCCTCCTAACCTTGCAAGAACATTGACTTCTTTAGGTAAGTACATTTATACCACCCTTAATAACACAATATATACACATTTATATATGTCTAATGAAGTTGATATCTTAATAAATAATAATAAAGTTTCTATTAAACAAGAGACAAACTACCCGTGGGCTGGCGATATTAAGTTTTCTTTAAATATTGAGAAATCCAGTAATTTCAGTATGGCCTTTAGAATACCTGATTGGTGTTATTCGTATTCTGTTAAAGTTAACTATGAAAAAGTGGAATATAAAATTATAAATGGTTATATCTCCATCTTAAGAAATTGGAATACATTTGATACAATAGAAATCAAACTCGAGATGGAAATTCAAGAAATAGTAGCAAATCCAAATATTAAAGATGATTTAGGGAAAGTTGCAATTCAAAGAGGACCTTTTATATACTGCTTAGAAGAAATAGACAACGGTAAAAATCTACATTTAATTAGATTAGATAAGTCTGCTAGTTATGAATATGAATTTGATTCTAAGCTGCTTTCTGGCGTTGGTAAAATTAAAACTAAGGCTAAAAAACTAATTATAGATGATAGTTGGGAGGGACAACTATATAGAAGTGATAAAAAAAGTCAGGTATATGAAGAGTGTGAAATTACATTTGTTCCATATTATAGTTGGGCTAACCGATCTGTAGGTGAAATGAGGGTATTTATAAATAAGGATTTATAGATTTTTAATAATTATATAACTATTATAAAATGTAATAGTTGCCATCATAATGACGGCTATTGCAATGGGGGGACCATTATGAATGTTAATATTGAAAAAAGTAAACCATTATCTAAAAAAACTAATACATTACCTTTTTATCAAAGGATTAGTTACGCACTAACTGATTGCGGAGGTAACTTGTTATATGTAGTAATAAGTACTTACTTATTATATTTCTTTACAGATGTTTTTGGATTAAGTATTGCTGTTGCAGGGACATTACTTTTAGCAACTAGATTAGTTGATGCTGTTGATGCTCCTATATGGGGATTTTTAATAGATCATACACACACAAAGTGGGGACAGAGTAGACCATATTTCCTATGGTTATGCGTTCCTTTTGCATTTTTTACTTGGCTTACTTTTACTACACCTAATTTAGCTGGTACATGGAAGATAGTATATGCAGTAGTAACATATATTCTTGCAGGTGTTTGTTATACAGGTATTAGTGCTCCAATAACGGCTATATTGCCTAATTTATCTAGAAGCTCAGAAGAAAGAGTGGTTTTAAATTCGTATAGAATGGTTGGAGGAAATATAGGCGTTCTTTTTACTAATCTTGTTTTACCATTAGTAGCAATTTTAGGCGCTGGCAATGACAAAAAAGGATTTTCATTAACCCTTGGAATCTTTGGTATTGTCGCTATAATAATGTTTTTAACAGCTTTTGTTAACTTAAGAGAAAATCATGTCAGTGAATTAAAATCAATTCCTATTAAAAAGAGTATAAGTGCTGCAAAAGGGAACTGGCCTTGGATTCTACTAGTTACTGCTAATTTAATTTTCTGGGTTGGTAATAATGTAAGATCATCCTCATTAATATATTATTTTGAGTATAATCTACATATGAAATACTTAGTTTCTATAGTTGGGTCTTTGTCCGTATTAACAGTTGCAGGTATGATACTTATACCTTTTATGGTTAAGCTATCAAACAAAAGATCTGTAATGATTGGTGCTCTTTTAGTAGCCGCTATTTCTAATATATTACTGATGGTTGCATCCCATAACGTAAGTGCTGTTATTAGATTCTATGTAATCGGTTCTATAGGATCTGGAGTAGCGTGCTCTATGCCTTTCGCAATGCTTGCAGATACTGTAGATTTTGGAGAATGGAAAACAGGAATAAGAGCTAGTGGTTTCTTGTCCTCAATAGGTAGTGCATTTTGTATTAAGGCTGGTAGTGGTATCGGCGGATTTATCCCAGCACAAATCATGTCTTCTTTTGGATATGTAGCGAATAAAGTTCAATCAACCTCTTCTTTATTTGGAATTCAGTTTAGTTTTATATGGGTTCCTGCCATGCTATTTGTCCTAGCTACTATACCTATGATATTTTACGGAAAATATGAAAAAGGTGAGGCTCAAATTAGTAAAGAGTTGGAGAAAGGAAGAATGCTACACGTTTAGGATTATTGAGTAAATATTGAATTGTTATTTAATTAAAGGTTACTAATATATACAAATAAAATCATCCAACATAATAAAAATATAATTTTACTTATATGTATTTTATTATTGACCTTCTATACCAAAAAACTTATAATACAATTAATACTAATATTAATATATTAATAATTTTATTAATTACTAAAGGAGGGTGTAATAATGGCTAATTTAAAAAAGGCTAAAATCATTATTAATGCTGATGTTAAGAAGGGTAAAATTAACAAGAACATTTATGGTCAGTTCTCAGAGCACCTAGGCAGATGCATATATGAGGGACTTTGGGTTGGAAAAGACTCGCCTATTCAAAATACAAATGGAATTCGTAATGATGTAGTACAGGCTTTAAAAGAACTTAAAATTCCAGTATTAAGATGGCCAGGTGGATGTTTTGCTGATGAGTATCACTGGAAGAATGGCATAGGTAAACCTGAGAGTCGTCCTAAAATGATTAATACTCATTGGGGAGGTCTAGTTGAGAATAATAATTTTGGAACACATGAATTTTTTGAGCTATGTGAGCAACTTGAAACAGAGCCTTATATTTGTGGAAATGTTGGAAGCGGCACTGTTCAAGAAATGAGTGAATGGGTAGAATATATGACATTTGATGGTGTGTCTCCAATGGCAGAACTTAGAGCGGCTAATGGGCACGAAAAACCTTGGAAACTAAAATACTTCGGTGTTGGTAATGAAAATTGGGGCTGCGGTGGAAATATGAGACCAGAATATTATTCAGATTTATACAGAAGATATTCTACCTACGCAAGAAATTATCAGGAAAATAAGCTTTTTAAAATAGCTGGTGGTCCTAATGCTTCTGATTATAATTGGACGGAAGTATTGATGAGAGAATCTTCTAGTCTTATGGATGGATTAAGTCTCCACTATTATACAATGCCTTTCGGTTTCGATGATAAAGGTTTCGCAACGGTATTTGATGAGACATTATGGTTTAAAACTATGGAAAAAATATTATATATGGAAGAACTTATAATTAAACACAGTACTATTATGGATAAATACGATCCAGACAAACGTGTAGGATTAATAGTCGATGAATGGGGAACTTGGTTTAATGTGGAACCGGGTACAAACCCTGGCTTCCTTTATCAACAAAACACCTTAAGAGATGCTCTAGTTGCAGGAGTTGGTCTTAATATATTTAATAACCATTGCGATAGAGTGCAGATGGCAAATATTGCTCAAATGGTAAATGTTCTACAAGCTATGATATTAACGCAGGGGGATAAAATAGTATTAACACCAACATACCATATATTTAAAATGTACAAGGTACATCAAGATGCTGAGCTTTTGTCTACATCATTTGAATGCGAAAATTATGTTAATGGGGATAAATCTTTACCTGAGCTAAATGTGTCAGCTTCAATTGACGACAAGGGAATCACTCATATATCTTTATGCAATTTAAGTCCTAATGATGAAATTGAAGTGACTAGTGAATTAAGAGGATTCGACTATTCAAAAGTATCGGGAACTATACTTGCATCTGATGAAATGAATGCATACAACAGTTTTACAGATCCAAATAAAGTTGTTCCAAAAGAATTTAAAGCGGTTACAATTCAAAATAATAAACTTTCAATAGTTATGCCTAAAATGTCAGTTATTGTACTTAATGTAGAGTAATAAGATGATAAAATGTAAGGCTTGCTCTGCGAGTGTGATGGTTTCTGAAAATGATATTGATGACATGTTAAATATAATTGTAAGTGGCAATCAATTTAAGCTTATTGATCAGGAAACTTATGAAAAACGTTTGCATATTTGCTTTAATTGCAATTATCTAGAATATGGTACAACCTGCTTGCAGTGTGGTTGTATTGTACAAATAAAGGCGAAATTGATGGAATCTAATTGTCCTTATCCTAAAAAATCAAAATGGGAATGAAGTCTCACTTCATTCCCATTTTACTATGTATAATATAGTCTAAAGATTAAATCTTGATCGTAGTTTCCAAAACCACTTCCAAAAACCGTTAGACCGCCTATATGCTTAGCATCTGCTGCCACTTCTAATCTTAATTTCCATTGTTTGCTCCTAATATTTATATCAGATAATTTAACATCTGAAATTTTTTCTCCATCAATAAAAGAACCTTTTTCATTTATTTTAATGATTTTTAGCATCCCGTATTGATTTATATCACTGTTCCACCAGTTTGGAGTATATTTTCCTTTTACATCAGCGAAGTCGCCAGGACTAGTCCAATCTCCAATTTTAATTCCGTTCATTATAAAAGAGATATCAGATGGCCAATTTTTGTTTGCACCGGGTGCTTCTGAGCCAATTTCCATAGATATTTCAAGTTCACTAGGATTTTGCGTTGTTAAGAGATAATTAGGCAATTTATATTCAACAAAACCCTGAGTGAACCATAGAATCTTTGCAGCTACTCTTTGTGAATCTAAAAAAGATCTTGTATCGTCAAAATAACCTATAATTTTTTCAGTAGTTGCAAGACCACATGTTGGTGTGATTTCAAAATCAGTATATTGACCTACCGGAACGATATATTCATGATGTTCTACTCGCTTCTGGGTTTTCCTCGGAAAATCTATTATTATACCATCTAAAATTAAAGAGCATATTTTCTGGACGCCACCCTTACTTTTGGTACGTTCACCTTTTACGATTCCAGCTTTTTCTAATTTATTAATGTGCATAGTAATAATTGCACTACTAAGTTCTAGTTTGCTAGCAATTTCTTTTATATTTAAGGGTAGTTCGGAAAGAAGATTAATAATCTTAATTCGTACAGAACTATCTAACGCTTCGTAGACAGGAAGCCATTTTTCGCTTATATCGATTTTCATAATTATTCCTTTCACTATTTAATGATTAACATAATTATGAACTTGTTAATTAGGATTGTAAAGTAATTAAATTAAAGTAGCAAATATTCATATTAAGCTATTTATATTCTTTGGTTTGTTTTATAAGCAATTTTAAATTATAGGATGGAATAAATGGTATCTAATGGTATAATACTTATAAATAATTTAGAGTTTGAAAGAAAAGAATATTTAATAAAAGGGGTAATAGTTATGAAATCTATTCATAATCCAATTCTTGAGGGATTTAATCCAGATCCTTGTATATTAAAAGTAAAGGGAATTTATTATATTGTTGTTTCTACGTTTGAGTGGCTACCGGGGATAAGAGTTTACGAATCTAATGATTTAGTGAATTGGAATTATTGTACATCAGTATTAATAAATGAGGAATTAGTTAACCTGCAAGGTAATCCCACAGGATGCAGTATATGGGCACCTCATATAAGTTACTGCGAGGATACTTTCTATCTTGTATATACAGATGTCAAAAGTACAAAAGTTCCATTTAAAGATGTGAATAATTACTTAATTACATCAAAAGACATTAAAGGACCTTGGAGCAATCCGATTTATTTAAACAGTTCTGGATTTGATCCATCTTTATTTCACGATGAAAATGGTGAAAAGTGGTTAGCAAATGAAATATGGGATTACCGTTTAATTACACATAATAAATCTGCTGGTATTATTATTCAAAAATTTGATTATGAAAAAAAAGAATTGATTGGGAAAATATATAAAATTTTTGATGGAACAGAATATGAAAAAACAGAAGCGCCGCAGATATATAAACATAAAGAGTATTACTATTTATTAACAGCTGAAGGGGGCACTGGAGAGGGACATATGGTTACAGTAGCTAGATCAAAGAGTATTACTGGTCCTTATGAATTAGATCCTAAGAATCCTATGTTAACTTCTAGAGATAACCTTAATTTATATCTTAAATGTGCAGGACATGCTAGCTTAGTGGAAACAGATGAACACGAGTGGTATTTAGCTCATTTGTGTACTAGACCTATAATGGGCAAATATCCTATTCTTGGAAGGGAGACTGCATTGCAAAAGGTTATTTGGACAAAGGATGGGTGGCTCAGACTTATTCAAGGTGGACATTCACCTGCTACAGATGTTGAACTTCCAAAGGGTTTTAATGGAGTTATTAAAAAAAAGGATAATAAATTCTATGATGATTTTGACAAAAAAGATTTAAATAGTGAATGGAGTACTTTGAGAATATTTCCAAACAGTAGCTGGCTTAACATAATTCCAGATAAATCAATAATACGTATAGCTGGTGCTGAATCACCTCAGAGTACTTTTGATCAACATATCATTGCAATACGTCAGAGTGATATTAATTTTAGTGCAGAGACGGTAATTACTTTTGCCCCTACAAATCACCTACAATTAGCAGGGATGATATTATATTTAGATACAATGAATTATATTTATTTATATCTTTCTTATGACGAAGAAATGGGGATTATTGCTCAGGTAATGAAAGTAGTAAAGGATGATTTTTCTATATTGCCAGTTAAGGTACCTGTAAGTGGTAAGAAAGTGGAGATGCATATTAAAGTGAATGGAATTAATGCACAGTTTAGTGTGGAAGACCAAGAAACAAAAGAATTTTTAGCAAAGGAAGATATCAGCTTTTTATCAGGAGGTTATACAGGAAATTTTATAGGACTTGCAGTCAATAATTTAGAAAAAAAGAATGCTTGCTTTGCTGATTTTGATAAATTTAAATATCAACCGGAGTAAGGTCCTTTCCTTATAAGGAAAAAAAGCATATATTACGTAAAATACATTTGAACAAGTGAGATGAATTTGTAGTAACATATGCTCGTTTACTTTATTTTTGTTTCTTAATGTACCAATATACAGGCAATCCAATTAAAGTGATAATAATTCCTATAAGTGCTTTTCTAGTATCGGTTAAAAGAGTACTTATAAGTATATATAGGCCTCCGATAATTCCGATTAATGGAACTATTGGGTAAAGTGGTACTTTATAAGGTCTCACTAAATCTTTATGTTTTGTTCTTAATATAAAGATGCCGGCTACTGCCATTGTGAAGAAAATCCATAAAACAAAAACAACAAGATCAGTTAAGGCATTAAAAGAACCACTAAATATATAAAGACAAGAAAGTGCAGCCACAAAAATATAAGAGTTTAATGGAGTTTGATATTTTTTGTTAACTTTTCCTAAAAAGTTGCTGCAAGGTAAAAGTTTACTCTGTGCCATAGCAAAAGGGATTCTAACTCCTGTCATTAGGTAACCGTTTAATGCTCCGAAGATTGATATTAATATACCGACAGAAATAAATAATGAGCCAGATTTTCCAAGTAAAACGGATGCGACATCTGATGCTACTGTCTTAGAACTTATAACAGTGGTTATAGGAATTACATTTATAATTGCTAAATTAAATAAAACATAGACTATTAAAGTAATGCTTAATCCTATAATTATGGATTTTGGTATATCTTTTTTAGGGTTTTTAAGTTCACCCGCCATATTACTTACACTTACCCATCCATCATAAGCCCAAAGTGTTCCAAGCACAGCGGCTCCAAATCCAGCACCGGCAGCTGTTGTTCCTACTGGCATGGAAAAACTATGAGCTGTTCCTTTTATAATTCCTAAAGCAATGATAATAATGAGTGGAATAAGCTTTGCAATAGTTGCGATGAACTGAATTTTGCTGGCAAGTTTAGTTGATAATACATTTGCAGTCGCAATAATTAGAAGCATTAGTATTGCAAATAGTTTTTGATGAAGTCCATTCATAGGTACAAAATTAGTAGCTTGAGTTGATAAAACTATTGCGAGGGCTGCAATGGAGCCAGGTACATAAATAACCGTTTGTACCCAACCAAATAAGAATGCCCATTTTTCTCCATAAAGTTCTTTAAGATATATAAAGACACCTCCAGTTTTTGGAATAGCAGCTGCTATTTCAGCAATAGTAAGGCCCGACGCTATAGTTATAATACCGCCTGCTACCCAAGCAAGTATCCCCATAAGTGGAGAACCAGCATTTTTAAAGACTATTGAAGGTTTAAAGAAAATACCTGAACCTATAACCATGCCTATAACTATGGTAATGGCTTCTAGCGAGCCGATTTGCCTTTTTAAACTATTTGATGCCTTCAAAATAAATCATCCTTTCTTCTTTAGTATTTTGTATACAGTTAGCGAATAACTACATTCTAAAATTAAAATTATATTATTTCTATATAATTTTAATAGCAAACTTAGGTATAGTCAACAAAAGTTTGAAAGAGATTATTTTTAAGATTTCAGAGGCCTAAGAGATGATTTAATGAAAAATTGAAGGATATAGAATATAAAGTTATATTTGCCCATATACATCTATTGTTATAATATATATATATGTTATAAAATTATATGTATTATAGTGAATAATTGGAGGAATGAAAATGAGATTGTTACTGACAAACGACGATGGTATAAACGCAAAAGGAATATATGCCTTAGCTAAAGAACTTGAAAAAAATCATGAAGTAATTATCGTAGCACCAGATAAAGAGAGAAGTGCTTGTGGGCATTCAATAACCCTTACAAGACCACTTATTGTTAAAGAAACTAAGCTCAAAGGATTAAAAGCAAAAGCTTTTAGTGTAGATGGAACGCCGGCGGATTGTGTGAAAATTGCAATAAATAAACTTACTGATGCTAAAATAGATATGGTAGTATCAGGAATTAATAGAGGCTTTAATTTAGGTACAGATGTTTTATATTCTGGAACGGTTTCTGCAGCAATAGAAGCTACTATATATAAAATACCAGCAATGGCGGTTTCTGTAGAGTTTGATGAGAATACTGAAAATTATGACATAGCGGCTAAATACGCTGGAGAAATACTTCTTAAGGCTATCCAAAATAAAATTAATAATGATATTGTATTAAATGTAAATGTTCCTATGCTTACGGAGAATGAAATAAAAGGAATTAAAGTGTGCAAAATTGGAAGTAGATTGTACAATAACAAATATGTACAATCTATTGGGGAAAATAATGAAACTCAGTATCAGATTAAGGGCATGGCAAAAGATATTCATGAGGAAGATTCCGATACAATATATTTTAAAGAGGGGTACGTTACTGTAACTCCACTTCATTATGATCTAACTAATTTTGAAATATTAAATGATGTAGGTAAATGGTTTTAACGATAAAAAGCCAGGGTTTTTATCATTATATGATTAAAAACCCTGGCTTTTATTTTGTGTAAATTAAGTATTGTATTTTTGATCTACTTTTTTAATTTATCTAATAAGTCGTCTACGGATATATTAGATAAGTTTATCCCATCTAAGGGTAATTCTTTTTCAATGGCAGATTTAAGAAGTGGTGATCTTCTAGCATCACCTATTACAATTGCACCAATAATCTTATTGTTTTTTATAAATATCTTTTTATAACCGGTTCCATTAATATCTTCATATGACAATATTTTCGTAGAGCTGGATTCTTCTATGCATCCCATAGAAAACAAAGAAATACCAAAAGCATTTAGCATTGTTACTGGAGTAATCTTTTCATATACAGCATCACGCCCAGAAATATTGTACCCTGCAACTTTGCCTTGCGATATAGCAATATTCCATAGTCCAATAACTTGATTATCAAATTCTGCAATATCACCTGCTGCATAAATATCTTTTATATTAGTTTCCATTTTATTGTTTACGAGTATTCCTCTTTCTCTTTTAATATCAGTCTTTAAAATTAGGTCCATATTAGGCTTAATACCTATTGAGTGAATAACTATGTCACACTTTAATTCTACATTTTCGTTTATAAGAATTCCTTCTACTTTATTATCAGTGCCTATTATTTTATTTACACAAGTGTTAGTTAATATTTGTATTCCACAAGCTTGTATTTTACTTTTTAATATCTCTGATGCTTTATCGTCTAATTGGCGAGGCATAAGCCTTGGACATAATTCAACAATTGTAACTTTGATGTTATGCTGATGTAATATGAAGGCCATTTCAAGACCAAGTATTCCTCCACCAAGAACTATTACATTCGTGTTTTCATTAAGTTTCTCCTTAATATTTAAAGCGTCATTAAGACCCCGAAGCGTATATACTCCGTTCATACCTATACCATCAACTTGAGGTACGTTATTACTTGCACCATTTGCAATTAACAATTTATCATAACTAAGTTTACTTCCATTAGATAAGGAGACTTCATGTGAATTTGAATCTATACTTACCACTTTAGTATTAATTAATATTTTCACGTTATTTTGTTCATACCACTCTTTTTTTTGAATAAGTATATTATTTTCTTCAAGATTTGCGAATAAACTTTTGGATAACTTTATTCTGGTATATGGATAAAATTTTTCTTCTCCAATTAAACATATATCTGAATCTAAGTCTATTTCTCTAATTGCTTTAATAGCAGTTATTGCTGTAATGCCACTACCTACTATTATAATTTTTTTTAGTATTTTTTTAGCCATCGATATCACCCATTTCATTTAAGATTTATTTTTTGCTTATGTACAATGTGAGGAAAATATTTTTCTTGATTATGAGACATTCTTATTGCTTTAATATCCTAATGTTATCTTACGCTTCATTTATGGTAATATGCAAGAAAATAATTCAGATATGTAGAGTAATTATATAAAATATATTTTAAAGCTTTAAGTATTACTTTTTCTAAAGTATACTATAATCAGAATTTTTTGATATAATTAGCCTAAAGAAATTTTTGATGATTATCGAATATAAGATTTTATGTTTGAGAGAAAGGAGAAATATATGAATATTAAACAATTACCACTTATTTTTGATGGTGCTATGGGAACATATTATGCAAGCATTAAAGAAAATCCATTATCTAAATGTGAGCTTGCAAATATTTATGATAGAAATACCATATTAAATATACATAAGGAATATATAGAGGCGGGTTGCAAGGCTATTAAAACAAACACATTTGGTGCAAATAGAATTAGCCTTGAAAGTGATTTTAATAGAGTAAAAGATGTTATTGTAAAAGGGTATGAAATAGCAAGTGAGGCAACAAAGGGCACTGACGTTTTGGTTTTTGCGGATATTGGGCCAATCCCATTTTTAGAGACGCTGGATTTATGGGAGGCATATAAAGAAATAGTAGATTTGTTTTTAGAACTCGGTGTTACGCACTTTATATTCGAAACTTTTAGCAGTGATGAATATTTACCTGAAATTTCTAAATATATTAAGGAAAAAAATCCAAAGGCATATATTTTGATGGAACTTGCAGTTTCACCGGAAGGATTTACAAGAATAGGTATATCAGGTGAAAAATTTATAGAGAAAGTATCTAATATATCAAGTATAGATGCTTGTGGATTTAATTGTTTTTCGGGGCCATATCATTTATTAAAATATATTAAAACTCTTAATATAAAAAATAAAACAATCTCCGTTATGCCAAATTCGGGGTATCCAACAGTAATAAATAATCGTACGTTTTTTAATAATACTAAAGAATATTTTGCAAGGCAAATGTTAGAAATAGTAAAACAAGGTGTAGCGATAATAGGTGGGTGTTGTGGTACAACTCCAGAATTTATAAGGGAAACTGTAGCAAATATAGAAGGGTTATCTCCAAATGAAATTGTTCCAAGTATAAAGATGGAAAAAATTAAGTTTGAAAAACTTATAGTTGAAAATTCGCTTCTCGAAAAAATTAGGCTTGGTAAAAAGATTATTGCGGTGGAACTCGACCCACCGATGGATACGGGGATAGATTTTTTTATGAATAGTGCTAAAAGTCTTAAGGAGCAAGGAGTTGATGCAATAACTATTGCAGATTGTCCTGTTGCAAGAGTTAGAGTAGATAGTAGCCTACTTGCTTGTAAGTTAAAGAGAGAACTTGACATTACAACTGTTCCTCATATGACTTGTCGAGATAGAAACATTAATGCGACTAAAGCATTACTTTTAGGCTTAAGCATTGAGGGAGTAAATAATGTTTTAGTGGTAACTGGTGACCCGGTGCCTACAGCTGAGCGGGATGAGGTTAAGGCAATGTTTAGCTTTAATTCTGCAATACTTGCCAATTACATTACTAATTTAAATGAGACAACATTTTCATCACCTTTTAATATTTGTGGTGCCTTAAATGTAAATGCTATTAATTTTAGTAGTCAACTTGACCACGCAAAAAAGAAAATAGAAAATGGTGTAACTATGTTTTTAACACAACCAATTTTATCAAAGCAAGCTGTAGAGAACTTAAAACAAGCACGCAGGGAGTTACCTGCTAAAATCCTAGGTGGGATTATTCCAATTGTAAGTCATAGGAACGCTTGTTTTATGAATAATGAAATTTCAGGGATAACTGTTTCTGATGAAATCACGGAGCTATATAATGGTATTTCAAAAGAGGAAGCTACGATTCTTGCAATTAAGATATCTACAGATATTGCAAGAGAAATTTATGATTATGTAGATGGATATTATCTTATTACACCATTTAAAAGAATTGATATAATTTCTGAAATCATTAAGAATATAGGTACTATAGATAGTTATTAGATTAAATTGTTTAGTGAATTTAAAACTCGCATCATGCAAATACATGATGCGAGTTTTTATTTTTTGTGATATTTACTAGGTTGATAATACAATAGTTATTAAGTGTCCCTCAATGTCAAACGGAGTTATATCAGGTGTTAACAGTGTTAAAGTTATTAAGTGTCCCCCCAACGTCAAACTGAGTTATATCAAGTGTTATCAAGGGTTAATAATACTAAAGTTATTAACTGTCCCCTAATGTGATAATGTGATGTATTAACAATGGAATCACCAAGTGAAAAATATTTTAAGGAAATGTTGACAAGTCTTGCAACGCATCATATAATAAACGTATGAACAACAATTCATATGTTCATATGAAAGGGGAATATAGATGGAGAAAGATATAGAGTTTTGTCATTGCGCAACTGTTCATGAAGATGAGATAGAGAAAGTAAGAAGATTAATACCACCAGCAGAGACTTTATCAGATCTCGCAGAGCTTTTTAAGGTTTTTGGAGATAGTACAAGAATTAAAATTCTTTGTGTGCTTTTTGAAACTGAAATGTGTGTTTGTGATATAGCAGCTCTTCTTATTATGACTCAATCAGCTATTTCACATCAATTGCGTGTACTTAAGAATGCTAGACTTGTTAAGTATAGACGTGAGGGTAAGGTTGTCTATTATTCATTGGACGATCAGCATGTTAAACAAATATTTGATCAAGGACTTACACACATAAAAGAACTTAGATAATATTCTATTACATAAACAATAATTCATAATATAAAAGAATGTAAAACTTTGAAAGCGAGGCGAGAAAATGGAGGATATAATAAGAAGGGAATTCATGCTAGAGGGTCTATGTTGCGTAAATTGTGCCAATAAAATTGAAACTCAATGTAGAAAGTTAGATGGAGTATCCGATGCGAATATAAACTTTATTAGTAAAAATTTGGTGATACAATTTCAAAGCGAGGATAAAATATTAAAAGTCATAGATGAAGCAAAAAAAATAGTTAAGAGGATAGAACCCGACGTTAATTTTATACAAAGTGACATTCATGGAGTTAAGTATGAGGGACATGTCCATAATCATGATCATGGACATGCTGGTGGGGAAGAAGGAAATAATAAAAATAAAATTATACGTTTTTCTATAGGTTTTGTAATTTACATTATAGCAGTTATATTAAAATTAGATTACTGGTTTGAATTTTCATTATATCTTATAAGTTATTTATTAATTGGTGGAGACGTATTAATGGTTGCCATAAAAAATATATTGAGAGGAGAAATTTTTGATGAAAATTTCTTGATGGTAATTGCAACAGTGGGGGCATTTTCTATAGGGCAATTTCCAGAAGGTGTTGGGGTTATGCTTTTTTATCAAGTAGGAGAATTTTTCCAGGATGTAGCCGTAAACAAATCAACAAAGTCAATATCTGCACTAATGGATATAAGACCAGATTATGCAAATAAGAAAATTAATGATGAAATAGTAAAAGTTGATCCGGATGAGGTACACATTGGAGATATTATAATAGTAAAACCTGGTGAAAAAGTACCTTTAGACGGTAGTGTTATAGAAGGAAGTTCGTTAGTTGATTCATCTGCCTTAACTGGTGAATCAGTTCCAAGAGAAGTAAATCCTTGCGATGAAATTTTAGCAGGCTGCATAAATAAAAATGGGTTATTAACTATAGAGGTGAAAAAAGAGTTTGGGGAATCGACGCTTGCAAAAATATTGGATTTAGTTAAAAATGCTAGTAGTAAAAAAGCACCAACTGAAAACTTTATAACTAAATTTGCAAGGTATTACACACCTATTGTAGTTATAAGTGCGGTTGTACTTGCGGTGATTCCGCCAATTTTAATACCTGGTGCTACTTTCTCGCAATGGGTATATAGAGCATTGGTATTCTTAGTAGTATCTTGTCCTTGCGCTTTAGTGATATCTATTCCACTTGGATTCTTTGGAGGAATAGGTGGAGCATCAAAAAGTGGAATCTTAGTTAAAGGTGGAAACTACTTAGAGGCACTTAATAGTGTGGAAATGGTAGTTTTCGATAAAACGGGGACACTAACTAAAGGAGTATTTAAGGTTACACAAATGCATGTTAATGGAGAATTAAGTGAAGAGGAATTATTAGAGTATGCAGCATCTGTTGAAAGTTACTCTAATCATCCTATTGCAATATCCATATTAAAAGCTTATGGTAAAGAAATAAACAAAAAAGATATTGAAGATGTAGAAGAAATAGCTGGAAAAGGTATTAGAGCTAAAGTAAAAGGAAAATATGTCCTAGCTGGTAATTCAAAGCTCATGGATAGTGGGAAAATTTCTTATACTAAAGGTGAAAATGTTGGTTCTATAATATATGTAGCTATAGACAATAAATATGTTGGTAATATTATAATCTCAGATGAGATAAAAGATGATTCTATATCTGCAATAAAAGGTTTAAAGGCTATGGGTATTAAAAAAATAGTAATGCTTACTGGTGATAATAAAGATATAGCAAATAATATCGGAAAAGCTCTTGGCGTTGATGAAGTTTACTCAGAACTCCTTCCACATGAGAAGGTAGAAAAGCTAGAGAAACTTCAAAATGAAAAGTCACCTAAAGGAAAAATAGTATTTGTAGGAGATGGCATCAATGATGCGCCAGTGCTTGCAAGAGCAGATATTGGAATTGCTATGGGTGGTGTGGGTTCTGATGCTGCAATAGAAGCTGCTGATATAGTAATAATGACAGATGAACCATCTAAGATTGCGGAGGCTATCAAAATTGCTAAAAAAACAAAGAAGATTGTTTTGCAAAATATTGTATTTGCACTAGGTGTAAAAGCAGCTATATTGATCTTTGCAGTGTTTGGAGTGGCAAATATGTGGGAAGCAGTTTTTGGAGATGTAGGAGTTGCTTTGATTGCAGTATTAAATTCTATGAGAGCTATGAAGTCTTAAATTTAAAACAGTAAAAAGATTAATAATAACAAAAGTTGAAAATACTCTATATGGCAGACCCAAAAGTCTGTGATATAGAGTGTTTTTTTTATTATTGTGCTGAAGAATAATTATAATTTACAGAGTTATAACTATCCCATGTACTTGCATTGTTCTTGAAGGCCATGTTAAGCATGTAACTGCCTGAAGGCATTGTTAAAGTAGTTGCCCATTGTCCATTTGTTTGCTTTGTCATTGCTATATCTGTGGGTGATGTAAAGTTATTATATCCCCAATGAAGTGTCATTGAAGTTGCACTAGCTGCCAAGGGTCCATTATAATATACTGTAACAGATTTAGTAGCAACTGGTGCTGGACTAACCTGTACTGGAACAGAACCTGACCATACTTGTAAGTGCCAATCTTTACTGCTGTTATTGTCATAGTTACTTCCAGCAGTAAAGTCAAAATCTAACTTTGTAGCTGTGGTAGGGATAGTTATAGTAGCTGCCCAAAAGCCATCTGAACGTTTGGTCATTGTCGCATTTGATACACCTATCCAACCATTATATCCAAAGTGTAATGAAACATTGCTAGAATTAGCTAAAGATCCATTATAGTATATTGTAAAGCGATTACCTTGTAATAGTTTACTGCTGTCATAGTCTACTTTATAGCCTGAACTGGGGGTATAGGCAGTAGATGTACTAATGACATATGATTCTGTATATACTGGTGATGAAACTCCCAGTGAATCTATAGCTATATACTTGAGAGTTAAGCTATTATATACATTAATTGCCTCAGTATATTTTGTACTATGTGAAGTTGGAGTGCTTCCATCAGTTGTGTAATAGATATCTGCTGTTTTTGATGGTGTTAAAATTACACTTTGTGTAGTGGTATAATTTCCAGCTGTTATATTTGCAGAGGCAGTAAGTGTAGTAATTGGAGTACTACCATTGTATAAAACTATAACTGAATTTGCTGGAATGTTTCCAGATATTGTTCCATTTGATACTGTTAAAGTACAATTTGCTGTGCCTTTATTTGTGTATGTGCCATTTGCTAAGTTAGTAGGAGAATTAACACTTGAACTTGAACCAGCGTTTACTAGTACTGTACCGATTTTTCCACGATCTATTAACATAGTTTGATTATTGTTTGTCCATCTTAGATATTCGGTTTGACCAACCATTGCATTATGGAACTTATTTAAGGCTACAACGTCAGCATCTTTCCATAAAGATTCACCAATAGATCCAATTTTACTAGTTGGTCTATCAAAGAATAAAGGCGTTGTTCCTGCACGTGAGTCAACAATAGCCCAACCCAGTTTCCTTTGCAAATCTGTTAAACTACGAGTAGAACCATCTTCATAAGTATCATGAGTTTCAACAAAATCCACACTTGTACTTGGATTTAGACCACCCATACCACCTGCCTTACTTAGGTTGTTTGAAGTAATTGCACTTCTTACACTACCACCATAGCTACTAGCGGTAACGTTCATAAATGTTTCATAGGTGGCAATATTGTCTACTGTTCCATCTTGTAATATTTCACCATATACAAATATATTTGATTTATTATGCAAATTGTCAAGAACATTAGTCCAATAATTTCCAGACCATGATTGACTTGCATCTAAGCCTATATTTGTTTCAATGTGCTTAGCTGCGTCAAAACGGAATCCAGAAGCCCCAGCATCAATACATTGATTTAAAAAAGTAATTGCTTTGTTTTGAACTTCAGTGGTTTGAGTATTTAAATCAGGCATACCGATACCCTTTTGTGTTACGTCATATCTGTTACTCCAGTTTGAGCATTGTCCTAGATTATGATATAAACTTGAATTTTTGAAACTTGAATCAACAGAAGGATCTAATTGGTCTTTATTTCCATTATTAGCCATGTGGTTCATAACCACATCTACTACTACTGAAATTCCATAGTTCTTTGCAGTACTACACAATGTTGTAAAATCAGATAAAGATCCAAGTTGCGCATTTCCAATAGCTTGATTAGTTGGTTGATACAATAACCACCATTTAGTTGGATCAGTACTTGAGTCTTTGGTTCCTTGTACAGGTGAAACTTGAATGGATTTATATCCTGCTGCTGCAATATTAGGTAACTCATTCTTAATAGTATTAAATGACCAATCAAAAGCATGAAGTATTGCTCCATCTTTAGTGGTAGATGGTAAAGATGAAATGGTTGCAGCATGTACAACAGTAGAATTACTAGAAAAGTAATTCAGGTTTTGAAGTGGTGAGAAAGTTAAAGCTAAAAATAATCCAAAAGAAATTAACGTTGAAATTTTTTTATTCTTCATAAATTCACTCCTCAATTTTTATTGAAAACCCGCCAATTTAATTATGCAATCTCCTTTCTTTAATACAACCATCATTATTATATAACATTGTGCAAACGTTTGCAAGAATATTATGGATAAAATTAACTTTTTAATTTATAGAGTATTTTTGTTCCTTTTTAGAAAGATACACTAGTAAAATAATTAAAGTATATTGACAAATTACCGATATATAGAAGATAATGTTAAAATAAGTAGACATATATTTTATAAAAAAATTATCTTTCGTCTTAATAAAGGGAGTGAAAAATTGATAACAAAACATAAAATAATTACAGTAAAAAACTTATTAGTAATTTTTACAATAGCTTTATTATATCAAATTCAAGTATCTGTTTATAATACACGCGCTGCAGTGAATTTATCAGCAATTAGTGCTACCACTGTAACGACTTCTCTAGAGAACCAAACTCTAATTGTAGGTGGGCCAACATTAAGTCTAAAAGCTACTGTATTACCAGCTAATGCTGCAAATAAAGCAGTAATTTGGAGTAGTAGTAATGATGATGTGGCTACTGTAAGTGCATCTGGAATCGTAACCCCGATAGTTGAAGGTACGGCGATGATTGTAGTTAGAACAGTAGATGGGGGTCATATTGATACCTGCATTGTTAAAGTAACAAAGAGTGATGTAGCAGGAATGACATTAACCCCAACCATGGTAACTTTGAAAATTAAGGGAACAATTACATTAAATCCTAAAATACTTCCGCTAGATGCTTCAAACAAAACAGTAATCTGGTATAGTGGAAATGAAGATGTAGCTAAAGTGAGCGATAAAGGAGTAGTAACTGCAATAACACCAGGATCAGCGGGTATTATTGGAAAAACGGTGGATGGAGAGTACCGGGTTTATTGTTTAGTATACGTGCCTGAAGAAATAAACAGTATTACCTTAAGTCAAAACAATGTAAAATTTGCTTTAGGTGATACTCCTATTACGATATCGGCAAAAATCATGCCAGATAATCTCTCGATTAAGAGTATAACGTGGACTAGTAGTAATTATGGCATAGCTAATGTAGATTCAAATGGCAGGGTAACTCCTATGTCTGGTGGATCTGCAATAATAACTGCAACATCAACTTATGATAAAACTAAAAAAGCTACGTGCAATGTAACTGTGAACGGACTTATAACGGACACTAAAGTACATGCATCAGGAATCACTTTAAATGAGCATAATAAGCATTTAATTGGAAATATTCCTTTTACACTAAAACCGGTTATATCGCCAAGTAATGCTGTAAATAAGGCAGTAACCTGGAGTAGTAGTAATGAAAATGTTGCTACTGTGAGTGCTACAGGTGTCGTGACACCAATAGCTGAAGGTATTACATTAATTGTAGCAACAACTGTGGATAGAGGAAATATGGATGGTTGTCTCGTTAATGTCACTAAGCAGAATGTAACAGGAATGACTTTAACTCAAAAGAGTGCAACTCTAAAAATTAAGAGCACCTTGACATTAAAGCCAGATATACAGCCAGGTAATGCAACAAACCAAAGAGTAATTTGGAGTAGTGGAAATGAAGATGTAGCTAAAGTGAGTGATGCTGGAATAGTAACGGCAATAACATCCGGCTCTGCAGGAATAATTGGTAGAACTGTGGATGGAGACCATTTAGTTTATTGCTTAGTTTATGTACCGGAGGTAATAAACAGCATTACCTTAAGTCAAAACAATTTGAAATTTGATTTAGGGGGCGCTGCGACAGTTCTGTCAGCTAAAATTTTGCCAGATAATCTCTCGTTGAAGGATATTACGTGGGCTAGTAGTAATTACAACATAGCTGATGTAGATTCAAATGGTAGGGTAATACCAAAGGCTGGGGGAAAGGCAATAATAACTGCAACTTCAGTTTATGATAAAACTAAAAAAGCTACATGTAGTGTAACTGTTAATGGACCTATAATGGATACTAAAATACATGCAACAGGAATCACTTTAAATGAGCATAGTAGAGATTTAATAGGAAATACTCCATTTACATTAAAACCGGTTATATCGCCAAGTAATGCTGTAAATAAGGCAGTAACCTGGAGTAGTAGTAATGAAAATGTTGCTACGGTGAGTGCTACAGGCGTCGTAACACCCATAGCTGAAGGGATTACATTAATTGTAGTAACAACTGTGGATAGAGGAAATATGGATGGTTGCCTGGTTAATGTTATTAAGCAGAATGTAACAGGAATGACTTTAACTAACAACTATGAAACTTTAAAAATCAAGAGTACATTGACATTAAAGCCAGACATATTTCCAGTCAATGCTTTAAACAAAGCAGTAATTTGGAGTAGTGGTAATGAGGAGGTAGCTAAGGTAAGCGATACAGGGGTAGTAACTGCATTATCATCCGGATCTGCTGGGATTATTGGTAAAACGGTGGATGGTAATTATTTTGTTTATTGCTTAGTGTATGTACCTGAAGTAATAGATAATATTAGCTTAAATCAAAATAGTTTAAAACTTAAATTAGGTGATGCTGCTGTTTCACTGTCTGCCAAAATTATGCCAGATAATCTCTCGGTAAATGGTGTTGTGTGGACTAGTAGTAATTATGGCATAGCTAATGTTGATTCAAATGGTAAGGTAGCCCCAATGTCTGGAGGCAGTGCAGTTATAACTGCAACTTCAGTTTATGATAAGACTAAAAAAGCCACATGTAGTGTAAATGTAATTGGGCCTGTATCTGGGGATCTTAAAGTACATGCGACAAGTATTTCTATAAAACCAAATGCAAATCCATCAATTGTAGGAACTCCATTTACATTAACTACAGTTATAAACCCAAGTAATGCTGTAAATAAGGCAGTAACCTGGAGTAGTAGTAATGAGAATATAGCGGTAGTAAGTGCTACAGGTGTAGTAACACCAATAGCTGAAGGCGTGACGTTAATTATTGCGACTACAGTTGATAGAGGAATTATGGATGCTTGCGTTGTAAATGTAACAAAGCAAGATATAGCAAAAATGACATTAAATAAAAATAGTGCGATTTTAAAGATTAAGAGCACTTTAGCATTAAAGCCAGATATACTTCCAACAAATGCATCAAATAAAACAATAATTTGGAATAGTGGAAATGAAGATGTAGCTAGTGTAAGTGATGATGGAATAGTAACTGCAATAAAGGCCGGAACTGCAGGTATTATCGGAAGATCAGTTGAAGGAAATCATTTAGTTTATTGCATAGTTTATGTACCAGAGCAGGTAGATAACATTATCCTAAATCAGAATAGTTTAAAATTTAAATTAGGGGATTCTTCTGTAAATCTGTCAGCTGTTGTTATGCCAGAAAACCAAAAGGTAAAACGTGTTACGTGGACTAGTAGTAATCCAATGGTAGCTAATGTTGATTCAAACGGGAGGGTAACACCAACTTCTGGAGGAACTACGACAATAACTGCAACTTCAATGGATGATACAACTAAAAAAGCTACATGCAGTGTAACTGTTCTGCAACCTGCAACCGGGGTTATTATAAATTAGATAAATGACATATATTAGATTAATATGGAAAACTTCATTTTCATATTAATCTTTTTTTACTAGTAAGAATAAAACTTAATGCAACTCCTCAGTAAATAATTTAATGGCTGTTTTGTCAGTAGACGCGCTTCCTACTGGAACAGCTTTGTAAAATTGGTTATTAACTTGAACGGCAATGGCATCTTTATTATCTGTACCTTTTATTGAGCAAACACTTAGAAAAGAGACAATAAACTTTGCATCTTTGGGAATATTCTGCTTAATATCCTTTATCGTTAACTGGGCAGATGAATCAGTTTCCTTTTGTTCAAGTATACAATTATTTTTATCAATAACTGCTACCTGGTTAATAATTCCATTCCATCCCCCGATTTTAGAGGGATCCAATGAAACATTTGAAATTTGATACATTACTTCTTTATAACTTATTTGAGTAGCATTTTTAGCATTGACCTTGCAAACAATTTTATCTTTAATTTGATAATGCATTACTTTTTTAATTATAGTATCTTTTGCAAAATACCCTATCACTAGTGTACAAAACAAAACTACAAGTAAAGGGATCAATATTTTTTTTGTTTTCATAATAACAACTCCTTTTTAATCATATGACTTTCTTCCTTCCCACTTTTTGAACCAAAATAAACTAGCAATAAAGGCAATCACTATTGCAAATAACATTATAAATACTCCTTGCTTCGTATCAACCGCTACAATAGCACTTGTAGAATAATTGGCCCACTTTACAACGAGGTAATCGCAAAATCTTACACCCCATGCACATGGAATAAAATGCCATACTCTATTTCCAAGACCAGTAAGCATTAGAGCAGAAATCAGACTTTCTGCAACTCCAAGCCCTGTAGAGGCACCCTTTCCAAATTGAAGACTCATGAACACATGCAAGATATAAAGAAATATGTTTCCAATCACTAATGCTCCTGCGGCTTTCAAGTAAAATATATTGGGCATTGTTTGGAATCCAAGTGCAAAGATTCCTACTGCAAGTATAATAGAAAAACTTCCCAATAAAAGTAACACAATTAGCTTACTCAAATACGTGGTGTTTTTTGATTTTGTATTGCAGAGTAGTGTTTGAAAATTTCCAGCTTGCTCTTCCTGCTCAATTACTATCCCGCTGATTATTCCTATCAGCAAAGGAAATGCAATTGCTAGGGTCTCCAGATACCCACTTATTTTTTTTACTGTGTCAAATGAAGATATTCTATAATACGCCAAAAACATGAATGCTCCTGCTAGTGGAATAAGTAAATGAATCCACGGAATAGAAGTATGTCTTAATTTATAAAAATCCGATTTTATACACCTAAGTAAAGCAATCATATTAATTAACCTCCTGTTTTTCAAACCAATTAGCAGTAACAATCATTAACAAAACAAACAGAATAATGGACAAAATAATTCCAATTGGAATCACGACCGGATTTCGCAGTGGATCTCCTATGCCTGCTAGCTCTCCATTTGGCAAAATTCCAAGAATGGGACACATAATACGTGTCGTCCAACTATAAGGAGAAATCCACCACATTGATGTTTTTACAGCCATAACATTTAATACAGTTCCAACTCCAGTGTTTATCAAAACTGTTCCTAGCATTCCAAGTTTCTTCGCTAAAAACATACAAAGTGGAATCTGCCATAAAGATGTAAGTGCAATCAAACCAGCTCCGGCAAATGCACTAAAAGCCGGTATGGGAGTAATCCTTAGATAACTTCCTAAAAAAATTCCAACTATAAAAACCATACATGAGAAAGTCATATAAATCCCGTTTACCAAAACTTTTGAAATCCATACTTTTTTTAGTGAAATTGGAAGACCAAATACAGCCCTATAGCGTAACTTTTTTTCCTCTTTTTCGTTAGTCATTACTGCCATTATTGAAATATATCCCGGTAGTATAAGCATGTACCACTCATTGAAGCTATTTTGTTCGAAATATTTTCCGGTCATAAATCCAACTAACAAAGGAACTATAGGTGCGATAAAAATTAGTTTTTTTAGAAATGTTCTCTTACATTTCAAATTTTCAGCCTGTAAATATTTAAGCATTATAAATCCTCCCTTCGGTTTTTTTTCACAACCTCTGTGAAAAGTACTTCCAGATCTTCACCAGGATTGATTTTGCCGTTATATCCGACTACCCCATTGCTTATAATACCAATGTGATCTGCAATAAGTTCAACCTCGGACAATATATGACTGGAGAGGATGACTGTCATTCCCTGCGCTGGGAAAGAACGTATTAACTCACGTAAAT
>NZ_JAHLDM010000018.1:0-110623 GCF_018861295.1 Clostridium estertheticum | reverse complement strand
AGTCGAGGGCTTGACCAAGATATAATAATAAAATGCGAAAACACTGTGCAATTTTCAGAGAATATTTATATTCTCATCTGGTGATTATGGCATGAAGGTAACACCCCTTCCCATACCGAACAGGTCGGTTAAGCTTCAATGCGCCAATGGTACTGCAGGGGTGACCTTGTGGAAGAGTAGGTTGTCGCCAGGTAATAAAAAAACACTAAGTTTATCTTAGTGTTTTTTTGCGTTAATATTATAAGAGGATACTTTTAGTGTTATCTTTTTAAATTTATATAAACATTGAATTGAAATTCTTTACTAATACTATACATTTTTGATATACTTATATTAAAATATCTAAATAATAAAGATTATGTAGCTAAAATAAAGTTTTAAATGAATATAATGAAAAAGGAGATAGGTTGCTATGAAGACAATACGTTGGGGAATCATTGGATGTGGAGATGTGACTGAGGTTAAAAGTGGTCCAGGATTTCAACTGGCAAAAAATTCACAATTGGTAGCTGTTATGAGGCGTAATGGGGAACTTGCAAAGGATTATGCGACTCGCCACAATGTGCCAAAGTGGTATGATAATGCAGAAGAATTAATAAATGATCCTGATGTTGATGTTGTTTATATAGCTACGCCACCTGCATTTCATAAAGAATATACATTAAAATGTGCAGAGGCTGGAAAGCCAGTTTATGTTGAAAAACCTATGGCTCGCAATTTCGAAGAATGCACTGCTATGATACAGGCGTGTGAGAATGCTGGAGTCCCATTATTTGTTGCATATTACAGGAGGGCCTTGGATCGTTTTAATAAGGTTAAAGAATTAATTGAATCAGGTGAAATTGGAGAAATACGTTTCGTTACAGTTGTGTTATATAAAAAGGCATTAAAAATAGATTCAAAGTCTGGTGAGTTTCCGTGGAGAGTTATTCCTGAGATTTCAGGAGGAGGAGAATTTATGGACCTTGCTTCTCATACATTAGATGTTTTAGATTATATTCTGGGACCAATTGAGAAAGCCTGTGGTTATGCAGATAATCAAGCTAAATTATATGATGCGGAAGATATTGTGACAGCTTCACTAGCCTTTGAGTCTGGTGTCAAGGGAACAGGGACTTGGTGTTTCTCAAGTTTTTCTAATTATGATATGAATGAGATTATTGGAAGCCTGGGGAAAATATCATTTTCCACTTTTGGAGCAGAGCCAGTTTTATTGACAACAATTAATGGTATCACTCCATTTAACATAGTAAAGCCGGTTCATATTCAGCAGCAATTGATTCAAAGCATAGTAAATGAACTTAACGGTCTGGAAGTGTGCCCAAGTAAAGGAATTAGCGGCGCGCGAACAAATAAAATTATGGATCAAATTTTAAGAAATTATAGATTAAATAAAAATAAAAAGTAGAATATTAATTATATGTATTTTTATTGAACTTTTCTTTTTTATACAAAATGTGATAGAATAAATCAAACTGTGTAATCGTTTTATTTGGATTTTATTGTGAAAGGATGATGTTAATGAAAAATTTTAGCTTTAGAACACAAGTATTTTTTGGAGAAGGTTCATTAAAAAGATTAAGCCAACTTAATTGTCATAAGGCATTTATAGTAACTGACCCTTTTATGGTAAAGTCAGGTGTTATAAATAAAATTACTGATGAAATTTCAAAGGGCAATGTTGAGTATATTGTTTTTTCAGATATTGTACCAGATCCATCAATTGAAATTGTGGCAAAAGGTATTGAAGTTATGATGAAATTTAATCCGGATGTAGTTATAGCTTTGGGTGGAGGGTCTGCAATAGATGCAGCAAAGGCGATATGCGATTTTAATTTAAAACTAAAAGCTAATATGGGTTCTAATATAGAAAGTAATAAAAAAATTAAGCTTATAGCTATACCTACAACCAGTGGTACCGGCTCTGAGGTTACAAGTATTTCTGTAATTACAGATAAAAATAAGAATATAAAGTATCCGTTAATATCAGAGGAGTTACAACCGGATGAGGCTATATTAGTCGCAGAACTTGTGAGTACAGTACCCGATTTTATAACAGCAGATACAGGAATGGATGTACTAACTCATGATATAGAAGCATTCGTGTCGACAAGGGCAACCGATTATACAGATGCCTTGGCTGAAAAATCTATAAAATTAGTTTTTCAGAACTTAATAAATGCATATAAGGATGGTAATAATTTAGAAGCAAGAACTAAAATGCACAATGCTTCTTGTATTGCCGGAATAGCATTTAACAATGCATCTTTAGGATTAAATCATGGAATGGCACATATCATTGGTGCAAAATTCCATGTGTCGCATGGAAGAGCTAATGCTATATTACTCCCATATGTAATAGAATTTAATGCAGATATAAAAGATTTTAATTCAAATGAATATACATATGCTGCCAAAAGATATTCAGAAATAGCTAAAATATTAGGATTGCCATCATCAAATGCTTACGAAGGAGTAAAAAGCTTAATAATAGCTATAAATATGATCCTAAAGGAATTAAATATTCCTACAACACTGAAAGAAGCTGGAATAAAGGAAGAAGATTTTAAAAGGGAAGTTAATGAAATGGCGAGTATTGCCATAGAGGATAGATGTACGCAAACTAATCCTAGGGTGCCAAGGCTTGAAGAAATAATAACTCTATTTAATAAAGTTTATAATAATTAACAGGGAGTTGCTAAAATATTATGGAAGATAAACAAAGGGTAATACAGGAATATGTTCCGGGAAAGCAAGTTACATTAGCCCATTTAATTGCAAATCCAAACAAAGATTTATATAAAAAGCTAGGACTTATATCAGAGAATATGGGCGCCCTTGGGATACTTACAATAACACCTGGAGAGGCTGCTATCATAGCCGCAGATGTTGCGACAAAGGCAGCAGATGTAACAATTGGTTTTGTAGATAGATTTAGTGGAACGGTGGTTATAATTGGGGATGTAGGTAGTGTAGAGTCAGCACTTACGCAGGTTTTAAAACTTCTTACGAGTGTTCTTAATTTTGCTGAGTGTAGCATAACTAAATCTTAGGAGGGTATATGAAAAAGTTAATGTTAATTGGAAAAACAAGTTGTGGCAAGACTACTCTGACTCAAGCATTAAATGAAAAAAAACTTTTTTATAAAAAGACGCAGACAGTTGAAATTATTGATAGCATTATAGATACTCCTGGTGAGTATATTGAAAGTAGATTTTTTTATAATGCACTTATAATTACATCTGTAGACAGCGATGTAATTGCTATGGTTCAGGATTGTACGGAGGAAAATAGTGTTTTTCCACCGAGTTTTGCTAGTAGATTTGCAAAACCAGTTATTGGGATTATTACAAAAATAGATCTATGTCGTGATGAAAATAATATAAAAATAGCAGAAGAATTTTTATTAAATGCAGGTGTAGAAAGAATTTTCAAGGTAAGTGCATTTGGTAGACAAGGTGTAGAGGATTTAAAAGAGTACCTTATAAAATCATAATAAAGGGAGTTTGAGTGTAATACTCAAACTTCCTTTATCATATTAGCTTTTTCTATTAATAGCACTAAATAAAGCATTTAGTGAAGCTGTATCAATATTTGCAGAAACACCAACTCCAAAATACCTTTTGTCATTGTATTCTATTTGTATATAAGTGGCAGCTTTTGAATTTGAGCCACTACCTAGAGCATGTTCATCATAAGATATAAAGTTATAGCCATTAATATTTGATTTATGTAGTGCATTGAAGAATGCATCTACTGGACCATTACCTACACCGGAAATATTCATTTCTTTCCCGTTTACTGAAATTAGAGCATTGATATTTACTATATTTTCATCTGTTTCAACATTTTGTACTGATTGAATGGTATAATTTTTCAATAGATTTGGACTTTTTAAATTTAAGTATTCCTTTTCAAATAAATCATAAATTTGATTTCCTAATAGTTCTGTACCAAGTAGGTCGGTCTTATTTTTCACTATATTACCAAAATCAGCCTGCATAGCCTTTGGTAAAATAAAACCAAATTCGTTTTCCATTATAAATGCAGCACCGCCTTTACCGGATTGACTGTTAATACGAATAACTTCCTCGTAATCTCGTCCGACATCATGTGGGTCAATTGGAAGATATGGAACATCCCAATAATTATTATTTTCATCTTTAAGGGCTTTAAGTCCTTTTTTGATTGCATCTTGGTGTGATCCAGAAAATGCTGTGTAGACAAGTTTACCAGCATATGGATGACGCTCGTGTACCTTCATCCTTGTGCATAATTCATATATATCTACAATTTCATAAAGATTTGAAAAATCTAATTTAGAATCTATTCCTTGAACATGCATGTTTAAAGCCATAGTCATAAGATCAAGATTTCCAGTTCGTTCACCATTTCCAAAAAGTGTACCCTCAATTCTGTCAGCCCCTGCAAGAATTCCAAGCTCGGAAGCCGCAGTACAAGTACCCCTATCGTTATGAGTATGAAGACTTATAATAATGTTTTCTCTCCTTTTAACATTCATGCAGAACCATTCAATTTGATCTGCATAAATATTAGGAGTGGCCATTTCTACTGTTGATGGTAAGTTTAAAATAACTTTCTTTGATGATGTTGGGTTCCAAACATCTAATATGGCTTCGCAAATTTGAAGAGAATATTCAAGCTCTGTTCCAGTAAAACTTTCAGGAGAATATTCAAAAGAAAAATCCGTTTCTGGGTATTTATCTTTGTATTTCATTAGAAGTTTTGCACCAGTTACTCCAATATCAATAATTTCTTGTTTGCTTTTTTGAAAAACAACTCTTCGTTGTAAAACTGAAGTTGAATTATAAAGGTGGACAATTGCTTTTTTCGCTCCTTTGAGAGCTTCAAAGGTTTTCTTGATTAAATGTTCTCTTGATTGTGTTAAAACTTGAATAGTTACATCTTCAGGAATAAGATCATCTTCTATAAGTGTTCTTAAAAATTGATATTCAGTATTTGAGGCGGAAGGGAAACCTACTTCTATTTCTTTAAAACCAATATCCACAAGAAGTTTGAATAATTTAACTTTCTCATCAACGTTCATTGGAATAGGAAGAGATTGATTGCCATCTCTTAAATCAACGCTACACCAAATGGGAGCCTTTTCAATTAGTTTATTAGGCCACTGACGATCCTTAATATTTATACCACCATAAGGTTTATATTTTTTATATGACAATTTAAACATCTCCCTTTAGAATATTAAAATAAATATGTCTATTTTATTTCATTTGCGATAAGTTTTGACATTTCTATAGTTCCAACACACTTCATGTTAGGCTGCATAATGTCAATTGTTCTATATTTATCATCTAAAACTTTAGATACTGCATCTTCAATATTTTTTGCAGCATCTTCCATATTAAAGCTATATCTAAGCAGCATTGCAGCGCTCATTATAGTTGCAATTGGATTGGCGATATCTTTACCTGCAATATCTGGTGCTGAGCCATGTATTGGTTCATATATACCAAGAGTGCCATTGCCTAAGCTTGCAGAAGGTAACATTCCAAGCGATCCAGTAAGCATTGAAGCTTCATCACTTAGGATATCACCGAACATATTTTCAGTTAGAATAGTATCAAATTGTCCTGGATTTTTTATAAGTTGCATTGCACAACTATCAACTAATTGTACTTCAAGAGTTACATCTGGGTAATCAGCAGACATTTTTAGAACAATTTCTCTCCACAGTCTTGATGTCTCAAGCACATTTGCTTTATCAACTAATGTAAGCTTTTTAGTCCTTTTTCTTGCAGTTTCAAAACCAATACGGGCTATTCTATCTATTTCATAAGTTGAGTAAGCCATTGTATCCCATGCTTTTTGGCCACCAGAGGGTAGGTCTATTCTAGATTTTTCACCAAAATATATACCACCTGTTAATTCACGTATAACCATAATATCAATATTACCTTTAAGAACTTCTGGCTTAAGAGCTGAAGCTTCCTTTAATTGTGGAAAAAGAATAGCAGGTCTTAGGTTTGCAAAAACCTCAAGGGCTTTTCTAATTCCAAGAAGTCCAGCTTCTGGTCTTTGATCACCAGGAAGTTTATCCCACTTAGGACCACCGACAGAACCAAGTAAAACCGCATCACTCCGTTTACAAATGTCTATTGTTTCTTTTGGAAGAGGTACTCCAGTTTCATCTATAGCTACCCCACCCATTAAAAGATTTGTATAAACAAATGGGATATTATATTTTTGAGATATTACATCTAATACCTTAATTGCACCATCAACAATCTCTGGTCCAATTCCATCTCCACGAATTACTGCTATTTTTTTCATTAATCCTCAGTCCTTTCTTTAAGATAATTAATAAGTCCCTGTGAAGCTATGATATCTTGCATAAATGCTGGAAATGGTATTGCCATATAAGTTTTTCCTTTTGTGGTATTTGTGATAACTCCAGAAATAACATCAACGGATATTTCATTTCCTTCTTCAATATCCTCGGCAGCCTCGGTGCATTCGAGTATTGGTAAACCTATATTAATTGAGTTTCTGTAGAATATTCTTGCAAAGTTTTCAGCAATTATACAACTAATTCCTGAAGTTTTTATAGCAAGAGGGGCATGCTCCCTTGAAGATCCACAACCGAAGTTTTTACCAGCAACCATTATGTCACCATTTTTAACTTTGCTAGTAAAATTTTTATCTATATCCTCCATGCAATGAGATGCAA
Source organism: Clostridium estertheticum (assembly GCF_018861295.1). GTDB lineage: Bacteria > Bacillota > Clostridia > Clostridiales > Clostridiaceae > Clostridium_AD > Clostridium_AD estertheticum_D. Next base: position 103,911 of record NZ_JAHLDM010000018.1, on the reverse strand, counting down.
GTTCGTTTGCATCTGAGGTATTAAGATATCTTGCGGGAATTATAACATCAGTATCTACATTATTACCATATTTTATAGCTTTTCCTTTAAACATTACATTACCTCCTCTGGAGACGAAATTTTTCCGGTTATTGCTGATGCTGCGGCTATTGCTGGACTGCAAAGATATACTTCACTTCCGGGATGGCCCATTCTGCCAACAAAGTTTCTGTTTGTAGTAGACAAAGCCCGCTCACCATTTGCAAGCACTCCCATGTATCCACCAAGGCAAGGTCCACAAGTTGGAGTACTTACTGCAACTCCAGCCTCTATAAATATTTCAATTAAACCTTCGCGAAGGGCCTGAAGGTAAATTTTTTGAGTAGCAGGAAAGATTAGTGTTCTTATTTTAGGATCGACCTTTTTACCTTTGAAGATACTTGCTGCCATTCGAAGATCTTCTATTCTTCCGTTAGTACAAGAACCAATAACTACTTGATCAATCTTAACTTCGCCAACCTCATCAATAGTTCTGGTGTTATCTGGAAGGTGGGGGAAGGCTATTGTTGGTCTTATAGTACTTAAATCAATCTTTATTATTCTTGAATATGTTGCATCAGCGTCAGCCTTAAATATTACAGGGGCTTTAGTTGAATGTTCTTTTACATATTCTAAAGTTTTATCGTCAACTTCAAATATTCCATTTTTGGCACCTGCTTCAATGGCCATATTAGATATTGTAAATCTGTCATCCATAGAAAGGCTTGCAACTCCAGATCCTGTATATTCCATTGATTGATACAGTGCCCCATCTACTCCAATCATTCCGATAATATGGAGTATTACATCCTTACCACAAACCCATTTTTGCATTTTTCCAGTTAAAATAAATTGTATTGCTTCTGGAATCTTAAACCAACATTTTCCACTAGCCATTCCGGCTGCCATGTCAGTGGAGCCAACTCCAGTTGAAAAAGCACCTAAAGCACCATAAGTACAAGTGTGAGAATCAGCACCTATTACAACATCTCCAGATACTACAAGTCCTTTTTCTGGTAATAATGCATGTTCTATCCCCATTTGCCCTACCTCAAAGTAATTTTCAATCCCCTTTTCATATACAAATTCGCGGGTGCACTTGCATTGCTCAGCAGATTTTATGTCTTTATTTGGAGCAAAATGATCTGGAACTATAGCAATTTTCTTTTTATCGAAAACTTCATTAACACCCATTTTGTTAAACTCATTTATTGCAACTGGTGTTGTTATATCATTGCCTAAAACTAAATCAAGATTTGCCATAACTAATTGTCCGGCATTTACCTCTTGCATGCCAGCGTGTGATGCTAGTATTTTTTGCGTCATCGTCATTCCCATATAATTGAACCTCCCTTATAAAATTTAAAAGCTTTTTCTAAGTTATTATTTATTTTGAAGAATATTCTAAAATAAAATTAACAGAATGTTTTGATAAATTTGGACTAAAAAAAGGGTACAAAAAAACAGACATCTTCACTGGGGCGAAGAGTCCGTCGCGGTACCACCCATATTTATAACTTATTTTAAGATAACGGATTAAACCGGTAAAACCTACTAATAAGTACACTTTTAAGAGTGAATACACTTTTAAGTGTAACTTAGTTTAAGTTCACAACTCGAGGGTAAGTTTCAACATCTGATTATTTAGGGTTCACAGCTTTATCCCTTCTCTGTAAAACATCCTGATGCCTATTTGTCCCTGTCAAAGTTTTTATTATATTAGCGATAATCTTATCAAACAAAAGACTGCTTGTCAATATCTTAAGCTCTTATAAAATATATAAATGACTATTTTTATATTAGTAAGATTTAAAAAAACAGTATCTTTCTAAAAATACGCTTGAAACATAATATACTACGAATAATAAAATATGTCAATAAGTCAATAAAAAAAGTATTCTGAATTTGGTTGACAATTCAATTTATAGATGGTACGATACATAAAATGTTTGGTACGAATTACAAGTCAACTTGGAATTATTTACTTGTGGAAAGGGAGGCGATATTTTGATTTCACATGTATTGTCAATTTTAGTTGACAACAACCCAGGAGTATTAACAAGAGTATGTTCATTATTTAATAGGCGAGGTTTTAATCTTGATACTGTTTCCTCTGGTCACACAGAAGATGAAAAATTAGCCCGAATAACTTTATTAACTAAAGTTCGGGATGATGAAGGCATTGACCAAATAATTAAACAAATAAGGAAATTAGAGGATGTTCATAAAGTTGAGCAATTAGATAATGAAAACTCTATTTGTAAGCAAATGTTGTTTGTAAAAGTTAAAGCTGAAGGCAATAATAGGCAAGAAATTATTAATATAGGAAAAATTTTTGGAGTTTCTGTTATAGATGTAACACCGACAACATTAATTATTCAGATATTAGGTGATAATGGCAAGTTATGTGCTTTTGAAAATTTAATTAAACCGTTTGGTATTTTAGAAATAGTCGGTAGTGGATTTATTGCAATGCAAAGAGGTTCAGATGCAGTAATCTAATAATATAGATAAAAATTAGGGGGAATTAATAATGGCTAAGATGTATTATGAAAGTGATTGTAATTTAGATAATTTAAAAGGAAAAAAGGTTGCAGTAATAGGATATGGTAGTCAAGGACATGCACATGCGCTAAACTTAAAAGAAAATGGTGTAGATGTTGTAGTTGGTCTTTATGTAGGAAGTAAATCTTGGGAAAAGGCAGAAAAAGCAGGATTAACTGTTTTGACTGCAGCAGAAGCAGCTAAAGCTGCAGATATTATAATGATCCTAGTTAATGATGAAAAGCAGGGACAAGTATATAAAGAAAGTATCGCACCAAATCTTACAAAAAATAAGGCTTTAGTATTTGCTCATGGTTTTGCAATTCATTTTGGTCAAATAGTTCCACCAGCAGATATTGATGTATTCCTTATAGCTCCAAAGGGACCAGGACATACAGTTAGAAGTCAATTTTTAGAAGGCAAGGGAGTACCATGTCTTATAGCTATACATCAAGATGCTTCAGGACATGCAAAAGAAGTAGCTTTAGGTTATGCTTTAGGAATAGGTGGCGCAAGAGCTGGTGTTATGGAGACTTCTTTCAAGGAAGAAACTGAAACAGATTTGTTTGGAGAACAAGCAGTTCTCTGTGGTGGTGTTACAGCACTTATAAAAGCAGGTTTTGAAACACTTGTAGAAGCTGGATACCAACCAGAAATGGCGTACTTTGAATGTTGTCATGAAATGAAACTTATCGTAGATTTAATAAATCAAGGTGGTTTAAATATGATGAGATATTCAATAAGTGATACTGCAGAATATGGTGACTACATTACAGGAAGTAAAATAATAACTGCGGATACAAAGAAAGCTATGAAAGGCGTATTAACTGATATTCAAAAGGGCGTTTTTGCTAGAGATTGGCTTTTAGAGAACCAAATTGGAAAACCATTCTTTAATGCAACAAAGAGAATAGAAAGCGAACATCAAATAGAAAAAGTTGGTGCTGAACTTAGAAAAATGATGTCTTGGAATAAAAAATAAGATAAATTTAATATTTAAAATTGAGCAATAAAAATAAAAGTTACTAATATTATATTTGAGAACCAAGTTCTAGAAAATTCAATATGAACTTGGTTCTCTTTATTATATGAATTAAGGAGGGATTAAAATGAAGTGCAGCGGTGCAAAAATTTTGCTAGAGTGTCTTAAAGAGCAAGGTACTGATACTATATTTGGGTATCCAGGTGGAGCAGTACTAAATATATATGATGAAATTTATTCTTTTCAGGAGATAACTCACATATTAGTTTCTCATGAACAAGGGGCAGCGCATGCTGCTGATGGATACGCTAGAGCAACTGGAAAAGTAGGCGTATGCCTTGCAACATCAGGCCCAGGGGCCACAAATCTTGTTACAGGTATTGCAACTGCTTACATGGATTCTGTACCTATGATTGCAATTACTGGGCAGGTAGCAACGACATTAATAGGTAAAGACTCTTTTCAGGAAGTTGATATTGTTGGTATAACAATGCCTATTACAAAACATAATTTTTTAGTGAAAGATATTAAGGAATTAGCACCTACAATAAGAAAAGCCTTTAGAATTGCAATGAGTGGAAGGCCAGGACCTGTGCTTATAGACATACCTAAGGATATAACTGGCATGGAGTGCGAATATTTTCCTGAAATTCCAAAGATAATCGAGCATAAAGTCGTAAAAGAAAGCCAACTTAAGGATGCTATTTCTGCTATTCACAGCTCGAAAAAACCAATAATTGTAGTCGGTGGTGGGTGTAATATATCAGAGGCTGAGGAGTTATTATTATCATTTCAAGATAAATTAAAATGCCCAGTCTGTAGTACTATGATGGGGCTAGGTGCCTTTAGTGGATTACATCCTATGTACACGGGGATGCTTGGCATGCATGGAACTTTTGCCTCTAATAGGTGCATAACTTCAAGTGATTTAATAATTGCAATAGGGGCAAGATTTAGTGATAGAGTTATTAGTGATCCGGTTACTTTTGCAGCGAATACTAAAGTAATCCATATTGATATAGATGAAGCAGAAGTTTCAAAAAATATTAAGGCGGATTGCTTTGTAATTGGAAATGTAGCTGATGTATTAATAAAATTACTACAAAATCTAAAAGGTCGGGAATCAAATGAATGGACAACTTGTGCAAAGGAACTAATTCAAAAGGACAAGGAAAAAGTTATAAAAATAAATGAATTGGAAAGTGTAAATCCTCTTTATGTAATTAAAAAACTTTATGAAATTACAAAAGGTAATGCTATAATAACTACAGAGGTAGGCCAAAATCAAATTTGGGCAACTCAAGCATTCACTTATACGAGACCAAGAACTTTTATAAGCTCTGGAGGACTAGGTACTATGGGATATGGCTTTGGAGCAGCAATAGGAGCAAGTATAGGAAAGAAAGAAATGGTTTTTGATATTGCAGGGGATGGTAGCTTTAGAATGAATCTTAATGAGCTCGGAACTGCTGCAAGATATAATATACCAGTTAAAATAATATTATTAAATAATGGTGTTTTGGGTATGGTAAGGCAATGGCAGAATGTGTTTTACTCAAAAAGATTTTCTAGCACAACACTTGAGAGAGATACTGATTTTGTAAAAATAGCAGAGGGTTTTGGAGTTAAAGGTATAAGAGTTGACCATAATGGACAGGTCGTAGATGCATTAAAAGAAGCAATAGCATGGGATGGTCCTGTTGTGATTGATTTTAGGGTTGCACCAGATGAGATGGCGTCTCCTATGGTTCCGCCAGGTGCAAGTATTGAAATGATGTTTGAGGTATAGTGTTTATCGCTATACCTTGTTTTAATTCAATTGAAAATATGTTTATAGGAGGAATACATGAAAATAGTAGTATTAGATGGGTTCACTTTAAATCCAGGAGATTTATCTTGGAAAAAGTTTGAAAAATTAGGTGAGTTAAAAGTTTATGATAGAACAAGCTTGGAGGAAATTGTAGATAGAGCTTATGATTGCGAGATAATTCTTACAAATAAAACACCATTAAGTATGGATACTTTAAAAAAGTTACCTAAAATAAAATACATTGGGGTTCTTGCAACAGGATACAATGTAGTTGATGTAAAAGCCGCAAAGGAGAGGGGTATTATAGTTACCAATACTCCAGCTTATGGTACTAATTCAGTTGCGCAATTTGTTTTTGCTCTTCTCCTGGAAATATGTCATCATGTAGGGGAACATAATGAAGTCGTTCGAAAAGGTGCTTGGACCAATAGCAAGGATTTTTGTTTTTGGAATTATCCTATGATTGAACTTGCTGGCAAAACAATGGGTATTATAGGTATGGGACGGATTGGTGTTGTTACGTCCACAATTGCGCAAGCTTTTGGTATGAATGTCTTAGCATATAATCCATCTAAGAAGGAGTCATTAATATCAGATACATTTAAATATGTTGAACTAGACCAGTTATATGAAGGGGCTGATGTTATAAGTTTACACTGTCCTTTGTTTGAGGAAACTAAGGGAATAATAAATAAGGAATCTATTAAGAAAATGAAAGATGGCGTTATTATAATAAATACTTCTAGAGGCCCTTTAATTGTTGAAGAGGACTTAGCGGATGCTCTAAATAGTGACAAGGTTGCAGGTGTTGGATTAGATGTTATGTCAGTGGAGCCGGTTCAAATGGATAATCCACTTATGAGAGCTAAAAATTGTTTGATTACACCACATATAGCATGGGCACCAAAAGAATCTAGGGAGCGTCTTATGAATATAGCGGTAGATAATTTGGCCCAATTTGTAAAAGGTAGACCTATAAATATAGTAAAATAACTATTGCTAATTATTTGGTATATTCACGTAAAAAATGTGCAAAATAGTAAAAGGTTATTTCAACTAATTAGGAGGCGTACATATGCAAGGAAAAATGTTTTGTTTTCAATGTGAGCAAACTTTCGGTGGTAAAGGTTGTACAAAAGTAGGGGTATGTGGTAAAACACCAGAGATTGCGGCAATGCAGGATCTGCTAATATATCAGATAAAAGGAATAAGCTGTTATGCATCTAAGCTTTTAGCTAAAGGTGAAAAAATTGATAAGTCATTGGTATCTTTTGTTGAGAATTCATTATTTATGACATTGACTAATGTAAATTTTGATCCTGAGTCTCATATGGATATGCTCAGAAGATCTCAAGTGAATAAAGAAGAGATTAGAAAAAAAGCGATAGGGGAAGATGTAAATAGCAAGGAAGCTTTATATAATTTAAGTGATACAAAAGAACAAATACTTGAAGATGCTAAAAAAGCAGGAATTATGTATGATGAGAATTTAGATGCTGATATTCGCTCTGTTCGTGAAACTATAAAATATGGATTAAAAGGAATTGCTGCGTATGCACATCAAGCTAGATTTATTAAATATCAAAGTGATGAGGTGGATAATTTTTATTTTATAGCTTTAGCGGTACTTACTGATGATAGTTTAAATTTAAAAGATCTTATTGCGTACTTAGTTAAAACTGGAGATATGAGTGTTAAGGTTATGGAGGTATTAGATAAAGCAAATAATGAGAAATACAATTCTCCAACACCTACAAGAGTAAATGTAAATATTAAGAAAGGACCATTTATAATAGTTTCTGGCCATGACTTAAGAGACCTTGAAATGTTACTTGAACAAACAGAAGGCAAGGGGATAAATGTTTATACTCATGGTGAAATGTTACCTTCACATGGATATCCAAAACTTAATAAATTTAAACATTTAGTAGGTAACTTTGGAGGAGCATGGCAAAATCAACAAAAGGAGTTTGATGGTATACCAGGTTGCATTTTAATGACAACAAACTGCTTAATGAAACCAAGAGATTCTTATAAAGATAGAATTTATTCTACAAGTGTTGTAGGATGGGAAGGATTAAAACATATATCTAATGATGAGAAGGGGTATAAGGATTTTTCTGAAATAATAAATAAGGCTTTGGAACTTGGTGGCTTTGAAAAAGATGAGGAAGTTAAGGAAATTACAGTAGGATTTGGACATAAAGCAACTTTGAGTCATGCAGGAGAGATTGTAAGTGCAGTTAAAGAAGGGAAGATTAGACGCTTCTTCTTAATCGGTGGATGTGATGGTGCAAGACCAGGAAGAAATTATTATACTCAATTTGCACAACTAGTTCCAAAAGATTGTATTATCCTTACATTAGCCTGTGGAAAATACCGTTTTAATAAATTAGAATTTGGTGAAGTAGCAGGACTTCCAAGGTTACTTGATGTAGGTCAATGTAACGATGCATATTCTGCAGTTATAATAGCTAATGCGCTAGCTGATGCATTTGAGTGCACCATTAACGAACTACCGCTTTCGTTTATCATAACTTGGTATGAGCAGAAGGCTGTTGCTGATCTACTAGCCTTATTATCGCTTGGGGTAAAAGGTATTTATCTTGGACCAACACTTCCAGCGTTCTTAAGCCCAAATGTATTACAATTTTTAATTGATACATTTGACCTTAGAGCAATAAGTACACCAGAGGACGATTTAGCAAAAATACTTGGATAAAATCCTAAGATATAAAAAAATAAAATTAATAATAAAAAAATGAAAGTATGTGATATTAGTCACATACTTTCATTTTTTATAATGATATAGTATGGCTATATTTTATTAAGGAGATGATTTATTATGTTTAGTGAAGAAATTAACAAAGTATCAGCATCGGCGATAAAAAAGTCTGAATTATTAAAGAGGAGCAAAATGAGGTACCTCACTTCTTCAGCATTGGCTGGTATATATGTGGGATTTGGAATTTTATTAATATTTACTATCGGTGGATTATTATCACAAGCTGCATCTCCAGCAACAAAAATTATGATGGGAGCTTCCTTTGGGATTGCCTTAAGTCTTGTAATAATGGCTGGCTCTGAACTTTTTACAGGAAATAATATGACTATGACAATAGGTTCTTTAGAAAAGAAAGTTTCGTGGCTTGACTCAACAAATATTTGGATATACAGTTTTATAGGTAACTTTGTGGGGTCAGTAGCTCTTGCAGCAATGTTTGTAGGTGCGGAACTTGCAAAAGGAAGTACAGCAACATTTATTCTAAAAACATCACAAATGAAAATGGCTTCGCCAAGTATAGAATTATTTTTAAAAGGATTACTTTGTAATATGTTAGTCTGTTTAGCAGTTTGGTGTTCTATTAAATTAAAGGAAGAAACAGCTAAACTTATAATGATTTTTTGGTGCTTATTTGCATTTATAACTACAGGGTTTGAACATAGTATTGCAAATATGACATTGCTTACAACGGCGTTAATGATTCCTCACAGCGCAGCGATTTCCATAGGGGGACTAGCACACAACTTAATTTGGGTTACGTTAGGTAATTTTGTAGGTGGAGCAGTGTTTATTGGAGCAGCATATTGGTTTATATCAAAAGAGAAATAATATATTATAAAAATAAAAGCATCCTATAGGGTGCTTTTATTTTGTTTATATCCAATGTGCAATAATCATAGTATAATAGAGAGCGATTAGTAATATGAATATATTTATAAATATACTGAGATCATAAGGAGAAATTAAAATGCCACAAGTAACTATTAGGCAATTAAGAGACCTTCCTTTGTTAGAATGTATTGAGGATAAAACTTTAGATTTAATAAGAGAAAAGGTTGTACTAAAAAATTTTAAGAAATCACAAATGTTATTTGGGGAAAGAGAACGTTTAAATAACATATATATAGTGTTAGAAGGAAAGGTATCAATGTACAGATTATCGGAAAAAGGTCAAAAGAGAGTTATTTATATCTTGAATAAGGGTGAGATTGTAAATGAAGTGAATTTTGATAATTATACAAGCTCGATTAGTTGTGAAGCGTTTGAAGACAGTGAGATTATAAGCATATCAAAAGGAGATTTATTAAATATTATGCAGCAAGATTTTAAGCTTACAGAGGTTATATTATACTCTATGAGCAAGAAAATAAGACGATTGTATAGGCAAATTAAAAACACTGTTCCTACTAAAATGGATAAAAGGGTAGCTGCCAAGCTTTGGAAGTTGTCTAGAGATTATGGCTTAGAAACTCCAAAAGGTGTTTTAATAGATGTTAAAATAAGTATAACTTATTTGGCAGATATGTTAGGTAGCTCTCGGGAAACTATTTCAAGGGCCGTAAAAGAGCTAGAAAATATGGGAATGGTTAAGATAGAACATAGAAAATTCATAGTTGATAGAGAAAAGTTAAGTGGTTACTTTAAAAGTGTGTGATGAAAATTACATATTTTTTTAGTATGCAGAAAAGATTTCTGCATACTCTTTATTCTATTTAATATAAAGTTACAATAATTTATGAATCGTCTCTTAATATATTAAGATCTTTACCTTGCATTATCTTGTTCATAGTTCTTGCAGAACACATTTTACCACACATTGTGCAACTATCAGCATTTTCTGGCATTGATTCTTTTCTATATCTTATGGCTTTTTCTGGATCTATTGCAAGTTCAAACATTCTCTTCCAATTAAGAGCTTGCCTTGCAGTACTCATTTCATTGTCCCAGTCGCGGCTACCTGGAATTTTTTTGCCTATATCACCAGCATGGGCTGCAATTTTACATGCAATAATTCCTTCGCGTACATCATCAACATTAGGAAGTCTTAAATGTTCTGCTGGAGTTACATAACAAAGAAAATCAGCTCCTGCGCTTGCAGCTAAAGCACCTCCTATGGCACTTGTAATATGGTCATAGCCTGGAGCAATATCTGTAACTAGGGGTCCTAAAATATAAAAAGGTGCACAATGACATAATTTCTTAGCAAGTAATACATTTGCCTCGATTTCATTTATTGCCATATGACCTGGTCCTTCTATTATAACTTGTACATTCTTTTCCCAAGCTCTTAAGGTTAATTCACCTAGCACCATTAATTCATGAATTTGACAAGCATCAGTTGCATCATTAATGCAGCCGGGTCTACATGCATCACCAAGGCTTAAAGTTAAATCATATTTTTGACATATTTCTAATATTTCATCAAAATGTTCATAAAAAGGATTTTCTTTATGGTTTAATTCCATCCAAGCATATAGGAGCGATCCTCCACGAGACACAATATGAGTTATTCTCTTGTTTCTTTTAAATACATTTGCAGTAGCTGTGTTTAAACCGGCGTGTATTGTTACAAAGTCAACTCCATCTTTTGCATGTTTTTCTACAACATCTATTAATTCTTTTGAAGTAATATCCTGTAATTCTTTATCGTAAAAACCTAAGGCATCATAAATTGGAACAGTACCTATCATAGCAGTTGAATCAGAAATGAGTCTTTTTCTAAATTCTTCAGTTTTACCAAATGAACTTAAATCCATAACAGCTTCAGCTTTCATATCTATAGATAACTGTACCTTTTTCATTTCTTCATCAATATCACAGCAATCTTTTGAGATACCTAGGTTTACATTGATTTTTGTTTTTAAACCTTCTCCAACTCCCTCAGGGCTTAATATTTTATGATTTCTATTAGCGGGAATTGCGACTACGCCTCTTGATATTTTTTCTCTTAAAACATCTTCTGGCATATTTTCTTTTTTTGCAACTATCTTCATCTCTCCAGTTATAATACCTTTTTTTGCAGCATCCATTTGAGTTGTATACATCATTTTATAGTCTCCCTTACAGTTGTATTATTTTGAAATAAAAAAAAGCAAGCTCATAAAGAGCTTGCAACAAAAAACATTGTAATAAACTCCCTACGTTGGAATTACCCAAATCAGGTTATGAGGGTCAGCGATAATATCTCTTTCTCAGCTCTTGGTGCGAGCTCCCCTTGTTTAATTTATTTAATTATTATTTGTCTTAAGTATATTAGTAAAATAACCCTTTGTAAAGTCTTTTTTATTTTTAATATAAGTTTTAGATTGTATCCATACACTATTCAAACCATGTAAATATATGATATACTTCGTCTAATAAATAATTTACGTGGAGGTTTATTATGGAAAGATATGAAATAAATAAGAACTTGGCTCAGATGTTAAAGGGCGGAGTAATCATGGATGTAGTGAATGTTGAGCAGGCAATAATAGCAGAGAATGCAGGGGCCTGCGCGGTAATGGCATTAGAAAGAGTGCCTTCAGATATTAGAAAAGAGGGTGGAGTAGCTAGAATGTCTGACCCTAAAATGATTAAAGAAATAAAGGCTGCGGTAACTATTCCAGTAATGGCTAAAGGCAGAATAGGGCATTTTGTTGAAGCGCAAATTCTTCAAGAAATAGGGGTAGATTTTATAGATGAGAGCGAAGTTTTGACTCCAGCAGATGAGCAGTATCATATAAATAAGTGGGATTTTAAAGTTCCTTATGTTTGCGGAGCAAGAAATTTAGGTGAGGCACTAAGAAGAATCGGAGAAGGTGCTGCGATGATAAGAACAAAAGGTGAAGCAGGCACAGGCAATGTGGTAGAAGCTGTTAGGCACATGAGATGTATAATGGGTGAAATTCGCAAAGTTAAAAATGCTCCAAAAGAAGAACTAATGACAATTGCTAAAGAGTTTGGGGCACCTATTAATTTAATAGAATATGTATGGAAAAATGGTAAACTTCCAGTAGTAAATTTTGCAGCAGGCGGAATAGCAACCCCAGCTGACGCAGCACTCATGATGCAACTTGGAGCAGAAGGAGTTTTTGTAGGTTCAGGAATTTTTAAAGCAGAAAATCCAGAGGCTAGAGCAAAAGCAATAGTACTTGCAACTACATATTATAATGATCCAAAAGTTGTTGCAAAAGTTTCAGAAAATCTTGGGGAAGCAATGAGTGGCCTAGAAATAAGTGAAATTAAAGAGAAGTTTGCCAAGAGGGGTTGGTAAAGTTGAAAATAGGTGTTTTATCACTTCAAGGAGATGTTATCGAGCATATAAATCATATTACAAAACTTGGTCATGTTGGGATAGAGGTTAAAAAACTTGAAGATATGGACGGGATAAATGGAATAATACTTCCTGGTGGTGAGAGTACAACAATAGGTAAACTTTTAAGGGAGACAAAAATGCTTATACCTCTAAGGAATAAAATACTTTCAGGATTACCGGTATGGGGAACTTGCGCTGGTATGATTTTACTTGCTAAAGCTATTGAGGGCGAAATAGATGGACATCTTAAAATTATGGATATAAAAGTAAAAAGAAATGCCTATGGAAGCCAAATTAATAGTTTTAAAAGAGAGGTTATAATTAGTGAAATTTCAAGTGAGCCTTTGCCACTAGTTTTTATACGTGGACCAGTAATTACAGAGGTGACAAGTAATGTAAAAATAATATGCAAGGTTGATGATAGGATTGTAGCGGCAAAACAAAATAATATGTTTGTTACAGCTTTTCATCCGGAACTCACAAATAACTTAGAAACTCATAAATACTTTATAAATATGTGCAAATAGAACAATATATATAAATTATTATTAAAATTAAGCATAAGGCTAAAAAATATGACTTAACATTATTCCCATACATAATCATTTTCAAACTTGTTTGAAAATGGTTATGTATGGGATGTTTTTTTATGATATAGTAAGTTACTATAAGTTATAAATTAATTATTGCAGGGGGAAAATAAGGAGTGAAAAATGATTTTAATTTATCTCAATATATGAACAATGGAATTGAAAATGTAGTAAGGGGTGTAGTGAAAGCATCATTTAGAAACCCAAAAGAAACATCATTTGTATTAAAATATGTATTATCAAGCAAGGAAGCCAAAGAAATTGGTGTTTCTTTTATACTGCTTGCAGGTGGTGAGCCTTTACTAAGAAAAGATGTTATAGAAAAGGCATCGGAACTGGAATTCTACTAGGAGAACATGATGGCGGGTGCATTCTTTTTGAAAAAGAAAATAAGGTTAAAGAATTACTCAATATCAGCAGATAATATTATATTAAAGGACATTTAGTATCAATGAAAAATCAGGATAACCAATACGCATTCCAAATAAGGGGCATTTCTCCACATGGAGTAGATAAATAAATTTACACTTACAAAATTTAGTAGTATATTATATGTAAGAAACCTTATAAAATTACTGGAGTGTGAAGGTTATGTATAAGCTTTTAATTGCTGATGATGAACCAAGGATTAGGAAGGGGTTAAGAAATGCCTTAAATTGGAATGAGTTCAATATTGAAGTGGTTGGTGAGGCTGAAGATGGTGAAATAGCATTAAATCAAACAGAAAAATTAAAACCTGATATAATCTTTTTAGACATATGTATGCCATTTTTAAATGGTTTGGAGCTTATTAGAAAATTGAATGAAAAAGACCAAAATTGTATTATAATAATAATAACAGGATATGATGAGTTTGAGTATATGCATGAGGCACTGAAGCTAAAAACATTTGATTATCTTTTAAAACCAGTTCCAAAAGAAGTGCTTATAGACACAGTAAATAAAGCAATACAAGAAATAAGAAAGAATGAAGAGAAAAAAGTATATTTGGATTGGGCGGACAGAAGATTAGACGAGAATTTTGATATGTTAAAACAAGCTTTTTTAAATAATTGGTTAAATGGAAGTTATGAATACGTGGAAATATTAAATGAGTTAAAATTTTTCAAATATAATTTCGATGCTGACATAGAAGTTGTAGTAATTAAAGTGATAGAAAGGTTAAACCATGAGGTATACTCAAAAAACTGGGATAGAGAACTATTAAATTTCGCATTATCTAATGTTACACTTGAGTTAATGAGGAAAGTTAAGCCAGAAATAACATATACTGATGAAGATAATAACATTGTTATAATTAGTAATGTTATGAATGCTTACGATTGGTTAAACATAGCGAATGAAATTGAAAATAAAATATATTATTATTTACACTTTACTGTAATTATAGAACACAAAAGGAGCCTAAGTGGTATCTCGGGGGTAAAAAACACGTATAATGAAATTATTGCTAGTATAGATAAAATAGCTGCTTATAAACCTATAGTGCTTTTAGCTACTAGATATATAGACACCAATTATAGTGTAAACGATTTAAGCTTAGGCGATGTAGCAGAGAAATTTAATTTAAGTTCTTCTTATTTAAGCAAATTATTAAAAAAAGAAGCGGGACTTTCTTTTATTGATTATCTTACAAAGTATAGAATTAATAAATCTATTTGTATGATGGATGATCCTAAATATAAGATTTATGAAATTGCTGAAGCTGTAGGATATAGTAACCAACATTACTTTTGCAAGGCATTTAAGAAGATTATGGGGTTTGCCCCAACAGAATATAGGGGGAGGAGTATATGATTGATTAAATACATTAGAGCAAAAGGTATGTATTTATTTGTGTTAGTCCTTATTATTGCTAGTTCAGTAATTATTATTAAATCAATTTGCATAAAAAAATCTGGAGGCGTGGAATTTGTTATTGGAATGTCTCAAGCAAATTTGACAGAGCCTTGGAGAATTTCTATGAATGATGAAATAATAGAGGCGTCAAAAAAATATAAAAATATAAAAATTGTGTATAAAGATGCTGGAGGAGATACGGATAAACAAAAAAAAGATATAAATGAACTTGTAGATGATGGTGTGGACTTATTAATTGTATCTATAAATGATTCAAATAAATTGACACCACTAGTGAGACAAGTATATAAATCAATGCCGGTAATAGTTCTTGATAGAGCTGTTGAAGGCTATGATTACTCATTATATATTGGACCAGACAATGAAAAAATAGGTACACAAGCAGGAAATTTTGTTATAAATTTAATTGGACAAGGTAAAGGTAAAGTTATCGAGGTTCAGGGTTTATTAGATTCTTCACCTGTTATATCGAGGAGTAATGGCTTTAGATCGGTTCTCAAAGATCATAAAAATATTGAAATATCTAACACCATAGTTTGTAATTGGCAAAGAGATGAAGCAGAAGATAAAGTTACGCAGGCTTTACAAGGAGATAAAGACGTAAATGCTATTTTTGCACATAATGACTATATGGCATTAGGGGCTTATAAAGCTGTTTACAAATTAGGGCTTAAAAACATAAAAATTATTGGGGTAGATGGTCTTACTGGAGAAAATAGTGGATTAGATTTGGTTTCTAAGGGAATTCTAAGTGGTACTTTTACCTGTAAAACGGGTGGAAGCGAAGCTGTAAATTATGCAATGGATATTTTAAATAAAAGGAGTGACATACCAAAAAAAATAATATTAAAGAGTGATAAAATTACTGTTGGAAACGTAAATCAATATTTAAATAATAAATCAAAGAATCTAGTGGATAATAAAGGCATAGTGCTGGGGTATGCTCAATTGATGTCAGAGAGTAGATGGAGAGATGCAAATGCAAAATCAATTAAAAATGCAGCAAATGATGCCAGTATTAATTTAGATTTTAGAGAAGAAGGTTATACCCAAAAGGATCAGAAACAATTAATTAGAGAACTAATAAAAAAGAGAGTGGATATAATTGCATTTTCACCTTTTGTGAAGACTGGGTGGGACGATGTTTTATTTGAGGCAAAAAATGCAGGTATTCCGGTGATTTTATGTGATAGAAGTGTTGACTCAGATGATTCGCTCTGGACTTGTAATATTGGTTCAGATTTTCAGGAGGAGGGACGACGTGCTGCAAGATTATTAATAGAACACTTTAAGGATAAAGAAGCAAATATCTTCGAACTTAAAGGAAATATAGGTTCAGCTCCTGAAATTGAAAGAGAATTAGGATTTAATGAAGTAATTAAAGACCATCATAATTATAAAATAGTAGCAGAAGGTACTGGAAACTTTAATATTGATGAGGGAAAGGAAGTAATGAAAAAATTTCTTAACTCAAAGCATCAAAAAATAAATATGGTATTCGCTCTTAATGATGATATGGCACTTGGTGCTATTGACGCTATAAAAGATGTTGGACTTACTCCAGGAAAAGACGTTATTGTTATTGGAATAGATGCTACTAAGCAAGCATTACTTTCTATAAAAAAAGGAGAAATGTACAGTACTGTAGAGTGCAACCCACTACTCGGCCCTCAATTAATGAAAACTGCTCAGCAAATAATGGAAGGCGTTGAAGTTCCATTGAAAATAGTAAATGCTGAGGATGTCTTTACAAAAATAAATTCAGCAAAAGAATTTAATAATAGGAAATATTAATATAGCTCTGCAAATGCAGAGTTATATTTTTTTGTTTCAAATAGTGTAAAAAATAGCTGATTAGTGCAAATACAGTAATGTAAAATAGATATATAATACTTGTAAACGATACAATGATATTATTAGAGGGGGTTTATTAATGAAAAACAAAAAAATTATTGCATTTTTATCTGCGGCTATTCTAGTGACTACAATGTTTGCTGGATGTGGTACTAAGGCTACAACTGATGGGGCGAAAGCGACGCCAACTGCAACTGATACTTCAAAGAAAAAAGTTATTGGATTTGCTCAGGTTGGTGCGGAAAGTGGCTGGAGAACAGCAGAAACAGCTTCAATAAAAACGATTCCAACTTTAGATCCAACATTTGAATTAAAATTCTCAGATGGGCAACAAAAACAAGAAAACCAAATAAAAGCTATTAGATCTTTTATAGCACAAAAAGTTGATATTATTGCTTTAGATCCAGTTGTTGAAAATGGTTGGGACACAGTATTAAAAGAAGCAAAAGATGCAAAGATACCAGTAATTATAGTAGATAGAGGTGTAAAGGTTTCAGATCAATCTCTATATGCTGGATTCTTAGGATCAGACATGGAAGCAGAAGGAAAAAAAGTGGCAAAAATATTAGTAGACAAGTTTGGGAAAGATGCAAAATTAAATATAGCTGAAATCCAAGGAACTGTTGGGTCAAGTGCTATGGTTGGACGTCAAAAAGGCTTTAAGGAAGGTATTGCAAATTGCCCGAATTATAAGATCGTAAAATCACAAACTGGCGATTTCACACGTGCAAAGGGTAAAGAAGTTATGGAAGCTTTCATGAAATCAGATGGAAAGAACATCAATGTTCTATTTTCACATAATGATGATATGGCTATAGGAGCAATTCAGGCCATTGAAGAAGCTGGAAAGAAACCTGGAAAAGATATATTTGTAGTAGCAGTAGATGGTATTAAAGAATACTTTCAATTTATGGTAGATGGAAAAGCAAATGCAACTGTTGAGTGTAATCCGCTACTTGGACCACAATTATTAGATACTGCAAAATTAATTTTAGCAGGTAAACCAATAGATAGATGGGTTAAATCAAAAGAAGGTGTATTCACCGCAGCTCAAGCTGCTGCAGAGTTACCAAACAGAAAATATTAATTTGTAAATTTTAATATAAGAGCAGGAATGTTATACAGTATCCTGCTCTTATATTATAAATAGATTTTTCTATATCCATTTTAAAAGGAGGGAAAAAAGGATGGAAGATAACAATGTAGTTTTAAAAATGGAAAATATATGTAAGACATTTCCTGGTGTAAACGCTTTATCATCTGTAAACTTTCAGCTTGCAAAAGGTGAAATTCATACTCTTATGGGAGAAAATGGAGCAGGAAAGTCAACACTAATAAAAGTTCTTACTGGTGTGTATAAAATAGATAAAGGAAAAATAATATTAAATGGAAAAGAAATTTTTATTTCTTCTACTAGAGATGCACAAGAACATGGCATAAGTACAGTGTATCAAGAAGTTAATTTGTGTTTCAATCTTACTGTAGCTGAAAATATTTATATTGGCCGTGAACCTATGAAGAATAAGAGTATTAATTGGAATGAGATGAATAAAAATGCTACAAAACTATTAGAGGAAAGATTGAATTTAAAAATCGATGTCAAAAAAACATTATCTACTTATTCTGTTGCTATACAACAAATGGTTGCAATTGCACGTGCGGTGGATATTTCAAGGGGTATATTAATATTAGATGAACCAACATCAAGTTTAGATGCAAATGAAGCAAAACAATTGTTTGTTGTAATGAAAAAATTGAAATCAGAAGGAATGTCAATCTTATTTGTAACTCATTTCCTAGATCAAGTTTATGAAATCTCAGATAGGATTACAGTACTTCGAAATGGAGAATTTGTTGGAACTTATGAGGCTAAAAATCTTACTCGTATTGATTTGATTTCTAAGATGATTGGAAAAGATATTGGTGAAGTAGAAAAGTTAAATAATACTTTTAAAAATACTACTAGAAAACTTAGTGGAGAGAAATTAATCGAAACACATCAATTTGGGAAAAAGGGTACAATTGAACCCTTTGATATAGATATTAGAAAAGGAGAAGTGCTTGGACTAGCTGGCCTTCTAGGATCAGGGAGAAGCGAAATTGCAAGGCTGATTTTTGGTATAGATAAATCAGATCATGGTACCATTGAGATTAAAAAAAAGAAATACTCTTATATTTATCCTAAAAAAGCAATTTTAGATGGTTTTGGTTTCTGCCCTGAAGATAGAAAGGTAGAAGGTATTGTTGGACAATTAACTATTAGGGAAAACATAATACTAGCTATTCAGTCTAGACGTGGGATAATTAAATATTTGTCAATTAAAAAGCAACAGGAAATAGCTAAAAAGTATATAGATTTATTGTCTATTAAAACACCTAGTATGGAACAAAGAATTGATAATTTAAGTGGTGGAAATCAGCAAAAAGTAATATTAGCAAGGTGGCTTGCTACAGATCCCCAGCTTTTGATTTTGGATGAACCTACAAGAGGCATAGATGTAGGTGCAAAATATGAAATTGAAAAACTTATTGCTAAGCTCGCGAGTGAGGGGGTAACTATTTTATTTATTTCCTCAGAACTTCAGGAAATAGTAAGAAGTTGTGATAGAGTGCTTGTGCTCAGAGATAGAAAAATCATTAAAGAACTAATTGGAGAAGATATACAAGAAGAAAATATTATGCAAGCAATTGCAGGGAGAGGGTAAAAACAATGCACAAAATTAAAGATATATTTAAAAAGTTTTATGCAATGCAGATCTTTTGGCCAGTAGCATCTTTAATTGTATTAATATTTTTGAATTTTGTAATTAGACCTGGCTTCGTAAGTATTAATATTAGGGATGGTCATTTATATGGAAACCTAATTGACATAATTAATCATGCAGCTCCACTTATTCTTATATCCATTGGAATGACCATTGTTATTGCCACGCAAGGGATAGATATCTCTGTGGGATCTATCATAGCTATTAGTGCTTCTGTTTCAGCATCTGTTATTGTTATGAGTGGTAATGTACCTCTTGCTATACTTGCTGGTATATTTGTTGGACTTATTTGCGGTATGTGGAATGGTATGCTAGTAGCGTACATAGGAGTACAACCCATGGTCGCTACTTTGATTTTGTATATAGTGGGTAGAGGTATTGCACAGTTAGTAACAGGTGGACAAATATTAACATTTACAAATAAAACTTTTATTTTTATAGGTACTGGTTATTGGGTTATACCTTTTGCAGTATATATAACAGTTTTAGTTGTAGGGATTGTATTTTATTTAATGCGAAAGACTGCTCTTGGATTATTTGTTGAATCTATAGGAGTGAATAACAGTGCCAGTAAATTTGCAGGTATTAATTCTAAAAGAGTAATTTTTTCTCTATATGTAATTTGCGGTATTTTGTCTGGAATTGCTGGAATTATTATATGTTCAAATATAAAATGTGCAGATGCAAACAATGCAGGGTTGTGGCTTGAATTGGATGCTATTCTTGCAACAGTTATCGGAGGAACATCGATGGCAGGGGGAAGGTTTTATATAGGTGGAACTGTTATAGGTGCATTATTTATCCAAACATTAACAACCACAATTTATAGTATGGGAGTACCACCAGAAGTTACCTTAGTTGTAAAGGCTGTTGTCGTAATTGTGGTGTGCTTAATTCAAACTACAGAGTTTAGGAAAATCTTTAACGGAAGATTAGTTCATAATAAAAATAATCTGAAAGCAAAGAAGGTGGAAAGAATATGAAACAAGTTAAGATTAGAAAAGAAAACTTTAAGTTAAACCCTGCGTATATTTCTATTTATGCTACGATAACTCTATTTATAATTATGTTTTTAACTGGTTCGGTGTTATATGATGGTTTTTTCTCAGCACAGGTATTATCAAATTTATTTATTGATAATGCGTATTTAATTGTTATATCCATTGGAGAAACATTCGCAATACTCACAGGTGGAATTGATCTTTCTGTGGGTGCTATGATCGCTTTCACAAGTATGATTTGTGCAGACCTACTAAGAAAAGGTGTGAATCCATTTATTGTTATGATTTTTGTTCTGGTAATAGGTGTTGTTTTTGGTACAGTTCAAGGATATTTAATTCAAAAATTCAAACTTCATCCTTGGATTGTAACACTAGCAGGAATGTTTTTTGCTAGAGGTTCAAGCTACCTTATTAGTATAGATACGATAACTATAACTAATCCAGTTTTTACTAAGATTGCTGCTTTTAGAATACCTGTTTTACCAGGAACGTTTATCTCTATTAATGTAATAATAGGTTTACTTATAGTAGCAGTAGCAGCATATACACTTAAATATACAAAATTTGGCAGGACTGTTTATGCAATTGGTGGAAGTGAAAATTCTGCAATGCTTATGGGACTTCCAGTTGCAAAAACAAAAATTTTGGTATACACCCTATCTGGATTTTGCTCTTCATTAGGAGGATTGTTATTCACAATATATACGCTTTCAGGTTATGGGCTACATTGTAATGGGACTGAAATGGATGCCATAGCAGCTTGCGTAATAGGGGGTATACTATTAACAGGAGGATCTGGATACCCAATAGGACCAATGTTTGGTGTGCTAACTACTGGAATTATTCAAAGTTTAATCATGTTCGATGGAACATTGAACTCATGGTGGACAAAAATTGTAGTTGGATTACTGTTATTTATCTTTATTGTTCTTCAAAGGGTAATTGTAATAAGTAACGAAAAGAAAAAGACAGTAGCAATAGCATTGAAAGTTTAGCTGTAATTAATACCAAAAGAAGTATTTAAAATTTATTTTTAGATACTTCTTTTTCATGTCGTGTCTAAAGAGTAAGGTAGAGTTAACACAGAAAGATTTTAATTTAAAAATTGTTATCTATGTAATTATTGTACAAACTGTGATTTTTGGTTATGATGGTAATGAAACTAATAGGAGGAGAGAAGATGAACAAATTTGTAAAAAAATTCCTTGATAGAAGTATAAAATATAAATTGTCTTTTTATTTCTCCTTAGTAATTTTAATACCGATAATTACTATTTCTATTTTAGGAAATTTGTTATATAAAAATTCAATTACTAATCAACAAAATGAAAATATAAAGCAAATGGTAAGTCAAATAAGTAATAATATTGATTTTTATATAAAAGATACAGAAAATATAATTAATTATTTATCTGAGGATCCAAGAATTCTAAGCTTTCTGGGTAATAATACTAACAGTAGTGGTATGGAAGGGGCATCTAAGGCTATAAATAGTTTTACTACATTTCATTCAGAGATAGCCGGGATAATGATAGTTAAACAAGATGATACATTTGTAAGTGATGTTATGGGCAGAATTTCAAGAGATGCACTTACAAAAGAAAAATGGTACTTGGATGCATCCAAAAACCCCATTACTATGCATCTTTTTAGTAAACCTGTAGGTAGAAATATTAATAATGTTTTTCAATACAGTGCTGATGATGTGGTATCGATGTCAAAGGCTGTAGTTGATAAGAAAACAGGTAAATGTATTGGTGTAATTCTCATAGACATGAAACTAGATATTATAAAAAGTGTAATAGAACATGCTAAACCTGCAAAAAATGGATTTGTATATATTGTAGATAATAATGGTGAAATAGTATATTCACCAGTTAATAAAATAGTATATAGGATAAAAAGTGAGTGGACTGATAACTCAAGTGGTGAAATTTTAATTAAGAGAATTAAGGAAAATGATTATAAAATAATTCATGGGAATTCAACCTATACAGGGTGGAAAACTGTTGAAGTATTTCCTCTAAATGAAAGTCTAAGGGTCATAGATTCTTTAGTATATTACTCTATAATAATTGCTATAATTACTTTACTTATCGCGGAAATATTGGCAACATTTTTCACAAAGTCTATAGTACGGCCTATTTCAAAACTTAAGAGGCTTATGAAAAAGACTGAAGAAGGTAATTTCAATGTGGTTTTTAATAGTAAATACGATGATGAGATTGGTGAACTTGGAAATGCATTTAATAATATGGTTAGAGAAATCAAAAATCTAATTATGTTAGTAGAAACGGAAGGTAAAAAGAAGAGAAAAGCTGAAATAAGTATATTACATGCTCAAATAAAACCACACTTTATATATAACACGTTAGATACAATTCAATGGATGGCGCAAGAACATGATGCACAGGATATAGTTGATATAACTTATAATTTAACTAATCTTTTAAGAATTGGATTAAGTGCTGGGGAGGAGAATATTAAAATATCTCAAGAAATTAAACATGTGGAAAGTTATTTATTAATTCAAAAAATTAGGTATGAGGATAAACTTAATTACGAAATTAATATGCAGAAGGAAATATTAAATTTAAGTGTAATAAAACTAATATTACAGCCAATTGTAGAAAATGCAATTTATCATGGTATTAAGGAAAAAAGAGGTAGTGGTCATATTAAAATAAGTGGTATGATTGAAAATGAAAAAATTTGTTTTATAATTCAGGATAATGGTATAGGCATAGCAGATGAAAAATTAATGAAAATAAATGAAATGTTAAAAGGTAAAACAATATCAAACGATGTGATTGGATATGGTATTTTCAATGTAAATGAAAAAATAAAATTGACATATGGTGAAGAGTTTGGGTTGGAATATCATAGTATTTATGGAGAAGGTACTACGGTGGTATTGTGGCATCCAATTATAAAGAATTAAGGAATATATGACAATGCAATTTTTATATGTATTTATATTTGAATCTATATTCCATTTTTATTTTCAGAAATCTTTTTAAAATCACTTGAAAAAGTTTAGTGAAACGATTACAATATAGATATAAAATATAGAAAAAATAAACTCTTAGGGGGTATAAATATGTCTTTTTTAGGAATTGATTTAGGTACTTCTTCAGTAAAAATTATAATTATGGATGAGAGTGGCAAGGTAGTAAACACTACTACTAAAAATTTTGAAATAAGTTACCCACATGTAGGGTGGGCAGAGCAAAATCCAGATGACTGGTGGGATGGCACAAAAGAAGGTATTAAGGAGATTATTAAGCTAAGTGGTTTAAAATCAGATGAAATAAAAGGAATAGGATTTAGCGGACAAATGCATGGTTTAGTGATTTTGGATAAAGATAATAAGGTATTAATGCCTTCAATTTTATGGTGTGATCAAAGAACACAAGAAGAATGTGATTATTTAAATAATGTTATAGGGCAGGATAAACTTTCTAAATATACAGCTAACATGGCATTAACCGGTTTTACTGCACCTAAGGTATTATGGGTTAAAAAACATAAACCAGATATATATAATAAAATATATAAGATGATGTTGCCAAAAGACTACATAAGATTTAAACTTACAGGGTTGTTTGCAACAGATGTGTCTGATGCCTCAGGAACTTTAATGTTTGATGTTGAAAATAGAAAATGGTCTAAGAAAATGTTGAACATTTTAGAAATAGATGATGAAGTTTTACCTAAAGTATTTGAATCCTATCAAGTAACGGGAAGAGTATGTGATGAAGCTGCAAAGTCTACTGGACTTTCAACGGAAACATTGGTAGTTGCAGGGGCTGGAGACCAAACAGCAGGTGCTGTTGGGACAGGTACTGTTGATAGTGGTGTAGTTTCTGTGGCACTTGGTACTTCTGGTGTGGTATTTGCTTGTGACAAAAAGTTTTCAGTAGATAGCGAGAATAGATTACATTCATTTTGCCATGCAAATGGTAGATATCATCAAATGGGAGTTATGCTTTCAGCAGCATCATGTTTGCAGTGGTGGAATGATAATATAAATCTAGATACAAAGGAGAATTCTTTTGAAGTCTTACTAAAAGAGGCTGAAAATTCAGTTGCAGGTTCTAAAGGATTAATTTATCTCCCATATCTTATGGGAGAGAGGACGCCTTATAGTGATCCTGATGCAAAAGGGGCATTCATAGGTTTAAATATAACTCATACAAGGGGTGATATGACACGTTCTATTCTTGAAGGAGTATGTTTTGGTCTTCGGGATTCTTTAGAAATTTTAAAGAGTATGGGCATAGAAGTAAAAGAAGTAAGAGTAAGCGGTGGTGGTTCGAAAAGCACGCTTTGGAAGCAAATATTAGCAAGTGTATTTAATTTAAAAGTTAGTTCAATAAATTCTAAGGAAGGGCCTGCATATGGAGCAGCAATTTTGGCAGCGGTAGGGTGCGGACTTTATGATAATGTTGATGATGCTTGCAATTCATTAATCAAGATAACAGATACTATTATGCCAATAGCAAAAGATGTGGATAAATATGATAAAACATATAAGGTTTATGCTTCACTTTATGGTTGTTTAAAAGATAAATTTAAAGAACTAAGCGAGTTGGATTCTAAGGAAGACTAGGTAGGATGGGTGATTTTTTGAAAAAGTTTAAGATTTTAGATCAAGAAACTATTAAACAAATAAACAAGAAGAATATAATACATCTTTTATATAAAAAAAGTCAGATTACAAAACAGGAAATAGCAAAAGAACTTCATATAAGCATCCCCACAGTAATTAGTAATGTAAATGAGCTTATAGAAGAGGGGTACTTGGATGAGGCAGGAGTAGCTGAATCTACAGGTGGAAGAAAGCCGATTATTGTAAGATTTTTATCAGATGCTAGATACTCATTTGGAGTTTGTATAACTCCTAGTAAAATAAGAATCGCATTAATTAACCTTAAGCTCCAGATAATTAAAGAAGAAGAATTTAAATTATCAGAAGACATTGAAAGTATAGATATAATAATGGATAAAATTAAACAATGCATAGATGAATTAGTTGATAGTTTTAATATACCAAAGTATAAGATAATTGGTGTAGGTTTTTCGCTTCCAGGTACTGTGAATGAAGAGAAACTACTTTTGGTAAATGCACCAAATCTAAAATTAAATAATATAGATTTTAAAAAATATGAAAAACTATATGATTATAAATTTTTTATCGAGAATGAAGCAAATGCAGCAGCTTATGCTGAAACATTTTTGAATCCTGATAAAGTTATAAAAAATTTAGTTTTTGTATCTATAACAGAGGGAATAGGTGCAGGCGTAATGATAAATGATAATCTTTACAAGGGAAATAATAAGCGTGCTGGTGAGTTTGGTCATATGACTATAGTAAAAGATGGAAAACAATGTAATTGTGGAAAAAAAGGATGCTTTGAACTATATGCTTCTGAAAAAGCATTAATAAACAAGTATAACGAGGAATTTAGTGTAGAGGATAAAAATTTAAAAGAATTTTTTAGACTCACTAAAACGGATGAAAAGGCAAAAGAAATTCTCTATAGTTATATTGATTATCTTGCAGAAGGAATTAAAAATATCATTTTAATAACGGACCCTGAGGAAATTATAATAGGAGGAAAAATTGCCTACTATGAAGAGTATTTTAAAAAACTTTTGATGGAGAAGGTTTTTGAAGAAAACAGTTTTTACACTAAAGGAGAATGTTCATTATCATTTTCAAAATTAAAAGAAAACGCATCAATACTAGGTGCAGCGTTAATGACCATGCAAGAAATATTTTTTACAAGTAAAAAAATAATATAAATACTACATTTATATTATTTTATATCATTACAATAGTTATGTGGTATATAATAGAATAAATTGTTTTATACAAACAAATATGAAAAGTTATTTGATAGACATATAATATATAAGAAGGGAAGAGTGAACTATGAGTATAAAAAGAAATTTTGGAATAATAGATGGAAAGGAAGTATATCTTTTCACTATTAAAAACTCAAAGGGTATGAAAGCCGAGGTTAGTAATTATGGAGGAACATTGGTATCATTAAAGGTTCAAGGAAGTAATGGCAAGTTTGATGATGTAGTTTTAGGCTACGATACATTAGAAGATTATAGAAAGTACAACTATTTCTTTGGAGCAACAATTGGGCGAGTTGCTAATAGAATAGGAACTGCAAGTTTTGAAATAAATGGAACTAAGTATAATGTAGCTAAAAATGAAGGCGAAAACCATATACATGGTGGAGTAGTTGGTTTTGATAAAAAAGTGTGGGAAGAAAAACTTGGATCAAAAGATACGAGTGATAGTATAGAATTATCTTACCTTAGCGTTGACGGCGAGGAAGGATATCCAGGAAATCTTAATGTATCTGTTAAGTTTACGGTTTCTGAGGATAATGAATTAAAAATAGAGTATAATGCTATCTCTGATAAAGATACGATAGTAAATCTTACTAATCATTCTTATTTTAATCTATCAGGTCAGGGCTCAGGAGATATTTTAAAACATAAGGTTATGATTAATGCTGATAAATTTACAAAGAACAATAAAAATGCTATACCTACGGGCGAAATAGCCGATGTAAAGGATACTCCAATGGATTTTAGAGAGTTAACATATGTGGGGGAGAATATATCAAGCAGTTATGAACAAATTGTGTTTGGTAATGGTTATGATCATAACTATATAATTAATACTACTGGTAAAAAACTTGAAAAGGCAGCCGAAGTTTATGATGAAAAAAGTGGGCGTGTTATGGAAGTTTATACAACTAAACCAGGAGTACAGTTTTATACAGCAAACTTTCTTACAGGACTAGAGCTAGGAAAAGGTGGCGCAACATATAATAAAAGAGACGCTTTATGCCTTGAAACACAATATTTTCCTAATGCTATTAATACTAAGAATTTTGATTCACCAATACTTAAAGCAAAACAAAATTATGATCATAAAACAATATACAAATTTTCAGTAAGGTAAGAGTATTTTTTTATTGAAAGTGAATTTCAACCTATATGAAAGGGTGAGATTCACTTTTTATTTTTTTGTATAAATTCCAATGTAATGTAGCATTTCTATAATTTGTATGATATGCTTTACATGTAAAATTCAAGACAAATTAAATAAATATTTATTATAAAAGAAAGCTTTAACATGATATATACGGAATATAGAAAGGAAGTGAGTATTTAGTGTGTTTGTATACTTATAATACAATGCTCACTAAATCTAAAAAATGGATAATGAATTTCCAAATGCTCGGAAGATATTGGGCTGTTTATTAGAAAATTTGGAGGAAGGAATTCAGGTAATAGACTGTGAAGGCAGAACTATATATTACAATGGTGTTATGGGAAAAGTAGAAGGTGTAGAACCTATAGAAGTAATAGGTAAAAAGGTTAATGAGTATCTAGAGGATGTAAAAGAGGATGAGTCTACACTTATGAACGTATTAAAGTCTGGTGAAAAAATAGTAGATTTAATACAACATTATGGTAATGGATACAAGAAAAAAGTGACTACTATAAATACTACTATTCCAGTAACATTAGAAGATAAGATTATAGCAGTGATTGAAATAGCTAAAGACATGACTCAGTTAAAAGAGTTAACTGAAAACATTTGTAAATTACAAAATTCAGATAAAAAGATGAATGGACATTACACTTTTAGTGATATTTATAGTGATAATTCTGTTATGAAAAGTATTATAGAAAAGGCTAAAAAGGCTAGTATATCAAGTTCATCAGTACTATTATATGCTGAAACTGGTTCAGGAAAAGAAGTTTTTTCTCAAAGTATTCACTATTGTGGTTTAAGGAAAGATAAGCCGTTTATACCTATAAATTGTGCAGCTATTCCGGCTCTATTGTTAGAAGGAATGCTCTTTGGCACGGAAAAGGGAAGTTTTACAGGAGCTGAGAATAAAAAAGGATTGTTTGAAGAAGCAAATCATGGAACCATTTTGTTAGATGAAGTTAATTCACTGGAACCGTATCTTCAATCTAAACTTCTAAGAGTACTTCAAGACGGTTATATAAGGCCTATTGGAAGCACTAAAAGTATATATATTGATGTAAGAATAATAGCCACGTTAAATGAGGAACCACAAAAACTTATAGAAAGTGGTAAATTAAGAAAAGATTTCTATTATAGGTTAAGTGTGCTGAGAATAGATATTCCTCCGTTAAGAGAAAGAAAAGATGATATTATTTTATTTGTAGAAAAATTAATTGAAAAATATAATAAAATCTTAGGTAAAAATATAAAAGGTATAGATGATAATATGCTGATAAAACTTAAAGAATATAGTTGGCCAGGAAATATTCGTGAATTAACAAATGCTATTGAAGCTGCAATGAATATGGCAGACAATAATTCGATTTTAACAGAAAATTATTTTGATTCTAGAATTGTATATGAAAACAACCAAAATCCTTGCGATGTTTTATCAAATTTAGATGTAAAATTTAATTTAGAATGTTATATGAGTAATATTGAAAAGGAAATAATAGAAAAAATATTAAAAAGAAATAATTATAATGTTAGTAAAGCAGCTAGAGAACTTAGTATTTCAAGACAAAATCTTCAATATAAAATAAAGATACATAAAATAATATAAGTTTATTAAAATAAGCAAGATTATTTGCTATACCTGCAAAACATTTTGCAGGTATAGTTAACTTTAGAAGAGACTGAATTTACTGGGAATTATTAGTTAAAACTTTTTATTATAATAAAACATGCAGAATATTTTGCAAATAAAAAACACACGTATTTAAGCAATGGCTTAAATACGTGTGTTTCTATTTGGCATGATAATTGCTCCTATTAAAATAAGTATATTAATAAAATGATTTAATAATAATTTTGATTTTGGGAGGTAAAATTATGATTAAAAAAGGTACTTGGGTCGAGATAGAAGAAATCGTTTTAACACCAGAAGATAGAGCTAATAACATTCCTGATGAGACAAAGAAAACTCCTCTTAAATGCTGGATACGGGGAAAGTGCCTCAGTGATTGTGAATTAGGAAATGAAATGCAAGTTGAAACCAATGTAGGTAGAATTGCTAGAGGAATAGTCGTTCAAATAGAACCAGGATATTACCACACATATGGTAAGTATGTTGAAGAAATAAGTAATATAGGAAAACAAGCTAGAGAGATGATATCTCAGTAAAATAATGAATTTAAATCTATTTTAATAGGAGGTTATGCATCGTGAATAAATATGAAAAGCTTATGTCTAGAAAGAATACTATAATTCTAAAATCTATAGGGATAGATTATAGTAAATATGAAACTGGCAAAATTTCATTTGATTATGAAGCTTTGATGAGTGATGTTGAATATTCGTTTGAAGAAGTTAAAAGAATTCAAAACGAGGTGGGAGTAGGAAATACTCCACTTCTAGAATTAAGAAATATAACAAAACTTGCAAGAAAGGTGTCAACGACTGGACATGCGGCTAGAATATTTGTAAAAGATGAAAGTGCTAACCCATCCGGAAGTTTTAAAGATAGAAGAGCGTGTGTATCTGTATTTGATGCAATGAAGAGAGGCTACACTGGCGTAGGAGCAGCTACTTCAGGTAATTATGGAGCCGCAGTTGCATCTCAAGCAAATATACGTGGTCTTAAATGTATAATAGCAAACGAATGTTATGATTCAAGAAAAGTAGGGCAACCAGAGATATTAGAAAAAGGAAGAAAATGTGAAGGATTTGGAGCAGAAGTTGTTAGACTTTCTGTAGGTCCTGAATTATTTTATACTTACCTAAAAATACTTGAAGATACAGGTTATTATAATGCTTCACTATATTCATCTTATGGAGTAGCAGGGATTGAGACATTAGGTTATGAGATAGCTGAGCAGTGCAGAGAAAAATTAGGGAAAGAACCGGAGGCTGTTATTATAACTCATGCAGGTGGTGGCAATGTTACGGGTACGGCAAGAGGGCTTATTAGAGCTGGTTCTACAAAGACAAAGATAATAGGAGCATCAGTTGATCTTTCGGGTCTTCATATGGCATCTGATATAGACTTCAACAAGAAATCGTTTACTACAGGGCATACAGGATTTGGGATTCCATTTATGACGAATCCTGATAGGTCAGATGTACCTAGAAGTGCGGCTAGACCTTTAAGATATTTAGATAGATATGTAACAACTACTCAGGGTGATGTATTTTGGATGACTGAAATATTAGCACAGCTAGAAGGACTTGAGCGAGGGCCAGCAGGAAATGTATCCTTAGTAGCGGCATTTGCAATTGCTCAGGAATATGATGATGATGCTATCATAGTTGTTCAAGAGACTGAATATACGGGAGCTGGGAAACATTTATTACCTCAACTTAATTTTGCTAAAGAAAATGGAATTAAAGTTTGTGTTGGTGATCCAAAGGAGCAAATACCAGGTGAGAATATAGTAATTCCATCTCATCCATCAAAGGTGAAAGTTACCGATATCGATATGGAAGGGTTAAAAAAATCATATATGAAAAATGTAATTAAGAAATTAGGTGAGAATAAAGCGCAGCAGGTTGATATTGAATATTTGTCATTGGAAACAAAGTTGCCCAAAGAAAAAATTGTAGAAATATTAAAACAACATAACGTTGAAATATGTTAGGAAGGGGGTATTTAATTTATGAAAAGAGAAGATGATTTTGAAATAAGAAGAGAACATTTAAAAAATTTAACAAATGATCAATTGTATGACAGATTTTGGAGTCTTACAAATCAAGTCGTAAAACCTATGGTTGATTTAGCATATACTCATACGTCACCAGCTATTGAACGGTCTGTAGTACTTAGAATGGGTTTTTCTAGTTTGCAAGCTCAGCCCATAATATCTTATGGAACTAAATGGAACTTACTTGGCAAGGGTATAGGAAATGTTATTTTAACTTATGCAAAGCTTAAAA
Organism: Clostridium estertheticum; assembly: GCF_018861295.1. Lineage (GTDB taxonomy): Bacteria > Bacillota > Clostridia > Clostridiales > Clostridiaceae > Clostridium_AD > Clostridium_AD estertheticum_D. The sequence continues at coordinate 72,466 of NZ_JAHLDM010000018.1, read as the reverse complement.
ATATAGATTATATTAAAGCAGGAGTGGAACTTTCTAAAGGAATAGGCTGGGATGTCGTATCTGAAAAAATGAAAGGAAGTGACAACTAATGCAGGAAAAGTTAGAGGAAAATACAAAACTTAATGTAGAAGAAATATTAAAGGATCTAGATAAGTATGAGCCTAAATGGAGAGGCTGGCATTGGAGAGAAAAAAACGAAACTGGAAAAGTTGGTGAATTCACATATCATGAAATATCAGCACCATTAAAGAAGAGTCAGCCTCTTCCAGCAGCAAGGAGTTTTGGAAATATAGATCCACAACCAAGAGCAACTATTACCACAGAAATTGCTTCAGGTAGATTTGAAGATGATATAAGAAGAATGAGAATGGCAGCATGGCACGGTGCGGATCATTTAATGGTTATTAGGACAATGGGACAAAGTCATTTTGATGGGCTACTCGAAGGAAGTCCAGAAGGTTTTGGTGGGGTACCAATAACTAGAAAAGAAATTAGAGCAACAAGAAAAGCTATAGATTTAATAGAAGAAGAAGTGGGTAGAAAGATTAATTTTCATTCCTATGTATCTGGCGTTGCAGGTCCAGATGTAGCAGTTATGTTTGCAGAAGAAGGCGTTAATGGAGCTCATCAAGATCCACAATACAATGTGCTTTATAGAAATATTAATATGGTTAGATCATTCGTTGATGCTGCAGTTGCAAAAGGCATCATGGCACATGCTGGAATGCTTCAAATAGATGGAGCACATAATGCAAATGCAACAGCTATGAAGGGTTATAAGGTAATGCCAGAACTTATGGTACAACATGCTATAAATTCTTGTTTTTCTGAGCTTGTTGGAATGAAACCAGAAAATATTTCTTTATCAACAGTACCTCCAACATCAGCACCAGCACCTTGTATGAGATATGACTTGCCTTATGCAGTTGCTCTAAGGGAGTTTTTCAAAAAATATAAAATGAGAGCTCAAATGAATACTAAATATATAGAATCTTGTGAAAGGGAAGCTACCGTAGGGCATACTTTGAATCTTTTAATATCTGAGTTAACATCAGCAGATATTCAAAGTACAATAACTCCTGATGAAGGACGTAATGTTCCTTGGCATTATAATAATATTCATGCTATTAACACAGCTAAACAAGCATTTATAGGTATGGATGGATTAATGGATATGATAGAGCTTAAGAAAACAGGATATTTAAGAGAAAAGGCAAGAGAAATTCAGGAAAGAGCTGTTTTGTTCTTTGAGGAAATATTAGAGGTTGGTGGATACTTTAAAGCTGTAGATTCTGGATTTTTTATTGACTCAGGTCAGTACCCAGAAAGAAATGATGATGGTATTGCAAGAAAGATTCTAGGTGGAGATGCAGTTGGGACAATAGTTAAGAGAGAATCAGATTATTTTGCACCTGTTTGTGGTCATTTTGGATACAATAATGTTCCCAAAGAGTATAAAAAACCTTGTGATGCTATTGATGAATGTACCTTGTGTAATCATTCTAAAATTATATACATCGATGAATTAGATGATAACGATAATGTATTTAAGAGAATGGAAAAAGTTAAAGAAGATGGTACTATAATTCCTGAAGTTCAATGGGCAAAAGATGGGTATGTAAAGATCACTTTATGTATACCGGAAAATGAACAGATTAGTGAGGCAGCAGCCCTTGAAATGGGCAAGAGAATGAATTTGAAAAATGTAGAAATTGTTCATAAACAAGTGTTACAAAAGGCGGAAGGAACCCTCGTTGAAATAAAAGGGGTATGTGATTTTACACCTATAAAACGTGATGAGTTAGTTCTTCCAAAGAGAAGAAAATCACTGTCAGATCAACAAATGAAAGATTATGTAAAGCAGCATCCAATAAAGGTTGTTGCAGCAACTGTTGGGGAAGATGAACATTCAGTTGGAGTTCGTGAAGTTATTGATATTAAACATGGTGGAGTTGAAAAATTTGGTATAGAAGCAATTTTCCTTGGAACTTCGTGCCCAATAGAAAAACTTGTAGATGCAGCTATAGAGTCAAAAGCTCAAGCTATACTCTGTAGTACAATAATTAGTCATAATGATGTTCATACAAAAAACATGAAAAAACTTAGTGATCTTTGTATAGAAAAGGGAGTAAGAGATAAGATTATACTTGTTTCAGGTGGTACACAAGTAACAGATGAAATAGCTAAAGCAAACGGCATGGATGTTGGTTTTGGACGTGGATCAAATGGCACCTCTGTTGCATCATTCATAATTAAAAGGTTAATGGGTCTTCCTGATAATGAAGAAGAGGAAGAGTAAAAGGAGTGTGATTGCTTGTGAAGGTAGATTATCTAGTTGCTGAAATAGGTAGTACCACCACATTGGTTACAGCATTTAACGTATGTTACGATGAGGCAGGACAGGTTTTTGTAGATATACCTTTTCAAGGTAACAGTTGTACTACAGTAACAGACGGTGATGTAACTATAGGATTAAAAAATGCAGTTAAAGATATTGAAAATCAAATACATGAACCAATCACGTGGGAAAAGATGTTAGCAACATCTAGTGCGGCAGGTGGGCTTAGAATAACTGTTCATGGTCTTATGGAGCACATGACTGTTAAGGCGGCAAGGGAAGCAGCTCTTGGCGCTGGTGGCATAATAAAAATGGTTACTGCTGGGAAAATGAGAAGGAGTGATTTAAAGAGGATACATGATATAAACCCTAATATGATAATGATTGCTGGAGGCACGGATTATGGTGAGAGGGAAACAGCTCTTTATAATGCAGAACTTATAAGTGCTAAAAAATTTAGTATTCCTATTGTTTATTGTGGAAACAGCGAAAATAGAGAAGAAATAAAAGAAATATTTGAAGGGCAAGAAATTTATTTAATAGATAATGTTTACCCAAGTGTAGATATTTTAAATGTAGAACCTGCAAGAAAAATAATACAAGAAGCCTTTGAAAAAAACATTGTAAAGGCACCTGGAATGAGTAAAATAAAAGAAATGGTAAATGGAAGCATAATGCCAACACCAGGAGCAGTTATGGAAAGTTCAAAACTTTTGTATGACATAATAGGAGACTTAGTAGTTCTTGATGTAGGGGGTGCTACTACCGATGTGCATTCTGTTACAGAGGGAAGTAGCGTAGTTTTAGATATGCTAATAAATCCTGAACCAAAGGCTAAAAGAACTGTAGAAGGAGACCTTGGAGTTTTTATTAACAGTAAAAATGTAATCGATTTACTTGATGATAGGGACTTAGGTGAATTTAGCACTGAATATATAAAAGAGCATATAAAACCTATACCAAAAGATAAGGAGGATGTATTTGCAAGTAGATTGCTAACAAAGAAAGCTATAGCTGTTGCAATAGATAGGCATGTAGGATTTATAAAAAGAAAATATGATGGTGACAGTGGGTTTGTAGCCTATGGTAAGGATTTATCTGAGGTTAAATATATAATAGGTACCGGTGGTGCACTTACAAGGCTTCCAAAGGGAGAAGAATTGCTTTTGAAAATAAGGTACTTAAAGGATGAAGTTACAATGTTACCTAAAAAAGGTGCTAAAGTAATAATCGACAAAAACTATATTATGGCTTGTGCAGGAGTTTTAAGTAGAGAAAACAAAGAAGTAGCGAAAGCCCTATTAATTCAAAGTCTAGGGATAACAAAGGATATGGAAATTAATGATGATAGATTTGAGTCAAATTTAAACAAATAATATATATTTGGATTGTTAGTTAGTATTATTTGTAAAAGTTTAAAATAAGGGGAGTATCTATATGGGAAAAAAATATCCTTGTATGGAAGTGGATCTTAAAAAATTGACTCACAATGTAAAAATAATATTAGAAATGTGTAATAAAAAACAGATAGATGTTGTGGCGGTAACTAAAGTATATTGTGCTCAAATGCCTATTGTAGAAGGTATACTTGAAGCTGGAGTATCTATGGTTGGGGATTCTAGAATTTTAAATTTAAAAAAGTTAAAAGATTTAAATTGTAAAAAAATGCTGCTTAGAATTCCAATGATAAGTGAAGTTTCTGAGGTTGTTAAGTATAGTGATTGTAGCTTGAATTCAGAAATAGATACAATAGAGAAGTTAGCAAAAGCTGCAAAAGAATTAAATAAAATCTATAACATTATATTAATGGTAGATTTAGGGGATTTAAGAGAAGGAGTATTAGTTAATGATGTAGTTTCTATTGTCAGTAAAATAGTAAAATTAGATAATATTAAGCTAATAGGCCTTGGAACCAATGTTACTTGTTACGGTGGAGTAATTCCGGATAGTGAAAACTTAGGTAAGCTTACAAAGTTAAAAATTGATATAGAAAAAGGGTTTGATTTAAAATTACCTGTAATTTCAGGAGGAAACTCTAGTAGTTTATATATGGTGATTAATGATACAATGCCAAAAGAAATTAATCAGCTTCGAATTGGAGAAGCAATAGTTCTTGGTAGAGAAACTTCTTTTGGGAAACCAGTGCCTAATTGCTATGATGATGCTTTCATACTCAGCGGTGAAATAGTTGAAATAAAGAGCAAACCAACGGTGCCAACAGGTACTATAGGAATGGATGCGTTTGGACATATTCCTTCTTTTGAAGATAAAGGAATAAGAAAAAGAGCCATTATAGCATTAGGAAGACAAGATATAAGAGTAGAAGGGATAACTCCTTTGGACAATGACATAAGTATTTTTGGTGCAAGTAGTGATCATCTGATTTTAGATGTTACTGATAGTAAAAAACAATTAATAGTGGGGAGTATAGTGGAGTTTAAAATAGATTATGGATGTTTACTTAAGGCAATGACATCCCCTTATGTTGAAAAGTATTATAATAATTAAAAATTAGTTTGCATTATATGAAATTAAATATTAAAATTTTAAGGAGGAATATATTATGAAAAATAAAATAAGAGTTGTTGTTTGGGGATTAGGTTCAATGGGAAGCGGTATTGCTAAAATGGTACTCAGCAAAAAAGGATTTACTATCGTTGGAGCTATTGATATGGATCCCAATAAGGTTGGCAAAAAACTTTATGAAGTGTTAGGTGTAAAGGCAAATGAAGATAATTCTTGCATTGTTACTAGAAATTCTATGGATGTTATAAAGAAGAGTTTTGCAGATGTTTGTCTTATGGCAACAGCTTCATTTACAAAAGTTGTATTTCCATTAATAAAAATGGCAGCAGAAGCTGGCATGGATATCGTAACAACAGCTGAAGAAATGTCATACCCAAGAGCAATGGATCCAAAATTATCAGATGATATGGATAGAATAGCTAAAGAAAATAAGATCTCAATATTAGGAACTGGAGTAAATCCTGGATTTATAATGGATTTAGTTGCTATAATGCTTACAGGAGTTTCTGATACGGTTGATAGCATAAAGGCTACTAGAGTAAATGATTTAGCTTGTTTTGGTAAAGCAGTTATGGTTGAGCAAGGTATAGGATTAAAACCAGAACAATTTATACAAGGAGTTAAAGACAATACAGTAGATGGACACGTTGGATTTATGCAATCTTTTGGAATGTTTGAAGAAGCGTTTAATATCAAGTTCAATAATATTAGACAAGAAAAATCACCAATTGTTACAACTGTACCACGCAGCACGGATATTGTTTCGGTGGAAGCTGGAGAAGTTGCGGGATGTAGCCAATTGGGATATGCAAGTTTAGGAGATAAAGTATTTGCTACAATGGAGCATCCTCAACAGATAAGACCAGAACTTGAGAATGTTGATACTGGAGATTATATTACAATTAAGGGAGTTCCAAACTTGAACCTCCAAATAAAACCAGAGATACCAGGAGGCATTGCTACAATTGCTATATGTGTTAATATGATTCCACTTGTAATGAATTCAGAGCCAGGACTAAAAACAATGCTTGATTTACCAGTTCCAAGAGCTATAATAGGTGATGTAAGAGATTTAGTAAAATAAAGTAGAATAAACGAACATTAGGGGGAGTTTTTTATAATGGAAGAAGACAATAAAAAATTAGGTCTTGGGCTACTTGTAGCTTTAGGCATTGGTACTATGATTGCATCAGGTATTTTTAATAGCCCAACGGACCTAATATCAACAACAAATCCAATGGCAGTCCTTATTTCATGGGGTATTGGAGTTTTCGGCGTAGTTATGCTAGGGTTGGTATTTTACTTACTTTCAAATAAAAAACCGGAATTAAAGGGAGGGATTTATTCATATGCAAAAGAAGGATATGGTGACTTTGTAGGGTTTAATTCAGCTTGGGGCTACTTTACAAGTTCTTTCCTTGGGAATATTGCATTTGTTATTTTAATTTTTAAGACTATCAATAGTTTAATAGGAGAAGGATATTCAATGCCTCCTATTTTATCATTCATATTTGCATCTATCCTTTTGTGGTCATACTATTTTGTAATAAGGAGGGGTATAAGGCAAGCGGGTATCCTGAATTTAGTAGTTACAATTGGAAAAGTAATACCACTAATATTAGTAATTATATTTGGTTTTTCAGCTTTTAAGCTAGGTATATTTAATGTTGATAATTGGCAGACTGTTTTAGCATCAAGTGGAGACAGTGTTAACTTAGGAAAACAGATAAGTGGAGCAATGGGGACAATTTTATGGTGTTTTGTGGGTGTTGAAGGTCTAGTAGTCTTATCCCAAAGAGCAGAATCACAAATACTAGTTGGTAAAGGAACAATAATTTCACTTGCTATAACGGCAACACTTTATGTATCAATATCAATATTATCAATGGGTATTCTGCCAGCTAAAGCTTTAGTTGCAGCACAAACGCCATTAGCAGCTGTTTTAGCACAAACAGCATTAGGAAGCGCGGGGGCTATGATAGTTAAAGTTGGAATTTTAATTTCACTTATAGGGGCACTCCTTTGCTGGCTTTTGTTAACTACAGAAATATTGTATGTTCCAGCAGATCAAGATGGGCTAATGCCTAAATGGTTTAAAAAGAATAATAGTAAAAACGTACCTACAAATGCTCTTTTATTTTCAATGCTTGCAACACAAATAGGGCTTTTAGCTATGTTATCACCAGCACTACAAAAGGCCTACTATGTAGCAACTCATATGTGTACAACTAATATATTAATACCATACTTATTATCATCTATGTTTGCATATAAAGTATATAATAAAGAAAGCGGACATATTAAAGAAAAAATTATATCAATAATTGCAGGTATTTATTCAATTTATGTTATATATGCAGTAGGAATTGGATATTTAGGTTTAGCTGTTGTAATTTATGCAGTAGGTATAGGTTTTTATTTAAAAGCTAAAAAAGAAAAAAATGAAGTTATTACTTCTAAAGAAAAGTTGGCTATGCTAGTTATTATTATAGTGGCTATTATTATGATAATAGCAGCAGCTATGGGTAAAATTTCTGTGTAGTAACATTTCAGAAGTAAAGTATCCATTTTTATAAGTATAAATAATATGTTATAACAAAAATAAATTCAGAGGGACTCTAAATCTCCTTCTGGATTTATTATTATATCTGGAGGCGTTATTCATGATGAGTGTTCTAATGGAAGATTCTGAAAAAAAAATAAAAGACACTTTAGAAGAACTAATTTCAATACAAAGTGATACAGGAACGTCACTAGAGAAAGACGTTGAAAAATATCTATATGATTGGTTACAAAAACTAGATTATTTTAAAAGTAATACAAATAACTCGGGAAGTTATCCACTTAAGAAGGACTCATTAGAACGAGCCGTCGTATGGGGGTTGGTTAAAGGAGTTGGGAGAAAAACAGTTATTCTTCTTAATCATCATGATGTTGTAGATGCTTATGATTATCAAACTCTAAAAACTTATGCTTATCAACCTGCATTACTTAGAGAAATGCTAAAAAATGTTGAATTAGCAAAAGATGTTGAAGAGGATTTAATAAGCGGAGAATGGATTTTTGCAAGAGGAGCGGCAGACATGAAAGCAGGTATTGCAATTCAGTTGTCAATTATTGAAGAATTTTCAAAACAGCAAAATTTTAATGGTAATATTCTGTTTATATCGGTTGCTGATGAGGAATCATTATCGCTCGGAATGAGAAGTAGTGCAGAGTTACTTAAAAAAATCAAGAATAAATTTGATTTGGAATATACTATTTTAATTGATTCAGAGCCACACCAGAAAACGGAAAATAATGAAGGTGTGTTTTATACAGGTTCTGTTGGGAAATTAATGCCTGTTGTGTATGTAAGGGGTAAAAAAACTCATATTGGTGACATTTTTCAAGGATTTAATCCGCTCCTTTTATTATCGCAAATTGCAAGTGAAACAGAACTTAATTCGGACTTCTCAGATGTTGTAGAGAATGAAGTATCACCGCCACCTTCCTGGAACTATTTTAGAGATGGGAAAAAATGTTATGATGCGTCTATACCAGATTCGGCAGGTGGATATTTTAGTGTCTTAACCCTTAAGCGAACGCCAAAGGTAATACTTGAGCAATTACTTGAAATTTCTAAACAAACATTTGAAAGTGTTATATGCAAAATGAATAAAAATTATAGCAATTATCTAAATAAGAAAAATGAAGATGAACATAAACTTCCTTGGAAGACAAATGTTAAAACATTTTCACAAATATATAATGAGGCCATTGAACAATCTGGAGAGAAATTTCTCTTAGATTATAATTTAACTATTAATAAATTAAAAATAGATATAAAAAATAACATCATTAGTATGCCCGAGAGTAATATGGCTCTAATCGGTAAAACATTAGAATATATTACAGATAAAACACCAATGGTGGTTATAGCATTTTCTCCACCTTATTATCCTCATATATCAATTAATGATTTTAAAGAATTAGATAATAATGTATCGGATATTGGTAATGCTGTAGTTCGCATTGCGAAGGAAGTGTGTTATGAAACTTATAGTAAGAGAAATTATTTCATGGGTATTTCTGATATGAGTTATGCAGCCTTGAATGAAAGTGAGAACGTAATACCACACATAGAATTTAATATGCCACTTTGGAAAAACATGTATGACATTCCCTTCGAAACTATAAAACAATTAGCTATTCCAAGCATAAATATAGGTCCTTATGGAAAGGATCTGCATAAGTTTACAGAAAGAGTCTTTACGATTGATCTAATAAGACAAACACCAAGACTAATTAATGGTGTAATTGAGTATGTTTTAAAAAATAATTAAGAAAATATTTGATTTGGAAACAAGGGTTAGATTTTAAATTTACATGCTTACCAAAGTATTAAATAAAGGGGGAATGTAGAATGGAATCAAATAACAATGAAATAAAAGAGGTAATTGATAAATCTAAAGGACTTGAACGTAGTTTATCAAGTAGACACATTCAAATGTACACACTTGGCTCAACTATAGGTACGGGTATATTTTTAGCCTCAGGTTATGTTATACACAATGCGGGACCTGGGGGTGCGGTGGTTGCATATTTGGTTGGCGCATTAATTATGTATCTAATGATGTCATGTCTTGGAGAACTAACAGTGGCAATGCCAGTTTCAGGTAATGTGCAAGCTTATGCAACAGAATTTATTAGCCCGGCAATAGGATTCACATCTGGTTGGATGAAGTGGATAAGTTGTGCTGTAACAGTTACAGCTCAATTAGTCGCTTCAGCAATTATAATGAAAAATATATTTCCTACTGTAAGTTCACTAGTTTGGATTGTTGCCTTTACTATCTTATTAATTTTACTTAATGTACTTCCAGCTCGTAACTATGGTGAAACAGAATTTTGGTTTGCAAGTGTTAAGATTATCGCTGTAGTTCTCTTTGTTATTGTAGGAATTGGAATTATGACAGGTGTTATTGGAGGGAAATCTATTGGGTTCACGAATTTTGTAAATGATGGAGGAGCATTTCCTAATGGGTTTAAAGCCATTGTTGTATGTATGTTATCTGCTATCTTTGCATTTGGTGGGTCAGACCTTATTGCAACTGCAGCAGGTGAGAGTAAAAACCCTGGAGTTGAAATGCCAAAAGCCATAAAAGGATATGTAATTTCTATAACCTTAATTTATGTGGTATGTGTTATTTTAATTGGGTGTGTTCTTCCTTGGAGAGAAGCAAATCTTGCAGGTAGTCCTTTTGCTTATATGTTTAAAAGCGCCGGAATAAGTTCAGCTGCACTTTTAGTGAATATAATTGTTGTTACCTCAGCACTCTCGTCAGCAAATGGTTTTTTATATGCAAGTACAAGGACATTATGGTCTCTTGCAAAGCATAAACAAGCACCAAAAATATTAGCAAAACTAAATAAAAATAAAGTTCCAATATATTCACTTGCTATTTCTATTGCGTTTGCATCATTTGCGATCGTTTCTAGTTTTATAGCAGCTGATACAGTTTATCTTTTCTTAATATCTCTTCTCGCTAGCATTGATATATTCATTTATTCAATAGACTGTATATGTCAAATGAGATTTCGAAAACGTTATATATCAGAAGGGAATAAGGTTGAGGATTTAAAATATAGAACTCCATTTTATCCAGTAACTCCAATTTTAGCGCTTATATTATATGGTATAATCGTAATTGCTATGATATTTGATCCAACAGAAAAAATAGCTATTATTACAGGAGTTCCAACAATTATAATATTATATGTTTCGTTTAAATACTTCTCTAAAAAGATAAAAAATACCAATGTTTTTTAATTGGTGAAAAATAAGTGATTACTAAGCAAAAAATAATTTCTGTATAATACAGAAATTATTTTTTTATTTTAAATCTATTTTCTGATTTTAGGGTTCAAATATTATGAATAAACTGTTAACAATACTAATTTTGGCAACGGTTTCAACCATTATTATTGGGAAAAATAAGCAAAAGTGCATAAATATAAGCACTGTAATTACTAGTATATAAGGGACATAACTTTAAGTTTAGCATTATTATGCAATTATGCGTATAAAGAACCAAAAAAAACTTTTATGTATGTTTATGCTATAATTTTTGTGTTATACATTATAAATTAGAACATTGTGAATATATATACAATCAATTCGTTGTTTGAAAATTGCAAGTAGTGATATATATATAATTATAGCGTAAAATGGAGTTTAAGATATAAAGGGGGTTATAAATAAGCGTTAAACCTAATAGACACTATATATGTAGAATAATGGTATAATAAGGGGTTTTCTTTATGAAATAAAAGACTTTATAATGAAGGCATCAAAAGAAATGATAGGGAGATGAAATATCATGGATTCATTTATAAATGTAACTTCGGAAATAGGAAAACTTAATAAAGTAATGTTACATAGACCAGGTAGAGAAATAGAAAATTTAACACCAGAACTTCTTGAAAGATTGCTTTTTGATGATATTCCTTATTTAGAGGTAGCCAGAAAAGAGCACGATATATTTGCAAAGCTTTTAAAAGAAAATGATGTAGAGGTTCTTTATTTAGAAGAACTTGTTACAGATGCTTTGGAAGATGATAAAGTAAAAAAAATATTTTTACAGCAGTTTTTACAAGAAAGTCACATTAGTAATAAAGAAATATATAAATCTCTTTATGCTTATTTAATGTCAAAGCCAACAAGAGAAATGATTGATATACTTATGGCTGGAGTTAGAAAAAATGATGTAGATGTTAAAGAAATGCATTCACTAAGAGGATTAATAGGAAATAACTATCCATTTTATTTAGATCCTATGCCTAATCTTTACTTTACTCGCGATCCAGGTGCTTCGATTGGAAATGGTATTACTATAAATACTATGCAAACTGAAGCAAGAAGGCGTGAGACGTTGTTTCTAGAATTTATTCATAGATATCATAAATCCTTTAAAGAGCATGAAGTACCACTTTGGTATGATAGGACTCTTCCTAATAATATAGAAGGTGGGGACGAGCTTATATTATCTGCTACAACGCTTGCAATAGGATGTAGTCAAAGAACTTCACCTGAAGCTATAGAAGTGGTAGCAAGGAATTTGTTTGCAAAACATACTTCTTTTGAAAAAGTATTAGTATTAGAAATTCCATCTAGCAGAGCATTTATGCATCTTGATACTGTATTTACTATGGTTGATTATGATAAATTTACAATACACCCAGAGATAGAAGGACCACTTAATGTTTTTGAAATTACAAAAGGTCTTAATGGGGAAATAAATATTAAACAAGAAAAAAATGTATTGCAGAATGTATTAAAATCCGCATTAAATGTACCTTCAGTTGAATTGATAAGATGCGGTGGTGGTGACTCTATTGTAGCGGCAAGAGAACAATGGAATGATGGATCAAACACTCTAGCTATTGCACCAGGAAAGGTTATAACTTATGAACGAAATTATATTACAAACGAAATTTTAGCAAAACGTGGTATAACAGTTATAACAATGCCAAGTGCTGAATTATCAAGAGGAAGAGGCGGCCCTAGATGTATGAGCATGCCACTAAATAGAGATAACTTATAATAACAATGATAATATGATAAAATGATAAAATACAAATAAAAATATTAGGAGGAATTATTATGTTTAACTTAAGAAACAGAAACTTTTTAACTTTGATGGACTTTACTCCAAAAGAAATAAACTACTTTTTAGATTTAGCTACGGATTTAAAAAAAGCTAAGTACGCAGGTACAGAGAAGCAGAACTTAAAAGGTAAAAACATCGCTCTAATATTTGAAAAAAGTTCTACAAGAACAAGATGTGCTTTTGAAGTAGGAGCACTTGACCAAGGAGCACATGTAACTTACCTTGGACCTACAGGAACTCAAATTGGTAAGAAAGAATCTGTAGCAGATACAGCGAGAGTTCTTGGAAGAATGTATGATGGAATAGAATATAGAGGATATGGTCAAGAAATTGTTGAAGATTTAGCTAAATATGCAGGAGTACCTGTATGGAACGGTTTAACAACTGAGGATCATCCAACACAAATTCTTGCAGATTTTTTAACTATAAAAGAACACTTTGACAAACCGTTAAGCGACATTTCATTTGTATATGCTGGTGACGGAAGAAACAATATGGCAAATGCATTGATGATAGGTGCTGCTAAAATGGGTATGGACTTTAGAATCGTGTCACCTAAGAGCTTATTCCCAGAAACGGCATTAGTTCAAAAATGTAATGAAATTGCGAAAGTTACAGGAGCAAAAATCACTATTACAGATAATGTGGATGCAGGAGTTAAAAATGCAGATGTAATCTACACAGACGTATGGGTTTCTATGGGTGAAGCAGATGAAGTTTGGGCATCAAGAATAAAACTATTAAGACCATACCAAGTTAATATGGAAATGCTTAATAAGACAGGCAATAAGAATGTTAAATTTATGCATTGTCTACCAGCATTCCATGACTTAAAGACTATCGTAGGAAAAGAAATATTTGAAAAATATGGTCTTGAAGGTTTAGAAGTTACGGATGAAGTATTTGAAAGTAAACATTCTATTGTATTTGATGAAGCAGAAAATAGGATGCATACAATCAAAGCTGTTATGGTTGCTACACTTGGAAACTAGCCTAAAATAATTTACAATTATAAACTTTGGTGGGGGTAATATTATTACTTTCGCCAAATTCCAATATTGCAAGTACGGTTAGAAGGAGATTATAAAATGGCTGATAAATCTAAAAAACTAGGCGTATTTTCACTAACAGCACTAGTTATTACTTCCTCAATAGGTGCTGGCATATTTAATATATCGGGTGATTTAGCATCAGGTGCTGCTGCAGGACCTGCAATTATTGCATGGATAATTGTTGGTTTTGGTATTTTAATGTTATCGTTATCTTTTAACAATTTATTATTAAAAAAACCTGAATTAAATGGTATATTCAGTTATGCAGAAGATGGTTTTGGGAAATTTGGAGGGTTCATTAGTGGATGGGGATATTGGTTATCCGCATGGCTTGGTAATGTAGCATTTGCTACAATGCTTATGAGTACACTTTCATATTTCTTTCCTATATTTGGAAATGGGCAAAATGTTGCCTCAATTATTGGTGCAAGTATTATTATGTGGGTACTTACCTACATAGTTAATAGAGGCGTTGAGGAAGCGGCTCTTATAAATACAGTAGTCACTATATTTAAATTAATACCTATCTTTTTATTCATAGTAATAGGTATTGTAGCTTTTAAGGTAGATTTATTCACAAATCATTTTTGGGGTAACATATCTACTAATTTTAATCTATCAGATATATTCTCACAAGTTAAAAGTTGTATGATGGTAATGATGTGGGTTTTTGTTGGTATAGAAGGAGCTTCTATGTTATCTTCACGTGCTAATAAAAAATCTGAAGCTGGAAGAGCAACCATTCTTGGGTTAATAGGATTATTAACTATTTACATTCTTGCTTCAATGATTCCTTATGGTGTTATGAGTAAAGATCAGTTAGCGAAATTAGCTACTCCTTCAATGGCTTATATTTTAAAAGATATTGTTGGACCTTGGGGAGCTGCATTTATAAACGTAGGTTTAATAATCTCAATTTCAGGTGCATGGTTATCTTGGACGATGCTACCATCTGAAACAACTCTTTTAATGGCTCGTTCAAAATTATTACCAAAAGTGTTTGGTAAAGTAAATAAGGCTGGGGCCCCAACTTTTTCTTTAATTATCACAGCGGCATTAACTCAATTGTTTATTTTTACTTTCCTATTTACTGATAAGGCATACCAATTTGCATATTCTCTTTGTACCGCTGCAATACTCGTATGTTACTTATTTGTTGGATTGTACCAATTTAAAATATCTTATCTAAACAGACATGAAAAAGGACAAATAAAACAAATAATAGTAGGTTTAATTACTGTGATTTTTGAAATATGGGCAATAGTAGTTTCAGGACTAAACTATACTTTACTATGCCTTATAGCTTATATTCCTGGAATTGTGTTTTTTGCCATGGCTAGAAAAGAAAATGGAGAAAAGAACTGGTTAACAAAGAGACAAGCTATATTGACTGCTTTAATTGTTATAGGAGCAATATATATCATTTACCAATTAGCTATAGGAAAAGTTGCTATTTAAATTATTGAAAAGGAGATGATTTAATATGAACATTGCAAGTTTTGGCGTTGAAGAATGGTTAAATGTTTGGGAAAATGATGCTATTTATGATATAGCAGGAAGTTCGATTGCATCATTTTCATTAGAAGAAATAATATCTATAGATGGTACAACTCCAAAGGGATTTTTTGATGGACTATTAAAAACAAAAATGAACTATGGATGGATAGAAGGTTCTCCAGACTTTAAAAAAGAAGTTAGTAAACTGTATAAAAATGTTCCACCTGAAAATATTTTGCAAACAAATGGAGCAACTGGTGCAAATCTTTTAGCATTATACTCATTAATCGAGCCCGGTGATCATGTAATCTCGATGCATCCTAGTTATCAGCAATTATATGATATTCCAAAGTCTTTTGGTGCCGAAGTAGATTTTTGGGAAATTTATGAAGAAAATGATTGGTTACCAAAGCTTAATGAACTAAAAAAATTAATACGTCCAAATACAAAATTAATTTGTTTAAATAATGCTAACAATCCTACTGGAACTATATTTGATGATGATTTTCTTAAAGAAATAGTAAAAATTGCGAGTAATGTTGGTGCCTATATCTTAGTTGATGAAGTATATAAACCTTTAGATTCCTCAATTGTTGTTTCTTCAATAGTAGACTTATATGATAAAGGAATTTCGACTAACAGCTTATCAAAAACATATTCAGTTCCAGGAATACGTGTTGGATGGATTGCTAGCAATACAGAACTCGCAGATTCATTTAGAAAATATCGTGACTATACTATGATTTGCGCAGGCGTTTTTGATGATTATCTAGCTGTTCATATATTAAAAAATAAAGAATTAGTCTACGATAGAAATAAAAAAATTGTTCATACGAATTTAGAGATTGTTAAGGAATGGGTTAAAAATGAGCCACGTGTTACATTAGTATTCCCGAAATATGTTTCTACATCATTTATTAAACTAGATATACCTATTGATGTTGAGCAATTTTGTATAGATATTTTAAAAGAAAAAGGGGTCCTTTTAGTACCTGGCAATCGTTTTGATGTTCCGGGACATGCTAGATTAGGTTACTGTACACATACAGAAATATTAAAAAATGGATTAAAAGAGTTATCTGCTTATTTAAGAAGGTTTGATAAATAATCTAATCTGAAATGATTTTTTATGGAAATAATATATTTTAGATTAGGTATGAAAGGAGAAATTAATATGTCAAGAATAGTAATTGCACTTGGGGGGAATGCCCTTCAAGCAAATCCGAAAGATACTACAGCAGAAGCACAGTTAATAACAGCTGGGCAAACTTCAGAGACTATTGTAGATTTAATTGAAGAAGGCCATGAGGTTATTATTGCTCATGGTAATGGACCTCAAGTAGGTCAACTTGTAGCTACTTATGAAGCAGCAGCTTCTATAAATGAAAATAGTCCAGTAATGCCATTCCCTGAATGCGGTGCTATGAGTCAAGGATACATAGGATATCATTTACAACAAAGTATTAGGGCAGAGATGAGAAAAAGAGGAATAAATAAAGAAGTTGCTACTGTAATTACTCAAGTAATAGTAGATACAAACGACCCGGGATTTAAGAACCCAACTAAGCCAGTAGGTTCTTTCTTTACACAGGAGCAGGCTAATAAATTAATGACTGAAAAAGGATATACAATGAAGGAAGATTCTAATAGAGGTTGGAGACGAGTTGTGGCATCTCCATTGCCAATTGATATAGTTGAAAAACCTATTATTAAAACATTAGTTGATGCTGGACATATTGTTATAACTGTTGGTGGAGGAGGTATACCTGTAATTGACACAGGTAATGGTAAACTTAAGGGAGTACCAGCTGTAATAGACAAAGATTTTGCTTCTTGTAAAATAGCGGAATTAATAAATGCTGATCTTCTTGTTGTGCTTACAGCAGTCGAGCAAGTTGCGATTAACTTTGGCAAACCAAATCAAAAGAACCTTTCAAAAATAACAGTAGAAGAAGCTAAAACTTATATGAAAGAAGGACAATTTGCTCCTGGTTCCATGCTTCCAAAAATAAAAGCTGCTCTTATATTCGTCGAAGCAAAAGAGGGTAGAAAAGCAATTATAACATCCCTTGAAAAAGCTAAGGATGCAATAAGAGAAGTAGCGGGTACAATAATAACAAAATAGATTAGAATTAAATCATAAAATTACATTTATATATAAATTCATCCTATTGAATGGAATCAACTAAAAAACAGTTGAATATCCATTTAGTGGGGTGATTTTTTTGGTGAAATCAAATAAAAAATAATTATTTTACTAAAACTATTGAAATTTTACTAAAACAATGATAACCTATACATATAGAGAAACACGAAAACTATTTATTATAGGGAGGAATTCAATTATGATTAATAAATTAAAAGATATGTTTAAGAGGGTTTATAAATGCGAGGCTGAAAAGGTTTTTTTCGCTCCAGGTAGAGTAAATTTAATAGGAGAGCATACAGATTATAACGGTGGTAATGTTTTTCCATGTGCAATAACTTTTGGTACTTATGCACTAATTAAAAAGCGAACTGATAAAAAGATAAGATTTTATTCAGAGAATTTTGAAGAATTAGGAATAATGGAAATAAATATAGATGACATGAAATACAACAAAGAGCACGATTGGGCAAATTATCCTAAGGGAGTAATTTGGGTTTTTGAAAATAACGGTATGAAAATAGATAGTGGATTTGATATATTATTTTACGGGAATATACCAAATGGTGCAGGGTTATCTTCTTCAGCATCTATTGAGGTAGTTACAGGTGTTGTTTTAAAGGATTTATATGATTTTGACCTTAGTATGATAGATATCGTTAAGTATAGTCAAAAGGCAGAAAATGAATATGTAGGTGTAAATTGTGGTATTATGGATCAATTTGCTATAGGCATGGGTAAAAAAGACAAAGCAATACTATTAGATACAAATACATTAAAATATCAATATTCAAGCATTAAGCTTGACGGAGCATCTATAGTAATATCAAACACGAATAAAAGAAGAGGTCTTGCTGATTCTAAATATAATGAAAGAAGATCAGAATGTGAAACTGCTCTTAAAGATTTACAAAGTGAACTTAAAATCAATGCTCTTTGTGAAATAAATGAAGATGTATTTGAAAAAAACAGACATCTTATAAAAAATGAAGTTTGTGCAAGACGTGCAAAACATGCCATTTATGAGAATCAAAGAACTTTAAAAGCTGTAAAAGCACTTGAAAACAAAGATATAAAATTATTTGGTGAGTTAATGAATAAGTCACACATATCACTAAGAGATGATTATGAAGTTACAGGAATAGAACTAGATACTTTAGTTGAAATTGCATGGAAAATGCCAGGTGTAATTGGGTCAAGAATGACAGGAGCTGGTTTTGGTGGATGCACAGTAAGTATAGTTAAAGATGAATTTGTAGATGATTTCATTAAAAATGTTGGGGAAGAATATAAGAAGAAAATAGGACACGAAGCAATCTTTTATGTAGCTAAAATAGGTGATGGTGCAAGAAAACTATAACAGTTTCGAAGAAGATGAAAGCAGCTTCGCAGAAGATGAAAGCAGCTTCGCAGAAGATGAAAGCAGCTTCGCAGAAGATGAAACTACTAGGAGATGATAACATGGCAGTAAATATTTCAAGTGAGGTACAAAAGTTGCTTTATTATGCAATAAATAAGCAATTAATAACTCAAGAGGATTTAATATATACCAAAAACAGACTTCTAGAAACTTTATCTTTAGATGAGATTAAGGAAGAAAATATTGAAGATAAAGAATATGAAGTGCAACAAGTTTTGGATAATATAAATTTGTGGGCGTGCGACAATAAAGTAATAAACGATGATGGCATAATTGCTAGGGATTTATTTGACACAAAAATAATGGCTTGTTTAATAGGAAGACCATCAGAAATAATAAAAGAATTTAAAAGGCTTTATAAGGAAAGTCCAAGAAAAGCAACGGATTATTTTTATAAATTAAGTATAAGTTCAAATTATATAAGATGGGAAAGAGTGCAAAAGGATTTAAAATGGAAAGTAGCAACAAGTTATGGAGATATAGATATTACTATTAATTTATCTAAACCTGAAAAGGATCCAAAAGAAATTGCTAGAGCTAAAAATTTAAAATCAAGTGCTTACCCTTCCTGTTTGCTTTGCAAAGAAAATGAGGGTTATGCAGGTAGAATAAATCATCCAGCTAGAGGGAATCATAGGCTTATACCTGTTATATTAGATAAAGATAAATGGTTTTTACAATACTCTCCTTATGTTTATTATAATGAACATTGTATAATATTAAATGGTGAACATGTGCCAATGAAAATATGCAAGGAAACATTTAAAAGGTTACTAGATTTTGTTGAGCAATATCCACACTATTTCGTAGGATCTAATGCAGATCTTCCTATAGTTGGAGGCTCAATATTAAGTCATGATCATTTCCAAGGTGGAAACTATGAATTTGCTATGGCAAAGGCACCTATAGAGGAAGAATTTAATGTTAAAGGATACGAGGGAGTAACAATTGGTAGAGTTAATTGGCCTATGAGTGTTGTTAGAATAAATGGTAAAGATAAGGAAACACTTGTAAAACTTGCAGATCACATTTTGAAAGTTTGGAAGAATTATTCTGATGAGAGTGTTTCCATAAGTGCATTTACGGGTGAGGCTGCTCATAACGCAATAACACCTATAGCCAGAAGACGAGGAGAATCATACGAGATAGATTTAGTTCTAAGAAATAATAGAATATCAGCTCAGTATCCAGATGGAATTTTCCATCCTCATAAGGAGTTACATAACATAAAGAAAGAAAATATTGGACTTATCGAGGTTATGGGACTTGCAGTTTTACCAGCAAGATTAAAAACAGAGATAAAAGAGCTAAGTTATTATTTAGTAAATAATAAAGACAAAGACATCTTTAGGGAACTAGATAATAAAGAAGACCTTATAAAACATAAAGAATGGGCAATAAAGCTCACTCAAAAATATTCAGATATTAATGAAAAAAACGTTGATGAAATATTAAAAAAAGAAATAGGTATTGTATTTTCAAAGGTCCTAGAACAGGCTGGAGTATTTAAAACAGATGTTAAAGGAAAACAAGCTTTTAATAAATTTATTAATAGTTTATAGAAAAATGGTTTAAAACATTTCAAAAGGTAATTAAAGAGTGGATTATACAATAATTCACTCTTTAATGACATTTCAGTAGGAAAGTCTCCTACGTCTATAAATGTATGTTAACTACTTTAGAATAAATAAAACTTAAGTGGAAGTATAGTTTTCCTTATGAAGTCTTAATATGCAACTCCGTCGGAGATGATTTAATCATAAATTAGAGAAATAAGATTTTAGTATTGTCAAAATAACGAAAAAGCAAGTGAGTGTGAAATTAATGGTAACAATAAAAGATATAGCAAATAGCGCTGGAGTATCAATTGCTACTGTATCCAGGGTATTAAACTTTGATGAGAAATTAAATGTAACGGATATTACAAAACAAAGGATATTTCAAGTTGCTGAGGAATTAAATTATGTTAAAAAAAATGATAAAAATATTAAGAAAAGTACATTTAAAGTAGCTATAGCAAATTGGTACACTGAAAAAGAGGAAGTACTAGATCCATATTATTTATCTATAAGATTAGCTGTAGAGAAAAAATGTGCTAGTGAAAATATAGAAGTGGTAAAATTATCACCGCTTTTTAATATAGGCTTAAAAGAAGTAGATGGAATTATAGCTATTGGCAAATTTGGGATTAGAGAACTGGAAAAGCTTAAAACAGTATCAGAGAATATAGTATTTGTTGACTCATCACCACAAAGTGATGTTTATGATTCTGTAGTATGTGATCTAAAGTATGCAACTATTAATATATTAAATTATTTAGAGAAGCTCGGACATAAAAATATTGGCTTTATTAGTGGAATAGAATACATTAATGATGGTAAAGATATTTTTGTGGATAGGCGTGAGAGAACATATAAAGAAGAAATG
Source organism: Clostridium estertheticum (assembly GCF_018861295.1). Classification (GTDB taxonomy): domain Bacteria; phylum Bacillota; class Clostridia; order Clostridiales; family Clostridiaceae; genus Clostridium_AD; species Clostridium_AD estertheticum_D. The sequence goes on along the minus strand of NZ_JAHLDM010000018.1, from coordinate 51,408 downwards.
CAGCTTAGAGGAATAGATTACAAAACTAATTTGTACATAGGTAAATTTACGCCACAAAGTGGTTATGAGCTAATGAAAAAGGCATTAGGAGATAAAAATGATATAACGGCTTATATAGTAGCTAATGATTCTATGGCAATAGGCGCTTATAGAGCTATAAGTGAAGCTAGTCTAAGAATACCAGAAGATATAAGTGTAATATCATATAATGATAATATAACATCACAGTTTATAGTACCTCCATTAACTACAGTAAAAATATATATGGAGTTTATGGGAGAAACTGCTGTAGAGTTAATAATTGAGCAGTTAAAAGAGGAAAGAGAAATACCTAAAAAAGTAGTTATACCAACAAAAATCATAAAAAGAGGTAGTTGCTCGCAAATTAAAACCAATTCATAGAGTAGTTTACTTTTTAAATAAGCCGTACCCTCCAAATAAATTAGGGTACGGCTTATTGTATATATAGTTTGATTATTCTTCTTTTAATGTTTTTATAATTTCATTAAGTGTGTCTTCTTCACCCACACCAGTTAGCAGGGATATAGCTGGTATTATATGAACATTCATTTCTGATACATCAAATGTACCTGTAGTTACTAATAAATCATAATCTGGGACTATTGACTGAACATCTGTAAGTTTACAGGGAGTTATAATTACATCTATACCTTCCTTTTTACAAATTTCTTTGATTTTAACTGCAACTACAGTTGAGGTTGCTATTCCAGTTCCACAAGCTACTAATATTTTTTTCATTTTAAATTCCTCCTAAGTTATGATAATTGTTTATTATTAATTAAATATGGTTTTAATGTATTTAAAACTTCCTCAATTGAGGAAGCATTAACAAGTGATTTTAATGCTTCAGGATTTTTAATAAGCTTAACTATTCTCTGTAACATTTCAATATGACCGTGAGGTTCTTTTAGAGCTAGCATTATAATAATTTGTACATTTAGTTTAATATTACTATCCCCCATAGATCTAAATTCTACTGGACTTTTAAGGATACCTATAGATAAGGCCGCCTTATTTACTAAAGTATGAGTGGCATGAGGTATAGCTATTTTAATATCTACTGAGGGTAGAGCAGTAGGATACTTTTTTTCCCTTTCTATAATAGCTATTTGATATTCTTTTTTTACATAACCTTTTTCATATAGCTTTGAGGATAAAAAATTTAAAGCTTCTATACTATTTGAAAATTTTAGATCCCTAAATACAAAAACGTTTTCGTAACATAATTCCAAGTTCACGCCGCATCATCCTAACATAGTTTTACCGTAAAGGTATACATGATATAATTTAATCTACAAATCAATTATATAGTAAAAATAAATCTATAACAAGCAATTTTATTAAAATAATTAGTACAAATATAACCTAATAATTACATAAAATTCATGTTTTTAAATTTAAGATGTAATTTATAGTTAATTTATATACTTTTATGTAAAATAACTAGGATAAATTTTTGATTTAACAGTTACTAAAGGAGGCAAAGGATTTATTTAATGCAGTGTGGCAATTGGAGTCCTTGAATCCCACTTTATTTTAATCATTATTAATAATATTAACATTTCTATCTATTGGAAATAATAATTCAACTTTAGTTCCTTTATTTATCTTTGATTGAATATTTAATAATATTCCTAATTTACTGCATAATTTTTTACACAAATATAATCCCATACCTGTACTTTTGCCAAATCGTCTGCCATTTTCTCCTGTAAATCCTTTTTCAAACACTCTCTTTAAATCTCTATCAATTATTCCTACTCCATTATCTTCTACTATTAAAACTACTGAATTATCTAATTTCTTTGTATAAATATTTATTTTATTTTCTTTTCCTTTACAATACTTAATTGAATTCCCAACTATCTGATTTAAAATAAATTCAATCCACTTTTCATCACTATATATAAATTCATCAATATTATCTAATTTTAAATTTATCTTTTTACTAATAAAATCTGTTGCATTCTTATTTATAACCTTTTGTATAATTGAGGATAATACTATCTTTTTTATAATATAATCATTTGAAACCTCGTCACTTCTTGAATAATATAATACTTGTTCCACAAAATTTTCTATCCTATTCATTTGATTATTAATTATGCGCGTTGTTTCAGTTATATTATTCTCCATTAATAATTTAGATGACGCTATTGGAGTTTTTATTTCATGAACCCACATCTCTATATACTCTTTATACTCTTCTTTAATATTTCTATAATATTTTACATGTTCATTCATATCTCTACCTAGCTCTTTTAATATATTATTTATTTCAGCTCCAACTACAAACTCTGCCTCTTTCACCACTTCAGGTAATAGATACTTTTGATCTAAATTATTAATAATACTTTTTAAATTGTTAAAGTACTTTTTATATCTTAAATAATCTATTAACATATAAGTTAACAATGGTACAAACCATATAAAAAATATAATAAAAATTATACCTAAATTTTCATCTACAAAATATATAAATGCAAAAACTATAATAAACGCTATTAAGTTAATTCCTAAAATTACTTCATTATTTTTTAAATAATCTAATATTTTCATGATATTATATATCCTAATCCTCTTCTTGTTTCTATAACACTTTCTAATCCTGCTTCTTCCAATTTTTTACGAAGTCTCGTTATATTAACCGTTAATGTTCTATCATCTATAAAATAATCTGACTTCCATAACTGTTCCATAAGTAAATCTCTAGATATAATTTCACCTTTATGAATTATTAAATATGAAAGTATTTTTACTTCATTTTTAGTTAATTCAATTTCTTTTCCATCATATAGAAGTGTAGCATTTGATAAATTAACTTGAAAATCTTTACAAGTTAACACACTACTAGGTTCCTTATTACTACTTCTTTTTAATAAAGCAGATATTCTTGCCATTAAAATTTGAATATTATAAGGCTTTGTAACAAAATCGTCTGCACCTAAATTCATACTCATTAATTCATCCATATCACTATCTCTACTTGTCACAATAATTATTGGTACATTTGATTTTTTTCTAATTTCTCTACATATATAATACCCATCAAAAACTGGTAGATTTATATCTAGTAAAACTAAATTAGCATTTTCATTTATAATACTTTCTACTATATTATCAAAATATAGTGGCGCTATTATTTTATATCCATACTTAGTTAAAATTTTTTCTAATTCTTCTCTAATTATTTCATCATCTTCAACTATTATTATTTTTTCCATTAATATTTTCTCCTTATTTGTTATATCTTTTACTATTTGTTTTTTATAGTAAAAAATCTATTTAAAGTATACCTTAAATAGATTTTAATTACTTAAATATGTTATTTAACTACAAACTTTATTTCTTCTGTTTTAAATTCTGATTTACTTTTAATTTTTATTTGTACATGATAACTACCAATTTTTAGACCTTCTCCCTTAGTTATACTTGAAACAAAACCTCCCTCATTATTCCTATTTACTTTTTCTGTTTTTATTGGATTTTCATTGCCTTCACCATTATACCATGTTATTTCAGCTTCTTTTATAGATCTTTTTTTTGCTACAGCTTCATAATAAATTTTCTTTATACCTGATGGAAATTGATTTGTTTGTGCCATATGAATTTCATCATCGTTACACATTATTTCCCCCGAAACACCTATATTACCAAAATTATCAGCACCCATTTCAAATCTAAAATTTCTAAAAAATACTCCTGCTACTATCAAAGTAACTACTACAGTTACACAAATTATTATCTTTTTCATAATATATTTCTCCTAAACTATTTTATTTTTCACTATACTTTTATATCCTGAATAAGTGACATAGAAGTAAATTATATATATAGTTATAAATATAATCGCAGTTACAATATATGATCCCCCTACGTTTGGTTTATTATTGTTTAATATAAATCCACTAGCAACTTTTATACCTATAACTGAATGAACTATAGCTAATATAACTGGAATACTAAAATAAACCAAAGTTTGTGTAAATATTGTTTTATTTATATCTTTTATATTAACTCCTAATTTTTTCAATGAAACATACCTCTCTATACTATCACTTGCTTCACTTAATTGCTGAAGTGAAAGAACTGCCATACTACTTATTAAAAATACTATTCCTACATAAATTGCAATAAACAATGCTTTAGTTGTCATACCTACGCTACTATCATAAGTAGCAATTTTACTAGTTGAAAATAAATATCCTATTTTATCATAACCACTTGAATTATTATGTAATTTTATCATATTATTAAAATTATTTTCTTTTTCTCTTTTGCTATCTCCTCCAAAATTAATATCTACATTGCTTGAATATACAGTCATACTATCACAAATTTCATGATTTGCTATTACAGTAAATGGAATATATGATTTATCACTTTTTAAGCTTTCTTGAAGGAATTCTTTATTTTTTATATTAAATTCTTTTCCTTGGATTATTATTGTATCATTATTTTTCATATATCCGTTTATCAAAGGCACCATATTAGGTGAATTAGATACTATTAATATTTCATTATCTTTTAAATTTACTGCATTCTCTTTCTTTAATTCCTTAATTTTATTGTAATCAGAAGTTTTTACATATACTATATTAGAATCATCATACTTATTATTATCATCTGGAATTATGATATCAGATATATTACTTCCATTTTTATACTCATTGTAATAAACAAATTTATCATCATTATCAAATTTAATCTTCATGTATTGAAATGCTTCTTTTATATAATTAATACTATTTTTTTTATTTGAATATAAAGTTGCAGATGTATCAAAAGGTGTAAATATTTCATTTTCGGCTTTCAATGATTCCTTGAAGCTTAATCCTGTAGATAATGTAGTTATTGTTGTAAATAGCATTAAACATATAATTGACATTGAAATAAAATTTGTATTAACTTTGCTGTTAATTTGTTTTATTGTGAATATATTTAGTCCTTTAAAATAAATTTTCTTATTTTTTTTAATTATAAATAAAATAAATCCTGATAAACTAAAGAAAAATAAAACTGTTCCGATTACGCCTAATACTATTGATTTAATTAATATAATGTTATCTCCATTTAGTCCATTCTTTAAAATTAAATTATATGCTATTCCCAAAGAAATTACTGACAAAATAAATTCTACTATATATATAAATTGATTCTTAAATTTTACTTCCTCATTTTTTCTTCCCACTGTTAATAAATCAATTATTTTATACTTAGAAATTATTATAGAGTTTAACATAATGGCAAGTACAAACATTATTCCAAAAGATATAATTGTTTTTATCATTGCTTTCATAGATATTACAAAGGTATATCCAGACATTTTAATATCAAATATTTTTGAAATTAAAATTGACAATCCCTGGGAAGCTATAATTCCTAAAAATAATCCACTTATAAACGAAAATACTCCAACTATTATTGTTTCTATCATTAAAATTTTTAGAATTTTAATTTTTGACATTCCAAGAGTCATATAAATTCCTAGTTCTTTATTTCTTCTTTTTACCAAAAAGTTATTAGCATATAAAATAAGTCCACCTAAAATAATAGACACAAATACAGATGCAATAGATATTAAACTCATAAATGATTTCATATATAGCGGATCTGCACTTGCCACTTCATTTAATGCCTTTTGTGACTCAATAGAGTTAAAGCTATAAAATATACAAACTGATAATGCTAAAGTTAAAAAATATACACTATAATCTCTAAAACTTTTTTTAACATTTTTTAATGCTACGTTAAAATACATTATTATCGTCACCTCCTAAAAGTGTAATAGTTTCAATAATTCTATTAAAGAATTCCTTTCTTGAATCACTTCCTCTTACTAATTCGGTGAATATTTTACCATCTTTAATAAATAATATTCTATGCGCATAACTAGCTGTAAAGGCATCATGAGTTACCATTAATATAGTTGCATTTAAATCTTTATTTAGATTTCCAAATCTTTCAAGTAATAACCTTGCTGATTTTGAATCTAATGCTCCTGTTGGTTCATCTGCTAAAATTAATGATGGCTCAGTTACTATAGCCCTAGCAGATGCTACTCTCTGCTTTTGTCCTCCAGACATTTGGTATGGATATTTATTTAATACTTCTTCAATATCTAAATATTCTACTACTTCTTTTACCTTTTTATCTATAGCAGAAATTTTCTCTCCTTTTATTGATAATGCTAATGCTATATTTTCATAAGCAGTAAGTGTATCTAGTAAGTTAAAATCTTGGAATATGAATCCTAATTCATTTTGCCTAAATTTATCTAATCCCTTTGATTTTAATCTTGTAATATCTTTATCATTAATTAGTATCTTTCCTGTAGAAACTGTATCTATTGTTGAAATACAGTTAAGAAGCGTTGTCTTCCCACTTCCACTTGGCCCCATTATCCCAACAAATTCTCCTCCATCAACTTTAAAACTTATATTATCGATAGCTTTTGTAATGTTATCTTTGTTTCCATAATATTTTTCTATTTTTTCAACATTTAATATATTTTTCATTTTAAATTTCCTCCTTGATTTTTTTTATTATAAACATACTTTACTTTTTTAGTATAAACATATTTCACTTTTTTAGATATCGATTTATATGTCATTTATATTTCATTTTTGTAGTATAAAAATAAGCGTCAAACCTTACCAATCTTCTTAATTACATGTATGCATGAAAAACTATAAACAAAAACCCCACACCTTCAATTGAAGGGGGGATTAATTTATGCTTTTGCACTATATAATTTTTCAGCCTCTGTTTCAGCTTCATCAAATAAGAAATTAAGCTGATCAATATCTGTTTTTTCACTAGAGGTTCCAAAACGTTTTTGTTGGTTCAATTGAAATTGTTATTTGTACCAATTAAGCTTAGCAGTTAGTTCCTAAATCTGAAACTCTTGCTTAAAGCACCGATTTTTTAGGTCATCTAATGTATGTTCTCAAAATAAAGTCGGAAATAAATATAGAGAAAATAAGGGAATGTTTAGAGGCTTACGACGATATTTAGTAGATTAATTAAAAAATGAGCAATAATCAAAGAAACAATTATTGCTCATTTATATTATATTATCTAGATTACTGTAGTAGAGCAAGGCTCTAAAACAACAATTTTGTTTCCTAATTTATGGTTTTTCCAATTAAATACTACACAGGAATCTAATTTAGGATCATACATATTAACAGCTTCATCTTTTAGAAACATTTTAAGATTAAATGCTGTATATATGAAAGCTGCTTTTTTCTTATTAACGCTTGTGTATTTTCTCATATTAATTAATCCTGAAGCAGTACCAGCTAAATGAAATGATGGATCATAAAGACTATTACGACTATCAGATACAATTAATTTTACGTTTTGTCTAAGTTTTGACATAAGTTGCCTTATGAGACTCATACCACGTCCTTGAGGAAGGTCTATGTCTGTTATTCCAAAACTTAAACTCTCACAAACTTTACTCCATAATTCCCTATCACATTCTTTATCAATTTCTAAACAATCACCAAGAGTTATAGACTCAAGATATCGAAGATCATGAAAAACGTTACAATCTTCTATAAGATCACAAAAATCAATTATAACAGGTTTATCTTCAGTTATAATAATATTATCTCCTTGAAAATCTCCGTGTGCGTACGAAGTAAGACAAGTTACAGTTAAATCATCCCAAACATTTTCATTATTAAAATAATAATATGGGTTAGGGAGTATAACGTCAGTTCCATCTAAAGATATCCATTTTATGTTTTTATCTACCCCAATTGCTTTAAAAGCTTGTACATATTTATCGTCCATGTATCTATATGAAAGTTCATTTTTAATGATTTCCATTGGAGAAATGAATTTTTTTACATGCTCTTTATTCCAAGTAAATAAAAATTTAGTAATTGACGATATTATACTATCTTTAAGTTCATCTTCATTTAAAATTTTGTCCAAAAATGTCTCACTATTGTATATATCATCTCCTGCTAAGTCATATAAGTTAACATATAATATAGCCTTATTCTTGTCTTGAATTTTATAACTAGCTATAAGTTTGGCAATATACTTTTGCATATTGTTAGTTGATGCTAATTCATAGGCTTTTTGAAATACCTCTCCTTCATTACGTTTAGTTACCTTTAAAATACCTACACGATTTGCGGGTCCATATTCAACCATAAATACTCCAGCCTCAGAACGACCACTTTTGAATGTTTTTAATACTTGAAAAGGAGCAGTTTTATCTTTTGTTTCTTCACCTATTTTATTTATTTGATTTATTACATCTACAATTTTCATATATTATCTTTAGTTTGCAAGATACTTTAGTACTAAAAGTACTATACTCACTAAATTAATCACTTCCTTTTTTATATACTTTTTTCTATATGTTATTTTCTTATATAGTCTTTCTTAAATAAGACTAATTAAATATATTATATTATAAGCACAAGGATTACACAATTGATTAAGCAAAATTAAATACACTAATATTTTCAAAAATAACAAATGATACTAGTTGTTATTTTTAGCTGGTTATCTTACAGAATTGTAAGATTAATTTTTTATTTGTAAGTGAAGTGACATGGAGTGCAAGGAAGACCAGTTGTATAATATGGTTATAGTGATTTTAAAAAAATAAATACGTGTAGTGATGCTACGCGAGATGTAATGAGGAGAGATATAAATGGAGATTTTAAAGGTTAAAAATTTAAATAAAACATATGGCACCGGAGAGAATAAGGTGGAGGCACTTAAAAATATAAATTTAATAATTAATAAGGGTGAGTTTGTAGCAATTGTTGGCGCATCAGGTTCTGGTAAAAGTACACTTCTTCATTTGCTCGGAGGACTTGATAGACCAACCTCTGGAAATGTGGTTATTGATGGAGAAAGTATTTATGATTATAAGGAAGAAAAACTTGCAGTATTTAGACGTAGAAAAATAGGTTTTGTGTTTCAGTTTTATAATCTACTTCCTATTTTAGATGTAGAAGAAAATATAGCTCTTCCAGCATTACTCGATAATGATAAAGTTGATAAAGTTTATTTAGAGGAGTTAATCAAGGTGCTTGGTCTAAGCGAGAGGAAAAATCACCTTCCATCGGAATTATCAGGTGGACAACAACAAAGGGTATCAATTGGTAGAGCTGTATTTAATAAACCATCAATAATACTTGCAGATGAACCAACAGGAAATCTTGATACTAAAAATTCAAAAGACGTTATGGAATTATTAAAGATTACTGCTAGAAAATATAATCAAACACTAATACTTATTACACATGACCTTAATATAGCAAATATGGCTGATCGTGTCATTACTATTGAAGATGGTGAAATAACTACGGATAAAAATTTGAAAATTAATTAGGGGGGAGGGAAAACATGATAACTAGTTATAAACAGCTTACAGGAAAATATTTAAAGAAAAATAAGAAAAGAACGGTGCTTACGATTATTGGAATAATGCTATCAGTTGCACTTATATCAACAATAGGACTTTTCTTTAAAGGAATGCAGGATGCCGAGATACAAGATGCAATTAATAGTGGTGGTGCTTATCATATAGCATTTCAAAAAACAAATAATAAACTAATTTCTAAAATAGTTAATAATCCTAAAGTCTCAAGGTTTGGATTCTATACTATGAGTAAAGAAATAAATATAGGCGATAAAGTAAATGTTAATATAATAACAGCAACAGATAAGGCATTAGAACTTTTCCCTTTTAATGCAAAGGTAGGTAGACTACCAGAAAAACAAAATGAAATTGTTATGGAAAAGTGGGTCTCATTACATATTGATAAAAATGCTAAAGTTGGGAAAAAAATTAAGGTTAATAATAAAGAATATACTCTTGTAGGAATACTAGAGGATAATGCACAAAATCAAATAGAGGGGAATGGAATAATTTTATCAAAGAATAATAATATTAACAAAGAGAATGCAGGGCTACTTGTAGAAATAAGCTCTAAAACAAACTTAAAAACTGCAGTAAATGAATTAAAGCAGTTAGGTGAGAAAAATTCTGTTAAGGAAAATGCTTATTTGCTACAAATGCTGGGAGCAGGAGATGAAAGTTCAGGTTTCGGAGGTTTATATATAGCGCTCGCAATAATAATTGGAATAGTTTTAATATCAACTATAGCAGTAATATATAACTCATTTCAAATAAGTGTTGTGGAAAGAATTAAACAGTTTGGTCTCTTAAGAGCAATTGGAACCACACCAAGGCAGATTAGAAAGATTGTGCGAAGAGAAGCAACAATACTAGCAGCAATAGCTATTCCGCTAGGGTTAATATGTAGTCTTATAGCTATAAATGGAATAATTTTAGCATTCAAATTAATAGGTGCAGATTCAGTTATTCCTATAAAAATTTCAATATCACCTATGGTTTTAAGCATAAGCGCAGCGGTTGGGATTTTTGCAATATATATGTCTGCACTAGTACCAGCATATTTTGCAGGTAGGATTTCACCACTTAATGCTATAAGTGGTAGAACATCAATAACAAAGGAGAAAATAAAGAGAAGAAAAAATAGAGTTATTCAAAAAATATTTGGATTTGAAGGATCACTAGCTGCTAAAAACATAAAGAGAAATAAAAAAAGATATAGAATAACTGTTTTTTCTGTAGTGATAAGTGTTGTGTTATTTGTTACATTTAAATCATTCATGGATATGTCACTTAATATATCAAGTGATCTTAATGAATCAAAGAATATTCACTTCTCGGTTGTGGGAGATGATCAATATACAAGTGAAAAATCAAACATAGATAATAAAATAGAAGATGATATTAAAGCACTAAGGTCAGTGGACAAAGTTTACAATATATACGAGTCATATTTTTTCAATGCAGCAATGAATAATAGCAGTGGTGTTAAAGAAATTGAAAACATGGGAGATGTATACAAAAAAACTAATTTTAATGGAGTAGACAAAACCTTAATTGAAAGTTCTATTAGGATATATGATAAGAATTCTTTAGAAGTTTCTAAAAAATATCTAAAGTCTGGTAATATTAATATAGAAAAACTAAATAATGAGAATGGAGTAATATTAGTTGGTAAAAATAGACTGTATGATCAAAAAACAAATAAAGAATATTTTGGCCCAATAGCAAATACAAAAGTAGGGGATGAGATAGATCTTGAGTTTAACACATTTAAACAGGGTGAATCTAATAAAGAAAATGCCGAATTTGGTAAGGGAAAGGTTAATAAGGTAAAAGTTATGGCAATTCTTGAAAATGAACCTTTTACTTTTACATCAAGTGGATTAAAAATAATTACAACAAAGGAAATGGGAGAAAAATTAATAGGTAAAAAAGAAATTAAGCCTTCCAAGTTAAATATAGTTCTCAAAGATGTAAAAAGCGAAGATACGTCTAAAACTGAAATAGATTCTGCCATAAAGGCTAATGCTTCTCCTCTAATGGTAATAAATAATATAGACGACAACAGGACTAGTAAATCTACAATATTAATGGTTAAAATATTATTGTATGGATTTGTATTGGTAGTTTCCTTAATAGGCAGTGTTAATATTGTAAATACGTTAACAACTAATATTATCCTTAGAAAAAGAGAGTTCGCTACATTAAAATCAATTGGTTTGACTCAAAAGGGGTTAAAGAAAATGATAGTGCTTGAAGGGCTTCTGTATGGAGTCGTTGGTGCAGTTTATGGGTCTATTGTAGGAACTGGGATATCATACCTACTATTTAAATCGATGGGGGATTTTAGAGAATTTGGGTGGATGGTTCCTTGGCAGGCAATTGGTATTGCAACAGCAGCATCTCTAATTATTGGATATATATCTGTATTATCACCATTATCAAGAATTAAACAATCAAATTTAATAGAATCAGTAAGAGAAGATTTTTAGAAAATTTATGAACTTAATTTCAAATCTGTTTTTGTTTAGTAGATTTTAGAGATGTATTACGTAGCAAATTAAACATTTAAGTAACATTTTTCCATTGGTTTATGTTAATATAATATTGTCACACAATATTCATAAACATAAGGGGGAACTTATTAAAATGAAAATTAAAAGACGTATATTTACATTGTCATTGATCATGTTAATATGTACATCATCAATGACAGCTCTAGCTACAAACAATACACCATTAGAAAAATTGACAACAAAATCTGTATATGGCTTACTTCCAGAAAATTTAAGGACTAAAACCAGCGAATTAGGATTAAAGAAAGGTAATAGAAGTAAGGCTAAAAGTTTTTCAACAAGCGATTATGTAGATACGAAATTAGTTGCAGAGGAAAAAGCTTTCCATATGACTACTGATTACGATAGTTTAAGTGTACAATATGCGTTAATAGATAATGGAAAAATTGTGTTATCTGGTAATTCAGGTGTATATTCAAAAGAAAATACTAAAGCATTAACAGCTCACAGTATGTATGGTATAGGATCAGTTAGTAAGATGTTTGTAACAACTGCCGTAATGAAATTAGTAGACTCGGGTAAAATTAAATTGGATACTCCAATTACGGAATATATTAAAGAGTTTAAAATGGCAGATGACAGATACAAGAAGATTACAGTGAGAATGTTGTTAAATCATTCATCAGGCTTAATGGGATCTAGTTTTTCCAATACACTTCTTTTTGGAGATAATGATACATATTCCCATGCTACTTTTTTAGATCAATTAAAGTTTCAACGCCTAAAAGCAGAGCCAGGTGCGTACTCGGTATACTGCAATGATGGTTTTACACTTGCTCAAATCTTAGTGGAGCATGTGACAGGAATTGATTATACAACCTATATAACAAATACTTTTGCTAGTCCTCTTAAAATGGAGGATACTAAAACACCAGTTAGTGAATTTGATAGAGATAGATTAGCTAAGACATATTATAGTGGGATTTCTAGTTCTTTACCAGCAGAAAATTTAAATGCTATTGGTGCTGGTGGTGTTTATTCAAGTGCAGAAGATTTATGTACTTTTGCAACAACATTTACTAAAAATTCAAATGGAATCCTTTCACAAAACGCCATAAAAGCAATGGAGAATAAGGAATATTTAAATGGTATTTGGACAGACGATACCGATAATACATTGGGTTATGGATTAGGGTGGGATAGCGTAAATCTTTATCCATTTAATTTGTATAATATAAAGGCATTATCAAAAGGCGGGGATAGTATTTTTTATCACAGTAATTTGACTGTTTTACCAGAACAAAATATGGCAGTGGCTGTTGTAACGTCTGGTGGAAGTAGTAGCTATAATCAGATACTTGCTCAAGAAATACTCCTTGCTGCATTAAAAGAAAAAGGTGTAATTAGTAAAATTAAACAAGATAAGACATTTGCTGCACCAGAGAAAACAACTGTTCCAACAGAGGTGGTGAAAAAATATGAGGGCTTATATATATCACCTTCAGCATTTATTGATATCAAAATTGATAAAACAGGTACATTAAGTTTATCGTATCCTCAGGCACCAGAATATGGGACACAAACTCTTGTTTATACAAAGGATGGAACTTTTGTATCCAGCGAAGGGTCGGCAAGCTTAAAATTTGTAGAAGAGACAAATGGAAAAATATATATTAAACAAACTGGTTATCAAAGTTTGAAGTTGCTAGGCCAAACAACATCAAATTTGTATATAGCACAAAAGGAGAATGTAAATAAATTAACAGATAGTGTTTCAGAGGCTTGGGCAAAAAGGGAGGGTAAGAAATATTTTTTATTAGATGAGAAATACTCCTCAATATATATGTTGTCATGCCCCAATGTACAAGTTAGTTTTACGAAAGGGCTTGAAGGATATTTTGGGTTAAATAAAATTGTAGATAATAATTCAGCTGTTGCCATATTAGATGGGCCAGGAATATTATCACGTGATCTAGTGGACTATACATTTTATAAAAAGGATAAATTTGAATACCTAAGTAAAGGTGGTTTTACTTATGTTGAAGAAGATGCAATTGAAACTTTTCCAACAAAAAATAAATTTACATGTACAATTAATAAAGAGGGATATGCTAGATGGTATAAAATAGGTGATCAATCAACTGACAAGGAAATTACTGTAAAAATACCAAAAAAGGCAGCGTTTGTTGTTTATAACAGTAAGGGAGTTTTAGTGAATAATTCTCTAATTACAGGGACTGAAAAAGTTACATTACCTAAAGATGGAAGAATCGTATTTTTAGGTGATGCACTGGCTGAGTTTAATATTGAATATAAGGAATAAGGGAGAAAAAAGTTGATCCAGGTAGAGAAGATTATTAATAATCTTCTCTATTTTTGGAAAAATTTACACCCCAGGGGTGAGGGAGGAACAAATTGAGTAGATTATTATTAGTTGAGGACGATGAATCATTGGCACTTGGCATAGAATTTTCTCTAAAAGATGGGGGATATGAAGTTTTTAGAACATCCACAGTAGAAGGCGGAAGGGACTTATTTCATAGAGAACCATTTGATTTGATTTTATTAGACGTTAACTTGCCAGATGGAAACGGATATGAATTATGTAAGTACATAAGAGGAAGTAGTGATGTTCCTATAATATTTTTAACAGCTCTTGATGATGAGGTTAACATAGTCCAAGGTCTTGAAATTGGTGGAGATGATTATATAACAAAACCTTTTCGTGTAAGGGAACTTTTATCAAGAATAAAGGTTGCTATAAGGCGGAACTCTAAAAATATCTCTATAGAAAGCTTTATGAAAAGCGGAAGCATATTTGTTGATAATATAAAAGGAACAGTAAGAAAAAATGGGGAAGTCATAAATCTAACGGCTCAAGAATACAAGCTTTTATTAATATTTATGAATAAACCTAATGTTTTGATGAGGAGAGATGAGATATTGAGTGAATTATTAGAAGGGGATGATCCTTTTTTTGATGAAAATACATTATCAGTTTATATTAAAAGAATAAGAGATAAAATAGAAGATATTCCAAGGCAGCCAGAGTATATAGTAAATAAGCGTGGACTAGGGTATAAATGGAATAAAGATGTGGGGTAGATGTATGAAGAAATATTTTATTAATTCAGAACTTAAAATAAGTACGGCTACTTTATTAGTTATAATGACTTTGTTTTTAATCATTACATCCTTAAGCTTAAAATCACATCATGATAACCTAAAGAATGATTACATAAAAAGTTTGGGGGCAATTGCTGAAAGGGTAGTAGCGAAAGACCCTAAAATGGAGAAAGAAATCATACCTCTTATTACAAAAGAGGTTTCAAAGGAAGAGGCTACACAGGGAAGAACTTTTTTAAAGGAGTATGGTCTAACGGAGAATTTAGAGGATCAACTGTTTCCATATGTTAACACAACTATTATAAAAAACAATTACTTAATTATATTAATCTTTATTTTTATGGCAACTGTATTATTTGTACTCAATTATTTTCAATATAGTTTTTTCTATAAAAGGATAAGGCAATTAACCCTTGCTGCAAAAAATGTAGTTGAAGGAGATTATGACATAGCTATTAATGAAAACTTGGAAGGGGATTTTTCAAAACTAGTAAATTCATTTAACTCTATGAGAGGGATTATTAAAAGTAATTTAAGTGAGCTAGGACTAGAAAAACAATTTTTAGTAGATTTATTGTCTGATATATCACATCAGTTAAAAACTCCATTATCATCAGTAATTTTATATAACGATATTATGGTTACAAAGGAGCTTACCCCTAAGCAAAATGAACTATTTTTATTAAATAATCAAAACCAGCTTGAGAAGATGAATCGGCTAATTAAAAATTTACTTAAGCTTGCAAAGCTCGATGCTAAAGCCATAGAAATTGTAAAAGAAGAACAAAGTTTAAATGGAACGCTGCATGATTCAATAGAGGCATTAGAAAGTAGAGCAATTGAATGCCAGGTTAAGATTATATTTAATGAAAAAGAAGAAGTAGAGTTTAATCATGATGTTTTGTGGCTTCAAGAGGCACTTATTAATATTATTAAGAATGGTATAGAACATACGAAGCCTGGTGGAAATATAAAACTTACGCTTATGGAAAACCAATTATATACAAGGATTACAATAGAGGATACAGGAGAAGGTATGACGGAATTTGATTTGCCAAATATATTTAAAAGGTTTTACAAAGCAAAGACCGCAAGGCGGAGTGACTCTATTGGAGTAGGACTATCCATTTCAAAATCTATAATTGAAGCACATAATGGAATAATTGAGGTACGAAGCAAGTTAAACATAGGAACAAAATTTATTATTACTTTTATTAAATTCTAACAAATATTTATAATAATTTCCAGGTTGACATTGTTAACGTTCTAGTGTACTATTAATATAGTTCACTAGAACGTTAACAACATGGCGAAAGGAGATAAAAAAATGGTTACAGAATTTAATGACAAGTCGCCTATATATCTACAAATTATGGACATTATAAAAATGGATATAGTTATAGGAAAACTAAAATCAAATGACAAATTACCGTCAGTAAGAGAAATGGCAATGAACATGAATGTAAATCCCAATACTCTTCAGAGATCTTATCAAGAACTTGAAAGACTTGGAATTGTTTATACCCAAAGAGGCACAGGGACATTTGTGGTGGAGAGTAAAAATATGGTAGATGATTTAAAAAGAGAAATGGCAAAGGAAGTTATAGATTCTTTTATACTTAGAATGAGAAACCTAGGCTTTAATGACAATGAAATAATTAAATCTGTTTCCGAAGAAACTATGGAGGTAAAATAAAATGGATAATATATTAGAAGCAAAAGAAATACGCAAATCATATCTAAATAAAAAGGCATTACGTGGGGTAAACCTAAATATACCACTTGGAAAAATTGTAGGACTTCTTGGACCCAATGGTAGTGGTAAAACTACGTTCTTAAAAATTGCAGCTGGAATATTACATCAATCTAAAGGCGAAATACTAATAGATGGTCATATACCTGGTGTCCATACAAAGTCGATAGTTTCCTATTTGCCTGATAATGAATACCTTTTAAAGTGGATGAAAGTAAAGGATGCAGTGAAATATTTCAAGGACTTTTATTCTGATTTCGATGAGATAAAAGCAGATGAATTATTGGTCTTTATGAATCTTGATAAAAACGACAATGTAAAGAGCTTATCAAAGGGAATGAAGGAAAAGTTAAAACTTTCATTGGTATTGTCAAGAAAAGCTAAGCTTTATATACTTGATGAACCACTGGGGGGTGTAGATCCCACAGCTAGAGAAAAGATACTTAATGCTATAGTTAATAACTTTAGTAAAGATAGTTCCATGATAATTACTACTCATCTTGTAAATGATATAGAACGAATTTTTGATGACGTAGCATTTATATCTGAGGGAGAGATAGTGCTAGAGGGAAATGCAGAGGAATTACGAATGAGCAGGAAAATGTCAATCGATGAATTATATAGGGAGGTATTTCAGTAATGTTTAAACTTGTAAAATATGAATTAAGAGCAAATTTTTTAACCATAATGGGAAGCTGTATAGTTGTGATAATTGCTAACTTGCTTCTTATGGCAAAGAAAAGTTCATGGGGTGATGTAGTTGTTGGATTATCTGGTTGCTTAATTATTGCTACCATAATAGTCATATTTATATCTTCATTAAATATCATGAGCAAATATTTGCATAATGACTCAGGTTACTTATTATTTACGCTACCCCAATCTGGCATGTCAATAATAACATCAAGGCTGTTAGCTTCACTCATTCAAATATCAATTATTGTTGCTGTATCTTTTTTGATGTCTTATTTGACGCTAACAGACAAAATAGACTTTAGTTTTTTGGCGAATATTAAGCCTGGTCTAATATTATATAGTATAATTAATTATGTATGGGCAATTATTTACTTTTTAACTATTATATACTTTTGTATGGTTATCGGAAAAATAGCCTTAAAGGGTAAAAAATTAGGCAAAATAGGTTCTTTTGTAATTTTTATAATTTTATCTATAGTAATAATTTGGTTATCTACTAAAATTACAAATTTATTGCCTCAAAACTTGAATTTGAGTGATTTTTCGGTAAATACGACTAGTGTATTGGATTTTGGTACTACAGCATCAGATGCAGCTTTTAATATTAATATAGCTGGTGCTATATTTGATATTATTGTTTTTATTGGTTTATTTATGAGCACTTCTTATCTAATAGATAAGAAATTAGATCTTTAATATTACTGGAATAGTACTTAGGGTTTGTTTAGCAGTCAATTTATAGTTTTATATAAATTGACTGCTATAATTTTTTGTATTGAAATTATTAGTTTGAATTATATTTTAACTTGAATTCAATTTTTGTATTTTTTAAACTACAAACAGCAAATAATTTGCATTAAATTGTACTATTATGTAGACAGATATGAAACTTTTATCACCCCTTTATATTGTACTCTAAACTAGACTACCACTGGCTTTAAAAAAATGGAAAATTTTTAAAAGGACATTGCATAGCATTAATAAACATTGTATAATGTAGAAAAATGTATGTAATATATAATTAAGTAATAGTTAGAAATATACATTGAAAATGTGGAATATTGGTCTTAAAACAAACAAAAATTAGGCGAGGTTTCAGATGAAGTTATGCATATATGCATAGACGAAAACATTATATAGTGTAGTTAATAAAGGGGTATAGCCAATGAAGAATATGGCAAAAAAAAGATTGGGAGATTTACTAATTGAATCTGGAAAGATAACTTCAGAACAACTTAATAAAGTACTCAGAATGCAGCAAGGTAATGGAAAAAGGTTAGGAGAACTTCTTATTGAAGATGATGCTTTAACCGAAGAAGATATTTTAGAAGTTCTAGAACAACAATTAAGCATAAAAAGAGTACGCTTAGATATGGAAGAGATAGATCAAAAAGTTGTTCAATTAATTCCAGAAGTTATTTCAAAAAAGTATAACTTAGTTGCTTTTGGTATAGAAGACAATAAAATAAAGGTTGCCATGTCTGATCCTTTAAACATATTTGCGATAGATGATGTTAAGATATCTTCAGGTTTTAATGTTGAAATATTTATTGCATTAACAAAAGATATTAAAAATGCAATTGATGTATATTATGCTAGTCAAAGCGCTAAGAAAGCTGCTGACGATTTATCGAAAGCTCAGGGAACAAAGGTCGATACGGAAGATAATAAAGCACAGTTAGATGATATAAAAAGCGCTCCAGCGGTTAGACTTGTTGATTCTATAATAAGTGATGCAATAAAGCTAAAAGCTAGTGATATCCATATAGAACCTTTTGAAAGTTATATAAAAATAAGATACAGAATAGATGGTACATTAAAAGAAATATCTAAATACAATAAAGATATATTTAGTGCGTTTATAACTCGTATAAAAATACTAGCAGAATTAAATATTGCAGAAAAGAGAATACCACAAGATGGTAGAATTTTAACAATTGTAGATAATAAGAAGGTAGATTTGCGGGTATCAACATTGCCGACAATTCATGGTGAGAAGGTTGTTATCCGGGTATTAGATAGAGAAAATTTCTTGGTTGGTAAAGAAAAACTTGGTATGAACGAAGATGACTTAGAAAAAGTAGCAAGAATACTTAAAAATCCATATGGAATAATTCTAGTCACAGGCCCTACAGGCAGTGGAAAATCAACTACACTATACACTCTATTAAGTGAATTAAATGATAATAGTAAGAATATTATAACAGTAGAGGATCCTGTAGAATACGTAGTAGATGGAATAAATCAAGTAAATGTAAATCCCAAAGCAGGACTAACCTTTGCATCTGGTTTAAGGTCAATTTTAAGGCAAGATCCTGACGTTGTTATGATAGGTGAAATAAGGGATAATGAAACAGCAGAAATTGCTACAAGAGCATCTATAACTGGGCATATAGTGTTAAGTACAATACACACTAATGATGCGCCTTCAGCAATTGTAAGACTTATAGATATGAATATACAACCTTATCTAGTAGCTAGTGCTATAGCAGGAATTATATCTCAAAGACTTGTAAAAAAAATATGTCCAATGTGCAAAGAAAGTTACGTTGCCTCTGATTTTGAAAAAGAAATCCTAAACATTCACTCAGCGGAGGAGTTACTTATTCACAAAGGTAAGGGATGTGGACACTGTAACAATACTGGATATTCAGGAAGAATAGGTGTATATGAAATAATGGAAGTAACCCGCACACACAGAGAATACATAATGCGTAACGCTAGTGTAGATGAGATAAGAGATATAAGTATAGAAAAAGGGATGAAAACGCTAAAAACATCATGTACTGATTTAGTGTTAAAAGGAATGACAACGGTCGAGGAACTGGTTAAGATAACGTTCTTGAAAGAATAGGGGGGAGTAAGTGCCTACTTATAAATATAAAGTTATGGACCATAAAGGTCAAAAAATAGAAGCAATATTTAAAGCTAATAGTAAAAATGAAGTGTTAGCCATGATAGAGGACAATAATTATTATCCAATAGAAATTAAAGAAGTATTAGAACGTGAGCAGAAGGATTTATTTGAATCCTTCGAGAAGGTTAAAACAAAGGATTTATACATTTTCTGTAGACAATTTTACACAATGATAAACGCAGGTGCTAACATTGCGAATGCTTTGGATGTTTTAAAAAAGCAAACTGAAAATAAAAAACTTAAGAAAAGCTTATACGAAGTTCATGATGATTTGCAAAAGGGGGTCTCTCTTTCAGACTCACTTTCAAAACATAAAGATGTGTTTCCCGATTTACTTATAAATATGATAAATACAGGAGAAGTCAGTGGTAACCTTGATACAATAATGAATAGAATGGCATCCCATTTTGAAAAAGAAAATAAGATAAATAACCAACTTAAGAGTGCTATGGTTTATCCAATGGTACTCGGATGCTTATCAGTTGTAATAGTAATTTTCCTTTTAACATTTATAATGCCTACATTTACAGGGATGTTTACAAGCTCGGGGGTAGCATTACCAGCACCTACGAGAATAATTATGGGAATAAGTCAATTTATACAAACTAAATGGTACATTTTAATTGCGGTTATTGGTGGAGCGATTTATGGTATGAAGAGTTATGTCAAAACTCCACAAGGTAGATTATCAATAGATGGATTAAAATTGAAATTGCCAATAATTAAAGATATTACAGAGAAGGCAATAGTATCTAGATTTACTAGAACTTTATCTACTGTAATTGCTAGTGGTGTACCTTTGGTACAAGCACTAGAAGTAGTTCAAAAGGTAGTTGGAAATAAAGTAGCAGAAAATGCTTTAGAAAAAATCAAAGAAAAAGTAGTAAGAGGGGTATCTTTGGCGGAAGCATTAGGAGTAGAAGCAATATTCCCAGAAATGTTACATTCTATGATAAAAATTGGAGAAGAATCCGGTTCACTAGATGATATATTAGACAAGACAGCAAATTTTTATGATGAGGAATTAGAGACATCACTAAAAAAAATGACCACAATGATAGAGCCACTTATGATAATAGTAATGGGAGTCATTATAGGATTTATAGTAATTGCTATGATGCTTCCTATATTTGATATGACGAAGACAGTTCAGTAATAGTTTGATTAATATGATAAAACTACAAAAAAAAGGCATGAAAATTATAATTTGAGCAACCTGAAGATTTGGTAGTTTTATCATTATTATATATCTAAAATACTAATTTATAAGGGGGAATTATTAATGGAAATTAGCTTAAGGAGAATGGATGCAATTAAGAAAAAGAAGAGGAAAGGTTTTACATTAATTGAGCTTATTGTTGTTATTGCAATTATTGGTATTTTGGCTGCGATAATGATACCAAAGTTATCCGGCTTTCAGGATAAAGCAAGAAGAACCCAAGTGGTTACTGATGCACACCAAGTAACTACTGCTATTGAGTCGTTATTAACTGAATCTTCAACTGGCACTATTGCAGGGGCAACTGTAATGGATATTACCACTGCTACTAATGGCTCAGATAAAGTTTTAAAAATGGCTGGTATTACTGCTGGTGCTGCTGCTGAGAAAACAATATCATATAATAGTGATGGTAGTTTTATTCTAACAGAAAAAGTAAATGGAAAAACATATACTGCTAATAGAACAGCAGGATTAGCTCCGGTTGTTAGTGATGGGGTGCAAAATTAAAGTTCAACCCTTGGGGTGAAACAAAGCCCCACGAGACTCACAAACAAACTGTGGATGAAAATATTATATTAAACAAAGAGTCAGCAATAAATCCTGTTGATAGACCAATTTACTTTGGACAATAATTCATCATAGCAAACCAAAACTTCCACTTCTTGTTGCCACCTTAGGGTACGTAACAAGAAATGGGGATACATATTAAGCAGCACCTAAGGTGCTGGATTAACGACTTCAGAAGGGAATTTATACTGCCACGTAACTTTTATTTTTTATAGGGGTAGCTAACCCTGTTTATAAAAGTGGCGATTTTCCTTCTGAAATGTCGTTAAATACTTTAACTAAATAAACTAAAAAAGAGGTGACTACTCATGTTCAACTCAAAAGTCTTATCCATAGATATAGGCTCACAAAATACAAAAATAGTTTTAGGAACACAGCATAGAAAAAATGTTACTATAGAAAGAGCCATTACTATAATTACACCAGAAGGATGTTATAATGATGGAAATATTTTAGATGTAGCCAAATTAAAAGATGAAATTTTAGAGGTTTTACAAACAAAAAATATAAAATGTAAAAATATTATTATCACGACAAAAAGCACAACAGTTATAACTAGAGACATTGACATTCCTGTAGCAAAAAAAGAGGATATGGATTCTATAATAAAGTTTCAAATGGAAAGATATTTACCAATTAAGTTTGATGATTACATAATGCAATATAAGATATTAGAAGAGTTTGAAGATGAGAATATAAAGCAGGCAAAATTTGCAGTAGTAGTATATCCTAAAATAATGGTGGATGGATATTATAATTTGATAAAGGAATTAAATGGAAGTGCAGTAGCGCTAGATATAAGTTCAAATAGCATTAATAAGTTATTTGTTGATAATATACAAGTTAACGATGAAAATTACAGCTTAGAAGATACTGTTGCAGTTATAGATTTGGGACATGATTTTACAAATGTGAATATAATTTCGGATGGTAATGTGTTGTTTACTAGAATTATTAATTATGGTGGCTCTCATATAGATGTAGATATTGCTAAGCAATTATCTATTTCAGAAGAAGAAGAAGCAGAGGATCAAAAATTTAAAAATTGTAATTTAGAAAGGGAATCTCTAAGTGATGTGCAAAGTTCAATGGTAAATGATATTGCGAAAGCACAAGTAAGAAATTGGATTCGTGAAATAGAGAAATTACTAAATTATTATAAAAATAAAAAACAAGGAAATAAAATAGACAAAATATATATTTATGGAGGAAGTTCAAATCTTAAAGGTGTAGAAATGTTTATGAAAGACGTTGTAAACTTACCTGTTACTCAAATTCATAGCTTAAGTAATGTAAATTGCTCTAAAATAAATGCAGCTAACGTAGATTCAGCTAGAATTGATGAGGAATTAAGCAAATATTTGAATGCTATAGGAGCGATAATAAGACTGAGGTAGGTGGGACTTATGAACGATTTTAACTTTTTTGACGCTTATACAGGAGTTAAAAAAGATTTTAAAAAAGAATATTTTTATGCTGCTATAGTATCTGCAAGTTTAGTCTTATTAATTATTTTTACATATGCATTTAATTATTTTAACATAAGTAAGTTAAATTCTGAAATTACGAATATACAGCAAAATTTAAATTCAAAAGAAAACATTGCTAAGTTAGATGATATAAAAAATGAAGAAAAAAAGTTAGCTATAATGAACAAGTACTACGGTGTAGTATCCAATATCAGTGAGGGTATAAATAATAAAGAGTTTGTAGGTAATAAAGTGATAGATAAAATAAATTCCTGCGTTCCGCAAGGTGTAGATTTTAAAGTTATGACTTTAGATGCGAATGGAGTGCAAATTCAAGCTGAAGCAAAAGATCGAGAAATAATAGCGGTATTTGAGCGTACTTTAAGAAATTTAGATTTTGTAAAAGATATTTACATTGATAGCATAAATTCTTCATTGACAGATAATAAAAAGTTTACTTTTAGTGTGAAATGTACGTTAAAGGACGTTGATAATTATGAAGGTAACTAAAAGAGAACAAGTATTAATAGGGGTTTTATTAATAGTGTTATTATGTTATGGGTTTTATAATTTTGTTTTTTTGAAACAAAATCAAAAGATAACTGAATTAAAAGCTAGTAAAGATTCATATTCGCAAAAATGGGAGTTAGCTAAATCAAAGATAACGTCAGAAAATGAAAGAAAAGAACAATATAAAAATTTGAATTCTAAAATATTTAATGCAACAGGGATGCTATTTCCATCACTAGATCAGGAAAAAATCATTGTGATATTAGATAAAATGATTAAAGATAGTAAGCTTCAAGCAGATGTATTAGCTTTTTCAGAAGTAAATAATGGAAACAATCTTGTAGATACGACAAAAACTGTAAATAATGAAGACAAAAGCAAAAATACTACAAATGAATTAGACAAATTAGTAAACGACTTTAATGGAACTTCTAAAAACGGAACTAATAGTAATAGTACTGATAGTAAGAAGACTAATGACTCAAAGATTATTGGCGCATATAAAATGGAAGTTACACTTAAATTTAAGGGTGTGTATGATGAACTTATAAGTTTTATAGAGCAAGTAGAAAATTACGATAAAAAGATAATTATAAAAAGTATAACACTAACTGGGGCTGAGGGCAGTGAAGTATCAGGAACTATTATATTAGACTTTTATGGTGTTCCTAAGCTCAATAACAACGATGATTTTAAGTGGGATTATAAAAAACCTATCGGTAGTGAAAATCCTTTTTTTCAAAGTCCAACTACATCACCAACTAATAATGAGATAACATCAAAAAATGGGGATAAAACTGTTGCAAAAGATGAAAGCACTGTAGCAAATGATGATAACAAAAGTGATTTTGTTTTATATGCAAAACCTAAAACATCTGATTTGCATACTGTAACAATAGAAAAGGGAAAAGATGATTCAAAAAAATCATATATTTATGTTGATAATGCAGGAGTAGAGGTAGTAGAGTTTTATTTTACTCAAATTGGAACTAAATATTTTTATAAATATAAAACAAGTAAAGGAACATATCCTAAAGACTTTAGTAAGCCTATTGAATTTGTACCTACTGGAAAAAATATAGTTCTAGACATTTTTTCACAAAAAAGAGGCTTAGGCTCAGATTTATCAGGAGTAAATATTAATATTACGAATGATACTGATAAAAAGGTTGATGTTGATATTTTAGATGATGATAAAAATAAACCACGAGTGAAAATACTAAAACAAATAGGTGATATTTTAGTTGTTAGAAATTACATTCAATATGTTAATAAGTGAATAGAGGTAGTTAGAACTTTGAGGTGATTTTATTTTTAATTTGTCTTGAGAGGTGATATAAGCTATGGTATCTAAAATAAACAAGGGATCTGCCCTATTTTAAGATGCAGACACCAATAATAAGATACACAATGATAAAACATAAGTAAAAGACAATTAGGATAAAAGTATGCTTGGGCTGTATGTCGTGAAAACTACACGTACAGCTCCTAGGCGAGGAAGCTGGAGTAATTCCTCTGCCTTAGCCGACGTAGGGTAAGTACGGTTTCGTGGAGGAGTATGGGTGATAACGCTTTCGTTTACTTAAGGAAATAGTTTTTGTTTAAATTTATATGAAACACTAGAATGAGATTAAAGAGTTATTTTGTATGATTTTGAAAAGAAGGTGTTTGGTAATGGTAATCAAGTTCAAAAAAAAAGGAGCTGCATTAGTTACTGTATTAGTAGTGTTTGCTGTAATTGCGATAATTGGCGCAACTACATTAATGATATCAGTATCACAAGCTAAACAAACCCAGGTAAGTGTAAATTACAATCAAGCATATTATTTGGCACGTTCTTCGGTAGAAATAGTAGCAAAGGACTTAACGGATAGAATAAATTCATTAAAAAATATCAAAACAAGAATAGACAATCATAATAATAAAACTGGCACTAGTGCTGATTTGACATACCTTAATAGCTTAATTGACCAATATAATATAGAAAAAAAATTTATAGAAGATAATATTATAGGTAAAACAATAAATTTAACAAATACAAATGGATACGCAGCACCAAGTGTAAAAGTATCTAGCAAATCTATTAGTGGTTATAATTACATTTATATCGAAGTTTTAATGACAGTGGGGAATGCTACTGCTACAGCAAAAGCTAACTTGTGTAGTATTGTTAATAATAATCCACAAACAATTAATTTTATAACAAGTACAACAATAGGAAAAAAAACAACTAATACTGTTAATAGTATATCATTAATATATGACACCTTTTCAGTTAACAAAACATGGGTTAAATAATGCTTATTTGAATTATGTTAATGGAGGTTACAGATATGAAATTAAATGAGAAGAAAAAAGGCATGACACTAGTAGAAATTATAATCAGTATGTCAATCTTTGGTATATTAGTTGTTGTATTTTTAAATTTGTTTTTAACAAGTTTCATAATGATTAAGCGATCAGGCGATAGAACAATTACTTCAGTTGCAGCTTCTACTGAAATGGATAAGGTAATTAACAATCCACTAAATTATTCAAGTTCCAATGTTGTTAAACAAGCCATAACTAGCACTAACCCAATAACTATAACTTATCAGGACAATTCAATAAAAAAAATTATTGGATGTCAAGTAATGGTAACCACAGCTGATACTAAGGGGCATACTATTGTAATAAAGGGGTTCTTACCATGAAAAATAGGTATGGATATTTGACAAATAACAAAGTGAACATAAAGGAAGTTGCTAAAATTAAACGAGGGTTCACTTTGATAGAACTAATGATATCAATAGCTTTGGTTTCATTGGTTTTAGTAGCAGCATATTCATTTTTGGGGACAACAAATAAGTTCTTTAATGTAAATAGCAAACGTGCAGATGCTCAGTCACAGTTAAGATTAATTATGGATGGGTTAAAGAAAGAGGTTGGCACCTCATCAATAGTAAAGATAACCTCAAATCCATCTGTAACACCAGGTTCAACTGAACGAATGTTTTACAGTGGAACAACATCAGGGTCTTCATGTACACTACTGCTTAAAACAACTGGAGGAATAGCTTCTGCATTTGGTAATATGCAATTAAAGTCTTTTTCAATAACGTTTAGTACAAGTGTTGCTACACCTAAAATGCTTACTGTTACTATGTCAACATCTGAGGGCTACTCATTAACAGGAACAATATTGGCACCTAACGTAAGCAGTATTGGTGGAGTACTAACAGGGAATACCATTACATGTTTACCAGCATTAACTGTTATTCCTACTACTCCTACTAATCCTTATAATGATTTGCTTGATTTTGAGAAAAATATGTTTAATATTGTTGATCCAAATGCTGCAATTAGCTTTAGTAATATCAACTTTAGTCCATCAACTGGTGCTAATATATTAATTCAAGGTAAAACAGTAGTATTTTCAAATTCGGGAAATAATATTCATGGAAATATTGCCATTCAGGCTGATACACTTACATGGGGTAGTACTGCAACATCAAGCTCATATGATTGCTTACTTGATGTAAAAAAATTTATAGGTTCTCCTAATGGCTTGAACTCAAATAATTACGGACCTGATGCTTTTCAAACACCTAGTTGGAATGGGGTGGTACCTCCTCCAGCGGGAAATTGTAATTGGCACATAATTAGTGCTTATCCTGATAATGCATATTGGAGTTATATACTTACCAAGTCAAATAATACTAAAAGTGTTAAAACTATGACAGTAAGAAC
This sequence comes from Clostridium estertheticum, assembly GCF_018861295.1. Taxonomy (GTDB): domain Bacteria; phylum Bacillota; class Clostridia; order Clostridiales; family Clostridiaceae; genus Clostridium_AD; species Clostridium_AD estertheticum_D. The sequence continues at coordinate 23,485 of NZ_JAHLDM010000018.1, read as the reverse complement.
AATAAGGAATGATATCGATTTTACTGACATAACTCTTAATCCAACTTTAGGTAGTTCACCAAGTTCACCAATTCATTATTTTAAGGGTTCGCCACCTTATAAAATAATAGATAATAAACTACCAAATTGTCTCGGTAATATAAGTTCTACACAAAATGTCGACAATAATAAATATGAATATATTATTTGCCCAGGTGATCTTACAATTGATATTAGTCATACACAAAATATTAGTCCACGAAGCTTTGATTTTAAAGGTGTTATATATTGTAACGGGACAGTGACTATTAGTAATTTAGATTCTAATTTTAGTGGTATAATTATTGCGAAAAATTTTATTGTAACTTCAGCAAGTACTCAAAATTGGAATGTATCTTTTAATAATAATACAGTTAGTAATACTCCTGGAGATATTACTGGTCTTACTAACATTAATGCCATCCTAAATAAAATAACTACAAGTCCTTGAGCAAACTCAATCGTTCCTCCCTAGTTACGCTGCATCCATTTATTGGAAACAAGTGAAAAGCAAGCTCCCCACAATGGTGACTGTCACTTGTCGAAAACTGCGTAGCAAACGAGCACAGTCTCTACTGTGCTCCAACTGTTCCCGTAAGTACCCCTGGGGTGAAAATTTACCAATAGCAAGCAGATTAATAAATCAAAGACATGTCAATACTTCTAAATGAGGTGAGGGCATGTCTTTTAAAATTACGTGGAAAACACATATAATGTGTATAATAATAGCTTTTGTAACTGTGAAACTCCTGGGAAGCAGCACAGATAATATACTTGATAACTTTTTTCTTAAACCATATATCTTTTATCCCACTGGAAACTTAATCATTAACTTTTGTTTATATGTACTACTTTTAATGATTCCTATATCAATTGTTCATGAAAGTATTCATGGACTAGCATATAAGATTTTTGGTGGCAAAGTTAAGTATGGATTTAAGGGGATTTATGCATATACGCAAGAAATATCTGGGATACCTATAGATCGCACTAAATTTTTAATTATTCTTTTATCACCATTAACAGTAATGTCTATTGCTGCGTTGCTGTTACCTAGTTGGCTAGGGGGCATAATATTTCTTCTTAATTTATTAGGTGCTTCAGGGGACTTGTATATGTCTTTTAAACTTATAAGATATGACTCTAATAGTAAGATAGTTGATAGAATATATGGATTTGATGTAGTTTAGAAAAGTCATGGATTGATCTAGCAATTCATTGCACTTTTCTGGTTATTATTTATCAGTGTCGTATCAGTGCAAAGGTAAATTAAATATGGAAATAAAAAGATATTTACAGAATAGCTATAATTGTACTTATGTGAGTAGTGTATAATGAAATTGTAAATATGGCAGAAATTACGTTTGAAAATAATGGATCTGTTTCTGATAATTACGATATAATACGTGGAGATTTATTCTTAAAGATTTCTAATGGAAGTAAAATATACTGTTCCAACAATGAAATATTGGGAATATAGTGACATAGATATAATGCAGGATAAAATGTATCCGCTACTACCACTACAGGTATTCAAACTTAGATATTCAAACTTAGATATAAAATGGAACAAGTGAAAAATAAACATGGCGAAGGAAGTTTTGAACTTAAAGAAACTATTATGGAGGCAAAAAAAATATCAGAAATAATATCTAAAGAAGGCAGTCAATTATTTAATAGTGGAGAAATAGACGGGGATGACTTACACAGAATATTATTAGCAGTAGCAAATTTATTTGAATATCTAAATACTAAATATGGTGAGGATGTAAAATTAAATGAGGAGGTGCGTAGTATGACTAAGACTTTGTATGATCCGGCTGTAGAACAAAAGGGAATAGAAAAAGGAAGAGAAGAAGGAATGGAAAAAGAAAGAAAGCAACTAATACTTAAGCAGTATAGTAAGGGTCTTTCTATAGAGTATATTGCAGAGATAAATGATTTAGATATTGAATATGTTAAGGCTGTAGTAAAAAATAATATTCAATAGCGAGCGCAGAGGGTGTCTTAAATGACATCCTTTTTACTCTTTACCCCAGGATTTCAAACGATTTTTTCGAATTTCTTATACTGAAGCAAGCTCCCCACAATGGTGACTGTCACTTGTCGAAAACTGCGTAGCAAACGAGCACAGTCTCCGCTGCGCTCCAACGGTTCCCGTAAGTACCCTTGGGGTGAAAATTTTCTTATATCAATTTTTATGATTATTCCTTAATTATGTTTACAAGTTCTATTTTATAATTTCCATCAGGGGATTCCACTTCAACTATATCTCCTATTAACTTTCCAAATAATACTTTTCCTATTGGAGACTCAATACTAAATTTACCATTTATTATATCTACTTGAAGTGTTGTTACAAGTTCTATTTCTTCTATATCATCACTGCCCTCAAATTTTATCAGCAATTTATTGCCTATGTTTGCACCAGCAGTTTTACCAATGACGTCATCCATAATTTCAGCACTTCTAATCATTTTTATTAAATAACCCATTCTTCGAAAGTTATCGTACATATTTGATTTTGCAGCTTTATATTCAGCATTTTCACTTCTATCACCATGAGCCGCAGCTACCATTTTTTCATGGGCAATTTCCATTGTTAGTGGTCCTTTGCGATAATCAAATTCTTTTTGGAGCTTTTCAACATCCTTTTTAGTAAGTTTATTATTCATTTTTTCATCTTCTTTTATTTCATATTATTAAATGTTCTTATATGTTAAATAATACAATTATAGCACAGTTTAATTTTTATTAGAAATGTAATAGTTTAGTAACGTAAGTTATAATTTATTATGATATAATCATAATGATTTTATAAGATTGCTATCGATGTATTATCGCTTTATCATCTAAAGTAGGGGGAGATTATATGAAAACAAGTAAAAAAATAAGCCGAATGTTATTGTCTTTAATTATAGTTTTAGGGGTATCGGTTTCAAGTATAGGTTCCTTAGTGTATGCAAATCAAATAAACGCTAAAACCAAAACAGGTTCTGTTTCTTTATTTGGAGGTAATAGACTAAAACAAAGTAATTATATTCAAAATTTTAGTAATGTTTACACTAAGGCAACAATGAATAAATCTGAAGCCGTGGTTACTTATAATGTGACTACCATTGATGAATTTAAAGCAAAAGTAAATTATGCTATATCTAATAGAGTTTCTGAGGTAAATATTAATTATACAGGGTCTAAAAGTGTTGGCGATAGTATTAACTTTATGCAAGATACAGTCTTGACAGCAGTTAAGACAGCTGGAAATGACTATGAAAAGAATTTATTAAAATCATATGCTTATAGCATTACAGATTTTGGTGATAATGAATTCAATGTAGTATACACATTTGATTATCTAGAAAGCAAGGAGCAAGAAAATCAGGTAAAGGCAAAGGTCAAAGAGATGCTCGGACAAATAATAACATCTGATATGACGGAAGGTCAAAGAGTAAAGGCTATAAATTCTTATATTTGTAAAAAGCTATCTTATGACACAACACATACTAACTTTTCTGCTTATGAGGGGTTACTTGGAAGTGGTAAAACAGTATGTCAGGGCTATGCATTACTAGCATATAGAATGCTAACAGATGCAGGTCTTCAGGCTAGAATAATAACAGGAGCCGCATATAATGGTAATGATAGTGAAAGTCATGCTTGGAATATGGTAATGGTAGGGGGTAGTTGGTATCACTTGGATACGACTTGGAATGATCCTTTACCTGATGTAAATGGAAGAGTAATAGAAACATATTCTTTATGTAGTGATGCAGAAATGAGGTTAGATCACAGTTGGGACAAGACTTTATTTCCGTTAGCTTCTAAAAAATATAATGTATATACAGATACTGCTGTACCTAAAATTTTGGCGGCAATGCAGAAAAGTGTAACATTAAAGTCTTCTTATGTGTCAGTTGCAAATGGTAAAGTTTGTGTGAAGGGATTATTAGCAGGTGACATAATAAATGTTTACGCTGTAAATCCTGCCTTAACAAAAGGTGCGAAAGCAATATCTAAGGCAACTGTAAGTAAAGGATATTCATATTTATTTGCTGCATTTAAGACTACTGCAAGCAAGCTTTATGTGACTAGAACCTCTGTCAATAAACTAGAATCAGTTGCAATTACGACAAAAAATAAATAAGAAATCTATAAAAGATAGATCGATATCTTAAACAACTATATGTTCCCATTTTGATAACAGATTATAAAAAATTTGTTGTAAGAAAGGGGGCATTTTTATGTCTAAAAATATTTAGAGCAATTAATCATTGAATTGAATACTAATGATAGTATAGTAAATAAAACAAAAAATAGAATTTGAAAATTTGAAACAAGGAGGTATCGCTAATGGGTAAAATAATTGAATGGAAAAAAGAAGAAGCTAATAATAAGGTTATAGAAGATATTGAAGAGGACTCTTTGTTACTTATTCATCAATTTGTTAAAGCTTATTATGAGGACGAGAAACAAGAAGAGATCCATCCTTATGAAATAAATGGTTTTGAAGTAGGTCTGATTTCATATCTTAATCTTTTAGAGAAGGGACTATTGCCAAGCATCATTAAAAACATTAATGTTCTAGCTGTTAATAAATTTGATAGGCTTTCAAAATTATTTCCAGAAGTTGATATTCCACAAGAGTTTTATATTGGATTTCTTAAAGGGTTCTGTAGCATTTATGATAAATATATGTAGTAATTAATGGGGGGCAAAATAAAAAACAAGTCTTACATTATTAATGTCAGACTTGTTTTTTACTTAGTTGTTTTTTCTACTGATTCAGCAAGACATTCATCAATAACATCTTTACTAATAACAAATTCATTTTTGTTATTCATATAGTTTTCACTTCCTTTCTCATAAATAAAGAATACCATAACTATGTTAAAAGGATATTAAGAGAATATTAAGATTAAGAAAACTTTATTTATATTTGAAACTCTAAAATAGACATATTAGACCAAGCATTATGGTATAATATTGCATATAAAACAAGCTTCAAAATATTATAAATATAGATTAAGTTTTATTGCTTAATTAAGGGAGGAATTATAATGTTATATAGAAAGTTTGGAAAGACAAATGAAATGGTTTCAGCTTTGGGGTTTGGGTGTATGAGGCTTCCAATTCTTCCAGGAGGAGATCATTCCCAAATAGATGAGGAAAAATCAATGAAACTTGTCCGCTTCGCAATTGATGAAGGTGTTAACTACATAGATACTGCCTATCCGTACCATGGAACAGGTAATGGTAGCGGAGGAGCAAGTGAGCCGTTTGTAGCAAAAGTGTTGAAAGATGGATACCGAGAAAAAGTAAAACTTGCTACAAAACTTCCTAGTTGGCTTGTAAAAACAAGAGAAGATATGGATAGATTCTTAAATGAGCAATTAGAGAGACTTGAGACAGATAGTATTGATTTTTATTTAGTACATGGTCTTAATGTTAAAACATGGTCTGTGCTTAAAGATCTTGGAATTTCTGAATTTTTAGATGCAGCTATAAAAGATGGAAGAATAAAATATGCAGGATTTTCATTCCATGATAAACTTCCTATTTTTAAAGAAATAGTAGATTATTATGATTGGTCATTTTGTCAAATTCAATATAATTATTTAGATGAGGATTTTCAGGCTGGAACAGAAGGCTTAAAGTATGCATATCAAAAGGGCTTAGGAATTACAATTATGGAACCGCTTAGGGGAGGAAAACTCGCAGCTAATCTTCCCAAAGAGGCTATTAATGTCTTTGATAAAGCGGACGTAAAAAGAACGCCAGTGGATTGGGCTTTAAGTTGGGTATGGAACCATCCAGAAGTATCAGTTATATTAAGCGGAATGAATGAAATGAAGCAAATTGTAGAAAATATAAAAACAGCAAGTATGGCTAAGGTTAATTCATTAACAGACGAAGAATTAAAGATAGTTACCAAGGTTAAAACCGTTATTGAGGAAAAAGTAAAAGTTAGTTGTACAGCCTGTGAATATTGTATGCCATGTCCAGCGGGTGTAAATATTCCTAAAAACTTCACTTTTTATAATAATCATTTTATGTTTGACAAAGAGGAGAATTATTCTTTAGCAGTTCCAAATAAAGAAAAAGCATCAAATTGCGTAGAGTGTGGTAAATGTGAAACTCATTGTCCTCAAGGAATTTCAATTCGTGAAGAATTAAAAAATGTTAAAGCGTTATTTGAATAGAATATAAGAAATTAATACTGGCCTATCATAACTATTTTATGATAGGCCAGTGTTTTTAGCTGGCACAAATCTAAAATTTTATAAATATTAGGTTCTAATTTCTAGAAAAAGGAGTAATAATTAAAGTAGATGAATTTATTAAAATAAAGGAGACTTTATGAAAAAAAAATCTTATCTATTTAGAAATAAGAATTTTTCTGAATTTAAATTCGGAAAAGTAATTATTATTTTTTTTGTAATAGTTAGTGTAATTATATTTTTTCCACATTTCTTTAGAAATACTTATGTAGTAACAATTGAGAGTAAACGAATAATAAAACATGACAATAAGGAGACGTATTTAATTTATACTGAAATGCAAAATGGCGATATAAGAGTATTTAAAAATGATAATAGTATATTAGAATTTAAAATACTATCAGAGGATATGTATTGGGGACTTATAATTAATAAAAAATATGAAATTAAAGCATATGGACTGAGTATACCAATATTTTCATCTTATCAAAATATTGTAACAGCTAAAGGGGTAAAATAGCATTCTATCTTACCCTCTTTTATAAACTGCCTATTTTGCTTCCTATAACATAGCCTACAATACCTAAAATTAATGTACAGAGAATATATATAAAAGCATTTAGTTTTTCTTTTTCCTTAAATAGGTTAAAGCCTTCATACATAAAAGTTGAAAAAGTTGTGTATGCACCCAGGAAGCCATCCCCTAGGAGCAGTGTTATATTACTGCTTACTCCAATTGTGCTTACAAAACCAAGCAAAAGGGCACCTGTAATATTGATTATAAAAGTTCCTATTGGAAAAGAGTGTTTTGATTTTTCACTTATAAATTTACCAAGGCTATACCTAACCAAACTACCCGCGGCGCCACCGACTGCTACTAACACGTATGTCATTAATTATACCTCCTACAGCTCATCCTAGCCTACATCACTAGGGTTTCTTCTAGTTATAAAAACCGGAACTACCTCTCTTGCGACTATAACCCCAAAGTAAGCGGCGGAAAGTCCGAACATTGCTGAAAAACCTATATAAGATATAGAAGAATAATAGTTTCCTTGGTTTATAAGATTTACAGTCTCTTTGCAAAGTGTAGAAAAAGTTGTGAAGGCACCCAAGAATCCGGTAGCAATTCCTAGTCTTATATCAGAATCCATCTCATAAATCTCAAAGGCAATCGTTAGTATAAGTGATAATAGAAAAGTACCAAAAATATTGATTAGCAAAGTATTTATTGGTATAACCTCTTTATAATGATAAATGTGTATGCTTTTTATAACATATCTTAATATAGCCCCCAACATACCACCGATGGCTATAAATGTGTACTTTTTCATATTTTTAATTACTCCTTTAACAAAATCTATTTTATTGAAGTTTCAATTTCAGCTAGTTTAGTGTCTATCTCCTCTTTCGATATAGCGCTTAAAAATGTAAAATTGCAGTTTAATGCTCCTTTTAAATTTTCGAGTGCTTCTTGAGGTTTATTTAAATTTAGCAGAGTAGATGCATAGTAATAATAGGCTGATGGAAAAGAGGGCTTCTCTAACATTAATTCTTCATATAGTTTTAAAGACTTATCATATTCACCTAACATATAATAGGTAGTTGCTAAATTATCTATTATGCCTGCGTTTGATGAATTGAATTTATATGCTTCAAGATTTATCTCTAGAGCTTTAGTACAATTATTTTGTAATAGCAAAAAGTAACCTAGATTTTGATATATAATAGAAGATTTATATTTATTATATAATTTCATAAGGATATTAACTGCTTCATCTATATTATTTCTTTTCCACAAGACAATTGATATATTGAGCTTTATATTAATTTCATCATCAGCAGTTACTTTTTTCTTTGAAAGTTGGTTCAATAAATTTTCTGACTTATTTAAGTCACCTCTTAAAAGCAAATAGTATATGTAGTATAATTTTATTTTCATAGGTGAGAAATTTACATTATAGGCCTTTTCGAAGTATTTATAAGCTTCATCAATTTTATTCCTTTTATATTTATTGCTTCCAATATAATAAATAATGGTTGCAAGATTCATGCGTACTAAATATAAAATAATAAAAAGAAAAGCTAATAATTTATTTATAACTATGAAGATAAATAATGCTAAAACAAAAGCTATAATATTCATACATTTTTTTAAACTCATTTTATAACACCTTCTTATTGTATATTTATTATAACTCAAAAACCTAATATATTGCAATAAACTGTTTAGAATCACAAAATATTTTAAAGGTCCTTATTTAAATCAAAACAGTTATAAAATTTATTTTATAACAGGAACTTTTGTTGAATGATATCCTTTACAAAACCTTAAAAAGGTATAATATATAATATAAGGTTAATAATGGAGTATATAATTAAATTTAAAAATATACCCCATCAGATTTTGATTTCTTTGAATATATAGATAAGTAATTTATAATATAGAGAGGAAGGTAAATCAATGAAAGATAAAGAAACTACACTAAGAATAGAGATAAAAGATGAATCTAATATAACTATAAGTGAAATGTCTGGTATGGAAGAAATTTCACTTATACACACCAAAAAATATAAAAAGGGGGATAAAGTTTGTTTTACTAATTTATCTGGTAATAAATATTTAGTTATTAATATAGATAATGAATTATCAGAAGCGTTAATATATGTTCCGGGAAATATACTAGAATTTTCTATACCGTTTGGGGATGATTCCATACCATATTCATTATGTTCATTTAAGGGTAGTAACCATACTATTGATATGCGTATTGCGACAAATGAAGAAATTTATTGTTATAGAAATCTTGCGAAAAATGTAATGGATAAGAGTTGCAATACAACATATTATCCTCATGTTAAGGAAAATATTGAGACTAGGAATGAGGCGATTTTTGCTGCTCGAAATACAATTGATGGGAAAACAAATAATCAGGGGCATGGAGTATGGCCATATGAATCTTGGGGGACAGGGCAAAGAGAAGATGCAGAGCTATTTCTGAATTTTGGTAGAGAAGTAGAGGTGGATAAAATTGCTTTATACCTAAGAGCAGATTTCCCACATGATACTTATTGGAATGATATAACAATAGTATTTTCTGATGGAACCCAAAAGAATGTACGGCCTATAAAAACCAGTGATGCTCAATCTATTGAGTTTGACAAAAAAAGAATTAGTTGGGTTAAATTAATGGATTTTAAGATGGCTGATGAACTATCAGAAATTGCGGCGCTAACAGAAATTGAAGTTTATGGTATTGATATTAACGGAGATAAGAAAAATAGTGATATATTTAACTGATTAAAAAATGAAAACAAGAGATAATGCAAATTCAACAAGAAATATGTCAAATTCTTACTTTACAAATTTGCGGTTTTTGTGTATTATAGTATCTATGTTCAAATATTATAAATATTTGTTAATAATATGTTTGAATATAAAACTATTTGTAGGAGATGGAGAATTGAACAAAAAAATTATTTCAGCAATGATGGCACTTACTTTGACTATGAGCATCGGATATACTAACGTATACGCAGATACTGCTTCTGATAAGGCAAAAATAAAGCAGGTTCAAACTCAGAGAAGTGCTCTTGAAACTAAAGTAGAGATGATGGATAGTCAAATTGAAAAAATCTTATCTAAAATTAAAAGTAATGAAAAAAATATAAATAATACACAAAATAATATTAAACAATCTAAAATAAATATTGCAAAAGCAGAAGATGATATTAAAGCAGAACAAGTACTCTTTGATAAAAGAATGAGAGTAATGTATATGAATGGTACATCAAGCTATGTAGATATTTTATTGGACTCAAAGGGTGTAGAGGATTTTATATCTAGATTAGAAGATGTAAAAACCATAATAAACTTTGACAAAAAGGTTATTGATGATTTGCAAACAAAAAAGGAAACAATTAATTTAAAGAAGGTAGCGTTAGATAAAGAAAATACAAAATTGTTATCTTTAAGAGTTGACAATAAAAATACATTAAGCGGTGTAACTAAACAAAAAGCAGCACAAAATGTATTGGTAGCTCAATTAAACACACAAGAAGCTAAGTATACGGCGCAACTAGTAGCAGACCAAGCGGCTGCAGCAAAACAAGTAGCGCTCGCAAGGCAAGCAGTTACAGATGCAAAAAATGCGACTGAGGCAAGACAAGCTGCGGCAGAAAATCAAGCTGCATCAGCAAACCAATATGCACTAAACCAATCATCAGGTCAGACTCCTAGTATAAGTCCTTCTAGAGGTGGATCAGGAGCTTCATCTAATGCACTTATATCATATGCTTCACAATTTTTAGGCCTTCCTTACGTTTGGGGTGGTACAAGCCCTAGAGGCTTTGATTGCTCAGGATTTACACAATATGTGTTCGCACATTTCGGAGTAAACATACCAAGAGTTTCAGAAGATCAACAAAATGTAGGTACACTTGTATCTAGAGAAAATCTTCAACCAGGAGATTTGGTGTTTTTTGGATCACCAGCTCATCATGTAGGAATATATGTTGGAAACGGTAATATGATAAATGCACCTCATACAGGCGCTGTACTTAGAATTCAATCACTAAATAGTGACTTTACATATGGACGTAGAGTTAGATAAAAGTTTTATATGTTTTATTAATCAATAATTCATCTAAAAAAAAGCATCTATATTAATTTATAGATGCTTTTTTTTAGTCTTTAATAAAAGAATTCAAGTTTCATTATATATATGAATATCGTATACCACATATACAAAACATATATTATTAATATGGCGGTCCCTATGCTATAATCATATTCGCATGGAATAAAACATGCAATATTTTTATATTGGAGTGATGATTTTTGTTTAAACTTTTTAAATTTTTAAAGCCATATAGGAAAGAATGTATCTTAGGACCCACATTTAAGCTTATTGAAGCATTATTAGAACTGTTGCTTCCAACACTTATGGCACTTATTATAAATAACGGTGTAAGCTCGCATGATACAAGTTATGTGTTAAAAATGGGCGGAATTATGTGCGTTATGGCTATCTTAGGATTTTGCAGTTCTATGACATGTCAGTATTTTGCTGCACTTACTTCGCAAGGGTTTGGTACAACCTTGCGTAATAAATTATTTGAACATATATCTACGTTTTCTTATGTGGAAATAGATAAGTTCGGTGCCGCGTCACTAACAAATCGTATTACTAGCGATGTAAATCAGCTCCAACTAGCAGTTGCTATGCTTATTCGTATGGCATTTCGTGCACCATTTATATGTATCGGTGCAATTGTTATGTCTATGTTATTAGATCTTAGATTAGCTCTAGTACTTATAGTAGCTACCCCTATTTTTGGAATTATTATATATCTTATCATAAGTAGGACATCTCCTCTTTATCGTAAATATCAAAACAAATTAGATAGACTCGGCACTGTAGTTCGTGAAAATCTTTCTGGAGCACGAGTAATTCGTGCATTTGCAAAAACAAAGAACGAAGAAACAAGATTTAAAACTACAAACGATGATCTAACTTCAACTGCAGTTTTAGTTGGCAAAACCTCAGCTCTCTTAAACCCTCTCACAACTCTTGTTATGAATGTAGCAATAATTGCTATATTATGGGCTAGTAGTTATCATATTAATGCTGGTACCCTTTCTCAGGGAACAATTATTGCATTTGTAAATTATGCTACGCAAATATTAGTGGCACTTGTTGCATTATCAAATCTTGTTATCATATTTACAAAAGCATTTGCTTCGGCTAGCCGTGTCAATGAAATACTTGATACTGTAACATCAATAAAGGACAATGGAAATAACGTAGAAACATCTTCTCGTGGAGACGATGTTTTAATTGAGTTTAAACAGGTTTCTTTTGCATATGACAGTGCCAGCGACTGCGAGCTAACTGATATAAACATAAGCATTAACAAGGGGGAAACAGTAGGCATTATAGGAGCTACCGGGTCAGGTAAATCAACTTTCACAAATTTAATTCCAAGATTTTATGATGTTACTAAAGGTGAAATAACAATAAAGGGAATTAATGTTAAAGATTATTCTCTAAAAAAACTTAGGGATGAAATTAGTATGGTACCACAAAAATCTGTACTTTTTACTGGTACTATTTCAGACAATATTCGATGGGGAAAGAAAATAGCCACTAGAGAAGAAATCATAGATGCTGCGAAAACAGCTCAAGCAAACGAATTTATAAAAGAGCTACCAGGTGGTTATAATACACAGGTAACTCGTGGTGGTCTTAATTTTTCTGGCGGACAAAAGCAACGACTCACAATTGCTAGAGCAATAATTGCAAAACCTGAAATTTTAATACTTGATGATTCATCTAGTGCACTTGATTTCGCAACGGATGCAGCCCTTAGAACTGGACTTAAAAGTCTCAGTGATACCATGACTGTAATTACTGTTTCACAGCGCGCAAATTCTATAAAACATGTTGATAAAATTATTGTATTTGATGATGGAAAAATAGTAGGAGTGGGTCCACATGACTATCTTATGACAAATTGTGAAACATACAAAGATATATGTCTTTCACAGCTTTCGGATAAGGAGGTAAACAAATAATGAATAAAACTATATTTAAAAGAATTATAAAATATATGTCAAACTCTAAAATATATATTATATTTTCCCTTCTAAGTGCAATTATAACAGTGGTTTTAAGCCTTATTGCCCCGCTACTAATAGGTAAAACTATAGATATGATGATAGGAAAAGGTCTTGTTGACTTTAGTTATGTATTCAAAATTATTATTGCAATAGCAATAGTGTATGCAGCTTCAAACATATTTAATTGGCTTTTGATCTATTTAACTAACTTAATCGCATTTTCATCTGTTAACCAGATGAGGCAGGATCTTTTTAAAAAAACAAATAAACTACCATTAAATTTCTTTGACACTAATCCTCATGGCGATACAATAAGCAGGTTTGTTAACGATATAGAAACAATTTCAGACGGAATGATTCAATGTTTGTCCACACTTATAACTGGTATTGTTACCATAATAGGTGCTATATGTTTTATGTTCTACTTAAATCCCATTATGACATTAGTAGTTTTGATTTTATCACCAGCTTCTTATTTTATGGCGAGATTTATAACAAATCGTTCTCAAAAAATGTTTAAAAAGCAGGCTAAAATTTTGGGTAATTTAAACGCTTATGCTGAAGAAATTATAGATGGTCAAAAAGTTGTAAAGGCGTTTAATTATGAAGATGAAACTATTAATAAATTTAAAGAAATAAATAGTGATTTATATAGTGCAGGTGTAAAATCTCAATTTTATGGTTCTTTATCAGGTCCAACTACAAGAGTTGTAAATAACATAATTTATTCACTTATAGGTATTATTGGAAGTTTTGCTGTGATTTTTGGTAAACTAACAATAGGTGATATATCAAGTTTTCTTATTTATTCCACATTATTCTCAAAACCTCTAAATGATATAACCGCGATATTTACACAGATTCAAGCAGCTGCAGCTTCTGCTGAGCGTATCTTTTATGTCCTTGACATGGAACCAGAAATAGCTGACAAAAAAAGAATAATAAATCTTCATAATAATGAAGGTGTGATTTCTTTTAGAAATGTAAATTTCGGATATACACCTAATCGTCCTCTTATTAAAAACTTTAATTTAAATGTAAAACCTGGTAGCAGGGTTGCCATAGTTGGTACAACTGGCGCAGGTAAAACGACTCTTATAAACTTATTGATGAGATTTTATGAGATTAACAGTGGAGGTATATTTATTGATGGGATTAATATAAATGAAATAAGTCGTGATAGTTTACGTTGCAGTTTTGGAATGGTTCTTCAAGATACATGGCTTTTTTGCGGAACTATAAAGGAGAATATAGCCTATGGTAAAGCTGATGCAACAGAAGAGGAAATAATAACTGCCGCCAAAGCTTCTGGGTCTCATAGCTTCATACGTCGTTTACCTAAGGGGTATAACACCATAATTACTGATGCAGGTGAAAATCTTTCACAAGGTCAAAGGCAACTTCTTACTATAGCAAGGGTAATGCTTGCTAACGCGCCTATGTTAATTTTGGATGAGGCTACAAGTAATATAGATACAATAACTGAACTTAAAATCCAAAAAGCATTTATTAAAATGTTAAAAGGAAGAACTAGTTTTATTATAGCTCATAGACTTTCCACAATAAAGGAATCCGATATAATTTTGGTCATGGATAATGGTAATATTGTTCAAAGTGGAACACATGAAGAATTATTAGAAAAGGGTGGACAGTATTCACGACTTTATAACAGTCAGTTTGCTGCTGTTTGATTGTGATAAAATCCTAATGTTTTTAATTTCAAAATGACTGCGTAAAAACGAATAAAATCGTTTTTACACAGTCATTTTTATCAAACCATATTATTAATTGAAGTATTTTATAAACCTATCTGCTAGTGAGGACATATATCTATCTTTTATCCATATTGCAGCTAGTGATGTTTCTAATTTTTCATTTTTTATTTCCTTATAAATAAGATTCTCATTACATGAGAGTTCAAAGGCGGATTTTGGAACTATTCCAATCCCAAAGCCTGCATTTGCTAGCATAAGTGTTGTTCGTGCATCATCATTTTTGCAGAATACCTCTGGTTTAAAACCACTTTCCATGCAGGTATCCATTATTAATTGTTCAAATCTTCGATAAAAAATTAGGGGTTTTCCATTTAGTTCGTTCAATGATATGAAATTTTCCTCTAAACCTGAAGAATATTTTTTTGTCATTGCCGCTATCATAGGTTCTTTTTCCATGCATTTATAATTGCAGTTTAAAGCTTTAAATGGTGTTCTGACAATTCCAACCTCTATAATCCCTCTATTTAATAGTTCTAGGATCTTAAATGTGTTGCCTTCCTGCACAGAAAATTTTACACCGGAATATTTTTCATGGAATTTTGACAAAGTATTTTTTATAAGTAATGCACCAGAGGATGAAACCATTCCTATGGATAAGGTTCCATTTAAACCTTTTTTAAAATCATATATTTCGTTTATTGTAGAATCTGAAAGTTCTAAAATTTGCTCTGCTCTAGTTCTTAAAATTTCACCAGCATCCGTTAAATGGATATGTCTTGGTCCTCTTTCTACAAGTTTTACCCCAAGTTCTCTCTCTAAAAGTTTAAGTTGTTGACTTAAGGGTGGTTGGGCAATGTGAAGCCTTCTAGCTGCTGCTGTTATTTGACCTTCCTCTGCTATTGTAAGGAAATATCTAAGCTGTTTAATGTCCATACTATTTCTCCTCCTCTTATACATAGACAGGCACTCCAGATATAATTTAAATTACAAAACCAAACATTAATTCATGTTGATTATATATGAATATCGTATACCATATATATAAAATATATTACTAATATGGGAATCCATATACTATAATCATATTAGCATGGGACAAAACATGCAATAATTTTATTATGGTACTTCAAGATACATGGTCATTTAATGGTATAATTGAAGAAAACCCTGCTTATGGAATAATTACGTAATCCATGAAAAAGTGGTTTTAGCAGCTAGTGATATCATAATTAGACGAAAAGGAGCAAAACATTCATGGGTAAATCCACAAAAACAGATAAAGTATTCTTTGACCCAATAGTAGATAAAGCAGTTTCTCCAATAGATATGGAAGGCAAGATAGAGGAAATAGAGGAACTTATAATGATTTATAGTTGCGCTATAAAAGAAGTTAGCACTAAACTTGACATTTTAGACTATGAATTTAAAATAAAGGGGAAAAGAAATCCAATAGAATATATGAAATCTAGGGTTAAATCACCTAAGAGTATAATGGACAAACTTACTCGTAAAAATTTAAAACCAAGTATTAAAGTGGCAAGGGGAAATTTCAATGATATAGCGGGAATAAGAGTTGTTTGTTCCTTCGTTAGTGATATATATAAGGTCGCAGATATGCTTAAAAAGCAAGAGGATATTACTTTAATTGAAGAGAAAGATTATATTAAAAATCCTAAGCCAAATGGATATAGAAGCCTTCATATGGTTTTGGAAATTCCTATATTTTTTTCCGATCATGTAGAACCCATAAGAGTAGAAGTACAAATAAGAACAATCGCTATGGATTTTTGGGCAAGTTTAGAACATAAGTTATATTATAAAAAAGGGGAAGGTATTGCAATACATATAAAAAATGATTTAAAAGAGTGTGCAGATATTATAGCAGCAACAGATATAAAAATGCAAAACATAGAAATTGAAGTAGATAAGATAAGATAAAATATAGTAATTTATGGTGAATAATAGTATAATTTATTTAAGAATTTTTATGGAATTCTAGATGAATAGGGGAGGAACTTATGAAAACAGATTTTTTTGTAGCCATAGCTCACAGTATAGAACTAGATTCATTTTTAGCGGTTACGGAACTAATTGAAGATTGTGAGCTTCAGCTTGATAAACATCACCCTACAGCAGGAATTCTTTATGCCAGCATAGATGTTGATCATCAGTTGGTACTTAATAAGATTTATGAAAAATGGCCGGAGTTACAGCTCATTGGATGTACAACAGATGGAGAATTTTCTTCAGAATGTGAGTATGTAGAGGATTCATTGGTTTTGACATTATTTGTATCTAAAGAAACAAAAATTGTTTCTGGCTTTATCAATAATACAGCAATAGATATGAGGAAAGAATGTAGTCAAGTATTATCAGAGTCTATTATCAGATTAGGACAGACTCCCACCCTATGTATATTGTTTTCCGATGTGATTAAAACAAGTGGTGAGACAGTTATGGAACAGCTAACTACAGTTACAGATGGTAAACTTCCAATTGTGGGTGGAATATCAGCAGATAGTTGGAGATTTACTGATTCTAAACAGTTTTACAATAAAGTATCATCACAAAGTATATCTCCATTTTTACTTTTAGCTGGATCATTTGATTTTTCTTTCGGGATGGACAGTGGTTGGCATCCAGTGGGGGATGTGGGGACTATTACAAGATCGCAGGGTAATGTGATCTATGAAATCGACCATAAGCCTGCACTTGAATTCTATAGTAATATTCTTGGCGAAAATGTTAAGGCTACCCTTGAACTACCAATTGCAGTATATGATGATAAGGATGATTTTTGTTTTATGCGCACTAGCTTCGAAAATTATGATAATAATATTGGATCAATAACCTATCTAGGTAATGTTCCGGTTGGTTATAAAGTCCGTATTACCATGGTAAACCGTGAGTCAATTTTGGCAGGCGCTAAAAGTTCAATAAACCATGCGATTAGCACATTTCCATCAAATAAATTACCCGCTATAGCATTATGTTTCTCTTGTTCAGCTCGAAGGGTTCTGCTTGGAACACGCACTAAAGAGGAGTGCCAGATTATTCAGGAAAAGATTGAGGAAAGTGTAAAATTTGTTGGATTTTATTCATATGGTGAGTTTTGTCCAAATTTAAATGAATTAACAAATAAGTTCCATAACGAAACATTTGTAACTGTATTGCTAGGTTAAATCATCTCCTGCGGAGATGAAATGTCGTTAAAGTGAATAGACTGGAGATTAAGAAT
Organism: Clostridium estertheticum; assembly: GCF_018861295.1. Taxonomy (GTDB): domain Bacteria; phylum Bacillota; class Clostridia; order Clostridiales; family Clostridiaceae; genus Clostridium_AD; species Clostridium_AD estertheticum_D. The sequence goes on along the minus strand of NZ_JAHLDM010000018.1, from coordinate 5,674 downwards.
GGAGAATTATAATAAAGATGCTATGATGAGGCAAATAGCGATTTTGAAAAAAAAGTTGCAACGCTCGGAACACAGCCGAAGACTTATAGAGCAGGCAATGGATCATTATGATTTAGTTTACCGTTTTAGTATAGACAAGCTAGATGCACAAAAGAACTTGCTTGATGTCAAGAATCGAGAACTGGACTTCAAAAGATTAGAACTACTTGCCAAGAATGAGGAGCTTCAAGAAATGTCAACCACTGATGGAGTTACAAGGATATATAACCGAAGAAAAATTAACGAGATATTTAATGAAGAATACCTTCAGGCACAGTGTTATGGGATAAATTTTTCAGTTATTATAATTGATGTTGACTGGTTCAAGTTGGTAAATGATACATATGGGCATCAAGCTGGTGACCAAGTTTTATTTGAACTTGCTCAACTGATGAAGGACAGCCTTCGTATTACTGAGCACATTGGAAGATGGGGAGGAGAAGAATTCTTTATTGTTTTACCAAATGTAAGTGCAAATGATGGATATGCATTGGCTGAGAGGATACGATTAAAAGTATATAACTATAACTTCGAAACCCCTAAGCATCTAACTTGTAGTTTTGGGATTACTGAGTACATGAAAGATGACAGTATAGAAAAGATTATTAAAAGAGCTGATATGGCCCTTTATAAGGCTAAGGAACACCGCAATTGTGCTTGTATTTTTAAATAAGATACAGTTGCCTGAATTTCAATTACGATATATTGGGAATAGTAATATTACTGAATCTCTGAAAGTCTTGAAATACCAAAAGGTAATTCGGGACTTTTTAATTATCAGCTAAATAAAAATAATGCAATTGTCGGCAATATTAATATAAACTTTATACGAAAAGAGGGATAATAAATGCTAGAAAATATAATTAATTTTATGAGGAAAAGGTATATAGGGGTTGATTTGTTAAATGGAAAAGTAAGAGCTTTTGAAGAAAAAGAAAATACTTTCATAGATAAATCTATAGGAGAAATACTTCCCAATATATTTAATCCGATAAATAATGAAAACTATTGGTATGATATTAATGCCATGGAACAATTATTGAATTACGTCTTAAGCAATGCTAAAAAATCATTATTTAGGCCAGGATTGGTTATTGCTATTCCATTTGAGATTTCTGACATAAAGAATAAAGCATCAATTGTTGAGGAAGCTTCAAAATTTAAGTGGAGCAATATATATATTCTTAGTAATTTTATGTGTGCGGCTATTGGTTTAGGGATTCGAATAGAAGAATGTAGAAGAAAAATATTTATTTATTCCTTAAATGATTTAACTTATTTTGGTTTGGTTTTTGCTGGAAATATTTTCAATGTGAAAATTTTAAAAAGGGGATATAATGAGTTAACACAAGAGGATATAATAAGCAATATTGGAAATTTAACAGACGATGCATCAAAAGAATTACCAGAACAATTTACAAATATAAATTTATCAAAAAAAGATTTGGAAGAAGTCACTATAGGGTGGAAATTAGAAATAGAAAGAACAATATATTTGTCTATTCCAACAAATCTAAAGAATATATTTGGTCTTAATATAGGCAAGCATCAATTAGCATATTTGGAATATGAAAATTGTATTATAGAAGGATTAAAGAACGCTATTTCAAAACTTAACACAATGAAAATTAGAAAAGGCTAAGATTCTAATATCTATTTTTATTTTAAGTAAAAATATTATAAATAGGAAAAGTATATATTATAATTAAATCACACATATTAAAACTAATTAAGAAAACTTAAACAATAAAGGGGAGATTAATTATGCAAAAAACAAAAATGATTTTCACAATAGGGCCTGCAAGTGACAGTAAAGATATATTGACAAAACTCATGGAAATTGGAATGAATGTTACTAGACTTAATTTTTCACATGGTACACACGAGGATCACAAAATAAAAATTGACCTTATAAAAAGTCTTAGGGAAGAACTTAATAAATCTGTTGCTATAATGCTTGATATAAAAGGACCTAAGATTAGGACCCACAATTTTATGGGAGATACTGTAGCAATTGACAAAGGTCAAAAATTTGTCTTTAGTTGTGGTAAAGAGATACTTGGTAATAAAGAGAGATGTTCTGTTTCTTATACAGAGCTTTATCAAGAACTTAAGGTCAATGGTACACTTCTTGTGGATGATGGTCTTATTGAATTTAAAATTGATTCAATTGAAGGCACTGAAATAAATTGTACTGCATTAAATTCTGGTTTTATAGGAAACCATAAGGGAATAAATGTTCCTAATATATCTATTGGTCTACCGGCAGTAACTGACAAAGATAAATTGGATTTAATATTTGGATGTGAGCAAGGCGTTGATATCGTAGCTGCTTCTTTTATAAGAAAGGCTAGTGATGTAATAGATGTTAGAAATATACTTAATGCAAATGGTGGCGAACATATCCAAATAATATCCAAAATTGAAACACAAGAAGGCGTTGACAACATAGATGCTATAATAGAGGCTTCTGATGGTATTATGGTTGCTAGAGGAGATATGGGGGTTGAATTACCGATTCAAAAGGTTCCTATAGTTCAAAAAATGATAATCCATAAATGTAATAAGGCAGGTAAGCCTGTTATAACTGCAACCCAAATGTTAGATTCTATGATTAGAAATCCAAGACCTACTAGAGCAGAGGCTTCAGACATAGCTAATGCTATTTTTGATGGTACTGATGCAATAATGCTTAGTGGTGAAAGTGCTAATGGAAAATATCCATTGGAAGCCGCTTTAACAATGGCGAATATTGCTATTGAGGCAGAGTCAAATATTGATTTTAAAGCTGCTTTAAATAAAAGAAATTATGAAGCTCTTGAAAATATATCAGAAGGTATAAGTCTTGCTACATGTAACACAGCAGATAAATTAAATGTATCTGCAATAATAACTGCAACCCAAAGTGGGTATACTGCTAGGATGGTATCCAAATATAGACCAAGGTGTCCAATTATTGCTGTAACACCTAGTAAGCAAGTTGCAAGAGGGTTATCTATTAATTTTGGATTGCAGACTATACTTTCAATTAAGTTAACTTCCACAGATGAATTAATGGCAGATGCAGTGAAAAAATCATTAGCTGCAGGATATATAAAAAAAGGTGATATTGTCATAATTGCAGCCGGTATACCAGTTGGTGAGTCTGGTACTACGAATATGATGAAAATACAACAAGTTTAAAATTCAAAACAAATTAATAATTATAGTACAAAGATATTTAAGGCCTAGCGTAATTGCTAGACCTTTTTATTGTAATTTATAGAAAAATCATATACTCATAGCTGACTATGATAGGCATAGAGTGAATATAATTTGTGTTGAATTGAAAATTCCTTTGAATTATAATGTAAAAGGAATAGTTTGGATTTGATAATAAGAGAGGTGCATAATGGACAAATTAATGTTATTAGTTGCTGCTTTATTTTTTTTATTATATGGTGGCATAAATTATTATATAGGATTAAGGGGATGGCAAAACTTAGGAAGCCATATTTCGTTTTTAAATAATAAGGTATATTGGATAGTAATTTTACTAATAGCATCGGCGTATATCATAAGTATGATATTGTCTTCTTATATACCTTCAGTAGTTTTAAATACATTGAACATTGTGGGATCATATTGGATGGGAATAATTTTTTATCTTATTTTAGTATTGCCTACTATTGATCTAATAAAATTTTTAAATAGCAAAATTTCATTTATTCCTAGGAACATAAATGAAGCTGCTAATTTTTCATTAATAGTATCGTTAGTGGTAGTTGTGTTTTTAACCAGTCTAATGGCATATGGTACTTGGAGCGCTCGAAGTCCAAAAGTAACCAAATATGATTTGAATGTAAATAAAACACCTGGCGATTTAAAGGCACTTAAGATTATTATGGTTTCGGATATTCATCTTGGGCTTGTAGTAGATAATAAAAGGCTTACTGTGATGGTTAATAAAATAAATGAATTGAATCCAGACATTGTGCTAATACCTGGAGATATAATTGATAGTAGTATTGAGCCTTTTGTAAAACAAAACATGAGTGATAACTTTAAAAGACTTAAAAGTAAGTATGGAGTTTATGCTTGTCTTGGAAACCATGATGAAATGGGTAGCAGTGTAGAGGATATTGTTAAAACTTTTAAGGCTTCCGGAATAAATGTACTGAGAGATAAAGCAATTTTAATAAATAATAGTTTTTATGTTATAGGTCGCGACGATATATCACAGGAATCGCAGACGAAAATTAAAAGAAAAGATCTATCAGACATAATAAAAGATTTAGATAAGTCGAAGCCTCTTATATTAATGGATCATCAGCCAAGAAATTTTGCTGATACGCAAAAGAATGAGATTGATTTACAAGTATCGGGACATACGCATCGAGGACAGTTATTTCCTGCAAATCTTATAACAAATCTTATATTTGAAATAGACTATGGTTATCTGCAAAAGAACAATTCGAACTTTATTGTATCTTCGGGTTATGGAACATGGGGACCACCAATTAGGATAGGAAGCCGGTCTGAAATAGTTGAAATTGATATTGGTTTTAAAAAATAGAGATATATGTTATATTGAACTTGTATAAACATGATATTAATATATAAACACTGACATAATTGTTAGTGTTATTTTTTGTCTCAGTTAAAATGAAAAAGCTGATATATTGTTAATACATATTTGATAGGAGTTGTTGTAGCTATGACTGAACCTAAAAGTATTAAAAAAAACAGAAAACCTAACAAACTAATTAATGAAAAATCGCCATACCTTCTACAACATGCATATAACCCAGTGAACTGGAACCCCTGGGGTGAAGAAGCTTTTACAAAAGCAAAAGAGGATGATAAACCTATATTGGTAAGTATTGGTTATTATTGTTGTCACTGGTGTCGTGTCCATAAAAGATATTACACGTTAATTATTTCCTTCGTTATCTGTTCATAAAACACTGAGAATAAGTAAAGAAATTAATAAAATATTCAGCTATTTACAACGATTGTATATATCTTAGTGTTTATAAATGGCATGACCGTAATTAAGAAGCACAATATAAAGAGTTAGAAATATATTTAAATAGAGTTATACGAGATAGATTCTAAGGTTTAGAAGAAATACAATAAAAAAATAAAATAACATATTGCAACAATGTAATAATCAATTTGAAGAAATTGAGGAGAGCCATCTAGATTCACTAATAATATTGATGTGGTCATATTGATAAAGCTACTAAAAAGTCATCTGGAGTTCAGATGGCTTTTTAGTATTATCAAGTGATTTTGAAAATCGTAAACTAAATTATTCTGTCAAATATGTGGTCAAATCCTTCATTAGTTTTAATTAAGTAATTTAAATTTTCGTGTAATAATACATGTCGATAAAATTTCTTGAGTTTTAAGAAAAGATAGTTCGGATATATTAAATATATTAATTTTATGTAAATACAAAAAACAAAAATTATTGTAATGTTTTTTTATGGAGATCACTTTTTGTAATTACAAAACAGTACAGCAAATTTTAAACCCAGTGTTTAAGCCAACTATAATAACGATAATTTGTTGGCATAGATATTGCTTATATAAATACTATAAAGGAAATAATAAAAAGGGGAGTTGTTAATATGAAAGAGAAAACTTCGAT
>NZ_JAHLDM010000017.1:0-113689 GCF_018861295.1 Clostridium estertheticum | reverse complement strand
TGAAATCTACTGCGTATTTAATAAATACTGCACGTGCTGGTATAGTTGATACAGATGCTCTTATTAATGCTTTACAAACAAAATCTATTGGCGGTGCAGCTATCGATGTATTTGATGAAGAACCATTACCATCTGATAGCCCATTCTTAAAATTAGATAATATTACACTTACATCACACTTAGCAGGTACTTCATGTGATACTATGCGTAATTCCGTTGAAATAGGTTTTGATGATATCAAACAATATTTGCAAGGTTTACAAATGCAAAATGTACGTAACTAGGGATTAAATAACTTATTCTTTTTTTTAAAAAGAGATAATTAAATGTGGAAGGTGATGAATTTATTTAAAGTTTATCACCTTTCAATACTTATATATATTAAATAAAATCACCATAAAATAAGTTCAGAAAATATTAATATACAAATATATGAGGGGTGGTAATATGAATTATAAATTAGTAGTTGCTGATATGGATGGTACTTTTTTAAATAGTAAACACGAAATTTCCAATGAAAATCTAAAAATTGTACAAGAATTAAAAAAAAGAGGGATTTTATTCTCTATAGCTACTGGAAGATTGGATACAATGATTAAAGCGTATTTGAGAGAAATAGAAAATAACACCCCGGTAATTTGTTGTAATGGCGCTTTACTTAGAAATGCTATTAAAGGTGAATTCTATAATTCACACATTATAAAAAGAGATGATTTCTTGAAAATTGTAGATCTCTGCAAAAAAAACGAACTTATATTTGATGTATTTTGTGAATATACAGTTTATAGTGAAAGTATAAAAGGCAGAGCAAGATATTATTTAAAGTATAATGAGAGCCTTTGTGAAGAAGAAAAGGTATCTATAAAAATCGTTGATAATATATATACTGACTTAAATGAGAAAGTATTTAAGATTTTAATTGAAAATGATAATCCTGAACTTCTTGGACAGATTGAGGAAGAATTAAATGAAATTTCTGGAATAGAGGCATATAAATCAACCTCAAAATTGCTGGATATTATGGCTGAAGGAGTAACTAAGGGCAATGCATTAAAAGATTTAGCAACAATATTGAAAATAAAGAGGGAAGAAATCATTGCCATAGGTGATAATCATAATGATATAAGTATGCTTGAATATGCAGGGTATGCTATTGCAATGGGAAATGCAGAGCAGGCGGTAAAAGATGTAGCAGATTTAGTAACAACTTCAAATGATGAAGATGGTGTTGCCAAAGCATTAAGAGAAGTGTTTAATATAAATAGCTGAATACAGCGTCGATAGGCAATGCATTCATTACTTCATTTTTGATTAAAAATTTACTTGCTATGAAGTATGGAAGGAGGCCTCAATATAATCTAAGAAGTTACTTCTGAGTCTTATAGATATAGATACTTGTTCATAAAATAAAATATGATAGGATATGACATAATGAGTATAAAAAATATTAAAATACTAGCAGATACAAAATATTTAAAACTCTACGATGCAGAATATATTAACAAAAATGGCGAATGCAAAAATTGGTCCATAGCTTCTAGAAAAAATATAGATACATTAAAAAATATCTATTTTAATAAAGCAGAGTGCGATATAGATGCCGTTATAATAATAGCAACTCACACAGCTGAAGATAAATTAGTAGTTATAAAGCAATTTAGGATCCCTCTTAATGATTATGTTTATGAAATTCCTGCTGGGCTTATTGATCCCGGTGAAGATTTTAAAACTACTGCCGGACGGGAACTGAAAGAAGAAACTGGACTTGATTTGATTGAAATTGATTATTCTAAGACAAAATCACAGATGTATATTTCAACAGGTATGACAGATGAATCTGCAGCATTAGTATATTGTACTTGTCAGGGGGAAATATCAAAAGATTATTTAGAATCAGATGAGGATATTGAAGTTATATTATTATCCAAGAAAGAAGCCAAACTTTTAATTAATTCTAACGAAAAGATAGATATTAAAGCTTTTCTTTCAATTCAAAACTTTATAGTTAATCAGACCTAAATATAATAAAGAAGATTACAAAAATGTAAGATGTTATTTTGAAAACAAAAGTTCCTATTCTATATTGCTGAAAAAGTAACTTTTGCCTATTAATTGCAAAAAAAATTATAAAGAGAGGAGAATGAATTATTATGAAAAATACAAAAATTTTACTTGTATCTGATGGCGGTGTTACTTCTGATTTAATGAAAAAAATGTTTATACTTGATAAATATGGTGCTGAAGTTACTATGATAGAAGACAAAGATATGTATGCTATGGGTGATATAACTGACCGTATGCTTCAACTTGAGAAAGGTGGGGTAGACGCTGTACCCACGTGCAAACCTTTACTAAATGCTTGTATGGATAAAGATATTATAGTAGTACATGGTTCTTATATAAATAAAGAAATTATTAATGCCTCTAAGAATTTAAAGGTTGTCGCTGTATTACGTGACAGTTATGAAAATGCTGATATAGAAGCATTAACAAAACGTGAAATTAAACTAATAAATGCACAATGGCGTAGTGCTTATGCTGTTGCTGATTTCACTGTTGGTATGATGATTGCTGCAAATAAGAATATCGCGCATAGCTACAAGTTAATTTGTGAAGGGAAATGGTGCAAAAAATATGTAAACCAAGAATATATCCATGATATGCGTACATGCACTGTAGGTATCATTGGATTTGGTTATATTGGACGCCAGGTTGTTCAAAGATTAAGTGGTTTTGGTTCTAAGATTATTGTATATGATCCATTTATGAGTCCTCGGGATATCGCCAAAGCTGGATATAAACCTGTAACATTTGAAGAACTATTAGCACAATCTGATTTTGTAACAGTACACATGCGTCTTACAGAAGAGACTAATAAATTCATTGGTGAAAAAGAATTTTCTCAAATGAAAACTACTGCATACTTTATAAATACTTCACGTGCTGGTATAGTTGATACAAATGCTCTTATTCACGCTTTACAAAGGAAATCTATAGGTGGTGCTGCTATCGATGTCTTCGATGAAGAACCATTGCCATCTGATAGCCCATTAATTAAATTAGATAATGTTACACTTACATCACATTTAGCTGGTATATCATGTGATACTATGCTTAATTCTGTTGAAATAGTTCTTGATGATCTCAAAAAATATATGCATGAGTTACCAATGCAAAATATACGTAACTAATAGTTTAAAATATATTGTAGATGAGAATAAAATATTAAAATTTTTATAAGAATGCAACAAAGAGAAATTAAAATTAAGGAAGTAATTGATTGTCCAAATAAAGACATAGATATTGAAAATGAAATAGGAAAAATTTTAACAGCTAATTAAGGTGAAATATTCACTGCGATTAGCTGTTTTAAGTTTTTTAAGCTTTTATAATTTCATCCTAGAAATATGTAAATTTATACAATGAAAATTTTATATATTAATATAATTATCCTAATAATACATAATGCTATAAATAGGATATAATTTTAGATGAGATACAAATTTTAAAAGTTAAGGTTGAAATTTGTATGGATAATGAATATAAAGCTATAGTTGAGATAAAGAATGATATATCAATTCAAAAGGATAAGCTTAGTGAAGTAAGTAATAGTAGTTTGCCTCAAGAAAAAGTAGAATTATATGCCATCATGTTTCAGCTTTTAGCTTCGAACAGATATTAAAAAATGTAGTAGCTAAATATGTTTATGGATTAACAGCGACTCCAATAAGGAAGGATGGGCATCAACCTATAATATTTATGCAATGTGGTCCAATTAGATATAAAGTGAACGTGCTAAAGCAAACGGAGAAACTTCCTTTTGAGCACTATGTAATCCCAAGATTTACGTCTTTTAGGAAACCAGTTTTACAAGATGAAAAAGAATGGTCAATAACAAAAATTTATTTAGAAATAAGCACAAGTGAAATAAGAAATGCGATGATTATCCAAGACGTTATTAATTGTGTTAAAGAGGGAAGAAATCCAATAGTATTAACTGAAAGAACAGCACATGTTAAATTATTATCGAATGCTTTAAAAGAAAAAATAGATAATGTTATTACATTAACTGGAGGAATGTCAAAAAAGGAAAAGAAATCTCAAATTGAGAAGCTCTTAAGCGTACTGAAAGAATGTAGTATGGTAATAGTTGCTACAGGTAAATTTATAGGGGAGGGATTTGATGAACCGAGATTAGATACTCTTTTTTTAGCTATGCCTGTATTGTGGAAGGGAACGCTGCAACAATACGCTGGTAGGCTTAATAGATTATATGAAAACAAAAATGAGGTTCAAATTTATGATTATATAGATGTTCATGTTAGTGTATTAGAAAGAATGTATCAAAAGAGATTAAGTGGTTATGCTCAAATAGGTTATTCTGCTAAGATCGATAGTACACCTTTGGAGAAAATAAATTCAATATATAATAATGATAATTTTTTAACCGTATTTAGTAACGATATTTTGTTAGCAAAAAATGAGGTTGTTATAGTGAGTCAATTTCTTTTAATTAAAACGAAATATTTTAATATCATAGAACTTTTGGCTAATGTTCCGAAAAATGGAATTACTGTTAATATATTTACTTCAGCGGAAACTGATGTTAGAGAAAATGAAGAAGCTGATTTAAAGGATACATATGATTATTTAAGAACAACTGGAATAAATATAATTTTGAAATCCAATATACATCAAAAATTTATTATAATTGATCAAAAAACAGTTTGGTATGGAAATATTAATTTTTTAAGTTACAAAAGTGAAGATGAAAATATCATGAGACTTACAAGCTTAAATATTGCAAATGAGTTAATGGATACTATTGAGGATAAAACAGCTAATCAAAAATTGGGAACTGTGGTGCAACAAAAATTATTTTAGAGTACAAAAGTTAGTTAATTAGAAAATCTATATGTAATATTTTTTTATGAATTTTATATATTTACTGTTTATATTTAGGGACTTAAAGTAATTACATTGGGTATAATATTGTTAATATATATTTGATAGGAGTTGTTGTAGCTATGACTGAACCTCAAACTATTAAGCAAAACAGGAAATCTAATAAATTAATCAATGAAAAGTCTCCATACCTCCTGCAACATGCATATAACCCAGTAAACTGGAACCCATGGGGTGAAGAAGCCTTTGCTCTAGTGAAAGCTGAAGATAAACCAATCTTCCTTTCAATCGGCTATTCTACTTGTCATTGGTGTCATGTTCATAAAAGATATTACGCATTAATTCCATGTTTTAATAATTCAAATATAAAAAAGCATACAAAGAGTATTGGTACAATAAACATTATTTATAATAGTAAAATTACTGATTTTTAAGAAGTCTTGAAATGCCAGAAGGTAATTCAGGTCTTTTTTAATACTCTGATTCTCCTAATTAAAGTTTTGAATGATAAAAAAACTTTGAAGAAGAAGTGAAAAAACTAGAATTACTTAGGGGTCTGACCAATGTGAATGTTTAGAAAATCTTTAGAATTAACATAACATTATCTTTAGAGGTTAAGAGTATTATAAAGTCATGAGTCGAAGGGGATGATGAAAATATGATTATAAAGTGAAAAAGTAGATATATAGAATCTAATTAATACATTTTATATTTGATATTGTATAATTAGATCATTATGGTAGAAAGAGGTATGCGAAATGGATATATATAATATTTTAGTTGTGGAAGATGAGAGAGATATAGCAATTGGGATACAAGATTACTTAACAAATCAAGGGTACAAGGTTTTTATAGCCTTAAATGGCATAGAGGGTTTAGAAATATTAGAAAATGAGAAAGTACATCTAGCAATTGTGGATGTGATGATGCCTAAGATGAATGGAATAGCATTTACAATGAAACTTAGAGAAAACCATGAATTTCCAGTAATAATGTTATCAGCAAAATCTGAAGAGGTAGATAAGATAATGGGATTAAATATTGGAGCAGATGACTATGTAACAAAACCATTTAGGCCTCTTGAACTTTTAGCAAGGGTAAATTCGCAGTTAAGAAGATATAGCAGATTCTTAAATATGGTGAAAAATAATAGTGTAGTGGATCATGTTTTTGTGATAGGGGGATTAGAACTGAATATAGAGACAAGGGAAGTAACTGTAGATGGAAATTTTATAAAAACCACCCCTAGTGAGTTTAAGATTCTTAACTTACTTATGAAAAGCCCAGGAAGGGTTTTTTCAGCAGAAGAAATATATGAAAGAGTTTGGAATGAACATGCTATAAACACAGATACAATAATGGTTCATGTAAGAAATATCAGGTCAAAAATAGAGATAAATTCGAAAAACCCAAAATATTTAAAGGTGGTGTGGGGAGTTGGATATAAAATCGAAAAGCAGTAATGCAAAATATATTATAAATGCTATTATTTTGCTAGTATTAATAATAGTTTCTGTAGGTATGTATTCTTCATATCCTAAAATAGAAAAAGAAGCAAAAAAATATGAGTATAATATTTTCGAAAAAAGTGGATTTTTAAATGATATAAGCAATAGCAATTATAGCATATATTTTGATATTTTAAAAAATAAAGGAAATAGTAAGATAGAACCATGGGATATTATTTTAAATCTAGACAAAAATTATGATTATGCACAAGAAAATATGGAAGAGAATAAAAGTGGATTTAATCAAAAGATGATTGATGATAAGAAAAATCTGGATAAATATTTTGGGAACTTAGAATATTATGCTATAAAGAAAGATACCAAATTAATTGAAGAGAGAAATCAAGGTGGAATAAAAGTCCTATTGAATGACAAAATGGATGGTTCTGTTATTGAAGATTTTAATAAAAAATATAGCTTTTATATTGTTATTGACTATGACACTAATGGAGAAAGTACTATTAAAAAAATCTATGGAGCTGATAGGACTGTAGTAACTTCAGCATTTAGAAATAGTAGTCCTAGGCACTTCGGTAATTTAGAAATGAAAGCCATCAAAAACATGAGTTACGTTTATGCTGTTCCAAGAGAATTAAAATATAGTGATTCAATAGTTAATTATAAAAATATGAATGAAATTAATTCCTACAGAGAAGTAGCACTATTATTTATAGGAATAGCCTTGCTTCTTATATTAATGCTTTCGCTCATAACACCATATAAGATATCAAAGGAGTTAATTGGTTTCAAAAAAATTGCAAAAATTCCTATGGAGATAATAAGTTTAATAATTTTTATTACACTTATATTTATGTGTAATGATTCATGTTTTCAAATGATAAAAAGTACAATAAAAGGAGACTTAATTAAATTTTCACATATATATGTTAACACGCAAATTAACACTACTTTAATAAGTGCAATAAATATTATTTATTGGGTACTAGGGTTTGCAGTAATATTTATTGGTGTTACTATTATAAAATATATTTTTAAAATTGGAATTAAGCAATATGTAATGGAGAATTCGTTGATATATAAAATTTTAAGAGGTATTTTTAGAGTTAACAAAAGGTTATATGGTTATATAAGAAATATAGACTTAAAAGAAAAGAATACTAAGAAACTCGTTATAATTTTAGGAGTGAATTTTTTAATATTATCAATAATGAGTTGTATTTGGTTTTTGGGGATAATAGTAGCCATAATATATACTGTAGTATTATTTCAAGTAATAAGAAAAAATTATAATGATATTAGCAATAAATATAGTAAGCTTTTTGAAGCTACAAATAAAATAGCAGAGGGTAACTTGGAGGTAACTATTGAAGAAAATTTAGGAGTGTTTAATGATTTTAAAAAAGAAATTGAAAGTATACAAAAGGGATTTAAAAAGGCAGTTAAGGAGGAAGTAAAGAGTCAAAGAATGAAGACGGAGCTTATTACTAATGTATCTCATGATTTAAAAACTCCTTTAACAACTATTATTACTTATGTGGATTTATTAAAGAATGAAAATCTTACAGTGGAGAAACGTAAGGGCTATTTAGATACAATAGATAGAAAATCGCAAAGATTACAGGTGTTAATTGAGGATTTATTTGAAGTAAGTAAGGCTACCAGTGGAAATATAAGTTTAAATGTGGTTGATGTGGATGTTGTGGACTTAATGAAACAAACATTATTGGAACTAGATGATAAAATATCAGAGGCTTCGCTAATAGTAAAAACAAGGTATCCAGAGGGCAAGGTAATATTACAGTTGGATAGCCAGCGCATGTTTAGAGTGTTCGAAAACCTTATAATTAATATAACAAAATATGCTATGCAAGGTTCTAGAGTATATATTGATATTGTTTCTATAGAAGATAAGGTTGAAATAACATTAAAAAATATGACTGCAAGTGAAATAGATTTTGATGTGAATGACATAGTGGAAAGATTCATAAGAGGTGACAAAGAAAGAAATACAGAAGGCTCAGGCTTGGGACTAGCTATAGCTAAAAGTTTTGTAGAACTCCAAGGTGGACAATTAAATGTAAATGTGGATGGAGATTTATTTAAAATTATAGTTACCTTTTAGTAGAGATTTTTTATACTTATAAATACTATAAAAGCACTTAAATTTGAAAATGTAAAATCTGCAAGAATTGAATTAGGGAGAACTGGATATAGTCCAATTTAAAATTATACTTTTGATTTATAAAAATATACTTACTATAAATAAAAGGCTATTGGAGATTCTAATAGCCTTTTACAAATTGCAGACTTTGACGGAGATATAATTATAATTAAAGGTGAGTTCGCTAATAGTTATAAACTTAGAAAATTAATCTTTTAGTCATTGCTCAACGTTATAAAGGCATAGAGATTGAAAATAAAACAGAAAAAAATTTAACCGCTAATTAAGGTAATGTATCCAGCAGTGACACTTTAATATGTAAATAACGAAATTATAATATCTTATGGAAATAAAAATAAAAGTATTTTAGAATTACTATATAATTCAAATAAAATAATTTTGATAGATATATAATAATAGTTTCTCTAGGAGGAATAAGAATATGGATTATAATGAGCTTTATAATAAATACTTGAAGCTATTTGAGGAAAATCACATATTGAAAATAGAAAATGCGGATTCTAGAAAACGATTAGAATTACAAATAAAATGTATGGATAATAAATATAAAGCTATAGTTGAGATAAAGGATGATACATCAATTCAAAAGGATGAGGGAGTATTGTCCGCTACTACTGCTTTTGGAAAAACTGTTATTGGATCGAAATTAATAGCTGAAAGGAAAGTAAACACACTTATAATTGTACATACACAGCAGTTGTTAGAACAATGGAAGGAAAAGTTAAAACAGTTTTTAATTATAAATGAAGTTTTATCTATATATGATACTAAAAAAAGAGGAAGAAAAAAGAATACAATTGGAATAAATATAATTTTGAAATCCAATATACATCAAAATCTTATTATAATTGATCAAAAAACAGTTTGGTATGGAAATATTAATTTTTTAAGTTACAAAAGTTAGTTAATAAGAAAATTTATATGTAATATTTTTTCATAAATTTTATATACTTACTGTTTATATTTAGGGACTTAAATTAGTTACCTTGGGTATAATATTGTTAATACATATTTGATAGGAGTTGTTGTAGTTATGACTGAATCTGAAACTATTAAGCAAAACAGAAAACCTAATGAATTAATTAATGAAAAATCTCCATACCTTCTACAACATGCATATAACCCAGTGAAATGGAACCCCTGGGGTGAAGAAGCCTTTGCTCTAGCGAAAGCTGAAGATAAACCAATCTTCCTTTCAATCGGCTATTCCACTTGTCATTGGTGTCATGTTATGGAAAAAGAATCTTTTGAAAATGAAGAAGTAGCAGCAATACTAAATAGATATTTTATAGCGATAAAGGTTGATCGTGAAGAACGTCCAGATGTAGACAGTATTTATATGTCGGTATGTCAGTCCCTCACCGGTAGTGGTGGATGGCCCCTAACAATTTTTATGACCTCAGATAAAAAACCATTTTATGCAGGTACCTATTTTCCAAGGGAAAGCATGCGTGGAATGCCAGGGATAAAAGATGTATTAATTTCTATTGCAGAGCAGTGGAATGAAAATAAAGAGAATATTATAGAATCTAGTAAAAAAATAGTGGAGCATATAAAAAGCATTGATGAATTCGTTAAAACTGGAGAACTGGGTGAAGCTGAAATACATAATGCGTATAGTAGCTTTGCAAGTATTTTTGATGATAAGTATGGTGGATTTGGAAGATCTCCAAAATTTCCAGCTCCTCACAATTTACAATTTTTACTGAGATATTGGAAAAATTACAATGAGACTAAGGCATTAGAAATAGTAGAAACAACTTTGGAAGCAATGTACGCAGGTGGAATTTTTGATCATATTGGTTTTGGATTTTCAAGGTATTCAACAGATCAGAAATGGTTAGTGCCTCACTTTGAAAAAATGTTATATGATAATGCACTTTTAGCGCAGGTGTATATTGAAGCGTTTGAGGCTACAGGTAAAAAATTCTATAAAGATGTAGCAGATAAAATATTTACTTATATATTAAGGGATATGACTTCAACGGAGGGGGCTTTTTACAGCGCTGAAGATGCAGATAGTGAAGGCATCGAGGGTAAATATTATTTGTTAACGCATGAGGAGATAGCTTTAGTTTTAGGTGAAGAGAGTTATAAAATCTATTGCAAGCAATATGATATTACTACGAAAGGTAATTTTGAGGGGCGAAATATTCCAAACCTTATTGGAAAACAAAATAGTGTTAATATCGATGAAAAAGTAAATATAAAATTAGAAGAAATGAGGGAGAAACTGTTTGAATATAGAGAGGAGAGAATTCATCCTTATAAGGATGATAAAATATTAACTTCATGGAATGGACTTATGATTGCAGCTCTTGCCTATGGTGGAAGAGTTTTTAAAAATACAAGTTATATAAATGCAGCAGAAAAGGCTATGAATTTCATATTAAGTAAGATGATTAATGATAAAGGAAGGTTAATGGCTAGATATAGAGATGGTGATGTTGCCCATTTAGGTTATTTAGACGACTATGCTTTTACGGTTCATGCTTTAATTGAATTATATGAGGTTACTTTTAATGCAGTATATTTAACCAAGGCCATAGAACTTAATGAAAATATGATTAAACTGTTTAAAGATGAAAATCAGGGTGGATTGTATCTATATGGTGTTGATGGAGAAGAACTAATCTCAAGACCTAAAGATATATATGATGGTGCAATGCCATCTGGAAATTCTGTAGCTACCTTAAACATGTTAAGACTTGCTAGATTAACTGCTAATAGTAAATTAGAAGATGAGGCCGCTTTACAATTTAAAGTCTTTGCATCAAAGGTTAAAACTATAGAAAGTGCTCATGCTTATTTTATGACAGCATTATTATATAGTGCGGTACCAGGAAAGGATATTATAATTGCTGGAGATGAGAGTGCAGTCGGAACTAAAGCTATGATTAGAGAGATTAATAGCACTTATCTTCCTTTTGCTACAGTAGTATTAAACACTGGCGATAAAAGGCTAAATTCTATTAATTCAGAGTTGGATTCGCATAAATCTTTGCTGGGGAAAACTACTGCTTATATTTGTGAAAATTATACATGCAGGGAACCTATTACTGATCTACAAAAATTTTCTGAGTCTATCAATGGATAAAATATTTAGAGAGAATTAGTAACTATTAATTGCCTATAAAAAATTTAAAAAAAATTGACAAATATGTACTCTTAGGAATATAATAAAGTTTAGTATCGAGTGAATTTATAATTACTAAATTCTGTGAAGAGGACAGTACTTTCTTATTAATCTTAAAGCGAGTAAGGACATAGTGTAAGCCTTATAAGGTATAAGAAGTTAAATAGATAGATATTTAACAAAATTAATGATACATTAATTTTAGGAAAAGAACCTTGGAGAAGCTGCCTGAACTAGTTAAAAGTAACAATTTTTGACTCTTATAGGGTAAGTCGCTAATTGGCGTTAAAATATTGAGTGGACTTTATAGTCAATCAGAGTGGTACCGCGGAAATATAACCCGTCTCTTTATTTAGAGATGGGTTTTTTGTTATATTACAATATACATGAGTTTCCAAATTAGTGATAATAATTATTATAAGGCGAAATGCATAATAGGATGGGATAACGGTTAATAATTGTTATCTACCCTAGAGCAAAACAGGAGGGAAATTTTTATGGATTATAAAAAAATAGTTGCGCAGAGAATTAAACAATTGGTGGAGCTCGACATAGAAACAATAGAAAGTTTAATTGAAATACCACCAAAACCTGAAATGGGTGAGTTCGCTTTCCCATGTTTTCAATTGTCGAAAGTTATGAGAAAAGCACCGAATATGATAGCTAAGGATTTAAAAGAAAAAATAGAAAAAGACGGTTTTGAGAAAATAGAGTGTTTTGGTCCTTATTTAAATTTTTTCCTAGATAAAGGAGTATTTATTAAAAATACAGTAGAAAAAATATTAGATGAGGGAGATAATTATGGTTCATCTAAAATAGGTGAAGGTAAGAATATAGTAGTAGAATATTCATCGCCGAATATTGCAAAGCCATTTCATGTAGGACATTTATTCACTACAGTTATTGGGAACTCATTGTATAAAATACTATCGTTTGAAGGATATAATTGTACTGGAATTAATCATCTTGGAGATTGGGGAACTCAATTTGGTAAGCTTATTTATGCTTATAAGAACTGGGTAGATGAGAGCGCTTTAGCAAAAGAACCTATTAATGAATTACTAAGAATTTATGTTAAATTCCATGAGGAAGCGGATATTGATCCAACTCTTAATGATCAGGCAAAAATATACTTCAAAAAATTAGAGGATGGTTGCGACGAGGAAGTTGAACTTTGGACTAAATTTCGCGATTTAAGTCTTGTAGAGTTTAAAAAACTTTATGAAATATTAAATGTTAAATTTGATTCTTATGCTGGTGAAAGTTTCTATTGTGATAAGATGGATGACATTATTAAGGATATAGATGCAAAGGGACTACTAGTTGAGAGTAATGGAGCTAAAGTTGTAATGCTTGATGATTACAATATTCCACCATGTATAATTAAAAAATCAGATGGAGCTACAATTTATGCAACTCGTGATTTAGCAGCAGCGACGTATAGAAAGAAGACTTACGACTTTTATAAAAATATTTATGTAGTTGGAAAAGATCAAGCTCTTCATTTCAAACAAGTATTTACTACCTTAAAGCTTATGGGAAATAAGTGGGCAGATGATTGTGTGCATGTACCTTTTGGTACAGTAAGATTTGCAGATAAAAAATTATCTACAAGAAAAGGTGATGTTATTTTCCTAGATGAGTTATTAAATCAAGCGGTGGCTAAAACCCTTGAAGTAATAAACGAGAAAAATCCTGAACTTGAAAATAAAGAGGATGTTGCTAAAAAAGTAGGAATAGGTGCTATTGTATTTACTTATTTAAAAAATCATAGAGAAAGAGATATTGTTTTCAATTGGGAAGAAATGCTTAGCTTTGATGGAGAAACAGGTCCTTATGTTCAATATACTTATGCAAGAGCAAAAAGTATATTAAGAAAAGTTGAAGAGACTAGCAAAAATAATGAAACTGATATAGAGCTAGATTACAATAAATTAAATTCTAAAGAAGAATTTGAACTTGTGAAGCAGTTAGAAGGTTTCCAAAAATCAATCCTTTTTGCTATTGATAAATTAGAACCATCTATGGTTACAAGATACGTAATTGATGTAGCCAAAGCTTTTAATAAATTTTACAATCAGTACAATATATCTAATTTGAAAGATGAATCTGATAAAAAAGCAAAAATTAAAATGGTAGAAGCTACTTGCCAAGTAATTAAGAATGCATTAGGCCTTATAGGTATAGAAGTAGTAGATAGAATGTAGGATTACACAACAGTTATTGAATTTTGCGTTATTGTAGTAGTTGCCTTATTGTGGCATTTGCAATAACGCTGTTTTTACTGTATTATTAGATTATAGAAAAATGTAAAACTTGTTTAGGATTACGTAGCAAATAAAAATATATTTGCTAAACAAATAAAAACACATTTGTTATAATGTATGCTTTTCTTTTTTTATAGATTAGGGGGAACTATGTTCATAAAAGAATATCAAATTAAGGTTGTTTTACCAGAGGAAATTTTCAGCAAATACAAGATGGATACTATTGCATATTTGGATATTGAAGCTACGGGTTTTGATCTAGAATATGACAAAATAGTACTAATATCTTTAGGGTATTACTTAAGCGAAGGTGAATTTAAAATTGTTCAATATTTCGCGGAGGCGCCTTGCGAAGAAGTGAATATTTTAAAAGAATTTACGAAAGCTATGGGTAAGTTTAAAAGGTGGTGTTCCTATAATGGTACAGCATTTGATGAACCTTTCATAATTAGGAAGATGTATAGATACAATTTCGGCTATAGATTACCAAGGGATCACATGGATTTGTATAAGTTTATAAGACCATTTCACAAAAGAATGGGGATTAAGAGCTGTAGTTTAAAAAGTGTGGAGCAGTTTATTGGTATCAAGAGAAAAGATGAAATTAACGGAGCAAAGTGGGTTGAATTGTATAATGAATACCTATTAAAACATGATGAAAAGCTGAAAAATATTCTTATGCTTCATAATTATGAAGATGTTGTAAATTTGCCTGAAATTTTCAAAGTAATTAACACTATTGACATTGATTTGGATCTTAAGAGAAAAGAAAAACTAGCTAAAAAACAAATGTCTCTTATGAAGAATAATATAAACACAAAGCAGTCACTAAAAACAGTGAGCAGTAGGTTATAAAAAAAAGTGGTATAGTACATTTATGTACTATACCACTTTTTCATTCGATTTTGTTATCATTTTTTATTAGATGGTTTTACTTCACAACTATGGTTACAGCCTTTACAGCCATTTCCACAGCCACAATCACCATGTGATTGTTTCTTTATATTAGTATATAAGATATATCCAGCTGCGATAACGATCACACCAACAATAATGAATTCCACGGCTACATCACCTCTTTATATTTTATATTACCTCATTATTATGCTTCCAACATTAAATATTATGAAAGAAACTACCCAAGCCAATGTTAATTGGTAACATACGGAAAAAATTGCCATTTTGTTTCCGTATTCTTTCTTCATAGTTGCAATTACTGATACACAAGGAGTGTATAATAATACAAAAACTAAGAAACTATAAGCAGATAGTGACGTAAAATGATTAGCTAAAGAATGTGTTAAATTACCACCATATATAACACCCATGGTACCTACAACTACTTCTTTAGCCATAAGACCGGTTAAAAGTGCTACTGAATTTTGCCATGAGGCAAATCCAAGAGGAATAAATATTGGATTTATAAATTTACCTATACTAGCTAAAAAACTAGAGTTTATATCAACCATACCTGTAGTGTTAAAGTTTGATAAAAACCATACTAATACGGAAATAGAAAAGATTATAGTACCAGCTTTCTTTAAGAAACCTTTACCTTTTGCCCAAGTATGTATTAATAAGCTTTTTAGTTCTGGTAATTGATATTCAGGTAATTCTATAATAAAAGGTTCTTCGTCTTTCCTGAATAGTGTGTTCTTAAATAAAATACCAATTCCAAAGGCTATACCAATTCCCATTAAGTATAATGAAAATACCATGAGGGTTTTACTACCTGGAAAAAACACTGATGCAAACAATGCATAAACTGGAAGTCTAGCATTACAAGACATAAGAGGTACTAAAAGTGCTGTTAATTTTCTATCTTTTTCACTTTCTAGAGTTCTAGCAGACATTATAGCAGGCACAGAACAACCGAAACCAACAATTAATGGAATAAAAGCTTTACCTGATAAACCCATTCTCCTCATTAATTTATCCATTATAAAGGCAGCTCTCGCCATGTAACCACTGTCTTCTAAAAATGAAATACCTAAGAATAATGCTAATATAACTGGCAAAAATACTATTACTGAACCTACTCCACCTATAACACCATCAATTAGTAGAGAAGAGAACCAAGCACTATTATTCGATAATATATTAGTTAAAAATGGTACAATAATATCATTAAGCAAGCTATCGAGTAAATCGGCCAAAGGTTGTCCAACCCAGTTAAAGGTAAACATAAAAATTATAAATAAACTTAGGAAAAATAAAGGATAAGCAAGAATTCTATTAAGCACGATTTTATCTATTTTTTGTGTAATAGAAACTTTATTATTTTTCTTTTTATTAGTGCAGGATTTTAGTAAAACTTCGATGTACGAATAAGTTTCTTTTTCATCTTTGAAGTCTAGATTGTTTGTGGTGTTACTAACATAATTCCCTTTAAGAAGACAATTTTTAACATCTGGAATTCCTTTTCCTTTTGAAGCAACTATTGGTATTATCTTTACCCCTAGTTTTTTCTCTAGTAGGTTATAATTAATATCCAAACCATTAGCAATTGCTACATCAATCATGTTTAATACTAAAATTATTGGTTTGTTAAACTTCTTTAGTTGAGTTGTAAGATATAAATTTCTATCAAGGCTCGATGCATCAACAATATTTATAATTACATCTACGTTACCACTTTGTAAAAATTCCTTGGAAACTTTTTCTTCATTTGAATAAGTATCCATGGCATAAATACCAGGTAAGTCGACGATTTTAATCTTATCTTCTATGAAGCCTTCTTTTTTTTCTACTGTTACTCCAGCCCAATTCCCTACATATTGGTTAGAACCTGTAAGTGCATTAAATAGAGTCGTTTTACCAACATTAGGATTACCTAATAAAGCGGCAGTAATCATTCAAATCCTCCTCTGGGTATCTTGGATATAATATTTACGATTTTAGTATAGATATATTTTTAGCGTCATTCTTTCTAATGGCTATATTAAAACCACGTAAATTAATAATTATAGGATCTCCTAAAGGTGCAGTAGCAATTAATTTAACTTCGGTACCTTCAATGAAGCCTAATGCGAGTAATCTTTTAGCAAACTTGTCGTCCCCGCAAACCGATTGAATTAGTGCTTTATCTCCTGGCTTTAAATCATAAATGCTTATAACAATCACTCCTTAATGAAAACTATTCTCACTAATATATTAACATGGTTATATATTAGTGTCAATAAAGAACAATAATAAAATTTATTAAATGTATAAAATGCTTTTATAAAATAGTTAAAATGTGATAACATGTAAGTAGAGCAGAGTTTTAAATTAGACATGTGCAAATTTACGGTTTTGCTTCTTATAAAACTTAGTAGAAAAGAGTGATATTGTGATTACAAAACTTAATAGTATTAAGGTAGGAGATATTTCAGTAGAAGGTTCTCTTACCATGGACGGAAATAAACAACTCTTTAAAGATGCATTGTTTTTTGATTTAGAGCATTACATTTATAAAAAGCCTATATGTATTGGAGTATTTGGGTGCTGCTTTTATGATGAGATAACAAATGAGATAAAGGTTACGCAGTACATGGCAGAAAATAAAAAAGATGCTATAGAAATATTATCTTTAGCTAAAAATTATTTTGAAGAAATGAAGACTAAGTACAATAAAAAATACATTGTTACGTTTTCAGGAAACAATGATTTTACAGTTATAAACTATCTATTAAAAGCTTATAAAATAGACTTTTTATTAGAGGGTTATTTTGGGGAAATAGATTTACAAAAATGTTTTGAAAAGGCAGAGGGAACTTGCATTGGTCTTAAAGCTCTAGAAAAAATATTTGAGATTGATCGTGAAAGTGAAGTAATAAGTGGTTCTAATTTAGCAAAAACTTTTAGTAAGATAGTTAAGGATAATGATTATATCAATAGAATGCCTCCTGAGAAAAAAGAAAAAATACTATTATATAATCAACAGGATGTTGTAAGCTTATTCTATATATATGTAGATTGGTATAATAGAGTAGGGTTAAAAACCCAGGAAGATGAAACACAGTCTAACTGTGATGAAGCACAGCAATAGCTGTGTTTTTTATTTTCGCAATTAAATAACAAGTATAAATTTACCCTACGTTCATTTAATCGAATTCTAAACAATAAAAATATGTCTAGAGTGGTAATAAGGAATACTGTAACCACTTTCGTAATAATTTATATAAAGGGATTAGTAAGATATAGAGGGAGGAAGCATATGGAGCAAGTTAAGAAAAATATTGATGTTGCGATGGGAAGAATAAAGGCAGATTTGGTACTGAAAAATGCAAGGTTTATTAATGTATTTACTGAAGAGGTAGATAGGGGGGACATTGCGATTGTTGCGGGTATTATTATAGGGATTGGTCAGTATTCAGGGAGTCTTGAAATTGATTGTTCAGACTTATATGTGGCTCCAGGTTTCATTGATGCACATGTCCATATAGAGTCCTCTATGATTATGCCAAAACAGTTTGGAGAGGTAGTAATTAAAAAAGGTATAACTACAATAATAGCAGATCCTCATGAAATAGCTAATGTGGAAGGGATAAATGGTGTTAAAACAATGATTGAAAGCAGTAAAGAAGCGCCAATAGATATATTTTTTATGTTACCATCTTGTGTTCCGGTCACAAAATTTGAGGATAGTGGGTGCGTATTTAACGCCGAAGATTTAGAAGAGTTAATTGATAATAAATGCGTGATTGGCCTGGGTGAAATAATGGATGTTCCAGCAGTTGTAAATAAGGATGATAAATTACTAAAAAAAATGGATATGGCAAAGAATAAACATATTGATGGTCATTGTCCTAATATATCATCTAATGAGTTAAATGCATGTATCGGCTGTGGCATAAAAACAGATCATGAGTGCAATAATGCAAAAGATGCATTACTAAAAGTTAGTAGGGGAATGTACGTTATGTTAAGAGAAGGGTCGGCTGCAAAAAATCTAAAGGCTGTACTTCCAGCAGTTAACAATCGTAATTACGGAAGATTTTTATACTGCAGTGATGATAGGCATATAGATGATTTACTAGAAAGAGGTTCTATAGATAATTGTATTAGGCTTTCTATAAAGCAGGGGTTTAATCCTATAAAGGCGTTTATAATGGCATCTTATAATGCAGCTAAGTGTTATAACTTATATGACAGAGGGGCTATAGCTCCAGGGTATAAAGCAGACCTTGTGATATTTGAGGAACTAAAGGGTTTGAATATATTAAAAGTTATAAAAAACGGTAAAGAATATAAAGAATTACCAGATAAAAAACGTTCAAAGTTAAATATAAAATCTTCAATGCATATGGAGTTCATTAAGAGTGAAGTTTTTAAAGTTGAAAGCAAAACGCCTACAGTAAATGTGATAAAATTAATACCACATTCAGTGCAAACTAAATTGGTGCAGAGAAAAATAGAAAATGAGTCTGGTTATATAAAGAGGATAATTGATAAAGATGTATTAAAAATAGCAGTATTTGAACGGCATAATAATACAGGTAAACAATTTACTTCATTTATAGAAGGTTTAGGTTTGAAAAATTGTTCTATAGCACAAACTATAGCTCATGACTCTCACAATGTAATAGTAGTTGGAGACAATGAAAAGGATATGGAGGTTGCAGTTAATACTCTTATTTCTATTGGTGGGGGTATAGTAATGGTTTCGGAAGGAAAAGTTATTGCTCAGTTAATTTTGCCAATAGGAGGAATAATGACTTTTGAGGCTCCCTATATGGTAGCAGAGAATTTGAAAAGGCTTAGTAGGATGGCCAAAGCTTTTGGAGTTAGGGCCGAATATGATCCTTTTATAAGTTTATCTTTTGTGACATTTCCTGTAATACCTGCAGTTAAATAATCACCTGTGGTGCTGTAATATTATCAAAATAGATAGTCTAATCCTTTAGGGAAAAGACTATTTTTTTATTACATAAGATTACAATTTTTTTGCTAATTAAATTGAATAGGAAGTACTCCTTCTTGGCAATAATTAGATAAAACGATCTAAGGAGGAGTATTTATATGTTAAGCATTTTAAATAGTAATTCTAAAAGTAGTAGGAAAAATATTAAAAAAAGGGGATTTACCCTGGTTGAGCTTATAATTGTAATCTCAATTATTGGAATTTTAGCGGTGATTGCAGTGCCTAAGTTTAGTGGGGTACTAAAGGACGCTAAGGTAAAGGCAGATATCGCTAGTGCAAAGGTTATTGCTGATGCCACATATGCTCTTATTGCTAAAGATGGTATAACTAAAGCAACTTATGCTACTTCTACTGCAGTAGGCAGTGAAATAACAGCATATATGCAAGTATCACCGGTTGTTAAGGCAGTTGCTAAGGGTACGTTTTCCGTAAAAATTGCAACTGATGATAATGTTGAGGTTTCAGTTGGAGATGCTCAGTTGTATCCTACACCTGCGACTGGATACGGGGATAAATAAACTTATAAAAATGTCCAAAGTTATTTTGACTTTGGATAAAGTTCCTCGCAATGGTGACTGTCACTTGTCGAAAGGTGCGAAAGGTGTGGTATTGCTACAGTGAATAAGGAGGTGGATAATAGATGACTAGAAAAAATAGAAAATGGTACCCAAATGTCATGATGCATATTACAACTAGAGGCAATAGAAGAAATAATTTATTTATGGATGAGGAGGATTATAAGGTATATTTAAGTACTTTAGAGTACGTATTGGAAAAAACCAGTGATCAGTTTGAAATAGTAAGTTATGTCTTAATGTCTAATCATGTGCATTTGCAAGTACAAACAAAAGAAATGCACATAAAATGTTTTATGGGAAGGTTAAATAATTTATATGCTAAATATTTTAATAATAAATATAATTATGTTGGACATCTTTTTCAAGAAAGATATGGATCGGAAATAATCTCTGATGATAAATATGTATTAGAAGCAAGTAGGTATATTCATCTAAATCCAGTGAGAGCAAATATGGTAAAGAAGCCAGAAGAATATAAATGGAGTAGCTATAGAATGTACATAAGTATTGTTCCTGAAAAAACAATAGAAACGCTTAGAATTCTATCATACTTTAAGAGTGAAAACAGAAGGCTATATTATAAAAAATTTGTTGAGAGTGCAATTAAAGGGTGACTGTCACTTGTCGAAAACTCTTGTCGAAAACTACGACTGCAACTGAATAATCTAAATGTCCAAAGTTATTATAACTTTGGACATTTAATTTTTTTAATGCTTTTATTTGCATATATATGGTAAAGTAATAATGGGAATAAATACAATAGAGTTAGAAACTTGTATTTAAATATAAAGTCCAAATTTAAGGGGGTTCCATCAATGGAAAGTATCATAGAAATATATATTTTTATATTAGGACTATTAATAGGAAGTTTCTTGAATGTATGTATATATAGGATACCAAGAGGAGAAAGTATATCATATCCACCTTCTCACTGCACGTCATGTGGAAATAAAATAAAGCCTTATGATCTAATACCAGTAATTAGTTGGATCTTTTTAAAAGGAAAATGTAGAAAATGTGGAGAGAAGATATCTATAAGATATGCACTGGTAGAAATTACGACAGCTGTACTTTTTATTTTAACTTATTTTCAATATGGATATAGTATTTACCTTGCAAAATATTTAATACTTATACCATTTTTAATTGTTATAGCTATGATAGATTACGATACTATGGAGGTTTATGCCACGACTACATGGCTTGCAATAGCTGTAGGTATTATTTTGCTAGGAGTGAATTTATATTTGGGAGAGCCAGTAATTGACTATATATATGGAGGGTTACTGGGCGCAGGTATCATAACTTTTATTATTTTAATGTCAAAACTTATTTTAGGAACTGAGGGCATGGGTTGGGGAGATGTAGAAATTTGTGGGCTTTGTGGACTGTTTTTAGGATTTAAGCTAACGTTTGTTATGATATTTTTTTCTTTTATAATTGGAGGAGTAATTGGTGTTTATTTATTGAAGGTTAAGAAGAAAAATGGTAGATCTGAAATGGCATTTGGTCCAGCTATTATAATGGCTACTTTGTTTATGATAATTTGGGGAGATAAAATTTTAAATTGGTACTTAGGTACATTTTATAAATATTAACATAAAAACTTTTAGAATCGCTCAAATAGTTAAAGTAATTGATAGGTTACCCTGAATGTCTATATTGGCTAATTTAATTATAAGTTGTATAATAAGACATAACAGAATTAGTTATGAAGGGTTGATAAAATGCACAATATATTGCACAGAATTAAAACTAAGCTTAAGAGAAGATATATTAAGCCAAAGCGGAGTGATTATCTTCAAAAGATTTATGAACGAAATCCTACTACAGGAAATTACGTTATACAGGTAGGGATAGATAAGTATACTGATATATTTAATGACTGGGATAATGCCCCATTTAGAAAAAGAGATATGGATCCGGATTTAGTGATTTTTCTTGAAAATTGTTTTGAAGAAATTCCGGAAAAATACGGAGTAGATATATGTTTTTATTTACCAAAAGGTGAAAAAGACATAAACCGAGAAGAATCGTTAATTGCAGGAATTAAAACTTACTACTCCTTTTATTTACATCAAGAAATTAAAATACTAAAAAATAATTATCATAAGATATTTAAGTATGTACTCATAGCCCTTAGCCTATTAGGTGTATCTGTTTTTTTAGGTTCAAGTGGTGATAAAAATATAATACTTGGAACCATACAACAAGGATTTAACATAGGTGGATGGGTATTTTTATGGGAAGTTATTTCAATGGTGTTTTTTCCTGGACGTGAAGTTAGTTCTGAAATTAGTAAATACCAAAGATTTTTAAACTCATTAATTTATTTCAAATATGGTAATGAGAATCCATAACCATAATATATAACAAAACTCTATGAAAATATTTCATAGAGTTTTGTTATATATTAATACAGTATAAAAGAATTATTATTTAATTCTATTTTTATCTATAATTTAAAGGCTTCATCTAAAAATGTGTATTTTGGAAGACCATTTTCTATTGCTATTTTGGGTTCGCCCATAATTAATGGAAGTGTGTACTCATAAGCAGCGCGAGTTACATTGTTACCTTCTTCGTTTATCCATTCCTTAGGGAAGTATTTAATTTTATTTGCAACTTTTGAAGTTTCAAGTGCAAAAGTTTCTGAAGTATAAGGGGCATTTGAAAGCCTCTTTATACCTATCATGTTTCCGCTAATTCCGTGAATAGAGTACTGCGCTGCAGCTTTTCCTACCTTAAAGGCTTCATCTATATCTGTTTGAGAAGCGCAGTGCATAGAGCAACGTTGAAGTGTGGAAAGTTCTAAAACTCTAACTTTCTCTGCAGTATTAGTGTTTAAAATTAAATTCTTTAGGAAGCCACATACTCCACCTAACTGAGTATGTCCAAACTTATCATGACTGGTACCTTCCGCTTCACCTATAAATTTACCTTCTTTAGTTCGGATTCCTTCAGAAACTACCACAAAAACATGATTTTTTTGAGTGAGTTTTTTAGCTACATCTTCTATAAATTTATCAGGACTAAAAGCTACTTCGGGTAAATATATTAAATCTGCAACTGAATTACCGTTAATAGTTGCTATGCAAGCACTAGCTGCAAGCCAACCAGTATCGCGTCCCATGGTCTCAAGTATGAAGACTCCTTTTGGAGAGTATACATTGGCATCTAGGAAGTTCTCAAGAACTGATGTAGCAATTAATTTAGCTGCACTTCCAAAACCTGGTGTATGGTCCATAATTGGTAGGTCATTATCTATAGTTTTTGGTATGCCAATAAATTTTACATCTTTATTGTGCTTATGTGCATAAATACTAAATTTATGAACAGTATCTTGAGAATCGTTTCCACCTATATAAAAGAAAGTTTTAATTTCGTATTCTTCTAATATTTCAAAAATTTTTATATATTCTTCATTGTTTTCTTCAAATGATTTTAACTTATACCTACACGAACCAAGACCTGAAGAGGGGGTATACTTTAATCCTTTAACTTCATCGTAATTAATGTCAGATAGATTTACAATATGTTTGTTTAGAATACCTTGAATCCCATTTATTCCGGCATACACGTTATCATAATAATGAGAGCTAATGTTTGATTCAAGAATGCCTATAGCACTAGCATTAATTACAGATGTTGGACCACCTGATTGTGCAACTATACAATTTTTCATATAAGATTTCTCCTTTAAAAGTATTTAATTATAATAATAATTAACATATCCATTAATTATTATAAGGTAGATAAAAACAAATAACAAGAATATCATTTGAAAATAAAAATATTGCATAAATTCAAAGACTAATTATAATATTAATGATAAAATATATTTATGATATTTTTAAATTTCTGTTAAGTTTTTGTTATATAAAATCAGGAGGGATATAATGCCAATCAATAATATAAACCATAAAGAGGGACACAAGAATAACATAATTTTAAAAGAAGTTAATATAAAAGGAAATTTGTGTGGGGAATTCGCTGAGTATACTATTGACCATGTATATGAGAACAAAGGAAGCAATGATGTTGAAGCAATTTATACTTTCCCGGTTCCAGATGGAGCTGTTATATCAGGCTTTGAGGCAGTGCTCGGTGGCAGGACAATAAAGGGATTAATACAAGATAAAGAGGAAGCAAATAAAATATATGAAAATTTTAAAAATAATGATAATAATACTTTTTTGCTCGAGGAATTTAGAGATAATATAATTAGAATAGTTATTGGTAAGATAATCTCTAATGAAGTTGTTCAAATAAAAGTATCATATATAGAGGAACTTAGTTATGAAAATAGAAATTTGAAATTAATTATTCCGACGATAATAACTCCAATAAATCTTTCTAGAGAGAATGAATTACTTACTTGCGAAAATGGAATTATTAATAAAAATGATGATTACAAATTCACTTTAAGTTTATTAGTAGAATCTTTAACAAAGTTGGAATTCAAGTGTTCTTCTCATAAATTAAAGGTTGAATATGAAGAAAATAATTTATATAAAGTGACACTCGCTGGAAAAAATCAAAGAATGGATAAAGATTTAGAAATAATACTCGAAGAGCAAGAGAAGGTAGAAACTACAGGAATGATATATGATTATCCGAGAGAGGATAAAGGAATTTTATATTTAAGATTTATTCCAGAGATTGAAATAGATCAAATAACCTCAGGAGAGAATTATATTTTTCTTTTAGATATATCAGAATCAATGGGTGGAGACAAGTTAACAGAGGGCAAAAATGCTCTTCAGCTATGTTTAAGAAATTTAGCAGTAGGAGATACATTTAATATTGTTGCTTTTGGAGATAAACTTCATTATTTTTCTGAAGAAGTAAAGGTTGAATTTAATGAAGAAAATTTAAGTGATGCTAGTAAATGGATTAAAGAACTTTTCGCTGAAAATGATGCAGCTATTTTTGATGCAATAAAATATGCTCTCCTTAATAAAGATGATAAAGAGGAAAATATAATATTTTTATTTACAGACGATGTAGTTTACAATGAAAAAGAAATATTGGATTTTGTAGAAGATAATATTAAAGAAAGTCGAATATTTCCTTTTGGGATAAATACTTCTGTAAACAGCTATTTTATTAACAAATTAGCTAGAATTAGTTATGGCGCTGCAGAAGTTATAAATCCTGATGAGCGAATTGAAGATATAGTACTTAAACAATTTAATAGAATTAAAAATCCGATAGTTACTGATATTGAAATAGATTGGGGTAAAATGAAGGTTGAAACAACATTCCCAAGAACTATTGAATACATGTATGATAAGGAACCATTTTCTATTTTTGCGAAGGTTAATGGAGATGTGGGCGGAGTTGTAATATTAAAAGGAAAAGTAGGGAAAAATAGAATTCAGAGAGTAATTTTTTTGAATGATTTAGAACTTGAGGAGAATGTTAATCTAATTGAAAAAATGTGGTACAAAAAACGAATAGAATCCCTTCAACATAGAGTTAAATATGAACGAGGAGAGCTTCAAGAAGCAATGAATAATAAGATTGTTGAAATCTCTAAAAAGGTCGGTATAATATGCAAAGAAACCGCGTTTATTCTTTATGAGGAAATGGAAGATCCAATAGTAGGCATAAGAATAAGAGAGATTTTACCTGTTAAAACTACGAAAAGATTGGAATCATTTTATGGTGATTTAGCTGAGGATTCTGAATCAACATCATTTTATTATAAAGATGTTTCAAAGCAAGAAGATGACCATGACAAATATAAAAACTATAATAGAAATGAGTTACTCAGACTTTTAGCTTCTGATCAGTTTGCTAGTGGTGCCTTTGGTATAAATGCTAAAGACACTTTAGCAAATAATATAAAATATACTATAAAGACAATATTAGCATTTATGATAGGCAGTGGAGACATAAAAATATATAAGAATCAATTAAATAAATCCTTAGAATTTTTAAATAAAACATTACAAAATATTGACATAAATTTAAATGATGAATTAAATTTAAAGAAACAAGATTATCTAAGTTTATTGTTAGTTTTCAAATTGTCTATAAAAAAAGATGTAGCAATGCCTTTCCACAAAGGAAATATTTCAAAGAAAATTCAAGAAATTGAAGAAAAATTTCAATATCAAAATGTTAATGTAGATGAGATTCAAAAAGAATTCGTTAACAGTTTAAAGTTAGAATTTGATGGATTAAATGCAGGATCTGATCAGTATAAGGATACACTTGATTTTATAATTAATACAACAATCTTAAAAACCATTTAAATATGAAAATCCTACATCTATATGTGGGATTTTTGTATTAGTTTCAACGACATTTCAGAAGGAAAGTTTCCCACTTTTATAAGCCGGAGTTACATACATTTACAAATAGAAAACTTCAGTGGGATTATAAATATCCTTCTGAAGTTGTCAATGCAGCTTCTGCGAAGCTGTTGCAGCTCCGCAGGAGATGATTTAATAAAAAAATAAAGAAGCTGAAAATAGCAAAAAAATACATATTGTTTATTTTAAAGTAGCTTAGTATAAGGAAGTAGGGTAATGATAAGTGAAGGTATAAAAGATTTAAAGTATTATGACTCAGAAATAATTATAAAAAGAAATAATATAAGAGAGCTATTCATTAGTAAATCTAAAAATGTAAAAACAGGTGATATACAATGTATGTCAAATGATGACCTGAAAATTTTATTCCACTTATATGATGAAGAATTCTTTAATTTTTATTTTAGAAGAAAATTTAATGGGACTTTAAAATTTTCGTTATCTACAAGGATGACGTCAGCTGCAGGAAAAACTATATATAGTAGGAAAATAAAACTATTAGAAGAATCAGAAGAAACATATGAAATTAGAATGGGCATAAAATTCTTTTTTCAGTATTATAAGGTTGAAAGAGACAAGATTGTATCGGGAATTAAAACAAAAGATTCATTAGAGGCATTTCAAATAGTATTTGAACATGAATTATGCCATTTGATTGAGTTACATCTTTACAAAGAATCTAGTTGCAAAAAGATTAGGTTTAAAACTATGGTTTATAATATGTTTGCTCATACAGATGTGGTTCATCAATTGCCAAGTCAAAAGGAAATAATATCAGAAAAATATGGATTGATAATAGGACAAAAGGTAAGTTTTTTGAATGATGGTACTAAATATAATGGTTTCATATATAAAATTAATAAAAGAGCAACAGTTATGGTAAAGGATAATAAAGGAACCTATAGAGATGAAATAGGTAATAAGTATTCTAAGTGGTATGTACAATTTGGAAAACTTAACTATTAGAAAGATAAATACTTTATTTTATAATATATGATATAATCTAGTAATAATTGATAATAAAATTTTAAATTATCTTTAACAAAATTAATATAATACTTTAATAGGAAGGTGACAAAAATGAAAAAATTTCTTTCAGTAATATTATGTAGTGTAGTTGTCTTTACATTAGCTGCTTGTGGGAAAACTGAGGTAAAAGACACTGCCACAAAAAGCGAAGTAAAAGAAGAATCAACAGTTGCAACTAAAGTAGAAAAACCAGCAGCATCTACAGTGACTCCTACAGTGAAACCAGCAGTTAAAAATGAAGACATAAAAAGTAGAGAAGTCGTATTGTATTTTAGTGATGACCAAGCTATGTACTTTGTTGGAGAAAAAAGAACCATAACATCACCTACAGCTAAGTCAATTGTAGAGGAATTAGTAAAGGGACCAGCTACTAAAAGTGGTAGCACAGCAAAATCATATGCAACATTGCCTACAAGTCTACAAGTGTCAGATGTGCAAATTAAGGAAAAAACAGCTTATGTTAATTTAAAAGGTGAACTAAAGGTAAAAGGATCAGCAGGAGAACAAATGGCTTTATTTTCAATAGTTAATACATTAGTTTTAGATAAGGAATTAGGCGTTACAAAGGTTCAATTTCTTCTTGCCGGAGAAAAGGTTAAGACTATTGGTGGTCAATATGATGTTAGTGAACCTATGAGTGAAAATAAAGAAATGATGAAATAATACAAAATAGGTAACAATATTATAGTTTTTGTAAAATGTTAAAGGCAAGTTTTATACTAGGTACAATTAAATAAATAACAAAACAATATGCTAGTCTATTTGTTTTGTTGTTTGTTTTTATGTACCTAAAAACTTGCCTTTTACCCTAGGGATTTTTTGACAACCTAAAATGATCTTCACTACAACCCATACACATACTTACACACCCATATTATATCTTTCGACAACATACAAGCATTACAGCACATGCATACATCTTTGCTCGACAATACGGAACCCCTTGGGAGCTAAAAATAATCTCTCGACCAAGAAAAACCCCTAGTTTTATAAAGATGAATATAAACAATAAAAAACAATGC
Organism: Clostridium estertheticum; assembly: GCF_018861295.1. Classification (GTDB taxonomy): domain Bacteria; phylum Bacillota; class Clostridia; order Clostridiales; family Clostridiaceae; genus Clostridium_AD; species Clostridium_AD estertheticum_D. The sequence goes on along the minus strand of NZ_JAHLDM010000017.1, from coordinate 84,873 downwards.
TAGTTTATTTCATGTGCCTTAATAAAACCTGCGGAGACCCATATTATCTTAGCTCGAACATTACACATTCGGGAGAACCATATATATACAGTTAGGCACATATACAGCTGTTAAGAACCCATAATAATCTTCCCGCTGGCATATAAAAAACCTTAACAGATCTCATATACACCTTTGGCCGAACACTCTAAAGCTATTTCAGCCTACAAGCACTCTAGGCTCAACCATTTTAAATCATCTACTAACATTATTGTATGCTCTTTTTAATTTATTATACTATTAGGTCTTATAAAAAAATAACTAGTTAAAAGACTAGCTTTTTTTCGTTGCTTGGAAATTGTAATTATATATACTTTTGATTTTTATGGTAAAATATATAATAGGTGGTGGAGAGATAATGAGTGGAACATTTCGATTTATTCATGTATCAGACTTGCATTTAGGATCATTTCTTAATATAAATGGAAAACCACAAGAAAATTTACAAGAATTGTGTAAAGGCGCTGTATATGATGGTTTCGAAAGGATTTGCCTCAGGGCTATTTCATTAAAGGTGGATTTTATATTAATTTGTGGAGATGTTTATGACAGCCATTTAAGGTCGGTAAGAGGAAATAAAATTTTTATAGATCAATGTGCACATTTAGGTCAAAAAAATATAAATGTATATGTAATTTACGGTAATCATGATGTTATGAATGGTGATGAGGAATTGTTTGCTTTGCCTCCTAACTTACATATCATAAGCTCTGAAAAAACAGAAGTTTTTGAGGTATATAAAGAAGATAAAGTTATTTCAAAAATCATAGGAAAATCCTATAAACATCGATCTGAAAAAGAAAAATCTTACGAAAATTATTTATTAGATAATGATGTTTTTAATATTGCAATGTTACACACTGCTTTAGAGGGAGATAATAAAAATTATATTCCTTGTACTTTAAATGATCTTAAGAGTATTTCGAATATTGATTATTGGGCATTAGGACATATTCATAAACAAAGTATTATAAATGATACCAAACCTATAATAGCCTTTTCTGGAATCCCACAAGGGCGTGATATGGGAGAGCAGGGAATGGGCGGTGTTTATTTCGTCGAAGTAAACAAAAAAGAGGTTGTGCATATGGAGTTTTTACCTATATCAACAGTTGTGTATAAGAAGGTAGTGATAACAATCGCGGATGATAAAAAGATACAAAATTATAGTGATTTGCTCCTAGTTATTAATGATGAACTAAGTAGTTTATCATATGAATTTCCTGAGATTTCAAGTGGAGTAAAATCATCGAATGTGGAATTATTAGATGATTTTAAAGGATATATTATTCGATTGGTTATAAGAGGAAAAACCGATATGCATAATAAGATAACTAATATGACAGAGGACGATTATAAACAGTTTTTAGAAAATATAAATGAAGAAACAAGTTCGCAGAAGTATTTTATATGGGTAGATTCTATAATATTTAGGACATCGATGGTTCAAAATTTTGAAGAGCTTAAATTACAAAATCCTATTTTTAATGATTTAGAAGAGGTAATTGGATTATATACTACGGATTCTGAGCTTAAGAATGAACTTGTGAAAAATTGGGGATCAATTTGGAAGAAGCAAATATTTACGGAAAATATAGAGGCCGATAAATTCGATTTTGATGAAGAAACGATTCTGGATATTATATCACAAGCTAGAGAACTACTTATCGAAAAATTAACAGAGGTTTTGGAAATAATGTAGGGTGGTGATAATTTGAAAATAACACAGCTAGATATTAGGGATTTCGGAGTCTTTCAAGGCGAAAAATTGGAAGAATTGGGGAATGGAATTATAGTTGTTGGTGGGGCAAATAGGTCTGGTAAAACTACATTGATGCAAATACTTAGAAATATACCTTTTGGGTTTTCAAAAGGTAGCGAGTTACCACCGCCTAAATTCCAATATGATGTAAGATGTGATTTAAGTTCAGATAATGGAGAAGAAGTAAATGTACTCTTAAAAGGGTTTAGTAATCCAGAGGTAGTTTACAAAAATGCTGAGGTTAAAGCCTCCAATAAAGGATTATATGATATAGATAAGGGAACCTACAAAGAATTGTTTACAATAAGTCTTGATGAGCTAAATAAGAGTTCAGATAAGGAAGATAGTAATTTACAATCAATGCTTCTAGGGGCTGGGTTTAAGCATATTGTTAAGATTCCTGGGGTTGTTAAAGAATTAAGACAAAAGGCTAATGTTATTGGCGGAACTAGGGGAAATCCTGCTACTAAAATGTTTAAACCATTTGAGGAGAATATTAGAAAAGGTTTAGAGGGAAGAAAAAGATCTACGCTTCTTTTAACATCTTATATGCAAAAGAAAAACAGTTTGTCACGTCTTGAGGATAATATAATTTTAAAGGAAAAGCAGCTTCTAAAAAGTGATAATAATATAATTAAATTAGAACTTTTAAAGCATAATTATGAGCTTAATGAAAAAAAGAAGAATCTTATAACAGAAATTCAAACTTATTCTTTTGGACCTGATTATGTAAAAGAATATAATATAGAAGGAGCGGAAAACTTAAAAATTCAATATATTAAAGAATTAGAGGAGTATAATAACGATAATTATGAATTCCAAAGGGAAACATCTAAGGAAAAACTTGTTAAGGTGATTTTAATGGAAAATAAAAGATTGATTATTAGCTATTATAATGGAATATCAGGAATTAAGGAGATAATCAAGAATCTTATTTGTGTTAAAACTGAATACTATGAAAAAACTGGAACGATAATGAATAAGATAAAAAAAGCTAACGATAACTGGACGAAGTTTGATGATGTTACAAAAGTTTGTTGTGATGAGATGCAACAGCATATTTTGAATCAAAACATTGAAAAGTATAAAAAGATAAAGGTTGATAAAATAAATCTTGATAAAAAAATAGAAGACTCAAAAATGCACAGAGATATTTTAGAAAAACAAATAGTACCTCGAGATGCTATAACCTATATGAAAAAATATTTGTATATCACAATGTTATTTATGATTATAGGGTTAGTACTATTTTTTATAGATAAGATGCTTGGGTGCTCAATAATAATAATTGGAGCATTAGGTACAGCTTTATATTTGTTTATAAATTATTCTAATAGAAAATTAATTGCGGTTAGAAATGCAGAAATTAAAACGCAGATTGATAACATAATAATAAATTCTAAAAATAATTCCCAGGAAATAAAAAAGGTAGATGCAAACTTAATAGAGCTAAATAACATAATGGATGAGTATAGGGATATTCTAAAACTTGACGAGCAGGTTTCGGTTGATGGAATCAAAGATTATTTTAAAACAGTAGCTTATTTAAAGGATGAGATATTTGAGTATTATCTATTAAAGAAAAAATTAATGAATCAGTTTGATGATCTTTGTAAAACTTTAAATAACATTGACAATATAATTAATAAATTTACTTTTTTTAATGCTAAGAGCTTAGAGGGAATAAGTTCGCCCAAAATATGTTTAGACAATATAGAAAGTATTTGTAGTGACTTATTATTAAAAATAGAAACCTTACATAAAAATTTGATTTTTTTAGAGAAAGCTGATATGAGTTTTTCAAAACTTAAAACATTAGAGAATGAAATATTAGATTTTCTTTGTGAAAAGGATACAGAAAATATAATTTCAGATATAGAAAAGTATATTAATCATGGAGAAAAGTATAAAAGATATAGAAAACAACAAGATGAATTTAAGATTATACAAGAAAAATTGTTGCAATCAGTAAAGAGCCATCGTATAAAAGATATACTACATAATGAAAGGCATGATGCTTTACAAACTGATAATGAAAATCAAAATTTATTAAATATCCTTCAAGAGTTATATAATCAGTATATTAGCATTGATGAGCTTAATTATGATTATAAAGTTTCAAGCAATGAAAATAAAGAATTAATTAGGGAACTGGATATTTTAAAGAATGAAAAACAGACATCAAAAGATGAGGTTGCGGCTTTAAATTCAGATGAGATGTTATTGCAGTATGAGAAAGATATTATAGAAGCAAGAGGTAAGCTAAGACCACTTGCAGAGAAGTATGCCGTTTATAATACGGCAGCCTTATTTCTAGAGAAAATCAGAGAAAGATTTTTAGAAAATACAAAGGATAAGTTATTAAAAGGAGCTAGTAATATCTTAAGTGAAATAACATCTGGTGAATATAAAGATATTATGCCGCGTGACAATTTAATGCAGGGAGACTTTAAAACAAAATTATCGGATGAGAGTATAAAGGAGAGTTCAAAAGAGTTAAGTCGTGGCACAAAAGAGCAATTATTTTTGGCAGTTCGTATAAGTAGAATAAAAGAAATTAAGGAAAAGTTGCCAGTGATTTTTGACGATTCATTTGTTAACTTTGATATAGCGCATACAAAAAATACAGTTAAAGCTTTAGTAGAATTATCAAAAACAAATCAAGTTTTTGTCCTTACTTGTCATGCAACCCTGGTAGAGATAATAATGGCGAAGGCTTCTAATGCCGTATATTTTAAATTAGAAAAGGGTAGATTTACAAAAAGTCCAGGTGAGAATTTAAAAGAATACCTTAAAGAACTGTAAGGTAGATTTAAATTTCTTTGAGATAGGGGCATAAAAATGGTATAATAGATTGCTAAAAGCAATTATTAGAGGCATTTATAACAGGGTTATTATTGCAATTAAATGGAAAGTGAAGTGGTAGTTATTAGTAAGGCGTTATTTATTACAGAAAAACCAAGTGTCGCTGCGGAGTTTGCCAAAGCCTTAAAAATAAATGGTAGAAAGTCAGATGGATTTATAGAGTCTGACAAAGCTGTAGTAACATGGTGTGTGGGACATCTTGTTACAATGAGTTATCCAGAAAAATATGATATGAAACTTAAAAAATGGTCTTTAAATACTTTACCATTTTTACCTAAAGCATATAAATATGAAGTTATAGACGGAGTTAAAAAACAATTTAATATAGTCAAAAGTCAATTAGTTCGCCAAGATATTGATAGAATATATGTTTGTACAGATTCAGGAAGGGAAGGCGAGTACATTTACAGATTGGTAGATGAAATGGCAGGGTGTCCTGATAAGCAAAAACGAAGAGTGTGGATAGATTCACAAACAGAAGCCGAGATTATTCGCGGTGTTAAAGAGGCAAAGGATTTAAGCGCATATGATAATTTATCGGAAGCGGCTTATTTAAGAGCAAAAGAGGATTATTTAATGGGAATCAATTTTTCAAGGCTTTTAAGTTTAGTCTATGGAAAAGTTGTAAGCAATTATCTTGGAAAAAGTTATATAGTTATCGCTGTTGGACGAGTAATGTCCTGTGTTCTTGGGATGGTTGTCCAAAGAGAAAGGGAAGTTCGAGAGTTTACAGTTACTCCTTTTTATAGAATTATTGGAAGCTTTAATGTAAGTGAGGACTGTAATTATGATGGAGAATGGAAAGCAGTAGAGGGTTCAAAGTATTTTGAATCACCTATTCTATATAACGAGGGTGGATTTAAGACCCAGGAAGATGCTGAAAAGTTAATAGGAGAGCTAAGAGATTCTAGTATTGATAATAATGTTTTGGTTGAAAATATTTCTAAGAAAAAAGAAAATAAAAATGCACCATTACTTTTTAATTTAGCAGAAATGCAAAATGAATGTTCTAAGAAATTTAAAATAAATCCAGAGCAAACCCTTAGCCTCATTCAAGCTTTATATGAGAAAAAAATGCTTACATATCCAAGAACTGATGCTAGGGTATTGTCTACAGCGATATCAAAAGAAATAGATCAGAATATAAGAAAATTAATGAAATTAAATGGAAATACAGAGATTAATAATATAGCTAAGAATATTATAGAAAAAAAATGGTATAGTGGTATTGCTAAAACAAAGTATGTTGATGATAGCAAGGTAACAGATCATTATGCTATTATCCCAACAGGTGAAGGACTTCAAAATTATTCATCATTAAAGGAAATGGAAAAGAAAGTGTATAATTTAGTGCTAAGACGGTTTCTTGCAATATTTTATCCACCGGCTGTGTACAACAAAGTTTCTGTTATAACAAAGATAAATAAGGAAAGATTTTTTACGTCAGATAAGGTTTGTGTTGAACTTGGTTACTTGGAGGTTCTAAAACCTGATAATGAAAGCAATGATAGAGAAAGTACAAATATGAAATTTCTAAGTCTGCTAAAAAAAGGACAGACGGTGACACTTAAAGAATTAGTAGTTAAAGAAGGTAAGACATCACCTCCTAAAAGATTTACTACAGGTTCGATAATTATAGCCATGGAAAATGCAGGTAAACTTATTGAAGATGAAGAGCTAAGAGAGCATATAAAAGGCTCTGGTATCGGTACAAGTGCCACGCGCTCAGGAATTTTAACAAAGCTTGAAAAAATAGAATATATTAAATCTAATAATAAAACTCAAGTGGTTATGCCTACATTACTTGGAGAAATTATCTTCGATGTAGTTAAAAATTCTATCCCTACTCTTTTAAATCCAGAATTAACAGCAAGTTGGGAAAAAGGATTAACAATGGTTACTCAAAGTGAAATAGCTGGTGATATATACATGGATAAACTTGAAAATTATATAGTTAAAAATACTGATAGAGTACTTCAACTAAATAATGGATTGCGGCTTAAGAGTAAATTTGATATGGCAAGTGAATTTTACTAATATGACAATTAAAGGGAGATGGCTCTGATTGGCAAAAGATAAAATAATCTATGTTTGTAAAGAGTGTGGGTCACATGCTCCAAAATGGATGGGTAAATGTAGTGATTGTGGTGCATGGAATTCATATGAAGAAAAACTTGTTAAGGCGACTTCTTCTAAACAAAATACTTTAAATAGTTTGGTAGCTGCAACTAAACCTACAAAACTAAAGGCGGTGCTTCAGTCTAACAGTGATAGAATAATTACTGGAGTCTCAGAGTTTGACAGAGTTATGGGTGGAGGAATAGTTAGAGATAGTGTTACTATTATATCGGCTCCACCAGGGGCTGGAAAATCTACACTTCTGCTACAACTCGCAAATTCACTTTCATTAAAAGAATATAAAATTTTATATGCGTCTGGAGAGGAAAGTAAAAGCCAAATTAAAAATAGAGCTGACCGAACAGTAAAAGAAATAGCGGATAATTTTTGGGTTGTTTCGGATACAAAGTTAGATGAAATAATACAACATATAGAAACAGTCGATGCGGATTTAATAATACTTGATAGTATTCAAACATTTACTTTGGACGAATATTCAAGTTCCAGGGCAGGTTCACCTACTCAAGTAATTGAATGTGCAACAGCGTTAAAGAATATAGCTAAAAATCCTGATAGACCAAGAGCTGTTTTTCTGGTTGGGCAAATGACAAAGGCCGATGAGATGGCAGGACCACGAATACTTGAGCATTTAGTAGACACTGTATTATATCTTGAAGGAGAAGATGGGGAAGAACTAAAACACTTGGTAAGTAAGAAAAATCGTTTTGGAAATACAGAAGAAAGTGGCATGTTTAGGCTTTCAGATGTAGGAATGGAAGAGATTACTGACCCTTCTGAGTTTTTTATGACCAAAAGAAATGAGTTAGTTCCAGGAAGTGCTTTAGCGGTTATAAAGGATGGAACAAGACCCATTGTTATAGAAATAGAAAGTCTTGTATCTAAATCTTTTACTCCTTACCCAAGCAGGCTAAGTGAATGTTTTGCAAGGAAGGAACAACTGGGAACCCTTATTTCTATTCTTGAAGAAAGGGGAGGAATAGGGCTTTATGATAAGAACGTTATTATAAAAGCAACAGGCGGTCTTAAACTAACTGAAACATCGGTCAATCTTGCTGTAGTTATGAGCATAGCATCCTCATCGCTAAACCACGGAATAGCTACAGACACAGTATTTATTGGAGAACTCGGTTTAACCGGTGAATTAAAAAAAGTCCCATCTCTAGAACAAAGATTAAAAGAAGTAGACAGGATGGGTTTTAAAAAGGCATACATACCTCAAAATTGTTTAAAAGCGGGGGTTAAATTTAAAAACTTGAAGATTATACCATGTAAAAAACTAACAGATGTTATAACAAAAGAATTCAAATAATAACGAAAAGGCCACTGAAATATTTACATAAATTTCAGTGGCTTTTCCACATAATTACTATTTGTCTTAATAGGCTGCGGGTTTTCCAAATATTAAATTCAAAGGATAGGTACCACATCTGCAGCCTACCGGCTAAAAGATCTTTTTTATTTTATAATTAATTCAAATAATTTTTTAGCAGCCTTTTTAGGACCATCTTTTTCTTGTCCTTTAACTCCCAGTGATGTTCTAATTTGTCCAACTTTTACTCCTGTTTTGAAAAGGTCCTCAAAATATTTATCTATAAGAACATTTACTAGTTCTTGTTTTTGTACAGGGCCAAATGGATTTGCAAAATAAGATGTTACAAGGCCTAATTCGGTTGTAGTACCTTTTGCCATTCTAGCGCCTCTTTTGCAAACATCTATTGCATCTTTTGCATTTGTAAAGAAACTAATTTCTCCCATACCATCTTTTACTTCTTCATAATTATTTGCATAAAGGAATAAATCTATAGGGTAACCCTTAATAATATCTTTATAGCTTGCTACTGGCATAACAAGTCTTGCGTTAATTTTATCGGGATTCATAAATATACTTCTATCTATTTCTTTAAAAGCATAACCTGCATCTAAATCATCAAGTCTTACGAATGCTCCTATTTCAGTTCCAAAGGCTAGTGGTTTTGAACCTTCTTTTAAAGTTAAGTAACCCATATCATCAAATACTATGGTCATATCGCTTATATAATCTTCACTTAAACTTCTAAAAGCTTCTAAACTTTCAGATTTACCAGCACCGCTATCACCCATAATAACAACATTAGCGCTGTTACCATTATTCATAATAATGTGTACCATCGCACCATGAATTGGCAGTGAACCTCGTTTAATCATTATTAAATTATGAAGGGTTAAGGCCATCTTTTTTACATATCCAAAGTAATCTATTTCGTCACCATAATTTATATATCCAAGCATAATATCATTTTGCTTATCGTCATAAAATACTGTTTTGACGTCAGGGGCAGAATCTTTGGCACCGAAAACAAAAACTATATCTGGTTTAATATCTCTATACTCTTTTTCTTTTGCCATTTCGAATAAGTTACAAAGGGTTATTGCATGAGCCATAAAATCTCTGTGAACATAAATGAATGCAAGTAGTGTACCTATCTTAGCTGGATAGCAAAACCAATGGTCTGGGGTTATAGTACAATTTTTTAATGGGTTTTCAAAACATTCATCAAAAATTCCATCACGTGTATTCTTTTTAGGGTAACTTATATAAGGTAAATCTAGAATTATTGCATCAATAAATGGAACATTTTTCAATTGTTCATATCCTAAAGGCATTGGCCAATTTATAGTATTAACAATTAAACCAGCATTACCACCTGCGGGTAATTGTCTGTAAACTTTAGGTTTATAACCAACAACATTTTCTTCGATTTTTCTATATAAATCAAGTATAAGCATTGAAAAACCATTATTAGCTTCAACAAAACTTGTTTTTTCTATACCCTCATTTATTTTATTGTTGTGAATTACAGTATATCTTTCAAGTTTTCTCCAAAAACTATAGAAGTCTTCTACAAAATCTATAAAAGTACTTTTATTATTTATAAGAGAACTATATTTAGTATTTAAATCTACAATTTCATTTACATTTAGTACTGATAGGAGTTTAAATAAATGTATTATTAAAACATCTAAATCCTCAGTTTCTGTGTGTGTGTTTTCTATCAAATATTTGTATATATTTGATTTCTTCTTTTTGATTTTCTTGAGATAAGCGTTAAAAACTCTTCTGAATCCAACACTTTCTAATAATTTAACAGGAGTATTACAATATTTTGCAGTAAAATTTATCATTACTTTTTCATTACTTAGGGAAAATTCTTTTCTCAAGTTGACACCTCCACGTATGATTACGTAATTATTTTGATAATTGAAATACATATTGGTGAAAATTATCATAAACATCAATATATAATCGAATACAATATTATAATACTATAAAAGTGATATATTGACAATACTGGAATTGCAAAACACTATTTTAGAAGGTTGAATTTTAGAAAACATAAAGAGGGTATATGAAAAATTATAACTATATTTTAAAAGGGATTATATTAACTAAAAAGTTAATATAATCCCTTTTGTAAATGTACTAGTATCTTATTCTTCTACCACTGCGATTTTTGCGTTTACGAATAGAAGATATTAATATGAGAACTAATACTATAATAGCAATTAGTACAACCGCAATTGCAGCATAGATAATTATATTATCTTTGAGTATAGTAGCTTTTGAAACCATTGGATATAATTTATAAGTTTTAACATAATCCTTTTGTTTAACAACTAAAGTTCCAATAGAGGTTTTTTTATTAAGTTTCCATGGCTTTATAGGATCGACTTTAATGGTAGTTTCTCGTTTGACATCATTTTTATAAAAAGTCACATCTTCTTTTGAGTCTAGTGGTATACTAATTGTTTTTGTTGGTCCTATAAATGGAATAACTTTGTAGGGTACAGATATTATTGTTTTAATAACAGTATCTTTTTTTGTAGTTACTTCTTTTTTAGCAGCATAACTATAATTAATAAGTTTGGTCATGTCATCAAAAACTATTGTATCTTTTGGTAGGTTATATGTAGAATTCATAACGACACCCAAAATATGGCGACCATTACGTTCATATATAGAAATTAGGCATCTTCCAGCCTTTATTGTATATCCAGTTTTACCGCCTACGTTACCAGCTATGCCAAGCAGTTTATTTCTGTTAGTAACAGTAGCAACAGGTCCATTAGCAGATTTAATTACACTTGTTTTTTTACCCATAGATTTCTTTACCCAAGCATTTTTATAAGCAGCTCTGCCTGCGAGAGTTAAGTCGTAAGGCGTTGTAAAATGCTTATCATTTGCATCATCCAAACCATTTGGGGTGATAAAATGAGAACCTGTCATTCCGAGTTTTGCGGCTTTATCATTCATCATTTTAGCAAAATTAACTGGAGTTCCACCAACGTTATCAGCAATCATATAAGCAATATCATTTCCAGAATAAAGAAGAAGTCCATCCATTACATTATCAGCGGACATTGTATCTCCAATAGCTACGGGATGAATATTTAGGTTATAAGAGTATGGTGGTTGCGCCTTTGCATTCTTAGTGTATTTTAAGTTGTCCGTTGTGGTCTTATTTTCAGCAAGTAGCAAAGCTGTAATAAGCTTTGTAATGCTCGCAGGGTACATCTTATTATCAATGTTTTTTGCGTAAATAATTTCATTAGTGTCCATATCTACAGAGATTGCAGCTTTACCATCTAATTCTGGTGGGTTAGTAGCGGCAAAAATTGTTGTAGAAAAGACTAAAGTAAAGAGCAGTGTAAATAATAAAAGTCGGTTTCTTCTTTTCAATTTCATCTCTCCAATTTAATTAAATTTTATATTTATATATGAGTAAATACAAGCATAAGTATAGCATTTTAATTTATGAAGAACAAGGTAGATTGTTTAATGAAGAAGAAAAAACACCTGTGTCTGAAAATGATTACTATTTTTATGAGTGACTAATTAGTAGCCTTTGCTAGAGGCTGATTTACCAACATATAATTTATAGCCTATTAAAACCGAAGTAATGCTTATTATAACTGTCGCAATAGCTATGGAAAGCAAGATTGTACTTGAGTGAGGCATGATAGAAAAACTTTCAAGAAACTCTACTTTACCAGTGATCGGGAATATAGGCATACTAAGTTTTAAAAAAAACAAAAGTCCATAACCAATTGTAGTAAATCCTGCAAAAGTTAAGAGTCTGTTTTTTTTGTGTTTAATAAAAGTAATTGAAACGCCTACAAAAACAATTATTAATAATATGCATAACATTAACACATCGCCTTTTGTTGTATCTATTACTTCTTGTAAGATTGATTCGGAAGGTAATTTAATAGTACCTTGAGAGCTAGTAAGAGATATAATCCCAATAATTGTACCTATTAGCACAGTACCAAAAATATAAATCATAATATACATTATAAATATCATTACTATTGGAAGTAGAAACATATTTAATGCTACATATTTTCGGCTTACCGGAACAGTTTCAAACAGTCTATGGTCACCGTGAAATATTCTATTAATCATCCATAAACTTATTATAGGTAGAGTAAAAGGTATAAAAGTACTTGAACTCATTGTGTCTCCAAAGAATAAAGATATATTCATAAACACTATCATAGTGAAAGCAAGACAATAAAGGAGTACATTAAAAAATGTTGGAGGAACAGAAGAAAATGGGGGATTCGAATTTAACAATAGTTTTTGATAAGCAATAAGTTTTTTTATCATAAAAAGCACCTCTTCCATGTTATATTTATTTTTTTGTACCCATGTAAACCATAATATCTTCAATTGTAGGTTTTGTAGTTTTAAATCCAACTATATCTTTTATATTAAAATTATTAGTACATAACCCCTGGTATCCGAAGGCTGTTTCTTTTAATCCTATAAGCTCGGATTTAATATCATCTGTCATAGCTTCTTTTTCAATATGTGCAAGGCGATAAGTATCAAGCATTTCGTCTTTACCTTTAGAAAAAATAATTTTACCATTATCAATCATTGTTATATAATCAGCAATTTTTTCAAGATCACTTGTAATATGTGTTGAAAATAGTATGGACCTATCCTCATTTTGCATAAGATCTAAAAGTAGATCAATTACATCTGCTCTTGCTATAGGATCGAGTCCTGCCGTAGGTTCATCAAGTATTATTAATTCTGGATTATGACATATAGCCATTATAATTCCAAATTTCATTTGCATACCCTTTGAGTATGTTAAGAGTTTTTTATTTGGGTCAAGCTCAAAGCGGTTCATTAGATCATTAAACTTTTTATCATCAAAGGTTTTATAAAAGGGTGATACCATTCTTTTTATTTTAGTAGGTTTGAAATTAAGAGGATAAATTAGACTGTCAAATACAACGCCTATATTTGCTTTAACTGTTTCTTCATGTCCATTCATATGAGCACCATTAAATAATACTTCTCCGCTTGTTGATTGAATTATATTAAGTATTGTTTTAATAAGCGTTGTTTTGCCTGAACCATTTTTTCCTATAAAGCCCATAATAGTTCCTTTTTCAATTGAAAGATTTATGCCACTTAAAGAAAAATCTCCTATGTGTGAATCCAAGTTATTAATTTCTAAAGCCTTATTTGTCATATTTATAGCCTCCATATATTTCATTTACAACTTCAATGATTTCCTCATGTGATAGCCCTGAAGTGTCGGCAAAGTCTTTAATTTCGAGAAGTCTTTCCCGAAGCATGTCAATATGAATTCCTTTAACTTTTTTGAGGTTAATCTCTGCTACAAAACATCCACGTCCTTGTAAGTTGATTACAATACCCTCTTTCTCAAGTTCTTCATAAGCGCGTTTTACGGTTATGATGCCCACCTTTAAATCTTTTGCCATAAGTCTTATTGAGGGCAATTGATCCTTAGATTTTATATTCCCACTGAGTACCATTTCTTTTATTTGATTCTGTATTTGTTCATATATGGGTGTTTGTGAAAGTGCTGATATAAGAATATTCGTGCACACCACCTCCTTATCTACTGTTATTATATAATAGACACAGTAGGCTGTCAATGATTTCTTTGTATTGAAATTAATTACTTTTAAATTACAATTTACAGTCAGTACTTTAATAAAACTTGCCACTTGTCATGTGGGTGGCACAAAAAAAGTCTTTTATGGTAAAATGAGTTTATAGATTCACGTGCCACGTGGTTGCTCTAGAAAGGTTGTGATTAACATGATAAATAAGGTAGAAGAAATATTTAAAGATAGAATGCCTAAAGCAATAGGGGAGTTTGATAAAAGTGCTGTTATGATATTACTAGTAGAGGATAATGATGAGTTATCTATTGTATTTGAAGTACGCGCTTTGAAATTAAGAAGTCAGCCAGGTGATGTTTGTCTGCCAGGCGGGATGGTTGAGCTAAATGAAGATCCAAGAGAAGCCGCGGTGCGAGAAACTATGGAAGAACTGAATTTGAAAAGAGATCAAATTAAAATAATTGGAGATATGGATTATTATATAAGTCCTTATGGAAATATAATGTATGCTTATGTAGGGTATCTAAAATATGGTAAAATAAACCCCAGCGAAGATGAAGTAGATCATATATTTAAAGTCCCATTAAAATTCTTTTTAGAGAGTGAGCCACTATATTATAATATGGAGATAGGACCCTTAAAACAAGAAGGTTTTCCTTTCCATTTAATTAATGGAGGAAAAAACTACAAGTTTAGAAAAGGTTTTTTAGATCAATATTTTTATGAGTATAATAACTACGTAATATGGGGCTTCACAGCTCAGATTATTAAAAGTTTTATCAAAGTATTAGAAAAATAAAGTTAAAAAAAACAGTAATAATTTAAACATTATTACTGTTTTTTAGGTTAGGTTATTTATTAGGAACAATCTTATTTTTCTTAATGAATACGAAAACACTTAATACAATAACAGCTATATAGATAAAAACATATACTATTGAAAGTAAACGTGAAGAATAGAAAAATTTCAAATAAATAAAAGCAATAATTGATGTAAGTGCCCAAAATAGAGAAATAAATGCTATTATATTATTTCTTTTTCTCCAATGCTCAGGATATTTCATAGTTCCAATAATATTTTCTCGACGTTTACTTTTAGCACCAGTGTTAATCACAAGAAATTTGTAATATAGAAAAAATATAAATTCTATTATAGAAACAACAAAAAACATATATGATAGAGATACACTAGTTATGTTCAAAAAAATCACTCCTTTTAGGAAATAATATGCCCTAAAAGTTAAAACATAACACTATTATTTTTTGTCATTTATAGATTCTTCATAATAATCTGTTCCCCATTTACACATAATGTCGAGTATTGGCATTACGCTTTTACCTTGTTTTGTTAAAGAGTATTCTACTTTTGGAGGAACCTCGGCATATACTTTTCTATGAACCATTTCGTATGCTTCTAATTCCCTAAGTTGTTGTGTTAACATTTTTTGCGTTATTACACCCATGGATCGCTTTAATTCACTAAACCTTAATACGCCGTTATTAGCTAATCTCCAAAGAATTATTGGCTTCCATTTACCACCTATAATATCTAATGTTAATTCTATAGCACAACTATATTCTTTGTTATTTATTTTCATTATTTTATCGCTCATAAATACCTCCTGTATTTCTTATTGTAAATTTAGTAATATATAGCAATTTAGGATATTAGGTCACTTAGGATACTAAGTAACTTATAAGTTAGTACTTGTTTAAAAAACATCTAGTATGTACAATTATATCATTGATATATTTTATATACAATATGCCTATAAGGCATATTAAAAAAGGAGGAAAAAAATGAAAGAAATTTATAATTTACATAATGAGACTATAGGGTTAAAGGTGGTAGAAAATCTTAAAAGGAATGATTTTTCAGCTATTTATTTTAAAACAGGCGTTGAGGCATCAAAATTTATAATGGAAAATATACGTGAAGGAGATAAGGTTGGTTTTGGAGGGTCTATGACTGTAGTAAAACTCGGCATACAAGAAAAGGTAGCATCTCTTGGAGGATTTGTTCTAGATCATGGTGATCCGACTTTATCACTTGATGATAAAATGGAAACTATGAGAGGGGAACTCCTTAGTGATGTTTTTATATGTAGTTCTAATGCTGTGACAATGGATGGTGAACTTGTCAATATTGATGGTGTAGGAAATAGGATAGCCGCAATGACATTTGGACCTAAAAAAGTTATTGTTGTAGTTGGCGTTAATAAAATTTGTAAAAATGAATCTTCAGCATTTGAAAGACTAGAACAAATTGCGGCGCCAATGAATAACATGAGGTTAAAGATGCCAAATCCTTGTACTAAAACTGGTGTTTGCATGGATTGTAAAGTAGCTAGTAGAATATGTAGAGTTTACTCTGTAATTAAAAGAAGGCCTGTGAGAACAGATATGACAGTGATTTTGATTGGTGAGGAACTTGGATATTAGTGATATTTAATTATTTATAGTTAATATTAAAAAAACACTTCAATTTATTGGTAAAAAGTCTTATAATGTTATTAAAGTTACAAAGTTACTTTAGTAACAAATTATGGGAATGGAGTGATGAGATGTTACAGTGTCCTTTTTTAACAACTATGGATGAAGAGGTAGAGTGTTTTAAAGAGTGTGATTTACATAAATGGTCAGATAATGGAGGGAAATGTCCATTTGTTGAGTTAAAAGATTTTAAACCCTTTATCATTAAGAATATTATTGATTATGATATATTTAGTGAGGATAGAAATTCACAATTGAAATCATTATATAAAGATCGATACTTATAGTATTAATATTATGTAATTGTGTATAATATTAACTAATAGGATTTAATTTTGTTTTCCTAAAATATTAAGCAGGGAAGTGAGTTTAATTGGAAAGAACCTTGATATTAATTAAACCTGATGGAGTTAAACGTGGACTAATTGGAAGAATCATTAACCAGTATGAGGAGAAATCACTAGAAATTGTAGCACTTAAAATGATAACGGCTACAAAAGATATTGCAAGGAAACATTACAGTGAACATGAGGGACGCGAATATTTTGAAAAACTAATAAATTATATTACTGAAGGCAATATATGTGCGATGGTTTTAATGGGTGAAAAAGCTATTGAAATAACACGGAAAATTAATGGAGATAAGGATCCTGTTAAAGCAGAAATTGGAAGCATAAGAGGAAAATTTGCAATAGATAAAACTAATAATTTAGTTCATGCCTCTGATAGTGTAGATAGTGCAGAACGTGAAATTGCAATTTGGTTTCCAGAACTTACGTGCAAGGATATCTTTGGGAGCTCTAAGAATTTGTTTGCACAAACAGAGGGACCGTTAGTAAATGTTTAGTAATATAAATCTATATTAAAAAGCTAACCAATTTAATCTTGGTTAGCTTTTTGTTGTAATTTTAGTAATTAATGTGAACCGCAATGCCCAGAGCAACCACCACAAGAGTCACTGCCATGTTTTGGGCAACTAGGTTTACTATCGACTGTAAGCGTTGTTTTAACCCAAAATCTAGAATCACTATAGGCTATTGTGAGTTCGCAAATGTTATCTAAAAGAGTATTATCATATAATATTTTTAAAGTTTCAATATTGTTTTTAATATCTCCTGTTTTAAAATTATCTAGGTAAATGTCAACTTTCGAAGTCTTGCAACAAGCACTGTCGAATACGAATCTTACGCTATCAGATGTTTCGTCAAGTTGAATCATTTCCATTAGCTCATCTAGAGCAACTTTTGAAATTTTGATTTTTAATGGTTGTGCCATACGTCCTCCTAACGTTCATCTATGATGTAATAAGCATATTCATGTTATTCCTCAAGAATTTCAGAATAATGATTTAATAAACCTTGTTTTAGGTTCCATAAATTCCAAGAAAGATCTACATAATATACATGGGGATTATCAAATCTTAAAACTTCTGTCCATAATTTAGACACTTCTTGTTCGGAAAATGCTTTTATTTCCATAACAGATGGAGATTCATAAATTTGTTTACCATTTTCAAATAGTTTAACCATAAGCTCTTTTATATAGTAATGTTTAAGATTTTTCTTTTTCCAAGTATAAGTTGGATTAAATATCTCAAGGGGTCTATTCTCATCAAATTTTTCGTCATGCAAGGTAATGAAATCTGCAATGGCTTTATGAGTTGTTTTATCAAAAATTCTATATAGTTTTTTAAAAGCAGGATTAATAATTTTTTCTGCATTTTCACTAATTTTAATTTTTGGTATTATTACTCCATCATTTTCAACTGCAACAAGTTTATAAACACCACCAAACACTGGCTCAGATCTTGCAGTAATAAGCCTTTCTCCAACACCAAAGTTGTCAATTTGTGCCCCGTTTTCTAGTACTCCACTAATAATATATTCATCGAGTGAGTTAGAAACAGTAATCTTTACATCAGCATATCCAGCTTCATCTAGTATTTCTCTAACTTTTTTAGTTAGATAAGTAATATCACCGCTATCAATTCGTATTCCTTTAGGCCTTTTGCCCATAGGTTTAAGTACATCATTAAACACCTTTATAGCATTAAGGATACCAGAGCGTAGTACGTTATAAGTATCTATAAGAAGTACACAGTTATCTGGGTAGGTTATAGTCCAAGCTTTAAAGGCATCATATTCAGTATCGAAAAGTTGTACCCAACTATGCGCCATAGTGCCTAGTGCTGGAATATCAAACATTTCCTCGGCAATAGTACAGGCAGTACCAACGCAACCACCAATAACAGCAGCACGAGCTCCATATATAGCACCATCATAGCCTTGAGCACGCCTTGAACCAAATTCCATTACAGGTCTACCTTTTGCAGCTCTACATATTCTACTAGCTTTAGTAGCAATTAAGGTTTGATGATTTATTGTAAGAAGGATCATTGTCTCAACAAATTGAGCCTGTATAATAGGTCCTTTAACTGTAACTAATGGTTCACCAGGAAAAACAGGATAACCTTCAGGTATTGCCCATACGTCACAAGAAAATTTAAAACTCTTTAAATAATCAATAAATTTATCTGAAAAAGTATTTTTGCTCTCAAGATAGGCTATATCATCCTTTGAAAATGATAAATCAGAAAGGTATTCAAGTAATTGCTGTACACCGGCCATAACGCAATAACCGCCGCCATCAGGAATTCGCCTAAAAAACATATCAAAGTATGCAATTTTGTCTTGAACATTATTATCAAGATAACCGTTTGCCATAGTTAATTCATAAAAGTCTACAAGCATTGTTAGATTTCTTTCATTTCTCACATTAAAATCTTTTGAATATATCATAGTTTTTTCCCCTTTGAAATTTAATAAAAGTATATAATGGAATTATAACATAATTATATATTAATGTTTTGTTAGACTTATTATACTAGTATTTTAGGTTTAAACACAATATATGATAAATTAAAGTAGGTGGATGAGAGTGGAGAAAAAATATAATATGAATAATAAAATTGGAGATAGTAAAATAAGTGCTAAATTAAGTAAAGAGCAAAGGGACGCTGTTTTTTCTAATAATAGAAATTTATTAGTTACAGCAGGACCAGGAAGTGGTAAAACAGTTGTCATTGTTAATAGAATTGTTCATCTAATAAATGAACAAAATTTTAGCCCGAAAAATATTATTGTAATTACTTTTACAAGAGCTGCAGCTATTAATATGAAAAATAGGTATATTGCTATTAATGGAAGGGCAAGTGTTCCGTTTTTTGGAACATTTCACGGTTTGTTTTATAAAATACTCAAAAATTATTATGGTGAAATAAAAATAATAGATACATTTGAGGTATATAAACTTATAAAAAACGTATTAATGTCCTACTTAGATGAGGTAGGTGATGAAAAGGTAAAAGAAGTTATAAATAATATTTCAGTATTTAAAACAAGTGATGATACTTTAGAAAAGTTTTCTCCTAGTATCGATAAAGGAATATTTATAGCAGCATATAATATTTATGAGCAATATAGGAAAGAAAGAAATTTATTCGATTTTGATGATTTACAAATAGGGTGTAGAGATTTATTTATAAAAAATTATAAGATACTTCAGGGGTATAGATCTTTATTTAAACATATCTTAGTTGATGAATTCCAAGATTGTGATTCTATGCAAGTTGAGATATTAAAACTTTTAAATGAGGAAAACTCAATATTTGCAGTGGGGGATGAGGACCAATGTATCTATGGATTTAGAGGTTCAAATCCTGAATGCATGGTTAAGTTTTCAGAGCATTTTGAGGGTGGAGGGAAATTACAATTATCAACTAACTACAGGTGTCCAAAGAATATAGTAGAAATATCCATGAATACTATAAAAAATAATCAGATGAGAAATGAAAAAAACATAATAGCATTTAAGGAGCAAGATGGTGGCATTGTTGTACTTAATAATGTAAATGAAAATGCACAAGCAGAGGAAATTAGTAGTATCATTCAAAAACATATGGCAGTCCCTGATAAAAATTATAGAGACAATGCCATATTATATAGAACAAATGTAGAATGCAGAAGTTTAGTAGATGTTTTTATTAAAAAAAGGATCCCTTTTATGCTTTTAGATAAGGAATATGATTTTTTTCAACATTTTATATGTAAAGATATAATTGCATATTTAAAATTAAGCATTGATCTAAGTGATAAAGAAAGTTTTCTTAGAATAATTAATAAACCATTTAGATATGTAAGCAGATTAAATTTAGATAATATAAAAAGAAATATTGTACGCGAGGATTGTTTTGAAATGTTAAAGGAAATTGATGGTATACCTATATTTCAGATGAAGATGATAGATAAGTTAAAAAAAGATATACATTATTTAAACAAAATTTCATTAGCGAGTGCAATAGATAATTTAGTATTAAGCATTGGGTATCATGATTATATAAAGGAATATTGCACTAAATTTAAAATTGACTTAGGCGAGATGGAAGATGTTATAGACGAGTTTAGGCAATCGGCTGAAGGATATAACAATATAATAGCTTTTCTAGCCCATGTAGAACAGGTTAAAGAAGAAATAAGTAAGCATAAGAGAAATGTAGAAGAGGATGCAGTCATACTTAGTACAATTCATGGAGTAAAAGGTATGGAGTTTAAAAACGTATTTCTAATTAATTGTAATGAGGAGAACATCCCACATGTAAATAGTATAGAAAATAACTTAGAAGAAGAGCGAAGACTCTTTTATGTAGGAATAACAAGAGCTATAGATAATGTTTGGTTATGCATTAGTAAAAGCGTTAAAGGAAAAGTGAAAGAAACATCACGCTTTATAAAGGAATGCAATATCATAGGTGGTAATGATGTTAATCTACCTTTTAAAGAAGGGGATACTGTAATACATAAAAGTTTCGGAGGTGGGACTGTTATTTCTATTAATGATAAGGATTTAGAGATTAAATTTGAAGGGGATATTACACGGAAATTTGATACTAGTGTACTTTATAATAATTCATTGATATCAAAAGTATAAAATATTTGTTTGTAGAATAGTAATAAAAAAGACAGTAATAAAAGCATATAATTTTAAGAATTTTAACCGAATGTAAGATTCTGTAATTCCATACCTCTAATCTGCAAATTTTATAGTAAAGGGATGGAATAAAATCATGGTAAAAATGAGATTAAGAAGCTTGAGGGATGGAGTCAAAAAGACAATAAAAGAGTGTCATATTGAGTATTTAGATTATTGTATTAGTATCGGTCAAGCTGAAAAAACTATTGAGAGCAAAAATAGATTTTATAGGTTTGAATTATCCAAAATTATCAATGAAGATGAAAGTATTTCTACATTGACTAAGAAAAAGATAGAAACTCAAGTTATATTTTACAGACAACATGGTTATAAGGGAAATACATATAAGTCTTTTGTAATTAAAACTAGAGCTTTCTTAACATTTTGTTTTGATAATCACTATTTAGTTAAATTTGACGTTAAGATTCCAACAGTAGATTCAGAAAAGAAAATAGTTTATACAGAAGATGAATTAACGCTATTACTAAAAAAGCCTAATTTAGATAATTGCTTGATAGGGGACTATAAAGGTTATGTAATTTGTAATTTTTTATTAGGTACAGGTTGCAGATCCGAAACCTTATTAAATGTAAAATTACAAGATATCAGGTATGATGAGGATTTAATATTATTTACTCATATGAAAACTAGGAGACAAGTATTAATTCCATTAAGCCCTACATTAAAATCGGTATTAAGGGAATATGTGGAAGTTATGAATTTTATGGCTGATGATTACTTATTTGCTAAATTAGATGGAATTAAAATGTGTTATGATACACTACATCAAAATATATCTAATTATTTCAAAAATAGAAATGTGAAGATGCGCGGGGTTAATACTTTTAGAAATACCTTTGCCACTTTATTTATTAGAAATCACGGTGATATCTATAGATTAAAATCTATACTTTGTCACTCTAAAATTACAACTACTGAGAAATATATTAATTTATTACCAGTAGATATGACTGAAGATATTTGTAAATTTAATCCTTTAGATGTACTAAGTAAAAAGAGTGCTAAAGCAAGAATGAAGATAAGATAAAGAAATATTTACCTCTTCCAATTTCAGTAAAATGATGTATAATATATTGATGGGAACATATGTTTGGAGGGTGTATTTATGAAAGTATTAGCAAAACCAATAGAATTAGTTAGTTGGACAGATATTAATGGCGTCATACATCCAGTTCGTTTCAAAATTGCTAACGAGGATGAATCCATAAGTGTAGTCAAAATTGATAAGGTACTCACTATAGACAAGGAGAGGCTCGCAGGTAATAATATGTTAGTTTATACTTGCCAAAGCGTAATCAAAGGTTCAGAGAGGCTATATGAGCTTAAATACTCGTTTGATACATGTAAGTGGATATTGTGGAAGCTTTAACACAGAGGTTATAAATATAATTATCGTTTATTTTATAATTCTTGCATATTTTTTAGATATAAAATTAATCTTAAAAAAATATTGTATATAATAGTTTACGATTCATAAGTAATATGTTTTTAGTAAATAGGGAGAAGTTTTTATTAATGAATAAAAATCAAATACAGAAGACACAATACATATAAAATACATCTTATTTAATAATATATTATAAAATAAAAATATTAAACTTGAATTATAATTAGCTTATATGTATAATTATAGAATAAATTCTAAATTTAATAATATAATACAAATAAGAGGTAAAATATGTCAACTAAAATGTTTTCTTGGAGTTTTGCGAAAAAAATTAAAAAGTATAAAAATGACTCTCTCAAGTTAAAGAGTTTAGGGGAAAGTATAGAAAAGGAATTTTTTATAACAGTTTCTAAAGAACATATTAATAATTTAAAGGAAATTATTGATGTTTGTGGAAATGAAAAACATAAGACTTCATACTGTGAATTTTGTTTGAATTTTATAAAGGGCGAAGTATCAAATGATGATATTGGCCTTTACCAATTTATGTATGAAATTTATGGGGATAGACTTTGTGAAAAGCAGTTAAAAAATCAATTTAATTTGGAGGAGTAATATTATGTATAAATCAATTTATTTTAAGCCTAAATATAAATTAGGTTTATATGAAAGTTTTATAAATGATTTTGTAATTAATTTTGAACTTCTAAAGATTAAAAATAAGAATAAAGTTTATTTTTTTGAAAATGAAGATATGATTGTAAAAATAGAACCTAAAATAGCAGAAATCTTGTTATATAACATTGAAAACAAAGAAGCAGTAAAAAAAGTCAAAAACTATTTTAAATAGCTGAAAGAGGTATGAAACATGAGAAATATTGAAAAAATATTGAATACGCTCAAAGTTAAATTTTATAAAAAAAGCAATAAAAATAACAACAGAATTACATATTATTGTATTATAGATTTTAGTGAAAATGAGGATGGACTTGAAGAAGATGAGTTAAAAAAATTTTCATTTATTATTGTTGAAGAATTAGCAAATAAATTTATAGGAATTTATGGTACAAGCATTATGAGAGTCAAACAAAAAGATGAAATTAAAGTTTTAAAGATAATTAATAAAGAGAATTTAGAAAATGTATATGGAACGTTATATATTAATGAGGAGAATGAAATTGAATATTACATAGGAATATCAACGGATTCTGATGAAGAAAATATTAAAACTGAGCAAATTCATGATTATCTCTCTAATATGATGATATATTCAGATTCGATGATTAAAAAATTGATTGAAAATAATCTAACAGATGATAAAAGTGATACAAATGAAGGATGATAATGAAATATTTATTAGTATAGTTATTTTTGTTTGTTTAGTTGCGGTTAGAATATCAATAACTAAATTAACAGATGAAATTAATTGTATGATAATGTCTGCAATAAATGCTATTGCTTTATATATTGTAATAATATCAATTTTTCAAAAAGCATATGCAAAGATGGAAAAAGTACATAAAAGTATAGGAAAAGATTATGAGACTCATATTTCTGTTAATATATATATGAAAAGATATTTATTACGTACAAAAATAGTAACATTATTTCTTACTCTATTGGTAATCGTATATATAGTGTATTTTAAAAATAATATAATTAATGATATTTTAACTATTGCTGCTTTAATATTATCCATTGAAGATGATATTTTTGTTAACAAATTATACAAGTGGAACTATAGATATCAGTAAAAAAACATAAACAGGTCAACATATTAAATGAAGTAATGACAATTCGGTTTTGAACGTCAAAAATACTGCACTAGGTTATAGCCTACGCAGTATTTTTTGCATTCAAACAATTCTAAATAAAGGATATTTAAATTATTGACAATTTTAAAAATTTTATTCAATTCATTTAGCAATAAAAAATATAATTATCTATAAAGGGTATTTAGTATATAGTTTGCTAATTAGAATTTAACTAAATTTAACTAATCCTAATTAAGCATAATTAAATTTAATTATGAAATCTTAATATAGAAAAGGTAATCGCAATACTTGTAAATGGATATATTGTTTAAAATAGAATTACAAAAACAAAATGCTGCACTAAGAGGATATCCTATGCAGCATTTCTAATATATTTCCGTATCAAGGATTGGTACATTTAAATTATAGACAATTTTTTAATTTTTATTCACTTCATAAACAACATAAAATATATTTATGCTTTCTTTATGTTTAAGCCATCTAAATTCATACTACAGTAATTCACATACATTAGGTTAAGATGGCTATAATGATTCCATATGGCTTGTTAAATAGTACTATAGTAGAGGTATTGGGAGGTATTAACGTTCTAATTTAATTTAGTATTCTTTATATAACCGTATATATCAATTTATAGTTACTATCATTATAAATAGAGTATTTGTTCATATTTTATGTTCGTATTTAATTCGGTGTCTACCGGGGGCGTTTAAAACGCGGTACCTCGACATTTCAAATGTAACGGTCGGGAAAATTGGGGTGAGTGGAATTTAACACAGGGTATCGAAAGTTCGACACTCCTAATTTAGATATGTATGCACCGCATATCCGAAACCAGTGCCCGCATTCCACATATGTGGCACAAGTTTGCCACTAGAAGTTTGGGGCACAATATTATGACCCCCAATCAGGGTACAGTATTGCACCCCAAGGTAAAATTCACGTCGACATAAGTTTGTCGATTATATAGGTAGTCCATATGATACCCTAGAACGAACTTTAAGAATAGGACATGTAATTACTCTGATATTGGCTTAAAGTCCCTACTCCTACCTTTCATAAAAGCAAAAAATATACTGTAATCACATAGTTCACCTATAGTCTCAATTCTCATAATTCCCATAAAATAAATATTGACAATAGAATCATATTGGGCATAGTCATACAGATTAGTACTAACACTAACTATATTAAAAATTACTTAAATTAATGGCAGGAGGTTAGTGTGATGGAGTCTGTTTTAAAAAATACGGATATTAATGAAAGGTTGGAATCACGAGATGAAGAATGATGCTCATTATCCATTAGGTTCCCCAGAATTAAATAGGCTAGTTGAATATAATTTGGTTATTTCATGGATGGAGGAGTTTAAAGAGAGAGGTTTGATTAGTTCAGATGAATGTTCAAGAGCAATTAAAGAAATAAATAGATTATACAAAGATGTTAGAGGGTAATTTTAATATTGTCGCAGAGAAGTATAATAAAAGACATGATAATGTAATAACTAAAATTAAAGGATTTATCGAATTGATACCTGAATTAGTGACCTTAATTTTAAGGTGGCTAAATATTTAGATGAACAAGGCAAAGAAAGACCTATGTACATCATGGATCGTCAAGGCTTTGCAATGTTAGTAAACAAATTTACTGGTGATGAAGCTACAATATTTACTTACAAATACACAAAGGCATTTGAAGAAAGTGGTAAGAACAGCATATCCCAAATAGGCCATGAAGGTGTTAATATGATTCCATATAAAAAAGGACAGAAAATTACAGATTTAATGGATATAACTCAGGAAGATCTTGATAAAATTATAAAAGACATGGCAATCGGAGAACATAAATTTTTATATAATAGTAAGGATATGAGAATTAGTTTATTGAAAGAGAGTAACAAAAAAACACGTAAAATAGTAGTTAGGTATGGAGACAGACCATTTATTGAACTTTATAAAGAAATATTAAAAATTGAATAGGGTTAAAGGTTAGAGCCTGTGGAATGAATATGCACCTGTAGTAGCTCGAGAGGAGGTTATATATGAATCATTTTGTTTTAATCAATGAATCAGATATGGAAATATCTAAAGAGAATGAACTAATTTACAAAAAATTATTCTTACATATGATGAATGATTTTTTATTATCTGAAGGTGCCATTACTCAAGAAATATTTGAGAAAGCAAAAATGGAAATAGAAAAAATGAACAAGGTGTAGTCTTTTTATATGGTCACTCAATACTCACCATATAAACTAATTTAATTATTGGAGGTTGATTATTAACATGATTCCACATAAAAGAGTTACAGAATTAATAGATATAACTCAAGAAGAATTAGACAAAATTGAATTCAATATGGAAGTTGGGGAATGTAAGACTATATATGTCAGTAAAGAGTTAAGTATTGACTTACTAAAGGAAAGACCAAATAAGGTACGTAAAATAATATCTACATATGGAACAATTCCATTCCATATACTTTTTAAAGAAATGCTTAAAATAGCATATCCAAATGGATTAGAGTATAAAGATAAATAAGATTAATATTTAGGGTAGGACATTCTTGGTACACCCTTATTAGGGGTTCGTCATTATGACGATTGTTGGCATTAGTCTAAAAAATGTAATTATTAATAGATTCCATTTTCAATTAAAACTTGTCTTTTTATAACTTCATACACATTTTTATTTACCTGTTTTTGAGTCTTAGTTCCAAAGTAAAAAGTAACATTAATATTATTCTTTCCAATTCGATAGCATCTCGTTATTGGCTCATTATCTGGTATTTTCAATCCTTCATCTATATGATGTTGTATATCTTCTAGTCTTGTATTCATATTTTCAGTAAGCCCCTTTTATAATTATTATTTTATTTATATTCTAAGAAGATAATATCAGCTATTCTCTTTAAATATATTTAATCATTACTATACAATATGAACAATATTTGTTCAAGTATAGAACCTTACCATTAAATCCATAAAGTGAGATGATAGTTACAATTGACTAATTAGATATAAACAAACAGTTATAAGCCATTATAATTATAAGACATACAATTACATACATTCTATAGAATAATGGCTTGTAGACACTCTTAGACAAGAAAAAAGATAGAAGATTTCCTCTATCTTTTTTTAGTCCATTCAATTTTGTAATCCAAAACTTCTGCTATCTCTTCAGCTTCTTCATACCTTAACGTTCCTTTATTTATCTTTTTACTTAGATTTTGAATAGTATCATTCCGGCTATATTTCTCGTTTAATCTTTTTATTATTTCTGTTAAAGTAACGTCGGACTTAGCTAACATAATTTTTACAGTTTCTTTGATTGGCACTTGCATCACCTACCTTATTTACAATATGTATTACAGTGGTATTATACTATAGAGTATATTAATAATCAAGGATGGCAAATATTAGTCTTTAAAGTTGAAAATAAGCATTGACATATTAGCCTTTATGGTATATATTTAAACTACAGAGTTGATAAAGAACGAAACGCAGCAAGACAAACGAAACAAAGAAAATCATATCTAAAATCTTAATTGTGAAAGAATTTAAATTGACAAATAGGTTGAGGCTCAGCAAATGGACTTCACCTCAAAATAATAGGGGGAATATAAAAAAATGAGAAAACAAATATTACCAAAGTCACCAAGAATTAAGGATTTTATGGGAATGAATATTATTAATGGAATTGTCTATCATAGGGAAGCTTTTAAGAGGGCACAAAACGCAGAAAAGAAAGAGTTCCATTTAAAAAGATTTAATGAATTAAAAATAGAATTAGAAAATTACAAAGCAGCTTAATTAATATATATGATTGACAATGTGTGTCAGTCAAAACAAATTTTTAGGAGTGTAAAGAGTGAATAACGATAAATTAATAGTTAGAAGATCAGATATTTTTATGGTAGAACTAGTAGAATCTAATAATGCATTATTGAAAGGCAATCATCCGGTATTAATACTTACAAACAAGAAGAGTTTACAAAATTCTGATTTAATTAATATCGTACCAATTACAAGTTCAATTAATACTAATCCTTCAAGTATACAGATTGGTGTAGAATGTGGATTGTCTCATAATAGTATGGTTCTTTGTAATCAGGTTCAAGTTATTTCAAAATCTAAGTTAGGAAAGAAGATCGGATTTATAGGGGCAATGAAAATGGATGAAATTCTTTCTTGTATTAACGCTCAATTTGGGTATAAAAATATAAATCTTGAAGCAGTTAACAAACAAAGAATTAATTCTATGGCACAAAGCATCCAAGAGTTAAATAGGTTTAAAACTAAATACAGCATTTCCGATAAAGAATTAGATGATGAAATTCGAATGAAAACATCTGAACTAAAGTTATATTGTAATTCGCTCAATCTTAATTATAAAAATTATATTGAGGGGGAATAAATATAAATGTTCTTATATAATGAGGGAAAACGCCAGGAAATTAGGGTAGCTAAGATACAAGGGGAGTATAAGGTTATGGCTCAGTTATGTAATAAATACTTAAATAATTTACTACATATGGATTACCCAATGGTTGGACAAGATATCCATGAGGAGATGCAATGGAGCTTTTATAATTTGGCATTAGCAACTAAGAAAATGGGGGATGTCCAGAAGGCCTATACTTTAGCTAAAAAAGCATTAACTTATTGTATGTTTAGAGATATCAATCATACGTATAATTGTTTACTGCTAGGAGAGTGCTCATTTGAGATTGGAAATGTGCAGGAGTCAGTGGAAATGCTTGATATATGCGTAATATATTTCGATTTAATTGGAGAAAGACGTTATAGTTTATATTGTTCATTCAATAAGGCAAAAGCCTTAAATGACATGCTAGGTATGGAAGTTAGTATACGTTATTATGAAGAAAATGAGAAAACTAAACATCTAAATCGTGGAGATACAATGTTGGAAGAAATGAGGATGGAATTAGAGTATAGATGCTATGCTAGCTAAACTCTAGCACAAATAAAATTATAGAGGAGGTGGTTTTGCATTATTTATTATTGGAGGTGCAGTTATGGTAAGTGCTAGGAAAGAAGAATCATCTAAAACAGTAGTTACCATGATAGATCCACCAGGTGGCTGACAAAAGGGGCAAATGAAAATAACGAACTAAGTTAAATTTATTTTTCTAGGGGTTGTCTAATAGGTGGTTTTTATATACAATAGGAATGTAAGGAAAAAAAATAGAAACAAAAATAGTCCGTTAGTTTACTAGAATAAACAAAACAGACGAAAAATTCTTATTCAATTTTATTAGGGGTGGTAATTTATATACATATTAAAATCTATATTTAAATAATACCACAGAATTTAATAACATGCAACTAAATATTTAAATAGTTCAATGTTTTTGAGTAATATCTGCAATCATTGGCATATCAACGTGTTATAAGGTACTAAATATCATTAAAAAATGGTAAAACACATGAAAAGTGCTAGTTTTAGAGAAAATAAAATATATCGGAGGGAATTATTATGGATAAAAAATTAAACAAACTACAACAAAGTACAACTGGGACAAGCTACGCTGACACTAGAAAACAAAGTTTAGCTGCAGATGAATATAATTTTGAGAGGTGTCAGAAAACTACGGATGAATTTGCAATTCAAAGTTCAGAAAACTTCGCCACTGATAGTTTGATGAAAACTGAAACTCTAAGTTCTGAAATATATGCAATGGGAAAGGCTCCAACACTTGAAGAATCATGTGTTCCAGTGACTAGTCCGCAGAGTTCAACCTCTATAATGGACACTTTACCAAAGGAAACTTCAGCAAGTACCTTAGTAGATTACGGAGAACTCAAAACTTATATTGATACAACCAATATCTTTAATTTAGAAAAATATTTTAGACATTAAATAAAATAAATCCTCAGGGGAGTTTCCCTTGAGGTGTACAAAAAAAGACCAGGGAAAATATTAAGGGGGAAATTAAAAATGGAAGATGTTCAAGAATCAAGAGAGGATTTTTTAGAAAAAATGGTGGCAAAAGAGTTAAGAAGATTAAAGAAAGTTGTATATAAGTATAAAAAGAGAGAATTACTTGAACATAAATTAGCAGTTGTTGCAGAAAATCTAAAAAACAAAGATGCTGCAGGGGTATATGAAACTATAGAGGGCAAGAATGAATATGATTACTCACATAAAATTGTCATAAGTAATGAGTATATTGATGAATATTACACAGCAACTGGGAGATATCTAAAACCTTATTATAAAAGAGCAATTAAAGCCACTATAAGACATGAATTGTGTCATGCATTAGTATATGAATTGTATAATGACTGGAGTGAAATTGAGGGAGTTCATAGAGATGCGAGTCCTATATTTTTAGATGTGTTATATTTTTGCGGCGGGACAACAAACCATGATTGTAGAACATCATTTCTTAAGAGTAAATCTTATGAAGATATTAAAGGTTTTATCAACTTTAGAGAACTAAATTTATATGTTATAAAACAGTTACGTGGATTTAATAAGATTATTAAGGAAACAAAAACTATAGTAAAACATTCTCATTATATAAAAAATGCTTTTGAATTTTCATCGAGAAACCCAGGAGTTACTGCAAAATACACGATTAAATGTATTAGTAAAGATCTAGACCATAGAGAAACATTACTAATTAATTCTAATATGTTTGAAATAGGTTCTTGCATAAAATTTTGTGATCTTCAGAAGCTTGTTGATAAAAAAATTAATAGTGATGCCTTTAATGAAAAGATAATCACCCAGGATTACCTTAGGGGAAATATATTGTATAGAGTTAAAGATGGAAGACTTAATAGGGTTAATGATGAGTTTTATAAAGTATCTTAAACAATAACAGCATATTGAACTACGGAGGAGGTTGATCGTATCATGGAAAAAAATACAGAGATTAAAAGTGCAAAATTTAAGGATTTATTTCTTAATGCTGAAGGTGGATTTATTCCTATGCCTAGACAACTAAGTAGAGTATTAGGATTCAATGCAACTGGCTTGCTAGAGGAATTATATGATAGATATGACTATTATATAGAAAAAGATTTGCTCGATGACTATGGAGAATTCTTTTATACAGTAGCAGATTGTGAAATTAATACTGGATTATCCAGGAGAGAACAAGAGGGAGCTATTAAGAAACTCACGAAGGTAGAATACAAATTTATTGAAGATATAAAACAACGTGGCATGCCTCGAAAGAGGTATTTTAAACTTAATAATAACCCACTTGAATTAATAAATAAGATGTATACCGAAGCAGAATCAATGAAAACTGAAATAAAAGATAAAGCAGCTAAAGAAGCTGAAAGATGTAGAAAACTCACAAACACCCTATCGAATGCAGTCGGTACAAAACAGCCGTACTATAACGTACAAAACAGCCCGACTATAACGGATGAAACCGCCGTACTTGAACGTACAAAACCGCCTGTAATTAATAACTATGATAAAGAACTACTAAAAACTAAAATAATAACTATTTTAGAAAATGATCCTTTTAAGATTGCTAAGAATGCTATGAATAGTAATCCACATGACTATAAAGATTTTGGTTATGAAGATGATGGATTAGATTTTTAAGATCAAAAGTAATAGGATTAAAACCTTTTTCTTGTCGGAGAAGAACCTCCAAGAGTAAATATACAACAATAAAATAATAATTAGGAGTGATATCAAAATGACAAAGAAAATATTCAAAAAATCCATTGCAATAGAGTTAATATGCAATGGAGAAAATTTACTATATACAGAACAAAACAGGCTTAAGAGTTGGCTTACTGTATTCTGTTTTGAAGAAACTGAAGAATTACTTAGAAAATTAACAGAAATTAATTACAGAAATAAATAATCAACACCTATTAAATAATATCAAGATCTAAATAAATCAAAATTTATAGGAGGCTTATTAATATGAATAAAAATATACAAATATTATCAATAGAGGCTAAGGATGTAGTTACAGGAATGTGTGCTATAGTAGATAAAACAAATTATAAAAACGTGGAAATATTAAAAGAACAAGGTTATAGAATCTTAAGAAATTATAAAGGTAGTATGGATTATTCACTGTTAACTATACATCTACAGAAAATGAATACTAAGATAGTTAAATTCAATAGGGCAATACATAGGTATTATTCTAATGATATTATAACAGTGAATTTTAATTATTCAATTGACAATAGTATAATGTTAAAGGATGAAAAAGACGAACAATATAATAGTATGCTTATTGTATTAGATATTCTTAAAGCAGAAAGATCAAGACATATGAAAACTAAGAATAGTATTAATGGTAAAATTAAGAGATTAGAGTCAAAAGTAATATTAAATTTAGATAAAATTGAAATATTAAAACGTGAATTAAAAAAAATCAATGATAAAATAACATCGATTAATGGGGATATCGCAAATGTTCAAGATAAAATTATAGTAATAAAAAATAAATATAGTTTGTCTACTAATATGCTAAGAGAAAAACTATATCGGAATGGGTTTAATGTAAAGGTTAATGGAACAGATACTAATTTTGTTAGATTCCTAAGAAGTTCCGGTTCAGCCAGAGTCGGAAAAATCAATTTTGTGAATAAAGATTACTATAATAAATTAATTAATTGGTGTATGTGTGGAATACAATATTTAAACAATAATGAATTAGATCTTCCAAGCCTAGAAAGTTACGTTTCTTTGGTTACATCTTCAATAATTGATACTTTTGAATTAAAAGCTGAGAATATATTATTGATTGATGAAGCGACAAGTACATTTGAAGACACAATAATGGCTACTGAATTAATAAATGAAGTTAAGGACGAGAATGAAAATATAATAAGTGGTGATTTATCTACTAAAGTGGCTAAAAAATCTATATCAAATGTACTTTTTGATGGTGAAGCATTGCTTTGTAAATCAATATTTATTGAAAAAGATTATGAAGATAAAGCAATACTACAGATTAGGAATTCATTTTATAAAGGGTTAGGAGTTAATACAGACATTCAAAAGTTCTTTAAGGATAACAACATAACTGAAATATCCCAATTGAAAGGTGAGACTACGGCTACGGATATAAGTCAAATAAAGTTAATTTGTACTAAATCATCAATCAAATATCTTAAATATGGTACTTTTGAAGAATGGAAAAAAGTTATGTTGCCAGAATGGGCGATTTGCAAATATGAAAAGCCACAATCTAACTTTAATGGAATGGCTCAATCACATTATCAGCTCATAAATACGCTTGGAATGGATTTTAATTCTACTAAAGATTTATTAAAAAATACATTAGAGTATATAAGGTTATTAAAGAATGACATATCTGTTTTTAAGCTTCATTTAGGGATAATTAAAGATGGTGGATTGGATGCTATAGTAAACGAAGAGGATATAGAGGGAGAAATGACTGAAGAAGAATTAACTCAATTAGATAGCATTAAAACTAATTCCGATATGATATTATCAATGCTGAAGATTAATGAAGAATTTGCTAAAACGAAGATTTGCAGACAATTCAGGTATGAAGTTGTTAGCAATTACATTAAGAATGTTAAGAAAGGGCATATATTAATTAATGGGACATATGCCACCGTAGTAAATTCATTGTATGAGTATTTGTTATGTTCTATAGGTAAATGGGATGGAGTAAGTAGTACCATAGGAATAGGACAATGTGTAACATCTAAATTTGAGCCATTAGAAGATGTTTTGGGGGTACGTAGTCCACAGCCAACAATGTCGAATATGACCGTTTTTGAAAATCAAGAAGCAGGAATATTAGCAAACTATTTTCAAACCAAAAGTGAGAATGTAATATTTATTTCTGCTATAGGATGGAATATATGCGAGCTTGAATCATCAATGGATTTTGATGCAGACCAGATGCTTATATCCAATGAAACTATACTAACATCTCATTGCAAAGCCTTAGATGAAACGATAATAGTTAATGGTCAGGAGATAAAAAGATTCTTAGTTAGTACAGACTTTACTCCTAAAACTAAAATTTCCAGAGAGTACAACGCAAAAGATTTAACAGACACAGACGTAAAATGTGCTCAAGGGAAAATAGGAGAATGTATTAATTTAGTTCAAATGTTGAATTCAGTTTATTGGACTAAGAAGTTTAATGGAGCATGTGAGGAAGATTTATTAAGGTTATTTACAGATATATCTACTTTAAATATTTTAAGTTGTGTAATTATTGATAGTTGTAAAAAGTCTAGTCCAGTAAATATTGATAGAGAAATGAAGAAAATTAGAGAAAAGGGTTACTTGGGGAGAGGAAGTATCATAAGAGATGGTAAAACTAAGAATGTTGGAATAAGGCCTAAATTCTTTAAATATCTTGATGGTGGCAAGGATTATAAATTTATATGGTTTGAATGTGGAATGGATTATCTTGTTAATATTATGTCTGATAAAGAAATTAATCCAAGGAAAGATAGAGATGAGGAGAATGGTAATGTTACTTTAAAGAGTTTACTACTTAAACAGAAAGGTAGAAAAGCAGATAGACAGAAGATACAGAGTATAATTAAAAAAATAAACCACATGCAAATAGGAGTATCTAATATATGTAAAAGTAAGGATGCTGGTAAAGAAAAGTTTAGACAAATAGAGGAAATAAGAAAAATATCTTTAAAGGAAATTAGTAAAATAGAAATAACTACAGAAATGGTTTATACAATTGTTAAGAGATTATCAGATTCTTATAGTACGGAAGAATATCAGGGATATAAGAAAATAGGGAGAAATATATTAAAAGTATTATATTCTATTGATTCAGTTAAATTCCTCTCGTGTTTACAAATAAAACCTAATATAAGTGAAACAATAGTGAGAGCTGATGATGGTGAGATATATGTATATAATGTAAAATATAAGAAAATATGTGCATAATTTAATGAAAATTCGTACACTTGATAAAAATAGACGTAGAATAATAAGGCTATAGAAGGGTTTAGGTAGGATACTTTACTAAGTACTATTATTCTATAAGGTAGGAGAGTAATATAAATTTATTTGTATTATTTCCTTTAATCTGAATAGATTGAAAACTAAGTGATAGCCCGATATCAAAGACTATTAGACAGAAATATAAAATGAGGAATTGAATGAGAATTAGATTCTTAACAAAGTAGTCTATTAATTTAGGCTACTTTTAGTATTTTTCATGTTCGAAAACTTTATACATATGAATAATACCACTAACACAAACAGATGTCAATAGAATAAAAAAAATTATATAATTTAAATAATAGTAATTAAGAGTAGTAATTAATTTTGCTGCTTTTTTGTCGTGATTCCAAGTGATGATACTTGGTTTAATTAATTTGTACGGGCTGGGCGGAAATCATCTCCGCTTAGCATTACCTTTTATACCTATAATGAAATAGGTCACATTTATGGACGGTTAGGAGAAATATATATGAAAATTAATAAAAATTTAAGAGAAAAACAAGGAGTCTATGCAGTACATATTAATTTAGAAAATATTAGTTACGTATATTTAGGTAGCGGAAAATTGGCTGATCGGATCAGCGGGAATATTAGTAAGCTAAAAAGGAACGTTCATGCAAATCCAACACTCCAGGAGGCTTATAACATAGTTGGAGAATGTAAAATAGAAGTATTAGGGGTTTGTGAATCAATTGAAGAAGCTAGAGCAGCTGAACAAGATTTAATAAATTTTTATAAGAAATTAGAAGACGTGGTTGTCTGCAATAAATATAAAGCAGTAACAATGGAAAAGCCATATAAAAGAGTATTAGACGTAGAAAAAGTTAAAGAAATAAAAACGTTAATAGCAGAAGGAATAATGAAAATTAATGATATTGCTCTAGCTTATGGAGTAAAGGCATGTACTATAACTAAAATTAAGCATGGGTATAGATGGTCAAACGTTAATATAGATGTACAAGCTTAATAACGATACCTCTCGAAAGATACCGTTATTTGAATATAACTCTAATAATAGTAGTATATACCAAAATGATAGAAATTAACACACTTTTTAAAAATAAATATAATTAAAGTTGACAAGAAAATTAAGATATTTAATAATGTCTTGCTAAAAACTGGGGGAGTGTTATAAATGAATATTGACGAGTTAAATGATTTCTGTATTAAGAACATAAATATGGAATTACTGGATATGAAAGATCATCCTATTACAGTAAAAGAGGTAATAGCGAGTGCGTTAAAAGAAATAGAGACTGACGAAAGTTGTAAGGACGATCTTGAATCTATGTTAAAAATGATTGAAAGTTTAAAAGAGTTTGAAGATTTAAATTGTATATATTCAACAGATTGCATGTCCGGGGGAACTTTTGGTCAAGGGTTTGTAATTATAGATTCAAACTTGGATTATAAGGGATTCGTAAGAACTATTTAGTTAATATAAGGGTATTCAACATAGTGTTGAGTACCCTTTTTTGTTGTGTAAATAAATGGAGGGGGAGATTAATTGGCAACAAAGGGAAACAAAGAAGTCCTAAAATCCGTTAACTACTCAATAAATATTATTAAAAAAATAAAAGAAGATGTAGCCTTCACTCAAGAGGAAAAACAAAAGATATTAATTGATTTTGTTGGAATGAGTGAGGATAACAATAGTTATTTTACACCTTTTGAAATATGTAATTTCATAAAAGATTTACTTAATATCACATCCGGGAAGATTATTGATCCAAGTGCGGGTATTGGTAATATGATAAGGCCTTACATAAAAGAATATGGAAAATTACTTGATGGTATAGAATTTACTTGTTTTGAATTTGATGAGAATAACTCACTTGCAGGATATAAAGCTTTTGAAGATTATGAACAAGTTAAATATAACACTTGCTTCAATAGTTTAGATAGAGTTGGAGAAATTAAAGATAATTATTATGATTATGTGATAGGTAATCCACCATTTGTAGGATCAGTAGAATATTTAAATGAGTTTAATAATACTAAAGGAAAAGCGAAGAAAACTGATATCGTAAGTTGCTTTATAGACCTTTCTATTAAGAAGTGTAAAGACAAAGGTTATATTGCTTTGGTGTTACCTGGAGGTCATTTATTTAAGGGTAATGCAGTACAGAAACTAAGAGATTATATGAAAGGTGTTATTAGCTTAAAAGGAATATTTCCTTTAGATGCAGACACGTTCTCAGAAGCTGGTATATTAGGAACTTCAGTAGGAACAAACTTGCTTATATGGCAAAAGGGCACACCTCAAGGTAAAGTATTCATAGGAGATTTAGCAGATAAAAAGGATCTTAAAACAGAAATGAGTTCTATCGCATTACAATTTCAATTATTTTTAAGTGGTGATTATTATTTAGAGCAATCTTATAATTATGCTAAATTAATTAAAGGTGTTGGAGTTGATTGGGAGCCTCAAGAAAAAGAGGAAGAAGTAATTAACGGTATAGAATGTCATTGCTGCAATAAGAAATTTCCAGAATATCAGATTAGTGAATACACGTCAAAAGATGGATTAAGTATAGAAAATATATGTATTGAATGTGAAAATGATTCACTAACATATATGAATATAATCAAGAGAAACTTTTTAATTGATGGAGAGTCTTACGAAGTAACTAGGGCAGATGAAAGGGAAATTAAGAAAGAAGAATCATTGAAACGTGAAAAGGATGAGGCAGAGCGAAAAAGAGATTGTAAAAAATCAATTCTCTATTTAAGTAATGCTGAAAAGTTTGATATAAATTATCAGATTGTTAAATATGCTAATGGTTTTATAGGGACTCAAGAGGACTCAGGCGAGGATAATATTCAAAGGTGTAAGTTTAACTATGGTTGTAATAAGCACTGGAGCATAGATAAAACGTGGGATAAAAACCTAGGTAAAGTAGATATTCATCTTGATAGTTTTAAAAAAGAAATTCAAAGAGTTCGTAAACCTGGTGCAGTAGATTGGAGAGAAAGGACTAGAATATGGTGGAGTGGTAGGATACTTTGTGAAGAAGATTTCTACAATGCTACATTTGGATTTAGTACATATAGTGATGATGAAATTGTAAAAGAGGTTTATGTTAATTATCAATTTATATGTAGTAAAAGTTATAGTCTATCTAAAAAGATTATGGAATTATTAAAAGAGGATGGATTTAAGGTGAAAGAATAATGGTTATGGATTATATAATTCCTGCATTCACTTATATTTTGTCTTCAATAACTAGTATAATCAATTTTGTTATACAAATGTATGACAAAATAATGAGTCATTAATCAACACATAGAACAATCTTAAAAGTATGTTAAGAGCATACGCACATAATTATTTTAAATTAAAAAAGTAAAATTTACATAAATAATAGTAAAAAAGAAGGAAACTTCCGATATATGTAGAAATATGTATATATGGGAGGTGATTAATAATGAGTGAAGCAAAATGGGAATTTTACAAAGATAGTGCAGATAAATGGAGATGGAGAAAAAGAGCATCAAATGGTGATATAGTTTTATCATCTTCTCAAGGTTATGTTAATAAAGCTGATTGTATTTCTAATGCAAAAACAGCTGGATATGTAGGTTAAATATATTTAATTATTAAAGAGTATCTATTAATTTAGATGCTTTTTTATTTGCCAAAAAAATAAGAAGAAATAGAAAGGGTGATTAATATGGATTATAAATTCAAAGGGTAATATTTTAAAACACACCTTTTTGAGATGAATAAGATGGTATAATAAGTAAAAGGAAGGTGTTTTAAAATTGAAATCTAATAAAATATATTTATATATCTGTGTGGTATTATTATCTTTTAGTTTAGTAGGCTGTGGAAGTAAGACAGTTGTATCTAATGATGTAGCAAAACCAATTACTGCGCAAAAGGTAGTAGCAGTTAAACAGACACAAACACAACTTGATGCTAAGATCAAGAAAGAATCTGTAAAAGCAGACTTTATAAAACTAAATGGACATGAGAGTGAATTTGTTGGTAAATCATATTTAATAGAAGGAACAGTAACAAACATAGATAATAGTAATGCTGTATTACCATCATTTACAGTAACTACGAAAGAAGATAAGGGAGTAGGAATGTATTCAATAATAAATATTAATAAGGTTAATATTGTTAAAGGTAATAAAGTAAAAGTATATGGTAAGTTAAATGGTAAGAATGATATAGGATTTACAGAGTTATCAGGGAATGTTATAGAGAAATAAATAGAAGTATAAGTATATGGAAGAGTCTAAGAGATTAGGCTCTATTTTTGTGCGTGGATTTATATGTCTATTTTTTTACGAGTGTATGAGTGAGTATTATACTAATGTTAATATGTTAGTGCAGTCGTTATGTATACACAGTATGTATATGGAGGTGGGGGTGTGTTGTATAGAACATGCGCCATATGTAATTGCAAGGTACAGTATGGGACGTTGTGTGCGTGTGAGATAGAGAGAGAGAACAATAGGAACAAAGAGTATAGAACTAAAAGGAATAAGGATAAGGAACTAAAGAAAAGACAAGTGTTCTACTCAAAGGATGTATGGCT
The DNA here is from genome assembly GCF_018861295.1 of Clostridium estertheticum. Classification (GTDB taxonomy): domain Bacteria; phylum Bacillota; class Clostridia; order Clostridiales; family Clostridiaceae; genus Clostridium_AD; species Clostridium_AD estertheticum_D. The sequence goes on along the minus strand of NZ_JAHLDM010000017.1, from coordinate 44,917 downwards.
AAGGCTGAGGGATAGCATAAGGAGTGAGTATAGTAACATGTGTATCATGTGTCTGATTGCAGATGATGTTGTTATACCTTCTGACTATGTGCATCATATCCATACGACTGAGGACTATTGGAACATGAGACTACAAGAGGATAACCTTGTGACCTTGTGTGCTACTCATCATGCTTGTGTACATAGAGATATGAATGTTAGTAAGAGAGAAGAACAAAAAATAATAAAAATGTTAGAAGATATGATTGAAGAGTATGAAGAGAATTATATATAGAAGTAAGAATGTTAGAAGGTAAGATGAGAACTGCATAATAAAGTAAGAATGTTAAGGCATAAAGGGAATTATAGTATATAAGAAAAATGAATACGAATATTTGTTTGTATGATTTAAAAAAGAGAGAGTATCCCCCTAGTAAAAGGTTGGGTTGGAATCTTAAAAAGTCGTTGGTGAAGATTCAATTTAAAAATAGTCCCTTTTCAAGTTTTTAACATAATAAGTAATAAAATAATAAGAAATAACGAATTGGAGGTGAGCAAAATGGCAAATATTAAACCAATTGAATTACAAACTAAACATAGCAATCCAGAAGATATTGCAAAAAGAATGGAAACTGAAGAAGCATTAAAAGGTACTACTGTAATAGAAATTAAACCCCCAACTTCACTATCTACAACTGGTAAAAAGTTCTATAAGAAAATAATAGAGATTTTACCTGATGGATTTTTAAATGGAGGAGACACATATTGTGTAACTATAATTTCAGAGTCTTTAGATAAGATGCAATTATGTCAAAAAGAAATTAATAAGATTGGATTGTTTATTGATGGAAATGAAAATAAAGCAGTTGGAACATATAAAAAATATGTAGATATATTTAATACATTTTCACAGAAAATTGGCTTATCTCCAAGGGATAGAGCAAGTTTATCAATACTTAATATCAATAGCGAAACAGATAAAAATGATAAGGTCTTACAGGCACTCAAGGGTGGCGATAAGAAATGATTTTATTAGAACAAGGATTACAATATGCGAAAGATGTTGTTTATGGAAAAGAAATTACAACTAAAGAAGTTGTGAGACAATGTGAAATATTTCTTGAAGATTATGAAGTAAATCAATTTAAAGAAGAATTCAAATATTATGCTGATGAAGATAAATTAGAAGTAATAGATAATCTTTTAAAGTTATTAAATTTTGCTACAGGATTTGTAGCAGGACAACCAGTATTGGAAAACCTAGCACCCTTTCAATGTTTTTTATTGATAGGTGTTTTTTTATTTAGATTTAAAAATAACTCTAATAAATTTAAAAATAACGATATTACATTATTTATAAGTAGAAAAAATGCGAAGACAGCAATCGTAGGAATTATATATATTCTATTGATGTTAACAGAGCCATCATATTCAGAGTTCTATTCTATTTGCTTAACTAAAGAATTAAGTGCAGAGATAAGAAAAAGTATGGGACAAATATTAGAAGCAAGTCCTAGTTTAATTAGACACTTTAAAATAAGTAAAACATTTACAGGAAGTATTATTTGTAAATTAACTCATAGTTTTTATAAACCTAGAACTTCAGAAGCAGGAAAGAACAATTCTGTTCGCCCATCGGCAGTATGTTCAGATGAGCATGGTAACTTTCAAAATGCAGATAACTTTAATGCTATGAAAGGTGGACAAAAGAATGTAATTAATCCAATTGTATTTCGTACAACAACAGCCTATGCAATAACTAATTCTATTATGGAAGAAGATATTGACTATATTAGGAAAGTATTTGATGGAGTCTATGAGGACGATAGACAATTTGCTCTATTATATTATGCTGAAGAAGAACATCTATGGGATGACACAGGTATTTATCAATCAAATCCTTTAAGAATTGAAGAGAATTATGACATCATAAGAGAAAATAGGAAGAGGGCATTAGTTAAATCAACAGAAAAAATTGAATATTTAACTAAGGATATGAATAATTTTCTACAAGGTGATGCCGAAAATACATACTTAGATGTTAAAACATGGAAAAAACTAAGTGTTCCTAAGATAGATTTACATGGAAAAGAAGTAACTGTAGGGGGAGATTTTGCAATTAGTTTAGATTTAAATGCAATTTCAATTATGTACAAGGAAAAAGGAAAATATTATTTAGTAAGCAAAGGATTTTTACCAAAGGAGACATTGGCAGAACGTAGAGAGAAAATTGATTATTATGCTTATGAAGATGCAGGGTATTGTGAATTAATGGAAGGTAGAATTGCTAATTATATAAGGATAGAAGAATACATAAGAAGTATTGAAACTCTTTATAATTGTAAAATAGCTTGTATAGTAAGTGATCCTTTTAATGCATTACAAATGATGAATAATTTGAGTAATGATTATGATGTTGTTTTGTTAAAGCAAACATACACAAGTTTAAGTCCAAGCATTAAAGCCTTTAGAGATTCTGTTTATAATAATGAAATAATTTATCAAGAAAATAAACTACTAGATTTTTGTGTAAGTAATGCTGTAGAGGTTAGAGCAAAGGTTACGGAAGATATATTATTAGCTAAAGAAAATAAAAACAAACAAAGAATTGATATGCTTATGAGTAGTATTTTTGCATATAGTCAAATTTATCTAATTGAAGAAGCACCATATAATGCAATAGATGAACTAGATAAGATGGATTGGTAGAGGAGATGAGAGTTTGAAAAAGAAACTTAAAAATAATATAAATAAACTTATCAAAAGTATTAAAAAGATAACAAATAAAAGCACATTTGAAATGGAATTAGTATTTTTAATAGGAACATTTATTATTGTTTTTACTAATTTCCTCTTAAATTTCTTTTTAGGAATGTATTTCTTAGGATTGATTTTAATTGTATATAGTATTTTTATATATAAGTTAACTAAGGTGAGGAGGTGATGTGAAAAATGATATTCGACAAACTAGAAAAAAGAGATGCTGTAGATGTAAATGATTGGAAAGATGTATATAGTTTTGAAAAAGGATATGATACAACAATGTTTTCAGCTTGCTTCCAAGAAAGTGACTATTTTAAGTGTATAAAAATAATATCTTCAGACGTTGCAAAAGTGCCACTATTAGTTAAACAACATACTGAAAATGGCGAGAGAATTGCAAAGGAACACCCTTTATTTGATATATTAAAAAATCGTCCAAATCCGTATATGAGTGCCGTAGATTTCTTTAAAAGTATGGAAGCCACAAGACAACATAATGGAGATAGTGCCAGTTTAATAGTAAGGAATATTAGAGGACAAATAACTGGTTTATATCCAATAAACATAGTTGAAATACTAATTGATGATGTAGGTTTATTAAAAACTAAAAAAGTTGTTATGCCAATCGTTGTAACATATACATGTGGTAAAGATGGACAACAATATACTGCAAGATATGAGGATATATTACATTTTAAAGGATTTACACTTGATGGAATGACAAGCATGTGCGTTAGAAAGAGTCTTAAAACAACATTAGATACTAATATTTCTGCTAAAAATTATCAAAAAGAATTATTTAGCAATGGATTAACAAGTAAAGCAGTGGTACAACTCACGAGTGATATAAAAGATGAAAAAGAATTAAAAAAGACACAAGAAAAGTTTAATAGAATGTATAGTTCTAAAGGTCGTATTCTAACAGTTCCAGCAGGATATTCTGTACAACCATTAAATTTATCATTAACGGACGCAGAATTTTCTGTACTACGTAAAATGGGAACAGTTGATACATTCACTGCATTTGGAGTTCCTTTGTATATGGCAGGAATATTAGAGGGATATAACAACAATGCAATGGAACAAGCTACTTTAAGTTTTTTGAATGATACATTGCAAGTGGAATTTACTTCTATTGAACAAGAAGGTAATTATAAATTATTGACTGAAACTGACCGTAAAAATGGTTACTATTTAGAGTCTGATACTACTTATTTATTTAAGCAAGATTCTAAAACTCTTACAGCAATCTTAATATCTCAAGTACAAAATGGAATCACAAGACCGAATGAAGCACGTAGAAAGCTAGGATATGATGATGATGTTAATGGTGATGAACTATTGTTACATTCTGGAATGATGCCTTTGAGTATGGTATTAAATCCAGTAGTAGTACCCTTGACAACACAAGAAGTTAAACCAGTTTAATTTTGTGAAGTCATAAAAATAATACAAGAAAGAGAGGTGTGATATTTGGAAAAAGAAATTCGCAATATTATAGTTAATAAATTAGAAACTAGAGTTGCAACAGATTCTACTGAAAAGATAATTTCAGGATACATAAATAAATTCAATACAAGAAGTCAGTATATGGGATTTTATGAAGAGGTGGCAACAGGTGCTTTTGATAAAACCTTAGCAGATGGGCATAACATATTTTCAATGTTTAATCATAATGATGATAAAATATTAGGTTCTACTAGAGCAAATAGTTTGAAATTATCTATTGATGAAGTTGGATTAGCATTTGAATTAAGAATAAATGACAAAATATCTTATGCTAATGATTTATATGAATTAGTACAAGAAGGTTCTATAGATGGGTGTAGTTTTGGATTCTATGTTATAGATGATTCTTGGGTAACGACAACTGAGGGAATAGACTTGAGAATAATTAAAGAAATTGAGTTGATAGAGTGTACATTGACGCCTTTTCCTGCTTATTTAGATAGTCAAGCAAGTTGTAGAAGTTTTACAAAATTTGAGGAATCTAAAACCAAAGACGAAGAAATAAGATTATTAAAATCAAAACAAGAAAATTTAAAAGCAAAATTATTAATAGAGTTAGAACTTTAAGATTACTGAAATGATAGGTAGTCTTATTTTTATGCTCAAAAACACGTATCACACAAAAAAAAAATTATAAAGTGAGGTTTTTATAAATGAATATTACAGAAATAAGAGCAAAAATTGGTGAAATGAAAGTAGAGGTTAGAACTCTATTAGAATCAGATGTTACATTAGCAGGAACAAAAATGGAAGAAGTTAGAAACTTAGAGAAAGCACTTAAATTACAAATTGAATTAGGTGAAGAAGAAAAGAGAGACATATTAGACCAAAGCAAAAATAAAAAGGATGGTGTTGTAAAAATGGAAAAAGTAAACGAAATGAGAGCAATAACAAAACAATTAATGGGAAAAGAATTAACTTCAGAAGAAAGATCAGCAATAATGTCATCTGATAATGCTGTATTAATTCCAAAACAACTTATAATGGACGTAATAAAATTAAGTACAGGATATGGTTCACTAAAAGGAATATGTGCTGTTATTCCAGTAGTAAAAAATGAAGGTTCGATTCCAGTTGTAGATATTAGTGGACAAAATGCTTTACTTACAGTAGTTGAAGGTGATGCAATAATTGATGGTAAGTTAGTTTCTACAGACCTTAAATTTAAATGCTCTAAAGTTGGTTTAATCCAAGAATTAACTTCTGAAAGTGTGGATGATGCCGAAGTTGAAATTGAGTCACTTATCAGAGAGAATTTTGTTGAAATCAGTGTATCTAACGAAAATGCAAAGATTCTTAACGTAATTAAAACTAATGCAGTAGCAGTAGTTGCAACAGGATATGAGGATATAGATACTGCAATTGATAGTGCATTGCCAAGTGTAAAAGCAAATTTAGCTGCTATTACAAATGTAACTGGATATTGTCATATAAAAGCTCAAAAAGATTTAACTTCAGGTAAGAAACTAGATTTAATTACTATGGTTGGTACACAAGAATACTACTATGGTCATCCAATTTATGTAGTAGAAGATACTTTACTTCCAATAGCAGAAGGAAAAACACAAGTTTACTATGTTGGTAACTTTAAAGAAGCAGTTAAATACTTTGATAGAAACCAATTTACAGTAGCAAAATCAACAGAAGCAGGATTTAACACTGATACAGTTAAACTAAGAATACTTAAAAGATTTGATGTAACAAAGGGTTCGATTAGAAGTTTAAAGAAAATAGAATTTTAGTAAATAGGGTGAGTATATCTCACCTTTTATTATTATAGTGAGGTGATTAGATGGATTTAGAATTTATCAAAACATATCTTAAAATTGATGGTGATGAAGAAGATGAATATTTACAGGATTTGATAGATGTCAGTCTAATTTATATTGATTTTATGGTTAGTGAAAATTATAAACAAGATTTAAAAGCAGTTAAATTAGCAGGATTATTACAAAGAAAATTAATTGCAGATATGCATGAGAATAAAACAACAATAATTTCTACAAATACTAAAGCAGATAGAATAGTCTTATCTATTTTAGATAAATTAAGTAATTATGAAGATGTTGTTATATGAATGATTTTAGTATAGATATAAACAAATTGGATAAAAGAATAATAATACAGAAATATACATCAACAACTAAAAATGGATTTGTAACAAAAACTTGGGATACTTATAAACCAGTATGGGCAAGTATGAATAATTTATATGGTTCTGAGTTCTATTCTGCAATGTCTGTTCAAGCAGAAAATACAGTAGAATTTGTTGTAAGATATTCAAACGATTTAGAAGTATTATTGGAAAAAGGTAGCACAAAGAAATATAGAATATTTTGGAAAGGTAGAACTTTTGATATAACTTTTGTAGATGATATAAAATATCAACACACATGGATCAAAATTAAAACTTTGGAGGTGGGATAATGGCAGGAATTGAAGTTGAAGGAATGGACGAGTTACTTTCAAAACTTGAAAATATGAGTAATAAAGTAGCTAATGGTATAACTAAAACTGCACTTGAAGCTTCTGCCGTCCCAGTTTTAGAGGATGCTAAGAGTACAAGTGTATTCAGTGATAGAAGTGGTAAATTAAGGGAAGGTTTAAAAATAGGTAAAATTAAAACTCAAAACGGTGTAAAATACATAGAAATTGGAATTGGAAAAGAAGATGTATCAGAAATATTTTATGGTAAATTTATAGAATGGGGTGCATCTAATCAAGCCACTAGACCATTTTTACAACCTGCATTAGAAAAAAATAGAAATAAAATCAAAGAGATTATAACTGCTAAATTAAAAGAAGGTTTGGGATTATGATAAATATAAATGATTTTATAGAAGAAACTCTTAAAACTATTAATATTCCAATTCGATTTCAAATTTATGATGAAGATGAAACAACTTATATAACTTATCTACAGTATCTAGGACAAAACGAAAAATTTAGTGAAGATGTCGAAGAAATAAAAGGACATTATGTGCAAATTAATGTTTTCTCATTAGGTGATTATACTGATATAGTTACTCAAGTTGAATTATTGATGAAGGATGCAGACTTTAAAAAAACAAATGAAACAGACCTATATGAGGAGAAAACACATTACTTTCATAAAGGTCTCAGATATTTTTATGCAGAGGACTTAACAATTTAGATTATTAACAAACGTCGTAGAAAATCTAGGGCGTTATTTTTATGTCTTTAGGGTAGACAAAAAAGAACCACTTAAATTAAAAAGGATGGTAAAAAAATGAGTAGATTAATAGGACTAAAAGATATCACAATAGCACAATTGCTTACAGATACAAGCGTAGGGGCAACATACGAAATTCCTAAAAAACTAGAAAGAAGTATAAAAGCAACTTTAAAACCAAAAACAACTCAAACAAAACTTTATTCGGATGACACAATTGAGGAAGTTGTTAATGCTTTTGATAGTATAGATGTAGAAATTGAAGTTAATCAATTATCAATTGAATCAAGGGCAATGCTTCAAGGTTCAAAAGTTGTTAAAGGTGTTCTTATAGAGACTAAGAATGATATTGCTCCTACGGTTGCAATGGCTTTTAAGGCTAAAAAATCTAGTGGTAAATATATGTATGTATGGCTTTATAAAGGTAGTTTTGAAATTACAGAGGATACCTTTGAATCAAGTGAAGATAAATTAAAAGATCAAACAGCAAAATTGAAGGCAACTTTTTATGCTAGAGAATTTGATGGTGCGTATAGATTAATTGCAGATGAAGAAGCAAAAGATTTTGATGCAACTACAGCTACAACTTGGTTTACAACAGTAGCAGTACAACCAACAGAAATATAAAATTATAAATAATAAAAACTTATTAGTAGCCTTAAATGGTTATTAATAGTTTTTTTATTAATTAGGAGGGAAATTATGAAAGCAAAATATATAAAAAATAAAGAAAGTAAAATAGAATTATTAGATGGGGAACATGAGATTACAATAGATTTTAATACTTATGATTTATTACAAGAAATGTATGGTGATATAAGTATAGCATTAAGTAAGTTCAATGGTGGTGTGAAAATTACTGACTTAAAGAAGTTCATATGTTGTGGAATTAATTCTTGTATCGAAAATGAAGATGAACATTATACACCTTATCAAATAGGAAAATTAATAGATGCAGATAAAATAGTAGAATACATAGATGTTATATATTCACTAATGAATAAATCAATGCCAGAAACTAAAGAAATAGATGAAGATGAGGAGATAGACGAAAAAAAATAGATGACCACGAAAATTCCGACAATTGGGATTTTGCGTGGTTTTATTATTTACATTGTACAATACTTGGATTAACAGAAGCAACATTTTGGAAATCAAATCCTCGTAAGTTGTTTGCACTTTATGACATACATAGAAAAGTAAATGGAATTGAAGATGAGGAAGAAAAAAATAAATTAGCATTTATAGATGATGTTATCTTTTAGATGGAGAGGAGGGAAAATAAATGGGTGATGAACTTTCACTAAACATAAAACTGGCAATGGAATCACAATCTTTTCAGCAACAGGTTGCAGATATAAATCGCCAAATGACTTTAGTACAAAGTGGGTTTGCAAGTGCCAGTTCTAAGCTTGGAGAATTCGGGACTGCTACAGATAAATTAAAGGCTAAACAAGAATTATTAATACAGCAATTAGAACTCGCTAAAAGCAAAACTACATTATATGCTGATGCACAAGCAAAATCAAAAACAACACTAGATAAAAATGTAATTGCTAATGAAGCACTAAGAGTTAAATTAGAAGCAGTTACAAAAGCACATGCAAATAGCGTTACTGCTACTGGTAAGGACAGTGAAGAAAGTAAAAAATTAGCACTAGAATTAAGCCAGTTAAAAACCGAGTATAGCAATAGTAATAGTTTAATAGCAAACAATGCAAAAGCACTAGATAATAATACAATAAAAATGAATAACGCACAAAAGGCTTCTAATAACTTAGAAAGACAATTAAAATCAACAGCTAATGAGATAACAGTACAAGAAAGTAAATGGACTAAATTAGGTACTTCTTTAACGGAATCATCAACGAAATTACAATCAGTTGGTTCTTCTATGAGTGCAACGGGTGAAAAATTGTCTACAAGTTTAACTGTTCCAATTGTAGGTGCAGGTGTTGCTATTGGGAAGCTATCACTGGATTTTGAAGCAAGTATGGCGAAAGTTAGTACGATTAGTGACGATACACAGATGCCAATTGGAACTTTAAGAAGTGCAATATTAAAATTAAGTGATGATACTGGAATTGCTTCAACAGAAATTGCAAACAACGTTTATGATGCAATTTCAGCAGGTCAATCAACTGGTGATGCAGTGAACTTTGTAACCAATTCTACTAAATTAGCCAAGGCAGGTTATGCAGAAGCAGGAGATTCACTTGATTTGCTAACAACAATATTAAATTCTTATGGAATGAAATCAAGTGAGACTGCTAAAATTTCTGATGTGTTAATTCAAGTTCAGAATAAGGGTAAAGTTACAGTTGGAGAACTATCAAAAAGCATGGGTATGCTTATTCCTACAGCAAACCAATATGGTATATCTTTAGAACAATTAGGTGCAGGTTACGCAATTATGACTAGCAAAGGTGTAAAATCTGCTGAAGCAACTACATATATGAATTCAGCTTTTAATGAAATGGGTAAAAGTGGAACGGTGGCTTCTAAAGCAATAGAAAGTGCTACTGGCAAGACATTCCCCGAATTAATTAAAAGTGGAAAAAGTGTTGGTGACGTACTTAATATCATGTCAGACTATGCCAAGAAAAATGGTAAGAGTTTAACAGATATGTTTGGATCTGTAGAAGCAGGAAAAGCAGGTTTATTATTAAGTGGAAATGCAGGTAAAGAATTTGATGAAATGCTTAAAAGTATGGGATTAAGTGCAGGTGAAACAGATAAAGCATTTGCAAAAGTAAATGATACCGCAGGTACTAGACTAGCAAAATCTTTTAATGAACTTAAAAACGCAGGTATAAAAATGGGAGATGCACTTACTCCAGTAATCGAAAAAATATCTGTAGTAGTACAAAATTTAGCAAATAAATTTAATGAACTAACACCTGCTCAACAAGGAACAATAATTAAAATAGCAGGATTAGTCGCAGTAATTGGACCCGCTATATTAATAGTAGGTAAATTAGCAACGGCTTTTGGTGCTATAGCAGGGGTTTTAGGAACTGCAAGTACAGCACTAGGAATAGGCGCAACAGCAACAGCAGGCGTAGGGGTCGCAGGAGCAACGGCAAGTACAGGATTAGCGGGATTAGGAACAGCTTTTGGAGCTGTATTAATACCATTAGCACCTTATATATTGGCAATTGGTGCAGTCGTTGGAACAGGAGTATTAATTAAAAACGCAATGGAAAAAGAAGCAACTCCCGCAGTTGATTTATTTGCAGATAAAGTAGTTACAACAGCTAACAGTGTGAATGGTGCAAATAATAACATGGGGGCAAGTTACAGTACCGTAGTTACAACAATATCAGACGGTACAAAGAAAGCAGTTGGCTCTTATATGGATTTAGACACTAAAGCAACAGCAAGTTTAACAGATTTATATGTGAACTCAGATAACTTTAGTAATCAAGCCAAAGATGTAGTTATATCAAAATACAGTGAAATGGCTAACAAATCTACTATATTAAGTACCGATATGAAAACAGTCATGGTAGGAGAGTTTAAAGAATTAGTAACAGATACTGGTACATTAACGGAACAAAATAAAACTGAAATACTCGCTAAGTATACAGAAATGGTCAATGGCACTAAGAATCTAACACAGAAACAGAAGGATGATACTATTGATGCTTTTAAGTTAACATTACAAAAATCAACAGAAATAACAGAGGAACAAAAAAATAAATTAGTAGCTCAATATCAGCAAATGTCAAATCAAGTTAAAACGAAATTAGATGAGAGATATAAAACAGAATATGATACAATGAATGCATTTTTTGATAAGAGTAATGCATTATCTAAATCGGATGAAGAAAAAGCCTTAGCTAAATTAAAACAAGATAATATTAATAAAAAGACTGAGGAAGATAATTATACTAAACAGATTCAAGCAATAGTTAAAAAAGCATCTGATGAACATAGAGCATTGACTTTAGAAGACCAACAAAAAATAAATGCTATCCAAGACAAAATGAAAGTTACTGCGATTAAAACTTTAAGTGATACTGATGTTGAATCAAAAGTTATATTAGAAAGAATTAAAGAATATGGAGTTAGGATTACAACCGAGCAAGCAAGTGCAATAATCAAAAACGCAAATACTCAAAGGGATGGAGTAGTTAAGGGTGCAAATGATACTTATACTAAATCAGTCGAAGCTATTATTAAGATGAGAGATGAATCACATTCTATAACAGCAGACCAAGCTACAAAATTAATAGCAGATGCAAAGAAACAAAAGGATAAAACAATTGAACATGCCGAAGCAATGCGAAGTGGAGCTGTTGCAAAAGTAATTAGTATGAATAGCAGTATAACGAAGAGTGTAGATACATCCACAGGTGACATTCTTACCAATTGGGGTACATTGAAAAAATGGTGGGCAGATTGGGAGCCAGGAGTAAAGACTTTTGTAACAAAGATGGTAAATGGAGTAGTCGGAGGATACGATAAAAATTATACTGGCACTAATAACTATAAAGGTGGACTCACAACTATGCATGAGCATGGTTATGAACTTTACAACTTGCCAAAAGCTAGTAGAATTTATAATCACGAGGCAAGTGAAGCATTGGTTTTACAGACTGCAAAACAAGTTGCACTAGGGGTTTTAGCTGATAGTAACGGTGGAAAGGGTGAAACTACTATTACACAAAATTTTTATGTACCAGTCGCAAGTGCAAGTGAACTGGTAAGACAATCCAAAAGAGGACAACAAGAATTAGCATTTAATTTTTAGAGAGGAGTTGAGTTAGAGTTGTCAAAAACAATAACATATGTAAATAGTTTAGGGGAAGAGTTGGTATTAACTAATTCAGCCCCTTTTCTATTACAAAGTTTTACGCAAAGTGGGAATGTGAATATTTATAGTAGTAAAAGCATGAATCAAGATGGGAAAAATTATCAAGGGAATACACTAGATATAATGGATATATCTTTGGAAGTTGCTTTAATAGGTAATACAAAAGAGGAACTTCAGAGATATAAAAATAAAGTAATCAAAATATTGAATCCTAAAAATGGTGAAGGTTGGCTTTGTTATAAAAATAATATTAATGAAAGAAAAGTAAAATGTATTATAAATAAAATACCTTTCTTTAATATTATAAATAGTAATAGAGTTTATAATGGCTTAATTAGTTTAACTGCAAATAATCCATTTTGGACTGATCTTATTGAGGATAAGGAAGAAATAGCATTGTGGAAAGGTGATTTTAGTTTTTCTGAAGATGGCAGCGATGGATTTGAATTAATTGATGATGGAATAGAAATAGGACATAGAGAACTAAGTCTTATAGTTAATATATTAAATAGTGGTGATGTTGAATGTGGAATGAGAATAGAATTTAAAGCACTTGCTACCTTAACTAATCCCAATATATTGAATGTTAATACTGGTGAGTATATTAAAATTAATAAAAGTATGGTTGCAGGAGAAGTTATTTCAATATCAACATATTTTGGCTCTAAAAAAATTAACTCTATATTAAATGGAGTTACTACAAATATTTTCAATTATATAGATTTTCAAAGTACATTTCTACAATTAGATGTTGGTGATAATTTATTTAGATATAATTCCGATACTGGGATAGATAACTTAGAAGTTAGTATATATTATCAGCAACAATATTTGGGGGTGTAGGTTATGGATATATATGTATTTAATAGAAATTTAGAATCTATTGGGATGATAGATAGTTTCACTAGTTTGATATGGACAAGAAGATATTATAAAAGTGGTGAATTTGAATTACACTGTGATTTAACTCCTGCAAATTTAGCATTCTTATCTAGAGAAAATATTATATATAAAACAGGAGATATTGAAGCAGGAGTTATAAAATATAGAAATTTAAAACAAGATGCAGAAGGTAAAGAAATATTAGTTGTTAAAGGCAATTTTCTTACAGGATACCTTAATCGTAGAATTATTTGGGGAACATCAATACTTAATACTACTGCTGAATTGAGCATGAGAACTATGGTAAATAATAATTGCATAAATCCAAGTAACACAGATAGGGTAATACCTAATATGGTATTAGGAACTTTAAATAGTTTTATAAGTAATGTAGATTATCAAACTTCTTATACTAATTTAGCCGATGAACTTGAAAATTTAAGTAATATAAGTGATTTAGGACATAGAATTAATTTTGATATTACAAATAGAAAATTAGTATTTAATGTGTACAAAGGATTAGATAGATCTGTTAATCAATCTGTTAATCAATCTGTTAATCCAAGATGCATTTTTAGTAAGGAATTTGATAATATTTTAGAGCAGGAATACGTAGATAGTCTTGATAATTATAAAAATCTAGCGTTAGTTGGTGGTATTGGTGAGGGTTCTGAAAGAAGATTAATTACTATAGGTGATAGTGTTGGTCTAGATAGATTTGAAATATTTAATGACCAAAAGAGTTTATCAAATACGGAAGATATTAATGGTGTTTCAACAACTATGAGCGAGGAATATTACAACCTTTTATTAAGAGGAAAAGGAAATGAAACACTTGCATTAACAAAAGAAATCCAAACATTTGATAGTAAAATAAATATTAATTCAAATTTAAAATATAAAACTGATTATGACTTAGGAGATATTATCACTATTATTTCTAAAAAGTGGGAAGTAACTTTAGATAGCAGAATAACAGAAATTCAAGAAGTATATGAAGAAGCAGGATTAAGCATTAACATTACTTTTGGCAATAATATTCCAACTCTCATAGATAAAATAAAATTAAAACTACAATCTAATAGTAGCGGGAGTAATGGAAATAGTAACACAACTATAACAAATATAGACGGAGGTAGTTTCTAATTAACAAAATAGAGAGGATGTGGTGATATGGAGAAATCTAGTTTTTTTAATAGTGTGGCAGGAGATAGAAAATATAAGGCTTCAAATTTTGCAGACTATTTCAATAGTTTGCTTACAAATGGTGTGTTTCCTAATCCAAGCACAAATTTACAAGTTATAAATAATAACAATATGACGATAACCGTTAAAACAGGTAAAGCTTGGATTAACGGTTATCAATATTTTAACGATGGTGATTTAACGTTGCCTATAGCAATTGCTGATGGAGTTTTAAACCGAATTGATAGAATAGTAGTTAGGTTTGATACTGTAGGAAGACTTATTAGCACGGTGGTGAAAAGTGGAACAATGGCAAGTGTTCCAGTAGCCCCCGTTTTACAAAGAGATGCTGACTTATTTGAATTGGGAATAGCAGATATTTATATAGGACAAGGAGCGGTTCTTATTTCTCAACCTAATATTACAGATTTAAGAATGAATACTACTTTATGTGGTTGGGTTAATTCACTTATTCAAGCCGATACTTCAGCAATATTTAATCAATATCAAGATTGGTACAATGCAAAACAAACTGCTTATAATAGTGACTTTACAACTTGGACAACTGCTAAAAAGGCTACTTATAATAGTTGGTATGCCACAACAACTAGTGGATACATAACAGAAATGTCAGCAAGTGAATCAAGTTTTCAAGAGCAGTTTAATACATGGTTTAGTGCAATTCAGTCACAACTTAGCGGAGATATCGCAGGTAATTTACAAATCCAAATAACTGAAATTCCTAAAGTTTATAAAGGTACTATAGCACCTACAACGCCAAAATCATTAGATTTTTGGTTCAAACAAGTTTAGGGGGTGAGGTGGATTGGTACGAACTATACAACTTAAAAGATATAAATTAAAGGCAGATTTACCTATATTACTGGAGGCAGAACCTGCATTATGTCTTGATACTGGGGAAGTTTTTATTGGAGATGGAGTAAGTAATATTCCTTTAAGTAAGCAAGGTATTCAAGGTATACAAGGAGTCCAAGGGGAAAAAGGCGATATAGGAAATACTGGTTCACAAGGTTCTACTGGAGCAACAGGAACACAAGGGATAAAGGGGGATATTGGAGTAACAGGTTTAGTTGGTTCGCAGGGAATTCAAGGTGTAAAAGGTGAAACTGGTGACCAAGGAGTAATAGGCAATACTGGGAATCAAGGTATTCAAGGTATTCAGGGCGAAAAAGGTGCTCAAGGAGATGCTGGGACAGTTGGAACTATTATAACAACGAGTTCAACATCTCCAACTACAACAGTCGCAAATGACCAATGGTACAAAATTATATAGAGGGAGATGGTTAAATGAGTGATATAGCAGATTCAATAATAAACATAGAAATGAGAGAAAGAAATGCAAGTAATAATGGTTGGATTATAGAACATCCATTAACAATTGGAGAAAATGTTTCCATATCAGATGCTGATAACGTATTTACAGCCACAACTGTTGAAGGTGCTTTGAGTGAGCTTTTTATATATGCCAATAATGGAGATTTAGGAATTAAAAATGCCATTGTTGGCAAAGGTGGAACGGTTACAGACGCAAATGGAGATGGAAGATTTACAAGACAAGAATTAGAAAATGGCGTAAACTCAATTAAACAAGGTGGAGGTAATGCAGTCGAAACAGATGTAGTATTAGGCAAAACGTTTACCAATGCTGATGGTGTGATTAGGACTGGAAATCAGACTAGTGTGAATCCGATAGCAGGCGATACGTATGGTACTCCGTTGACAAGTGGTAATTCAATGACTACAACAATGAGTAAAGTAACTAATTACATTAAAATTAATTATGGGGGAAGTATTAGAATAAAATATGGTTTGGCAAAAAGTCAAAGTGCAAGTAGTGCGTATTCACAAATTTATAAAAATGGAAGTCCAGTTGGGGTATTAAGAAGTGCCCAATTAACAACAGATACGATATTTATAGAAGATTTTATATGTTCTAAAAACGACTTATTTTCAATTTGGGGATATTCGAGTGATGGTCAAGCATATGTACACAATTGTTGTATTGGCATAAACACAACAATACTTCCATTAACACAAGTAACATACTAAATAATGGAGAGGTGATAAAAATGATAATTATTAAGTATATAAATGAATCAGAAGTTAAAGCAATTACAGATGCACAAATAGCAAAAGGTATGCATTTAATATCAGTATCAAATGTTACAGAAGGTAATTTCTTAGGCTTTGATGATAGGGATGTAGTTCCGACCGTTATACCAAATGACCCTGTTCAGTCACCTTTGCAACTTACGATATTAGAAGCATTACAAACACAAATTTTAGAATTACAAAATAAATTATTAGAAAGCGAAGGAGTGATTTAACAATGGCAACAATTATAGTTAAAAGGTATTTAGTGGATATATTAGTTAAGAAAATTAGTACACAGGAAACAAATCCAAAAACAAATGAATCTTTTAAAGTAGGAGATATTTTGATATCGGAATATAAAATTGAGGTAGAAAATGCTTTACTTGAATTAGCAAAAGTTGTTTAACTTCAAAGAAATGATTGAAAAAGGTATTAAAGGATATGGGAGCAACAACAGAAGAACCAATTGCTACGACATAGTAGGCGTTAACAAGTTCACAACAAACTAGTATAAGAAGGCAATAGCTAAGGACTTTGAATAGTCTTTTTTTATTTTAATATAAGAATAGATATTTTTTATAAAAAATCCCTTGAATTACAAGATTCTACAAAATTATCACAAACTATCAAGTATAATGGAAAAGATGTAGAATTAAGTGTTGAGGGGGATTTATTAAAATGAACAAAGCTAATTTATTTAAAAAAATTATTACAGTAACTATGATGTTACTCACAATCCAATGTGTAATTCCAGTTAGTATGAATAATTATCGAACTTTAAATGTTATTCAAAACCAGATAGTTTATGCTGCGACCAATGCACAAATATTAGAAGAAAAAAACAAGAAAATATTTGATTATTTAGGGATTACAGCTTATCATAATGCGGGTGTTACAGGAAAGGGTATAAAAATAGGAGTAATGGATCGAGACTTTGATATAGCTAGTAGTACTCTTAATGGACTTATCAAAGGGGCAAATGGAGCCGGAGTTACAGCTGACGATGATCACGGTATGTATGTATGCAGTATAGTAAAACAAATATTACCTGATGCGGAAGTTTATCTTATTGGTAAGCTAGGGGTATCACCATTAGAATGGGCTATGAATAATAATATGGATATAGTAACGTGTAGCCAAATCTATGGAACTGTCGGATCGCCTAATGCTAAGCTTGAAGGATTTCCAGAAGCAAGCAAGAGCGCATATCAAAAAGGACTTCTGCTTTGTTCTGGGGCAGGAAATGATGGAGACAAAGGCCAAACGGGAAATCTGGCATTACCAGGCGGATTGCCAGAATGGGTATCGGTGGGTGCGGTAAATGGAAGTAATTATATCTGGGATGGAGTAATAGGACGTTCTACATATTCCGGTTTTGGTACTGACCTAGAAGTTATGAGTTTTGATAATATATATGGAGTGGGTGATAAGGGACCTTTCCCATTTGGCGGCACATCGTGCGCAGCTCCAGTATTCTCAGGATTGATGGGGTTGGTAATGTCAAATATCGGGAAACGAGATCCTTCACAATTGCGTGAATTTGCAACATGGTTCTGTGTAGATATAGATTCTGTTGGAAGAGATAAGTATACTGGTTATGGTGTATTTAAGTTACCTCCTCTATCTGTTGGTATATCCACAAGTGGTGAACCGGTAGTAACAATGAAGGATCCCAAAAATATGGATTTAGGGGTTCCTATAAGTTTGGTCGATTCGTATTTATCGGAGGGGTATAAACTACCAAGCGATGTTGATCAAGTTACCATACAAAAATTAAAAAATATAAAAAATAGTGTTGATAATAAGGGTAATAAGAGATTAAAAATGTTAACACCTAATAAGAAGGTGGCATGGATGACAGAATCAGAAAAGAATTACTGGATAACAATTGGGTATACAGTTGTACAATAGGATAATACCACGACGTAACTATAAAATAAGATAATCAAATTAGGGCACTCGATTTTGGGTGTTTTTTTTATGCAAAAAAATAAAGTAGAGAGGAAGTGATGATATGGAAAGTGAGTGTAATATATGCATAAATCAACAGAGAATTGACTATCTAGAAAAAGGTTATGAGGAATTGAAAGAGGGTAGCAAAGTAACTAATAATAATGTGGCTTTAATAATAACTAACAACTCAGAGAATAGAATTCATTTTGAACAGATATTTGATTCATTAAAAAGTATTGCAGTAAATCTTACTAAAGTTACAGAAAGTCTAGAGTCAAATAGTAAAGAAACAGTAAAAACAGAATATGCAGTAGAAACTTTAAAATTAACTACCGATAAATTAACAATAGATGTAAAAGAAGCAAATACACAGATTGGATTAATTCAAGAAGCACCTTTAAAAAGTTATAATGCATTAAAAAATACAGCTTATGGTTGTGTTATAAGTGCAGTAATTGGTGGATTAGTAGTACATTTTCTACCAATTATACTCTTATTATTATAATATGAAAGAGAGGTAATTAATAATGGCAATAATAAGTTGGGACGAAGGGCATGGAACTGGTCAGGATCGTGGAGCAGAAGGGTTTTTAAATGAAGAAAAGGTTATTAGAGAATATGCACCAATATGCATTGCTGAATTGCAACGTCATGGACATACTCTTATTAATTGTACTCCACCAAATACCAATATGACAGTTAATCAAAGTTTAGCCTATAGAAGTGAACATGCAAATGCAAGTGGAAGTCAGCTACACTTATGTTTTCATGTAGATGCGTATGATGATGCTTCAGCTCATGGAGCAGAGATTGAATATGCATCATTAGCAGGAGCAAAATATGCTACTTCGGTATTAACAGAAATACATAAATTAGGATTTACAGATAGAGGTATTAAGAATCCTAGATTATGGATGACGTATCAACCTAGTGCAGTTAGTATTTTGATTGAGCCTTTTTTCTGCACAAATTCTAATGATTGCAACCTTTACAATAAAACAACTTTAGGACTTGCAATCGCAAAAGGAATATTAAATATTATTGGTGGAACTGTTACGGTAAGTCCAGTAGTTAAACCAGTAGCATTTTCAACTGTTAATTACTGTTTGCAATTTCAAATTTGGTTTAATAAAATTACGCAAACTAGTGATAAATTAATAGAGGATGGATTTTACGGTGTCAAAACACAAGCAAAATATGATGCAATGGGTACTTATATTAAAAAATAATAAAAATTAGGAGATGTATATATGTTAGTAACAGTATTAAGTTATTTATATCCAGTCGTAGGAATAAGTTTTTTAGGTGTATTAGGTAAATTTATCTTAGAGTTATTACCAAAAGTAGTAAGTTTAGTTGTATCAAAAACAGGATTAACTAAATATGATAAACTTAAAAAGGATGCAGTAGATATTTGGAATATTTTAGAGGAAAATCATAGGCTTAATGAACTTGCTGATTCAAAAATAGTTTTATTTTCTAATATGCTTAAAGCAAAATATCCATTAATAACGGATGAAAGAATTGAACAATTAAATAAAGCCTTAGCAGGAGAGTTTAATAAAGACAAACCAATAGCTATTCAAGAATTAAATCCAGTCGAAATAGTTCCTACAGTGGCACAAATTAAATATGTAGATGCCGAAGGTAATACACTTGTTAAAGAAGTAGTTTCAGTAACAGCATAATTTTAAAAGGATATTTAAGCTTAATTGCTTAAGTATCATTTTTTTCTTTTTGTAATATACAAATAAAGTAATTTAAATAGACCATCCATCAAGAAATATGTTATAATATTGATAGCAGATAGAGGAATGGAATAATATGAGGTTAAATACAATGTATCTTTTAAAAAGATAGTCATACCAACGGTTACAGAGTTTATAATTTTGTGTAATCTATCAATTCATGGAGTAAAAGGTATGGAGTTTAAAAACGTATTTCTAATTAATTGTAATGAGGAGAACATCCCACATGTAAATAGTATAGAAAATAACTTAGAAGAAGAGCGAAGACTCTTTTATGTAGGAATAACAAGAGCTATAGATAATGTTTGGTTATGCATTAGTAAAAGCGTTAAAGGAAAAGTGAAAGAAACATCACGCTTTATAAAGGAATGCAATATCATAGGTGGTAATGATGTTAATCTACCTTTTAAAGAAGGGGATACTGTAATACATAAAAGTTTCGGAGGTGGGACTGTTATTTCTATTAATGATAAGGATTTAGAGATTAAATTTGAAGGGGATATTACACGAAAATTTGATACTAGTGTACTTTATAATAACTCTTTGATATCAAAAGTATAAATCTCCTAATGTTGTCCAATCTGTGGGAATAAACAACTACATAATCATAGGTAATAAAATTATAAATAAAAAAGTACTGCACAAAGGCAAATTCCTAAGTGCAGTACTTTTTTATTTTCAGTTAAAACATTCAAAATAAAAGGATATCTAAATTATAGACTATTTTCAAAATTCTATTCATTATGGAATAGGATAATTTAGTATAGATTAGGTAACACTAGTCGGATATAAAACTGATTCAAATTCATAAAAGTAAAAAAAGGACTATTTACCGAAGTTGGTGGATAGTCCTTTAGTTTTTAATGCTGATATTGTTGAATAAAGTTTTTTCAAATTTCGCCCATAGGTAAATTTTAAAATATTTATTTTTAACATAAATTGTGTTAATATGTAACTATTATCAACATAAAAAAAATAAATGCTAATGTTTGTTAATCCATATTTACATAGCTTTTATTGCGTTTTAATATAATAAAAATAGGGGGAATCTATTAATGAAAAATTTTAAAAAAATTATGATGATGGGATTTGTGTTATTGATAGCTACACTGTCAAGACCAGTGATGGCACTGGGGTTAAGTGGTTTTAGCGATGTTACAAATTTTTCTGTTGTAATAGGAGAAAATATGTATACTTTAGAGTATGCGAATGATTTAAATAATGCAAAACAAATTAATGATGCAGTAGTTAAAAGTAAAGGTGATATTTTTATAAAAACAGACGATACCGGTTGGATAAAAAATAATGATGGGTCGTGTGTGAATAAAGATTATGTAGACATTTCAACTATTAAATATAATAATGGTATAGCAATAACTCAACAAAAAATTGGTAAGATTAACATTACTTCAACTAAATTAGAAGTTGATAATGTAACTAGTGGTTTTGGAGATGGGCATGCAAATTATCAAGTATTAGATTCATTAGGAAATGATATTACAACGACATCTCTTGCTAACGGTATAATCTTCAAATCTGGAGTGGGTACCGTAGAAGGAAGAAATGGTAGACTTAAAGTAACACCAAACATGAATATTTTTACATTTACTTCGGGTATAGTAATAACTGCCAATGACCCAATAAGTGGAGTTTCAACAAATGCTACATTAAGCGTTGAATTAGTGGGATCTACACAAGGTAATACATTAAGTGATATAAAACTTTTATCATTAAAAAATGTTGATGGTAAAGTGTTGACGGCAGGGGATACTACAACCGTTTTCTATGCTGGATACCTAGCTAAAGATATCAGTGGGATACCTACAACAAATTATACGCTTATGGAACAAGGCTTGATATTAACTGGTGATCATATGTTGAATACGTCAAGTCCATATATAGTAGCTCAACTTGTAAAAGATCCTACAGATCCATCGATAGGATTAATAAAAGTAACAGCAACTAGCGATACTATTTTAATGGATAGGCCAGTAGCAATCACTGCATTTACTCTGAGAGGTACATCTTCAACAATAAGTATTACATTGAAGAAGCAAGCGGAAATAGATTCGTTCATATTAATAGTTCCAAGTGAAGCTGTATATTCTGGTGAATCAAAGGTAATTCCATTTATAGCACTGGATCAAAATGCAAACTTAATTACAAAATTTAGTGAATTAGATGGCCGTGTGAGTCTTATAGGGGCGACCTTTGAAAGAAACTCTGATGGAACTGCTTGCATAAAGAGCAATAAAGTTTATAATACAATGACTACTTTAATGTCTGCAAATATAACAGCAATTACACCAACAGGTAAGTATAGCAGTATAAATATAAATATTCAGCACAAGTGATTTTGATGGCATGGAACATATTGAGAATTGCATAAATTTTAATTTTTACACATAAATTAAATGCAAATCAAAAAAGGACTATTACCGAAGTTGGTGGATAGTCCTTTTTTGTTTAATGCTGATATTGTTGAATAAATTTTTTTAACATTTCACATATAGGTAGAGATTCATTAATAAAAACGGATACGTCATTGCAATTTTTTTTATAGCCATCCAACATAGTTTGAAAAGACGGATCATCATGTTCTTGCTGAGTGACATATATTAAAAAAGCTGACTTATCGTGCATTATTACTTCATTTACTCTCATATTTACGCCTCCAAAATTCCAATATAGTATGTTTAATTATCACTATACAGTATGTCCAAGAATTGCGCAATATAAAAAATGAAATATAAAACAAATATCTTTATAACATACGTTTACATGGAAATAAATGAAAAAAATGTAAACAAATCATTATATAAAAAGCTGCACTCCCTAAAAGAGTACAACTTTTTATAATTTAATATTACTAAAAATGGAGTAAATATATAATAAAGGTAAGTAGTTATTTAGATTAACGACTGTTTCCCTAGTTTAATTAATCTTATAGTTATTAAGATACTCCTCAGCAGAATCATATATTAAATTATTCGTAGATATTAAATCTTTTTTCTCTTGAGCTTCAAGTTTATGAGCTAATTTTACAGTTGATATTTTTTCTATTGTTTTAGTATTGATGATAATCACCTCAACTGTATTATAACACAAAAACATGTAAATTATAAAGGAAATTTTGAATGAATGTAGAGGACAGGCTACATGACAAGGTGGAATAAATTGGGATCAATAGAGCGGTTATATAAAATTACAAATAAACTGTACCATAATAATAAGCCGAAAATAATATTTTATAAGGGTTAGTGTTGCAAGATGTAAGCATAACAAATATAATGTAATAAATACAAATAATTGGATATAGTGTTTTTATATAATATATTATAATATTTAATTATTTATTAATCAGGACATTTAAGTTAATATAGTAGTTTTATTGAATATTGTTATATGATGTTATATAATTTCATTAAGCTCATATTCTATGAATATGAGCTTAATTCGGATTAGTAACATTCAAATAATTTTGTGAGAAAGAGGTATAAAAATGAAAATCACAAATGTAAATTTAGAGGAACTGATATTTGCTTTAGATATAGGGACAAGGTCTATCATAGGAACAGTTGGTATAATATCTGAGAAAAAATTCCAAGTTATTTCTGAAAGTTATATTGAACATGAAGAAAGAGCTATGATTGATGGCCAAATTCATGACATTCAATTGGTAGCCAGTGGAGTATTAAAGGTGAAAAAAGAATTAGAAGATAATTTAAATGTTAAATTAACTAAAGTAGCAATTGCAGCAGCAGGGCGATTTTTAAGGACAACGCAAGTTAAGTCTGAAATAGAAGTTGATATTGATAAAGAAATTGATAGGGAAACCATTAGAAGTCTAGAACTCACTGCAGTTAGAATGGCAGATGAGGAAGTGGCAAAGTCGTCTCAAGGTAAGCTTTATTGTGTGGGATATAGTGTAAAAAATTACTATTTAAATGGATACGTAATCACAAACTTAAAATCGCACAAAGGAGAAAAAATTGCGGTAGAGATAATTGCTACATTTCTTCCACGATCAGTAGTTGATAGTTTATATGCAGTCATGGATAAGGCCTCACTGGAAGTTGTAAGTTTAACACTTGAACCTATAGCTGCAATGGAAGCTGCCGTGCCACAGAACTTGAGACTTCTAAATTTGGCTTTAGTGGATATTGGTGCAGGAACATCTGATATTGCTATTAGTAGCAAAGATAGTATAAGTGCTTATGGTATGGTGCCGATGGCAGGGGATGAGGTAACTGAAATAATATCTCAAGCATATTTAGTTGATTTTAATACTGCTGAGAAAATTAAAAAAGAATGTGGTGGGAAAGATAAAATTCAATACATAGATGTGTTAGGCTTTGAAAATATTTTAGAACCAGAGGAAGTATTAAAAATAATTAATCCTATTGTTGTGAAAATTTCGGAAGAAATTGGGAATAAGATAATTGAATTAAATGGTGGAAAAGCACCAAATGCAGTATTTCTTGTAGGAGGTGGAGCACATACACCTTTTATTAAAGAAAATATTGTTAAAATTTTAAATCTACCAATTAACCGTGTCGTTATTAAAGGTCGTGATTCAGTAACTGACTGCATATGCGATGCTGACATGGGAAGTACTGGAGTTACAGTTTTAGGTATAGCGCTGGTATCAATTAAAAGATTAGGAAATGATTTTGTTGATGTGACGATAAATGATAAGATTATAAGTTTATTTAATGCACATAAACATACTGTTATGGATGTAATGATGCAAGAGGGTATAAATCCTAAGATATTGATTGGTAAAAATGGACGCAATATAAGATTTATAGTTGATGGAATAAAAAGAGTGGCATTTGGAAGCTTAGCAAAGAGCGCTGAAATTAAGATTAATAACTTACTTAGTAATATTGATTCTGAGGTAGCTGAAGGCGATATCATTGACGTTAGCTTTAGTGTAGATGGGAAAAGTGCTGAGCCTAAAATTATGGATTATGTAAAAAACATTCAAACTGTAAGTTTCTATTTTGAAGATGAAATTCGTAACATTGAGCCTGTAGCATTTATTAATGGTATAAGAACTATAATAAGTGGTGTAATAAAAGAAGATGATGATGTTTCAATAGTAATACCTACTACAATTAGTGAATATGCAAAGTATTTTGGTGATGATACTAGTGGTTTAGATTTTATGATAGATAATAAAAAATTGCTTTTGGATTATGTTATAAAAGAAGGGGATAGAATATATAAAGTAGCAGAAATTACTAAAGAAATTACTAAAGAAATTAAGGTGGAAAAAAAAGTTAATAAAAATGAACAAAAAGAAACACAAAATTTGAATGTTAAAGTGAATAAAAATATGATAGGTCTTAAAGGAAAAGATAAATACATATTTGTAGATATTTTTAATTATGTGGATTTTGATTTGACTATTTCAAAAGGAAACTTAATATTAAAGCTTAATGGTAGTAAAGCTGATTATTATCAGCCGCTAAATAATGGAGATGTAATTGAAATATATTGGGAAAATATTATTGAGGCAGCTGAAACAAAATAAAAAATAGGATGATTTAACATAAGCGAAGGAGTGGGAATTGTGAATTTATTAAATATGGCAAAAAATATTGAGAGTGAGTTAATAGATATGAGGCGCGATATACATCAAAATCCAGAATTGGGATTTGATTTATCTAGAACTAGCCAAAAGGTAAAAGATTTTTTGAAGGCGGAAGGCATTGAATTTTATGAGGTAGCACAAACTGGAATCTGTGCTATTATTAGAGGTAATGGTAAAAAAACGGTTGCTTTAAGAGCAGATATGGATGCACTTCCTCTTCAAGATAAGAAAGTGTGTGATTACTCATCTAAGATTAATGGTAAAATGCATGCTTGTGGACATGACGCCCATACCACTATACTTTTAGGTGCAGCTAGGATATTAAATAACATGAGGGATGAACTCAAGGGAAATGTTAAATTGTTTTTTGAGCCAGCAGAAGAAACTACTGGTGGATCACCTTTAATGATTAAAGAGGGTGTACTTGAGCATCCAAGTGTTGATGCTGTTATTGGGCTTCATGTAGAAGAATGGTTAGAAGCCGGAACTGTTGGTTTAAAAAGAGACATCGCGTACGCTGCATCAAATCCATTTACTATAAAGATAATAGGTAAAGGTGGACATGGTGCAAGCCCACATGTGACTATTGATCCTATTGTAATAGCAAGTAACGTTATAGTTGCACTTCAAAGCATTGTAAGTCGCGAGATTCCACCTACAGATCCTGCAGTTATAACTGTAGGTTCAATTCATGGTGGTACAGCTCAAAACATTATACCTGAAGACGTGACAATATCAGGGATTATTAGGACAATGAAGAGTGAACACAGGGAATATATAAATAAAAGATTAGTTCAAGTAGTGGAAGGTATAGTTAAAGCCATGAGAGGAAAATGTGAAATTGAAATTGAAGAAAGTTATCCATGTCTTCATAATAATGATGAACTTTCAGATATGTTTGAGAATAAGTCAAAAGAACTAATCGGAGAAAGTAATGTTTATAAATTAGATCAGCCTACCATGGGTGTGGAAAGTTTTGCTTATTTCTCTATGGAAAAACCATCGCTATTTTATTTCTTAGGGAGTGGAAACAAGGAAAAAGGTATAATAAACCCGGCTCATGGAAGTTTATTTGATATAGATGAGAGCTGTTTATCCATAGGTGTAGCTATGCAATGTACGTTAGCTTATGAATTTCTATTGAAATCATAATGCAACTTAGTATATAATTGATACTTGATGTGAATTATTAACGTAGATTAATTATGTATAGAAGTTAATCAATAGATAAAAGAGATCTAGGAGGATATATATGAGGATAGAAATTGGAGCAAATGAAGCAGGACAAAGAACAGATAAATTTATGAGGAAGGTACTTGGAGATGTGCCACTCAGCAAAATATATAAAGCTTTTAGAAAAGGTGATATTAGAGTTAATGGTAGCAAAATTAAGGAAAAACATTCATTAGTAGAAGGTGATGTTGTTGAAACAAAATATATCACTAGTGAGTTTAAGAGGGATGAATTTGTAAGAATTGATAATAAACTTAAGATAACTTTTGAGGATGCTAATATATTAATGGTAGAAAAATGGCCAGGTGTTTTAGTTCATGCTGATAAAAAAGATGGAGAACCTACTTTAACAGATTATGCACTTTCTTATTTATTTGATAAAGGAGATTACAAACCAGAAAATGAAATAACCTTTACGCCAGCGCCTTGTAATAGATTAGATAGAAACACTTCGGGTATGGTTATATTTGGTAAAAATTTTAAATCTCTTAAACTATTAAATGAAATGATAAGAGATCGTAATATTGAAAAATATTATATGGCACTTGTATCAGGAAGAATTAAGGATGGAATTTATGAAGGATATATATATAAAAACGAAGATGCAAATATATCTCAAGTATTTAAAGAATCAAAACCAGATACTAAAAGGATAGCAATGGAAGTCAAAACTATAGAAAGTTGTGGTACATTTTCTTTACTTGATATTAACCTTTTAACAGGCAGAAGCCATCAACTTAGAGCTCATTTGAGTATGCTTGGTAATCCTATCCTTGGTGATCCTAAATATGGAAATAAAAAAATAAATAGCTTTTTTAATAACAAATATGGTTTGGACTCTCAATATTTGTATGCATATAAGTTAATATTTAAGAATTGTCCAGAGGATTTGTCTTATATGGAGAATAAAACTATTGCAGAGAGCTTACCACCAGCATTGAAAAAGATTAAGAGAGATATATTTAAATTTTAGAGGGTGAATTTATGGGTGAAAAAGCAAAGTTAAATAAACAATCTACCACAAAAGGTTTTGCAATATTATCTGCGGCAGGTTTTGTAGTTAAGTTTTTATCCCTACTTTATATACCTTTTCTTGGAAAAATTTTAGGAGAGGATGGGCTAGGGGTATATTATTCTGCATACAATATATTTACATATGTTTACATATTGACAAATGCTGGTATTCCTGTGGCTATTTCGAAAATCGTGTCAGAACTTATAGCGCTTGGTAACTATAAGGATGCCATAAAGACTTTTAAAATAGCTAGATTTTCCCTTTTAGTATTAGGAGTAGTTATGTCGCTTTTAATGCTCATTTTGGTAGTACCTATATCTAAATTAACAAATAGTGAGACCGCAAAATTAGCGATTATGGCACTTGCTCCAACTGTTTTACTTACTTCTGTATTATCAGCTTATAGGGGCTATTTCCAAGGAAGAGGGAATATGACACCTACTGCGGTATCACAAGTATTTGAACAGGTTGCAAATACTATATTCAGTTTAGTTTTCGCAGCATGTTTTATAAAATATGGAGTATCTGCAGGAGCAGCAGGTGGAACCGTCGGTACCACTGTAGGAGCATTAGTTGCTGTAATTTATATGATCCATTATTATGAAAAAAATAAAGTGTTTAGAGTTCCCAAAGGATACAATCAGTTAGGTATAAAAAGATTAACTAATAAAAAAATATTTAAAAAGTTATTAGGTGTTGCTGTACCAATGACAATATGTTTAGGAATACAACAGTCAGGGCTATTAATTGATTTAGGAGTCGTTAAATCAAGAATGGTAGCCGCTGGAATTGGTAGTGTACAGGTTAATGTTTTATGGGGTGTGTTAAGTAAATACACAACATTAATAAATGTGCCCATAGCCATTATTACATCACTTGCCATAACTATTCTGCCATCTATTTCAAGTTTAATGGCACTTAGGGACAAAAATGCTGTAAGAGATAAAATTAATTACGCTTTTAGGCTTTGTTTTTTGGTGGCAGTACCTTCTGCAATTGGACTTGCAGTTTTAGCTTACCCAGTAGTTATTTTAATACAATACGGTTCTAGTGTTGGACGATTACTTATATATGGGTCAGTTGTAATAATACTTATGGCTGTAGTTAGTATACAAACTTCAATTCTTCAAGGGCTTGGAAAACTTTACTTAGTTACCATTTATGCAGTTTTGGGTATGATAGGAAAGATAATTACTAATTATATTTTTGTAGCAATCCCAAGCATTAATATATTAGGTGCTATTATGGGAAATGCAGTTAGTTTTGCAATACTTTTGATATTGAACTATATTACAATTAATAAAACGCTAAGAGTTAAAATAAAATTATTAAGTCATGCTATAAAACCTATAATGGCCTCGGTAGTTATGGCAATAATTGCAAAGTTAATGTATAGTAATTTTAATTATATATTTAGTTATGTTAAAGAAGGGTATTTTGCTAATGCTGTTGCTCTATTAATTTCTATGGTCTTTGCGATAGTAACTTACTTTTTCACATTAGTACTTCTAGGTGGATTAAGTAAAGAAGATTTAGAAGTATTACCTAGTAGGATTACAAAAATTATACCTAAGTCTATTTTAGGTAGACTTAAATAGGTAGTAAACAAATCTAAAGCACATCATCTTGGATGATGTGCTTTAGATTTTTCAGTTTTTTTTGTGAGAATTAGAGAAAATAATAATAGAGAGAAGCCAGTTACAATAATTATTATGTTCTTAGTAATAAAAATAGAATCCGGTATAGTATTACTTAAAATTTTTAATATAAAATATAACAGGATGCTAAGACAAATATCAATTAGAAATTCACTCCCTGAAAAATCTATATAACAGCATTTTTCGATTGATACAATATTCATTATAGCACTTAAAATAGAACTTATAAGGAGTGCTATGCCGTAGCCTAAAATATTTACACTTGGAATGCCAAGGAGTATATAAAGCAAGACTAATTGGATAATAGAAGTTACTACAGAATTTATTAGGAGAGATTTTTGTTTGCCAAGTCCATTTAAAATTCCGAAGGTTGATCCAGACATATACATGAATGGTGCGCTTAACGCTGCAAGTTTGATATAGACACCTAGATCATATCTATCAAAAAATAATTTTCCTAGAGAGGATCCTATACATAAAGATATTATCATAGTTGAAATTCCTAGTAAAAAAGAAATTTTGATTACTTCGTGGATTCTATTTTCTAAAGCATTATAATCATTTTTACTTATACTTTTAGAAATGTCGGGAGTCAACATGGTAGACATTGACATCACAATAATAAAAGGGAAAAATACAATACTCATAGCCATACCAGAAAATTTACCAATTAAAGATAAGCTTTCGGTATATTCTATTCCAGCTTGGACTAGCCTGCCCGGAACAATTAGGGTTGATAGTGCTGAAATTACAGTGTTTAAAAACCCATTTAGGCATAATGGAAATGAAATAATAAGAACATTAAATAAAAGTTGGGCTCGTCCTTCGGTCTTTTTTATAATTACCTTAAATTTATTTTTACTCTTTTCATAAAATACATATAGAAGAATAAAACTTATAAGTTCTCCAATTGACAAAGAAATGTATGTAGCAGTTACTGTAGTAGTTACATTTGTTAGAGCAAAAAAATTTATTAGCCCAAGTATTATGGCCATTCTTGCAGTTTTTTCAACAATGTCTATTATTGCAGGTACTTTAACATTAGAAATGCCATAAAAATAGCCCTTGTATATAGAAGATAGGGCAACAAAAATTAATGCGGGACAAATGACCCAAAGGGAGTATAGTGTTCTTTGGTCTTTTATTATATATGTACTGATATACGGTGAGAAAAAAAACACTAAAATTGCTATGAATATAGATAAAACAAAATCGAAAACTAATGCAGTATGTATAGATTTGTTAAGGTTACCGTAATCATTTATTCCATAATAGGATGAAGATTCTTTTGAAATAGCTGTTACCATACCACCGCAAATAAGGCAAGTGAATAAATCGTATATAGGCATTACAAGGCTATATAAGCCCATACCTTCTGCACCTAATTTCCTTGAGAGCAATATTGAAAACATAAATCTTAATATGCCAGCAACCAAATTTGAAACCGTAAGTATTATTGAATCTCTGTAGAAATCGTCTTTTATCATAAAGGGTCCTCCCTGAGGTTAAACTTAAATATATTACAACTATTAATAATTAATATGTTAAGTTTTAAGATTATATTCTAAATGTATTTGATTAGGGATAACAATTAAATATACAAATGTCATATAATTTTTACATATACGCGAACTTTTATAAATATATATAGATTAGAGATTTATAATTTAGGGGGAGAAGTATGAAAAAGACCATTGGATTTATAATTATTTTAGCTTTGATGGCTTTTGCACTATTTTCATTGAGAAATTCTTTTAAAGAATATAGGGTTACAGTGAAAAATGGAAGTATTAAAACACAAATTTTATATAAAGGATTAAGTAATTCGGTAGATTTTACTAAAGATAATGAAGGAAATTATTATATTGCTTTTAAGGATAGAATACAATACATAGATAAGTCAGGTAAAGCGTATAATATATTTGTAAATAAGAAGTTAAATATAACTAGCTTAGATTACAATAATAAAATATTGTATTACGCTTCTGGTACAAATGTCTATTCATATAATTTAATATCAAAGGAAAGTAAAGAAATAATAAAGAATATACCGAATTACGGAGATTATAATAATAGTTTGGTTCGAATTAATGGGGATTATTTATTTGTTACTATAGGCTCAGCTACAAATTCCGGGGTAGTTGGACTCGACAATAAGTGGTTAGATAATTATCCTCAAAACCATGATATTACTCCAAAAAGTATAACTATAAAAGGAATGGACTTCGCAGGGATAAAAACAGGAGCATTTGTTGCATATCAAACTAGAAATATAAAGGGACAAATTATAACGCAGCATGTAATTGGAAATTCATCAATAATAATTTATAATTTAAAAACTGGTGCGCAAGGAAACTTTGCTTGGGGTATAAGAAATATGATGGGGATAGATTTTAATAGTGAGGGCAAAGTATTAGTTACAGTTGGAGGCATGGAGGATAGAGGATTAAGACCAGTGAATGGTGATAGTGATTATATTTACCAAATCAAAAAAAATGCATGGTATGGGTTTCCCGATTACTCTGGAGGTGATCCAATAAGCTCACCAAAATTCAGAGATTCGGTTAATAAGACTATACCAGCTATTCTAGATAATCACCCTACAATAAATCCACCTGCGCCAATATACCAACATAAATCAGTGGGTAGCTTAATAAGTTTGACAATAGACAGGGCAGGGAAACTCGGGGATAAAGATTGTATATATTTCTATGAAAAGAATGATAATAGTATATATAGTCTAAACAAAAACAGTGCACTTAAAGAAAAAGTAAATTTTGAAGAGGGTGCATATATATCTAGCATGAAATTTTTTGATAAATTGATAATATTAGATTCTAAAAATGGATATTTAATTAGTATGGAAAAAGGTCAATATAATAATACAAATAGCGGAAAACACAAGTTTTATAACTATTTGTTAATAATAGTTATAACTTTAATAGTGGTCATACTTGTTGGTTTAAGAAAAAAAGATTAGAATAGAGTGAGTATATATTATTATGGTAAAATTAAACATGTTTTTAGAGCATATTTAGCGTATACTAAGTTAAGAGGTGAACAGGTTGAAGAAAAAATTTGAAGCTACATATGGGAAAACTTTAAAAGGCTTAATGGTAACAATAAATCCAATTAAAAAAAGAATCATGAAAACTCATTGTATCGTTCACAAATTTATTAATATTCAAGCTATTGAGATATTAAAAAATAAGGGATACCGTGAAGTTCATACTTTTTACAAAAATTATGTAAAAGAATTAAACAATGGGGTTACTTGGGCAGACCAAGATTTTAAGAGTTCAAATCATTTTTATCATCACATTACGGGTACAGGGTTATATGGATTTTCAAATGCATTAACAGAATTTAACAAATACTACAAATGTGCGTTAAGGTTCGTAGAAGCTGGTGATCTACGGCAAGCACTGTTTTATTTTGGAGCAGCATGCCATTTGATTCAGGATGCAACTGTTCCTCAACATGTTAACAATAAACTACTTAAAAATCATAGAAATTTTGAACTTTGGATTATAGGTAGATTAATGAGTGACTATTCGTTCCCTATTTTCAATGAAATAATTAAGCAAGATAATATAGAAGATTATATAAAAAACAACGCAACATTTGCAAGTGATACTTATATTTCACACGTGCATATAAAAAACAAGGAAGAGCGATATAGGAAAGTATCTACGCTTATAGTTCAGAGAGCACAAAAGACTACTGCGGGCTTAATGTTAAATTTTTACAATGAAATTCACAAATAATTCCTTTATTTTAGAGGGATTATTTTGTTTTTGAAGAATAGATTTTAAATAAGTATTTATAAAAATCATATGAAAAGGGGGATAACAATTGAAGAAGGAGGTTTTGTTAAATTTAGAAAAGGAGATTTTTAAAGGAAATCTATTAGACATAGGGTTTTCTAATCATGGTATCATATATAATATATATAAAGAGTACGTTGATGATAGTAGTAGTGTAGAGTATGTAGAAGGAAAAGTGGAAAAGAAGGCAATAGAGGAAGGCATATATGATACTTGCGCACTATTTTTCACTTTAAGTGATATAAACCTTACATATAATAAAAGAAAATTGGTACAAGATATATATAAATATTTAAAAGTTGATGGATTGTTATATATTTGGGATATTGATAAAGGAATTGCTAAAACTTTTACTAAGGAAATTAAAATTGTGTTACCAGATAAAAGTACAAAACAAATAAATTTAAGAGATTTAAATTTATTTAAAAATAGTTCTAAAGATAATACAATGAGAATTTTAGAACCATATTTTAAGGTGGTAACATTAAAAAATTCAGACAATGTCTATTATATGATATGCAAAAAGAAAGTCAAAAGAAAAGATTAAAGTAAAACTAATAGACATTGTTAAAGATTTATTAGCCTGTCTGGACATATCTTTGAGTTGTCCAGTAAGGCTTTTGATTTTTTTGTATTATTACAAAACTCATTTAATGTGAAAGCTACTGCCTAATCATAAAAGCGACTAGGATATAATTGCTTTTATGCAAACTAATATTGTATACTGTACAAAATAGATGAGTTAAGGAAGGAATTAAAAATGAAAGTATTGTTGGTTGGAATAAATTCGAGGTTTACACATAGTAACCTTGCAATTAGATATTTAAAAGCTTTTACTGAGGATCTCAATTATGAATCTCTTATAAGAGAGTTTTCTATAAATGATAGAGTAGAAAGAATTGTGGAAGAAATTATATCAGAGAAAGCAGATATAGTAGTTTTATCTTGTTACATATGGAATAAATATTATGTTAAACAGATATCTAATTTAATCAAACTCATAGATAATAATATAAAATTGTTATATGGAGGGCCAGAAGTATCATTTGATAGTGAGAACTATCTAAAAGATAGTCTTTCAGATTATTTAATTGAGGGAGAAGGAGAAGAAACATTTAGAGAGTTTATAAAATGTATGATAGGGAATATTAGTCTAAAAGGTGTTAGTGGTTTGTACTATAAAGAAAATGGAAAAATATTTTATGGTGGAAAAAGAAAACTTATGGACATAAATAACATTGTGTTCCCCTATACTAAGGATGATGATTTAAACAATAAAATAATATATTTTGAATCATCAAGGGGATGCCCATTCAACTGCAAATACTGTCTTTCTTCAACTATACGTGGAGTTAGGTTCATGAATTTAGAAAGGGTTAAAAAGGATTTAAAATTTTTAATAGATAAAAAAGTGAAACTCATAAAATTTGTTGATAGAACTTTTAATTGTAGTGATGAATTCGCTATGGGTATTTGGGGATATTTAATGAGTATAGATACCGAGACCACGTTTCATTTTGAAATTTCAGCAGATATACTAAATGATAAGCAACTTAAACTTTTAGAAAAAGCTCCTAAGGGTAGATTCCAATTTGAAGTTGGAGTGCAGACTACAAATAATGAAGTATTAAAAAATATAAACAGATTCGTAGTTTTTGAGGACATAAAAAAACAGGTTGCTAAGCTAAATAAGTATGGTAATATAAAGCAGCATCTAGATTTAATTGCGGGACTACCAGGAGAAAATCTTGAATCATTTAAGAAGTCTTTTAATGATTTATACACAATAGAGCCGGATGAAATACAACTTGGATTCCTTAAGATATTAAAAGGTGCTCCTATGAAAGATGAAGTGGAAAAATGGGGAATGGTATATGCTCCATATCCACCTTATGAGATCTTAAAGACAAGCGATATAAGTTATGAGGAAATTATTCTTTTAAAACGAGTTGAAGAGGTAGTGGATAAATACTACAATTCCCGTAAATTTAAAACTATATTAAAATACTTTATCCCTAAGTTTGATAATGTATTTGATTTTTATTTAAGCCTAGGTACGTTTTTTTATGATAAAGGATATCTAAGTAGAAGTATATCATCTGTGGATTATTATAAAGTGTTTTTAGAGTTTAATGATGAACATCTCAATTTAGATAATAGGATTTTAAAAGAAATTGTTAAGTTTGATTATCTGCAGTTTAATAAGAAAAAGTATATGCCTAATTTTCTTTTAAGAGATCCTAGTAAAAATTTTGAAAGATATCTAAAGGATTCACAAAGAAAAGGTGATATAGAACTACCATATACGGATTACCATTTAGAGAATTTTAAGATAGATATTATTAAGTTTTTGGACAATGGACAAATAAGTGAAGGCGAATTTTATCTAATTTTTGATATGAGTGAAGCTGAAAACATAACGGATATATCTTATTTCATCAATGAAGAAAAAACATTAAAATAAAGTTTTATGAGCCTGGAAGTACTAATACAAAAAGAGGAGAAGATAAATGGCGATTAGAGAAATATTACAATATGGTGACAAACGTCTTAATTCAATTTGTGAAAAGGTTGGAAAAGTAGATAGAAAGATTTTAAATTTAGTTGATGATATGATGGATACCCTTTATGAGGGAAATGGAATAGGTCTTGCTGCACCTCAAATAGGTGTTTTAAAAAGAGTGGTCCTAATTGATCTAGGAGAAGAAGAGGGAGAACCAATAGTTATTATAAATCCTAGAATAACGGCTCAATCTGGAAATGAGAAGGATTATGAAGGATGTTTAAGTTATGTAGGATATGAGGGTGAAGTTTACAGACCAACAGATGTTACGGTTGTAGGAATTAATATTAAAGGGAAGCCAGTTACTTATAATGCTACAGGATTACTTGCAAGGGCATTTTGTCATGAGATTGATCACTTAGAAGGAATAATGTATATGTCTAGAGCTGA
Source organism: Clostridium estertheticum (assembly GCF_018861295.1). Lineage (GTDB taxonomy): Bacteria > Bacillota > Clostridia > Clostridiales > Clostridiaceae > Clostridium_AD > Clostridium_AD estertheticum_D. The sequence goes on along the minus strand of NZ_JAHLDM010000017.1, from coordinate 8,486 downwards.
AGAAACACATGAATTAACTGAAGAATAATTTTGAAAGTTTATTAGAAAATTTTATAAAAAACATATCTCTTGATATCAGGGGGTATGTTTTTTTATTTTTTTAACGATTGATATCTTATTACACAAATGATACTATGGTATAGAAGAAGAGTGTATATACAACAGTGTATACACACAAAGAAAGAGGTGTATAAGTAATGCAGGAGTTAAAAGAAAAAATTCAGAAATTAAAGGCAGAGAGAAACGCTATAATTCTAGCACACTATTATCAAAATGATAATATTCAAGAAATTGCTGATTTCGTGGGAGATTCTTATTATCTTAGTAAAATAGCCAAAGAATGTAGCGAGCAAATCATAGTATTTTGTGGAGTAAAGTTTATGGCTGAGAGTGCAAAAATACTATCACCGGAAAAAACAGTGTTATTACCCAATAGTGACGCAGGTTGTACTATGGCGGATATGATTAATGGAGAAGATGTTAGAGAACTAAAAAAACAACATCCGGGTGCAAAGGTTATATGTTATATAAACTCAACGGCAGAGGTGAAATCAGAAAGTGATATATGTTGTACTTCTTCAAATGCATTAAAAATAGTTAATAAATTAAATAGTGATGAAATAATATTTATACCAGATAAAAACCTAGGTGATTATATAAACGAAAAAGCTCATGTTAAGAACATGATATTTTGGAATGGCTTTTGCCGCGTACATGAATTTGTTGATGCTAAGGAAATTATTAATGTTAAAAATTCAGATAAAGATATTAAGATTTTAGTGCATCCTGAGTGTAATCGCGAAATTAGAAAATTAGCTGATTTTATAGGAAGTACAGGGGAAATAATTAAATTTGCTACCCACGATACGTGTCAAAAATATATGGTTGTAACAGAAGAAGGTATACTCTATGAGCTTAAAAATAAAAATCCAAATAAACAATTTATAACTCCAAAATCTCCTATGACATGCTGTAGTATGAAGAAAACTACCCTAGAGGATGTTTACAAAAGCCTTCTTAATAAGCAATATGTTGTAACATTAGATGAAAATATAAGACAAGCAGCGCACAAATGTTTAAGTGCTATGCATGAAATGGTGAGGTGATATTATGGATATATCTGTAGATGTATTAATAGTTGGAACGGGGGCAGCAGGTTTGTATGCTGCATTAAATCTAAACGAAGATCTAAATGTACTTTTAATAACTAAGGAGTCTGTAGACAAATGTAATACTTCATTAGCACAAGGTGGAATAGCGGTGGCTAAAGATGAAAAGGATTTTGATTTATTTGTTCAAGATACTTTAAAAGCAGGAAAATATAAAAATTCTATGGAGGCGGTAAAGACTCTAGTATATGAATCAATTGATAATATAAATGAAGTAGTTGATTTTGGGGCAGAGTTTGACAAAGTAAATGAAAATTTTAAGTATACAAAGGAAGGGGCACATAGTATTAGTAGAATTGTGCATACCAAAGATGAAACTGGAAAAGAACTATTTTTATCTTTACTCGCGGCACTTAAAAATAAAAAGAATGTAAGAATATTTGAAAACACTACTTTGCTTGACCTTATTACTAAAGATAATATATGTTTCGGCGGTACAGTGATTAGAGGTAAAGAAAGAATAAACATATATTCAAGGGAAACAATTTTAGCTACAGGGGGAATTGGAGGATTATTTAAAAATTCGACTAGTAGGCGAAGATTAACTGGGGATGGAATAGCTATTGCATTAAGGCATAATATTAAAACTTCTGATTTAAACTATGTGCAATTTCATCCAACTGCTTTATATGATGATAGGGTTAATTGTGAGAAATTTCTTATATCAGAGTCACTAAGGGGGGAAGGTGCCAAACTCTTAAATGAGCGTGGGGAAAGATTCGTAGATGAACTTTTACCAAGAGATGTGGTTGCAAAAGCAGTTTATAACGAGGAAGAAAAAAGTAAGAAACCTTATGTTTTTTTAGATATTTCGTTTAAAGGAAAGGAATATATTATAGATAGATTTCCAGGAATTTATAAAAAATGTTTAGAGTGTGGTATAGATATTACAAAAAATAAAATTCCAGTAACACCAGTTCAGCATTATCATATGGGAGGAATAGCTGTTGACCTAGATTCCAAAACATCTATGGATCATTTATTTGCATGTGGTGAGGTAAGTTGTACAGGTGTGCATGGAGCAAACAGATTAGCAAGTAATTCATTGTTAGAAGCCTTAGTTTTTTCTAGAAGGGCTTCAAGATTTATAAATAAATCTATTTGCAGGATTACTACATTAAATTGTGATGATATAAACAGTATAAAAAGTCTTAGTGATTATAGCGAAATTAATAAGGCCGTAGTGTTAAATAAATTTAAAGAAATGGGAGATGAGATAAGGAATGAATTGGTTAATTATTGATAAACTAATTATAGATGCTATAACAGAAGATGTGCCTCAAAATGATATTACAACAGAATTTATTATAAGTGATGAGTGTAACTGTAGTGTTGATTTAATAGCCAAAGAGAATGGAGTAATCGCAGGACTTTGTGTATTTGAGAGAGTTTTTAAAATACTAGGAGAGGTAAATATAGAGTTTTTTAAAAAAGATGGAGACTTAGTATGCAGTGGAGAGTCTATTGCAAAATTAAGAGGAAAAACAAAACATATATTGACAGGAGAAAGAACTGCATTAAATTATCTACAAAGAATGAGTGGTATTGCTACGTTAACAAAAACATATGTGGATAAATTAGCAGGCACCGGAGTGAAAGTCCTTGATACAAGAAAAACCACACCTGGTATGAGAATATTTGAAAAATATGCAGTAAAAGTTGGTGGAGGTTATAATCATAGATATAATCTATCAGACGGTGTATTAATAAAAGAAAACCATATAAGTGCAGCTGGAGGAATAAGACGAGCTGTAAACATTATACGTGAAAATGTTTCCTTTGTTAAAAGGATTGAAGTTGAAATTGAATCTTTAAATCAAATAAATGAGGCTTTAGAAGCAAAAGTAGATATTATAATGTTAGATAACATGGACAATGAGACCATGAAGAAAGCCGTAGAGTTAATTAATAAAAAAGCCCTAGTAGAAGCATCTGGAAACATAACATTAGACAATATACTCGAATCCTCAAATTGTGGCGTAGATTATATATCTGTAGGGGCATTAACTCACTCATGTAGAGTTTTAGATTTGAGCATGAAGAACTTAGTTAATAATTAAAGTATCAAATTTTTCTTTAATGCTTGCAAAAGAACATAATAATCAACTATAGAGTAAGGCCATTTTTAATAACAATTATTTTAAGGGAAGTCCAAAATTTGGACTTCCCTTAATTAATATTTTAAATATTATCAATTAAATATAAAATTTTTAAAACTATTTTACTCGTTGTTACGAATATATAATTAGAAGGATTAGAAAGTGAGAGTTAGTGGTGAAATATGGACAAGCAAAAACACTGGATAAGACAGATTAAATCAAAATCAAATCAAGATGCTGCGAATGAGCTCATTAAAAAATATTATAAAGAAGTATATGGTTACATATACAAACAAACTTTAAATAAAGAACTGTCTATGGACTTGACGCAGGATATATTTATAAACATGTTACAATCTATAAAAAATTTTGATGAAGGCAAGGCTTCATTTAGAACCTGGTTGTATAAAATATCAACTAATAAGCTTATTGATTATTATCGCTCAAGTAACTATAAAAACAGTAGCATAATGGTATCTATTGATGACTACGATTTACATGCTACTGAAGATTTTACAATCATTATTGAAAACAAGCAAGAGGCTCAAATGGTTATAAATACAGTAAACAGATTTGATGCTTCTTCTCAGCTAATACTTAGACTTAAAATTTTTGCACAATATACTTTTTTAGAAATATCAGGTGTTTTAAATGTACCAGAATCTACAGTAAAAACAAAATATTACGCAATAATTAAAAAAGTTAAAATATTTTTGGAGGATAATAATGGATAAACATGAATCTCATATAGATTTTCCAAATGACGACGAAATAGAATCTGAAATAAACTCAATCATAGCCAAAGGGCTTAAGCCTCAACAGTCATTCTATTTTTATGTAAAAAGCATGTATAAACAAATAGGTATAAAGAATCTATTTCATGACATAACAGAAATTGTTTTTTTAGTATTAATTGTTCTGTCAATCCTAACTTTTATAGCTGTCAGCTCTAGAATTTCAGCGAATATAGATAATGGAAATATATATTCTTTTATTTTTATATTCTCGCCTATTTTATATTTGACTATATCATTACTGTCTTTTATAAATACAAAACAAAAAAACACCTTTGAAATCGAGATGACTTGTAAATACAATATATATCAATTAGCAGCCTTTAGAATGCTAGTTTTTAGTGCTTTCTGTATTATTCTGAATGTTTCAGCCCTCTACTTAGTTTCTTCACTTTATAATAGAATAGACTTTTTACAAGCTTTGATGATTTCAGTTACTTCTCTATTTTTATTTTCAACAATTTTTTTATATCTAATATTAAAAGTATATTCTAAGGTTACAAAATATTTTGTACTTATGGGTTGGGTTATTATGAACCTAGGAGCGTCGATATTTAGTTCAGAATTTTATACTATGTTTTTAAATAAAATTCCTTTTTACGTGTATTTGACTGTAACAGTTATTTGCTTATATGCCTTCATTTATAGTCTTAAAAAACTTATTACTTTTAATAATATAGGAGGAATGATTAAAAATGCTAGTAATTAACAATGTTAGTAAAGAATTTGGTAATTTTTGTGCCCTTAGAAATATAAATCTTGAATTTGCAAATGGTGTCTACGGTTTGCTCGGACCTAATGGTGCTGGAAAAACTACACTGATTAAGATGATTACCACACTCATTTTTCCAACTAAAGGGGAGATATTATACAATGGAATTGATATAGTTAAACTAGATGGAAAATACCGTGATATATTAGGTTATCTTCCTCAAGAGTTTGGTTATTATAAAAGCTATAGTCCAAAACAATATTTGCTGTATATATCAGCACTAAAAGGTTTAGTAAGACATAAAGCTAAAAATAGAGTAGGCGAACTATTGAAGCTCGTTGGACTGGAAAACGTAGAAAATAAAAAAATGAAGAAGTTTTCTGGAGGTATGATTCAACGTGTAGGTATAGCTCAAGCTATGCTAAATGACCCTAAAGTTCTTATTTTAGATGAGCCTACTGCTGGACTAGACCCAAAGGAAAGAGTTCGGTTTAGAAATCTACTCGCGGAGCTATCAAGAGATAGGGTAGTTATTCTTTCAACTCACATAGTTTCAGACATAGAATCAATAGCAAATGAAATTATAATGATAAAAGATAAGACCGTACTATATAAGGATAGCATTAAAAACATCTGTAAAATAATCCAAGGGCGTGTTTATGAAACAGAAATTGATTTTGATGATGCTCAAAACTTTAGAAAAGAATATTTGTCACTATCTGAGAAGCAGGAAAATGGAAAGCTAGTAGTTAGATTTATTAGTGAACAATCTATAGAAAATAAATGGAAATCTGTTTCACCAAATATAGAAGATGTCTTTCTCTATGTCTATAATGATGAAAACTTAGTACAGGAGTCATAGAGGTATGAGTGTAAAATTATATGAACTTAAAAAGGTGATTTTCTCCCCAGTTGTAATTGGATTAATGGCAGTATTTATTGCTTTTAATATCTTTGTTATATTTAATCAGACACAGTCTACAAGTGAATTAAAAGTTTTAAATAAAATTGTAGATAAATTTGGGTATAAAATAAACGATAAAATGATGGTTGACTTTAAACTATATTATAGTGATCAGCTAAAAAATTTAAATGAAATTACTTTTGAAAAAACTTCTAATCCATACCAATCTGCTATGGATTTGTTTTCAAATGATTTTAACAGCAGCAATATTTATAAAGAAGATGACCTTGAATTTTTTAATGACGTACGCGTTATAGAAAACTATTACTATACTGCAAAGAACCTCGACATAAGCTACAAGGATAATAATATAAAACAGGTTGGCGAGGGTGGAATATCTATGTATAATATTAGCGGTAGTGCCGCTGATACAGTAAGAATGCAGTATGCAAAGCTATCTATAAGATTTGATAAAATAAAAGAGAATGGAGAATATAAAAATCTGTTTTTTATAGGAAATGTTTATAAGATGCATACATTTCTTTTTAAAACTTTGTTTAGGGATTTCATCTTCGAAATAATGATTTTAATTGTTCTTATTACAGGTTATTTAATGAACTATGAGTTTGAAAACAAGACTTTATTTGTAGTTTATGCTACAAAGAGAGGAAGAAAACTTAATAAAGATAAATTTTATGTATCTATATTTACAAGTATCTTGGTTACCACGATTATTATTGGTATTTCATTAGGAATATATTTTACTGTAGTAAGCTACTCAGGACTTTGGAAAGTTCCTATTAGTAGCGGATTTAATTGGGATAATCAATTACCTTATATATCTTGGTTCAATATGTCATTTACTAAATATTTATTTTGTTGCATTGGACTTGTTTATGTATGTGAAATACTTTTTGCTTGTATTACTTTTATAATATCAAACTTTATAAGAAGCAGTTATATAGTCTTTTTTATCTTTGCAATAACATTTGGTATAGCCATAATTATCTCAGGTCTTATACCCGTCAGTAGTAATGCTGTTTTTATAGGCCAATTTACACCCTTTGTACTTATTTTGCATTCGCAACAATGGTTTATGGAAAAAGGTCCTTTTGCTACATTTAAATACTATGAAGTGTTTACAATTGTAGCATGGTCTATAATTCTACTAAGTATATGTGGAATATGTATGAGAAAATTTAGAAAACAAAATTTGTATTAGGGAAAGGATGTATATCATGAGAATAATTTTTAACGAGATAAAAAAGGTATTTAATGTTAAGATAATTGTTTTAATTATGTTTATTAGTTTAATAATATATTATTTGTTCATAAGCTTTAATTTTAGATATTTTCCTAATGGCAGACCCAATAAAGATGAGTACAATATAAGTGTCCAAATGTTAAAGGACTACGGAACCTCTATGGATAAAAAAGAATTTTTAAATTTTAAGGAATTATACAATAAGCAACTTGAACAAGCTGACAAATATCTTAAGTCCAAACCGGAGTTTGTAAAATCAGGAATGACTACCTATAAAAAGCTTAATTCTATAAATATGGATAATAAGAAGTTAAGTAAATTATATGATAAAGTTTTTTTTGAAGATGAGGTAGATATGTTTTGGGAGTTGCAGGTTAGATCGGAAATAATAGCCGAATACGAAAATATAAATAGATACGTTTCTAGCTTAAGTAAAAATCAACTCGAAAGATATCATGAAACTATAAAAAATTCTTCAATAACGTCTATATTTCCAGAGTTTGTTTTTAGAAACTATAATGAATTAATAAATAATGTAGCAATGCTCATAGTCCTAAGTATAATAATTATGGTTTCACCAATTTTTATAAAGGATAGTAGAAACAAGGTAAATTATCTTCAATATACATCTAATATAGGACGAAAAATATTTAAGACTAAACTAATAACAGCATTAATATCAAGCTTTATAATAATAAGTGTACAGCTTATTGGTTTCTTTATCTTATATTCACATAATAAGGTTGGAATGTTTTTTAATACTAGTATAAATTCAGTTTTTAGCTTTAATACGTCTTGGTATAATATTAGTTTTATACAATATATAGTACTTACAGTAGTAGGAATATATATTGTAGGATTTGCTGTTACTTTAATAGTAACCTTTATCTCAAGGTTAGCGCCTAATTACATAACACTTATAGGAGTGCAAATACCAATAACCTTTGTTATTTTAAATATTTCTTCTAACTACCTTCTGAATAGTTTAACATCTACAAGATTCCCTAAATATCTTCAACCAATAGCCTATTCTAGTTTAGTTTGTATTGGATTAATACTTATAATTTTTAGGTGGAATAAAGAAAAAATAATTGATATCGTTAATTAAGCTTATATAAAACATTTACGATTATAATAGATATAGTGATAATTTACTTTGGACTCCATTTTGCTTATGTATATTTGAGCAAGGTGAAATCGAAAAAAGATATAAATAAATCTAAAGATAATAAATGATATTATTAAAACGTGAATTAAGGGAAGAAATTTGTCTTCCCTTAATTCATGTAATTTCTTCGACACTACTGTTGAACTTAGTTTAAAAATAAAATATTTTTCTTTGATTATGCTAACAAAAGTATATATTGAGATAAATGCGTTTGAACTAAGCTTAGAAATTCTTAATTTAATATATTTGAAGATGCGTGAAGAAAAACATATGTTTGAGCGACAGTAAAATGTACCCTATAGAGTAGACGATTTAAAAAAACCTACGCTATAGGGTTTTTCTATGTATAATTAAATATAAGAATAGAGGTGGATAA
>NZ_JAHLDM010000016.1:0-117877 GCF_018861295.1 Clostridium estertheticum | reverse complement strand
TTCCTTTAGCTTTCATATATTTTATTTTACCCATTTGGCTAGTGTATGCTGGATTTACATAAAATACGGCTAAATTTTCTTTAAAAGCCCTAGAACTGATTGCTTCAATGATTTTTTTATGAGCAAACATACTGATTTTCATATTTCGTTTAGTATTCCCATAAGTTAGTTTGGATTTACTGATGTTTTTAATATCCTCACCAGCAAGTGGTTTATTTTTATCCCTGGCTATTTGAACAAGTCCTAAGGCACTCTTTTCTAAAATTTTTGAAATTTGACCTGAAGTTTTATTTGCTATATTAAAATGTATAGTGCAAAAGTCTAATAGGTTGCCGATACAATCAGTTTCACTCCATGCAATATGGTCATAGTTTATATCATAGCCTACAACTCCATTTGCCATAGAATAATTAATTTGATTCTCGTCTTTAAATAGTTTATAAGATGGCTTAAACAAAAAGTAATCTCCTTTGTCTTCAATTCTCCAAGAAACAGGGGAATTTTTAGTGTTTAGAGCTTCTATTAATAAGTCTTTATGATAAGGAAAATCAACATTTTCTACTTCAAACCATTGTGAACTATGATAAGTACCTATTTTATTTTCATAGGGCAGTTGGATACTTAGTAAATTTGTTTCGTAGTTGTATTTAACACAAGCATTTCCTTGTGTAACTGTGTTAAGTCCTTGAAGTTCTATAGTTTTATGTCTAGCTTTATAGAAGTCTTCTTTCCATGCAAAATGATCATTATATAACGTATGCTGAGCTTTGAATAGTTTCTTAGTACCAAAACATGATTTTACTGCACTTGTATTAAGTCTTGCAAGTTTTTGTTTTTGATAACCTATACCACGCTTAATCATATTCAGTTTATTAGTTAATCTACTAATTTTTTTTACGACAAGAGCATGTTCAAAATCGTACATATTATATATAATTGTTTTATTTTTATAATTGGCCTCAACAAAAATCTTATCATCTGACATATAAAAATAATATGGTCTATAATACTTAAATTTGGGGAGGCTTTTACTATTTTTAATAGCCTTAGATATATCGATAATATGAGCATGAATCTTACTCCAAAATTTAATTTTATTAATTAAATCTTTAACAGATTTCTCTCTATGATTAATGTTCTGCTTTAAATCATCTATGTACATTTTGTTTAATTCAACATTAGAAGATTTATTCCATTTAGCTTCACAAGCAGCATAGTTTGTATAATAAGTATTAAGATTAAACATATTTTTAATAGTTAAATGAATACTCTGAGAAAGACCTTTCTCATGATTGTAAACAAGAATTGAATAAGCTTTAATTTTAGCTTCATTACCAACATACAATATATTCGATAGGTTATTAAAATTTACGCTACTAAGCTTATCTTTATATATTCTTGTAGAAGAATTAGTTTCTATTCTCAAAATATTCACCACCTTTTTTTATAATCTCTAATATAGATTATGCCGTAATAGGGCTTATAATATTAATTTATATAAAAATAATTTAGCAACAAAATTCATCTCCGTCTACAGAGAACTGAGCCTTCTTTTGCAAATAAAGATAAATATTTTCCTTTTTATTAACTAATGCATGTAGTATAATTATATATTATGACGAAACATACTAATGAAGGAGGATATTTATGAAAGATAATATAAAAGAAACTGAAGATAATGTATTAAAATATCTTTATGAAAATAAAGCATCATCACCACAAAGCATATCAAAAATAAAACTTGCAATTAATTTAGGTAATGGTAAAGGCAATATTCGAGTATTAAAAGCCTCTCTTGAATCTTTAATGAAAAAAAGGTTTATAACAAAGCAAGCAGTCAGAGGAAATTATAAAATTGAGATTAGTGGAATAGATCATATTGAAAAAAATGATTTAGAAAATACTGAGGAAAATGCTGAAACTGATCTTAAAGAGAGTTAAATCATCTCCTTTGGAGCTGCATTAACGACTTCAGAAGGAGATTTATATTCACATTTATAGACGTTGGAGACTTTCCTTCTGAAATGTCGTTAAAAAGAGCTTTCAGCTCTTTTTTTTATAAAGTAAAATAAAAAGCGGCTCAGATAACATAAAACTATGTATCTAAGCCGCAATATGTCTATTTAATTATCTGGAATAAAAGCGATTTAAAAGCAACTACTTACCCCTTAATCACTATATTTATTTTACCATAGAATACAGTTGTATTCAATAGCAATATGCAGAACTTTGTCGAATTATTCAATTCTAGCCATGGTTATTTAAATTTTTTTTACTCATTTGTATATTCTATCCTAAATTCATATAAAAATACAACTGTTCAACATAATTTAAAATTAATTATTTTATATCTATCTTATCTACAAATTTACTTAATGTCTTTTCTCCAATTCCACCTACTTTGGTAAGTTCATCCACCGACTTAAACCCTCCATTTTGCTTTCTATAATCAATTATAATATTTGCTTTAGCTTCTCCTATACCCGTAAGCGTCATTAATTCTTCTTTGCTTGCAGTATTTATATTAATGATGCCACCTTTCCCTTTATTATCAGAACTTGAAACAGTAGTGCTTTTAATAGGATTTGTAGTAGCACTATTGGATGTACTACCATTAGGCGTTTGTGTTTTGATAACCTCACCATTTTTATTAATTACAATACAATCTTCATCATTTAGTTTTTTTGAAAGATTCGTAGCATTAAGATCTGCATCTTTTGTACCCCCACCTGCAAGTTTTATGAGATCAGTTACTCGACTTCCCTTTTTTATTTCGTAAACACCAGGGCTGTTTACAGCACCCTTTATATCCACTTTAATAGTACTATCTTCTGACTTTACATTACTATCTTCTACTTTTTTTGATAAAGAGGCCTTAACTTCGCCTGTATTGTTTTTTTGTGAAGTTTTATCAGTTTCAATGAATACATCTTTATAATCGGAAGTCTTAGTAGTTTCCTTTGGGCCTGACAAAACAAAGCCAATAATTATAAAGATAATACTTATGCATAAAATAGCTATAGACCCAATTATTTTTTCTTTATTTTTCATAATTCCTCCTAGTAATCAACACCTTTAATCACAAAATAACTTTTTCCTATTTTTCCCTTACATATAGAATTATTGACAACTTTACATGAATACTATCGCTAAGAAAGGATTTTTTTGATATACTGTAAATATTGAAAAACTTGGAGGTACCTATGAAGAAGTTAACTGCAATATTACTTATGTCACTTTTTTTATTTTATAATATACCAATAAAGGTAAACGCAATAGTAAAATCTCCCCCCTCAGGAATTTCCGCTGATAGTGTAGTTTTACTTGATGCCACTACTGGTAAAATACTTTATGAGAAAAATAAAGATTCTGCTTACCCACCAGCATCAACAACTAAGATAATGACTATACTTTTAGTCTTAGAAAAATCTAATCTAAACGATGTTGTAACAGTAAGTAAAAATGCATCACTTGCTGATGGCTCTAGTATATACCTAGTTGAGGGTGAAAAAATCACTGTAAGAGAATTGTTATACGGATTAATATTAGCTTCAGCTAATGACTGCGCTGTAGCTCTAGCTGAACATGTAAGTGGTTCCACAGAAAAATTTGCAAAACTTATGAACACTAGGGCAGATGCTTTAGGTTGCAAAAACACCAATTTTGTAAATCCTAATGGTTTATATAATATAAAGCATAAAACTTCAGCTTATGCTTTATCATTGATTATGCAACAGCTTATAAAACATCCCGAATACAAGGTGATTTCAACAACTCCATCATATAAAATGGCAAAAACAAATAAATCAAAGGTAAGTCGCCCTCTTTGGAATGAGAATAGGCTAATACATAAAGGTGACCCTAACTATTATTCAGGTTCTGAAGGTGGAAAAACAGGTTATACTACCGAATCAGAACATTCTTATATTGCCGTAGCTACAAGAAACGGCCAAAGGCTTATAGTAGCTCTTGTACATGACTCTAAAAAAACTTTTTTCCCAGATAGCAGAAAACTGTTAGATTATGGATTTGATAATTTTGAGATTGTAAAACAATTTAGTAAAAATGATGTTGTATCAAAATTAACCTTAGATGATGGCACAGTGCTTCCACTACTTGCCTCAAAGGATTTATATATTCTTAAAGCTAAAAACTCAACTTCAAAAGCAACTACTAAAATTTCTCAAAACAAATTAAATCTTTCATCTATTAAGAAAGGCGAATTAGTAAATACAGCTGTAATTTCTTTTGGTGGGGATACCTACCCTCTAGATTTAAATAGCGGAATTGACTATACCAAAAAAAACGTGTCTCTTAAAAATAATATTTCAAGTAATTCTTTAGTAGGTACTAATTCACCTTCTGGTTTTATAAACATAATAAAATATGTTTTTATTGTCTTAGTATTATTAATAGTTTTTTTAAGAATAAGAACTCTTAGGCGAAGAAAAGCAAGAAAAAGAACAAATAATTTTATATATAATAGTAGAAATAGAAGATGGTAAAAAAACACCAGATGCAAACTAACTTAATAGTTTACATCTGGTATTTTTTTATATCTTAATTTCTAATTTATATTTCAGATTTTAGTTTACTTATTAAGTTATTTATATCCTCTGGTAGATTTGACTCAATTGTAAGCTGCTCACCAGTTCTCGGATGTGGGATGATTAGCTTATAAGCATGTAACGCTTGCCTATCAATATACTCGCTTTCAGCTGTTCCATAAAGACTATCACCATAAAGTGGATGACCAATATGACTTAAATGAACACGAATTTGATGTGTTCTACCAGTTTCCAAAGTAACTTTTAATAAATCAGCATTTTTAAAAGACTCAACAACTTCATAATGGGTTATACTTCTTTGTCCCTCATCACAAACTTCTCTCCTTGCACTATCCTGATTTGGATTCCCAATAGGCAAGTCAATTGTCCCTGACTTATTTTCCATATTACCATGTACAACAGCTATATAACTCTTCTCAAAAGTTTTATTATTTAAGTCTTTATCATTTGACTCTTTACTACTCACATCTTTGCTTTGCATGTCCCTTGCTAGCGCCATATGTGAATATTGGTTTTTTGCAATTATTATAAGACCTGAAGTATCCATATCTAACCTACTCACCAGTCTTACAATGCATTTTTCATTTTTTTCTTTAAAATAATATAAAACTCCATTAGCAAGAGTTCCACTCGGATATCCATGAGTTGGATGAACAACTATGCCTGGCCTCTTATTTATAATAATAAGGTCTATATCCTCATATGCCACGTCTATTTCCATTTTCTCTGGTTCAATATTCTGATGTTCATCTGTCTTCATATCAATATCTATTACATCATCTGAGCTTATTCTATGATTTAACTTGGCCACGTTATTGTTAACCCTTATTTTTCCAGTAAGGCCTGAGCTTTTTATAAATCTACCAGATAAATTCTCCGTATACCTTAAATAATCTCTCAATTTTGCATCTTTGATATTTGCGCCAACTACATAAGTTAACTTATTATCAAGCAATTGCAATTACTTCTATTTCTACTAACGCATCTTTAGGAAGTTTTCCTGCTTGAATGCAAGATCTAGCTGGTGGATTTGTTGTAAAGTATTTTGAATATATTTCATTCATTTGCGCAAAATCATCCATGTTTTTTAAGAAAACTAAAGTTTTTACTACCTTGTCTAAACTAGACCCGGCTTCTTCTAATATGGCTTTTACATTATCTAAAGATTGTGCTGTAGCCTTTTTTATATCATCGTTTATAAATTCTCCAGTCACTGGATTTATTGCTAATTGTCCTGAAGTATATAATACATTTCCTACCTTAACCGCCTGAGAATAAGGTCCAAGAGCCGCTGGTGCATTATTTGTGTTTATAATATTTTTTTCCATTTTTTCCTCCTAATAATCTTATATTATTAATGCATTAGTTCGTGATCATCACCTAACGTAACTACTACATCAAAACTTTTATCACTTGACGATAAGAATTCAATATTATCAATTTTAAAATCAGTTTGTAGCTTCGCCTTCATATCTTCACTACCATTGTATACTACAATTTTACTTTTTACAGTAGCTTTACCTGTTTGTGTTTTTGCTTCATTATACCCCTTTTCGACTAGGTATGTTGAAAAATCCTTAGCCAAGCCTGTTTTTTGGGTACCATTAATCACCTTTATCTTAAGCTTTGACTTATTAACAACCTGAGCTTTATTATCACTTAACTCTGAAATAACCTTTTTATTAAGTGCTTCATCATACACTACATATGATACACCATTTATAGACTTTTCCGCGCCTTTAAGTGTCTCCATAGAAAGTTTATCATTACCAATACTAGCAAATATATATCCAAACTTACATATCTCACTAGCATCCATATTAGTTTCTATAGCACTTTTAACCGCAGTTAAAACACTTGGAATCTTAAATATTATAAATGGACTTTTTACTTTTTCCATAACCTTTGCGATAAATATATGTTGATTTTCTATTCTTCCTAAATCACCATTTGCCAAACCTGAACCATCAGTGTTTTTTCTCCACCTGAAAAATTCCTCAGCTTTTTTGCCATCCAAATGAACTAGCCCTTTTTTGAAATGAATGCTGAGATCTTGCGTAGGGTCATCATAATCCATTTTTCTTGTAATGTTAATATCAACACCACCAATAGCATCAATCAATTTATCAAAGCCCTTATAATTGACTTTTGCATAGTAGTTTATTTTAACACCTATTAATTTTTGTACAGCAGCTACTGCAGAAGTCACGCCACCAACAGCATGTGCTGCATTAATCTTCTGCTTCCTACCATTTATAGTTATTAACGTATCTCTAGGAATAGATACCATACTAATTTTTTTATCACTTGCATTATAATGCACTAATATCATTGTATCTGTTCTCTTAGGATCATTAGCATTTGTTGAACCAGCAGTCCCTACATCTACACCCATGACCAGTATATTACAAGATTTTCCACTCGTCTGAATCCTTGTTATATCATCATTATTTAATTTTGATGATAAATTTACTGCAGTATCATTAAACCCAGATAAGTATAAATAAAGTCCTCCAGAAACTAACACAAGAATTGCCACTAAAAGAGCAACGGTTTTAATTGCAAATCTCTTATAATTGATTGTTTTTCTTTGTTTTTTATTATTACTCATCTTTTCTCCTACCCTTTTCACTTAATAAATAATTCCTTGCGTAAATCGTATCTATATGCAATAATTGTTTTTGATTTATAACATATTTTATAGTATTCTCCAAACACAATATTACCGCAACATCCAAATTCATCTTACTTAAGCTTCTTACCTCGTCTATACCATTAAATGTCCTTAATGGTTCAATATAATCTGATAAAAATATTATCTTTTCTAAAATACTCATATCTTTTCTTCCAGTAGTATGATACTTAATAGAATTTAAAATATCCTCATCGTGAATTTCCATTACGTCTCTCGCTATTATACTTCCCACTAGTCCATGAATGATTTGTGGGCTTTGTTTGCTTACTTCATCGAGCTCTATTTTATGGTCCGTAGCCATTTTTATAAGTTGCTCATTCCCCAAATTCTTAGCGCAATCATGAGCTAATCCTGCAATCCGTGCTTTTTCTATATTTTCCCCATATATAGTTGCGAGTTCTATTGCAGTTTTACTAACGCTTACACTGTGTTTAAATCTACTTTCTTTTAAATTTTTCTTTATATAATCAAGTATTTCCTTTTCATTCCACATTTAAGCCCCACCCCCTAGTAATACTTTAACACAGAAAAAAAATTATGCACACATTTTATAAACATATTTTACTTTTATGTAAAATTAAAGCCTATTTATATAATTTAAGCGTCTCAACAATTTTCTCTACACCTTTAGGTAGAAGATAATTAATGTTCCTACCTTCTTTTATACTTTTTCTAATACTTGTTGATGATATATCTATAATTGGCATATCAAGAAAAATTATTTTATTATGATATTTACTCTCTAGAGATTTTTTCTGTTTAAGTATTTTCTCTAATGCAAATCCCGCCCTATTATAAACCACCAGCCGGCAACTATTTAAAAGTCTATCTACATTCTTCCAATTATCTAGATCTATCAAACTATCTGCACCAATCAAAAAGTACCATTCCGTGTTAGATTGTAGCTTACTAAAAAGTTCAATAGTTTCATATGTATAACTATTTTCTTTTTTATTTATTTCGTAATCACTTATTTCAAAGTTAATCTCACCTTCTATTGCCTTATTAACTAAATCATATCTGATTTTAGAATCTGTAATTTGTTTGTTTAGCTTATTTGGTGGATTTCCTGCTGGCATAAATAAAATCTTGTCTAACTTTAAACTATATAATGCTTCATAGGCAATATGAATGTGACCTATGTGAATTGGATCAAAAGTACCTCCAAAAATGGCCTTTTTCACTGTAACACCTTCTTTATATTATAATAGGACAATTTAACTAAAACAATAAAAAGTTTTCAACTTTGCATAGAAGAAAAAGCATGTAACATTACATGCTTTTATGGTAATTCTATTATAGGCTTTTTTATAGACCTTTTGTACAATACGCATTTGCTACCAATACTTTGAACTGCCTCAGCACCTATCGATTCGCAAATTATATCAGAAGCTTCTCTAGCAGTTAACCCACTATTATTTAAAACCTTAATTTTAATAATTTCTCTAGATTCTAAGGCCTCTTCTATTTGCTTTAAAAAATTTTGTTCTATTCCAGCTTTTCCAAGTTGAAACAATGGTTGCAATTTATTGCCAAAAGTTCTTAAGTAACTTCTTTGCTTACTTGTAATCATAATATCCTCCTACATGCCTTCTTAAATCATAATAATTATCTTTTATGCTAAATATTCAAATTCAAAGTTTTGTAATCTTACTAAATCACCGTCTTTAATTCCTTTTTCAACTAAAGTATCAAAAACTCCCTTATTCTTCAAAACTTTATGGAAATATTTAAGAGAATCAGGCTCATTTATATTAACTGCACTTAGTAATCTATCAACAAAAGTTCCTTCAACAACAAAGGTCCCTTGAGAATCTTTCTCTACAGTGTACGTAAATCTCTTTTCCTCTATTACGAATTTTTCTTCATCATTTATTACTAATTCCGTAACTGGAATAGTAGATAATATTCTAGCTGCTTCTTTCATTAAAGCTTCTACGCCTTCATTTGTAGCTGCAGATATTTTAAATATTTTACTATCGTCATATCCTAATTCATTTAATCTTTTCTTAAAGTTTTCAAACACTTCATCATCGAAAAGTAAATCGCTTTTATTTGCAGCTATTATTTGAGGTCTATCCCATAATTTAACACTATATTTTTTAAGTTCGTTATTTATTTTTATAAAGTCCTCCACAGGATCTCTACCTTCGATACCTGAAATATCAACCACATGGATAAGCATTCTAGTTCTCTCAATATGTCTTAAGAATCCTATTCCGAGACCTACGCCTTCAGCTGCACCTTCAATTATTCCTGGAATATCTGCCATAACAAAATGCTGTGCACCCTTAACACTTACTACTCCTAAATTTGGTTTTAAAGTTGTAAAGTGATAATTAGCAATCTTAGGTCTTGCTTTTGATACTACTGACAATAACGTTGACTTTCCTACATTTGGGAAACCTAATAAACCAACATCAGCTAAAATCTTAAGTTCAAGCTTAATCCATCTTTCTTCCCCTGGCATACCTGGTTCAGAAAAATTAGGAGCTTGCCTTGTAGGTGTACAAAATTTAACGTTACCTTTTCCGCCTTGTCCAGCTTTACAAACTCTAAAAGTTTCACCATCATGAGCTAAATCATACATTATTTTGTTTGTTTCCATATCACGTACAATAGTACCCATGGGAACTTTAACATACAAATCTTCTCCAGCTTTTCCATAACACTTAGAGCCAGAACCGCCTACTCCATTTTTAGCTACGAACTTTCTTGCATATGAAAAATCTAATAATGTAGTCATACTAGCATCAACTACAAATATTACATCTCCACCATCTCCACCATCTCCACCATCTGGTCCACCGAGAGGTATATATTTCTCTGTTCTAAACGAAACCGCTCCATTACCACCGTTTCCTGATTTTACAAAAATCCTGGCTGTATCAATAAACATATATTTCACCTTACCTTAGCGCATTTTCAATTTTTTTATCTTGTTTAATTTTAATAAGAGTTTTATTATTATCAAAATAGCATCTATAAATCTTTAAACTTATATTTATATATTGCCACCTATCTCTGTTTTCTATGTAAAATTGTATCTCTAATTTATTAATTTATATTCTCCAAAAGAGAATTTTAAAAAAGCACCCTTTAAGGGTGCCTTAAATTATTCAGCAATAGACATTTCTTCTTCAACAACAGGATAAACGCTTGCTTTTTTCTTCATTTTTCCCATTCTTTCGAATTTTACTATTCCACTAATTTTAGCGAAAAGAGTATCATCTCCACCTATTCCAACATTGTTTCCTGGATGAATCTTTGTTCCTCTTTGTCTTACTAAAATATTACCTGCAAGAACGAATTGTCCGTCTGCACGTTTAGCTCCAAGTCTCTTAGATTCACTGTCTCTACCATTTCTTGTACTACCTACTCCTTTTTTATGAGCAAATAATTGTAGGTTCATAACTAACATAGCCTTACACCTCCTCTATTTCCACTTTTATATATTTACCATAAGTAATTTCTACACTTTTAAGTCCAAGTATCATTGTTTCAAGTAAAACTTGACATCTTTCAATATCTTCTAGAGTTTGACCTTCTAAATTTAAATTTAAAAATCCATCATCCATATCATACTTTACCTTAATTTTCAAAACTTCCTCAATCCCAATAATAGTAGTTTGAGAAATTGCTGAAATAGCACTACAAATTAAATCAACATCCAACTGTTTTTCTTTAGGCATTGCATGACCTTTTATTTTAAAAGAAACTATTTTACCAAGACTTCGAACAAATCCAACTTTAACCATGACTAAGCTTCTATCTTCTCGATTTGAATTTTAGTATATGATTGTCTATGTCCTTGTTTCTTTCTATAATCTAACTTTCTCTTAAATTTGAAAACTATAATCTTTTTAGCTTTTCCTTGTGCTAATACTTTAGCAACAACTTTAGCTCCTTCAACTACAGGTTTTCCAACTACCAAACCATCTTCCTTACCTACTGCAAGAACTTCATTTAACTCAATTGTTGTTTCAACTTCAGCATTCAATTTTTCAACGAATAAAACGTCTCCTTCTTGAACTCTGTATTGTTTTCCACCAGTTACTACAACTGCGTACATAAAATACACCTCCTTGATCCAGTCTCGCCATCCCAGGTACATACCTAATAATAAAGTATGTTTACAACCTTACGTGTGCGGTCTACAAAGGACATTTTAACATATACGAACATGTTTGTAAAGTATATTTACCCATATATCTTATATGTTTGCAAATTTCTTATTTGATTTGCAAAAATTAGCGATTCTACTTTGAATTTTTCCAAATGAGGAATAAAATTGACATAAATTTTATTTTCTATAGCCCCTATTTGTCTTGCAAATTCTAAAACATTGTCCATGATATCTTTCTTATAAACTTCACCAATTTCAATATATATGTCTTTTAAATCCTGTTCACTGTTAATCTTAAAAATTTCATTTCTAATTAAAAATTGCATATAAGCTAATTTAACCCTACTACTCTTTCCACCGCAAACCGTGCAAGGTTCCTCAATGAATTCATATATAGACTTACCTCGCCTCCTCCTTGCAATCTGGACTAGGTTAAGCTCTGTAAATGGATAAATCACCGTCTTATTTTTGTCGTCGCCGAATCCATCTCTTAGAACACTTAATATGCTTTTTCTAACATCTGGGTCCTCAATATCAATAAAATCTATTATAATGATTCCACTTAGATTTCGAAGTCTTATCTGCCTTGCTATTTCTGTTGCTGCCTCAATATTAGTAGTTTGTGCAGTCTTTTGAAGTGAACGACTTTTTATATTTTTCCCTGAATTAATATCAATTACATACATTGCCTCAGTTTTATCAATAACAATATTTCCACCACATTTCAGTGTAATCCTGTGATTTCGTAGACTTAGTATTTCTTTTTCTATTCCATAATAATCGAATAACATCCTACTCTCATTATGAAGTTCAACCTTTACATCAATGTCAGATCTAGTCTGCGTATTTTTTTTTGTATACTCAAAATCACTTTCATTATTCAATACTATTTTAAAAGTATTTTTATCTAAAATATCACGCAGTGTTCTATTTAGAGCCCCTGCATCACTAAATAACAAAATAGGGTTTCTTGAATACTCAGAACGTTTAATAACATTCTTATATATCTCATATAAAGCTTCAACCTCATCATTTAAAGTATTGATATCAACCTGGGCAGCATTAGTTCTAATCATTACCCCAATATCCTTTGGTTTAATTAATGACCTCTCAACCAACGCCTCAAAATCTTTATTATTTATTTTTTTTGAAAAACTAATATTTTTATTCATATTAACAACAACGCAGTAAGTACCAGGAATACCAAAAGCACTAGTGACTTTTGCCCCTTTTTTATCTATTGCCTCTTTTAAAACTTCAACTATAAGTTCATCACCTTTTTTTATCTTGGTATTATGAAACTTTTCATCAAGATACATATAACAATCTTTATTATGACCAATATCTATAAAAGCACACTTAATTGCTGGAACAATATTTTTTACTACACCTTTATATATTTCTCCTGGAACTGGTCCACTATTCTCTTCCTCTATAAAACATTCCTTTAGTTTGTTGTTTTCCTTTATTGCTATCCTAAGTATTTCTTCTTGTCTTTCAATATATATTTCTTTCATTTTGACCCACTCCTATTTTACTATTTTAGAAAAACTCGCTAAGAGTGACTAATTTTTCATCTTTATATGCATACATTTCTTCGCGAGTTATATCAACAAAAGTTTCTTTATTAATAAACTCTAAGTTTTGCTCCATATATTCACAAAGTAGACTAGCAGATAAATTATCTCGGCTACCACAAGAAATAAGGGCTTTAATACATATCACAAAATTGTCTACGTTATAATCGAACTCATGAATAAATTGTTTTATATTAACCAATTTTTCTCCACTTTTTTTGCTGGTTTTAATAATATTCCATTCGTCTAAAGCACATAGATCATCCATTTTTTCTTTAATACCTTCTATATTAGTACATTTAAATTTAATAGTGTATCTAGCTGCATCAATAATTGCCATTGCTTGCTTTTTCTTTGTTCCCTCAACTGGGATTACTTTTACAACATCTAAAATTTTAATTCCACGTGGTGTGTTCTCATTCATTTTATCCATAATATAGTTTTCATCTAGTTCGTCAACTAGTACTACATCCATATATTCACCATTTGAATGTACCCCTACTGACAATGGTTGCGCGATAGATACTGCCATGTGAGGATTAAAGCCTTTTGAATAACCAATTGGAAGTTCTGATCTTTTAATTATCTTTTGAATAGTTCTCATTAAATCTAAGTGAGCAACAAATTTAATCTCACTTTCCTTACTATACTTGATTAAATAACGCACCGTTAAAACACGTCCCTTCTTTGAAGTTAACATTAACCCCACACTGCGTGCAGCCATCTTTACAATTTTGAGTTAATTCTACTTTTTTAGCCTTTTCATTTTCATTTATTAAATACTCTTTATTAACACCAATATCTATGAAATCCCAAGGAAGTACTTCATCATAACTTCGCGCACGATAAGCATAAAAATCTCCAGAGACTCCGCATTCCTGCAGTGCTTCCTTCCATATTTCAAAGTCAAAATATTCGCCCCAACCATCAAATTTTGCACCCTTTTCAAATGCCTTTATTATAACATCACAAATTCGTCTGTCTCCCCTTGCTATTACTGCTTCTAGGTATGAAACTATTGATTCATGATAATTATAAATAACCGCCCTACTTTTTATAGCGTACTTAACCGTTTTTATTTTCTCAGCTACATCCTCCATTGTACTTTGTGGTGCCCATTGGAATGGAGTAAATGGTTTTGGTACAAATATAGCCGAACTTGCAGTAACCCTTAATCCTCTTTTTCGTGTTTCTTTCGGGATTTTAAAGTATTCCCCTGCAACTTTATCCGCAAGCTCTGCAATGCCGCGAACATCTTCTAATGTCTCATAAGGAAGACCCACCATAAAGTAAAGTTTTATAGTTGACCAGCCTGAAGCAAAAACACTACTAGCAGCTTCTAATACTTGCTCTTCTGTAACACCCTTATTTATAATATCTCTCATTCTCTGCGTTCCTGCTTCTGGTGCAAAAGTTATACCAGTTTTTTTAACCTTTTGTATTTCCTTAATCAAGTCTACTGAAAAAGAATTTATTCTAATGGATGGTAGAGATACACTAATATGCTCTTCTTTATATTTTTCTATAAGTGTTGTTATAAGGTTTCGTATATCCGAATAATCACAAATGCTTAAAGAGCTTAAAGATATTTCTCTATAACCTGTACTTTTTAATAATTTATCTGCTGCATCTACAAGGGTCGCAGTGCTTTTTTCTCTAACAGGTCTATATATCATACCCGCTTGGCAAAATCTGCATCCATTAGTGCATCCTCTAAATGTCTCAAGTATTACTCTATCATGTACTATCTCAACATAAGGCACTACCATTTTTTCTGGAAAGGCAACTTCATCAAGGTTTGGCACGAATCTTTTTCTAACCATTTTAGGAACATCATCGTATTTAGGTTTAAATTCACGAATTGTGTTATCTTCGTTATACGATACCTCATATAATGAAGGCACATAGACTCCCCTTATTTTAGATATTTCTCTTAAAAATTCTTTCTTCTTGCCTTTGTAGTTTTTATAAACATCTAATACATCATTCATTATCTCTTCGCCTTCTCCAAGCTCAAAGAAATCCACTATATCATATAATGGTTCAGGGTTATATGCACATGGACCACCAGCCATAATTATAGGCTCATCGTCACCTCTCTTAGATGCTCTTATAGTAATGCCTGACATATCAAGCATATTGAGAATGTTTGTATAACTCATCTCATATTGAAGCGTAAATCCTAAAAAATCAAACTCTTTTAAAGAATCCTTACTCTCTAATGCGTACAAAGATATATTGTTATCTCTCATTTGTTTTTCCATATCTGGCCAAGGCGCAAAAGCTCTTTCACAATAAGTGTCAACTCTTTCATTCAAAACATGATAAAGTATTCTACTTCCTAAATGTGACATACCTACTTCATATACATCTGGGAAACAAAAAGCAAATCTTATATCAATTTTATCTATATCTTTATAACAACAATTTAGTTCTCCACCTATATATCTAGCAGGTTTTTCAACCTTAAACAAGATATCATCGGAAATTTTATTCATAGAAACCACTCCTCGTTTTTTCATCTACGGTAAATAACAATTTACGTACATTACATTATTTTATTTTAACACATGAGTCTTAAATCTCAAAACTAAAAATTTTCAACCTTTAAAATAAAATAACCAACCTAATAATAGGTTGATCATTGTGATGCGAGATATGTCATAAAATATGTTTTAATTTTTTAATATCAATATATTCATTTAAACTTATATTACCATATGTTTTTATTGCTTCGATTATTTCTTCCTCATACAATGTCTCGATTACACACATATTTTCATCAAGCACAGTAAACAAATTATATTTATTTTTATCAATTATTCCCAAAACATATAATAAGCTTTTCTCACAAAAAATAGATATACTCCTATTCTCTACATATCCTCGCTTTATAAATCTATATTTCTTCTTAATAATGTAGCCCATAATCAAATATACTATCCTTTCCTTCTCTTTAATTGAAGATATTAAAATAAATATTGAAATTAAGCCTAAATTAAAATTCCCCCTATTTGCAGATACACTTACAAAATATATAAACATAAAAATACTTCCAAGAATCATGCTAACCCTAATTGTGATCTCATTAGCTCTTCTATAGATATTATTAAAACTAAGTATATCACGAAGCACCCTCCCCCCATCTAATGGGAAAGCTGGTATAAGATTAAATATACCTATTGCTAAATTGCTATTACAAATCAAATCAAAATAAGGCCTTTTAAATATTATAAATAGAATATAAAAAATTAATGCAAGTAATAAGTTTAATAATGGTCCTGATAAAGAAATTATTAAATCCTCTTTGGCATTTGCTTCATCTAAATCTTTAAGCTTAAGTACTGCCCCTACAGGAAGTATTTCTATATCAAAACCAGAAAACCCTAAAATTCTTGCAGTTAAATAATGCATTAACTCATGGAGGAATACGAAAACAAAAGATATTACTAATTTCCCTTTAAATCCTAATACTATTAGCAAAATAATATACGGTATAAATAACTTACTTATTTTTATCAATTAATCCCCCAAAGCAATTGCTAAAGATGTTATAAATCACTCCATTTACTAAAAATCAATATTATTATTTATTCCATTTTCCTTAGGTATCGTGCTTTTAACCTTATCTAAAAACTTTATCGTAATTGTTTTTACATCATTAAATTTAATGTCCCTTACTTTTTCAAGTAATACACTATAATTATATTGCTTATTTATCGCTTCCTTAGAATAATTATATGCAAATTGTGTTTTTGGTGTAATAACTACCTTGAGAAGCAAAACAATAATGAATAATGTAAGCACTCCAATTAACTCCCTTGTTAATCTCTTTATATATAACTCTGATACACTGCTATGTTTATAGTTTTCACTATGAAATTTTTTTGTACCTCTTTGCCTTCTAGCTAAATTATTATAATAGCTTTGGTACTGCGTATTATAATTTCCCATTTGCTCCCCCTTATACAATCTTTTACTCTTTATATATATTTAATTTTCAGCATTTATATTACAAATTATAAGAAAAAAGATATATTAATCATCTAAAACAAGAAAAGCACTGCATAAATGCAGCGCTCCCAATTATTTATTATTAATATTCACGATCTTTTAAACTTCTCATCAAAACTTCAGCTGTACCTAAATTTGTAGCAAGCGGAATGCAATGCACATCGCATAACCTAAGAAGTGCTGAAATATCAGGCTCATGAGGTTGAGGTGTTAGTGGATCTCGAAGGAAAATTATCATATCCATTTCCCCCTGTGCAAGTTTAGCACCTATTTGCTGGTCGCCTCCAAGTGGTCCTGATAAAAATCTAGTAACAGGAAGACCAACTTCTTCATTTATTAATTTTCCGGTTGTACCAGTTCCATATAATTCATGTTTAGCTAAAATATCCTTATATCGTTTTGCAAAGTCAATCATATCTTCCTTTTTTTTATCATGTGCTACTAATGCTATTCTCATATCTTTCCCCCCTAGTATAATTTTCTAAAATATATTAAATCATCGCATATAGCGCTGAAATATCATCAAAAGTTTATTTTATTTCTCCTCATACCTACATTAAGCACTAATCCTAGTGATATAAAACTTGTTAGGAGTGAACTTCCACCATAACTCATAAACGGAAGCGTTATTCCTGTAATAGCCATAAGCCCCATGGTCATTCCAATATTTTGAAATATTGAAAATAATAAATTTGAAACAACTCCCACACATATTACAGTTCCAAAAATATCTTTAGACTCTTTTGCAATTTTAATTAATCTATATATAAGAATACCATATAACAATAGTAGTATTAATGCACCAATAAATCCCCATTCTTCACATAAAACCGCGAAAATAAAATCCGTCTGATTTTCTGGAACAGAATTAAATTGCACGCCCTTACCGAACCCCATCCCAAATATTCCTCCTGAGCCTATAGCAAGTTTTGATTGTGCAAGCTGAAAACCAGAAGATGCTTCAGTGCCCTTTGTACTCAAGAATGATGTGAGTCTTTCCTTCCAATAAGTTTTCATAATTGGAGAATTCCATACGCTTACAATTAACAGTAAAAGTGAAATTAGTCCCCCAATTATTATTTTTCGCTTTAATCCTATACAATAAAATATCCCGAGTACTATAAAAAAACTAACCATAGTCATTCCCATATCCGGTTGAATAACAATTAAAATCATCGGTACTGCCGCATAAAACATTAAAGTTAATAAATTTTTAGGTTCATTAATTTTCCCTTCAAATTCATCCAACTTCTTAGCAATCATTATTATCATACCAATTTTAGCAAATTCTGAAGGTTGTATACTGATTGGTCCAAAATTTATCCAACAATTCGCACCATGGTTAACTTTTCCAACAAAATCACCAATTATTAGAAGTACAATTCCTGCCCAATATATTATCACTGCGTAATTTTCTATTACCATATAATCAAATACTAAAAGAAAATACACTGTAATAAGACCAATTATCATCCACACTATTTGCTTTTTAATCAAAAAATCTCCAGAGGCTTTCACTGTAGCACTATAAATGTTTATACACCCAAAAGTCACGATACAAATCGCAATTATAATTGTAACATAATCTAATTCTCTTAAAAGTTTCTTATTAAGTCTTAGGCTTTGTAGAAATTTCATGATTTATACTACCTCCATCTCAAATATGATTATATCATATAAAAATAAAATAGCTATGTATAAGTTGAGAATTATACATAGCTAAGCTACTTTACCTTTTTATTTTTTTTATTGGTATATTAGCAATCAATGCTGGCGAATTTCCTTCATATTCATCAGTTGTTGTTAATCTAACCTCAATATCTCCAGTTTCTATTTCAGCATATTTTGAAATCACTTGTAATATGTCACTTTTGATCATCTCTAAAAAATCAGGTGAAATGTCTGCTCTATCATGTATTAAAATTAATTTTAATCTGTCACTTGCAATATCCTTCGAGAAAATCTTGTTAGAAAATATTTTTAATATATTCATCTATATCCCCCCTTATATTGCTCTAAACATTCTTTTTATAGTAGCAAAAAATCCTGCCTCGCTTGATGATCCATTTAATGAGGCATAAGTTACTTCCTCACCCATTATTCGCCTTGCTATGTTTTTAAAAGCGAGTCCAGCAATTGACTTGTCATCTAAAACAATCGGTTCCCCTTTATTAGTGGAGATTGTAACTTTCCTATCGTCTGGCACAACTCCAATTAATTTAATTGCAAGACATTCTATAATATCATCTACAGACAACATATCGCCATTTTTTGTCATTTCATAATTCATCCTGTTTATTATAACCTCATGTCTATCAATTCCTTTAGAATCTAATTTTCCTATTACCCTATCTGCATCTCTAACGGATGTAAGTTCTGGATTTACAACTATAATAGCTCTATCTGCTCCGACTATAGCATTTTCAAACCCTTGCTCAATTCCAGCAGGACAATCTATAATAACATAATCAAACTCTTCCTTTAACTCGTTTACAACCATGAGCATATCTTTTATATTAATGTCATTTTTGTCCCTTGTTTGAGCCGTTGGCAATAAAAATAAATTATTAAATCTTTTATCTTTTATTAAGGCTTGTTTTAATCTACATCTTTTTTCTATAACATCTACTAATGTAAAAACCACTCTATTTTCAAGTCCCATCAAAACATCAAGGTTACGAAGTCCTGTATCTCCATCAATTACTACAACCTTCTTATCCATTGATGCGATAGCTGTTCCTATATTTGCTGTGGTCGTCGTTTTACCTACGCCACCCTTACCCGAAGTTATAACTATAGATTCTCCCATGTGAACTCCTCCATTAAATATATTTATTAGGTAAATACGGTTCTACAATAATATTTCCATTTTTAATTTTTGCTACCTCAGGATATTTAGGTTTTACTTCATCTTCAGGAGACCTTGTTACAATACCACCAATCTGGAGTATTTGAGGTTCTAACTTAAACGCAGCAATTATGGCTTTATCATTACCATTAGAACCCGCATGAACAACTCCTCTTAATGTACCAAATACAATTATATTTCCTGCTGCATATATTTCTGCTCCTGGATTTACATCACCAATTATAATTATATTACCAGGATAATTTATACTTTGTCCACTTCTTATTGTTTTCCTTAAAAATTTAGTTCTTCCCTCGTATATGCCAGTAAACACATTTCCAATAGGTTCCTCTTGATTTTGAAAAATACAATCACTAATTAGAAATTCATCAAATAATATTTCCTTTAATTTTCTGCTTTCCCTCTCATTTATGTATTTTAACTCAGTAGTTATCTTTAGTGTGCTCCCTTTGTAGAATTTTCTTCCCTGCGCAAGCTTATCAATTAAAGACTCTAACATATCATCAAAATCACTAAAATGGTTCATATTTATAACTACATTTAATCCTTCTTTATTTCCTTTAATAACTATTTTATCTGTAACCATAATTTTAACCTCCTAGCTCTCATCTGGGGTGTGTGGGACACTAAAATAAATAAAAAGTCCCTAAATCAATTATTAATTATTTTTCTCCATAATTAAACTGTTACATAACTTATCATATTATTTCAACATAATACAAGTAAATTCCTGCTTAATTTTAATATTAATATTTATATATATATTATTCCTACTTATAAAACCAAATAAACTCCAACAAACAAATTTGTCAGAGTTTATTTGCTAATCATTCTACAAACTTTTAATAATAAGTTAAAATCCCCACTCTTTCTTCATATATTCCTTTTGGGATAGTTTATACGTAAACTTATACATAAAAATAGAAATTATTAAATTGTATATTGCCTGATATATTATTACTCTCATATATACATCTTGTTTTATAATAAACAAGATAGAAAATAGTATTAATCCCTTTACTACGCTTAACACAAAAGATGATATTATTGGAAAAAATGATTTTTCAATAAATATATTTTTACCTATTTTTGCAGCAACAAAACACATAAGCATATTGCTTAGCATATTGATTCCAATCACATTTAAGAAATACACATCCTGAAGTGCTCCAGTGAAAACCCCAATTATCACTGCATCTCTTGGAGAACTAACAATAGAGTAACACAGTGCAAATGTAAATAGTAAGCTTGAATATGCACCATTAATCTTAAGTAAAGGCATTAAAGTATTATCTAATATTAGAAATAGAATACATAAAAATACTACTGTTAATATCCTCTTCATAATACAACCCCTAATATTTTATTTCTCCAGTTTTTGTATTTGTTGGTACCACAATAAAAACCTCTTCTATCTTTGAAAAATCGACATATGGTTTTATTATAGCCCCTTTCATTACTGCACCTTTATCTTCATGAACACTTAGAACACTTCCAATTCTTATTCCAGATGGATATGCTCCTCCAAGTCCAGAAGTTAATATTACATTACCTTTTTTTATTTTTGACTCTAAAGAAAGATGCTGTATTTGTGCAAGTGATTTATTATTTGCATCTGTATATCCTTTTACAATACCATTATCTCTTGTGCTATCAACAATACCTGCCACTGCAATATTTTCATTAGATAGACATTGTACTATCGACCAATCATTGCTGACAGACTTAACTTGTCCTACAAGTCCATCTCCAGTAATAGCGACCATTCCTTTTTTTATGCCACTCGTTTCCCCCTTATTTATTGAAAACCCATCCGAAAAACTATTTCCCAATAATCCATTTATATCAGCACCTATATAACTATATTTCGCATTTTTTTTTGAAAAATTAAGCATTTTCCTTAACCTTTCATTTTCTTTTATTGAAGTATTATATTCTAGGGCTTTGCTTTGGAGTTCACTATTAGTTTTTCTAAGTTCTTCATTCTCTGTTTTAACATTTGAAATATTAGTTATAAATTTAAAAGAATTTTTTATTTTAAAAAATCCACTAAAAAATACACCCTGTACTGAATTTATTGTTACCCCAACACCATTTTCCACAAAAGACATTTTCTCTCGATTTACACTATAACCTATTAGTGATAAAAAGGTAACTGACAGTAATATAATAACTACTGCCAGTTTGTTTTTTAAAAATTTCATATTTACCTTCTTTTACTCATAACATCTATATTATCGAGAGCTTTTCCTGCTCCAATAGCTACACAATCAAGTGGATTTTCAGCTATGTGTACAGGCATATGTGTTTCCCTGTTGATAAGTGCATCTATTCCTTTTAGAAGCGCTCCTCCGCCAGTTAACATAATTCCCTTTTCCATAATATCTGATGCAAGTTCTGGTGGGGTTTTCTCAAGGGTTGTTATTATTGCTTCAATTATTGATTGAACTGGTTCACTTAGTGCTTCCCTTACTTCTTTTTGTGTTACTGCTATAACTTTTGGAAGTCCTGTTATTAAATCTCTTCCTGTTATCTCCATACTCATATCATCGTCTTCTTGTTCGTATACTGATCCAAGTTCCATTTTAATATTTTCTGAAGTTCTCTCACCTATCATAAGACTATATTGTTTTTTAACAAAAGCTATTATAGCTTGATCGAACTCATCACCTGCAACTCTTAAAGATTTACACGTTACAATTCCACCGAGTGAAATTATGGCAACCTCTGTAGTTCCGCCTCCAATGTCCACTATCATACTTCCAGTTGGCTCATTTACAGGTAATCCAGCCCCAATAGCAGCTGCAAATGGTTCTTCCATTAAATATGCATCCCGTGCTCCTGCACTTTTAGTTGCTCCCTCTATTGCTCTTTTCTCAACCTCAGTTACGCCAGACGGATATCCAACTACAATTCTTGGACTTGTAAATCCTTTTGGACTAACTTTATTTATGAAGTGTCTAAGCATTTTTTCAGTAATATCAAAATCTGCAATAACTCCATCCTTCATAGGACGAATTGCAACTATATTACCTGGAGTTCTACCTATCATTTGTTTAGCTTCTTCACCAACGGCTAGAACCTTATTAGTATTTATATTTATAGCTACAACAGAAGGTTCTCGTAAAACAATTCCTTTCCCCTTCAAGTAAACTAATGTGTTTGCTGTTCCTAAATCTATTCCCATATCACGAGACGTTCCGAATATTCCCATTATAATTTCTCCTTTCGTATCTAAAGCATTCCTTTTTCTTTTAAACTTGTATAAACCCCATTACCAATAATTATATGATCAAGTAGCTCTATTCCTAGTAATTTACCACATTCCTTAAGTCTTATAGTAATACTTATGTCTTCCTTACTAGGAGTTGGGTCCCCTGACGGATGATTGTGACAAATAACAACGGAAGCACTACAATTTTTAATAGCTTCGTAAAAAACTTCTCTTGGATGAACTATTGAAGTATTCAAATTACCAATTGAGATATCTTTTATGCTAATAATTACATTCTTTGTATTGAGCATAACTAATTTAAGATATTCCTTTTTTAAGTATCTCATTTCCTCCATAAGATATTCTGCAACATCTTTTGGTGATGTAATTTTATATTCTTCCCCTGATTTATAGCTTCTAAATCTTTTGGAAATTTCTACAAGTGCTAAAAGTTGTGTCGCTTTGGCATTTCCAACACCTTTTAAATTCATAAATTCCTCGGCACTTGAACCGAAAAGTCCATTTAGTCCACCACACTGCGAAATTATTCTACTACAAAGACTTATAATATTTTCATTTTTTGATCCTACCCTAAGTATTATAGCTAATAGTTCATTGTTGGATAAAGTTTCAGCACCGTATTTTAGCAATTTTTCCCTTGGTCTCTCATTTTGAGGCAAATCCATAATTTTGAACGTCATACCCATAAACAACTCCTTTATAGATTGACCCCCATTTCCCTTAACATATAATATAATTTATTCACTGGCAACCCCACAACACTATAGTAACAGCCCTTTAATTCTTTAACGAATAAAGATGCTCCTCCTTGTATAGCATAAGCTCCAGCCATACCTAACGGTTCTTTTGTTTCTATGTACTTGTTTATTTGTTTGATTGATAACTTTGAAAATTTCACTCTAGTGCACACATACTCAGTATTAATCACCTTAGTTTGCGAATTTATTACCGCAATTCCTGTATATACCTCATGTGTATTGTTACTTAGATTACTAAGCATTTTGAAAGCCTCGTAACTATCTTTAGGTTTTCCGAGCACTTCACCCTTAAAATAAACAACGGTATCACAACCTATTATAGCAGTTGGTTTTTTCACGCTACTACAAATAGCCATAGCCTTACCTTTTGCTAAGGTCATAACATATTCCCCACAATTCCCAGAAAACATTATGTCACTCTCTTCAAAGTCACTTGCCATTATCTGAAAATTACTAGTTATTTTTTTTAGGAGTTCAGCCCTACGCGGCGAGGCAGAAGCTAAAATAATATCCACTACATCACTCCTAATATTTTCTATATAATATTATTGCCAAAATAATGCCTATAATAGTCATAATATTAATATTAAAATTTATACCGAAAGTTACTGCGAATACTTTAAAATCTATAAGCATAGGATTACTCATCCCTATGGTGTACGTACTCTTCAAAAATTTAAGTGCAACCACGTTGTCTCCTAATAGTTCACCTATAAAGCTTCCAGAAATAGCTCCTATCATTATAAAAAAAACAAAATATGGATTTTTTCTTTCTGAACTCTTCAAATTGTACCCACCACCTTACTTATATATCTTATACATCTTATACATTTTAACATTTAATAAATTCATACACAAGTGAATAAAATTATTATTCAGAAAAAATTTATAATTATATCTATATCAGTTTCTTTATAAATTTATATATATATATATATCCGTCCTCTGTTTTTTCTTTGTTTACTACTTCAGGTAAGGCGGTTAAGTATGATTTTATCGTTGTCATTGAGACATAATTTTTATTTTTCGTATCTGCACCAGTTAAAGTCGTCATCCATTTTTTTAATTTTACAGTTTGAACTGATTTAGTATCTTTTTCCGAAAGTCTATTTAATATTTCAATATCTGCACTAATCATCTCATTAGTTTGAGCGCTTGTTAAATCCTTACCTTCCAGCTGAAAATTGATTTTTGAATAAGTTATTTTTTTTGCCGTAAGTTGTTTAATGATGCTCTCAGCCCCACTTTTAGGATATATACCAAGTAACACTTTATTTAACTTATCTTCCACAATGATAAATGGTGTACCATAGTCAGCTAGACTCTTTTTGAGTACAAGTGCGCTTTCCATTTTGGTAAAAACCCCACATTGTAATGCCACATATTCTTTAATATCATTTTGAGATGTATCTTTAGAACTATCCACACTAACTTTATTTGTTTTTGTATCCTTTTGCAAACTTATTTTAGTAACTTTATTATCTGCACTCGCTATTTTACTATTATTAGGTAATAGCTTTGCAAAAATAGTGCCCAAAGCAATTGCAACTATTAATATTAATGTAATAACAATTATAAAATTGTTATTTTTCTTAGGTGCTTTGTAATTGTATCTAGTATATCTCACTCTAACATCCCCTAACTTAATAATTACTTATTTATAATATTATTATTTGAAAACTTATTTTAGAATAAAAAAATAAATATAATTAAAATAACCCTATAAATTTTATAGGGTTGTACTGAAAATAAATTCTATTTTTATGTTGATTAAATATTATTTTCTATTCATCTCTGTACATAAGGGACACTTTAACAATTCTTGAAACTATTTCTCTTGCTTCTACATAAGGATTCCCGTATCTAGTCAAGCGCCTAAATATTGCAGGATTATATCTTTCAATTCTTTTTACAATCGAATCTACCTCATTATATTGGAGACTAGGTGAAGCCGTCATAGTAGGTATATCCGGTTGGTCCTGATACTTATCAATATAACTTCTGTTTTTATTCACCTCCTCATAATCGTCCATAGCTTCATTTCTATACATTCTACCCAATTGATTATATTCATTCATAGACCTTGCATAATTACATTGACCCATACCCACCCAAGGATTTATTCCCCTATATTTGTTCATTTCCATATTAGAATTCATATCCCGCATATATCCAACGGGCATTCCCATATTTGACATCATATTCATTTGGTCATATCCATACATCATAGATTGTAATGGCACCATGTCATATTCTTCAATCATGTCTATATCTTCACTATTGCTGTCCTCTATTTTCATAATTACCCTCCCATTCCAATATTATTAATACATTAATAATTTATGCCAAATATAAGAGTTTGATACTAGTTTTACAAAAAAATAAAGAGGGTGCAATTACACCCTCTTTATGCCACTATTTGCTTAATCCACGTACAGGCTTTCTCATATTCGCATCTCCATTAATAATTACAGGATTTTCTTCCTTACTTTTATTTACCTTCTGTTGATTTTCATTAGGACCACTATTTTTATTTTTCATAAATAACACCTCTCTCAGATGTTAGTTTTTCCATATTTCTTTTTATAATTCATTTGTTCTAAAATTCATATCTACTCCCATTAAATATTTTTTGAAATAAAAAAGTACCAACACCTTCAAAGTGCTGATACTGTAATACTTAGTTTGGTGCAACAGACGGGACTTGAACCCGTATGGTCTCCCACACGTCCCTTAAACGTGCGCGTCTGCCATTCCGCCACTGTCGCAAATTTTTTTAATGTAAAGAATCAAACCTTATAGTCATGTAGAATTATTAATCTAATAACTATAAGGTTAATTATATATTAGTTTTATACAAATTGTCAATAGTTTTTATTTTCTTTTATTTAATCTCATTAGCATACAATTTTGAATAAATGCGGTAATTTATCTTTACTTTTTTAACATACTTATCCGTTTCTCCAAATGGTATATTTTTAAGTGTTTTACCATCACTAGAATATTCCTTGTTTTTAAGCCACTTTTTAACATTCCCACGTCCACCATTATAAGCTGCAAGTACCAATTCTAAATCACCATTAAATTCACTGTTTAAATCGTCAAGATACCAACATCCCATAGCAATATTAATTTCGGGATCAAAAGATTTTTCCGTATTGAAGTCTTTTAATTTCATATTACCAGCAATCCATATTGCAGTATCAGGCATTATCTGCATAAGTCCATAAGCTCCCGTATTTGAAACAGCTTTATCATCAAATTTGCTCTCTGTTCTTATTACAGCCGCAACCAAATAAGGGTCTACATTATACTTTTTTGAATATGTAATTATTTTATTTTCATACTTTATCGGGTAAAAATTTTTAAAAATACTTTTTATATTTATTACTATAATAACCAATAGAATTAATATTAATAATTTTATGATTCTTGAAATTTTCATAACTTCACATCTAACCTTTCGAGCTGTGTAATAATTAAATCTAGTTGCAACTTTGTGTCTTCAAAACTTCTTCCATTATCAATAATAAAATCTGCAAATTTCCTCTTTTCGTCTATCGGCATTTGGGCTTTTATTCTATCCATTGTTTCATCTAAATTTAAATCATCACGAAGCATAACCCTTTGTATTTGAACATCACTAGATACCCATACTAAAATAGTTACGTCCATACAAGTATGGAGATTGTTCTCTATTAAAGTAGGTGCATCTAGAAAACATAACTTACAGTTATTTTCTTCACACATTTTTATTCTATGATGTATTTCTTTTGTTATAAAAGGTATCATTATATTTTCAAGTTTTTTTCTACGTGTATCACTTTTAAATATATAATTTCCAAACTCTTTTCTATTAAGGTTACCTTCACTGTCAAAAAAATCATATCCAAATTCACTTTTGATACTACCCATTATTTCGGGATATATTATAAAAACCTCTCTAGCTACAATATCTGCGTCGATAATTGAAAACTCATCCTCTTTTAACATATTGGTTACTGTACTCTTTCCGCTGCCAATACCACCTGTTATTCCAACCTTTAGCATTATCTTCTCCCCCACTTTTTTATAACTAAAAATTGAATGCATAACATCCTGGGCTTACATCAAACCCGTAGGTTTCAATTACTTAGCCTCATACCAGGTTTCTCCAATGCTAATTTCTACTTCTAGCGGAACTAAAAGTTTAATAACATTTTCCATCTGATCCTTAACCAACAATTCAACCTGTTTTAGCTCATCTCTATATACATTTAATATTAATTCATCATGTACTTGTAGAATTAAAGTACTTTTCAATCCTTCTTCCTTTAATTTATCAAATACATTAACCATAGCAAGTTTTATAATATCTGCTGCACTTCCTTGTATAGGCGTATTCATAGCAAGCCTAATACCAGCAGCTTTTACCATTTTGTTTGCTGAATTTATTTCAGGTATAAATCTACGTCTATTCATAATTGTAGTTACGCTATTATTTTCCTCAGCCGCGATAACAATATCCTTCATGTATTTCTTAACACTCGGATATCTTTCAAAATAAGTTTCTATATATGTTTTAGCTTCTTTCCTTGATATATTTAAATCATTTGCCAAGCTAAATTCACCAATACCATATACTATTCCAAAATTTACTGCTTTTGCATTACTTCTCATAACTTTAGTAACCTCATCCATTGGAACATTAAATACCTCAGATGCTGTTTTAGTATGAATATCACTATGATCAATGAACGCTTGAATTAGATTATCGTCAGCAGCAATATGTGCTAATACTCGAAGTTCTATCTGTGAATAATCCGCAGATAATATAACGCACTTATCATTGTGTGGTATAAATGCTTTCCTTATAGCTCTACCCATCTCATGCCTTATAGGTATATTTTGCAAATTAGGTTCTGTACTTGATAATCTTCCTGTTGTAGTGACTGTTTGCATAAAGTTTGAATGTATTCTAGAATCTGTGTCAATTACTGGTTTTAACCCCTCAATATATGTAGAAAAAATCTTTGTTACTTGTCTGTACTTTGTGACTTCTGCAATAATAGGATGCTTATCTACTAGTGCATCCAAAACCTCTGCATTAGTTGAATATCCTGTTTTTGTCTTCTTTATAACAGGTAAATCTAATTTTTCAAATAATATTTTTCCTAATTGTTTTGGAGATTTTATATTAAATTCTTCTCCTGCCAAAACAAAAATAGTGCTTTCAAGTTTTGCTATATCTGCGGCAAATTTAACTCCAAGCTCTTCTAAATTAGCTTTATCTACTGTAAACCCTTCAGCCTCCATATATGATATAGCCTCTGTTAATGGCTGCTCAACCTTATATAGAAGTTCTTCCATTTCATACTCTTTAATTTTTGGCTCTAATATCTCATAAAGCCCTTTTAGTAATGCAACTTTATTAATTTCCTTTGCATGACCTTCGCCCTTAATGCTAATTCTAAGATTAGTATCCATAAGAGTTTCTAGGCTATATTCTTTTTTTGCAGAGTCTAGAAGATATGCCGCAAGTTCTGTATCAAATTGTATTCCATGTAATTTGATCTTCTTTTTATTAAGTGCAGTGTATGCATTTTTTACAGCATGGCTCACTTTTTTAATATCATTACTCTCAAGTATAGTTTTTAAATAACTTATAGTTTTTTCTTCATCTTCCTTAAATAAATCATCAAGCTTGATAAGATAATTTTTTTCTTTATAATTAATGTATATGTTATTAAGACACATTTTAGAAAAAACATTTGTATCCGCTATATCAAAAATTATATAAATGGTATCCTTAATTTCCAAAGTAAGCTCTGAAAACTTTTGCAAATTATCTATTACTACATAATCTGCAGAAAATATTTCTTCAACTGAGTCATCATCTACAGATATTCTGTCTATTAATGACTTAAACTGTAATTTATAAAATAAATCTTTTACAGCGCGAACATCATAATCTTCTTTCGATTTAATTGAACTTAGATCCATTTCCATAGGCACGCAAGTAATAATGGTGGCTAATTTTTTACTGAAAATTGCCTGTTCACTATAGGTGTTTAAATTTTCAACAAGCTTTTTACCACTAACCTTATCAATATTCATAAGAAGATTTTCTATACTCTTATATTCTTTGATAAGTTTATATGCAGTTTTTTCACCGATTCCTGGAACACCTGGTATATTATCAGAAGCATCTCCCATTAGACCTTTTACATCTATAAATTCTGTTGGAGTTACTCCGAATTCGTTAATTATACGGTCTCTATCATATATTTCTTTTTCAGACATTCCTTTTTTATTTATTACAACCTTAACATTATCTGTTGCAAGCTGAAGTGCATCTCTGTCTCCTGTTATTATAAAGACTTCCAGTCCTTGTTCTTCTGCAAACACCGATAATGTACCTATTAAATCATCTGCTTCAAACCCATCTAATTCAAATATATCTATAGCCATTTTCTCTAAAAGTTCCCTAACTATAGCAAACTGTCCTTGCAGTTCATCAGGCATTCTTTTTCTACCTGCCTTATAATCTTTATATTCCTCATGACGAAAAGTAGGTGCCTTCCTATCAAATGTTGTGACAATATAATCAGGCTCAAACTCTTCTTTCATCTTTAAAAGCATAGTTGTAAAGCCATAAACTGCATTAGTGTATATCCCATCCGAATTTGTTAGGGCCGGTAATGCATAAAAAGCTCTATACATAAGACTATGACCATCTAAAATTAGTAGTCTTTCCTTAGACATTTTAAATCCCTTCTTTCTACTATGTTTATAAATTTATATGTAACATTCTATAATATATGTTCTAAATAAAAATATCAACTTCTTAATACTAACATTCCTTTTGTTATAACATTAAGATGACTTTCTTAAAATCGCCTCTTACCTTAATATAGGTAAAACAGTTTCTATTGTATTATAACAAATATATACCCAAAAAGTAACGAACTGTATATTAATTTGTACTTATTTTACACTAAATATACATATATCTATTGCAATGTGCATAAATATATGGTAAACTATTTTTTGTCAGGCATGCCGAAGTGGTGGAACTGGCAGACGCGCTGGACTCAAAATCCAGTGGTAGCAATACCGTGCGGGTTCGATTCCCGCCTCCGGCACCACAAGGCTTTCAAGGTTTTCTTGAAAGTCTTTTTTTATGCCCAAAACGCCAAAAAGGTGCACGAAAGGTGCACAAAACTTTTTGTTATATATTTGCATGGATTACAAGCAGAGAAT
This sequence comes from Clostridium estertheticum, assembly GCF_018861295.1. Taxonomy (GTDB): domain Bacteria; phylum Bacillota; class Clostridia; order Clostridiales; family Clostridiaceae; genus Clostridium_AD; species Clostridium_AD estertheticum_D. The sequence goes on along the minus strand of NZ_JAHLDM010000016.1, from coordinate 86,793 downwards.
TTAATCTAATGAAGCTATTAGAATATCGGGCTAACAGCTCTAAAAATTTTAATAATTCCTCCTCATTCAATCCCTTTAATTTTAAATAATTAAATATATCGTTATGTGCTCCCGTTTTTAAATTCCATATTTCTTCTATGTTCATCTTGTCTGCATTTTCCATTTTAACATCCTCCTATTGATATGCTTAAAATGAAGGTTATATATTTGTTTTTCATGTAATTTAAAAAAGCATGTCATTACCCCATTCGAAGTATTGACATGTCTTATTTTAGTTATACTTTATTTGAATTACGACGTAAAATCCATTCTGAATAATACGGTACATCCATTTATTATTTAGTTTTTACCTTTAATTAAAAATTATTTTGAACTTTTTTATTATTATATCTGCAATTTCAATTAGTTGACAATAAGTCAATGGAACCCCACCAGTACACATACTATGTAAAAAACTAATATGTGTATCGAATCTATTTCCGTCTTCACTTGGTTCTTCCATTCCTTTAGGATGGCTAGCTCCGAGCATATTGGCCACTCTTCTTATAATCATTTCTCTTGATATACCTAGCCGTTCATTTCCATTCTCATTAAATTCAATAACTTCAGAACCTAACCATTGTGAAAATGTTAAATCCACATTTTTAGAGAGTGGTCGCCCTAATTTAGCCCGTTTCATAATTTCTTCTGGAGTTAATGCTTCGAATGTATATCTCATTCCAGTTATTTGGATACCCTCATTAGATCCACCCCCTGAAGATAAAGGTATGCTATAGTATTTATGACCTTTAAGCGCATCCTTTAAATTTTTAGTTACTACATTATTAGGGAACTTGATATTAATCTTTTTTTCTTTAATGATTAAATCGACTTCTTTTTTCATATCAGCCCATATCCGTAAACAATGAGCTAAATCTAGGAAAGATACCTCATTTTTATCAGTAATTGCAAATTTGTAGTGTCTTTGTAACCTTTGATACTGAGTTTTTATATCTTCAAACGACATTTCCCTACCCCCTTTTTATACACTTGCACAATGATAATATAATACCATATATTACATATGTTAGTTAATATTAATGGTAGGCTAGTATTTATTATTGAACTGTCGAATATGAAGCAATTTTTAATTTAAATATATTCACTCAGCTAGATATTTAATTCTACATTCTTCTTAGTTTTCTTAACCAAGTTTCCCAAGTTTCAATCTTAATTGACGGATTATGACTATTTTCATATTCATGGCGTTTTGCACTTTCCTTTAAATCATCTCTTGTTCTTCCACATATTAAAACCCCATAAATATTTATTTCTTTTTTCGGATCTACAGATAAATACCCCTTCGGCCCCAAGAGTGAATTATAAATTCTCTGTCCAGATTCAACTTTTTCTCGAATCTCATGTGCCTTCTTTTTAAAAGTTTCATAATTCTTATTTATATATGTCATCCTCCTTCTAAACTGACTAGCAGCCTGTTCAACCTTCGCTGAAAACTGCTCATAACTATTTTGATTTAATATATAGAAATCTGCGCCCTTTACTTCTATAAGAAAAATATTCATTCTTGACCTTCCTGTAAATACAACGTAATCAACATATCCTTGATCAACTGGGAATTCTGAAAAACATATGTATTCTTCATCCGGTTGTGCATAAACCTCTGCAAACAGAGATAAATCATTCTTCAAAACTCGTCCTATATCCTGCTCATTTGATCCTTCTTCTATTACATCCATAACTTTTTTCTTGCTAATTTTTTTTGACTCAATCTCTATTCTCCGATTAATAACTTCATGATGTTCTCTTAAAGGAAAGTCTCTGTATGGATCAATTTTGTTTCGAGATTTTTCAATTTCATTTAGCAAACGTCTATCTTTAAAAGTCTGCATTTTGAATTCTTCTTCATTACAACCTGTTAACTCTTCAACGTCTTTCTGTTTTAGTTGAGACCAGCTATGCAAGCCATTACTATCAAATGAAATTAAGTCAAATGAAGATTCTTGAAAAGAATCAGCCTCATAATGTTCTATAAATCTAGATGCTTTAGGTATCATTCCTTTTTCTATAAGAGAATTGCAAATACTCTTAATAGAATTAGTCACTGATGCTGAAGTATTTTTATATCCAAGATCGGTTAAAAGTACACTAAATTCCGCTTCGTTTTTATGGAATGTTCTAACACGACATATACCATCACAACCAGTGATTGAATAAGTATGGTATTGAAAGATGAAATCACTTATTTTCATTTTATAATCTCCTGTTCCTATTTAATAAATTTCCGTGTGAAAATCTTCAAGCTATTTCTGTCAAAATGGTTTAGCATGTTAAAATAATATCCTTTATTGGAAGGCTAACAATTTTTTATAAACTATGTATACAAATTTATTTTAGTATCGTCCATCCTGTTACCTTTGCAAATTCTTCAACTTGTGGGGTCATTTTTTCTACCTTAGAGGCCTTAAGAACCACATCAGACATACTAACAGAATCGTTGGGAGCAAACTTTTTCATAGTTACTGTGCATTGAAAGAGCCTCATATCTCCCTGCATAACTCCGATAGTGACAGTATCTGTACCCTTAAGGTCGGCTTGTTGTAAAAAGTCATAGGACTGATTTAAAACGTGTTGAACTGCTAATCCTGGGGTTAACTCATCACTCATAAATACTGTGGCTGCACGTGCTTGGTAATGTCTCTAGCATCAGTAATATCAACCTTCTTGGCATATATAAAGGCATCAGTTTTTATGGTGTTTTTTTCTGTTTTGGCTACCTCACTTTTCGGTGCTGTAGTTTTAGAGTTAGACGATTCAGTTACAGCTTTAGCATCAGTTTTAACTTTTGCCTCATTATTACTGCACCCAGTAGCCATACTTATAACCATTGCAATAGCAATTAGCCAAGTCCACCCCTTTTTATAAGATTTATTCATAGATTTAATTTCCAAAATTATGCCCCCTTATATTCTTTTTTTCTTTTATATAGCACCATATTAGTTATAATCATACAATTTTAGCATTGACTTTAAAATAAGTGAATTAAATAAAAAAAGCCCTGAAGCTAGATTTCTCTAACCTAGGACATTAACTTATTACATTACTGTATTCCATTAAGATTCTTTAAGTATTTATTAAATTTAATTATTTTTATAATTGTATCAATTGCGAGCCAAGCTAATAAAGGAATAGACAACAATAGTCCTAATGGCCATAAAGGCGTTACGCATAATACAAACGAAATAATAATTGCTATAATAGCTTTTTTATTATACCCACCAGTAAATTCTTTAAATTTTCTATTATATTCTTTTCTAATTTCAGTTTTGGCTTTCATATCGGTAAGCCTTTGTTGATAAATTGCTTTCTTTTCAGCTGCCGTTACATTATTAGTAGCTTGCGCAACTGATTTTCTACTTACTACATTCTTAACTTTTTTCTTGCCACCAGTATTATAACTTATGCCTGTGCCTGGTACCCCAATAGTCGTGCCTCTTTTTTAATTAATAGTAAGTCCTGGAGCTATTTTTAAGCTTGCAGACGAAATACCTTTTTTACCTACATTTATTTTAAAACCTTTAGTACCAAAACTTTTTCTTATTCTGAAACCCATAATATCATCCCCTATAACTCAATACTTCTGTAAACTTTCTTAGATTCCTTTTATTTTCAAATATGTATTGAATAAGAGCTAAAAAATAGTCTATAATTAAAATATACCAATCCTTACAACTAATTAACTAATTCATTTAAAATACTGCATTAAGGCCCCCACCCGAATGCAGTATTTTTATACTCAAATCTTAAAGGATATCCATTTTCAAATACTTAATAGTTCAATTAGGAGCTTTAATAAAATTAAATTTCTATAATTGAATTTTCACTTTTAGCTAAACTAATAATACTAATAATATCATAAAGAAAAAAGCCTGAAACTAGTTTTCTCTAACTAGTGGCTGTGGGTAACATTTATACTCGATTGTAGGGAGAATTTGTTCTTAAATTATGGCTATGCTTTATGCATTACTTATCCAATTTAGTTAACATATTTGCCAACTCAATAAATTTATTTTGAAGATATTTATGGTATCTAGGTTCAGATTGTTTCACTACTTCAACATGATCTATATTATTAATCTCGCCCATGTAGTTCCAAACCCCTCTTTCAGTGGTAGCATTAGCGTCATATCTAACTATTTTATCCTGAGAGCCTTCATGAGGGCCAATAGCAGATATTACACTTACTATACCATCATTTCTCCACCAACTCTTATCAACTTGTACTTCGCCATAGGTCGAGTTGGTATATTGTCCCATGAAAATGGAGGATTTTAAAAGTAGTGGGTTCATATTAATATTAGGTATTTGATACTGTGTAAGTAACCCCTTATGTGTATCTACACAGGCTATAGAGAAATAGTAAATGTCCTTTTGAACTTTAACCCAACTATTTAATTCCTTAGAACCCTCTTGGGATAAGTCCCAAATACTTAAATCTTTAGTTTCTTTCCAAATGTTACTATTAAAAATTCTTTTATAATAACTTTCATAGGATTCATCAGATTGTTTCTTTAGTCCCCATTGATCCATTTTGAAATCAAAGCAAGGATTATCTGAATTTAATATTCCTGCATTACTAGCCATTGCAGCAAAAAAGTCATGGGTAAAAGGTTCAAGGTTACTTTGTTTATTATCTTCTTGGCTTCCATCATGAGGTGTTGCTATAGTAAGAATACTATCAATCCAATGTTTATTTCCTATAAATAAGGGGCTAGTACTATCTTTATTGCAATTTATTTCATCTTTATCTCCATTTTCTAACAATTGAGCTAAAACTCTAATGGTTTGACCACCCATGCTATGACCAATTAAATGAATCTTTTTAATATCACCTGCATCAGTAGTACCCCATTCAGGATAAACACCAGGATAAGTTCTACCAAAACGTTCGTGACCAGCTTTGCTAGAATGAGCATAGCCATAATCTACAGTGCCGCCCTTTAAATAAGCATACAATTCACAAGCTCTATCCCAATTGCTAGATATAGAACCTATAGTTGGAGTGTAAACAGTATAACCTTTCTTAGTTAAAAGGTCTTTTAAACTTTCTTTTCCACCCCAATAGTTTACTCCAAAGAGTTCATCATTTCCCCAACCAAATAGACCGTGTACCATTACTATAGGATAGTTGTTACTTAATTTTGATAAAGAACTAGCTTGTACCATTGCTGATGTAGAATTGGTTATAGCAAAAGTATTGCCAGAAAACGTAAAAGCCATTACTACAAATAATAATAGACATGAAAGGATTTTTTTTAGTGATTTTTTCATTTTTCCACTCCTTATTTTTATTCATATTTCTAACTAATTATAGCATAAATAAAGAATAAAAGTAAATTAATGTAAATTAACATCCGTGTAACCCTTGGCAATATAGATTATTAACGTAGCTTTTGGCATTATACTTCTTACCCAATAAATTCAACATATAACCATTTTTCCCTTGCCTCAAACTATCAGATATATTGTATGCTAATATTTCATCTGGTGTTTTTTATTTATTAGAAAATTTTTGTTATTTTAAAATGTGTAATCCTCTCCGTCATCTGGCACTAAAACATTTGAAGACATACTTTTTTCATTAATAAAGCTTTTTAGTTCTTTTCTTGATAATGTCCAATGATTCATAGCTTCCATATGGCTGACAATAATTTTTACGTTAGGGGCAGCTTTATGTACTTCATAGATATCATCTTTTCCCATAATGAGAGAGCCGCCTATCAGGAATTGATTATCTCCACCATTTACAACAATGACTTCTGGTATGTACGTTTCGATTACTTCCTTAACGGCTTTATACCATACAGTATCACCAGCTAGATATAGTGTTTTTTCTTTGGGATGTTTAAAGATTACTCCACATACTTCACCAGCAACTTTTAATATTTCTCCTCTTCCGTGCTCGCCTTTTGTTTTAATTAATTGGATATCTTCAAAAAATGTATTTTCTTGTAAAACATCAACATTTTGAAAACCAGCCTTTCTAACTTCTTTTGCATCTTCTTCATTTTGTACAAACATTTTTATACCTTTTGGTAAAATTTCTTTAGCAGCATCATCAAAGTGGTCTAAATGTAGATGCGTGACAATAACAGCATCTACATTTATAATTTCATCAATTGATCTTGGCAAGCTAACTAAAGGATTAAATTGATCTTGTCGTATTGCATCGGGATAGCCCATACGCGGTCCGAAAGGTGGGTAAGTACCCTTATCTGCTAAAACTGGATCAATTAAAAACTTTTTTCCCGCATATTGAACTACTATTGTAGCATTTCGAATTTGTCTAATATTCATAATTACAGCTCCTTTTCTTTTGGTTCTATATATAGTTTATACTTTATATAGAGACTTTTACATGGATAAAATCAAGTCTTTTGGCTATATAACTTGAATAATGAAGGTAATTAAAAAATGTTAGATAACTCGGATAAGCGAGTTTTAGCCGGATTGTCCCTAAACAATTGTATCACCATGAAAAAGTTTTGCGATTAGCCAGTGAAAGGGATGAGGAGCGTATAATAACTTTAGGGGCATATAAAGAAAACAAAGAAATTATATTTTATGATAAAAATTCGGGGAAACAAATACAACATACCGGTTAATGAGGTAGGGGTAATACATGAATAATAGTGGTATAAAGATAATGATTATTGATGATGATTTTGGAATAGTTGATTCTATAAATATTTTTCAACTTCTTTCATTATTCAAGTAAAACTGCAAAAAGACTTGATTTTATCTATGTATCTGTTCATTGGTAATAGTATAAAATATATGTAAATCAAAGAAAAAAAAAGAGACGCTGGTTTTAAAAATATAGAAATTTAATGTATGTGGCGTTGTCTTTAAGCATCCAACTGAAAAAGTTTTATATGTAGCAGGAAATACTATATGGTATGAAGTTGAAGAAGAATACACATTTTAAAATAACAAAATTTTAGGAACAACATAAAACAGGAATTGTCTCGCTATGGGAATTGCCTGTTTTGGGTTGTTTCGTTAATAATAACAGTTAATTTATAATTTACATAATTGTTTAAGTCTATCAAGAATTTATCTAACAGCTCGTTAGATGGAAATTTGCATTCAAGAAGATAACACCCGTCTCCGCTGATTTTATAGTTAAGCATTATATATTCTACTTGTGAGCTTATGAATGACAGATAGGGTTGATGATACTCGCTTTTCGTATAGATATTTATCATTACGTGAATAGAGTAACCCAATTTCGCTTGATTAACTTTAATAGTATATCCCTCAATAACGCCATTATCCTCTAATTTTGCAACCCTAGTTGAGGCTGCTTGCCCTGTCAAATGAACCTTCTCTCCCAACTCTTTCATAGTTATACGGCTGTTTCGAGACAGTTCTGCCAAAATACGCCTATCCGTGTTATCTAACATTTTTTCAATTCCTTTCACTATTCAATTTATCTTATTACTACAGTAACCTTGAAAACATTCAGTCGCTGAATTAATAATTTGATGCCATTTGATGCCCATGCTATCATTTCATATTTAATTTGTCAATGCATTTTAGTATTTCAATTTTTTTAAAACAATCTAAATTGGGTTTTAAATGCAAGGTTATATTACGCAAACTAAAATAACCTAAATCGTAGAGGTGAAATTAAATTTCGCTTAACCCTGAGTAATATCGGAGACTAGGCTGGTGTATCGCCAACATTGTCGACAAAACTCACGCTAAGACAATATCAGTTGGGAGAACTTTTCGAAAGCTATGCCGTCGGAAAAGCCGTAAAATATTTCAGCTTTAATGGATATACGTCCTTATTATGCTAATATTGAGAAACATGGTAAACTTGTACAAGTGGATCCAGATGAAGTAGCTATAGGAACATTAATTGTTGTACAACCCGGTGAAAAAATCCCAGTCAGAAAACTTCATCACTAGGTTTGCAAAATACTATACTCCAATTGTGTGCATAGGTGCATTGTTACTCGCTATTATACCACCAATTATACAAATGTCTGCAATTGGACTTGAACCTATGTGGGCAGACTGGATTACAAGCTCATTAACTTTCCTTGTTATAAGCTGTTCGTGTGCACTTGTTATTTCTATACCTTTTAGTTTTTTCGGTGGTATTGGAGGTGCATCTTCATTTGTAACTGGGAATGTAGATTACAAAATTATATTGTATTTTACTTTCCCATTATTGTATTTATACACATATAGATTATAACATTTGACAAAGTCTGATTTCTGAATTATCATTGAGAAAAATAAGCGTCAAAGGAAGTGGAAATCATGGCACATTATAATTTACCCCATGATCATGGGCAGAATATAGATAAGATATTAGATAAGATGCCCCAAATAGAACAATTTCAAGAAGTAGCCACTTCTTTCCAACAACTTGGTGATGGTACGCGTCTGCGTATTCTTTGGCTTTTATGTCACAGCGAAGAGTGCGTCTCCAACATAGCTGCAACCATGAGAATGAGTGATCCTGCTGTTTCACATCATCTACGCATCTTGAGAAATAACGGTTTGATTGTCAGCAGGCGTGCAGGGAAAGAAGTCTATTATAAATTATCAGATAATGAGAGGGCAAATTTACTACACAAGACAATGGATACTATGTTTGAAATATCATGTCCAACAGATATATGATGCAAACACGTTACTATTGTGTTTTATGGTAACAAGTCTAACTAAAGCAGTAGAAGTAACCTTTATCCGATGTTCAAGTTCGATAAATTTCTTGGAGATGGTGCTCATGATAATAACCCTACTTATGACCTATTAGATGCTTGGAATATAACGGCCATAATTCCTTTAAATAAAAAAGGGTTAGGTAAATTTAAATATGAGCCTCCAATCAAAGTAGATGACGATGGTATCCCAATTTGTATGGACGAAATTCCTATTATTTACGATTACCATGATAAGGGCATCGCCACAGAATTAAGTGGCGATGCCCTTTTTTAAGCTTTTTATATTATAACTAGTAAGTCGTGAACACTTTTTAATGGTTCTACAATCTAACTTCATTTAATTGAAATATTTTCACATTAAGGGTTAGTTTCCGAATTCACTCATATTAAGTTTAAATTATTGGCAGTCAATTACTTTCCTTTAAATTCTAAGTTGTATGTTTGTATTTTATCATATCCCTTAGCAGTAACTGCACTCAAACGAATTATTGTATAATCTGGATCTGTAACTCCACCCGGAAAAAATATTTTCCACATATCATGCCATAGGACCTTTTTTATTTCCATATCAGTTACTACCTCTGCTTCTCCAGTAAGCATAAGACCTCTTTGTTCATCTGCTTTGCAGTAATATAAACATATTTTACGATTCTCCATTATACTTTTCATCTTAGATGATGATGTATTGGTTGTTACATATGTTACTAAACTAGATTCATTTTCGTCAAACATATTAACCAAGTCTGGATATTGATTAACATTTCTAAGATTTAATAATGCTCTTGTTTCTGGGGCATTATTACTAGTTACCGTTGATAGATATACAACGTCCGCTTTGTTCATTAGATCATTACTTAATTTAATTGCTTGAATATTATTCATTCAATTGCACCACCTTATTTATTTTTGCAAATTGTTATGCAGTAATATTACCTTCGAATATATTACTATATAGAATACTACCATATAGTAATATATCGTGTCAATAGCTATTTAATAAACAAATCTTTAAAAATTCATTTATTAAAAAAATTATGTTTAATATCTAAAATAGAAATTGTTATTGTTATTATAATTAGTCTTGACACAATTACTACCATATAGTAATATCCTAAATAACAGTAATAATATTTATGTTAAATAATATATAAAAAAAGGAATGATATCAGTGTTAAATAATACACAAGGTGGTTTTTTTATTTCACAAATAAAACAAATTAGCGGAAGAATTTTCGAAAAAATACTTGTTAGAAACAAAATAGATGATTTTAATGGTCCTCAAGGAAGAATTTTATACATACTTTGGCAAGAAGATTCAATTCCTATAAAAGAATTATCCAAAAAGACTGGATTGGCATTAACTACACTTACAAGTATGCTTGACCGAATGGAATCAGCAGAGCTTGTCAATAGAACATTCACCAAAACAGATAGAAGAAAAGTTTTGATTGTTTTAACAGAAAAAGCTAAAAAACTAAAAAATAAATATGATGAAGTCTCATCTCAAATGAACGAAATTTATTATGATGGTTTTAGTGATGATGAAATACTACAGCTTGAAAACTATTTATCAAGAATATTAAAAAATTTAAAGCAAAAACAAGAGGAATAAAGCTATGAAAATTTGTGATATAGAAAAACTAATTCGAGGTTTGAATTCTGTAAACGGATGTACAGTAGGCTGTAATTATTGCTATGCAAAGGGAATTAACAATCGTTTTAAGATAACACCTAACTAAATAAACTAAAGCAAAAAATATTCCCGTTTTTATGAAAGGATATCGTGCAGACATCGTAGGTGAAGAAAATATGATTCAAGAACTTCCAAAAGACTTTCGCAAATAAATTGTTTTGTAAAGGAGAAACTTCCATGATAAAAGAAAATATAAAAGAAGTAAAAAACTATGTATCAAAATCTAATCTCCCTACTTATGATTATGTTATAAATCCTTATGTAGGCTGCCCTCACGCATGTAAATACTGCTATGCAAGCTTTATGAAGAGATTTACAAATCACAATCAAGAAGATTGGGGATCATTTATAGATGTTAAAGTTTGTGATAATAAAATAAATATAAAAAAATTAGAGAATAAGACAGTTTCACTGTCCTCAGTAACTGACTGCTATAACCCTCTAGAAGCTAAATACCAAATCACTAGAGGAATTTTAGAGCAATTTAAAGGTTCAAATGTAATTTTAGGTATTGTTACAAAATCAAAATTAATACTAAGAGATATTGATATTCTAAAACAAATAAAAAATCTTACAGTAGCAATTTCTATTAATACATTAGACGAAGACTTTAAAAATGATATGGATCGTGCTAGTAGTATAAAAGACAGACTAAACACTCTAAAGACACTACACGAAAACGGCATTTATGTTGTGTTATTTATGTCTCCAATATTTCCATACATTACCGATTTTAAAAGTATTATAGAAACAAGTAAAGATTATGTTAATGAGTATTGGTTTGAAAATCTAAATTTAAGAGGGGATTATAAGTATAGAATCCTAAACTATATTGAGGAGAAATATCCTCACTTTATAGACAAGTATAAAGAAATTTATATTAAGAAAGACATGAATTATTGGGAACTTTTATCCAAAGATATTGATATTTATTGTAAAGCAGCTGGAGTAAAGTATGTGAATTTCTTTTATCATGAACAGCTTGTCAAAAATAAGTTAGAAAATAAAAATATCAGAATTAAAAATGATAATGTGTGAAAGGTGTCTGGAGTCCATTAGATGGTTCCTACTCCACTTAAAATAGTATTATTCAAAATTGTATAATACATCAAAGCACCTGCCAATAATAAAGTTATACTGTTTGTCACTGAGCTTAGAAGAATTAATCTGACTATAGTTAGAAACATAAGTCCATAAATTTTCTTTTATTTTAATCACATTTAATCACTCTTCCTTTCTTAAGTAAATTTTTTTATTAGCTACCTTGACTTCTTTTTCTATTGCTGATAAAATCTAATTAACAGCAACTTCAGTGTAGCATCACACTTCTATAAACTCAAGTAGCTGTTAATAATATTTTAACATAAAGGAGTATTACTTTTATGAAATATTCAACCAAACTAAGTCATGCAGTACACATATTAGTTTTTATTAAAATTAATCCAAGTTATGATTTAAGCAGTACAGCTATCGCCAAGAGCATTCAGACAAATCCTGGATGCGTAAGACAAATCATGATGAAATTACGAGAAGCCGGTTTACTAAACAGTGTTACTGGGCACGCTAAACCATCGTTAGCAAAAGAACCTGCTGATATCACACTTCTAGATCTCTATCGTGCCGTAGAAGGTACCAAGCCTCTATTGCACCTTGATACGCAAACCAATCCTGATTGTGGTGTGGGTATGAATATTCAGCTTTCATTACAGAAATATTATGATGAAATCCAAGAAACTGCTGAACATAAAATGAAAGAAATTACTTTGGATCATATCATTAACCTATACTATAAAAATGTAGATCAATTCTATATATAACAAACTGAATAATTCTGAATTTCAGTATTTTTAGGAGAATCGAGTAGGAGGAAAACATTTTTTTGTTTTTCGACCTCTCATCCTTTATAACCGACTGTTGTAGTTCTTTAGTCGTGTAGTTAATAGAGAATTGCTGTTTCGACTAGTTGTACATCAATCAGCGGAGCGGTAACTCGAAATATTATATAATACACACGAAAAAGTGGGTAATTTCACAATACAATAATCCATGCTATTATTAATACAACAAGGGTTCATGAACTAATTGTAGTAATAAAATTTGAATGATTTAGATGAAATAGTATACTTTTCAAAACATAAAATGATGTTAAATTCAGGAGGTTATAAAAATGAAAAAAGCTCTTATAGTTATTGATATACAAAATGATTACTTTAAAAATGGAAAATTCCCTCTGTGGAATGCCGAAAATACTTTAAATAATGTGGAAAAAGCTGTTGAAAAAGCAACTGCTACTAATATCCCAGTAGTTTTAATTCAACATATTGCAGATAGTAGTTCGCCCTTTTTTAATGAAGGCACGGAAGGAGTAGAAATTCATCCAAGAATATTAAAAGCTGCTCCAAATGCAATGAAAGTTATTAAGACCTTTGCAGATAGTTTTCATAAGACTAAATTAGATGAAGTATTATCACAGCTTGAAGTAGAAGAAATTCTTGTATGTGGAATGATGACACAAAATTGTGTTGTTTTTACCGCTATTTCTAAAAATGCAGAAAAATATAGTGTAAAAATACTATCTGACTGCTGCACAACGTTAAATGAGCCTACACACCAAATTGCACTCCAAGGAGTATCAACACGTATGGAACTATTAAGTTATAATGAGGTTATATAGAAAGTTACTAAATTATATTCTGCCGAAAGACTTTTACGGACTTTACACTAAGTGTATGATAAATATTTTAAAATTCCCAATCTTGCACTATTGAATAGAATACGTGAACAGTTGTAATTTTTTTGCGTAATAAATTATACTTCATATAGTTAATAAAATTTAAGAAAGAGGTGTCATATGAAAATAAAAATAGTAAAGGGAAGTATAGATTATATAAATGATTGTGAAGATACATTAGTAAATTCTGAACTAGGGATAAGATATTTTCCTAAAAAAGGAAGTGCTAGAACTGCATTAGAAGAAGGATTTGCTAAAGAAGAAATATACATTGCTATGGATATTAATCAAAATTATAAAGGATTCATATGGATCATTTTGGATGGAATATTTCATTCATTCCCCTATCTGCATATTGTTGCAGTAAAGCAAGAAAGTCGTAATCAAGGAACAGGTAAAACCCTATTAAAGTTCTTTGAGGATAGTTGTTTGAAAGATTACAGTAAAATATTTTTAGTAGTTGCAGATTTTAATCCAGATGCAGAAAGACTTTATAAAAAAATTGGTTACATTCAAGTAGGTACTATACCTAGTTTATATATGGAAGGGATAACTGAACATTTAATGATGAAATCAAGAGAAGAGAACAAATAACAATATTTTTCTGCTTGAAATAAAAAGCGTTAATTTATATCAACAGATATATTAAATTTTTTTATAGTTAAAAAGGAGTATATAAATATGAATATTAAACAAATTAGAAATGCTACAATAATAATTGAATATGCAGGTAAAAAATTTTTGATTGATCCAATTTTAGCAGACAAAGGTAGTTATCCACCATTCGGACCACGTCTTGGCCTCCCAGATGCACCAAGACAAGACCAAAATAATCCTTTAGTTAGCTTGCCAATATCAATTAATGAAGTTATTAATGTCAATGCAGTAATAATAACTCATTTACATCCTGATCACTTTGATGATGCTGCCAAAGAAATCTTACCTAAAGATATGAAAATGTTTGTTCAAGACGAAATAGATGCTAAAGAATTAAAAGATGCTGGCTTTAAAAATATAGAAGTTTTAACTGAAGACACAAGTTTTGATGATATTAAATTAACTAAAACAAAAGGCCATCATGGAAGCGGTGAAATGCTAAAATCTGCTGGTAACGTATGTGGTATTGTCTTCGAACACTCCACTGAAAAAACTTTATATGTAGCTGGTGATACTATATGGTATGATGGTGTAAAAGAAGAAATTGATACTCATAAACCAGAGGTTATTGTTTTAAATGCTGGACGTAATAAGTTTACTGACTACGATCCAGTAATTATGGGAAAAGAAGATGTTTATGAAGTTCATAAGGCTGCTCCTAATGCAAAAATTATTGCTAGCCACATGGAAGCTGTAAACCATTGGACATTATCAAGAGAAGAATTAAAGAATTTTGTTAATGAAAAAGGAATATCTTCCAATGTATTGATCCCAGATGATGGAGAAGATTATACATTTTAATATTCCATAAACAATAAAATTAATCCCTGCTAATTTGCTATTCAGCATTGGCAGACTAAAAATAAGGCAGTTCATTTTGCACTGCCTTATAAAATATGTGTTGAGCCTTTTTTATTTATAAACTACCTTCTCTATCTTTTTATTGATTTTTCTATATCTATATATTCCATAAACTATGGGAGTAATTGCTAATATAATGAAATTGCTATAGCTAATAGTCCTATTCCTGTTATTTTTCTCTTCTAGGTTAAGATTATAAATATTACTTTCTCCCTCCATAACTTACCTCCAAATGAGTATATTAAATTGAACAAAACCATCCCAAATTATAAATTTGTAATTACATTATATCCAGATATAATCAATAATAATCCAATTAGAAATATATAAAATTTTTCAATTTTTCTTTCCTCTAATCTCAGATTAATTAAGGTACCTATAAACCCTCCAATAACTGCTGAGACACACATAAATGGGATTAAAGATAAATCATATTCAAATAATTTATTTGAAATTATTACACTGCTTAATTTTGATATTTGTGCAAAGAAAATAGTAGCAATTGAATAAATTGTCGCATCCTTAATCGTATAAGAAAACAGAAGCATCAAAAGAGCAACATTTAATGGTCCTCCTCCTATTCCTAAAAAGACTGAAATTGAACCTAAGAAAAAACCAACTAAGAATATAGAAAGGAAATTTTTTAAATGAAAAGATCTAACTTTATCTTTATTTATTGTATAAATTAATATACAAATTAAAATAATTGCAAGTAAAGATGCTTGAATGACTTTAACAACACTATTTTCATAAGAAGAAGCAACTCTATTAAAAACCCCTTCTCCTGCTACTCCCCCGATTAGCGAACCAATAGATATCCATAAAACAGTCTTTAATTGAAAAATAAAACCATTTTTCAATTGTGTAATTATTGATACAATACTCATGGTAAAAACAGCAACTGATGAGTAAAATCCTATTGCAGCTGCATTATGATAACCAATCATATCAAATAATGGTTTAATTATTACCCCTCCGCCAAGACCAGAAGTTGCACCTGAAATGGTGGCAATTAATATAATACTTACATACATTAATATTATCATTACAATTATCCCCTTATTAAAAATACTTAGCGCCATGATTTGAAGCATAAGTATTTTTTAAATATTTATCCGATAGCTAGCATCCGTAAAACTTACACGTGCACTGTGAACGTGACTATTCCGAGTTTTAAATTTGAAATATCTACTTTTATCAATGTGAGATAACGGCTGCACGCTCCTGGATTAGTTCAACTAAGATTTAGCTGGAATCCTCCACCTAAATCAAGTTTCACTTTATAAAGCTGCTTTTACTATTTCAGCACACTTTTCCATTCCTAAGGAATCTACAGTAAATGTATCAGTATTAATACATAAATCATATTCACTCATCTTGCCTCTTTCAATGCTCGAAAATGTACTGTAGTAAATTTTTCTCTGCATAACTTGTCTATCAATGTACTCAGGTGCATCTTTCTTTGGAATTCCAACAACTCTTTCGCATCGGTCTACTTTTTTATCCATATCTTTGCTATAAACATATACATTTTAAAAATCTACCTTACCCCTTAAGACTATATCTGCACCTCTTTCCATAAGAATACAATGACCTTCCTCAACTATTTTCAAAATAGTATCTGAGTATGCATTATAAATCTTAAGTCCTAAATCAAGTTCATTCGACTGTAAAGTTTCATCAAACTTACTATTTGCAAGTTTTTCATCATATTCACTTAAAACTTTCTCATCAATTCCAGATTCCTTTGCAGTCCTAATCAATAAATCTTCTTCACCATAAAATTTTATTCCAAGCTTTTTTTCTAGTTCCTTTGCTATATATCTCGCTGCACTTGCATACTCACTAGTAAACACTATATATTTTTTTGTCATACCTAATACCTCCTAAAAAATAAACAATTAATTATTTAAGCAGTCTGCATAATTAAATCCATTAAATGAACACCATTTCCCACACCTTGCTTAACACCTCTTAAACAAGAATTACAGTAACAAACTACTCTATCTGTTGTATACTGTGAGCAATGTTCTTCCATAAGCTTTTGCTGCTCTTCTTCAGTACGAAGTTCAAGTTTACCTTCCATCTGCTTTACAAAATAATTTGGAGCAATCTTTATATTACCTTCCTTCATAGGATTATAGCGGAACACACCACAGAACTCAGACTTTTCATAATTTTCTTCAAGCTCTACAATTTCAATATTCATTTTCTTCATAATTCTTCTCCATTGGATTCAATACACTGTTTATACCACTCAAAGGATTTTTTCTTGCTACGATTAAGAGTTCCATTTCCTGCATCATCCATGTCTACATAAATGAAACCATAACGTTTTTTCATTTCTCCTGTACTCCAAGATACTAAATCAATACATCCCCATGGAGTATATCCCATTAAATCAACACCATCTAATTCAACTGCATCTTTCATAGCTTTGATATGTTCCTTTAAGTAATCAATTCTATGGTCATCATTAATTGAACCATCAACTTCTACTTGGTCAACAGCTCCAAAACCATTTTCAACTACAAATAATGGAATATTATAGCGTTCATACATTTGGCATAACGAAATACGTAATCCTAGTGGATCAACTGACCAGCCCCAATCCGATACTTCTAGATATGGATTTTTATATGCCATCATATTATTTCCACCTGTCTTTTCTGCATTTTTATCTGTTGTTGATGCCGTAGACATATAGTAGCTAAAGCCAATGTAATCTGCGATACCTTTCTTGATTATTTCATCGTCCCCTTGCTCTTTCTTTATCGTAATTCCTTTTCTTTCAAATTCTTTAATCTTATTAGCAGGGTAATATCCCTTGCATTGAACATCTAGGTAGAATTCTACTTGTCTTTGGAACACTAGATTTTTCATAACATCTTCTGGTTTGCAGGTCATTGGATAGCTAGGAATATACGCTACCATAGTTCCTATTTTGAAATCTGGATTAATCTCATGACCTAGCTTAACAGCTTTTGCGCTAGCTACAAATAAATGATGAACTGCTTGATATTTAGTCTGATCATCAGTATTGTGTATACCAATATGAACCCAGCATCTAAGAAAATTTATTTCGTTAAACGTCATCCAATGTTTAACTTTATCCTTATACCTATTAAAGATCATTTCGCAGAAGAATACATAATAATCAACTACTTCTCTGCTTGACCATCCGTCATAATTGTCAGCAAGGTACATTGGAACGTCAAAATGATTTATTGTAACGATAGGCTCAATTCCGTATTTTAATAATTCATCAAATACTTCATCATAAAATTTTAAGCCTTCTTCATTTAATTCTTTAGTTCCTTTAGGACAAATTCTTGTCCAGCTTATAGACATTCTAAAGCATTTAAAGCCCATTTCAGCAAACAATTTAATATCTTCTTTAAAATGTCCATAAAAATCAACAGCTTTATGGCTTGGATAATATGTATCTAAATCTATGTATCCTACAGCTCCTTCTGGAAGAGCATCAAGTCTTCCTGCTTCTTTTATTTCACCTTCTTTAGTTTTTAAAATTACCTTACGTGGATTTGTATGGCTTCCTACAGTAAGAACATCAAGAGTACTTAATCCACTGCCTCCTGATAAATATGCGCCTTCATATTGATTGGCTGCCGTTGCTCCACCCCATAAGAAATCTTTTGAAAAACTCATCTTCAAACCCTCTTTCATTTTTTTAATGATGTAGTAATAATATTATTTCTATCTTTTATAGTTAACTTCAGGTTATATATTTCCTAATTAGTTGGATCGATTGTTGTCTCATTATTGGATTCACAACAACCGAAACCATATTATTTAATATCTTTAATAAGAAGGTTTTATTTTGCTATTTTGATTAAAGCATCTCCTACCTTAATATCTTTATCAGTTATACCTAAAACTTCAGCATAATCAGAAGAGTTCAAAATAAGAACAGGAGTAATTAGATCATAACCTTCTTCTTTAATTGCCTTCATATCAAATTCTAATAACTTATCACCTTTTTTTACTTTTTGATCTTTTTGAATATGAGCTGTATAACAACGTCCATTCATTTTAACTGTATCTATACCAATGTGAATTAGTATTTCCACACCATCATCACCAGTAATTCCAATAGCATGCTTAGTGTCAAACAATGCTGAAACCACACCATCTACTGGGGCATAAACAGCTCCTTCCTCTGGTATAATTGCTACACCTTGACCCATAATACCATCAGCAAAAACTGGATCACTAACTTCTTTAAGATCTACTGTTCTTCCTTTAATAGGAGCATAGATAACACCACTTGAAGCCACATCTATTACCACTTCAGCTTTGTCTCCTGATCCTTTTGTATCTTGCTCTGGTTCGTCTATTCCAAGCATAAAAGAAGCAATAAATGAAACTATAAACGCAATAGCACATCCAATAGCTGCATATATTACATTAGCAAATCCATCTTGTCCAATAAAACTTGGTAATGCAAGTAACCCTGGTGCAACCTGAGCATATCTTCCAACACCCATAACACCTATGAATAGACCAGCAGCACCTCCACCAATCATGGCAGCATATAATGGCTTTTTGAATCTTAAACTAATACCATACATAGCTGGCTCTGTAATACCTAGAACTGCTGTAATCCATACCGAACCTGCAAGTTGTTTTACATCTTTGTTTTTTGCACGTATTGCTACTGCAAGTGAAGCTCCACCTTGAGCAATATTTGAAACCATCATTCCTGGACCTGCTACTGTATCATATCCTGTTGTTGCAAGCATGTTAATTCCAATTGGAATTAATCCATAATGCATTCCAGTCATAACCATTAATGGAGTTAATGCACCTACTAATAGAGGAACAAGCCAGCTAGCATATGCATTTAAGAAAGTAACTCCTGCTCCTAATCCTACGCCTAAGATATTTCCTAATGGACCAATAGCAATTAAAGTTACTGGTGCTACAATCATTAAAGTAAGTAATGGCACACCGAATAATTTAATAGTACCTGGAATAATTTTATCTGCCAATCTCTCAACATAAGACATAAACCAAACAGCTAAAATAATAGGAACAACTGAGGATCCATAAGAAACCAAGGAAACTGGTAACCCTAAAAGCTGTAATCCTTCTCCTGCTTTTTTCGCATTAGCCACCATTGTAGTAAATGTTGGATGTAATAATACACCACCAATAGCCATTGCCGCATATTCGTTACATTTAAATTTCTTTGCAGCAGAATTTGCTAGTAATATTGGTAAAAAGTAGAAAGCAGTATCACCAATATAGTTTATAAATTGGTATGTGCTTGATTTAGAAGAAAGCCATCCAAGTGCAACTGCTATAGCCATTACAGCTTTTAACATACCAGCACCAGTTAGTGCGGGAACAATTGGAAAGAATATACCCGCAATCGTATCTAAGGCCTTTGTTATAATACCCTTATCTTCTCCTTTTTCACTAGACACATCATTATTATTGAATGATCCTAACTCTAAAAGTTGTTTATAAACATTTTTAACATCACTACCAATGACAACTTGATATTGCCCGCCTTTATTTACAACTCCAACAACACCCTTAAGATTTTGAAGAAATTCTGTATCTGCCTTTTTATCATTTTTTAAGTTAAAACGTAAACGCGTAGCACAATGTCCTACTGATATAACATTTTTTTCTCCACCTACTTTTTTCTAAAATCGTGGATGCAATTTTTTTGTAATCCATAATTTTTTCCTCCTCAACAAATTAATTTTTTTAGAATTCATAACATTACAATTGGTATAATAGTAAGATAATAAATATCAAAATTCCTAAAACACTTTACTATTTTTTCAACTAAATACATATTTTATTGAAATTTTTCAAACAAAAACCCACCAGTAGAAAAAAGATAATTTAAAAATTAAATCTTCTTCCTATCTGGTGGGTATAGCCTGCTTTCCAGCAACTATTTTTTTATGTTTTTCAGTAGATTTATGTCGTAAAACCTCCGCATTTATTTTAATCGCCTTTGACAAACTTAAATCTTCTAAAATATTTATAATTTATCTATAAAAACTGATATATTGTTGTAGTTTTAAATTCTTCTCCTTTATCGAAAAGCGGTGACTTAATGTTATCTATATTAATACTATTGTGGTAAAACTGTGGTTCCATACAGAAACCTCCTCATTTTTTTTGTAAACAACTCTAAACAACGAAACTAGTATTGCTCCATAATTTGTCACCTGTGCTTTCATTCCTTTTGAATTTTCAAGTGTAAATATATAGGCTTCTTTTTCTTCTTTCGTCGCTCCAAATAACCCTCTTTTAATGTCCATTTTTCATTAACTCGATTACTACAGGATCTTTTGATGCCACGCCTTGTTTCTTTAACGCAGCTATCTTTTCTTTAAATTGTGGAAGATATTTTTCATGTGCTACCAATAATTCATCTAGTACTTGTTTTGCTTCACTTCCCTTTTGAACCAATGGATTTATTGTAAATGCTTGTAATGCCATTCCATAATCCCCTAATAACGCAGCATTTATTGTACATTCTTCCATTGCTTTCATAATTTGAAGATGTCCTTTTTCAAATGAACCCATTTCTCCCCATGCAATTGGTTCTGCTCCTTTAGCAGAAATTCTACATGAAATTTCAACTATAGAATCTGAATTTAGACAAGGTATAGCTCCATTGTTTTGTGTGCTTACTACCATATGAATTCCTTTGTTATTATATATTGCACTTATGCATTCACAAGCCGCATCACTATAAAATGCACCGCCACGTTTATTAATTTCTTCAGGCTTTTTATTTAAATCTGGGTTTTTATATATTTCAAAAAGAGATGCTTCCACTTCTTTCATTTGCTCAGCACGTGTTCCACCTTTTTTGAATTCCTCTATGCTGTGCTCAAGCATTTCTCTTTCTACATAGTAATAACGATGATATCCACAAGGCAGTAAATTCATAGAATGTAATAATTCTAAGGAAAATTCAGCTTGAAAAATATTAGCTGGTGTCCCCCCATTTTTTTCATTAATATGATCTATTAACTGTCCAGTTACTTCATTTCCTTCTGTATCAAACACTTTATGCCAATGGAAATGATTTAATCCTGCAAATTGATAATTTAATTCTGAAGTTTCTTTTCTAATAACCTTTGGTTCGTTCATCATAGCTATAACTGGTACATTACATAAACCAATACACTTTTTCCATCCGAAATGCTTAATTACAGCTTCCGTAATGATTCCACTAGGATTAGTAAAATTAATCAACCATGCCACTGGACACAATTCCTTCATGTCTTCAACAATTTCTCTTATTACTGGAATTGTTCTAAATGCTTTAAACATTCCACCAGCACCATTAGTTTCTTGTCCTAACATCCCATGTAATGATGGTATTCTTTCATCTTTAATTCTTGCATCCAGTAAACCAACTCTAAATTGTGTTGTTACAAAATCTGCACCTTTTAATGCTTCTCTCCTATCTAAGGTTGTGAATACTTGTACATTATATGGTGTTGCATCCCACATACGTTGTGCAAGTTTTCCTATTATTTCTACTTTTTCTTTTCCCTCTTCAATATCTACTAGCCAAATTTCACTTATTGGCATTTCATCATATCTTTTAATAAAACCTTCCATTAATTCTGGTGTATAGCTGCTGCCCCCACCAATTGTTACTATTTTTATAGCCTTTCTCACACTCTTTCCCTCCAATCGATTTCACATTTCTTTTTTCAAAATGCTTTTGACTAAATTTTTTAAACGTTAGACTTTTATTATATTTATAATATAGATGCTATAACCAAGTAACTCAATGGGATCAAGCTATTCTGGTCATTTTTTCTAAAAATTTTTAGTATTTTGATAATATATTGAAACTTTTTGATACTTTATATTATTCTTCACATATACAACTGCAAAAGCTCATCAGCTTTTTTCTGATGAGCTTTAAAATAATTCAATATAATATATTTTATTTCTCTTCACTAATATTTCTATCATCAACAATTAAGTTTTACCTTAAGTTCATTAAACCCATCAATACCAATCTTTTTGCAAAAACGATGAATTGCAGATTTTGACACAAATGTTTTCTCGGCGAGATCTAATCTATATACTTTTCTTGTCTTTCAGTTCTATTTTCCTTATTAATTTCATTTATTATTTTCCATACATCCTTTAATGCAAATTCAGTAACATGACTAAATAGCGGATGTCCAACATCATGTAGCAATGCACTAATCCTTATTGCTTGAAATAAAATTACATATGTATCTGATATTTATATTGTTTTACAATTATCCAAAGCATCACCCCCTAATAAGTAAGAGTTTCCACAGAAACTCTTTAAATCCCATGGTTACTCTGTTTTACTAATTTAAATTTTTATTAATTGCACTACTTTTTTTGCATAAAACACTTGGCAAATGTATGGGAATTTAAGGGCAGTCTTTCAAATTATTTCAAGTCTTTCACCTTTATACAAAACTTTTCCCAAAAGAGTTGTATAACTATAACCTTCTATTATAAATTTCATTATACCTCTGTATATTCTTTTAATGTATTATAAGCGTATTTTATTATTTCATCACAAGCTACACCTTTTTTCTTAAGTTCAATGCATTCTAAAGTTCCATATTTTTCTTTAACTTTATTTATTATTTCTCTTGATAATGCTCTTGAATTATTTTTCTCTTCACTCGTATTTCTTCCTTTTAATGCACCAACTGCCATTAGTGTTCCTATAATCGCTCCACATGTACTTCCAACAGTCATGCCAGATCCAAAAGGGCTAGCAATCGATACTGGAATGTCTAATCCTGTATCATCATTAAATGCTTTAAGAACAGATTCTGCACAATTATAACCTTCTTTATGAAATTTAACTACTTTTTCCATTTTATCTTCTCCTCTATAACTAAATATTTAATACTTTTTTGTCTATGATCTGATAATTAAATCTTGATTTTACTTTAATTTATTAGTTTTCTACAACTTTTAATGCAATTGCACACTCAATTTTTTCCTTCTGCATTTTGCATCCAATTTCATAAGTAATATTCAATTGAAATTATTCACCTGACATCCACCAGTACAGTGAAATAATAAAATAAATATTTCGATATATTTAGCCCAGAATTCTAAAAAACTGACTTTGGTGCTAGCAAGCCTTTTTATTTGCTATATCCGACAAAATCTTATATAATTTTCTTAACAGTTATATCTTTAAATGGAGATGGTTAAAATGAAGCGAGATAATAATGAAATGCCAAACAAAAACATGACTCTGTTAGACAGATTGCATTTTCTAAAAAAAATTCCAACCACTACTCAAAAACAATTACCTTGTGTAACATATAAGATAATGTTTTGTAGCGGAGTAGGTTTACTTACTGGCTATCCTGTTTTTCCAGGAGCAGAGCTTATATTGAATGAATATAAGGGAACAGCCTTTGATTTTAATCATGACCCTATGGATCAAGTTATGCAGATTAACTTTTGCCTTGAGGGACGGATGGGGTGGACTTTGCATAATGGTGATTGTATTTACCTTGGAGCTGGCGATATTTCTATACATATGATGGATCATTGTGCCACATCTTCTATGGCCCTCCCTTTAGAATATTATAAAGGAATTACCATTTTTTTGGATTTGGGTGAATTTAAAAATCATTTGCCACAAGCGTTATGTTCAATAGGATACAATCCTATTGAATTGAAAACAAAGTTTTGCGACGCCGGTCAGATTACTGTCCTGCCAGCCACTACAAAAATGGACACACTATTTCATCTTTGGGATACAGTGCCTAGCGCTTATCAATTGTCATATTTGCAGCTTAAACTACAAGAATTATTGTTATTTTTAAATATATATGACTTATCAAAGTCTAAAGGTAAAGACCCATATCCAGCTGCAATCATAAGCACGATTAAGAAAATGCATAAAAAACTAACTTCCGACTTAAAAGAACATCCGACAATAGAATTGCTTTCCAAAGATTTCTTAATTAACACCTCTACGTTAAAGAAAGCATTCAAAGCGATTTATGGTCAGCCGATTGCCCAGTATATGAAGGATTATCGTATGCATCATGCTGCAAATCTGTTGTGCCAAACTACTATGACGGTAGGCGAAATTTCTGAGATGATGGGCTATGAAAGTCAGAGTAAGTTTGCCACCGCGTTTAAGAAAATCATGCAAATTCCTCCTGTAGAATACAGAACACGATACAAAATGAAAAATACGGATCTTCCGAAAACATGATTCCATTCTGATATAAACTTATAAAAAATGAGGTATTTATCAATCGTGTTGTTACATAAGTTTTTTATCATATTCTAAAAATCATACATTAAAACTTGAAATATCATTTTTTAATTCAGATGATATAGTAACTATTTTTTGTGAAGTTATGGCTAATTCATTTGTTATAGCTGTTTGTTCTTCTGTCGATGCTGTTACCTCTTCTGAAAGAGCTGAAATTTCTTGTGATTTTGAAGCTATATTTTCAACTGTATTTAAAATCTTATTTCTGCCTTCCATTGTTCCTTTAATTACTAAACGCACTTTATTAATTTCTTTAGAAATCTCATTTACTTTCTCAATAGTTCTCTTAGATGAATTCGCAACATTATTAACCTCATTCCTACTTTCTTCCACCATCTTAGTTGCATGCTTTGTTGCAGAAGAAACACCTTCCGTTTCTTCTATTACCGTATTTATTAATTGAGTTATACTTTTTGATGAATTTAGAACTTCTTCTGCAAGTTTTCGTATTTCTTCTGCTACTACTGAAAATCCTTTTCCCGCCTGGCCAGCTCTTGCGGCTTCAATGGATGCATTTAAAGCCAAAAGATTAGTTTGACTAGCTACACCATTTATAACATCAACTATAGAATTAATTTGAAATATAGTTTTATCTAAATTATCTACTTTTGCTTTTCCTATTAAAAATGAATTTAACATTTCATCAATAGTATTGGTTAATTTATTTACAGTATCTGCTCCTATATTTGTATCTTCTTTTATAGTATTTCCTATATCAGCTAATATAGCTAGTTCATTTTCAACATTATCTAAATCTACCGAAAAATTCTCTAGTAATCTAACTGCATCCTCTAAAGACTCTGTTTGTTTTATTCCTTCTTCAGATACACTTGTTACTGAAGAAGCAATCTCTTCACTAGATAACGCTACTGTATTTCCGCCCTCATTAATATTTTTAGATAAATCACTTAAACTTTCTGATATCACTTTAATTTTTCTAACAAGTTCTCTAATACTTTTTGTAGTTTCTTTACTGACAGCTGCAAGTTTTCCTATTTCATCTTTACCTGTAACTTTATACTCAGCAGTTAAATCTCCCTCACCTATTTTTTCAATAGTCTCTTTAAGACTTTCTATAGGCCTCGCAATTCGTTTGCCTATACATATTCCTGCAATGGCAGCTAGAATTAGAACTGTAATAGCATGGATTATACTTTTTATAATTGTATCTTTAATAGCTTTTTGCATACTATCAATAGAAATACCAACCGAAAGACTATACTCTACGCTATTTCCATCTTTAATAGGCATTCCTACATTATATGCTGATATTCCTTTCCACTCATAGATGTTTCCGCTTGTTTTCCCTTCAAATACACTTCCTAATTCATTCGAATTAATTTTTTGGCCAATAGAATTCTTTGATGTTCCTGCAACAAGGGTTTTATCTTTTGACACTACATCAATATAACATAATTGCCCATCCGAATAATCGTATATACCATCTACTATATCCTGTATTTTATCTATATTTTTTATTCCTGTTTTCTCAATATTCGCTCTTATATTATTTGCCAAAGTAATTCCATCAGCTTTCATTTGATTTTGTATTCCATTTATCATTTGATATGTAAGGAAAGATGTACAAATCAAAATTATTATTGCTGCAATTAAAACAAAGTTAAAAATCAATCTTTTTCTTATAGAACTAAACATATAATCCTCCACCTCTGTTGTCTTTCGAACTATTTTATCATGAAATAGTCCTTTTGAAGTTACATATACTTTCCATCTTATTCTTCAATATGTTCGATTCCCTGCGAGATAATTGCTCTTACATGATTATCTGCCAGAAAATAAATAATGAATTTCCCTTCTCTTCGGCTTTTTATGAGTCTGCTTTCTTTTATAACCCGTAATTGGTGTGATATGGCTGAATGGCTCATTTCAAGAGCCATTGCCAAATCACCCACAGAACTTTCTTCTAGAAAAAGATAATGTAGTATCCTTATCCTAGTAGTATTTCCAAATACTTTGAATAAATCTGCGATGCGATAGGATTCTTCTAATAAATCTGTATTTTCTTTTATCAAAATCTTCCCCTCCGCTTCAACTTTTCCTATAGTTTTTTTGTAAATAGCGCACGAATTGCATTTAATATCGCAATAATCATAACTCCCACATCGGCAAAGATAGCAAGCCACATATTTGCAATACCTATCGCTCCAAGTACCAGACAAATCAACTTAATACCAATCGCAAACCATATATTCTGATGCACAATTCTAAGGCATTTACGTGAAATCTTAATAGCTTTGACAATCTTTAGTGGATCATCATCCATAAGAACCACATCTGCTGCTTCAATTGCTGCATCAGAACCCATGGCCCCCATCGCAATACCAATATCTGCTCTTGTCAATACTGGCGCATCATTGATACCATCACCTACAAATGCCAGCTTTGCTTTATCCGACTTCAAAGACAAAAGTTCCTCAACCTTTGACACTTTGTCAGCAGGGAGTAATTCGCTATATACCTCATCCAGTCCTAAATATCCTGCTACCTGGTCTGCAACTCTCTTTGAATCTCCTGTCAACATGATCGTCTTTTCTACTCCAGCAGCCTTTAATGCTGCAATAGCTTCTTTTGAATGTGGCTTTACAATATCTGAAATGATTATATGTCCCGCGTATTCTTCATTCACAGCCATATGAATGATTGTTCCTACATCATGACACTCCATGTACTTAATACCAAGTTTCTTCATCAACTTCGCATTTCCTGCTGCTACGGTAGTTCCATCTACTTTTGCGGTAACACCATTTCCACTGATTTCCTGAATATCTGTGACCCTTGAGCGGTCAATCTCCTTACCATAAGCATGCTGTAAACTCTTACTAATTGGATGAGAAGAGGCACTCTCTACAAGAGCCGCATACTCTAACAGCATTTTCTCCTCCATCTTATTGTGATGTACACCATTTACCTCAAATACACCCTGAGTCAAAGTTCCTGTCTTATCGAAAACGACATATTTCGTTTGTGCTAAAATCTCCAAATAATTAGAACCTTTTACGAGAACACCTTCTTTGCTTGCTCCACCGATACCCGCGAAAAAGCTTAGCGGGATGCTGATTACAAGAGCACATGGACAGCTGATTACAAGGAAGGTCAATGCACGGTAAATCCATGTTCCCCAATCAGCGCCAAGTCCCATACCAAACATGCGGACAAGTGGTGGAATAATTGCAAGTGCAATTGCGCTATATACAACTACAGGTGTGTAAATTCTTGCAAATTTTGTGATAAAGTCCTCTGATTTTGACTTTCGAGAACTTGCATTCTCCACAAGCTCAAGAATCTTGGATACTGTGGATTCGCCAAATTCCTTGGATGTCTTAATCTTAAGCACGCCAGTTATATTTATGCATCCGCTGATGATTTCATCGCCTACACTCACTTCACGAGGAAGGCTTTCACCTGTTAACGCGCTGGTGTTAAGACTTGAGCTTCCCACTACAACTGTTCCATCAATTGGAACCTTCTCGCCAGGCTGTACAACAACAACTGAACCAATTCCAACTTCATCTGGATCAACCTGCTCTAGCTTTCCATTCTTCTCAATATTAGCATAATCTGGGCGTATATCCATAAGACTGCTGATATTTCTACGACTTTTACCGACCGCATAACTCTGGAACCATTCGCCAATCTGGTAAAACAACATAACTGCAATTGCTTCCATATAATCGCCATCCTCGTATATCGCAAGCGCCATGGCCCCTATCGTTGCAATCGCCATCAAAAGACTTTCATCAAATGCTTGTCCGTTCTTAATTCCTTTTATAGCTTTAATCAAAATGTCATAGCCAATAATAATATATGGAATTAGATATAACAGAAATCTCGTAGCACCTTTCGCTGGTATAAAATTCAATGCAATCATAAGAACAGTTGCTACAATGATTCTTACTAACATCTTTTTCTGCTTCTTATTCATATTAATTCCTTCTTTCTTTTTGAAATTATCAATTAAATACATGAACAATTGTTCATATATAAGTCTCTTTTTTTGCACCCCTCTGGCCTAGCCAAATATAAGGGTGCATACAAATATGTCATATTATTTTTTATCCAATTGAATTAAAGGAAGATTTCACAGTCATCTTCTACCTTTTTACAGTTAGTGCGGACTTCTTTCATAACACCTTTTGCTTCCTGTCCTTCTTTAAACTCAACATTCATTTTGAGTGTCATAAAGTTTACAGTACAATCTTTTACACCTGCTGTATGTTTTGCAGCATCCTCCATTTTATTTGCACAGTTTGCGCAGTCTACATCAATCTTATAACTCTTTTTCATAGTAATATTAGCTCCTCTCAACAATTATTTTTCGTATATTCAATTAAACACTTGTTTAATCGTTAACTATAATTTACCGTAATCATTATAATAAGTCAATAGAGTAGATAATAATACTTCCATTTGGATAAAATCAATTTCCAAATGGAGCAACTCAAGAGGTACTAATGATTAGCAATTCTTCATGGACGGAATAGTTTTTATTTCTCTTCGCTAATATTTCTATCATCAACAATGCTTTCAACTTCTTGAATATAATCCAGATTTTTTTCATAATCCATTTTAAAAATACAGCTAAAAATCACATCTAACAAATATTGCATTGCAATATGTGATGAAAATTGGGATATTCTATTTCTTAAATTTTCTCTATCGCTTATATACAAATTGTGTTTTATATAATTTGATGCAACACTTTTCCCAAGCCTTCCTATCCAAATTATCTCAATACCTCGTCTATGTAATATTTCTGCAATAGAAGGTAAAAACGTTGCTTTTCCTGAATATGATATAATTATAGCCACATGACTTTTTTTAGATGCTGTTGCAGTGCAACGCTGATCATAAAATGATTCAGGACAGCAAACCATTCTTCCAATTGCACGCATTTTATCTTGAAAATTTTCTGCAACATTAATATTGTGTGCATGGGTATATATATCTATAATATCTGCATTATGTAATAATTTAACTGCTTTATTTAATTCCAGTAAATTTATAGAATTGTATGTGTCAGCTATTGATGCTTCATATAATTTCAGTAACTTCTGAGCTAATATTCCTTGACTATCATCAGGTAAAAATGGGAAATTCACATCAATCTGATTATCAGCTTTATTTTCTACTGCAATGTCTTGAACAAGTTTTACCTTAAGTTCATTAAACCCATCAATACCAATCTTTTTGCAAAAACGATGAATTGCAGATTTTGACACAAATGTTTTCTCTGCGAGCTCTTGAATTGACAATTGGTCAATTTGATATTTATTTTTCATTATATATTGCCCTAACTGATTTTCAGTCGGTGTTAGATTATCACAGCATTTAATCATATTTTCTATAGTCATAATTACCTCCTAATTCACCTTAAATATTAATAAAATTATACATAGCAGATCTAGAGAAATATTCTCCTCTTTTTCTTTTCATACCATCATCCTTTCTATTCTATAGCAATATACAATATTTATTAACAATTTCTTTTTCTATTTCTTCATTTCCTCTCAAGGATTAAATAAGACCATTAAGAATCTTGAAGCTGAATTAGGAGTATAATTATTTACACGTATGTGTCTTATTTATTAAGAAATGAGAGATATAAAGCTCGGTGAAGTCGATTGAGAATACACCCTAATGCTGTGCATATGCAGAGTAAGGAACAGCGAACCAGAGGTGGTTGTGTGTACGATAGATCGGGAGTCCATAAAATACTCATGGTAAGAATGTTCCTTAGGAACTGACAAAATTCCGAATGTAAGGGTCTATACTATGTATCTAATCATGGAATATAAAGTAAATAAAATAGCATAAGAGTAAATGCATTGAAATGATACTTTAAGTGGCTTAAGAAGAACAATTTATCATTACAAAATTTGGTTTTTGCGTGGAAATTATCACGACAATAAATACTGGCCTCTGCATAAATATATTATAAGGTAAACGGAGGAAGCTTAATCGTTGGATTGTTACTACAGAAAATGTTATTGCTGCAGAGCGTTCCAATGGAAAAGACTATCCTGATTCCATTCCAGCCAATTAAGCAAAAAATCTTTAAAAGCTTTTGCCTGAGGCGTTAAGACCTTATGATGTTTTTGTGCTAAATAAACTGTCCGCATATTATGATTATCTGCTAATGGAATGATTACAGTATGGGGGCGTTTGTTTTGAAATGCCAGATAATCCAGCGAACCACCAATAGCTAGATTTTGTTCAGCTATATCGGCGATGATGGAATCAACATTTGTTTCCAATATCGTATTTGGTCGGATGCCGTTTTTTATCAAATTCTCCTGAAAAATATTAAAAAATGGTTGTTCACGACCTTTTAATACCAAAGGTTGGTCTTTGAAATCAGTACAGGAAAGTGCTGCTTTTTGGGCAAGTAGATTTTTGCGATTTACGATGATGCAGTAATAATTAGAAAACAAAGCCTGGTAGGAAAAGAGAGTGGTATCGACTGGTGAGGAGAGCAGTGATAGTTCAATTTCATCATTCAATAGTTCTACTGCGGCTGCTTTATCAGTGGTTTCTGTAAAGTTTAACAAAATTTCCGTATGGGCTTTTTGAAAATCTTTGATGAAATTAACACCTAAATAATCTAAGACGCCTGCAGTAGAAAGAATCTTGAGAAAATCTTTTTGAGTATGCATGAAAAAAGACTTTTCCTGTATTGTAGAAAACTCATTTAAGATTTTTTCTGCATGTGGTTTTAGCATATGAGCCTGATTTGTAGGAATCAGACCTTTTTTTGTGCGAACGAATAGAGACGCATTGAGTTCCTTCTCTAGGGACAGCAGTGTTTTGCTTATGCCCTGAGGAGTAATGATTAATTTTTTTGCTGCTTTTTTGATGCTTTGCAGCTGGTAAACTTCTAAAAAATATAAAAGTTGGTGCTGATTCATAGTTAAGCTCCTTTATGATTATAATTTTATAGTATAGAAAATAGCCAAATAGCCATCTGCTGGAAGTAAGAGTTTTATAATACACGCAGAATATTGGATTTATTATATATATATTATATTCTCTTTATGTTTAAGATACAATAACCAAATTCAATAAAGGAAATACCTCTTAACATTTTTTACAAATTGTCAAGAACTTTAATGATCGTCAAAAACTAATGTATAAGGGGAAAAGCCTGTAAAAAAAAATAGCAATCCTCAGCAAGATAAGGACATCACAATTCAAGTTAAAACTCTTATATATTTTGTTGATAAGTATTCTAATGGCTTCTGCTGTGGATAAAAACAGAAACCTTATGTTATGGTCTAAAAACAACTAAATGGTTGATTTGGGTAAATTTTTTCTGTTTGTATTGATACATACATATGTGATAATTTAAAAACAGCGATTAAATATATGTTTAATTGTGTATATAAGATTTTAAAATTATACAAGGAGGTAATTTAAAGTGAAAAAAATAGTACAGACAGGATTAATGTATCACGAAAATTTTAACTGGCATAATCCGTGTGACGGAGCTCTTATTTTTCCAGCAGCATACAGTAAATGGGTTGAGTTGAAATCTTACTACGATGATGTAAATAGAATTAGGCAAAGTTTCAATTTACTGAATCGCAGTGGGTTTATCGATGATTTAATTCCATTGGAACCAAGGAATGCAACAAGAGAAGAACTTTTATATTTTCATTCGCCTCAATACATTGACAAGCTTAAGACATTAAGTGATGCTGAAGGCGGAGAAGTAGGCCCCTTTGCGTATGTAGGAAAGGGTTCTTATGATATCATTTCATTAGCTGTGGGCGGCGATTTAGCCGCACTTGATGCAGTTATGGAGGGAAAGGTGACAAATGCATTCTGTCTCCAAAGACCTCCAGGTGCGCATGCTGAAAAAGATCATGGCTATGGTTTTTGTATCGTCAATAATTTTAATATCATGGCTAATTACGCTCAAAAAAAGTATGGCTTAAAGCGAATTATGATCATTGATTGGGATTGTCATTATAAAAATGGTATTCATGAGGCATGGTACAATGATCCTGAAGTGTTATATATTGAAACACATCAAACAGGAACATTTGGACGTAATTCTTCTCATGATAAAGATGCAGAAAACGTTGGAGAAGGTGATGGACGAGGTTATAACATACCTATCCCTATGCCGGCAGGTACAGGAGATCTAGGTCATATTAAGGCCTTTGAAGAGATTATTGTTCCAATTGCTGATCAGTATAAACCGGAACTTGTCATTGTAGTAGCCGGCTTTGCTGCAAATATATTTGATCCACTTGGGGGTCAGCAAATCACAGCTACAGGGTATAAAAAATTGACTGAGATAGTGAAGGGAATTGCTGATCGTAATTGTGAAGGTCGCCTTGTAGCTGTTATGGAAGGTGGAGCAGGTTCATATATGCCATTCTGTGTTTCAAAAGTTCTTGAAGGGTTGAGTGGCAAAAAAAGTGTTGTGGAAGACCTAATAACGGTCGATTGTGGATTTGGAGGATTTATTAATCCTGATACAGCAAATGCAGTATCTATAGATCAAGCAAATCAAATCGAAAAAGTAAAAAGAGTTCAATCTAAATTTTGGAAGTTGTGATATATATAAACTAAAGTCATATGGTATTTTTTCGAGTGTCGAGAAACCCGTCTTTCGTATTGTTCGAGAGACGGGTTTCTTTTTTCATTTAGAGATTGAAAAAGGATATAGGCATGTTTCCACCATGAAACTTTGTTTTTGACTACTACTAGTAATTGGATAAGCAATAGACACAGCCCCCATTTGGATTGTTCCTAGTCCTCCTATAAACATTGCATTTGACATTAAACTCATAAAAAATTGATTTAATATTCTAAAACAACATATTATAATATCTATTAATGCTTTTTTCTAATTCCAATAAATCAACATTTCTTCCAACCCTTATTGTTTCTTTACCATTAATATAAAGTATTAATAATGGAAATGAAAAAACGTTATTCATTGCTGCAAATTCCGTTTGCTTTTCTCCATCAATATTAACACTTTTTACTTTAGAATAAGATTCTAATATTCTTTCAACCTTACTCTTAATCACTTTACAAGCCCCACAAACTTTATTGCTAAAATACAATATAACTATTTCATTTTCACTAATAATATTTCTAATTTCTTCATCACTATTTATTCTTAACATCTACTCCATCCCTCCTGATTGCTATATTTATAAATACTAGAAACTTTTTTAATCTAAATTATATTAGGCGTTATATTCTTACGATATAACGCCTATAATTTTCTAAATATTTATAAATATCTTTAATACTATTATTATAAAACTTCTCTTAATGCCTTTGCAAATTGATCAGGACAAGAAGTTTCCTTATTACCACAACGTATATTTGCGAATTTATCAGCAATTTCATTAGCATCTATACCAATTGCTAAACTCCTAATACCAAGCGCATTCCCTGGACATCCACCTATAAACTGCACATCTGTTATTTTATTGTCATCGCTTAATTCAAAATTTATTTCTCTACAACAAACTCCAGTTGGATTAAATTTTATTTTTTTCATTAATATTACCTCCTTTTAAAAATATTCATTAGCTAATTTCATCCTATCTCTAAATTACATGGTAACTTTAAATGCTGCCCTTAGAAGCTGCAAACCAAAGTACTTCAGATAAAGTTGGATGAGCATGTACAGTGTTTTTTAAATTATCAATAGTTAATTTATTAGTTACTGCAAGCGTTAGTTCATGTATTAATTCTGTAGCACCGCTTCCTATAATGTTTGCTCCGAGAATAACTCCATCAACAGAATTATAAATAATTTTTACCCTTCCTTCAATTGAGTGATTGATAATTGATTTACCATTCATCATCATTGGAAAATTTATAATCTTTGTTTGTTTATATTGTTCTTTTGCCTCACTTTCTGTTAATCCTACAGAAGCAATTTCAGGGTTTGAAAATATTACTCTTGGTGTATTTTTATTAGTATATTTCATACTTTCTGATTTCACCATATTAGCTGCAGCAATAGTGCTTTCATACATAGCCGTATGAGCAAGCATAGTTGTAGGAATAACATCACCAACTGCATAAATATTTTTAGCACTTGTTTGTAAATAGTCATTTACTTTAATAAATCCATCTTTAACTTTTACATCAGTATTTTCCAAACCAATATCTTCTATATTAGGTTTTCTTCCAATGCTTATTAGAATTTTATCAAATAATTCTGTATTGATATAACTTCCGTCAAGTGAACAATTTACTTTATTATCTATTATCTCTGCCTTATTCAATTTTGTATTGGCATAAATTTTTATCTTTTTATTTTTTAGTAAATCTTCTGCCATTGCACTTGTGTCCACATCTTCATTTATCAAAATTCTTTCTGATCCCTCGATTAAAGTTACTTCTGCACCAAAGCTATTATAAATAGAGGCAAATTCTAAACCAATTACACCTCCACCAACTACTAATAGCTTCTTTGGTATATCATTATTATCTAATAATTCATTGCTTGTACAAATATATTTTCCATCAATATTAATTCCTGGAATTAACTTAGGTCTAGCTCCTGTTGCTATAACAAACTGCTCTGCTTCAACTACTTCTACAGATCCATCAGGTATACTTACTTCAACTTTATCATTGCTTATAAATCTTCCATGACCTATTACAATTTCAGCCATATTAAATTTTCTATTAATAGAATTTAATTGTGTTAAAAGCATATCCTTAGTTTTTGTAATTTGTTCCATGTTTATTTTCACTTCTGGAATTTCTATTCCAAACTCATGAGCTTTTTTAGCTATTTCAGCAATTTCAGCTGCTTTTACTAAATGTTTAGTTGGCATACATCCTTTATTTGCACAAACTCCTCCAAACATATTAGAGTTTTTTTCAATAATGCACACACGCTTATTTAATCTTGAAAAAACTCCTGCTACTTCACCACTTGCCGGTCCACTTCCTAAAATTACAACATCAAATTTTTTCATCGTATTACCTCCTTGTATATTTATCTTGCTTTTATACAATACTAAAATTATTAATATCAATTAGACCTTAATATCTAGTACCGGTCTAATAACAAGAATATACACTATGGTATAATACCAAGGTCAAGTAATTTTAATATTTATAGTTTATTTCAATTACTCTTTAAAATTATTAATTTTGCGCACTGGTATTTGAATTTCAGTAATATGTTCTTCTTTTATTGCAGTTTCATGTATATTTATTTTACATATTTTTATCATATTTCCTACTACTTTATATTTATTTTCTTCTATATACTTCATCATATTTTGTATGTGTTTCATATCTTCATCGAAAGTTCCTTTATAAACAATATTAACATAATCTCCTTCATCTAATATCATATTATAATTAACATCATCATAATCTACTAAACAAAAGGCTGCTTTATATTTCATATCTCCAATTTTATTTAATTTTTCCTCATCGTATACAACTCCAATATTGCCATTTCCTAATATATAAATCTTATCTTCATATTGTTTTTGAAGCCTTTTAATGATACATTCTGCTTCACCTTCATTAGATATACCTGCATTTAATTTTAACGCTTTTCTCAATTTAATATGTCTAACTTGTATTTTATTTAATTCTATATCAGAAATTATATCATCTATTGATTTTAATCTTCTAATAATATTATCCTTATTATTTGTTAATTGTTGGATTCTATCATCTATTAATTTAACCTCTTCTTGTAATATTTGTTTTGTCGTTTCTATACTTCTATCTTCTAAATATTCTTTGATTCTTTTCATCGAAATATCAAAATTTCTAAGTTCTTTAATTAAATTTAATTTCCATACATCTTTTATATTATATAATCTATAACCATTTTCACCTCTATTGGGTCTTATTATTCCAAGTTTTTCATAATACATTAATGAATCTTTTCCTATTCCATAAGTTTCAGATATTTCACCTATTCTATAGTATTGTTTCATGTAATCCTCCTATGTTTAATAATACTAAATATTTAACCAAATCTACTGCTATAAAATAATTATCCATTTACTGTATTTTATCTAAATTATTTCTTTCATTTTAATATATCTCCTTCTTCTATGTTCTTTAATTTTCTATTGATAGCTCACTCATTCTTAGTATCGTATAATTACATTAATTTATGTTTTTAATCTATATTTAATTAATATGTATTTATATTTCAAGTTTACAATAATTCCAGAGTAACTCGCATAAAGCATTGACACATATTGATTTATCATAATTCGTATCCTTATATATTTTAGCATTATATTATTTAGGTGTACAATTTAAAACAAGATGAATATACAAAAGTGGTTGAGCAACGCTTCAATTAGAAACACGCAATTTGGGTTTAACCTCACAATGTGTTTCTTTAATTGACATTTGCAAATTAGATTATGCTATAATTAAGAATATGATTAAAAAATATATTAGTAACATAAAATTTCAAATTAGAAAACTCAATTATTGGTATATATAAATTTAATTTTAATAAAGGAGGTCACGTGCCATAATATTATCATGTATAATTCATTAAATCCTAATTAATACATGTTTAAGTTATGGCCAGTAAAATTTATGATAAAAGTATATGATAGAACTAATAAATCTTATGAAGAAGAGCTTGTTGCAGGAAAAGGATATCTTGAATGGATATATGGTTCTCCTATTGGCAAAAATATTACTGAACTTATTATTAAGAAAAGATTGTTTTCTAAACTATATGGTAGGTTTTGTGATACTAAATTAAGCGCTAATAAAATTGAACCCTTTGTTGACAAATTTAGTATTGATATGACTATCACTAAAAAAGGGATTAATGAATTTACTTCTTTCAATGACTTTTTCACTAGAGAATTAACTCTTGAGTCTCGACCAATTAATAAAGATAAAAATATTTTAATCGCTCCTGGAGATGGGAGACTTATTGCATATGAAAATATCGATTTAGAGAATATAATTCAAATCAAAGGATTGACATATAGTTTAAAGAAATTAATCAATAAAGATGACATCGCAAATAATTATCAAAATGGAACATGTCTTATCCTAAGACTAGCTCCTACTGATTACCATAGGTTTCATTTTGTAGATTCAGGTGTTCCTTGTGAAAGTCATTTTATTAATGGGCATTATTATTCTGTAAATCCAATAGCTCTAAAGACTATCCCAAAGCTTTTTTGTGAAAACAAAAGAGAATGGTCACTATTTAAATCTGATAACTTCAATGATATATTGTATATCGAAGTTGGTGCCACTTGTGTTGGTTCAATAATCCAAACTTATTCACCTAATATAAGAGTAAATAAAGGTAATGAAAAGGGATATTTTAAATTTGGAGGCTCTACAACAATATTATTTTTTAAGAAAGATTGCGTAAAAATAGATGATGATATTTGTGAACAATCCAAATTAGGTTTTGAATGTAAGGTTGCATTAGGCGAAAAAATTGGAACTAAACTCTAGATTATTAGTATTTTTTCTGGCGATTATGATACAAATATAAGCAAACAAAGTATATAAGAATAGCCCTTAAAGAGGCATCATCAAAGAACAGTGTAGTCCTGTTTTTTGATGATGTCTCTTTTAAGAGTTATAACCATAATTTATACTTATTAATAATGTTTATCAATTTTCTATAGCTTTTAATGCAATTGCACACTCAATCCTTTTCTTTTGCATTTTGCATCCAATTTCATAAGGAATATTCATATCACCATTAAAATTGAAATTATTCGCCTGACATCCACCACTGCAGTAAAATTTTGCCCAACATTCTCTACACTTTGGTTTATTGTAAATATGAGCTTTCTTAAATTTCTTAGCTAAAGACTTATCAAAAGTGTCTTCATAAATACTTCCCAATTTAAATTCTTCTTTTCCTACAAATTGGTGACATGGATATACTTCTCCTTGTGGAGTTATTGCTACATATTCAAATCCTGCTCCACAGCCTGAAATTCTCTTATAAACACATGGTCCACCTTGAAGATCTATATTAAAATGATAGAAATTAAATTCATCTTTTCCTTCTCTTTTTCTTCTTGTCATTTCTTCATACAACTTATCGTAATTTTCAAATATTGCTTTAAGATCTTCCTCTCTAATTGCAAGTGGTTGTCCATCTTCCAGGACAACTGGTTCTAAAGATAATTCTCTAAAACCTTCATTGACCAGCGACATTACATCTTCATAAAAATCAGTATTTTCCCTTGTAAATGTTCCTCTTACATAATAAGTTTTCCCCTTAGTTCTTTTTTTAATCATTTCCTTAATTTTAGGAACTATATCATCATACGAACCACTTTTGTCAACTTTAATTCTAACTTTATCATGAACTTCTTTTCTACCATCTAAAGATAGAATTATATTTCCCATTTCTTTATCCATATAATCCATCATTTCTGGAGTTAAAAGAGTAGCATTAGTAGTCATAGTAAATCTGATGTTTTTTCCCCATTTTTTTTCATTATCTCTTGCATATTTAATTATTTCTTTATTAATATCCATTATTAAAGTTGGCTCCCCGCCAAATAAATCAATTTCTATGTTCTTTCTAGGTCCACTTCTCTTTATAACGTAGTCTATTGCTTTTTTAGCTGTATCAATACTCATTACTCCACCATGACCATGATATTCACCTTCATCAGCAAAACAATACTTGCATCTTAGATTGCAGCCATGGATTACATTTAAGCAAATAGCTTTAATATAATCTCTATCTTCCATCGAACCATTAGCTATTTCTTCATACTGATCCTTTGAATAAAGAATTCCCTCCCCTACCAATTTTTCTATTTCATCATATGCTTCTGAAAGTTCTTCTTCATCATACTTCCCATTAAGCTTGGCTATTATTTCGTTTTTATTTTTCAATTTATCATCATCTAATATATCATAAACTAATTCATCAACTACATGAACAGCCCCTGTATTTACATCTAAAACAAAATAATTTTCCCCTTGTTTAAATTTATGTACTAAAGACATTTTATTTTCCTCCTAAAATTTAGTATGTATTAACTAATAAAACTATTACCTAACTATTTTACTTGCTACAGTAACTTTTTTCAATACACCCGCTGCAACTTCCACTACAGCTCTTTCCTTTTTTTCTATCCTTAATAATCCTATTGACAGCCCCTATCATACCAATTGCTATAATAAAAACAATAATTACAGTTAAAACCATCTTATTTTCCCCTTTCCTATATCAAAATACTTATTTGATAAATACAAAATGTTACAACCCAAGCTACAGAAAGCTGAAATAATGCAGTAAAAAGCATCCATCTGGTACTTTCAGATTCTTTCCTAATAGCTGCTAATGCTCCTATACATGGAATGTATAGTAAAGAAAACACCATAAAAGCAAAAGCATTAGTAGGACCAAAACCTACTCCATTTAAAATTCCATTTAAAGTACCCATACCTGCAGGTGAATTTATATTTGGTATGCTAAATAGCACTGCACAACTAGATACTACTACTTCTTTTGCTGATATACCTGCAATTAAAGCAACAATAATCTGCCAAAAGCCAAGACCTAATGGAGCAAAAAATGGTATTAATATTTTTCCCAACATGGCTGCAAAACTATTTTCCATTTCTGTTGTATAACCATTTGATCCAAAGTTAAAAAGACACCAAATTATAATGGAAGATAA
The DNA here is from genome assembly GCF_018861295.1 of Clostridium estertheticum. Classification (GTDB taxonomy): domain Bacteria; phylum Bacillota; class Clostridia; order Clostridiales; family Clostridiaceae; genus Clostridium_AD; species Clostridium_AD estertheticum_D. Next base: position 46,121 of record NZ_JAHLDM010000016.1, on the reverse strand, counting down.
GAAAATTATTGTACCTGCCTTTGATAAATAACCTTTAACTTTATCCCATACATAAAGAAGAACTGTTTGTATACTCGGTGCTTTATATTCAGGTAATTCAATAAGTAAATCATTGAAACCATTCTTTTTGTCTATTATATGAATTACCGCCGCCACAAGAATTGCTATTACCAAACCAATTAAATACATAGAATAAGCTACTAGTACAGCTTTTCCCTTAAAAAACATGCTTGAAAATAATATATATATTGGCAGCCTAGCATTACAACTCATAAATGGAGTAATTAGCATTACTTTGAAACGGTCACGCTTGTTTTCCAGTACACGAGAAGCCATAATAGCAGGAACCGTACACCCAAATCCTAAAATCATTGGAATGAATGCTCGTCCAGAAAGACCAAGCTTGCTCATAATTCCATCCATAACATAAGCTACACGAGACATATAACCACTATCTTCTAATAATGCCAGGGCAAAGAATAAAATTGCAATGTTAGGTAAAAATGTTAAAATACCACCTACACCTGCAATAATGCCCTTGATCACTAAAGATGAAATCATCTCATTAACATGAGCTAACTGCAGCCCTTGACTAACAATATTAGAAAATTCTTCAATCCCCATTTCAAAATATCCTTTTAACCAATCTCCTACAGTAAAGGTCAAAAGGAATACAAGTCCCATAATCCCTATAAAAATTGGCATTCCAAATATATGATGAGTTAAAATTTTATCCACCTTATCTGTTATAACCTCTTGACCGCTCTTGTTTATAATGGTCTCATCAATTACTTCTTTAATAAAATCATATTTTTCATTTATAATATCAGATTCATAATTCCGATCCAAAACTTTAGGTAAATGAACTGAATACTTTTTTATAATCTCGCTATCATTCTCCAATAACTTAATAGCATCCCATCTATAATTAGTTAAATTAGGATAATTATTCTTTAATTCATCAATTATTAAGTCAGTTTTATCTTCAATTGAATCACTGTACACCATTGCGTATTCTGAATGATGATCATGCTTATGCTTAGAAATAAATTTATGATTATGAATTAAACAGTCTGAATCTGTACAATCCCTATGATGTGCTGTAGCATGAAGTAGAATATCAAGTCCTGTACGTTTGCGGGCAGAAACTGGAATTACGGGAACGCCTAACATTTCAGCAAGCCTATGAAGATCAATTTCCATTCCTCTCTTTTCCACAATATCCATCATATTGAGAGCTATTACAACAGGCTTACCAATCTCTAAAAGTTGCAGCGTCAAATACATATTTCTTTCCAATGAAGAAGCATCAACTACATCGACAATGACATCAACTTCATCGCTTAATATAAATTGACGGGAAACTTGTTCCTCCATAGTATAAGAAGTAAGGCTGTATGTACCAGGTAAGTCTACCAAACGAATATTTAAATCATGATCTCGAATGGCTCCTTCAACTTTTTCAACTGTTACCCCAGGCCAATTAGCCACTTTTAGATTAGCACCAGTATATGCATTAAATAATGTAGTCTTTCCGCAATTGGGGTTTCCAATAAAACCAATAGTTAAATCTTTTTTCATATATTCTCACCTCACTCTAATTTTTTTCGAAATGTTTATGCCTAGCGCAAAACGTGTTCCTCTTACTTTGATTATTATAGATCCACTAATTTTATTATTTAAAACTAAAATCTTTGTCCCTATTGTCATTCCAATTGCTTGAAGTCTCTTTTCCAATTTTACTGGAAGTGAAATATTTTCAATAGAATATCTACTTCCAATCTTACCTTCACTTAAATTCATAATATAATGCTCCTTCCTATTAATTTGTTTTAGTTGTAATATGATGTGTTTTTCTATTTTATCTATAAAACAGCATTACACAACATGAACAATTAAACATTTAAACAATTAAACAATTAAACAATTATTTAATTGAATGATAAACATTATCACTTAATCTGTCAAGTGAAATATATCAATCGTAACAATAAAAATTCCAATTAGATTTCTATTTTCCTATATATTTAGGGTTGCCAGCTCTAAATAAGTCAATTTAATGTACTAAAAATAGAAACTCTCTTGACTTTTAATTAAACGTATGTTTAAATGTTCATATGGCGTGTGAATATTTATAATTTAAGGTGTGAATGGAATATTAAATTTGAAAGCATTTCCGCGGAGAAAACAAGTGATTATTTATAATCTTATTTTATTATTTAATATGTTTATCAAATTCAATAACATTATAAGTAAACATACTTAATCATTATAAATTTCTGTTTAAAATATTTATTTAATTTTCTAATTTTAATTGTTCATTCGTTACTAACCAATTACTGATAGACCTAGTTATTAACAGAAAATAATTATGGACAGAAAATCTAAAAAATAATGAAAGGTAGGAATTAAAAATGAAAAAAAATTATAAAGTTGAAGTTGACTGTGCAGCATGCGTATTAAAAATGGAGGAAGCAACAAAAAAAACAAATGGAATTAAAGATGCTCAAATAGGATTTATGACACAAAAAATGACTGTAGAATTTGAAGATGGTACTGATGTAAACGCGACAATGGATGCAGTTGTAAGAGCATGTAAAAAGGTAGAACCCGACTGCGAAATATATGTAAAATAAAAAAAATATTGTATAACAAATGGTTATATTTATGCGGATTAAACTCTCTATGCAAAAATAGAAATTAGTGAAATAACTCAAAAAAGTATTAATGAAAGGTAGGAATTAAAAATGAAAAAAAAATTATAAAGTTGAAGTTGACTGTGCAGCATGCGCATTAAAAATGGAGGAAGCAGCAAAAAATACAACTGGAATTAAAGATGCTCAAATAGGATTTATGACACAAAAAATGATTGTAGAATTTGAAGATGGAGCTGATGTTAATATTACAATGGATTCGGTTATAAAGGCATGTAAAAAAGTAGAACCTGATTGTAATATATTTGTAAAATAGAAGATTTATTTAAAGGGAGGATATAATAATGAATAAAAAACAAACTATCATGTTATGGCGTATAATTGTTGCATCAATTTTAATGGTAGCATTGGATTATGTTATTCCTGTAACAGGAACGCCTCAAATAATCCTATATTTAATATGTTATCTAATTATAGGATATGATATATTAAGAAAAGCAGTTTTAGGTATTTTTAATGGTAAAATATTTGATGAGAACTTTTTAATGGCTGTAGCAACAGTGGGAGCAATGGCTCTTGGCGAATACTCAGAAGGTGTTGCGGTTATGTTGTTCTATCAAATCGGAGAATTATTCCAAAGTTATGCTGTAGGAAAAAGCCGTAAAAACATTGCAGCTTTAATGGATATACGTCCGGATTATGCTAATGTTGAAAAGAATGGAAAACTTGAACAAGTAGATCCGGATGAAGTTACTGTAGGAACAATAATTGTTGTACAACCAGGTGAAAAAGTTCCAATTGATGGTGTAATTACAGAAGGAACATCTTCTTTAAATACTAGTGCTTTGACAGGTGAAAGCTTACCAAGAGAAGCAGGTGTTGGAGACGAAGTTATAAGTGGATGCATAAACTTATCTGGTCTTCTTAAAATAAAAACTACTAAAGAGTTTGGAGAGTCTACTGTATCAAAAATTCTAGACCTAGTAGAAAATTCAAGCATGAAGAAATCTAAATCAGAAGACTTTATTACAAGATTTGCAAAATACTACACTCCAATTATATGTGCAGCGGCGTTAATATTAGCTATTGTCCCTCCAGTTGTAAGAATGTTTGCTTTAGGAATAGAACCTATGTGGATAGATTGGATTACAAGAGCATTAACATTCCTTGTCATTAGTTGTCCATGTGCTTTAGTTATATCAATACCACTTAGCTTCTTTGGTGGTATAGGCGGAGCCTCTAAACGAGGTATATTGATAAAGGGTTCTAATTACCTTGAAGCTTTAGCAGAAACAAAGTATGTTGTATTCGATAAAACAGGAACTCTTACAAAAGGCGTGTTTGAAGTAACTGATATAAAACCTATCAAGATTTCTAAAGATTTACTATTAGAATCTGCAGCTTATGCAGAAAGTTATTCTAATCATCCTATCAGCAAGAGTTTAAAGACAGCTTATGGTAAAGAGTTAGATTCAGCCAGAGTGTCTGATGTAGAAGAAATTGGTGGATATGGTGTTATAGCAAAGGTTGATGGTAAAGAAGTTGCCGCCGGAAATGCAAAACTTATGAAAAAGTTAAAACTTTCATATAAAGAGCCAGATAAAGTTGGTACCGTTGTTCATGTTGCTATTGATGGCAAATATGCTGGTTATATTTTAATCGCAGATGTTATAAAAGAAAATTCAAAGATGGCAATCAAAGAATTGAAAAAATTAGGTGTTAAGAAAACTATAATGTTAACAGGTGATGCTAAAAAAGTAGCTGATTCGGTTGGAAAAGAACTTGGAATAGATGAAGTAAGAAGTGAACTTCTTCCAGCAGACAAAGTTACTCAAGTAGAAGACCTTCTTGAGAAAAAAGGTCAAAAGGAAAAACTTGCATTTGTAGGTGATGGTATAAATGACGCGCCTGTACTTTCCAGAGCAGATTTAGGTATTGCAATGGGAGGACTTGGTTCAGATGCAGCGATAGAAGCTGCGGATATTGTACTGATGGATGATGATCCTTCAAAGATATCGCTTGCTATGAGAATTTCTAGGAAAACTCTTGGTATTGTACGTCAAAATATTGTACTTGCAATTGGCGTAAAAATTGTTGTACTTGCACTTGGAGCAATTGGAATTGCTAATATGTGGTTTGCAATTTTTGCTGATGTAGGTGTTATGATTATAGCTGTATTAAATGCTACAAGAGCTTTAATTGTAAAAAAGAATTCTTATTAAAATCTATAAAGAAAAATTTATTAAAATAACTGGGAAAGTCGGTTACCAAAACATGTTGTATCTGACTTTCCCTTTATTGTGTTTATAACAAGAATAATATAATATTTTACAAACTTGAATCTCTAAACTATCATTAATGAAAAAGCAAATCTGCTACACCAAACAATCGATACTATGTTTGAAATATCATATCCAACAGACAAATAGTAACTTATTTTAAAACAATTTTATGGACTTATGTTTCTAACTATAGTCAGATTAATAAATGGATTTAGTATTGGGGTAGTAACTACAATTGTAGCCACTGTCAATTAGACAGTGGAAATAATTAAAGATTTCAAGTAAGGCGTCTATCATTTGGTAGGCGCTTTGTTTATGCTGCATTACCTAATAGATATTGCTGATATTCTATTGGTGTCATGCACTTTAAATGTTTCTGATAACGTCTATTATTATAATAGTCTATATAGTTCTCAGTAGCTTTTTTTAAGCTTTCATAGTCTTCAAATTTATAAAGATAATACATCTCCGTTTTTAAGATTCCCCAAAAACCTTCCATTGGTCCATTATCAATGCAACGCTCGACCCTTGATTTGTTTGCGAAAGTCTTTTGGCAGTTCTTGAATCATATTTTCTTCACCTACGATGTCCTCAAGATATCCTTTCATAAAAACGGGAATATTTTTTGCTTTAGCTTGTTTAGCAATATTTAAAACCCATGTCTTTTCAGCATTAATTTTTCCTTTTCGTCTACCAGTTTCAGTTCCAATTACAACCCAGCCTATTCCATCTAAATCAAGAATGCCAAGCTCACTAAACAATGGTTCAAAGGTAAGAAAATAATTTTTGGCTTTTATATTTTCACGCAAAGATTGAATTCTGCTTTTGTCGCATTCAGCTGTTATTGTTACGCCCATCCATACATTATTAAAATTGGTTTCAAATTTAATAGATTCTGGGCGCTTTGTTAGAAATAGATAAACATGCTGAGGATTTTCACTCATAATATCAAAAACTTTTGTTATCCATTCAGTTTTCCAATCTGAAAAATCACTCATACTTGTCATTAAATAAGTATTTGGTGTCTTAGTAGCAATTCTTCTAAAGCGTTTTTCCATTAACTGAGGAACAGAAAAATCAGGTGTTATCTTAAAACGCTTGTTGATACCTCTCGCATAGCAATAATTACAGCCTACCGTGCATCCACTTACAGGATTCAAATTTTTAATAAGTTTTCCTATATCCCAAATCTGCATAGTTTTACTCCTCTTCTTTTTGATTTAAGTTCTTTAGTATCCTTGATAAATAATTTTCAAATTGTAGTATTTCATCATCACTGAAACCTTCATAATAAATTTCATTCATTTGTGAGGATACTTTATGATATTTTTTTTGGAATTTTTTAGCTTTTTCTGTTAAAACAATAAAAACTTTTCTTCTATTAGTTTTGCTGAATGTTCGATTAACAAACTCTTATGTAGGATATTACTATATAGTATCAAGTGTGTCAAGGCTAATAACTATAACAATAACCATTTATATTTTAAATACTAACCATAGCTTTTTAAGAAAATGGATTTTTAAAATTTATTTATTAAATAGCTATTGACACATAATACTACCATATAGTAATATTTTATATAGTAGTATACCTCGTGGTAATATTGCTACATGAAAATTTGAAAATATATTTATAGGGTGGTGCGATTGAATGGATAAAATTCAAGTAATTAAATAAGGAAAGTAATTTAAACTTAGTATATTATAAAAATAAATTCAAGGGAAACTAAATAATTAGATAAAGGAGTATTTAATATGATTAATAAATTTAAAGATTATTCAATTCACACATTTACATCACCTGAGGAGTCTGGACTAGTTAATACTCAAATTATTGAGACAAAAAATAACCTTATAATAATTGACGCACAATTTCTTCTTCCAGATGCAAGTAAAGCAAGAGAATACATAGATAGTTTAAATAAGCCAATTGAACGATTAATTATATCTCATAATCATCCTGATCACTGGTTTGGAAGCGAATTATTCAAAGATACAAAAATTTATGCATTAAAAGAAGTAAAGGATGAAATAGAACAGTTAGGAGATACAATAATTAATAATTATCAATTCTTTAATCAATCAGGGCCGCTTGTTCCGCTAATGAAGACAGTACCTACTCACATTCTTGAAGAAGGAAATCTTACTATTGACGGAGTAGAGATGGTAGTTAAAAAAGTTGTTGGAACAGAAGGAGAAACAATTAGCATGTTAGAAATACCAAGGGACAAGGTTTTAATAGCTCAAGATCTAGTTTATAGTGGCTGTCATATTTTCTTAGCTCAGAATGAAAAGGATAGAGCTAATTGGATTAAAACTTTAGAAGAATTAAAGGACAACAATTATGAATTAGTATTAGGAGGGCATGGTACTCCAGCTAATAATGAAGTTTTTTCAGAAGTAATACAATATATTAAAGATGCAGATGATTGTCTAAAGAATTTAAATAGTAAGAATGAGACTAACAAAGAAAAAGCACAAGAATATAAAGATTATATGTTAGGAAAATATCAAAATCATAAAGCGGCATCTTTAATAGATATAACTTTGAGCTATTTATTCCCAGAAAATAAGTAATATATTTTAGTTAGCAATATTCAATTACTACATAGTTAGTATACTTTTGAACTGAATTTTTAAAAGATATTAATATAAAATATCAAGGTGTGATTTATAGCACCTTGATATTTTATATTGTAAATATTGGAAAAGTAAATGTATTTTTTACAGGAAAGCATATGATTGAGGAATAATGGATGGTATTAGTAGAAGATTTTAAGGCAAGCACTGAAATACCATATTTAGAATAGCTTTCTTTATAATACTCTGCCGCTCTCTTTCCATGCCCAGTATCAAGCCAGTCATCAAGACTGCGTGAATCATGAAAAACAGCGGCCATACTTAGTATACCAATTTCTTCATCACTTAGCTCCATTTTATGTGCTATTACTAGTGCTAATAATAGCACTCTGGCACAATGGTGTTTTGTATGCATTTCACTATCCTTAAATGAGAACTCAACATTTTTTTCATAAATTCATACCACTTTTATAGTGATCTTTAACTGGATGACATATAGGATTGTCTAAAACTTTTTTTAAAAACATTTTTACATCCTTATAACCTTATATTTATAGAAGCTTTATTATTTCTTATAATACTAATTCCGAAACACTTCAAACATTTTACCAAAATCACTTATATTGCATTTTTAGTCTCAAAGCACCAAGCACACTAGCTATATCCTCTGAAATTGCCATAGCTCTTCCTTGAAGATGTTTAGGGGCACTGGTTTTCTTTAGGTTGATGCTGATATAAAATGTATTTGGATAACTAGCAGTCATTTTCCAAAACGGCAGCTGGATAATACTAGGTGTCATATCACCAACCCCTAGTTCTAAGAAGAGGACTTTTTTATTTTCCTCCTCAAGGTATTTTTTTAAAAAATTTTGGTAGTTACTTACTATTCCATTCCAGTAATCACCTTCTAAGAATTCATAATCTCGTACCCATGGCATCATAATTCTTCCGCATTTGGGGCACCTAGGAATCAAATCTGAAGAAACCTTAGTATCAATCAAATTTCCAATCATTTTATCAATGATATCATTATTTTTATAAATCTTATCATGACAAGGCTGACTACATTGAAAATAGCTAAAATCCCCTTGGAACATACAAATTTTATCTTCTGGAAAAACCTTAGAAAATTGCATATCAATATTTGTAGTTAAAATAAAATAAGGCTTGTTTTTTAAAATTTCATATAAATCAAGATATGGTTGACCCGGATTTGCTTCATACATAAATTTTATGCTTTTGCTAAAGAACCCCCATCGTTCTTCATTAGTTGAATATAAGTAATAGTAGGCATCAAATAAACTCTTAAAGCCATATTTTTTTCCAAACTCTTTAAAGTTATTTTCAATAATTTGTTTACTGTGATAATAGTTATATCCTGCTGCACTGGATAATCCCGAGCCACCACCTATAACAATTGCATCTGCACTATTAATTTTATCCATAAGTATCTCAATATTATTATTTTCTTTAACTAACATTTTATCGTTCCATTTTTTTCCTTTAATAAAGCTAAAATTTCTGTCATATCTCCATCTAATCCAAAAGACTTATCTGCGATATCTTCCGTAATATAGATTTCACCCTTATTAACTGTTATATATGTTGCATTTGGTTCTTGCTTAACAAGATTCATAAGAGGTGCCTTTATCATCTGATTTCTCCAGCCAATTCCAAGTTCTAATACAACCAAATTTTTTCCATGATAATTACCACTATAATTCCAGATTAACCTACTTGAATAAGTCCATTTTTCTTCTTCAGTGGGGTACTGAAAAAAGCCCCCATCAAGAACATTACAAAAACCATACTTTTTAATAAAATCCGGAAATAAATCATGAAAAGTCTGATTGCCTGCAAATATATTAAATCCTTCACAAATAGAAAATCCATTGCCTGCACCAATTAAAATTGCATCTGCCTCTTGTATTTTCTTTGCTATTATTTCATATTGATTCATAAATACACCTCTTCATTTTAACTTTTTTTATACTCCCTGCAGTCTTTTTTTACAGCTTCCAATACATCCGCTATACTTCCAATAATAACCATCCCATTATCTTCAATTTTCTCTGGAATTAAATCATACTTATCATTGACAGCAATGTAATATGCATCTCTTAGACTTTCTGTCAATTCCCAAAATGGCTCCTGAATAAACATCGGTGTCATGCGTCCTACCCCTAATTCAATAAACAATATCTTTTTGTCTTTATTTTTTTGAATATAGTCCGATATTTTCTGATACTGCTCTTCATATTTCTTTCCCTGCAAGAAATTGCCATAGCCTCGTACCCATGGAAACATTTCTGCACCACAGTGAGGACAGTGTGGAATCAGCTCTGTTGCAACCTTAGTACCTTCTCCCATGGAATCAATCATATCCTCTACCGGTTTTACTGCATCCCAAGTCTCATCACAGCATTTTCTGCTGCATTGAAAGAAACTATGATCTCCCTGAATCTCACTTACTATTTCCTCTTTATAGAGTTTTACAAACCGTGTATCCTGATTCGTTGTCAAAATATGAAAATCCTTACCCTTAATGATTTCATCCAAATCATTGTACGACTTTCTAATAGGTGCATGTACGGTGGTATATAAAAAGGTTGCCAGATATCCCCAATGTTCTTCTCTTGTGGAAAACTGATGCATCATACCTGCGAAAGCGCCCTTAAATCCATACTTTTCTGCAAATTTTCCAAAATACTCCCTGTAGGATGGCGTATCATCATAATAAAAATCTCCACCACTCGCCGCAGATAAACCGGACGCACCACCAACTACAATGCATTCCGCTTCCTTTACCTTTTTTACAAATTCTTCTATCTGATTCTCATATGGTAAAGCTTTCTTTTTACTCATCTTTACTGCGATTCCTCCAGAAGCATAAAGTCCATAATTTCTTGAATAATTTTTCGTCTGTGTTTTCATTACTAAATCTTCATAAAAGCTCATTCTATTTCACTCACTTTCTATATATGGAAAAAACTCTTGTATAAATCTCTATCATCTCTTTTACATATTATTTTTCATTTTCACAGCTTCCTTTAGTACCTCTGCAATATTTTCGTGTATTGCCATACCTTTATTTTTTAACTCCTTTGGCAGCAATGCATCCTTCGGATTGATATTTATATAGAACGCTTTCGGTATATTATAGGTAAAGTTCCAAAACGGTTCCTGAATAAACATTGGTGTCATTCTTCCAACTCCCAGTTCCAGAAAAAGAATTTTCTCATTCTGATGCTCCACTACAAATTGTTGCCACTTCTCATGTTCTTTTTTGTATCTGGTTCCTTCCAAAAAGTTATATCCTCTTACCCATGGTTCCATTACAGCTCCACAATGCGGACATCTTGGAACCATATCTTCAGGTATCTCAAGATTTTCATCAATCATCGCATCCATTTTTTTGGTAAGTTCTACAGCATCCCATAGTTCATCACAGCAGGGTCTTCCACACTGTACAAACCGATCGTCTCCCTGAATTGCTGCTATCTTCTCTTCCGGCAAAATCTGGTTAAACATGGTGTCTTGGTTTGTTGTCAGTACAAAGAAAGTTTTATCTTTCAACAGTGTCTGCAAATCATAATATGGCTGTCCTGCAGGTGAATTGATAATTACCTGATTATTATGTGCTATAAAAGCCCATCTCTTTCTTTCATTTTTGTAGCGATAATAAAATCCATCAAATGTACAGTGAAACCCATATTTTTTCTCGTACTCACTGTATTCCCTGATAAAAACCTCATCACGCTTATAATAATGCCTGTGTCCTGCTGCCGCACTCATTCCTGATGCTGCACCAACGAGAATCGCATCTGCCTCGTCGATCTGTTTTAAAAATTGTTCTATCTCTTTTTTATCCATTTTTGTATCTCCTTAAATTATTGACATATTGTATAGGAATAATTATAATGTAAATAATCTCAGAAGTCTTTGACATCATACTAATAACATGAACAGTTCTAAACACCTATATGAAATATGTATAGAACTTTCATATTTTTTTTGAAAGGAATGGATATAATTATGGCAAAAAGAAAAACCGATCGTCGTACAATTTACACAAAAAATGTAATTAAAGATTCACTCCTTGCATTATTAAATCATTCTTCCTATGAAAAAATCAGTGTAACAGCACTTTGCAAGCAATCAGAGATAACGAGAACTACTTTTTATCTGCACTATAATAATATTGATGCTGTATTAAATGAGTTGTTAGACGAAGCGCTAAGACTGACTGAATTGGACTCTGGATTTTCCCCATCTCCCATATCTTCGACGATAAACACCAGCTTAGTTAATTCTGATGATTCAGCCAATGAAACTTCAGACTCGTATGATCCAGATGCATTACTTCCAGTCTGCCAGCGTGCTGCAAGCAATCCGAAATATCGGATTTTATTTCTTGATAAGACAATGTCTCATTATATATTGGAAAAACTATACCGAAGAGCACGTGAGAAGAAAATTCCGGAAATTATGAATATCTATCACGTATCCGAGTGGGAAGCAGATAAACTCTTTTTATACATGCTTAATGGAAGCTTTGCAGTGAATAAATCCCTTGGATGGAACAAAAATTCAGAATGGTATCAGGCTCAAAAAATAATTCAAAAACTTATACAACCAAATTCATAATAATATAAAATCAAATCGAAAGTGCAACTTTTTTTTGAATTTATTTTCGTAGTTAAAAACCAACCTTCAGTAAATGTATCAGAATTTAAATCCCCCTGTCAGTTCAGCGACAGGGGGATTTTTCTAAATTTTTTTCTAATTGATACTTATCAAGCGTACATTAGCACAGTATTGCGTCATTTCCAAGTATGGAAATTTGATAATACTCTGTGTCATATCTCCAACGCCAAGTACTATGGATACCATTTATCTTCCACACTGAGGGCATCTTGGAATCCTGGCTGATAGAACTCTGTAATCTAAAATCTGTAACTGTAATTCCTTTACCTTATTTTTATTGTCATAAATATGATTATGAGAATAAAAATACATTACATATCCCTGAAACGCCTAGATTCATTCAACAGGAAACACTTTCGAAAACTTTCTAGAATATTCTTAGATATCTTTATACAACCATACTTATATTCAATCAGCGAATTTAATATATTGTCTTAATTTCTTTTTTCTACTTATTAGCAAATAATATACGAGAGTGATTATCAGCACAATCGCAGCTAATAATAAGTACATATTTTTATATCCAATTGATGGAATAATCAAACCTAATATAGATGGCCCAACTCCAGAACCCATATCATAGAATATTAAATATGTAGCAGTAGCCACTCCTAATCGTTCGGATTCAGCACCTTTGATTGCTAATGCTTGTGCTGTTGAAGAAATATTTCCAAATCCAAGTGCTATTAAAGCTGCAGACAATAACAAAGTAAAACCATTTGTAGTAATACTTAAAAAAATCAAACCACATGCATATAAAATAAAAGATGGATACATTATAAAGTCTGGGCCTTTTTTATCAAGCATACGTCCAGCAAACGGTCTTGATATTAAAACAAATATTGTATAAATTGCAAAGAAATAGCTAGCAGTTGCAAGTAATGATATTTGTTTTGAATATAAATTTATATATGAAATAACACCAGAAAAACAAAATGTCATTGTTAAAGTTATGATAGAAATAGGAAGTGCCTTAGGCTCTATAAAATCAGTAATTTTAGATGATGAATTTTTAACTTTCTTTTGACCACTACTTGAAAAGGTAACAAATAATCCAATTATTAAACTTACTATACCTAATACAAGTGTAAATTTAAAAACGGTGCTGAAATTTGAATTTTGAGTTAAATAAAGTCCAATAAATGGACCAACTCCAGTAGCAAGCGCTGTACTGACTGCGAAATAACTTATACCCTCACCTCTTCTATCTAGTGGTAAAATAACTGCAACAATGGTACTTACTATAGTTGTTACTATTCCAAGTGTAATACCATTAAAAAAACGGCTTATAATTAGAAAGTCGAGACCAAAATTTAAAAAATATAACAAAGAACTTAGAATGAAGAGAATCAGTCCAGAAACCATAATTTTTCTTGAATAACCAATTCTACCAATTAAAACACGTCCTACTAATGATCCAATAATAAATATTCCAGCTGCAAGTCCAGCCTGACCAGTTGAAGCACTAAACTTCTCTATTGTATAAGATGCTATTGTAGAATTTAATAAAAAGTATACTAAAATTTGTAAAAAATTTATTACGGAAAGAATAATAAAATTCTTGGTCCATAAATTTGATTGTGTTTTATCCATTGTATACATTACTTCCTTTCTGTAACTAAATAAAAAATCAGAATATAAAGCACAAAGACAACATCTTAAATATGTATAATTTCTGATTAAATATTGGCACCCTTTATTCGACTTCTTACAATTAGGAAGACCACGTCTGAGATTGTTTAACACTTAAGACTTACCTTTTTGATATATATAATAACGGGGATACTATATGCTTTATAGAAAAGATACTTGTTGTTAGAAATACCTAAACATTCCCTGTTTCATTTTGATGCACGAAAACTATAATCAATTAAACAATCTGCATACAAATAAAATTTGATGCATTTTCACTCTTTTCTGAACAAAGTGTTAGTTCATGAACATATTGTTGATATTTTCGTCATTTCTTATTATAATTAAATAAATAATTTATTCAATCAGCAATTTCTTTACGCTGTATTGTTTCTAAACATATTCTTATAATTGTTTATAAAAAGGAGATTTACATATGACTACAGAAAAGAAAAAAGATCGTAGAACACTTTATACTCAAAAAATAATAAAAGAAACTTTATTATCTGAACTTTCTAAAAAACCTTTTTCAAAAATAACCGTTACTGAACTTTGCAAAATTGCAGAAATTAACCGTGGAACATTCTACCTGCATTACATAGATATATATCATGTACTCGATGATATTATAACGGATGCATTATCTGATACTCACTATGTCTTAAACTCTGCTTTATGCTTAAATCAAGAACAATGTTCTTATCCCCTCTGTGAAAAAATGCGACATAAGGGAATTTATCAGCCACTTTTTTTCGATGCGATTACTTCAGCCAGGCTGATTGATAAAATTATTGAATCTACAAAAGTAGACTTTATCAAAAAACTTATGGAACAAAGTTCACTAACCTTTGAAGAGGCTGAAGCTATACTTCAGTTTCAAATCAATGGTTGTCATACACTTATCAAAATGATGATAAAAAATCAATCTACCGATTGGGAAAAAATAAAATCTGTCATTGATCAGTTTATTACATCTGGTATCAAATACTTTCTGAATTAGATCAGACAATCAGCTTTTACGTTCTACCTTAGCCAGTGCCACATATGAACTTTATAAATTAATTACGTAAAAGACTGCCGCATAGCGACAGTCACAATTCTTTGTACTTGATAATTTTTATTTTCCTATTGATGCTTCTAAAATCTTAATAGCTGGAATTGCTACAGCAATATGTTGATATTATTTCAACATAATTGAACACATTTATTTTGTACATAATTCTACAAATATATCTGTATATTTTTGAGTGTCAATACCATTCCAGCATTTTTACTTATTCATTATCAATACCTCAATATCTCACCATCACGTGGTACAGATACACGATCCTCCATTTTCCTTTCTTTTATAAGCTTACGCACATCATCACTCGTTACCATTGTATGATTTACAGTATCCATATGCACAGTGATAATCTGCGCCTTCGGAACAGCCTTATAGGCATGGACGATATCATCTGTCCCCATGATGAGACTACCAGAGAATGCTTTGCCATTCAGACCTTTTATGCGTGCATAACCAGTATTCAATATCACAATATCAGGATTATACATTGCTAAAGCATCATCCACATACTGATTCCAAATCGTATCGCCAACGACATAAACTGTTTTAGCCCCTTCCGTTTGAAGTACAAAGCCCATTGCTTCATTCAAGACTTCTGCTGTTCCAGGAATTTCATACATTTCATCCGTGCCATGCTGACCACCTGTCTTACTAATCTTTACATTACCAAAAGGTGTATTCTTGCCAACGACACGAACATCTTTAAAGCCCTGTGCTCTTATGATACTTGCATCCCCAGCATTCTGCACAAATAAAGGAATATCCTTTGGTAACAGCTTTTGAGCTGCTTCATCCCAATGATCCAAATGAGTATGGGTAACTATAACTGCGTCAATTCCATCAATAACTTTCTCTGCTGGTTCAGCCATATCAATAATTGGAATACGTTGATTAGGATTCTCGATGGCTGATTCAAAGCCAGGATAGGCATCCTTTTTTGCCAGAAATGGATCAACAAGGAATGTACTGCCACCATATTTAATCTTAGCCGTAGCATTTCGTACATGCTGATATTCTACTGTCACATGTGAATCATCTTTTACCGTCCCCTTTGGAATATACATTTTTTGAAAAGTGAACACTCCTAGTACAATTATGCCTACTACCAGTGCCCAAATAAAAATTTTCTTGAACATATCAAGTCCTCCTTTAATTCATATTTCTAGAAAAATCTTTTTTTCTGAACTATCTTTATTATAGGAATTACTGAATCTACTGTACATAATCTAAATCAAGTCTTTTGCCCTTTTTACTTGAAAAAATCAAATCAGAAAATATTATTCATAACAAACCTAAATATAGCATTTTATAGTATTCTTTAATTTTTGTCGAAAACATGCTATAATACAACAAATAATCTGAAAGGAGAATTTCTAATGTCAAATAAAGAACGCCAACTCGATGAAATAGATGATGCTATCGTCAAAATCTTGTCTCATGACGGACGCATTTCTATGAAAGAACTTGGAGCAAAAATCTATCTCTCTGGTCAAGCTGCCAAGAATCGTGTAGAGCAGCTGGAGGACATTGGCATAATTCAACGATATACAATCAACATGGATTATTAATGTTGATAATATAGCTGTTAACGATGCCCCTAAATAATAAATACCTTTTTGTAGTAAAACTCCACCAATTACGCCTACAAATATAGCTATTAATAATGTTAACAAATATCCTTCTAATGGCATAATAATTAAACTCATTTATTACATATTATGAAGGGAATATGCCAATGGGGTGAACATAATAAATAAAAATCTTCTAAGTCACTTTACTAAACCGTGTTTTTTATTTAATAAATCAATAATCTTTCTCGATAATTTATAAGATTCTCCTGCTCCAAAAACTATTATATCTCCATTTTTAGCTTCGCTAAGAATTTTTTCACATACTTTATCAAAGTTTTCTATATATTCAGCTTTGTTTACACCTATTTCATCACTTAACATGTCTAAATCGACTGGCTCTAAGTTTTTATTTGCCTCTCGTCCTAAAAAAGGTCTTGTAATAATAACTCTATCAGCTTTCTTTAATGCTGTAGCGAACTCATGAAAAAATAGCTTTGTTCTTGAGAGCTGATGAGGTTCGAAAATAGCAAAAATCTTTTTCCCTGGGTAACTAAGTCTAATTGAATCTAATGTAATTGCTACTGCTGTAGGATGATGAGCAAAGTCATCAAAAACCTTAACTTCATCAATATTTGCTATTAATTCCAACCTTCTTCCTATTCCTTTAAAGTTTTCAAAAGAATTCTTTATTATATCTATATCAACACCTAACTCTAAGGCAGCAATCAATACTCCTAACGAGTTTTGAACATTATGTTGTCCTATTAATCCAAGCTTAAAATTATCTTCTTTGTCTCCACTTATTACTTTAAATGATGAATATTCAGGGGTATTTGAATTTAATTTTGCCCTATACTCAGTATTAAAAGGAAATTCAAGCTTATTATTTATATAGTAGCCAATAACTTTTACACCTTCAGTTTTTAGCCAGTCCTTTAATTCATATAATATTTCACCAATAGACGTACTATCTTCATTTACAATTAAAATTTTCGGTCCTTTAAGCTTTTTAATAAAGTTTTTAAAAGAATCCTTAACTTCATTTACATCCTTGAAAAACTCTGGATGATCCATCTCTATATTATTTATTATAGCTATCGAAGGATTGTAATTTAAAAAGTTATTATTGAATTCATCAGCTTCACATACAAAGTACTTTGACTTTCCTAGTCTATAACCTCCTCCCCAATTCTTGAAGATGGTTCCAGCTTCAACAATTGGATCTAGTCCTCCATTTTCTAGAACAAGTCCCATTAAAATTGTAGTTGTAGATTTACCATGTGTACCTGAGATGGAAATAACATATTTTTTATTTTGTACATATTTAGCTGAAAACTCCTGCCATGTCATTAAAATTCCTCTTTTTTTAGCTTCCACTATTTCTGGATGATTAGGAGAAATATCTAAAATAGCAGGTGATATGGCTAAGATATCAACATTCTCTATATGATTTAAATCATGACCTTTAAAAATCTCTATACTATTTTTCACAAGAGCATCATTATAATAAGCTGACATATTTAAATCACACCCTGATACATCAAATCCCATATTCTTTGCAATAACTGCTATAGGTGCCGCTCCACTACCGCATATTCCCATAAAATGTACCTTTTTCTTATTGCCCAATATAATTCACTCCTATAATATCTATCTAGTCGGCTTAAATCTCTTCAGTCTTAAAGCATTTGTTATCACTTATTAAGTTTTCTATTACGTAGTAAAATATCTTTATTACCCATAGTAACTTCAATTCCATCCCCTGGAATAGGATATCCTATCATCTTTCCCATTGATATATAAAGTAATGGTACTGTAAATATTGCAGATATTATAAACTTCGTCCACATCAATTTCATTTCTTTTTCTTTTTTATCTTTATCTGTATCCACTTTGTTTTCTTCTTCGATAGTCTTATCTACTGCTTTCTTTATATCTTCTGCTTTTACTCTTGAAGGTTCATAACTTAAATTCAATTTTTCTAGTTGCTCTTTATCTTACATTGATTTATCAATTTTTTGTAATTATTAGTATACTTTTTTTATTTCAAATCATACATTCTCAAACAGTGAATAATAAATTTACTTATTGATGCGGATACTTTACATCTGATGGCATTCTCCAATCACCTCTAGGTGACAGCGATACTGTGCCAACTTTAGGTCCATCTGGAAGGCATGAACGCTTAAACTGCTGACTGAAAAAACGTTCAAAAAATATATCCAGTGTCTTATCTATTTCCACATGCATTACATTTTTAAATGCGATATATGCGAGCTTAAGAATTTTTTCTTTACTAAAGCCATTACGTATAAAATGGTATAGAAAAAAATCATGCAGGTCATATTTTCCTATTGTTCCTTCTGTAGATTGTATATGTTCTCCTTTTTCTATTGGGAGTAATTCTGGACTGATGGTTGTATTACAAATAGAATCTAATACTTCGTTTAATTCTGGATTAATATGTCCATAAGTTGACACTAGGTATTTTACCAAAGTTTTTGGTACACCTGAATTAACAGCATACATGGACATATGATCACCGTTATAAGTACTCCATCCAAGTGCCAGTTCTGATAAATCACCAGTTCCAATTACTAAAGCATTTTCCATATTAGCAACATCCATTAAAATCTGAGTACGTTCTCTAGCTTGAACATTTTCATATGTTACATCATAGCAGTCTGAAGAATGGCCTATATCCTCGAAATGTTGCAGACATGATGCCTTGATGTCAATAGTACTATAAGTAATTCCCATTAACTCCATAAGCCTATTAGAATTTGTCTTTGTTTTTTCAGATGTTCCAAATCCAGGCATTGTGATTCCAATAATATTCTCCAGCGGTAATCCTATCATTTTATGTGCATCAGCAGCAACCAATAAAGCCAAGGTACTATCAAGTCCTCCAGAAATGCCAATGACTGTTTTCTGTATTCCAATCTTTTTCAAACGCTCAGACAATCCCCTAGCTTGTAAATATAGTATCTCCTTACAACGTTCTTCTTTCCTTTTATCATTAGGTACAAATGGGAATGGGTCTACATAATCTGGTGACACTTCTTCTGATACTATTTCTTCTGCCTCGACAATAATATATTTTCGTCTACTATCACTGGCACCTTCTATTCCTTGTGAAAAACTAATGAACTTCACTCGATCATTTTCCAACTTTTCGATATCCAGAATCGTGGTCAACAGCCCTGTTCCATATTTTTCTTCAGCCTTTATTGACCCGTTATAAGCAATGATGTTATGTCCGCTAAACACGAGATCTGTCGTACTTTCCCCTAGACCAGAAGATGCATAAAGGTATGCACACATGCATCTTGCCGACTGTATTCTTACCAAATCACGCCTGTACTGGCTCTTAGTTGCTACTTCATTAGATGCAGAAGGATTTACAATAAGATTTGCTCCATACATGGTATGATTGGAACTTGGTGGGTTGTTAACCCATAGATCCTCACAAATTTCACATGCCAGTCGAATGCCATTTGGTGCCTCAACGATTAAATCAGGTGTGAATGGCACCTTTTGTCCACAAAGCATCACCGTATTCTCAGTACGCGAGGAAGCAGGACTGAACCATCTTTTTTCATAATATTCAGAATGATTAGGCAAGTAACTTTTAGGCACTACGCCAAGAATTTTGCTTCCTTGTATGATTGCAGCCACATTAAACAACATCCCTCTTTGCCTTAGGGGCAGTCCGATGATAGTAATAATTTTATTGTTGTGCTTCTGGCCATCTTTCAGTATTTCCTGCAAAGCAGCTTCAGTCATCTTGGTCAAGTAAGATTGTAAGAATAAATCACCACAAGTATACCCTGTTAGGGCAAGCTCAGGGAACAGTAAAACCTCTACCCGCTCTTTTACAGCCTGTCGCCTGATGTTAATTATTTCCTTACTATTAGCTGTCGGATTGCCAACAGTAACATCAAAAGATCCAGTCGCAACTTTTACAAATCCAAATTTATCACTCATTTTTGACACCTACTTTCCAAATAATAACAAACCTCTTTTGGCACAAGCTCTCGTATTTCACTAAACTTGCCTTCTCTTATTGCCTGTCGAACTCTAGTTGCACTTATATCCCGAAAAAATTCTTCTCCATGTAAAATCTTAAAGTGTTCTTTGCTATTGCTTAAGAACTTGTCTTTATTTATAATAGCCTCTACTTCATCATGAGTCCTTCTTACAACTAGGAATTTAAATTCTCTAAGAAGTAAATCAGACTTATACCATTTTTTCAATTCCGTAAGCTTATCAGAACCAAAAATATAATAGACTTCAGTAATATCTGCCTCATACTTTTTCGCTAGATAATGTAGGGTATTATAGGTATCTCCAGGAACTGTAACATTGATTTCACAGGTATCGTAAAAGAAACCATACGGCTCAACTGCCATTGAAAGCATGTCTATCCGTTCACGTTCCGACAGAATATCATCATCTTCCATATGCTTCCAGGATTTCAAGAAAGCATCTTTTGCTGGAACATAAATCACGGTGGCACCTTGTATTACCTCAATAGCCAACAGTGCAAGCTTGATATGAGCCTTTGTAACTGGATTAAATGTTCCAGTAATAATTACAAGTTTTCTTAACACTTTATGTTATCCTTCACACTGAGATTCATGGAGCATTTTCATCTTTAATTCATAGTAACAAGGACTCATATCAAGATAATGTTTATGTGGATTTTCAAATCGCTGCTCTTCTTTCCAAATTTCCTTTTCTAACTGTTTCTCTACATAACTGCGAATCTCATCTAGATTACGCGCCTTATATACCCGTTTCCCATCTTTCACTACAAGTTGCTGCAATTCTTTTACTGTACAGTTTTTAAAATATCGATTTTCCCATGGCTTTTCTGGATCAACATATCTATATGATTTATTCATATCAATAGTTTCGTCTGCTTTGGTGATTAAATCTGCTATTGCATTTCCTTCTTCACAGTAGACACGATATACTTTTTTAAGTCCAGGATTGGTAATTTTCTCAATAGTTTCTGATATCTTTATCCTAGATACAAATGTTTCATTTTCTTCCACCGCAGCAATCTTATATACTGCACCAAATACTGGGTCGCTTTTAGCTGTAATTAAACGCTCTCCTACACCAAAACCATCAATGTCGCCACCTTGGCTTAAGATCGAAGTAATGGTATACTCATCCAAGCTATTTGATACTAAAATATTACAATCTTGAAGACCAGCTTCATCAAGCATAGCACGCACCTTTTTAGATAGATATGCAAGGTCTCCCGAATCTAGTCGTACACCCTTTAATCGTTTCCCCATTGGCTCTAAAACATCTTTTGCCACTCTTATAGCATTTGGGATCCCAGAATGAATAACATCATATGTGTCTACTAGAAGCACTGCTGCATCTGGATAATTTTCTGAGTAACTCTTAAACGCCTCATATTCATCTTTATAAAACATTACCCAGCTGTGTGCCATGGTTCCACTGACAGGCATACCAAATTGTTTTCCTGCCATGATGTTTGAGGTACTACTAGCTCCACCTATATACGCAGCTCTTGCACCATAAACAGCTGCATCGATATTATGGGCTCGTCTTGCACCGAAATCAGATACCGCCCTACCTCCAGCAGCACTAACAATTCGCCTTGTTTTTGTAGCAATTAAAGATTGATGGTTGATTTGTGTAAGAATTGCTGTTTCTACTAACTGAGCATCAATGAGGGGCGCTATTATTGTAATTATTGGTTCATTAGGGTACATGATTGTTCCTTCCTCAAAGGCATAAATATCCCCTGAAAACTTAAAATTCCTTAAATATTCCAAAAAGTCTTCACTAAATAGGCTCATGGAGCGAAAATATTCTATGTCATCTGAATCAAAGTGCATATTTTCTACATACTCTATTATCTGCTCTAGACCTGCAAATATTGCAAAGCCTCCTTTATCTGGGTTTTTGCGATAAAATACATCAAATGCAACTCTCTTCATTTCATTTTGCCTAGCAAAATACGCGTTTGCCATAGTCATTTCATATAAATCCATCATCATGCTTATATTACGTTTATCAAACTGTATCATCTTATTTTCCTCCTCTCACTTCAATTTGACACATCTTCATTGCATACAGTGCGTTTTTATGACTCTCAAAAGTCGTACCCACACAGCAGGATGCATCAACTAAAATCGGAACCTCGGGCATTTTAGCTTTCAAAATCATTGCATTTGAAATAACGCAAATATCTGTACAAAGTCCTATTACTTCTATAGCCTCTATATCTTTCATCTCACCAATCAATTCTGCAAGTTTTAATGAGCCAAAAGCCGGCTTCTTAATCACCTGGCATCCACTTACATATACTCTTTTTGAGATTTTCCAGCCAGATGTCCCTTCTATACAATGCTCAATAGGTAACTTTTGTCCTTCCTGCGTCTTAAGGTAATCTCTGGTATGGGTGTCTTGTGTATAAATGACTGTTTCACCAGCTGAAAGGTAACTGTCAATCTTAGCTTTTACAGAATCAACAATCTGTAAAGCTTCCTTTGTACCAAGGGCTCCATCAATAAAATCATTTTGCATATCAGTTACTACTAGAACGTTCATCTTTTAATCACTCCTCTATAACACAGTTGTAATATTCATTATCAAACTATTTATCTTTCTAAGGAATATCACATTTTTTACTATTTTAAATATCTTTATTTGTTCCTTTACTCAAATACCATTATGGAATATGTAATTCTTACTACAAACAGATTTTAATTTAAATTACAAACTATTTTAATACTTCTAAATACGCATTATCTACTCACTGCTTTTCTTCAAAAGGTATTTTGCAAAATCAACAAGTTTAGATGCTTCCTTTGTTCGAAGCATATTCACCTCCAAGCCATCTGGACCTAACCTAAAACGATCTAATCCGTCAGAATCCTTGAATATCTTATATAACAATATGCAGTTTTCGCTTAAAGCAGGCGACTTTTTAATCTCTGCAACACCAAGCGCATCGTCTCTATCATGATAAGCCATAACATAATAAGTCCTTTCATCAAAAGAAATATCATATTTAGAATAGCTTTCTTTATAATATTCTGCTGCCCGCTTTCCATGTCCTGTATCCAGCCAGTCATCTAAGCGGCGAGAATCATGAAAAACAGCTGCCATGCTTAGTGCATTCATTTCTTCATCACTCAAACCAATTTGATGTGCTATTATAAGTGCCAGCAATAACACACGGGCACAATGGTGTTTTGTGTGCATTTCACTATCAATAAAGGAAAACTCAACATTTTTCTCCATGAATTCATACCATTTTTTATAGCGCTCTGCAACTGGCTGGCATGTAGGATTATCTAAAATATTTTCCAAAAACATTTTTATCTTCCTCTCTATATAAAAATTATTTACCTTGCACTTTAATACGCAAATTACTAAGTACATTAGCAATATCGTCTGAAATTGCCATAGCTCTTCCTTGCAGATCTTCCGGCGCACTGGTTTTTTTATGGTTTACACTTACATAGAATGTATTTTTATAACTAGCAGTCATCTTCCAAAAATTCATAATCACAAGCCTATGGCCATATAAGCCCAACGTCCCTCTCTAGTTGAAAATCTGTAATAAAAACCATTAAACATATTATCTATAACATACTTTTCCTGCTAATGTTTTTTTAATTTACTACATACTAGTTATTTTTTCTTTTAATAATGTTAAAATTTCTGTCATGTCACCATCCACCCCAAAAGACTTATGTTTAATAACTTCTGGAATATAGATTTCACCCTTGTTAACTGTGACATATGTTGCATTTGGTTCTTGGTTAACAAGATTCATAAGCGGTGCCTTTATCATTTGGTTTCTACAACCAATACCCAACTCTAATACTACTAGCTCCTTTCCATGATATTTATTTACAAATGATTGGAATCTTTTCTGACCATCAGAATCTGGAATAAAATTATGATCTGTTGCTACGTGAATCTGCATTTCTCTACCACAAACTGGGCACTTAGGAATCATTTCAGATGTTATCTTTCCTGTTTGTTGTACTTCTGCCATTTTCTTTATCACATCCATTGATGGATACAATGTGTCATGGCATCTATGAGCACACTGCATAGAAAACCAATTTCCTTCTATTTCATAAATCTGTTCATTCTCCAATCCTGCTAATGAAAAATGCCCTTCTCCATTAGATGTAACAATGAAATACGGTTTATCCATTATAATAGACTTAAGACTATCCATAACCGAACTTCCATGATAAGTACCGCTATAATGCCAGATTAACCTGCTCAAATAAGTCCATTTTTCCTCTTCCTTAGGAAATTTAAAAATGCTCGCCTCAAGAATATTGGAAAATCCATACTTTTCGATAAAATCAGGAAATAATTCTTGAAAAGCTTGATCTCCTCCAAACAAATGTAAGCCTTCACAAATAGAAAATCCATTGCTTGCACCAATCAGAATAGCATCTGATTCTTCAATTTTTTCTATAATTTTTTTAATTTGCTGCGAGTAGTTCAATTTATCCATCTTTAACCGCTCCTTATCTTCCTTGACTTCTTTTGAGGTTGCTGATAATATTAAATTAACAGCAATTTCAGTGTAACATCACACTTTTACAAAGTCAAGTAGCTGTTAAAAATATTTTAACAACAAGGAGCATTATTTTTATGAAATATTCAACTAAACTAAGCCAGGCAGTACATATATTAGTTTTTATTAAAATTAATCCATGTTCTAATTTAAGCAGTACAGCTATCGCCAAAAGCATTCAGACAAATCCCGGATGCGTAAGGCAAATCATGATGAAATTACGAGAAACAGGATTATTAAACAGTGTTACCGGACATGCTAAACCATCATTAGCAAAAGAAGCTGCTGATATCACGATTCTAGATCTCTACCGTGCTGTAGAGGGTAACAAGACTCTATTACACCTTGATACGCAAACCAATCCCGATTGTGGTGTGGGTACGAATATTCAGCTTTCATTACAGAAATATTATGATGAAATCCAAGAAACTGCTGAACATAAAATGAAAGAAATCACATTGGAGCATATTATTGATCTTTATAATAAAAATGTAGAGCTATCCTACACTAATTAATTAAATAAATAATTTTGAAATAAAATATTTTTAGAGAACAAAGGTGTCTGCGACACACTCCTTCGGAGAAATTATTAATAATTAAAGTAAAAACCATAGAAATTACTGTTCCTCTATGGTTTTCTTAATTATACTTGTGATTTTTTCCACATATGCCATTGTATTCTTTTAGTGGAATAACTCCGCCACATTTTAAGTATTTATATGGTATCATCCCTCCAACCATGTTGTTATCGGCTTTATTTTACCATATACAACTCCTTGTACAATTTCATATATTTCTATCGTATTTTCTAACTTTTCTTTGCCTTCCTGTATAGATTTCTCTTTAAAATACACCACAGCCACACCCCGTCATGATTGTAACATCACAATTCTCACCGATGAAAAAATCGTTATATCATGCAGCTTTGTGTTTTTCCGGTGTTACACCTGTACAACACGAAGCATCCACATAAATCGGGATTTCCGGCATATAAGCTTTCAGTAAGAGAACATTGGTTACCATACAAATATCCGTACATAATTCAACCAATTCTATACTTTCTATATCTTCAATCTTTGCTTTTCTTTGAAGTTCCTGCTGTCTTCCGTCAAGCTCCCAGCCTTCTGGAATCATAAAATGCGAATGCCTGTGCAAGAACTTCCATTTCATCAGTTTACCTTCTTTCAAAACACAACATTTTCCCAGTGAATACTTTGTGTCTCGTTGCTCATTGTCAATAGTTCACTCTCCGCTTCGTAGCAAAAAGTGCGAACAATGATAGAATACATTCCTGAAAGATTCTGTGTTATGCAAAATGGCTCAAAAGAAATTATTCTGTCCTTGCCAACAGATTGGGATACAGTATTTTCTTCTCCAAAGATTTTCGTCACATTCACTCCTGTTTCTTCTTCTATTTCACGA
This sequence comes from Clostridium estertheticum, assembly GCF_018861295.1. Classification (GTDB taxonomy): domain Bacteria; phylum Bacillota; class Clostridia; order Clostridiales; family Clostridiaceae; genus Clostridium_AD; species Clostridium_AD estertheticum_D. The sequence goes on along the minus strand of NZ_JAHLDM010000016.1, from coordinate 19,611 downwards.
CGAAAGCTTGAAAAACACTTTAATATTAACGAATCTTACCAATAGGAATTTAAATCAATCCATTTGTTGTTCCTCCGTCTGGTTTTTGTCTGGTCTGAATTAAAATATACTTTTCATCACAAACCTGCTTTTCATTGATTGAGGTAATTCATACTTTTACAAGTTTTTCTTCCATACATAGTTCTCCTAACGCTTTCAATTTTTAAATACGCTATTTGAAGCAATAATCAGTCAATAAATATCACATCTTATCTGCTATCTCTTTTAGAATTTTTTCCATATCTCCATCCAACCCAAAAGACTTTGCCTTAATCTCATCCGGTAAGTAGATTTCTCCCTTATTTACAGCAACATAGGTTACATTCGGCTCTTCAGCAGCCCATCTCATAAATGGTGCCTTAATCAACTGATTTCTCCATCCAATTCCCAGCTCTAATATGACCATATTTCTGCCATGATACTTTTGTATAAACTCCTGAAATCTATTATGCGCTACTTCATCAGGAATAAAACCTTCCCCAGCACCATGAATCTGCATAGGTCCGCCGCACTTTGGGCATTTGGGTACAAGTTCTGTGGGGATTCTGCCATTTCGCTCTACTTCACTCATTTTCTTAATAGCAGCAAATGCAGGATATAATTCTTTATGACAAGGCTTTGCACATTGCATTTCCTTCCAACTTCCTTCAATTTCATAAATACAGTCCGGTTGAAATCCTGCAAGTTCAAAATGGTTTTCTCCGTTGGAAGTAACCATAAAATAAGGTTTATTTCCAATAATTTTTTTTAAAGCATTTGTATTTTCGCTTCCTGTATAATTGCCACTATAATGATTGGCAAGTCTGCTAATAAATGTCCACTTTACTTCCTCTGAGGGGAATCTTGTATACATTCCTTCTAAGATATTTCTAATTCCGTATGTTTTTTTAAAATCTCCAAACAGATTTTCAAATTTCTGATTATCTGCGAAAATATGCAGACCCTCAGAAATAGAAAATCCATTGCTTGCGCCAACTAATATGGCATCTGTCTCCTGTATTTTCTTTGCTATTATTTCATATTGATTCATAAATACACCTCTTCATTTTAACTTTTTTTACAGCTTCCAATACATCCACTATGCTTCCAACAATTGCCATTCCATTGTCTTCAATTTTCTCTGGAATTAATTCATACTTATCATTGACAGCAATGTAATATGCATCTCTTAGACTTTCTGTCAGTTCCCAAAATGGCTCCTGAATAAACATCGGTGTCATGCGTCCTACCCCTAATTCAATAAACAATATCTTTTTGTCTTTATTTTTTTGGATATAGTCCGATATTTTCTGATACTGCTCTTCATATTTCTTTCCCTGCAAGAAATTACCATAGCCTCGTACCCATGGAAACATTTCTGCACCACAGTGAGAACAGTGTGGAATCAGCTCTGTTGCAACCTTAGTACCTTCTCCCATGGAATCAATCATATCCTCTACCGGTTTTACTGCATCCCAAGTCTCATCACAGCATTGTCTGCTGCATTGAAGGAAACGATGATCTCCCTGAATCTCACTTACTATTTCCTCTTTATAGAGTTTTACAAACTGTGTATCCTGATTCGTTGTCAAAATATGAAAATCCTTACCCTTAATGATTTCATCCAAATCCTTGTACGGCTTTCTAATAGGTGCATGTACGGTGGTATATAAAAAGGTTGCCAGATATCCCCAATGTTCTTCTCTTGTGGAAAACTGATGCATAATACCTGCGAAAGCGCCATTAAATCCATACTTTTCTGCAAACTTTCCAAAATACTCCCTATAGGATGGTGTATCATCATAATAAAAATCTCCACCACCCGCCGCAGATAAACCAGACGCACCACCAACTACAATGCATTCCGCTTCCTCTATCTTTTTTACAAATTCTTCTATCTGATTCTCATATGGTAAAGCTTTCTTTTTACTCATCTTTACTGCGGTTCCTCCAGAAGCATAAATTCCATAATTTCCTGAATAATTTTTCCTCTGTGTTTTCATTACTAAATCTTCATAAAAGCTCATTCTATTTCACTCACTTTCTATATATTTTATTGTATCCGGCAATCAATATTCGGAAAAAAACTCCAATTAATGTACTTTTTGCAATTTTTCATTATACACACCATGCCTATTATCAATAGCAGACACAATGTTAGGATAATTACTACATATTTTAGAATACAGGAATCTCATACTCTATGGTTCCTGAATAAACATTGGCGTCATCCTTCCTACACCGAGTTCCAGAAACAAAACCTTTTTATTCATATTTTTTCTAAGGAAATCACTTAATTTTTGGTGCTCTTCTTTATATTTCTTTCCTTCCAAAAATACACGAGAGCGTACCCATGGCTCAAGTTCTGCTCCACAATGAGGACAATGCGGACCCATTTCTGTTGGAATTTTCAAAGCCACATCTATTTCCGCATTAATTTTGTGAAGTAGTTCCACGGAATCGTAGAGTTTATCATGACATCTTCTATTACACTGTAAATATTTCCAATCCCCTTGAATAGCACTAATTTTCTCAATAGGAAATACTTTTTCAAACTGTGTATCCTGATTAGTTGTGAGAATATAATAATTCTTATCTTTTAGTAGCCATTGCAAATCCTCATATGCTTTTCCAACTTGTGCATCTAATATACAACATCCCGAACGTGCAATAAATGCCCAACGTTCTTCGCTGGTGCGATATGGATAATAGAATCCATCAAAAGTATTATGAAAACCGTATTTATTTTCAAATTTGCTGCGAATAGTTTAATTTATCCATCTTTAACCTCTCCTTATCTTCCTTGACTTCTTTCGGGGTTGCTGATAATATTAAATTAACAGCAATTTCAGTCTAGCATTGCACTTCTGCAAAGTCAAGTAGCTGTTGAAAATATTTTAATATCAGGGAGTATTGCTTTTATGGGATATTAAACCAAACTAAGTCATGCAGTACACATATTAGTTTTTATTAAAATTAATCAAAATTCAGATTTAAGCAGTATAGCTATTGCCAACAGCATTCAGACAAATCCTTATGAAATTACGAGAAGCCGGATTATTAAACAGTGAAAGAAATAACTTTGGATCACATCATTAACCTATACTATAAAAAGGTAGCTCAATTCTATTGTAGCAAATTGAATAATTCTGAATTTTAGTATTTTTAGGAGAAATTAATTAATTTTCAGTTAAAGTAATCTTTATTCCATACGTGTTGGTAACAATCTTTACAACTTCTTTGTCTTTTTCATCATAATATTAAATTTGCTTATGCTTTCCTCTAATATAATTATAATAAGAACTTTAAACATTATTTGTTTTTTTTTATAAATTCATACAAAATATTTTTATAAAAAAGGAGTTACATATTTATTGTCGAACTATATAGATAAATATGATTTATTTAACAATTTATACATCAAATTACTATAATTATAGCAAACAAGGAGAAAATAACTATGAAAAGAAAATTTTTAAAGAAACGAAAATCAATAAAATCAGAAAACCATACAAAAAATCGCTTCAAAAATATCAATAAGAATGGACTTATAAACAATAAACTTATTAAGACTTTTAAAATAAAAGGTGGCTTATTTAAGCGTCTAGTGTTAACGTTTACTGTATTATCTCTAATAACATTATCAATATCAGCCTTACTTACCTATCAAGTTACTAAGCAAAAGGTATCAACAGATTTTGAAAATTCCACAATGCAAATCCTAAATCAAAATAAAAACTATATTGATATAGTAGATGCATCCCTAGAAGAGCTATCCATGCAAGTTTTATCTAACAAAGATATAAGTAATAGTTTTAATACCATTACTGGAGATCAATATAATAAATGGCAACATATACAAAAAGTTCAAGATAGTTTGAATAATTTAACCAGTAACTCTAAATTCATTAAAAGTATGTACATATTAAGAGATAACGGTTTATCTATATCTTCTGGTGGAAATGTAGATGTAAGTAATAGCGATACCAATACTGTTAAATATTCTGCTTTTAAAACTTCAGAAGATTATACCAATATAATTAAATCAGATGGTAAGTCACAGTGGACTAATGTTCAAGTTGACACTTTTAATACTAGCCCAGATAATAAAAATATTAGTCTTATGAGACGATTAATATCTACATCTAGTTCAGAATCAGCTCCTATTTTAAAAATAAATGTAGACCCTCAAGTTTTTTCTTCTTCTATAAAAGATGCTAAGATAGGTAAAAATGGTTATATGTTTATAGTAGATCAAAAGGGACAAATTATAGCACACAAGAATCCAACTTTTTTAGGAAAGAAAGTAGATTCCACAATCTGGTCTAAAATAAAAAGCCTAAAAGAAGGTTCCTTTGAATATAAACAAGCAGGAAAGAACATGTATGGCGTTGAAAGTTCTTATGATACTAGGGGATGGAAAATAGTAGCAGTCGTGCCAAAAACGGAGTTAGCCTCTACTGCAAATAGCGTGGGTGCTTTATCAATACCGATAATAATTCTTTGCCTAATTTTTACAGCCATCCTTTCAGTTTTCACTACTCGCAAAATAACAGAACCTATATATGATATCATTGAGGTTGCTGAAAAGGTTTCAAACGGAGACTTTACGGTTAAAACAAATAAGTATGCTATACATGAAATAAACGAATTAAGTCTTAATTTTAATAATATGATAAAGAAATTAAAAGAAATGCTTTCCTTAACAGCGGGACTTACTAAAGAAACCACAGACTCAGCTGCTAAAATTTTAAATTTATCTAATACTATTACTGATAGTTCCAAAGAAGTTGTTATAGCCGTTGAAGAAATTACTAGTGGTTCTTCAAAACAAACAGAAGAAACTATTGGATGCTCTAAAATATCTGATGATTTTAATAATGAAATAACTAGTTCAATTTTTTCTCTTGGAAATGTAACTAATGCTACTAAAGCATCTATTGACATTATTAATGAAGGCACAAATATTATCAACAACTTAAGTAAAACTTCTGAAAATAATTCAAATGCTATGACAAAGGTTGCAAGTACAGTTGAAACTTTAAATGTTAATACTAAGAGCATACTTACAATATTAAACAAGATTAACGACATCACTAAACAAACAAATTTACTTGCCTTAAATGCTTCTATAGAAGCGGCAAGAGCGGGCGATGCTGGCAAGGGATTTTCAGTAGTTGCAAACGAAATAAGAAAACTAGCAGATAAGTCTCAAAATGCTTCTTCAGAAATAGGGACCATTGTAGATCAAGTTAATCAATCTATAGGAGCCTCTTTAGAAATATCTGAAAATGCTAAAAAGCTATTTAAAGAGGAACTAGTTCAAGTTAGCAGTACAATAACATCCTTTGGTAAAATTAAAGAATCAATTTCAAATATTTCAAGTGCTATGGAAGTTAGTATGAACTCCATTAATGTGATTGATGAAAGTAAAAATCTCTTAAATGATTCTATTAATAGCATTGCATCAATTTCTGAAGCGAATACTGCAGCAACAGAGGAAGTCACAGCAACTATTCAAACTCAAGCGGAGTCAAATAACTTAATGAATTCTTTGGCTGAAGGATTGAATGATAAGGCTAATGAATTGATAAAATTAATAAATAAATTCAGGTTTTAAGAATAATAAATTTTATAAGAATATAAATACTTCTATATAAACGGACAGCCTTCTGGTTGTCCGTTTTACTCATTACATAGTTTATGTTTACTGATATTATTCCTAGTACTTTTATTGTATTAAGCTATGAAAATGAGTTTCTTTCCTTTTAAAATCTAGTTATTCCATTTACAATAGCATTTGCTATGTTTTCTGCATTAAACCTTTCCATATCATCTTTAGAATTCAAAAATCCCACTTCCACAAGTATTGCAGGCATTTTTGTGTGTTTTAGTAAATATAAAAAACTTCCATCTTTTACTCCCCTATTAACATATCCCAGCTGGGCTATCTCATCTACAACTCTTTTAGCCGTTTTTTTACTTGATTCTGCTATTGCAAATACTTCTGTTCCGTCTCCTCTTCCTCCATTGAAATGAATAGACACATATAAATCCACATTTTCTTCATTTGCCTTATTTACCCTTCTATAAAGTGAATTACTTAAACTAGAATCAACACTTGGAGTGCAGTACACTACCTCATGCTTAAGTTCTTTAAGCTTTGCTATTACCTTAACTCCAACCTCTTTATTTAGCTCATCTTCTTTTCTTATACCCACATATCCTATATCTGAGGGTGGGCAATTGTGACCAATATCAATACCGTACTTCAAAGCAATCACCTCCATACTTTTTGCTCTAATCTTAGGGTAATTTTTCAACCATATTCTACAATATGCCAAGGTATCGATTTTGTGTACTAAAATATAATTATCCAACATATTTTATTTATAGGGACATAAATAATGTGTTTAGTAACTGCAATTAAATAAGGTACTTAATGGATATAATTAAAGGATGTGATTATTTGAGAACTAATATGAAGAAATATATTTTACTAATAATGTGTATTTCCTTTTCCTTAAGCCTCTTCGGATGTAAATATAATTTTAATAAAAGCATTTTCATCAAAAATAAACCAAGTAATTATTATTATACCAAGTTATTAATGAATGATTTATCTTCAGAGACACCTAAGGAACTTTATGCTCTATATATGAATTTTTATAAGAAAAAAGATTTTACAAAGGAGTATTCAACTATATTAGTCAATTTCTTTAATTCATTAACTAATACTAGCTTCATAGATAAGCCGACAAACTTACCTGCTAAACCATTATATAAAATATTTTTGACATTTAGTAAAGACAAATACGTATTAAATATATATAACGAAAGATATATCTCCATATACCCCTGGGATGGTGATTACAAAATGGATTACATTGACACAAGTAAACTGTTCAAAGCTTATAACCTCTACGGTCTATGCAAATACCTTATACCTAAATAATGAATCTACTTTTTCAATAAAAATTATATTATCACATTAAAAGCAAATAAAAGATGAAATAAAAGCCTACTGCGCTTTTATTTCATCTTTTATTTGAATCATAGTTTTATTCAAAATTGGGTGCAAAACATATGGTGCTATATCACACATTGGATCTATTACAAACATTCGCTCATGCATTCTTGGATGAGGCAATATTATTTCTTCTAATGAACTAATTACATCATCAAATAATAATACATCTAAATCTACTGTTCTAGGACCCCATCTTATAACCCTTTCCCTTTTTAATTCCTTTTCAATGGATAGCAGGAATCTTACAAGTTCTAATGGGTTTAAAAGTGTTTTTACCTCAATGACACAATTTAAAAAATCTTCCTGATCTATATATCCCACAGGCTTTGTATTATAAAATTTTGATGTTTTTGCTATTTTGGTATTATAAGAATTGTTTATAAGCTCTAAAGCACTTTTCACATTTTTATCCTTATCCCCCATATTTCCACCCACGCCAATATATGCAGTATGCCATTTTCTATCTATTTCTACAGCTGCATAAAGAAGCGGCCTTCCAATGGGAGCCCATGGCTTTTTTATTTTAACCTTTACTCTTTGAACTAAATCATAATTTAATAGTATAAATTCGGCTACTTTCTCTGTAGCTTTCTCTATTAAATCATAATTTTCCTTTTTAAATTCCTCTTCAACCTTGTGACAAAGGTCTCCATAATGAACAGTTTTTGTTATGTCATCAGAGATTCCTGCCTCTCTTAGACTTAAAAATAGCTCTATAGAAATTAAAAACCGTTGTCCAAGTACCTTTTCCTCTTGAAAAACTCCATGATGAGCGTAGACTTCTAAGTCTTTTATGTACATTTTATCCATAGTATTATCTCCTTTTTATATCCAGTGTACAAATACTTATCTAACTTTTACATATAATATCTGTTAAAACACAAACCCTTTTATTCTCTTTTATATCGTGTACTCTTATAAATTCGCAGCCCTTCATTATCCCTATAGTTGTAGTTGCAAGTGTTCCCTCAAGCCTTTCGCTAGTATCTAGTCCCTGCGCAATTCCTAGCATAGATTTTCTTGATGTTCCAAGGAGCACCGGATACCCTAAGTTTTTTAACTTTTCTAGGTTATTCATTGTTTTTAAATTATCCTCATAACTTTTAGCAAAACCAATACCTGGGTCTAAAATAATATTTTCTCTCCTTACTCCAGCATCTAGAGCAATAATTATACTTTCACCTAAATCATTTATTATATCTTGCATTAAATTTTTATAGTTTTTATTATCACGATTGTGCATTAAACAGCAAGGTACATTATACTTAGCAGCAACTACCGCAATATATGGGTCCATCTTAAAGCCCCATATATCATTAATCATGTCTGCCCCAGCCTTTATTGCGAGCTCTGCAACTTTTCCTTTGTATGTGTCCACAGAAATGGGAATATCTAGTTGTTTCTTTAATTCCCTTATAATAGGAACTACTCTTTTAATTTCTTCTTCTTCACTAACATCTTCATGACCTGGCCTTGTAGATTCTCCACCAATATCAATAATATCTACTCCCTCTGCAACCATTATCTTAGCACGGTTTATAGCTGAGCTGATATCATTAAATCTGCCCCCATCTGAAAACGAATCAGGAGTAACATTTAAAATTCCCATTATGTAAGTCCTTTTGCCTATTTCAAAATCTTTATTTCCTATTATCATAAATTTCCCCCTAAAATTTTATTTGCTTTATATAATCAGTTCTAATAATTAATCTTAAAATTCCTCTTGCCTAAAGGCCATTTACATCCCTCACTTGCCTCACAATGGACACAATCTCTTGAAAGTTTATCACATTTATATAATAAATTACTCAAACCTTCAAAACTCTCAGTGTCATTTCTATGATTTCCTATAGCTTCTAAAATTTCATCTATTTCCTTATCACCATATTCACACTGGTGCAGTATTTCTTTAGCAATTAGTACACTGGCAATATTATGGGCTGTCCCGTTTTCATATTGCTCTCCCCTACCTATATCATGCAAAAGTGCAGTTGTATAAACTATGTATTTTGGTATATCAAAATCATTTTCCAAACTAATTATATACATAATTCTTGCCACATCTAAAAAGTGTTGCATATCATGTTTGCAGTATTTTCTGTTTTTTTCTAAGTCTTCTATTTTCCTTAAGTTATACTGAAATATATTATTTTTTATAATAAGATCTACTTTGTCATCTATTAAACTGTTATTTATGATTCCCACCCCTTTAGAGTAGCCTTAACCCTTGTATCTTTGTACATATGTATCGTAATACCTTTTTATTTCAGATACAACTGTGCTTTGATTAAGAACCTTATCATCAATTTTACTTACCTTCATTATGCCCATAATACTATTAGTTATAAATACACCCTCAGCATCCACCAATTGATCATATGTAAATTCTCCTTCCTCTACATTAAATCCCATAGCTGATGAATTTTGAATAACAAACTCCCTCACAATACCTGGTAGTAAACCACATTTAATTTTAGGAGTATATATAATTCCATTCTTAATAAAAAATATATTGCTTACCGCTCCCTCACTTAAAAATCCATCAGTATTTAAAAATAATGCCTCATTATATCCTTTATCTATAATAATACCTCGTTCAATTATATTTTCCACATAATTAAATGATTTAACATATGTCAAATTAGAATATGCATTTCGCCTAACTTCACTTAACCCTAATGAATATCCGTTTTCATAGTCACTCCTCTTATATGGAACTTGCCTTGTAGTAATTACAGTATTTTTTTCAGATACCATAATTTTAAATACGCAATTTTTACAATTAAGTTTTAAAACAGCCTCATAAATTTCTTCCTGGGTAATTTTTTTATTTACTCCTAGTGTATTCAGCCCGCTGTTTAACCTTTTTATATGATTTGCAAGAAGAATTGGCTGTTCTTTGACAAGTATTGTCTCAAATGCTCCCCTACCGAAGAAAAATCCACTATCTAAAGATAGCTTATCCTCGTTCTCTTCATCATTCATAAGTATCATAATACCCTCCTTTTTCGGTGCCACCCACGTGGCAAGTGGCAAGTTTCATTATTCTTCTTTTGTAATTTATAGGACTCTCATTAATGCCCTCGCCTTATCTATAGTTTCATCATATTCCGATTTTTCGTTAGAATCCCAAGTTATGCCTCCACCTACTCCGAAATAGGCTTTATTTCCCTTTATTAAAATTGTTCTAATAATTATATTCAAATCTACATTCCCGTCAAATCCCAAATATCCAAGAGCGCCCGTATATATATTTCTCCGCACAGGTTCTAATTCCTCGATAATTTCCATGGAACGTATTTTAGGTGTACCAGTTATGGATCCTCCGGGGAAACATGCTTTAATGCATTCGATTGGACCTACTTCCTCTTTTAATTTACCTACTACTGTAGATACCAGATGAAAGACTGTACTATACTCCTCTAATTTAAAAAGCTGTGTTACTTTAACTGAATTAGGTTTGCAAACCTTGCTTAAATCGTTTCTCTCTAAATCAACCACATTTAAAAGTTCAGCTTTATCCTTTTCACTATTTATTAATATATTTTTATTTCTGTCGTCCTCATCTACATCTTTACCCCTTGGCATAGTTCCCTTTATAGGTCTAGTTTCTACCATTCTATCCTTTATACTTAGAAATCTTTCTGGGGAAGAACATATTATATTAAAGTCCTCAAAATTCATAAAAGCAGCAAATGGTGCCGGATTTATATGTCTTAAATCTTTATATATTTCATATGCGTTTCGCTTTATGCTACAACTATACCTTTGTGATAAATTTGTAATATATATGTCTCCACTTTTTATATAAGCTCTTACCTTTGATAGAGTATTAATGTACTTACTTTTTTGAAAATCCGAAGTAAATTTATTTGTTATGTCTCCTACTTTTTCATATATAACTTTATTACCATTTTGTATACGGCTTTTTATATCTTCTATACTGTCTTTCTGAGATTTAAGTATTCCTAGTGCAGATATATAAGTGTTTTTTTTAAGATTATCTATAATAATTATATTATCATAAAAGTTATAACAGCAATGAGGTATATCCATATCCTCCTTTGCTATATTCGGTAACTCTTCAAGTTCTCTACCTAGGTCATATGAAAAATACCCCATACCACCAGCCACAAATGGTAGTTCTGTATTATTTTCTATATAATATTCTTTTAGAATCTTATTTAACTCTTCAAATGTATTCCCTTCATATGCTTCACAGCCAATATTACACATACCATTTTTACTTTTAAATTTTAAAAAACAATTAACTCCTATAAAAGAATATCTCCCTAATGTTTCTTTATCCCTAACACTATCTAATAATATAGTATCAAGATCTTCTTTAAATAAAGAATATATATCAAAACCATCAAGTTTAGTATGTACTTTTTCAATTGTCAGTTTCATTTCTTCTCCTTAATCTTTAACTAATTTGTTTTGACTTCTAACTTCAATAATAAAATTTTTAAGAATTTCGTGTCCATACTGCGTAAGCTCAGCTTCTGGGTGAAATTGTAATCCTTCTATAAAATATTTCTTATGTCTTATTCCCATTATAACTCCATCATCGGTTTCACTAGTAATTTCTAATACCTCAGGTAGCGAATCTCTTTCCACTATTAATGAATGGTACCTTGTAACCTTCATTGGACTCTTTATATCTTTAAAAATATATTTCCCACTATGTTTAATTGCGGATACCTTCCCGTGCACAGGTTCACGTCCAGGGACGATTTTACCACCAAACACCTTAGCAATAACCTGATGCCCTAAACATATCCCCAAAATAGGTATGTACCCTTTAAATTTTTCTACTATCTCCATACATTTCCCTGCATATTCCGGAGATTTTGGGCCTGGAGAAATAATTATTCCTTCTGGCTTAATTCTCTTTATATCAGCTAATGTAATCTTATCGTTTCTATATATTAATACCTGCTCACCTAACTCTTCAAAATATCTAACTAGGTTATATACAAATGAATCATAATTATCTATCATTAAAAACATAAACGATCTCCTATTCTCTTATAATTACCTATTATATCAAATAATTTACACAAAATCATTAGTAATAAAATATTGAAAGCGACTAATATACTTTATAGTCACCAAAATAAATTTCCTTTAATAACTAATAATAATTATTATTTATAACAAACCCCTTTTAATATACGTAAAGATTGGTTAAAATGGTACTATGTTAAACAATAAGTTAGAGGTGATTATATGTACAACAGAGGTGATTTCCATCTTCATACAAATGCATCTGATGGAAAACTAAGTCCTAAGGAATTAATTCACGAGGCTTCTTTAAATGGATTAGATATTATTGCAATAACTGATCATGACACTACTTTAAATGTCGAGGAAGGAATTAGAGAAGGTATAAATAATAATATAAGGGTAATACCTGGTATAGAATTATCTACAGTTCATAATAATGAAAGCATCCATGTTCTTGGATATTTTAAAAACGATGAATATAAAAATTTAGATTTTCAAAATTTTTTAAAAGATATAGAGGATTCCAGAGTATTTAGAGGCAAAAAAATAGTAGAAAATCTAGATCTATTTTTCAAAATAAAATTAGACTACCAAAAAGTTCTAGATCAGGCAAAAGGGGTAATAGCTAGGCCACATATAGCTAAAGCCATAATTGATGCTGGTTATAAATATGATTGGAACTATATATTTGATACTTTTCTTTCAAACGATAGCCCTGCATATGTGCACATTAAAAGAATCCCAACAGCTGATGGTATAAGCCTATTAAAGAAGGTTAACGCATTAGTTGTACTTGCACATCCAGTTTTAATTAAAAAAACTTCTATAGATGAGATGCTAGGATTTGATTTTGATGGTATTGAAGCAGTTTATCCATTAAACACAAAAAAACAGAAATCGCTCCTAAAAGCAAAAGCTAAAGAATACAACAAGTTTGTTACTGCCGGTTCAGATTTTCATGGAATTTCAACATCTGACACAGGTCATGGCCTTGTTGGATGTGTTTCCTTAAGTAATGAAGAACTAGCTATCTTTGTACATAAACTAGAATCATAAAAGGAGATGTTTTCACATCTCCTTTTTTCCTTTAGAAAGGTAAAGAAAGTATATATTACGTAAACTGCATTTGATCAAGCGTTGGTAATTCTTAGATGATTTCATGGAAAATACGTTAAGAAAAGTACATGTTTGAGCGAAAGCGAGTTTGTACTTTTTAGTATTTTTTAATAAAATCAGCTTAGAATTACTAAGCGTTGTGAATGCAGTTGTAGTAATATATACTTTCTTATTTTTATGCCTCTATTAAAAATGCTTCATAAGCTCTACATGCTTCATAGATATCTGCTTTACTTGCAATTTCCCATGGTGCATGCATATTATGAAGAGCAACTCCTGAATCAATAACCTGCATGCCATACTCAGCTAATATATAAGCTATAGTACCTCCACCGCCTTGGTCTACTTTTCCAAGTTCCGATGTCTGCCATGTTATATTATGCTTTTCCATTATTCCTCTAAGTTCTGCAATAAATTCTGGATTTGCATCGTTACATCCGCTTTTTCCACGAGCTCCAGTATATTTGTTTAAAACTATACCTTTACCAAAATATGCAGAATTACGTTTCTCCATAACTGATGGAAATGTTGGGTCATATGCAGCAGTTACGTCTGAAGACAACATTTTTGAATTTGCAAGTGCCCTTCTTACTTTTAACTCACTGTATTTTCCGAGTAAATTAACAACTTCAGCTACTGTATTTTCAAAAAATTTTGATTGCATTCCAGTTGCGCCAATACTTCCAACTTCTTCTTTATCAACAAGTAAAACTATACATGTTTTATCTGTTTGCTTCATGTTCATTAATGCTTCATATGAAGTATAAGCACAAACTCTGTCATCATGCCCATAAGCCATAACCATGCTGCTATCTAGGCCATAATTTCTAGCCCGCCCTGCAGGTACTACTTCTAATTCTGATGATACAAAGTCTTCTTCATCTATACCATATTTATTATTTAAAAGTTTTAATATATTTAACTTTACTCTATTTTTAGCATCTTTATCTTTTATTGGTATACTTCCCATAAATACATTCAACTCTTCGCCTTCAATAGCTTTATCTAAAGTTTTTTTCATTTGATCTGCGGATAAGTGAATTAGAAGATCCGAAATTCCAACTACTGGTTCTTTTTCATCTTCTCCTATTACTACATTTACCACCGTTCCGTCTTTCTTAACTACAACACCATGTATAGCAAGAGGCAAGGTAACCCATTGGTATTTTTTAACACCACCGTAGTAATGTGTTTTAACTAATGCTAAATCTGAATCCTCATATAGTGGATTTGGTTTTAAATCAAGTCTTGGTGAGTCAATATGAGCACCTAAAATTTTAAAACCCTTTTCAATAGGCTCAGACCCAATTAAAAATAATGCTAAAGTTTTTCCCATACTACTTGCATAAACTTTATCACCAGCTTTTAATTTAGTACCCTCTTTTATATAAGTATCAATATTTTTATAACCATTTTTTTTAGCAAGTGTAATAAACTCTGTTACACATTCTCTTTCGGTTTTGCATTTTGACATAAAATCTATATAATTATCCGATAATGTAAATACTTTTTCGAGATCATTTTTATTATATTTGTCCCAAGCTACTTCATATGTTTTTTCTAAACTTTTAACATCTGACATTTTTACTACCTCCATACAATAATTACTTTTCGCATCTACTATATTACTAAATTTTACCTACGATTGCAAATATTAAATCTATTTTGTTATTTGATTTTTACTATAATTTTAGTTAATCAACACGTGCTTTAGTTACTTCCTCTATTCTCATATTTATAGTTTCTACAGGTGTTATCTTAGAATTTAAGCTATATATATAATTAGCTGCTGCAGCTTCAATAATAACTGCTATATTTCTCCCAGGCCTAACTGGCAACGTTATTTTCCTTAACTTCACACTTAGTATATCCATAAATTGATCATCAATACCAAGCCTATCATATTCCTCGGTCTCGTTCCACTGCGTAAGCGAAATAAGTAAACTAATAGTCTTAGTATTTAAAACTGAACTCATTCCATAAATTGCTGGAATATCTATTATTCCCATACCTCTTACCTCAAGCATTCCAGAGGTTATGTAAGGACATCTTCCGAGTAACACACCATCAACTTCTTTTATGTCTACTGCATCATCTGCAATCAACCTATGGCCCCTCTTTATTAATTCTAAAGCACATTCACTTTTACCAATTCCACTTTCCCCAGTTACTAATATTCCTATACCATAAACATCTAATAGGACACCATGAAGCCTTGTTTCTGGCGCTAACTCTGCATCTAGGTAATTAGTAAGTTTACTACTAAATCTTGTAGAAATTGATTTTGTTCGTAAAAGCCATTGACCATTTTCCTCTGCCGCCTTAATAATTTCCTTATGAGGCTGCAAATCTCTAGTCAATATAACACAAGGCGTTTCCAATTTAAAATATTTATTTAATCGTTTCTGCCTAAGGTCTTCTTCCATACAATCTAAAAAACTCCACTCTGCCATGCCTATTAGTTGCACCCTTTTGTTACCAAAATATTCATAAAAGCCGGCAATTTGTAATCCCGGTCTATTAATATCACTAACATTAATTAACTTTCCCTTACCACCTTCTACCAAAACTTCTAAACTAAAATGTTCTATTAGCTCCTCTATGGTAACAGCCAAAATAATTCCCCCATTCCTAATAATTTATTGTTCATATTATACTTTTTTAATTGTATCTAGTTGCGCGCGAAAATTTCTTTTAACATTATCAATATACTTTTGTCTTAATTCTTTTTGCTCTAATATTTCTTCATCAGTAAGCTTTTCTTCTTTGCTTTTCTTATAAAGATAATTTATCCTATTAGTTAATTCATCTGTATTAATAATATCACACCTCTATTATTTTGACCTATTTTATTATATTAAATTACTTTATACATAACTAGTAGCTATCAAACATATTCTACTTTTTATGATTGTATTACAAAAACTTTAAGACTTTTTTCGTCATTTACATATTATTCCAAGTAGCTTTTTTCAACACCTACATGCTTTATAATGTTATTTTTTACCATTTCTTCATCCTGCATTTCATAAGATTATAGCATATTTTGTAATTTGTTATATTTTAATGACTAACATTAAATTTAACATACTTAGAATAATATGGTATTATGTACTTGCCTCACAAATACATAAATAAGGAGAAATACATGAATATTAAATTGAAAATTATAAATAAAGAATTAGAATCATTAAGATCATTGTTACATTTTTTACTAAATCATAAAAAACCAACTGATAAAATGGTTGTATGTTGCAGTCAGCAATTAGATGAAGTTATAGTTAAATATCAAAAAATTAAAGCTACTTGTAAGAAAGCAGCTTAATACATCCACTTTTTTTGGTACAAGCATAAATTTAGAAATCTAGTTCAAGCAAGATATCATCAGTATCAATATCTGATTCTTTACCATAAAAAACTACAGCGAATTCATTAAATTCATATGCATCCTCGGATATATCACAGCCAATGAATTCGTATTCAATTTCCATTTTTTCAGCACATTCTTCCATAATATCTTCAACATTATCTGCTGAAATATCACTTAAATAAGGAAGAAAAAATTCTTCATACCAATCTTCTTTTTCTTCTTTGAAATTGCCTTCATCATCTGCATAAGATGTAGCTGCCTCAATTTCTGCATCATCATAATAATATTTGAATTTAAGAGCTATGGTTCCTTTTTTATATTGAATTTCAGCTATATCACTTAAATCATTTTTGCTTAAAAAATTTACTATATATTGTTTATTCAAATATATCGCCTCCATACATCATTCTTTATAAAAAAAAAGAAAGATTTCACTATGAAAGTGAGATTTTCTTTTTTATTATATAACTTTGTAAACTAATATTTATTAGTAATTATTTATTTAAAATCTCTAAGTACTTCTCTACAAAACTATCAGCTTGTTCAAACTCTTTTTTGTCTGGTACAAATTTGAACTTAAGTCCTTCCTCTACAACTTTAAATTTCAAAGATTTTAATCTTTGTGTAAGCATAGGAACTCCCTCTCCACTCCATCCATATGAGCCGAAAGCCGCTGCAACTTTGCCTTTGTTAGTTATTGGGCATACAAGTGATAAAACGTCCCATGCAGGCTTTACCGCATCTTGATTAATGGTTGGTGATCCAATCATAATCCCAGATGCTTTTTCAACCAATGATACAATATCAGTTAATTTCATAGATGTAATTTCATGAGCCTCGGCCTTTACACCCGCATCATTAATTTTTTTAGCTATATATTTTCCCATCTCTTCTGTATTATGATAAGCGGAAATATAGAATATTTGAATGTTTTTTTCTTTTATTTCATAAATTTTAGCCCATTGTCTATAAAGATCTATATACATTTTAACATCATTTATATGCACAGGTCCGTGACTTGGTGCTACTATATCTATTTTTAAATTTTCAATTTTATCAAGTCCTGAATTTACGAATTTCTTAAAAGGTCCCATTATAACCTCAAAATAATATTTCATCTCATCAAAATAATCACCGGAGCAAGCATCCGTTATACAATTAGTTGGTGAATAATGACAACCCATTACATCACAAGTAAACAATATTTTTTGTTCCTTAACATATGTAAACATTGTATCAGGCCAATGTAAATTAGGTGCTGATATAAATTGTAATGTGTTTTTTCCTAATGATAACTCTCCTACTGCTGGCTGGCTAATAAATTCTTTATTCATAATTTCTTTTAAATAAATTATAGCAGCTTTTGATGCAACAACAACAGCTTCTGGATAAACTTCTAAGAGTTTGCTTAAAGAACCACTATGATCAAGTTCAGTGTGTTGAACAATTATATAATCAACTTTTTTCTCTCCAATAACACCTTTTATCTTACTTAAAGATTCATCAAGAAAGCCATTTTTAACGGAATCTATTATAGCTATCTTTTCATCATCTATTAAATATGAGTTATATGTAGTTCCTTTTTTTGTTTCCATTATAATATCAAATACCTTGAGCTTTGGGTCATTTACCCCAATCCAATAAATATTGTCTTTTAATTTTGTTGTTTCCATCTTAAAAATCCTCCTCAAACTTCTTTAAGTAGATAATTATTGCCTTTTCTATTTATCTACATAATTATATGCTTCTTATTATAATTTATTTTACCACATTTTCCAACTCTGTTCAACTTTCTTCAGCTAATAATGGTTATTAACTAGCATGTATTTTGTATATATGAAAATACTTCTTTTAAATAGTTTATCACTTAAATATTATAATATTCTCTAGAAATTTTTTTAATAGTTTTTATTTTAAAAAATATCTAATATCCAAAATACTTAATAATATTATTATTGTGTCATATACTTTAATAGAATGAATTTTCAGGAGGGATCTATGAATATTTTAATAACTGGTGCAAATGGTAATATAGGAACTTATTTATGTAACGTATTGTCAAAATCACATACTGTATATGGATTAGATAAAACTGAGCTTAACATAGTAGACAAAATAAGTACTAAAAAAACCTTAAATTTATTAAAACCAGATGCCGTAATCCATACTGCAGCCATAACTAATAAATATATTTGTGAATACAATGAGACCTTAGCCTATGATGTAAACACTGTAGGAACATTAAATATTGCTAATTGCTGTAATGACCTTGATATACCTATAGTATACCTCTCTAGCACAGATGTATACGGTGATAATAATTCAATGCCTTATAGAGAAATTGATGAATGTTTTCCACTAAACACATTTAGCAAGAGTAAGCTTGGTGGAGAGGAGTTAATTCAAACTATTTGTCAAAAATATTTTATTATTCGCAGTTCAACTATATTTGGTGGCAATGATTGTTTTGTTAGAAAACTCATAAATGGAAAACATTCAGCAATTTATTTGTTTTCAAATCCAACTCTTTGTGTAACTTATATTGAGGATTTAACTTTAGCTATCCAAAAATTATTAGGAACTGATAAATATGGGGTATATAACTATACTAATGAGGGTTGTATATCAAAATCTAAACTAATAAATAGCATAATAGAATTTGGCAATCTAAATATTCCTTTAATTGTAAGTTCAGATAAGCTTTTATCCAATCTCATTCGTGAGCCTAAATATACTTGCACAGATAATTCACATATAAAAGAAGCTTTGGGTATTGATATTTCTCCTTGGGATGATAGACTTCGCGAGTATATCAATAAATGTCTTAAAGAATAAATAATCACATGTATTTCATGTATCAAATTTTCCTTAGGTTATGCTATAACAAAAAGTATATATTGCTTAAAATGCGTTCACATCGCTAATAAATTCTAAAATTTAATATATTTGTAGCTGCTAAAAAACATAAACTCGCTGTAATCTGTACCCTTTGTCAAGGACAATTAGAAAAAAACTATGCTAAATTACTAAGATGGTTTCTGTATTGAACAGGAGTCATCTTTTTCAA
>NZ_JAHLDM010000015.1:0-120465 GCF_018861295.1 Clostridium estertheticum | reverse complement strand
ACAAGGATATTGTTTCTTACGGTTCTTAGTTCAATGAGAACTGGACCGCTTTTGCGGTTTACAATCGCCCACTTCTATAAGTGGTGCGTATTTTGAATAGCTGATAGTTAGATAAAAGCAGTAAAAATGAAAACGGTTAAATTTTTTGATTTAATTTCAATAAAAGAATATTCAAACTATTGTAAACGTGTTATAATGACCTTATTAAAGGAGGACAAAAACAGGAGATTTTTATTAAAATTAAAGTTAACAAGCGAAATGATAAAGTATGAAAATTGAAGTTAAATTACAGTTTAGTTTTAAATAATATATGTAAAATATATAATTGTGAACAAAATTTTAAATAAATAATAAGGGGTGGAGTATGGAAGAATACAGGGGTTACGTAATAGAAGTTGTAGAGAATGATGAGAAAGAATATCCATATAAAGCAATTGCAAGAAAGGAGGAAGAACAGATAAAACACAAGGGATTTAGTAAACTACAAGCTATTGATCTTGTTAAAGGTACTATAAATTTAGAGATAGCTAGGCAATGTAAACAATAGACATTTGGCATTTTTCAAAAGTATTTCATATAAATGTATTGCATATTAACAATATATATGGTATCCTAAATGAGTTGGGATTGCAAAATCAACAACATCAAGATTTGATATGATTAAAACATTACCTTTTTAGGCATATAAAGTAAATCAGATCTTAAATCTTAATATAAATAAAAAGGAGACATGTTTAAAATGACAGATAAGACTATTGTATGTAAAGATTGTTCACAAGAATTCGTATTCACTGAGGGTGAACAGGAATTTTATAAAGAAAAAGGATTCGAAAATGAACCACAAAGATGTCCTGATTGTAGAAGAGCTAAAAAACAACAGAACAACAGAGGATTTCAAAGATAATATAATTTAAAAAATTACCCATAGGAATTATTCCTATGGGTTTTATTCTGCCCAAATCTATAAGGGACATTTAAGTAAATAACAAGTCAAATATCCGTAGCGTCTTTGACTTGTTATTTATTTTCATGCCCCTAACATAACTTTTAGAAAATAGTGATATAGTATATTTAAGATGGCTATACTTAAATAGAAGGAGAAATTTTAATATGAAGAATATAAAACTAAGTAAAGTTACTTTAAATAAAATCAAACTAAGTAATGTTAATTCAGATAAAAACAATCAAATAGATGATAAACCTCATCATGTTCATGGGGGAAACTATGTAGGGGAGAGAATTAATGGCATGAAACATGGAATTGGAACTTTCATTTATGCTGATGGAAGTAAATATGTAGGAAATTGGAGCAATAACAAAATGAGTGGTCAAGGAACACTTACTTTTTCTTGTGGAGAAGAATATATAGGCGGATGGATTAATGATGAAAAAGACGGATATGGAATATATACTTGGCCAGATGGTGAAAAATATATAGGGCAGTGGGTTAATGGCGAAAAAAGTGGCCAAGGCATTTGTACGTGGCCTACTTGCGATACGTATGTAGGAGAATTTCAAGATGGACTTAGACATGGCATTGGAATTCATACTTATACTGGTGGAGAAAGGTATATGGGTCAGTGGGAAAATGATGAAAGAAAAGGACAAGGAATTTATATCTATTCTGATGGAGAAATAAAAATGAAAAAATAACAGATGAATAATTCTGTTATTTTTTTATCCCTAATCCTTAGTTGTAACATTTTTGTAGCGAGTGTAATATTATATACCAACAAAAGAAAGAAATAGAGGGACAAACTTATGAGAAAATGGACAAACCTATGAGAAAAAATTATATAAGGAATATTTGCCTTCAGAGAGGGGGGAAATATGTATGTGGTGTTGGTGGTTAGTATTATTATTGCTAGTTGAAGATGATGGGTTTGGTGGAAATAATTGTAGAAATAATCGTTGTGGAAACAATGATTGTGGTTGTACAAATACTATCATTATAAATAGGAATAAGAAATGTCATAAAAAAAACCGCAATTTATGTTCTAATCAAGATTAGTATAATGCGTTTTTTTATATTAGAAGATTAAATTATTTAGAATTAAGGAGATTTTAGTAGCTAATGCTAAAGTCTCCTATTTATTGTACGAAGATTATATAGGATAAAAACTTAAAAGGATAGGTTGGGTAATATGAAGAAGTGGTATGGAAAAACAATGACGAGGGTAGTTGAAATGCTGAATTCTGATATTGATTCAGGATTGAATGAAGAAAAAATTAAATATATGAGAGAAACCCATGGTGAAAATACCATATTGAAGCCTAAAACTGAAAGTCTTTTAATTTTGATAGCGAGTCAAATAAAGCAGTTATGGATTCTTGTAGCGTTACTATGCGTAGTTATGCTATTTTATAATAGATTACTTATTACAGGTTGCTTTGTAACTTTGATAATAATATTTAGTGTAGCACTTTTAATAAATGGAGATTATAAAGAGAAAAAAAGTTTGATGGCAATAGATAATCTAAATACAACATATTCTTATGTAAAACGTTCTGGAAAGATAGTTAAAATAAGTTGTGAAGAAATGGTAGTTGGAGATATCGTTTACCTAGAAAAAGGCGGATATGTTCCAGCAGATATTAGAATACTCGAATGTGAAGATCTTAAGGTAGTAGAAGTTTCGGTAACAGGTGAAAAATATGAAGTGGAGAAATACTCTATGAAGATAGAGGAAGAGGTTATGAATCTTTCTGAAATAAAAAATATTGTTTTTAAATCTTCATTCATTACTGAAGGTTCTGGCTCGGGTATAATCATTGCTACTGGCATGAGCACACAAATTGGAAAGATTATAAAAGTGTTACTTGAATCTAAAAATAATAGCAGTTTATTTAGTGGTAATTTAACAAAAGTTGTTAATAGAGGGTCGATAATTACTATAATAGCATGTATAATTACATTGATTTTTACTACATATAAAAATAATGGGCTTCATGAAACTATAAATTCTCTTATTTATATTTCTTTGACGTTTAATTCATCGATGTTTATTATAATATTGTATTTATTTTTTTACATTACATTTAGAAAATTCAATAAAAAAAATATATATGTAAAAAGTATTGCAACTATATATGAACTTACTAATATTTCTACAATATTCATGAAAAAAATTGGGGCTGTTTCTGCGAATAGACTTATTCTTTGTGAAGTTTATTGTGATGATAGGCATATTGATATGAAGGAACAGAAACCAGAAACTGAAGTGGTTATAGAGAGGATAATTAGTATAGCACTACTTTGTAATGATTCTAAGCTTTTTAATAAAGGTTCCTCGCATTTGAGAGATTGTAATTCTATTGAAAGTTTGGAAGAACATGAAATACTTGAGTTCTGGGATGAAAATTTTGCGAAAAATAGTAATCTTGAGACAAAATACAGAAGAATATTTAAAATACCTTATGATTCTGAAAAAAAGATTAAAACAGTTGTAAATAAAATAGATGATAAATATAGAGCTAATGTAAAAGGTGTGCTTGATGGTATGTTAAGTAGATGCACTCATATTTTAATTAATGGTGTAGAAAAAGAAATTAATGAGGATGATATTGTAAATATTATAAATGTTCATATAGATATGTCCAATAAAGCATATAACGTTATAGGATATGCATATAGGGATTTCAGTTATAAACCAAGCATTGATGAGAATATTGAAAGTAATTTAGTGTTTGTGGGGTTAATAGGCTTTGAGAATCCGATAAAGGAAAGTTCATATATAGCAATAAACACTTGTAGGGAAAGTAATATTAGAGTTATCATAGATCAAGAAGACAATAAATTAGCCTCTTTTGCATTTGGAAAATTAATAGGGGTTACAGACACAAAAGAGGAAATTCTATCAGGGATAGAGATAGATTATATGAGTAAAGATGAATTTGAAAAGAATATTGAAAGTGTTAGCATTTTCTCTAAAATCTCACCTAAACATAAAAGTGAAATTGTTAATGTTTTAAATAAAAAAGGTCATTCTATTGCATCAGTAGGAGATACATTAACAGATTTAGAGTACCTTAATAATTCTGATATATCCATTTGCGCAGGAAGTGAATGTAGCAATGTAGTAAGAAAGCTTTCAAATATATTTTTGGAGGAAAATGATTTTGAAGATATAGTAAATTTAATACAGCATAGTAAAAAAATTATTAACTATATAAGTAGGGTAAATATATTTATAAGCACTTTAGCGGTAAATGAAATCTTTATAATATTATTAAGTATAATTATTAGGGGTGGAATGCCATTTACACTTATTTGTAGTTTGTCCATAAATTTTATATTGTTACCTTGCTGTTGCCTTGCAATTCTATTACAAAATACAAATACAGATATAACACTCAAAAATATTGAACATGATTATATAAAAAAAATCTCTATAAGAAATTCATTCCTAATAAGTATCTTTTATATACTTATTATTGTTATTAAACATAAATTCGTTATTATAAATGTGATGGATAGTATATTTATTGTGTTTGCATTGCTAGAAAGTATATCTTGTTTATCACTTTTACATGAAAAACATTTCTTTAAAAACAAAGCGGCTTATACCCTAGTAATATTTAATTTATTAGTACAAGTTATATTGGTTATTTTTAAATAGTCTGAAAAGGTATGAATAAATAAGACAGGTCGATTACTTTAAAGATTTATTGGCTAAAATAAGGCTGTGGAGGTATATAATACTTGAAAATATATTTAAAACATTGCTTATGTTATAATAGAAAAGTAAGGAACAAATTTATATGTTCTTTCGCGTAAATAATTTTTCAAGTATAATATTTTATTATGGCTAGACCTTTAGTGTATTATGCAGTAACAATATTTATGGGATGCATTACTTGCTTGATTTTAATAAACAACCCTATTGTAGGTGCGTTTATAGCTGTAATTTTTTTAGCTAGTATGTATTTTACTATAGATAAAAAGTTTTTCTACCTAGTAGTTTGTTTTTTTATTATTGGTATTATAAATTATTACTCTTATTTTAATATTAATTTACCTAGTGATTCGAAACTTAAAGTGAGAATATCTGATAAAAGTACATATTATTGCTCAGCAAGATATAATAATAAGAAGATTAATCTGAAAGGTAATATATTTGAATTAAGTGAAGGAAGAAATGTTTGGATAAAAGGTAATTTTAAAAAGGAAGCAGTATATGAAAAGGGAATAGTCGGAACATATACTGTTAAAAGTTATGAGATTTGTGATGAAGATATAATATCAAAAATAGAAAGTTATAGAAAAGGGTTACATGAAAGATTTTCGGAAAGTTTAGGAAAAGAAAAGGCTGCTTTAGTTATGGGTGTATGTTTTGGAGATAGTGGATACATAGAGAAAGTGCAAAAGGAAGATTTTAAAAAGCTGGGTATAAGTCATGTGATAAGTGTATCAGGTCTTCATATGTCAATAGTTTATAAAGTGTTAGAAACTGTTATTGGTTATAAAATCGCTTTATTATTTTCTTTTGGATACATGATATTCACAGGAGGGCAATCATCGACAATAAGAGCTTTTATAATGATTTTTATATTGAAAATAGCTAGCAAAGTATATAAAAAATATGATAGTCTATCATCTGTTAGTCTGGCTGCAATTATAATATTAGTATTTAGACCTTTTTATATTCTTGATATAGGATTTATGCTTTCTTTTCTTTGTGTTCTTGGTATCATAGTATTTAACAAGAAAATAAGGAAGGCGTTATATAAATTACCTTCTACTTTAAATGAATCTTTCAGTTTGAGTATAAGTTCTCAGATATTCTCTACTCCATATGCAGTTGTAGCACTTAAAACCTTTTGTTTAGGGTCTGTTCTTAGTAATTTAGTGCTATTACCCTTTTATACAGTAGTTGTGATACTTGGGAATATGGGGCTTGTTTGCAGTGCCTTTTATCGATTGTTTAATTTAATAAATTATGGCTTGTTTACTGTTTTAATGATTATAGAGTTTATTCAAAAGGTGCTTGTAGCATTATTACCAGAAATGCTTTACTTTTCATATATTGAAAGTTTAGTTGTATTCGGATTATACTTATGTTATCTTGGAATTAAAAAAGGTTATATGCAATTTAAGTATGTTCCGATTTGTATTATTTTTGTTTTAGTATTTCAAAGTTATAAAGTTTTTCCAGAGGTTAGTTATATAAGCGTGAATAAGAATAATGTGGTTTTAATACAATACAAACGGACAGCTATTGCAGTAACCACGGGGAATATTAAGGGAAATGATTTAAAAGTTCCGGTTAAAATAGATAGAGTTTTCGAAAATTATACTGGTAAGTCAGCTATAAGTCTTTCAAAAAGATATACTATTAAATTAATACGTAATCGTGATAAATTAGAAGCACAAGTATGTTTTACTCAGGAGACAAATAAAAAACAGAATGTGGAATTACTTAAAAGTGCAAGGGATGAAATTACACCATTTAAAGATATAGTAAAACTTAAAAATGATGAAACATACGTGCCGTCAGGAACAATTATTAATAAATATATAATCATAGGAAATAAAGTTTTAAAATTTTCACAAGGGTTGGAGGAAATAATTGATTAATTATGCAGAACTTGAAAAAAAGATTAAAAAACATGAATTAGATAATTGTTATATATTTTGTGGATCAGATGAAAAGTTAATAAAAGATCATGTTGAATATATAACAAATAGCGTACTAGACAAAAATTTTATTGATCTAAATTATTCGAAATTTGATGGTAGTAAAACAGATTTTGAGACAATTAGTGATGCTTGTGAAACTATGCCGTTTATGAGCGATAAAAAGGTAGTGGTTGTATATAGGGCGACCTTTTTAGAGGATAACTCAGGAACTAAGAATTCTAATGATTTGAAAAATAAAAATTTTCTTATGCTAAATGAATATTTAAAAAATCCACCGCCTCAATGTATATTGATTATATATTATACGTTTTTAAGCGATAGAGAAAAACCGAGTAACAAAATTAAAAAACTAGACAAAAAAGCATGTGTGATAAAAGTTGATAAATTAAAAGGTGAATCTCTCCAGAAAATATGTAAAAATTTGTTTGAAGGTGCCGGAGCGAAAATCGGAAAATCAGAACTTGTTTTGTTTTGTTCTCAGGTAGATAACAATATGAATATTATAATAAATGAAGTAGAAAAGCTAGTATCATTTGCAAATGGAAAGGAGATTACTAAAAAAGATATTTTGGCGATGATGCCTCAAAAGAGTGAAAATGATATTTTTAATTTAGTTGATTTTTTGTCTCAGAAGAATATAAAGAGGGCTCTAGACATTTTGAATGAACTTATATATAGGGGAGAGAAAATACCATTTATATTATTTATGGTAACAAGGCAGTTCAATCTTTTATTTAATATAAAATTAGGTACTGAAAATGGGAAAACAAAGGAGCTTTTGTCAAGTGAATTAAGGCTTCATCCATACGTTTGTGAAAAAATGATTTCACAGAGCAATAAATTTACTATAAAAAGGTTAAAAAGAAATATCGAACTATGTCTTGAAACAGAAAAAGTTTTAAAAAGAAAAGGCTGCTTTAGTTATGGGTGTATGTTTTGGAGATAGTGGATACATAGAGAAAGTGCAAAAGGAAGATTTTAAAAAGCTGGGTATAAGTCATGTGATAAGTGTATCAGGTCTTCATATGTCAATAGTTTATAAAGTGTTAGAAACTGTTATTGGTTATAAAATCGCTTTATTATTTTCTTTTGGATACATGATATTCACAGGAGGGCAATCATCGACAATAAGAGCTTTTATAATGATTTTTATATTGAAAATAGCTAGCAAAGTATATAAAAAATATGATAGTCTATCATCTGTTAGTCTGGCTGCAATTATAATATTAGTATTTAGACCTTTTTATATTCTTGATATAGGATTTATGCTTTCTTTTCTTTGTGTTCTTGGTATCATAGTATTTAACAAGAAAATAAGGAAGGCGTTATATAAATTACCTTCTACTTTAAATGAATCTTTCAGTTTGAGTATAAGTTCTCAGATATTCTCTACTCCATATGCAGTTGTAGCACTTAAAACCTTTTGTTTAGGGTCTGTTCTTAGTAATTTAGTGCTATTACCCTTTTATACAGTAGTTGTGATACTTGGGAATATGGGGCTTGTTTGCAGTGCCTTTTATCGATTGTTTAATTTAATAAATTATGGCTTGTTTACTGTTTTAATGATTATAGAGTTTATTCAAAAGGTGCTTGTAGCATTATTACCAGAAATGCTTTACTTTTCATATATTGAAAGTTTAGTTGTATTCGGATTATACTTATGTTATCTTGGAATTAAAAAAGGTTATATGCAATTTAAGTATGTTCCGATTTGTATTATTTTTGTTTTAGTATTTCAAAGTTATAAAGTTTTTCCAGAGGTTAGTTATATAAGCGTGAATAAGAATAATGTGGTTTTAATACAATACAAACGGACAGCTATTGCAGTAACCACGGGGAATATTAAGGGAAATGATTTAAAAGTTCCGGTTAAAATAGATAGAGTTTTCGAAAATTATACTGGTAAGTCAGCTATAAGTCTTTCAAAAAGATATACTATTAAATTAATACGTAATCGTGATAAATTAGAAGCACAAGTATGTTTTACTCAGGAGACAAATAAAAAACAGAATGTGGAATTACTTAAAAGTGCAAGGGATGAAATTACACCATTTAAAGATATAGTAAAACTTAAAAATGATGAAACATACGTGCCGTCAGGAACAATTATTAATAAATATATAATCATAGGAAATAAAGTTTTAAAATTTTCACAAGGGTTGGAGGAAATAATTGATTAATTATGCAGAACTTGAAAAAAAGATTAAAAAACATGAATTAGATAATTGTTATATATTTTGTGGATCAGATGAAAAGTTAATAAAAGATCATGTTGAATATATAACAAATAGCGTACTAGACAAAAATTTTATTGATCTAAATTATTCGAAATTTGATGGTAGTAAAACAGATTTTGAGACAATTAGTGATGCTTGTGAAACTATGCCGTTTATGAGCGATAAAAAGGTAGTGGTTGTATATAGGGCGACCTTTTTAGAGGATAACTCAGGAACTAAGAATTCTAATGATTTGAAAAATAAAAATTTTCTTATGCTAAATGAATATTTAAAAAATCCACCGCCTCAATGTATATTGATTATATATTATACGTTTTTAAGCGATAGAGAAAAACCGAGTAACAAAATTAAAAAACTAGACAAAAAAGCATGTGTGATAAAAGTTGATAAATTAAAAGGTGAATCTCTCCAGAAAATATGTAAAAATTTGTTTGAAGGTGCCGGAGCGAAAATCGGAAAATCAGAACTTGTTTTGTTTTGTTCTCAGGTAGATAACAATATGAATATTATAATAAATGAAGTAGAAAAGCTAGTATCATTTGCAAATGGAAAGGAGATTACTAAAAAAGATATTTTGGCGATGATGCCTCAAAAGAGTGAAAATGATATTTTTAATTTAGTTGATTTTTTGTCTCAGAAGAATATAAAGAGGGCTCTAGACATTTTGAATGAACTTATATATAGGGGAGAGAAAATACCATTTATATTATTTATGGTAACAAGGCAGTTCAATCTTTTATTTAATATAAAATTAGGTACTGAAAATGGGAAAACAAAGGAGCTTTTGTCAAGTGAATTAAGGCTTCATCCATACGTTTGTGAAAAAATGATTTCACAGAGCAATAAATTTACTATAAAAAGGTTAAAAAGAAATATCGAACTATGTCTTGAAACAGAAAAAGTTTTAAAAAGTACTTCAACTGATGATAAAACAAATATTGAAGTATTTATGGTAAAGACCGTAATGTAGTGACCGAGGAGAGGTTTTTTTTAAAATAAATAATATAAACAAAAAAATAAAAAAACCGGTGTAAATCACCGGTTTTTTATTATGCTGCTAAATTTAAAGCGTTTAATCTTGCTGCAAGTCTTGATTTTCTTCTTGCTGCTTTGTTTATGTGAAGGATTCCTTTTGTTACAGCCATGTCTAAAGCTTTAACTACAGATGCATATGTAACTTTAGCTTCTGCAACATCACCAGTAACTAGTGCTGTTTCAAATTTTTTAACCTTAGTTTTTAAAGCAGATTTAATCATTGTATTTCTTTCTGTTTTAACTGCAGTAATTTTGATTCTTTTTTTTGCTGATTTAATATTTGCCATTAATTTTCACCCCCCTTTGTATTTAATAACGTGTCAGCAGTTTTGGGGAAACTGCATACGAATCTATTTAATTAATCAACTAGTATTATAGCATTAAAATATAAGCACTTCAAGGGTAAATTAATCTATATACATAAATTTTAGTATAAGACTTATTTAAATGAGGCAGAAAGCTTAAAATAAACATTTTTAAGAATAAGAAAATACTATTGGGAAAGGATAATAATAAAAATGTAGTTGAGGTGAAATTATGATAAGTATAAGAACAGACTTAGCCGTAGAGGCTAAAGAAATATACAAAGAAAAAAACAATGGTGAAATGCCTGGTGTTGATGTAGAAGAGTACAATAGGGAAGATATTAAAATTACTAATGTAAAAATAGTAAGCGATATCGGAGAAAAAATGATGGGAAAACCAAAAGGTACATATATAACTATTGATATCCCGGAATTTGTTCACTATGATGGTGATGCTATGGATAGAGTAAGTGTAGTAATGGGAGAGGTTTTATCACCACTAATAAAATTGGATGACAGTATGACGGCTCTAGTAGTTGGCCTTGGTAATTGGAATGTTACCCCAGATGCTGTAGGACCCAAAGTTGTATCGAAAATAATGATTACTAGGCATTTAAAACAATTAGTACCAGATTCTATAGATGAAGGTATACGTCCGGTATGTGCAATATCTCCTGGTGTTCTTGGAATAACAGGTATGGAAACTGGTGAAATTATTCGTGGTATTGTGGAGAGGATTAAACCCAATTTGGTGATTTGTATTGATGCATTAGCTTCTAGGAAAATGAATAGGGTGAATAGAACTATCCAAATAGGGACATCTGGAATTTCTCCAGGTGCAGGAATTGGAAATAGAAGAATGGAAATAAGTGAAAAAACATTAGGTGTGCCAGTCATTGCAATTGGGATACCAACAGTAGTAGACGCTGCAACACTTGCAAATGATACTATTGATTTAGTACTTGATGAGATGATTAAATCTGCAAATGAAGGTAAAGAATTTTACAATATGTTAAAATCCATTGACAAAGCGGAAAAACAAAAAATGATTGCTGAGATATTAAATCCTTATGTAGGCAATCTTGTTGTTACACCAAAGGAAATAGATATGGTTATAAGCTCTGTTTCTAAAATAATTGCTAATGGAATTAATATAGCATTGCAACCAGCATTAGACTTAGAGGACATAAATAAGTATTTAAATTAGTAATAACTATTCAGATTCCCTCATATATATTGTATAAACAGGGGGGATGAAAATGAGTTATAGAGGCAAAAATAAGATTAGGCTAAGTGAAAAAATGAATTTTTTTAAAAATTCCATTAAAAAAAGTGGTAATGTGAGAATGTTTTTTTGTGTTTTCACATTGCTCATTATTTTTTTATTAGGAGTAATTCTGCCTAAAAGTGCGAAGGCAGATAGCGGAGGAAATTATAGAAACTATTTTTATATTAGGGTTATTAATAATGTTTTATCTGTAATAAAGGGATCTAGTGTAAAGGGACAGGATACAAACGGTGAAAACACAAATGGTTCAGTAGTTTTATCATTTCTAGGAATTGATATTTCGAATCCTATATCAATAGTTATAAAGGAAATAGCTTATTTAGATAAAAATGAAGTCATCACGGATGTAAAGAATTCAAAAACATTTAGCCTTAATTCTTTTAACTTAGATGATAAGCAGGTAAATAAGTTGGAGGTTAATAATGTGGTAGCAAAATTATATGACTCTAGTTTGAAAGGTACGCTAAATAAGTCCAAGCCACGGGTACTTATATATCATTCTCATACATCTGAAGCTTATCTAACTTCTGACACGGATACATCGAAAAATACTGAGAGTTCAGATCAATCTCGAAGTGTAGTTGCTGTAGGCGATGTAATAACCGAAAACCTAGAGAAAAATTATGGAATTTCAGTTATACATGATAAGAATGTAAATGATACAGGAGATTACAAAAATGCTTATAAAAAGTCTGGAGTTACTTTAGATAAATATTTAAAGTTATACGAAAAATTTGATTTGATTATTGATTTACATAGAGATAGTATAGACAACAAGAAGACATTAATTACAAAATTGAATGGTGAGGACGTTGCACGATTTATGTTTGTAGTAACAGATAAGAATCCTAGATATGCACAGCAGAAGAAATTAATAGATTCTATGATGTCAATATCAAATAGATTATATCCAGGGCTTATACGCGACGAACCAATTTGGGTTTATCACTGGGGCATGGGTTTTTATAATCAAGATAGAAGTAATAACGCACTTTTAATTGAAGTAGGTGCAAATAGTAATAGTATCCAAGAAGTGAAAAATACAGGTAAATATCTATCAAGAATAATAGCAGAACAATTAAATGGGAAAAAGTGAATAATTTATTATAAAAAGTGCATCCTTAATAATGAGCAGATAATAATTAGTTATTATCTGTTTAAGAGAAGAGGTAGGGGGCATTTTTTATGTTTAAAAAAGGTATTATTAAATATATATTTGTACTAGTTATTTGTTTTTTTATACTTATTTATGGATTTGTTGAAGTTAATATTAACAAACCTGAACTTGTAAAAGAAAAGTCAAAATTTACAATGAATTTTAAATTAAACCCTTTAGATTTTAGAATAGAGACGAAGGGATATGTTTTTTATACAAATGGCAAATTCTTTTATAATATTAAAGAAAAATGTGTTGATACTTATAATGAAATTTTTATGAAATAATATAAGGTTAACATATAAAATTAAATAAAGTATCACGTAAAATAACAATGCATTGACAAAAACAGATATAATTATGATATAATTTAAGTAGATGTATAAAATCAAAAAAATATTAACATATAGTACAACGGGGGTAAAAATTAATGCAGAGTAATAGACAAAAGTACATAAGGAATTTTTCAATAGTTGCACATATTGATCACGGCAAGTCTACTCTTGCAGATAGATTACTAGAAAAGACAGGTACTTTAACTAAAAGAGAAATGGAAGAGCAAGTACTTGATAATATGGATTTAGAAAGAGAAAGAGGAATTACTATAAAGTCTCAACCGGCAAGGCTCGTTTATAAAAGGGAGAATGGAGAAGAATATATATTCAATCTTATAGATACTCCGGGTCATGTGGATTTTAATTATGAGGTTTCAAGAAGTTTAGCTGCTTGCGAGGGCGCTGTACTTGTAGTTGATGCGTCACAAGGAATTCAAGCTCAAACTTTAGCAAACTGTTATCTTGCATTAGATAATGACCTTGATATTGCTCCAGTTATCAATAAAATAGATCTTCCTAGTGCAAGGCCGGACGAAGTAATTAAGGAAATTGAGGATGTAATAGGTATTGAAGCCCTTGATGCTCCAAGAATTTCGGCAAAAACTGGACTTAATATAGAAGATGTTTTAGAAGCTGTAGTAAATAAAATTTCACCACCTAGCGGGGATGAAGAAGCACCCCTTAAGGCTTTAATTTTTGACTCTTTTTATGATAGTTATAAAGGAGTAGTATGTTATGTAAGAATTAAAGACGGCATAGTTAAACCAGGAACAAAGATTAAACTAATGAATACTAATAAGGTATACGAGGTAGTAGAAGTTGGAGTGTTTGTTCCAAATTATCTTCCAGTAGCAATGTTAAGTGCTGGTGATGTTGGATATATAACTGCTTCTATAAAAAATGTTAGGGATGCACGTGTTGGTGATACTGTAACAGAATCTGATAGACCAGCATTAAAGGCGCTTAAGGGATATAAACCAGCGATTCCAATGGTATTTAGTGGTATCTATCCTATAGATGGTGCAAGGTATGGAGAATTAAAGGAGGCGCTAGAAAGACTTCAGTTAAATGATGCAGCATTAGGGTTTGAACCAGAGACATCTATTGCCTTAGGTTTTGGATTTAGATGTGGATTTTTAGGTCTTCTTCATATGGAAATAATACAAGAAAGAATCGAGCGAGAATTTAATTTAGATATCATTACGACAGCACCATCAGTTATATATAAAGTAATGAAAACTAGTGGAGAATTAATAGAGATAACAAATCCTACTAATCTTCCGGAACCTACAGAAATTAGGTATATGGAAGAACCAATAGTTAAAGCATCTATAATAACACCATCAGAGTATCTTGGATCAGTTATGGAGTTATGCCAACAAAAGAGGGGCGTATATATTGATATGCAATATATAGAAACCACTAGAGTTGTGGTAAATTATGATTTGCCACTTAATGAAATAGTATATGACTTTTTTGATGCTCTAAAATCAAGAACAAAAGGTTATGCATCCTTTGACTATGAAGTAAAGGGATATGTAACCGCAAATCTTGTAAAGCTAGATATTTTACTTAAGGGAGAAAAAGTTGATGCTTTGTCCATGATTGTTCCAGAAGAATCAGCTGGGCATAGAGGTAGAATTATGGCTGAAAAATTAAAAGAACATATACCAAGACAAATGTTTGAAATACCAATACAAGCATCTATAAATTCGAAGGTAATTGCAAGAGAAACTGTAAAAGCTCTAAGAAAAGATGTTTTAGCTAAATGTTATGGTGGAGATATTTCAAGAAAGAAAAAATTATTATCAAAGCAAAAAGAAGGTAAAAAGAGAATGCGACAAGTTGGAAGTGTAGAAGTTCCACAAGAAGCATTCATGGCTATACTTAAAGTAGACTAGTAGTTTTGAAAAAGATAATTAATAGCTTTGAAAAAGATAATTAAAGTGAGGATAAAACATGAAGAAGGTTGCTTTATATATTCATATTCCCTTTTGTAAGCAGAAGTGTTTATATTGTGATTTTCCATCACTAGCTGGCAAAGAGGATTGTATGGTTGATTATGCTGCAGCACTTGCAAAAGAAATATATAGTATAAAGAATAAAAAAATAAAAACTATTTTTATAGGTGGGGGAACTCCCACCTATTTATCTTTAGCGGGCTGGAAAATAATAAAAAAAAGTATTGATACATTAGATATATGTGATGATTTAGAATTTACAGTGGAGGGGAATCCAGGAACATTTACAAAAGAAATATTGAACTTCCTAAAAGAAATGGGAGCGAATAGACTTAGTATTGGACTTCAAGCTTGGCAGGATCCACTTTTAAAAGAACTCGGAAGAATTCATACTATAGAAGATTTTAAACAAAGCTTTGAAATGGCTAGAAAATTAGGATTTGATAACATAAATGTAGATTTGATGTTTGGACTTCCATCTCAAACTATCGATCAATGGACAGAGACATTAGATAATGTAACTAAGCTTAATCCAGAGCATTTATCTTGCTATAGTTTAATTGTAGAAGAGGGAACAGAATTTTATAAAAGATTTGAAAAAGGTACATTAAATCTCCCAGATGAGGAAATAGATAGAACTATGTATGCGAAAACAATAGAAGTTTTAAGGGAAAAAGGATATATACAATATGAGATCTCAAACTTTTCTAAAAGAAATAAGAAATGTAGACATAATCTAGTATATTGGGAATTGGATGAATATATTGGGTGTGGAACTGCTTCTCATTCGTATAGTGACGGTTTTAGGTATAGAAATGAAGAAAACATAGAAAAATATATTGAAAAAATGAATAATGGTAACAGTGCAATAGTTGAAAAAACGAAAAATTCATTTAAAGATAATATGGAAGAGTTTATGTTCATGGGACTTAGAAAAACAAAGGGTGTAAATAAAAGTGAATTCAAGAAAAGGTTTGATGAAAATATGGATGATGTTTATTACGATGTAATTAATAAATACACAAGTACTGGTTTTATGATAGAAAGTCCAGATGATATTTTTTTAACATATGAGGGTATTGAAGTATCAAACGTAATTATGGCAGAGTTTTTATTATAAATTATAGTAATCTTAATAAGAAATTTTGATTTTTAACGTCTTAGGTAGTAAATCAGAGATAAGTAGAGCATTTTAAATATAATTCAAAATAAACTATGTAAAATAGCTATATTGAAAAAACAAGATTATTGACAAAAACCATAATAAATGATAACTTAAATGTATACCCGTTAGCACTCAACGGAAGCGAGTGCTAATAAAAGAGGTGATATTATGGAAATGGATGAAAGAAAAATTAAAATACTTCAGGCTATAATAACAGATTATATAAACAATGGTGAGCCTGTAGGGTCCAGAACCATAGCTAAAAAGTATGATTTAGGTATTAGTTCAGCTACAATAAGAAATGAAATGTCAGACCTCGAAGAAATGGGATATATTGAACATATACATACCTCATCTGGTAGAAAACCATCAGATAAAGGTTATAGGTTATATGTTGATAGACTTATGGAACTTACAAAGTTATCTTCTGAGGAAGAATATATGATTAAAAATCATCTTATTAATGCTGCATTGTATGAGGTTGATAAAATTGTTAAGCAAGCAACACAAATGCTTTCTCTTCTTACAAATCTTACATCTATAGTGAAGGCACCTTCTGTTCAAAAAAGCTGTATAAAATATATTCAGCTAATGAATTTAGATTTTACAAGCATTTTGTTTGTAATTATTACAGATAGTGGCATTATCAAAAATAATGTTATAAAAGTTAGTAAGCCAATTGGCATTGCAACTATAGAAAAACTTACTAATATACTTAACTTTAGATTAGGAAAACTTACAATAGAACAGATAAACTTAGAAGTTATCAATAATTTAAAAAGCGATTTAGCTTCTTATGAAGAAATATTTGCAGGGATTATTCCAGCATTATATGATAGTTTATCTGGGGTTGAGTCTTCTGAAGTTTATATTCAAGGCGCTGCTAATATATTTAATTACCCTGAATATAATAATATAACTAAAGCTCGAGAGTTCTTAGTATTGGTAGACAATAAAGAGAGTATAAATAGCTTACTAGGTACTAACGACAATATTTCTAATATTACCATTAAAATTGGTGGGGAAAATTTTGTTGAGTGTGCAAGGGAGTGTAGTATTATAACAGCAGTTTATAGCGCTTCTGGAGTACCACTTGGATCCATTGGAGTTATAGGACCAACAAGAATTCCCTATGGAAAAGTTATATCAGTATTAACGGGAGTAGTTAAAGAATTAAATGATAATATAGCTCAAATTTATGATGATCATAAATAAAATTTTAAAGATTTATTTTGAGCAAGATTTGGAGGAATGATTGAGTGAATACGAATAATAAAGAAATATTAGACGAGGAAAACACAAAGGTTTCAAATGAAGATTCCAGTTTAGCAGGTGACACTAACGAAGTTAAGGAAAGTAAAAAAGAGACTGAGGATACATTAGATAAAACACTAGAAGAAGCTGAAGTATTAGAAGATGCTGAAATAGTAGAGGAAGATGAAGAAGTTGAAGAACTTTTAGAAAGTGATAAAGAGAAAGATATGAGAAAAAGTAAAAAGAAACTAGAAGCAGAAAACAAAAATTTACAAGATAATATGGATTCTTTTAAGGATAAACTTTTAAGAACAACTGCAGAGTATGAAAACTTTAGAAAAAGGACAATAAAAGAGAAACAAAACATATACACAGATGCTTGTGCAGATGTTTTAAAAGAAGTTCTACCAGTACTTGATAACTTAGAAAGAGCTCTTTCGGTTGAAGGTGGTGGGGAGGAACTAAGAACTGGTGTAGAAAATACAGTTAAATTATTTAATGCTGCATTTAAAAAACTAGGCATTGAAGAATTATCCTCAACAGGCGAATTTGATCCTAACTTCCACAACGCAGTAATGCATGTAGAAGATGAACAATATGGTGTAAATCAAATAGTCGAAGTATTACAAAAGGGATATAAAAAAGAAGATAAGGTATTAAGACATAGTATGGTTAAGGTTGCAAATTAAACTTTAATAAATGTAAAAACCTTTGATAAATATAAAAACCTTTGATAAATATAAAATATAAATATCATAACAATTATAATTGAAATGATATAAAAGGAATATAGGGAGGAAATAATAATGGGAAAAATTATAGGAATAGATTTAGGTACAACAAATTCATGTGTAGCAGTTATGGAGGGTGGAGAACCCGTAGTAATTTCTAATTCAGAAGGTGCAAGAACTACACCATCTGTAGTATCATTTCAAGCTAATGGAGAAAGACTAGTAGGTCAAGTAGCTAAAAGACAAGCAATTACAAACCCAGATAAAACAATAATGTCAATTAAAAGACAAATGGGTACTGATCATAAAGTAGATATTGATGGAAAAACACATACACCACAAGAAATTTCAGCATATATTTTACAAAAAATAAAAGCTGATGCTGAGGCTTATTTAGGAGAAGCAGTTACAGAAGCAGTTATAACTGTACCTGCATACTTCAATGATAGCCAAAGACAAGCAACAAAAGATGCAGGAAAAATAGCTGGACTTGAAGTTAAGAGAATAATAAATGAGCCAACAGCTGCAGCATTAGCTTATGGACTAGACAAAATGGACGTTAATCAAAAGATATTAGTATATGATTTAGGTGGCGGTACATTTGATGTATCTATATTAGAACTTGGTGATGGATTATTCGAAGTTAAATCAACTAACGGAAACACTAAACTTGGTGGAGATGACTTTGACGAAAAAGTTATGAATCATATTGCAGATACTTTTAAAGCAGATAATGGAATAGATTTAAGAAATGATAAAATGGCACTTCAAAGACTTAAAGAAGCTGCTGAAAAAGCAAAAATAGAATTATCATCTTCAACACAAACAAATATTAATCTACCATTTATTACAGCTGATGCAACAGGTCCTAAGCATATAGATATGAATTTGACAAGAGCTAAATTTAACGAATTAACTCATGACTTAGTTCAATCTACAATAGAACCAATGAAAAAAGCAATAGCAGATGCAGGTTTATCTCTTAATGAAATAGATAAAATTGTACTTGTAGGTGGTTCAACAAGAACACCAGCAGTTCAAGATGCAGTTAAAGAATTTACTGGCAAAGATCCTTCAAAGGGTGTAAATCCAGATGAATGCGTTGCACTTGGTGCAGCAATTCAAGCAGGAGTTTTAAGTGGAGAAGTTAAAGATGTATTACTTCTTGATGTAACTCCATTAACCCTTGGAATTGAAACATTAGGTGGAATAGCTACTCCTTTAATTGAGAGAAATACTACGATTCCAGCTAAAAAGAGTCAAACATTCTCAACAGCGGCAGATGGTCAAACATCAGTTGAAATTAACATTGTTCAAGGTGAACGTCAAATGGCTGCAGGTAATAAATCTTTAGGAAGAGTTACTCTATCCGGAATTGCAGCAGCACCAAGAGGTATTCCACAAATAGAGGTTACTTTTGATATAGATGCTAATGGCATTGTTAATGTATCAGCTAAAGATAAAGGAACAGGAAAAGAAGCTAAAATAACAATTACAGCATCAACTAATTTAAGTGATGATGAAATTGATAAAGCAGTAAAAGAAGCAGAGAAATTTGCAGGAGAAGATAAAACAAGAAAAGAAGAAATAGAAATTAAAAATAATGCAGAACAGTTAGTATACCAAACTGAAAAAAGCTTAACTGACCTCGGAGAAAAAGTATCAGAGGAAGATAAGAAAGATATTGAAGCTAAATTAGAAGCTCTTAAAAAGATTAAAGATGGAGACGATACTGAAGCTACAAAGAAATCTACAGAAGAATTAACTGAAGCATTTTATGCAGTAACTACAAAAATATATCAAGCTGAAGCAGAAACAGCAAAAGCTGGAGAAGCTGGTCAAGGCGCAGATAATGCTAATTCTGCTGAGCATGATGACAATGTAGTAGATGCTGATTATAAAGTGGAAGAAGATAAAAAAGAAGAAGATAAGAAATAATATAAACAATTAACAAAATAATTAAATTAGGGATGGGTAACTACCCTTCCCTAATTTTAATTTGCCTTAAGTAAAACAGTATTATCAATTGTTATATAAGAACTATATAATAATAAGAGTTGTATTATTTTAAGGATTAGTTATAATATATAAGTATATATATTTTAGGCGGTGAAGAGTAGAATGGCAAATAAAGATTATTATGAAACACTTGGCGTAGGTAAAGATGCCAGTGAAGAAGACATTAAGAAAGCTTTTAAAAAAGGTGCATTAAAGTACCATCCAGATAGAAATCCAGATAATAAAGAAGCTGAAGATAAATTCAAAGAAATGAATGAAGCATACCAAGTTCTGTCTAATACAGAAAAAAGGGCTAGATATGATCAATATGGTACAGCTGATGATAATGGAGCTGGATATGGTGGTAGTTCTGACTTCTCTGGCTTTGGTGGTTTTGGAGATATATTTGGAGATATATTTGGAGGCGGATTCTCGTCAAGAAATCAGAATGGTCCTAAAAAAGGTGCGGATTTAGAATATAACATAAATCTAACTTTTGAAGAGGCTGTATTTGGTGTAGAAAAAGATGTATCAATTACAAGAAATGAAAAATGTGGAGATTGTAGCGGTAGTGGTGCTAAAGCTGGTACAACACCTAAAACTTGTGATAAATGTGGTGGAAATGGTCAGATAAAAGTTCAAAGAAATACTGCATTTGGAAGTTTTGCTAGCATGAGCACTTGTGATAAGTGTGGAGGCAGTGGTAAGATAATTTCTGAACCATGTAGAACTTGTCATGGCTCTGGAAAACAGAGAAAAAACAGAAAAATTAAAGTTAATATTCCTGGTGGAGTTGACACCGGAAATGTTATGCCACTAAGAGGCCAAGGAGAACAGGGTGAAAAGGGCGGACCAGCAGGGGATTTATATATAAATATCAGAGTAGCTCCTCATAAAACTTTTAAGAGAAAGGGAATTGATATTCATATAGAATCACATATAAGCTTTGGTTATGCATCCATGGGTACTGAAATTAAAGTTCAAACAGTAGATGGGGATGTTAAATACAAAGTTCCTGGTGGAACACAATCTGGCACTGTATTTAGGCTTAAAGGTAAGGGAATACCTAGAGTAAATGGACATGGAAGAGGAGATCAATATGTAAAAGTTATTGTTGATATTCCAAAATCTTTGAATGATAAACAAAAGGAAGCACTTAAACTATTTATGCAAGCTAGTGGTGAGAGTGTAGAAAATTTTGAAGAAAATAAAAAGTCTTTTGTAGATAAAATATTAGGTAAATAATAATAAAAAACTTCGTTTTGTAAAACGGAGTTTTTTATTTTAAATAAGGAGAATAAAAATGAATAAAGATTGGATTGAGGTAACTATAATAACAAGCACTGAAGCGGTTGAGGCAGTGTCAGCAATGTTATACAATACTGGAGTTGAAGGTGTATCTATTTTGGATCCTTTAGATTTGATTTATAGGCGAGATCATACTACTGATTGGGACTATTTTGATGAGAGCATTATTGATACAAAGAGTGGTGTTGTAATTAAGGGATATTATAAAAAAGATCAACACTTTAATGAGCATTTAGAGGAAATTAAGACAGGGGTAAATAATTTACCTAGCTTTGGACTAGACAAGGGAGTAGGGTCTGTAACTGCGGAAAAGGTAAATGAGGAAGATTGGGAAAATAACTGGAAGAAGTATTATAAACCGCTAAAGGTAGGAGAAAAGATAGTTATAAAACCTATCTGGGAAGATTACAATAAAAATCCCGGTGAAATAATCGTGCAGCTAGATCCAGGCATGGCTTTCGGTACTGGTTCTCACGAGACTACCAGAATGTGTATAAAGGCACTAGAGAGGTATGTGGACGCTGATTCAACTGTTTTTGATATAGGTACAGGGTCTGGAATATTAGCTATCACAGCGGCCATGCTTGGTGCTAAGAAAACTGTAGGAGTTGATCTTGATCCAGTTGCAGTAGATTCTGCAAAGCAAAACGTTTCGTATAATGATATAAATAACATTGAGATATTATACGGAGACCTACTCGAAGTTGTTAAAGGTAAGGCTAATATAGTTATAGCAAATATAATGGCTGATATAATTATGTTTTTGACAGATCAAGTTAAGGAAGTTATAACAAAGGGTGGATATTTTATATCTTCAGGAATAATTTTATGTAAAAAAGATGAAGTAATAAATAAATTAACAAAGTGTGGATTTACGATTGAGGAGATAAATATAGAGGGAGAATGGGTTTGCATAGTTGCAAAATTATAGCAAATGTCTAAGTGAGGGGAGAATAAATAATGCATAAATTTTTTGTGCCCAAAAGCAGTATAGATGATAATAAAGCTATTATAGAAGGCGAAGATGTAAAACATATATATAAGGTATTAAGGCTTCAAGTTGGCGAGAAGGTAAGTATAAACAACTCTTGCGGCAAGGAATACATAGGTGAAATAACTTATATAGACAAGAAAGTTGTAAATATAAATATTCTTAAAGAAAATCCTATAAATAATGAAAGCCCTATTGAAGTATATTTATTTCAAGGTATGCCTAAATCTACAAAAATGGATTTAATAGTTCAAAAGAATACTGAGCTGGGAGTTAAAGAAATAACCCCTATAATTACGCAAAGGGTAGAAGTTAAAACTGAGATAATGGAATTTAAAAAAGATAGGGAAATTGATAAAAAGGTAATTCGATGGAATAGGATAGCCCTTGAAGCTTCTAAGCAAAGCAAAAGAAGTTTAATACCTGTAATTAATGACCCTATAGAGTTTGATAATTTACTTATAGAGTTAAAAGCTATGGACTTAGTGGTGGTTCCCTATGAGAATGAAGAGGGCTACGGCATGAAAAAATTAGTCAAAGACATAGACAAAGAGACTATTAATAAAGTTGCGATTATCATAGGACCTGAGGGTGGATTTGAGGAATGTGAAATATCAAAACTTAAAGAGATAGGATCAAAAATAATCACTTTAGGACCGCGAATACTCAGAACTGAAACAGCAGGGTTTACTTGCTTAAGCTTAATAATGTATGAACTTTCTGACCTTGGGGGAAGTATAAAATAAATATTGAAATAAATTTATTTAGAAGGAAAATTAAGTTTTATGTTGAATAGTATAGTATAAGATGAATTGGAGGTGATTATGTGGAAAAGGAAGATTGTCTTTTTTGTAAAATCATAAAAAAACAAATTCCATCAGAAATGTTATATGAAGATGACAAAGTTATAGTTATTAAAGACATAAGTCCTCAGGCACCCATACATGTTATAATTATTCCAAAGCAGCATATTGATAATTTAAATTGTTTAACAGAAGATCAATCAGAAATAATAGGTCATATATTTATGGTTGCAACTAAGGTTGTACAGACTTTAGGGATTGCAAAGTCTGGATATAGGATTGTTTCTAATTGTGGGGAGCAAGGGGGTCAAACCGTTCAACATATACATTTTCATTTGCTCGGTGGAAGATTACTTGAGTGGCCACCTGGTTAATTTATAATTATTTTATATTTGAATTTTGATAATGTTTTATAAAAAAAGTGCTATATATATAACAAAGCAGCAATGAAAATGTTGACATTATGTAAAGCAGTGTTGTATAATAAAAAATGTACTATTTAGGCCCCGCATTAGCTGCTTTTAAATTGAATTGAGCTAGCGGAGGGAGGGATAATGATGTCAGAAATTAAAGTTGGAACAGACGAGACAATTGAGAATGCTTTAAGAAGGTTTAAGAAAAAGTGTGCAAGAAGTGGAGTGCTCGGAGAAGTAAGAAAAAGAGAACACTACGAAAAACCAAGCGTTAAAAAGAAATTGAAATCAGAAGCTGCAAGAAAGAGAAAGTTTAAATAGATTTTTAAAATTGAGAAAGACAAGATTTGTTTTATAATGTAAAAGAATCTTGTTATAATACCTTCCTCAGCAGTAACAAAACAGAAAATTAGAGCTATTCAAAAAAGCAGTGG
Organism: Clostridium estertheticum; assembly: GCF_018861295.1. GTDB lineage: Bacteria > Bacillota > Clostridia > Clostridiales > Clostridiaceae > Clostridium_AD > Clostridium_AD estertheticum_D. Next base: position 96,411 of record NZ_JAHLDM010000015.1, on the reverse strand, counting down.
TGGGTTGGGATACAATAGTATGAAAAGACAAAAGAAAAGTTATGTTTACCTCAGAACCTATAGTTAAAGGTGAATTAGATGGTAAACTTGCTTGCAAAATAATATTTAAATAAAAAAAGATTCAGCATTTGCTGAGTCTTTTTTTTTATTAAATCATCTCCTGTGGAGCTGGATATTAATGACTTCAGAAGGAGAGTTGTTTTCTTACAGAAGTTTTGTTTTTGCTAGGGTAGTTAACGCCTACTTATAGAAGTGGAAACTTTCCTTCTGAAATGTCATTAAAATAAATTATAAACGGTTATTTATTAGACACTTTTTTCATAAATTTAATATGAAGTATTTTGTGGGGTGAGTGTATGGATAATAAATTTTATAAAACAAGAGAAATTATTGCGAGTAAGTTAGAATTGCCAAGGGATATCTTATTAGATTTACCCAAAATTACTATTTTGGCAAATAATGAAATAAATATAGAAAACCATAAAGGAATAGTAATATTTGAAGAAGAACAAATAAAAATAAATTCTAATGTGGGGCCGATTTCGATATATGGTAAAAATTTTAAAATATTATTTATAGGAGGAAACACAATAACTTTAAGTGGTAATTTTAAATCAGTTGTGTATGAAAGCCATGAATAATTTAAAAAAATATAAAAAAGGTGTTGTCACAATGGAAATCCAATCATTAATTCCAGAAAAATTTATAAATTTATTATGGAAAAATGGTGTTGTAGTAAAAAATATACGAAAGATTAATATAACAACTGTTATATTAGAAGTAAAACTAAGTGATTATGGTGAAATTAGTAAAGTGGCAAAACGAACGGGTACTAGGGTTAAAATTGTAGGAAGAAGTGGAATGTCGTTTTTTCTAATAAAATTAAGGAGTAGAGTAGCTCTCTTAATTGGAATAATTTTATTTGGCAGTATAATATATTATTTATCTACGTTTGTATGGAATATAGAGATTAATACAGAAAACTACATAAGTCCATATGAACTCAGAAATCAAATTAAAGGATTTGGAGTAATACCTGGAATGAGGAAGAAAAACATAGATGTTTATGATATTGAAAGCAAAATTTTAAGAAGTAATGATGAAATAATGTGGGTAAAAGCAAGAATTGACGGCATTAAGCTAAAAGTTGATGTAATAGAAAGGCAGTCTCCACCTATCATAGTTAGCAATAAAACCCCTTGCAATTTAATAGCGAGTAAAGATGGTATAGTGTCGAGGGTATACACGACGGATGGTACAGCCATTGTGAAAGATGGGGATTCGGTGCAAAAGGGTGATATATTAGTTAATGGTGAGCAAGGAAAGGAAGGTAGTGTTTATCCTGTGCACGCGAAAGGTGAAGTTATAGCAAGAACTTTTTATGAGCAGATTAACGAAGTACCAATAACCAAAGAGACAAGAGTGAAAACAGGGAACATTATTAGTAATTTTTACATTAAATTAGGAAATAAAAAAGTTTATCTTAAAAATAGCTTAAATCCATATAAGACTTATGATAAAATAGAAAATAACAATAAGTTTGTGCACAAAGAAACATATTATGAAGTTAAAGTGAAAAATATACCTGCGAATGTTACTAAAACACAAGATGAAATATATTCTAATATTTTGAGAAAGTTAGATAAAAGTGTAAAGATTATAAACAAAATAGAAAGTGTAAAAAAAGAAAATGATAAATATTCAATAAGAGTATTGGTCCTTGCTGAAGAAAATATTGCAATGGAAGCAAGTATAGTACCTGAAAAAAATAGTGAATCTCAAAAAAAGGCACAATAAAGAAAAATAAAGATTAGTATATTTTTAAATTTACTTGAGAAAAAGGTGGAGATGGGGCATGAGAAATATTAGGGAGCTTATAAAGCTAAGGAAAACAAAACCGTATATAATTTTTATAGTTACGACGATTATAATGTATTCAATTTTAGTAACAGCTTTAGTTCCTAAAAAATACACTTTAACCGTTGGAGATATTGCAAAGGCGGATATAAAAGCGCCAAGAGAAGTTGAAAATGAAGAATTAACAAAAAGTGATATAGATAAGGCGATAGAAAAGGTAGGGAAAAAAACAATAAAAGTCCCCGTTAATGAGAAGGCTATAGAAAATATAGATAAGTTATTTTCTACAGTAAGTAAGTTAAATGCCACTGATGCGAATAAAGCGGGCTCAGTAAATAATGAAGATTTAGATGGTAAAGCAGCCTCAGAAAAGGATAAAATCACATTACTAAAAAAAAGTAATCCAATTTCTAATTTTACTTATGAAAACTATCAGTTTTTAATAAATTTAGAACTTAAACAAGCTAATGAATTAGAAAAGTTTATTAAAAAAACAATGACAACAATTAATGATATAACTACAATTAATGAAAACAAGCCTGAAGAAATTATCATGGCAAAGGGAATGATTGCAACAACTTTTATAAATTCGAATTTTCCGAAGAACATAAGAGAAATAGGAATAGCTATTGCAAATGTAGAAGTTCGACCTAATACAATATATGATAAGGCAAGCACGGATGTTGCCATTAAAGAAGCTGAAAAGAATATTAAACCAGTTATTATTAAGAAAGATCAAATTATAATAAAAGAGGGGGAACCAATAACATCTGAGCAGATGTCACTACTCGAATCATTAGGACTCCTAAATAGTACTAATAATTTTGATTGGTCATTATACTTAAGTTTAGCTGCACTTGTTTGTTTTGTAATCTTTCTTCAGTGGTTCTATTTATACAAGTACCATCCAGAAATTTATTATGATACAAAAAAATTAATTATGCTTAATATTCTTAGTATAATTGCAATATTGCTCGCAAGGGTTCTTGGGATAATTTCTATATTTGTAATTCCACTAGCTTGCGTACCTATGCTTATGGCCATTTTGAGCAATAAGGAAGTATCCATAGTCTTAAATGTTTTTAACTGTATTTTAATTAGTGTTGCAGTTAATTTTAACTTTGAAATTACAATACTCGCTGTACTAAACTCTATTGTAGGGGTTATGTTACTTAAGAAAATGCAGCAAAGAAACGATATATTATATTCATCTTTATATATTGCAATGGTGAATTTGGTTATATATCTTTCTATGGGATTTTTGCTTAGTAATAGTATAATGGAGGTATTTAAAAAAGCAGGATTGGTTTATATAGCAAGTTTAGTAGCCGGAACACTTACTATAGGATTTTTACCATTTTTCGAAAGCATTTTTGATATAGTAACTACAGTAAAACTTTTGGAACTATCTAATCCGAATCACCCTCTATTGAAGAGGCTACTTTTAGAGGCACCGGGTAGTTATCATCATTCGGTACTAGTAGCTAATTTATCAGAGGTTGCAGCGGAAGTAGTTGGAGCAAATCCTGTTCTAGCAAGGGCTTGCGCATATTATCATGATATTGGCAAAATAAAGAGACCTTATTTCTTTAAGGAAAATCAATTGGGAAATGATAATCCACATGATAAAATAACTCCAAATTTAAGCACACTTATAATTATTTCACATGTAAAAGATGGACTTGAGCTTGCAAAAGAATATAAATTACCTAAGGTTATTCAAGATGTGATAGTGCAACATCATGGTACAACTTTAGTTAAGTATTTTTATGTAACTATGAAAAATTCTAGTGAAAATCCAGATGAAATTAAGGAAGAAGATTTTAGATACAATGGGCCTAATCCCGAGAGTAAAGAAGCAGCAATTATAATGCTTGCAGATGCAGTTGAAGCAGCCGTAAGATCAATTCAAAATTCTACTAAAGGTAAAATAGAGGAAATGGTTAATAATTTAATAAAAGCTAGGCTTAATGATGGACAATTAGATAATTGTGATTTAACTTTAAAAGATTTAGAAAAGATAAGAAAATCATTTTTAAAAGTGCTTTCAGGGATATATCATGAGAGAATAGAATATCCACTAGATAAATGGGAAAAGGATAAGTCTTGCGAGAATAGAAAGCAGGTAAAGGAGCAAAAACAAGTATGATTTTAATTGATAATAGGCAAAATAAGATTGAAGTTACAAAGGAACTTAAAACCGTAATAAAGGATGTTATTGAGTATACACTATGCGAGGAAAAACTTTCTATAGATAATGAAGTTAGTGTTATATTTATAGATAATGAAGAAATTAAGGAAATAAATAAAAAGTATCGGGGAATAGATAAAATTACAGATGTGTTATCTTTTCCAATGTTAAATTATCCAGAAAACAAGGTTTTTAAAGAGGTGTATATAAACTATAAATTTGACCAAAGTGATTTATATGATGAAAAGTTAGTAATTGGAGATGTTGCGTTGTCCCTTGAGAGGGCAAAGCAGCAAAGTGATGAATTTGGACATTCATTCATTCGCGAATGTGCTTATCTTACAGTTCACTCAATTCTGCATTTGCTTGGATATGACCATATGGAAGAGGATCAAAAAAACATTATGAGAAAGAGAGAAGAGGAAATATTAAAGAATTTTAGTTTAACTAGATAAAATGCAGCGGGGTTATGTTAATGTGCCTTACTGCAGAGAATATTATTAAAGGTGGTCAAGTATGAAAGTAAAGAAATTAGTTGATAGTTTTAATTACGCTATTGAGGGAATTATATATTCAATTCGTACACAAAGAAATATGAAGATACATATGTTAACTACTATATTAGTACTTACTGCCACGTTTTTTTATGATCTTTCAAAAATAGAACTTTTAATTATTACTATAACCATAACACTAGTAATAGTGGCTGAAATGATAAATACCGCAGTAGAATGTGCAATAGATGCCACAACAAATTTCTATCATCCACTAGCTAAAATTGCTAAAAATGTGGCGGCTGGCGCAGTACTTGTAACTGCTATAAATTCAGTCTTAGTAGGATATATAATATTTTGGGATAGAGTCACTCCATTTAATAAGAGCGTGATGCTCAAAATAAAAAAATCTGACCCTCACATGATCTTTTTTATACTAGTTATAGTATGTATTGCGACTGTTGTAGTTAAGGCAATATATGGAGAGGGAACTCCACTTAGGGGTGGGATGCCGAGTGGACATAGTACTATAGCATTTGCAGTTGCAACAGCTATAACATTATTAACTAGCGAACCCTTAATTATGGTATTATCCTATTTTATAGCTGTAATTGTTGCACAAAGTAGGGTTGATTCAGAAATTCATTCTATCTTAGAAGTTGTGTTTGGCGGTATATTTGGTACATTATTAACATTATTACTATTTAAAATGTTAGGATGATAAATTTATTTATTGATAATGACAAGCGCTCTAAATATAATTATAATAATATTGAAATACTAATATTTAGTGATATAATTGGTATACATGATTTTTAGGTGAAGGATATTCAAATTATATTAATAAAAAAATTGATGATATATTATAAGGTCAGGTGTTTTTATAAAAGAAAATTTATTAAAGTAAGATAGAAATAGAAACTATTTACTTAAGATAAAAAGAAGGAGGATATATGTTTAAATCAGGATTCGTAACAATTATTGGAAGACCTAATGTAGGGAAATCTACATTAATAAATTATATAATGGGGGAGAAATTATCAATTGTGTCTAGTAGACCCCAAACTACAAGAAATAATATCCAAACTATTTTAACAACTAAGGAATCTCAAATAATATTTGTAGATACTCCAGGAATGCATAAACCTAGACATAAACTAGGAGAATATATGGTTAAGGTAGCTAAACAATCTGCGAATGAAGTAGATGTTATATTATTTATAACAACACCTGGTGATGAAATTGAGATGGGTGATAAGCATATTCTTGAACAGTTTAAAGACACTAAAATCCCAGTATTCTTATTAGTTAATAAGATAGATGAGAACACTCAAGAGAGAGTGGCTAAAACAGTTCAAGGCTATTCTGAGTATTTTAACTTTAAAGAAATAATACCAATAGCTGCAATAAAAGGGAAAAATATTGACATAGTTACAAAACTTGTAGAGGAAAATATTCCAGAGGGTCCTTTATATTATCCAGAAGATATGATTACAGATCAACAAGAAAGATTTATTATTACTGAAATCATAAGGGAAAAGGCTCTAAAATTATTATCACAGGAAGTGCCTCATGGAATAGCAGTAGAAATTATTTCTATGAAAAGAGACAAAAAAGAAATATACAATATAGAAGTTAACTTATTTTGTGAAAAAGATTCTCATAAGGGTATAATAATCGGAAAAGGTGGAAAAACATTAAAGAAAATTTCTACTTATGCAAGACAAGATATAATGAAATTATTAGGAGAAAACATACATTTGAGATTATGGGTTAAGGTAAAGAAAGAATGGAGAGATACTTCAAGTATTTTGAAGGAACTTGGATATAAATAGGGGATGATCTTCTGGGAATTTTAAAAACTAGAGCTATTGTCATTAAAACACAAGAGTTTAAGGAAAATGATAAGTTAGTCTGGTTATTTACTGAAGATTTTGGTAAAATAACAGCTATAGCAAAGGGCGCGAGGAAAAGTAAAAGTAGGTATGTATCATCCACTTTACCTTGCTGCTATGGCGAATTTGTGCTTTTTAAAGGAAGAAATTTATATACAATAAATGAAGTTACAATTATAGATTCTTTTCAGCAATTACTAAGGGATTTGGATACAATTACGTATGCCTCATATTTTAATGAATTAATTGATATAACACTTGAAAATGATGAGATTCATAAAGACTTGTTTAAAGACTTAGTTACTGCTTTTTATTTTATTAAAAATGATGTTATGGATATAGAAATTCTGGCAAGGGCTTTTGAAATAAGAATCTTAAAAGCAACAGGATATGAATTAAATTTTGATAAGTGCGTAAGGTGTAGAAAAAAAATAACTATCTCGAATTATATAGATTTAATATCTTATGGTCCAATTTGCAGTGAGTGTGAAAAGTTAAATAGTATATATATATCAAATCCTACATATAATACATTGAAATTCTTAAATAACTTTGGTATGGATAAAATTAATAGAATTATTGTATCTAAAACATCAAAGCTTGAATTATATAAAATTTTATCGCTTATTATTTCTCAAAATTATACAAGAAAGCCAAAGAGCTTAGAAATGTTTGATTACTTAGATAAATTTTAAGGAGGATGATTTTAATGGAAGAAATTACACTTGAAAAGATTGATATTGTTAAGGAACGTACAGGGGTTTCATATACTGATGCTAAAGAAGCGCTAGAGGAATGTGATGCTAACGTAGTTGATGCTTTGATTTATATCGAAGCAAAAGAGAAAAAATCAGCTAAATTTAATATGGATGAAATGTATACTACTAAGGATGAGTTTTTATCATGGATAAAAGAGATAGCCAGAAAAGGTAATGTAACACGGATAAAAATTAAAAGGGATGATAAAGTTGTTATAGATATCCCTGTTAATGCAGGCATTGCAGTAGGTATAGTTGGGTTATGTATACCTTATCTATTTGGTATAGGCATATTTGCAGCAGTAGTAACAAATGTTACTATAGAGATAACTAAAGCAGATGGTAGCGTGGAAATAATTAATACTATAATTAAAAATACAGTTGATGATGTAGTAAACAAGATGAGTGATATGGGTGAGGATGTAAAAGAAAAATACAATGAGACAAAAGACAGTTTTAGCAAAGGTAATAAAGACAATAAAGATACTAACACTGACAATGTATACCAATATACTGTAAAGTTTGAAGAAAAAGATAAAGAAGAAGATAAAAAAGAAGATATAGAAAATGAAAATATTAAAGAAGATGAATAACAAGATAATGATTTTGTTTTTTTTAGTTTAATGTTTTTAAATAGAATCGAAGTAATCTTTTGCATTTATAAAGCCAGCAGCTATTAGTTGCTGGCTTTATAAATGTAAAAAATGCAATAAACATGACGAAAAAAAGTGATTAAAAAGGCCTACATTCAATTAGGAAACGTGGTATAATGTTACAAATGGTATGTGAAATCTTAGAATATTATTAATTGATGCAAACGTTTTGATTCAAATATATACCATTTTATAAAATTGTAATGAATTTCAAGGGTGCTTATTGTTGTTAATGGGATATTCTTATAACCATTATCATATATTAATTATAATCGAAGGAGTTGTGTGCAAATGGAAAAGAAAAAGTACGTATACCATTTTAGTGAGGGTAATATTTCAATGAAAAATCTTCTAGGTGGAAAAGGTGCAAATCTTGCAGATATGACGAGTCTTGGAATTCCAGTTCCAAAGGGATTCACCGTTACTACTGAAGCTTGTAATAAATACTATGAAGATGGTCAAGTAATAACACCTGAAATTGTTAGTGAAATTTATGTTAAAATGACTGAACTAGAAAACCTTACCGGTAAGAAGTTTGGAAGTCTAGAAAATCCATTACTTGTATCAGTTAGATCCGGAGCAAGAGCATCAATGCCTGGTATGATGGATACAATTTTAAACCTGGGGTTAAATGATAAAACAGTAGAAGTTATGGCAAGACTTACAAATAATCCAAGATTCGCTTATGATTCTTACAGAAGATTTATACAAATGTTTGCTGATGTTGTTATGGACGTTGAAAAAAGAAATTTTGAAAATATGATGGATAAGATAAAGGAAGAAAAAGGTGTAAAATTCGATACAGAATTAGATGCGAGTGATCTTAAAAAACTAGTAGTACAATTCAAAGAATTTTATAAAGAAACTAAAGGTGTAGAATTCCCAAGTGATCCAAAGATACAATTAATAGAGGCTATATCCGCAGTATTTAGATCATGGGACAATCCTCGCGCTAATGTATATAGAAGACTAAATGATATTCCGGGAGACTGGGGAACAGCTGTAAGCGTTCAAGAAATGGTGTTTGGTAATAAAGGTGAAACATCAGGAACTGGTGTTGCTTTCTCAAGAAACCCATCTACTGGAGAAAAAGGAATCTTTGCGGAATACTTAATGAATGCTCAAGGTGAAGATGTTGTTGCAGGAATAAGAACGCCACAAGATATTTCACAACTTGAAAAAGATATGCCAAAAGTATATAGCGAGTTTATGAATATTGTTAATACTCTTGAGAAACATAATAAAGATATGCAAGATATGGAGTTTACAATTGAAGATAAAAAGTTATTCTTTTTGCAAACAAGAAGTGGAAAGAGAACTGCGCAAGCAGCACTCAAAATTGCAGTAGAACTTGTTGAAGAAGGAATGCTCACAAAGAGGGAAGCTTTAATGAAGGTTGATCCAAAACAATTAGATACATTACTTCATCCTAATTTTGATCTAGTTGCATTAAAAGAAGCTACGATAATAGCTAAAGGATTACCAGCATCTCCTGGAGCTGCATGTGGAAAAGTTTACTTTACTGCAGATGAGGCAAAAATCAGACATGAGGCTGGAGAAGCGGTTATTCTTGTAAGGCTTGAGACCTCACCAGAGGACATTGAAGGCATGGTTGCTGCAGAAGGTATATTGACAGTAAGAGGAGGGATGACGTCTCATGCTGCGGTTGTTGCGAGAGGAATGGGGACGTGTTGCGTGGCTGGTTGTTCTGATTTAAAAGTTAACGAAGAATCTAAGAGTTTCCAAATTAGAGAAATGGTATATCATGAAGGTGATTTTATTTCAATGGATGGAAGTACAGGAAATGTATATGCTGGAGTAATTAAAACAGTTGAGCCTGAGATAAATGGATACTTTGAAATATTTATGGGCTGGGCTGATGAAGTAAGAAGTCTTAAAGTTAGAGCTAATGCTGATACTCCAAAAGATGCAGCTCAAGCGGTTAAATATGGAGCTGAAGGCATAGGCTTATGTAGAACAGAACATATGTTTTTTGACTCTGATAGAATAATGCTTATAAGAGAAATGATTGTCGCTAAAGATGAAGATGCAAGAAGAGTAGCACTAGATAAATTACTACCAATTCAAAGAGGTGACTTTGTAGGAATATATGAAGAACTTAAAGAAAAACCAACTACAATCAGATTTTTAGATCCACCGCTACATGAATTTTTGCCACATGCTGATGAAGATATAAAAAAATTAGCAAAAGATATGGGAATAACTTTTAAGGAGTTAAAGGCTACAGTTGAATCATTACATGAAGTTAATCCAATGATGGGACATAGAGGATGTAGACTTGCAGTATCATATCCAGAAATAGCAGAAATGCAAACTAGGGCAGTTATTGAAGCTGCTATAGATGTTAAAAATAGAAAAGGATATAATATTGTTCCAGAAATAATGATTCCTTTAATTGGAGAAGTTAGGGAACTAAAATATGTTAAAGATATAGTAGTAAAAATAGCTGATAAAATCATAGCAGAGTCTGGCAGTGATTTAAAATACATGGTTGGTACAATGATTGAAATACCAAGAGCAGCACTTACAGCAGATTTAATAGCAAAAGAAGCAGAGTTCTTTTCGTTTGGAACAAATGATTTAACACAAATGACTTTTGGATTTTCAAGAGATGATGCTGCAAACTTCTTAAAGCATTATTATGAAAAGAAAGTTTATGAATTTGATCCATTCCAAAAATTAGATCAGGTAGGTGTAGGTAAACTTATTAAAATGGCAGCTGACCTTGGACGTCAGGTTAGGCCTAATATAAAGCTTGGAATATGTGGCGAACATGGTGGAGACCCATCGTCAGTTGAATTCTGTCACAATGTTGGACTTAATTATGTATCATGTTCACCATTTAGAGTTCCAGTTGCAAGACTTGCAGCTGCTCAAGCTGAAATAAATAACCCAAGAAAAAAATAGTATAAAAAGAATAGGGTGTTGTACTTAATTTCATTATTGATTTTAAGTATAATGCCCTATTTTAATATTATAAAGTTGTTATTAAGCTTGTTATAATAAGTGATATGACCTATTATTAAATATAGTAGATGGATATGAGAATATAATAAAACAGCAAATAGAGGTGAACAATTTGACATATACATATAAATGCAATAAATGTAATAATGAATTCATCATTGAAAAGGGTATGAATGAGGAAGCTCAGATTAAATGTGAATGTGGGAATACTGATGTAAAGAGAATATATAGTGTGCCGAGTTTTAAGATTAATTGCAGTGGATTTTGTGGGAAAATAAATAAGTAAATCTTAAAATAACTTTTTAATTATAATAACACCGTTAATAAATTTATTAACGGTGTTATTATAACTTGAAAAATATCACAAAAGAGAATACTTACGCGACCAAGGAGATGAATTAATTATAGTTTATGTGTCATATTAAATTTATTTTCAATATAGAATTTAAACTTTTGTACAAAATCTAATTGATAGTCATTTTTATCAGTTGCATTATTTAATAAATTTAAAAAGGCTTTTTTATTACACTTATTAATGTTACCATAATAATCTCTTGATATTTTCCAATATCTTTGTGGAAAAGCTAAATAAACAAGAATATATTTATAATCATCCAAGGTTAAAGGTAGAATCTTATCATATAAATCTAGAAAACTTATGGCTAGTTCTAAATCCCATTTTGTACTGTCTCTTTTAAGCAGTCTTCTTAATGAATATGAGATGTCGTGGGCGCAGTAGTCATTCCTGCACTTATCAAAATCAATTACCCATATTTCATTATTATTGTCAAAAATAATATTTTTATTAACATAGTCAAGGTGACACAATGATCTTGTAAGATTATTAAGATTTAAGCTATAAGCAATGTTTGAAGAACACTTAGCGAGGTTACTACTTGTTTCAAAATATTTAAGATATAATTTTGAAAAGGCGTCATCGTATTTATAAGCTAAATTAGAAAAATTAAGAAGGCTTTCGTAGTGTTTATAGATGGAAGGTCCTAAAGGGCTGTAGTCTTCTTTTAAGGAACTACCACATATAGGTTTAAAGTTAATACTTACTTTGTGCATATTTGCTAGATTCGTACTGCATACTAATATATGATCGATATTATCGTAATCACATTTTATGCCATTAATCCAGGGTGTGAGTATAAATAACATGTTGTTGTAATTTACGAATCTACTATTGTTTTTTGTTTTCAGGATTCGGGGTACATGAATATTGTTTCTATATAACCATTCTATTGCTGAGTACACAAATAATAAATCTTTAATAGAGTAATAAACCTTTTTAAGACAATAACATTCGTCAAAGTATTGCACTTTATATACAGCTCTTTGTTTATCAGTATCTTTAAATTTAATTTGTGATATATCAGCGTTAGCTAAGTCATATTGAGGTAGAATGTTCTTTTTTACATTTTCTTCTGATAACAAATTTATGTTATTAAAGTTTTTAGCCGTAGATGGCATCTTAACACTCCTAAAAATTATTACATTATTAGAATATTAATAAAATATAAATAATATACGTTTAACGTAAAAAAAGGGAAATTAATTTAATTTGTAGAATACTAACTAATATGATTTTAAATTTATAATTAAACTAGCAAGACGTATTTTAAGAAACCTAAATAAGAAATAAAATAAATAGCTTAAGAGATATTTTTAAATTTAGGAGGAAATCTATGAATATTCGAAGTAAAATAGAAACTAATGAAAGTAGTACAATTATACAATATGGCGCGTTATCCATAAATTCAAAGGGACGCGAAAAAATGCAGGAGAAGGATGATCTAAGAACTTGTTATATGGTTGACAGAGATAGGATAATACACAGTAAATCATTTAGAAGACTAAAGCATAAAACTCAAGTATACATAAAGACAAGTAGTGATCACTATAGAACAAGGTTAACGCATACATTAGAAGTTGCACAGATAGCTAGAACTATAGGGCGTGGTATTGGGTTAAATGAAGATTTAATAGAAGCTATAGCTTTAGGGCATGATATAGGCCATGTTCCTTTTGCACATAATGGTGAAGCAGTGCTTAATGATATTTTGCCAAAGGGATTCAGGCATAATGAAAATAGTATCAGGGTACTCACAAAAATAGAAAAAGCAGGTGTTGGACTTAATTTAAGCGTAGAAGTATTAGATGGAATTCTTAATCATAGTGGACTTTTGAAAAAATTTGGTGAGGCTGCAACTCTTGAGGGGCAAGTTGTTAGGTATAGCGATAAGATTGCATATGTAAACCACGATATAGATGATTCTATAAGGGCCAATCTATTAACAGAAGAAATGCTACCAATAGGAGCTACAAAAGTATTAGGCACGAACCATGGTAACCGAATAGATACTTTAGTAAAAGATTGTATTTATAATACCATAAATAATTTAGATACAGGAGTTATAGGGGTATCACTTACCGAGGAAGTTGGAAATGCATTAGGTTATTTAAGAAATTTTATGTTTGAGAATATATATAAAGGTGAAATATTAAAGGAAGAAAGGAAAAAGGCACAATTTGTGGTGACAAATGTTTTTGAATACTACTATAAGAATCCATCTGCTATGCCAGAGTTCTATAAGGGTATAGTTGAGGATGAGGGGCTGTATATAGGGGTAGCAGATTACATTTCAGGTATGAGTGATGACTATTGCTTAATGCTCTTTAATAATATATATGTACCTAAACTTATTATTTATTAAACACAATAATAGAGGCTAACACTTCTAAAAATTATAGTATAAAAATTATAAATAAAAAATAAATTTAAAAAAATGCAGGAAATTTCTATTTTATCAAGAATATATTATAAGCAGACATAATTATTTTTAAAAAAAGTAAAATTAAAGAAGGATAGCATGCTTTTTTGTCGAATAAGAACATATTGTGAACTTATATAGGTAAGGTGGTAATAATATATTGATTGCTGAAGATGTCATCTTAAAGATAAAGGAACAAAATGATATTGTGGATGTAATATCTGAAAGAGTAAAACTTAAAAAGACAGGAAAAAATTATACTGGCCTTTGTCCTTTTCATAATGAGAAGAGTCCATCATTTACAGTGTCTACGGAAAAACAAATTTATAAATGTTTTGGATGTGGAGAAGCTGGAAATGTAATTAGTTATGTTATGAAGGATAGAAACGTAACTTTTCCAGAAGCTGCAAGGATACTTGCTCAAAGGGCTAACATTAATATAGAAGTAGATAATGGAGAAAATAATGTACAACGTGACATGTATAAAAAAATGTACAATATTAATGTGGAAACGGCCAGGTATTTTTATGAAAACTTAAGAAAGGATAAGAAAGCTGAATTATATTTCCTTAACAGAGGTATTACAGAGGCTACTATGAAAAAATTTGGATTAGGTTTTTCTTTTGATAAATGGGATGGATTGTTATTATATTTAAAAAAGAAAGGCTACTCAGAACTAGATTTACTTAATATAGGATTAATTATTAAAAGTCCTAAGGGGTCTTATTATGATAGATTTAGAAATAGGATAATGTTCCCTGTGTTTGATTATATGGGGAAAGTGATTGGATTTGGTGGAAGAGTTTTAGATGATTCTAAACCTAAATATCTAAATTCACCGGAAACTCCCTTATTTCATAAAGGATTAAATCTTTATGGATTAAATTTTGTAATTAAAAATAACAGATCTCGAACAATAATAATAGTAGAAGGATATATGGATTGCATTTCACTTCATCAATATGGTTTTTCAAATGTAGTTGCGTCGCTTGGTACTGCACTAACTATTAATCAAGCAAAGTTATTAAAAAGACATGTAGATAAAGTTATTATTTCTTTTGACGCTGATTTTGCAGGTCAGGCTGCAACTATAAAGGGACTTGAGATATTAAGAAGTGAAGGTTTTGATTTAAGAGTTCTTATAGTTCCTAGTGGTAAAGATCCTGATGAATATATAAAAAATAGTGGGAAGCAGGCTTTTCAAAAATTAATAGATGATGCTCTTCCTTTAATAGATTATAGACTTAAAAGAGCAGGAGACGGAATAAATTTTTCAAATAGTGAAATGATAATACAGTATGTAAAAAAAGTTACTGAAATTATTGCAGAACTTGATCCTGTTGAAAAAGATGTTTATATAAAAAAGGTTTCTGAGGATACGGGTATCAAAGAACAGGCAATATATGACTTATTAAGCAAAGAACTCAATAAAAGTTCTAATAAAATGAAAAAAATGAATATACAACAGGATTTTGGACAAAAATTATATTTAGAGCCAGCTTATATTAAGGCTGAAAGAACTTTATTAAAGTTTATGTTTATAAATGAAGAAAATTGTAACTATATTACAGAAAACATGTCTGTAAACCAATTAGTAATTCAAAGCCATAAAAGTATATATGAGCTAATTGTTAAATATAAAAACTTAATAATAGGTGAAAAAATAAAAAATATAGAACCTATGTGTGAGAAAGATACAGAATGCACAAAGGAATGGATTAATATTATGGAAATTAAATTCTCTGGAAATGAAGAGGATCATAAAAAACTAATAAATGACTGCATAAAACAACTGAAAAAATTCAAGTTAGAGGAGTCGAAAAAAGAAATTATGAATAAAATCAAACAGTACGAATCAAAAGGTTTGCTCGAAGAATCTATAAAACTTGCTCAAGAACTCATAGAATTACAAAAGAATCTAAAACAATTATAGTATTTAGAAAGGAGGTTATATGATGAAGGATAAAAGCTCAAAAATGACTATTGTTAAAAAACTTATTGAAAAAGGCAAGAAAAAAGGATCCTTAACTTATAAAGAAGTAATGGATGAACTTTATGAAATAGAATTGTCACCAGAACAAATAGAGAAAGTATATGAAGTTTTAGAATCAATGGAGATTGAGGTTGTTGGGGATATGCATGCAAAAGCTGCACCTGCTACAGGTGCTCAAGCAGAAGCAGAACCTGAAACTGAAGAACTTGATGTTAGCATACCAGAAGGTATATCTATAGATGACCCAGTTAGAATGTATTTAAAAGAAATCGGCAAGGTTGCATTATTATCATCGGCTGAGGAAATTGATCTTGCTAAAAGAAACGAAGAAGGAGATCTTGCTGCTAAGAAAAAACTTGCAGAGGCTAATTTAAGATTGGTAGTAAGTATAGCTAAGAGATACGTTGGACGTGGAATGTTGTTCTTAGATCTTATTCAGGAAGGTAATTTAGGACTAATAAAAGCTGTAGAAAAATATGATTATAGAAAAGGCTTTAAATTTAGTACTTATGCTACATGGTGGATTAGGCAGGCGATTACAAGAGCGATAGCCGATCAAGCAAGAACTATAAGAATACCAGTTCATATGGTTGAAACTATAAATAAACTTATTAGAGTTTCAAGACAATTGTTACAGGAACTTGGACGCGAACCTCAGCCAGATGAAGTTGCTGAAAAAATGGAAATGCCAGTTGGAAAAGTTCGTGAAATAATGAAAATTGCACAAGAACCAGTGTCTCTTGAGACCCCTATTGGTGAAGAAGAAGATAGTCATTTAGGTGATTTTATTCCGGATGATGATGCGTTAGCACCAGCGGAAGCGGCTGCATTTACAATGCTAAAAGAGCAATTAATTAATGTTCTAGATACGCTTACTCCTAGAGAAGAAAAAGTTTTAAGATTAAGATTTGGGTTAGATGATGGACGTGCAAGAACTCTTGAGGAAGTTGGAAAAGAGTTTAATGTAACTAGAGAGAGAATAAGACAAATTGAAGCAAAAGCACTACGTAAATTAAGACACCCAAGCAGAAGTAAAAAATTAAAAGATTATTTAGATTAGAACATATTAAGCATAAAAAAACACCTTTTTAAGGTGTTTTTTTTCATTGTCATGTAAAAATATGTAAATGCATTTACAAGGTAGATTTATATATGATATAATACATTTTAGAAGGTGATTAAATGGAGAGTTATGAATCGAAACGAGGGTACGGGTTAGTGCTTATGCTACTGACTATTGCATTATATAATATATTAATTTTAATATTTCTTAAATTTACTAACTCATACATTGTAGCTAATCTATTAAAACTTTTATTAGTCGCTTGTAATATATATCAAGTATATTATATATTGCTGTTCGCCTCAGTTAAATGTTCTATTGATGAGGAAAAACTTAAAATTTATGCTATTTGGTCCTTAAAAAGGGTGATAATTCCACTAAATGAGATTGAAGGATATTCTATGACTACTGGTAAAATTAAAGGCGTAAAGCTTAATGGTATAGCCGCTAGCGGTTTTGTAATGGGTAGATTTGTAATTGATAAAATTGGAATGTCTAGAATGTTTGTCACTGATAATAAGAATGTTGTTTATATAAAAACTAAACATATGAATTATGCAGTTTCACCACTTAACTTTAAAAAATTTGAGGAAGATTTAATCTATCACGAGATACCTGTTGCTGAGTGGAAGTATAATGTGAATAATAGCTATAATCTTCATAAAGACAAATATTTTATTGTGCCATTAATGATAGTTAGTATTATAATACTAATATTAACTTTAAATCCACTTATATTACATTTGAAAAATGCGATACCTGATATTATGCCATTAAATTTTGATGCAAAATTTAAGCCAATAAAAATGGGTACAGGTAAGCAATTTGCATTTACTCAGATGCTTTATGGAGTATTAAATATGGCTTTGCTTTTTTGTATGTATTATGCAAGTTATTTTTGCGCGAAATATGATAGAAAATCAGCATATAAATATATTTATTTGTCACTAGTTGTGGCGCTTATATTTTTAATTATGCAGTTTAAAATATTAATTAACTTTAGATAAGGATGAAAATTATGGAGCTTAGTATAAGATTAAAATGTATTGTAAGTATGATTAAAAAATGTGATAGTGTTATTGATGTTGGTACGGATCATGGATATGTTCCTATTTATTTAGTGCAAAAGGGTATAACAAAAAAGGCTATTGCATCTGATATAAATAGAGGGCCTGTTGAAAAGGCTAAAAAAAATATAACTCGTAATAATGCAACTAATGTAATTAGCTGTAGGTTAGGAAGTGGACTGTCTACAGTTAAAGAAGGTGAAGTTCAGGTAGCTATTATTGCAGGAATGGGTGGCAATTTAATAAGAGATATATTAGAAACTGATTTGGGTATTGTTAAAAAATTAAAATACATGGTACTTCAACCAGTTCAAAATGCTGAAGTGCTTAGGGAATATTTATATAAAACTGGATATGAATTTATTGATGAAGAAATTTGTTATGATGATGGTAAGTTTTATGAAATAATTAAGGTTAGATATGATTCTAAACCTAAAGTGTTAGACAATATATATTATGAAATAAGTAAAATATTATTAGACAAAAAACATTTAGTGATGAAAGAGTTTATAGAATACAAATTACATAAATACTCAAAAGTATACGATGGTTTAAACGAGAATACCGTTTTATCAAACACTAGGAAAGAGCAGCTTTATTATGTTATACGGAAACTTAAGGAGTTTTTAGAATGCTTTTAAAAGTAAAAGACGTAGAAAATATTATGGAAGAGTACGCACCCTCTATTTTAAAAGAGAGTTATGATAATGTAGGACTTATGGTTGGAGAGAGCGCGGAAAATGTTACAAAAATTTTAGTCGCATTAGATTGCACAATGGATGTAATACGTGAAGCAAAAAATAAAGGGTGTAATTTTATATTGACGCATCATCCTCTTCTTTTTGTTAAACCTAAAACTATTACTACAGATACCTTAGTAGGAAAAAAAGTTATTGAGCTGATTAAGAATGGTATAAATGTGTACTCTAGTCATACAAATCTTGATTCTGTTAAAGGCGGTTTGAATGATATTGTTACTGAAATCTTAGGCTTTAGTAAATATAAAATAATAGAGATGTCAGAAACAAATGATTCAGGTAAAACTGATGCAGGAATTGGTAGATTAGTAATTTTAGATGAACCTATCCGTTTTGAATCGTTATGCGAAAATGTTAAAAGGACACTTAAAGCAGAATTTATAAGAGTTGTAGGTAAGGATGATAAATTAGTAAATACTATAGCCATTATAAATGGCAGTGGAGAAGATTTTTTTGGGGAGAGTATAAAGCTTGGAGCAGATTGTATTATTACAGGAGACACTAAATACCATGGTGCTTGTGATTTATTAGAACAAAATATTGCTTTAATCGATGCTGGTCATTTTAAAACGGAGTGGATACCGTTTAAAGTATTTGTGGAAAAGTTCAAAAAACGACTAATAGAAGATGGATATGACAATGAAGTTATAATTTCTAAGTGCACTTTTGATCCATATAAAATCAAATAGTGATTGCTTTTGTTTTAATAATATGATATTATAGTTTTGCGAGTAAGCCAGACAATCGCTGCTACTGTATTGCTTGCAATACTTTAGAAGAGGAAAGTCCGAGCTCCACAGGGCAGGGTGCTGGGTAACCCCCAGTGAAGGCGACTTTAAGGAAAGTGCAACAGAGAGATACCGCTAAAGGTATTCTAAAAGTTTAGTTTACTAAAATTTTAGAATATACTAGCAAGGATGGAAAGGCGAGGTAAGAGCTCACCAGCGCACTGGCGACTTTGCGGCTATGTAAACCCCACTTGGAGCAAGATCGAATAGGAGAACATTTTGGGGCGGCCCGTCTCGTTCTCGGGTGTATCGCTTGAGCTTATTGGTAACAGTAGGCCTAGATAGATGATTGTCTAATACAGGACTCGGCTTATAGACTTAGTCGCACTAAATATAAAAAAGTACTCACCTTAGGGTGAGTTTTTTTTTACGTGGAAAAATTAAAAAAAATTTATTGCAAAATGACCTTTTATAATTGGTCAAAGTATATTATAATCTTACTATAACGAATTATAAAAGATAAATAATGTTTAATATTCGTATAAATTTAATTTTTGGAGGTATTAATCATGAAAAATAAGATATATAGGTTATATGTTGAGAAAAAAACGAACTATGATATTGAAGGTGGAAAAATACTAAGTGATATAAAAATAAATTTAGGTATAACAGGTCTTAAGGGGCTTAGATTAGTTAATAGATATGATATTACAGGAATAACACAGAATCAGTATCTATTGTCAAAAAATACTGTATTTTCAGAACCTACAGTGGATGATGTTTATGATGAAGAACTAGATATGAAGGATTACAATACAATATTTGCTATTGAATTTTTGCCAGGACAATATGATCAGAGAGCAGATTCAGCATCTCAATGTATTCAGATTTTAACAAGAGAAGATGAACATATAGTTAAAACAGCAAGATTGATATTATTAAAAGGAAATGTTAGCATCGGTGAATTAGATAAGATTAAAGAATATTGCATAAATGCTGTAGACTCTAGAGAAGCGAGTTTAGAGAAACCAAAAGATTTAGAGCAAAGTTTTAATGAGCCAGAGCAGGTAAAAACAGTAGAATCTTTTACTAATATGACTGATGGAAAGCTTGCAGAGTTCTTAAAAAGTAATGGGCTTGCTATGAGTTTTGAGGATTTGAAATATTGTAGTGATTATTTTAGAGAAACTGAGAAGAGAAATCCAACTATAACAGAGATAAAAGTTATTGATACATATTGGTCAGATCATTGTAGGCATACAACTTTTAATACTGTAATTGATGATGTGTGCATAGAAGAAGGAAAATATTCTAAACCAATTAAGATGGCTTACACAGAGTACTTAGGTACTAGAGACTTTGTATATGGCAAAACAACTAGAGACGTAACATTAATGGATATGGCTGTTATTGGTATGAAGGATTTAAGAAAACAAGGGAAATTAAAGGATCTTGATGTTTCAGATGAAATCAATGCTTGTAGTATAGTAGTTGAAGCCAATATTGATAACAAAAAAGAAAAATGGCTTGTAATGTTTAAAAATGAAACCCATAATCATCCTACTGAAATAGAACCTTTTGGTGGCGCGGCAACTTGTCTTGGTGGATCAATAAGAGATCCATTATCAGGTAGAAGTTATGTGTATCAAGCAATGCGTGTTACAGGAAGTGGTGATCCAAGAACAAAAATTTCAGATACTATAAAAGGAAAATTGCCTCAAAGAAAAATTACACTTGAAGCTGCTCATGGATTTAGCTCATATGGAAATCAAATAGGACTTGCTACAGGACTTGTTTCTGAGGTTTATGATGAAGGATTTGTAGCTAAAAGAATGGAAGTAGGAGCGGTTATTGGAGCAACACCTTATAGTAACGTAGTGAGAGAGGAACCGCTTGCGTCTGACGTAGTTATACTTCTTGGAGGTAAAACAGGACGTGACGGATGTGGTGGAGCTACAGGGTCATCTAAGCAACACAGTGAAAGCTCACTACTGGATTCGGGAGCAGAAGTTCAAAAGGGTAATGCCCCTACAGAAAGAAAAATCCAAAGGTTATTTAGAAATCCTAAGGTAACTAGACTTATAAAAAGATGTAATGATTTCGGTGCAGGTGGAGTATCAGTAGCTATTGGTGAACTTGCAGATGCACTTATAATTAATTTGGATAAAGTTACTAAGAAATATGAGGGGTTAGATGGTACAGAGCTTGCTATATCGGAATCACAAGAACGTATGGCTGTTGTAGTTAGGAAAGAGGATGCAAGCATATTTATAAAATTATCAGAAGAAGAGAATTTAGAGGCTGTAGAAGTGGCTCTAATAACTAACGATAATAGGCTTAAAATGGTATGGAAGGGTAAAACTATAGTTGATGTAAGTAGAAGTTTCCTTGACACCAATGGAGTTAAGCAGCATGCAAATATAAAAATAGCAACACCTAAAGAGGATGAATATTACTTTAAAAAGAATAAATTAGAAAATTCAAGTGAAACTAAATCAATAAAAGCTTTATGGAATTCTACATTATCAGACTTAAATGTTTGTAGCAAGAAGGGATTATCAGATAGATTTGATAGTACTATTGGTGCAGGAACAGTGCTTATGCCATTCGGTGGGAAATATCAAAAAACACCAACTCAATCTATGGTTGCAAAATTACCTGTTCTTCACGGAGATACAAACACAGGTACAATAATGGCCTATGGATACAATCCTAAATTATCGACTTGGAGTCCTTTTCATGGAGCTGCATATGCAGTAATTGATTCTGTAACAAAGGTAGTTGCCAGCGGTGGTGATTATGAGAACATTAAACTAACCTTCCAGGAATACTTTCAAAAATTATCAAAAGAACCTTATAAATGGGGTAAACCATTTTCAGCTCTTTTAGGAGCACTACATGTTCAAAAAGAATTTAGTATAGCTGCAATCGGTGGAAAAGATAGTATGTCAGGTACTTTTAATGAGATGAATGTACCGCCAACTTTGGTGTCTTTTGCTGTAGATGTTGTAAATACAGATAAGGTTATATCTCCAGAATTTAAAAAAGGAGATAGTAAGGTTGTTTTAATTTATGCAACTATAGGTGAAGATGGATTACCTGATTTCGAAAAACTTCGTACAAATTATAAATTAGTAAAAAAATTAATTAGTAGTGGTAAAGTAATGTCTAGTTACGCAGTTGGAATGGGTGGACTTATAGAGGTTATATCAAAAATGAGTTTTGGTAATAATATAGGGTTTACCTTTGCAGATGATGTTAAAGTAGAAGATATATTCAAAGAAAATTATGGCAGCATAGTTATGGAAATAGAAAATGATGTTCTTGATGTTCTAACAAAGGAAAGTTCAAATATTCAAATACTTGGGCATACAACGAAAGAGCCAGTTATTAAAGTCTTAGGGGAAACTATTAGTTTAGAAGAAGCTTTGAGTAATTGGGAAGAACCTTTAGAAAGTGTATTTAACACAAAAGTAAATAATGCAAAAGTAAGTAGCATGAAAGAAGTTGCTATTTCAAAAGATAATACAATTAATAAAAACCATATAGATGTTAAAAATATAAAACTTAACGCTACTCCTATTATTAAAGTAGCAAAACCTAAAGTCATAATTCCAGTGTTCCCAGGAACTAATTGTGAATATGATTCTATGAGGGCTTTTGAGAAAGCTGGCGCTGAAGTAGAAATTGTGGTTATAAACAATCTATCAGCAAAACATATTGAGGAATCTATAAAAGCTATAGCACAAAAGATAAAAAATTCTCAAATTGTTATGCTTCCAGGTGGATTTAGTGCTGGTGATGAGCCAGATGGTTCTGGTAAATTTATAGCTACATTCTTTAGAAATCCTATAATAAGTGAAAGCATTAGTGAATTATTAGAGAAAAGGGATGGATTGATGCTGGGAATATGCAACGGATTCCAGGCGTTAATAAAGCTTGGACTTCTCCCTTATGGAAAAATATCTGATATAACAAAGGATAGCCCAACATTAACATACAATGAAATTGGAAGACATGTATCTTGCGTTGTGCAAACTAAAATAATTTCAACAGTGTCTCCTTGGCTTAGTAATGTAAAAGTTGGAGATGTACATTCTATTCCAGTATCACATGGAGAAGGTAGATTTGTAGCAAATGATGATGTAATTAAAAAATTATTTGCAAATGGGCAAGTAGCTACTCAATATGTAGACTTTGATGGAATTCCAAATAACGATATAAACTTTAATCCTAATGGATCAAGATATGCAATTGAAGGAATTACAAGTTTGGACGGAAGGATTTTGGGTAAAATGGGACATTCAGAAAGAGTTGGTGTTAATACTTTAGTGAATATTATCGGAGATAAAGACCAGAAAATATTTGATGCTGGAGTAAACTACTTCAAATAAAATACGAACGATAAATTGTAAAAATACATTTATTTGTTCATATATCGGCATAAATACGAACGATAATATAAAAAACATAATTAATGAATTGACTTAATGGAAAATAGATGTTAATATTAAAACATAAATTAGGAAAAAACGAATAATTAGTTCATCGATATATTTCTAGGAATATGGCTTAGAAGTTTCTACGAGAGGCCGTTAACTTCTCACTATTGGTGAATCTTGAATTGAAGTTATAAGGGTGTGTATATGCCCTTAATTCAAGATTACACCATAAAAACATTATTTTGTGGTGTAGTCTTTTTTTATTGCAATTATAACAGTTAAATACTTTATGTAAATAAGGAGGCAAATATATGAGAGTAGGAATTATATTTGGAAGCAAATCGGATAAAGATATAATGAAGAATGCTGCAATGGCACTTAAGGAATTTGGAGTGGAGTATGAAGTACACATCCTCTCAGCACACAGAGTACCAGAAAAATTAACTCAGGTAATAAAGGAAATGGAAGATAGAGGGGTAGAATGCATTATCGCAGGAGCAGGTCTTGCAGCACATCTTCCAGGAGTAATCGCTTCTCAGACTATATTACCAGTAATAGGAGTGCCAATTAAAGCAGCTCTTGGAGGTATAGATTCATTACTTTCAATTGTGCAAATGCCAAAAGCTATTCCTGTAGCTACGGTGGGTCTCAATAACAGTTATAATGCTGGGATGCTTTCAGTACAAATTTTATCTCTTAAGTATTCACTTCTTAAAGATAAACTAATTACATATAGAAAAGAAATGAAAGAAAAATTTATAGCAGAGAATGAAGAGCAAATCGAATTTTAAAGGTTAAATATATAGGTTAAAAATTAATATATGAAGGAGTGTTATAAATGGGAGATTCAGTTTTATTATATGAGGGAAAAGCTAAAAAAATGTTTAGTACAGACAATAAAGATGAGATAAGAGTATATTTCAAGGATGATGCAACGGCTGGAAATGGCGCTAAAAAAGGTCAAATTGAGAAAAAAGGAATCTTAAATAATAGTATAACTACTATGTTATATGAGTTATTAGAGAAAAAAGGTATAAAAACTCATTTTATTAAGAAAATAAATGATAGAGAACAGTTATGCAAAAAAGTTGAAATAGTACCTCTAGAAGTAATTATAAGAAATGTTGCAGCTGGTAGTATGGCAAAAAGATATGGAATAGTAGAGGGAAGTAAGCTTAAAATACCTGTAATTGAATTAAGTTATAAAAATGATGATTTAGGTGATCCTCTTATAAATGATTATCATGCAGTAGCTATGGATCTTACTACTTTTGAAGAATTAGGAGAAATATATACAATGGCTTTTAAAATAAATGATATTTTAAGAGAACTTTTCCTTAAAAAAGGTATTAACTTAATAGATTTTAAATTAGAATTTGGAAGATTTAATGATGAAGTAATTTTGGCAGATGAGATATCACCAGATACTTGTAGATTTTGGGATGTTGAAACTGGAGAAAAACTAGATAAAGATAGATTTAGAAGAGATTTAGGAAATGTTACAGAAGCGTATGAAGAAATATTAAGTAGAATTACTAAATAAAATTAAATTGCAATGAAGATATAGAAAACAGCCTACAAAGGACAATAGCGATGAACAATAGCAATGAACATATAAGGAGGAATTTCTTTGAGTGAATTTATAGAATCAAATGAGGTCATTATTAATGATCAAGATAAGTTTAAGGATGAATGTGGTGTTTTTGGAATTCTTGCGGCGGATAAAGACTTAGATGTTGCATCGTTAACTTATTATGGGCTTTATGCTCTTCAGCATAGGGGAGAAGAAAGTGCCGGAATAGTATATTCTGATGGAGTTTCCCTTACTTGTGAAAAGGCTATGGGACTTGTAAGCGATGTTTTTGATAAGAAAAAGATTAGTGAAATGAAAGGTATAGCTGCTATTGGACATGTTAGATATTCAACTACAGGATCTAGTGAAGTGAAAAATGCACAACCACTTTTAAGTAAATCGAAACTAGGTGACATAGCAATAGCTCATAATGGTAATTTAGTAAATGCAGAGGTAATCCGCGAGTTACTTGAGGATTGCGGCTATATGTTTCAAACATCAATAGATTCAGAAGTAATACTTAACTTAATTGCTAGAGGTGCAAAAAAAGGCATGGAAAAGGCAGTAGTTGATGCAATACAAGCTGTTAAAGGTTCTTATGGAATAGTAATGCTTACAAAAGATAAGTTAATAGGTGTTCGCGATCAAAATGGTATTAGACCTCTTTGCATTGGTAAAATAGAAAATAGTTACGTTATAGCTTCAGAAAGTTGTGCACTTGATGCAGTTGGTGCAGAGTTCTTAAGAGATGTAAAACCTGGTGAAATAGTAATTATAGATGAAGCCGGCCTTACGTCTATTAATTTTGCCGAAAAAACTAAAAATTCAACTTGTTCCTTTGAGTATATATATTTTGCAAGACCAGACAGCACAATTGATGGAATAAATGTGTACACTTCAAGAGTGGCAGCGGGAGAGCAGTTATTTAAAGAGTCTCCAGTGGATGCAGATATGGTTATAGGAGTTCCAGATTCAGGACTGGCATCAGCAATAGGTTATTCTAAAATGTCTGGGATACCTTTTGGAATAGGTCTTGTAAAAAACAGATATGTGGGTAGAACTTTTATAAGCCCAACTCAAGAAATTCGCGAAAGAGCAGTCTCTGTAAAATTAAATGCATTAAAAATTAACGTAGAAGGTAAAAGAGTTATTTTAATAGATGATTCAATAGTTCGTGGAACTACAAGTAAAAGATTGGTTGACATTCTAAGAAAAGCTGGGGCAACAGAAGTTCATTTTAGGGTTTGTTCACCAGTAGTAAAATATCCATGTTATTTTGGAATAGATACACCTTATAGAAAAGATTTAATAGGGTCTAATATAAGCGTTGAGGAAATAAGAGGAGAGATAGGTGCAGATAGCCTTGGATATTTAAGTATAGATGGACTTCTTAAAACACTTGGCCATAATGAATTTTGCTTAGGGTGTTTTAATGGTACATATCCAGTATCAGCTCCATACGAAACTGAGAAAGAAAAATTAGGAAAGTAGGGGATATTTATGATAACTTATAAAGATGCAGGTGTCAATATTGAAGAAGGATACAAATCAGTAAAATTAATACAAGAATATGCAGCGGCAACATTTACAAAGGGTGTTTTAAATCATTTAGGAAGTTTCGCTGGTATGTTCGAAATAGGAGAGGGTTATAAAAATCCTATTTTAGTTTCGGGTACTGATGGAGTTGGAACAAAACTTGATATAGCATTTAGAATGAAAAAATATGATACTGTAGGTATTGACTGCGTTGCTATGTGTGTTAATGATGTCCTTTGTCATGGTGCAAAACCTCTTTTCTTTTTAGATTATATTGCTTGTGGTAAATTAGATTCTAAAGTATCGGCGGAGCTTGTAAAAGGTGTGTCAGATGGATGTATTCAATCTAATTGTGCACTAATAGGCGGTGAAACTGCTGAAATGCCTGGCTTTTATAGAGACGGTGAATATGATATGGCAGGATTTACTGTAGGAATAGTTGATAAACATAAAATTATTGATGGCTCTGCTATCAAAGATGGATATTCGCTTATAGGAATTGAGTCCTCAGGTCTTCATAGTAATGGATATTCATTAGTTAGAAAGTTAATACCAAATTTGGATGAAGATTTTAATGGAGATAAGATTGGAAAGACTCTTTTAACTCCAACAAAAATATATGTAAAAACTGTACTAAGTCTTTTAGATAAATTTGACATAAAAGGTATGGCACATATAACTGGTGGCGGTTTTTATGAAAATATACCAAGAATGTTTAATGGAGCGTTCACAGCAGTAGTGGATAAAAACAGCTTTAATACTCCAGACATCTGTAAACATCTAATGTCTCTTGGAGTAACCGAGGAGCATATGTTTAACACATATAATATGGGAATAGGATATGTATTATGCGTTGAAGATAAAGATGTTGTAAAAATCATAAAGACTATTAATGATTTAGGAGATAGAGCATATAAAATTGGGCATGTTGAGGCTGGAGGTGCAGGAGTTTGCTTAAAATAGCCGTATTAGTATCAGGTGGCGGAAGCAACCTTCAATCTATTATAGATAATATAGAAAGTGGGTACTTAAACTGTTCTATAGAGGTCGTAATTAGTGATAAAAAAGATGCATATGGCATAGATAGGGCAAAAGCTAAAAATATAAAAACATACATATTAGACAGAAAGCAGTATGGGAAAAGTATGTCAGCTGAAATATTTAAAATTCTAGATGGAAAAGTAGATTTAATAGTACTCGCTGGTTTTTTATCTATACTTCAAGGTGAACTTCTCTCAGCATTTAAGGGCAAAATTATAAATATACATCCAGCACTTATCCCATCATTTTGTGGTGGGGGTATGTATGGATTGAAAGTACATGAGAAGGCTATAGAATATGGAGTTAAAGTTTCTGGGTGTACTGTCCATTTTGTAGATGAGGGTACAGATTCTGGTCCAATAATAATTCAAAAAGTTGTAGATGTTTTTAGCTCGGATACAGCGAAAGATCTGCAATTAAGGATTTTAGAACAGGAGCATAAGGCATTACCCGAAGCTATTAAATATATAAGTGAGGGAAAAATAAGGATTGAAGGAAGAAAAGTACTAGTTATATGAAAGGTGGAATTTAAATGATTAAAACAGCACTTATAAGTGTGTTTGATAAAGAAAATGTTTTGGGACTTGCAACATCACTTCAAAACAATGGTGTAGAGATTATATCCACAGGTGGAACATTTAAGTATTTAAAAGAAAATGGTATAAAAGTTGTGGAGATTTCTGATGTTACAGGATTTGAAGAGATATTAGATGGAAGAGTTAAAACATTACATCCAGTTATTCATAGTGGAATACTTGCTATTCGTGGTAATAAAGAGCATATGGCAACTATTAAAGCTAAAGGAATAAAACCTATTGATATGGTAGTAGTTAATCTTTACCCTTTCTTTGATAAAGTTTGCGAAGATATAAGTTTCGAGGAGAAAGTTGAATTCATTGATATTGGTGGACCAACAATGCTAAGAGCAGCAGCTAAAAACTTTAAAGATGTTATTGTATTAAGTGATGTTTCTGATTATGAAAATATAATAAAAAAAATGGATGCTAAAGAAGAAGTAGATTTTGATACTAGAAAACACCTAGCAGGTAAAGTGTTTAATTTAGTATCAGCTTATGATGCAGCTATAAGTAATTTTTTACTAGGAGAGAAGGCATACCCAGACTATCTTTCTGTATCATATAAAAAACAAATGGATCTAAGATATGGGGAAAATCCTCATCAAAGTGCAGCTTATTATGTGAAAACTTCAGGAAATGGAGCAATGAAAAATTTTGAGCAGTTAAATGGCAAGGAGTTATCTTATAATAATATAAAGGACATGGATATTGCATGGAAGGTAGTATGTGATTTCGACGAAATTACTTGTTGCGCTCTAAAACATAATACACCATGTGGTGTGGCGATAGGTAGTAGTACACTTGAGACTTACAAAAAGGCGTATGAATGTGATCCAATGTCTATTTTTGGGGGTATTGTTGCTTTTAATAGAAAAGTTGATAAAGAAACTGCTCTCGAGCTTAAAAAGATATTCTTAGAAGTAATTATTGCACCAGACTTTGAGGAAGATGCATTAGAAGTATTAAAAGGTAAGAAAAATTTAAGAGTTGTAAAGTGTTTAAACAAATCAGAAGGCACTATTAATATGGTTACTGTTGATGGCGGAATACTAGTACAAAGTTCAGATGATAAATTAGCAGAGGAAATAAAAGTAGTTACTAAAAAGAGTCCAACCCAGGCGGAAGTGAAAGATCTAATATTCGCTATGAAAGTAGTTAAATATGTTAAATCTAATGCCATTGTAGTAGTTAAAGATGGTGCAACTAAAGGAATCGGAGTAGGCCAAGTTAATAGAATATGGGCAGCAGAGCATGCTTTAGAAAGAGGAGTAGATGCAACAGTTATGGCATCAGATGCATTCTTCCCATTCGGAGATGTTGTAGAACTTGCCGCAAAATATAATATAAAGGCTATAATTCAACCAGGTGGTTCAATTAAAGATGTACAATCAATAGAGATGTGTGATAAAAATGAAATTGCTATGGTATTTACAGGAATTAGACATTTCAAGCACTAGTCATAACTTCATGATGGGATAACCTAGTTATTCCATCAATTTTAATTTATAGAGATAAAGGAGATGGAATAATGAAGGCATTAATTATTGGTTCTGGTGGACGTGAACATGCTTTAGCATCAAAGGTTGCAGAAAACTCCAATGTGGAGGTGGTTTATTGTGCGCCTGGTAATGGTGGTACATATAGAGAAAATAAATGTGAGAATATTAATATTACGCAGATAGATGAGCTTTTATCATTTGCTATTGAAAGCAAGATAGATATTACAATAGTTGGATCAGAGGAATGGCTTGTACAAGGAATAGTAGACAAGTTTAATGAAAAGGGACTTAAAATATTAGGACCATGTGAAAAAGCGGCAAGACTAGAGGGAAGTAAATCCTATTCTAAAGAATTTATGAAAAAATATGGCATAAAAACAGCTGCGTATGAAGTATTTGAAGATGAGAATAAAGCTATAGATTATCTTAAAAATTGTGAGTACCCTATAGTAATTAAGGCCGATGGACTAGCAGCAGGAAAAGGGGTAGTTATCTGCAATGATTTTTTCGCGGCTAAAAGTAGTATAAATGACTTTATGGTAGTGGATATATTTAAAGGCAGTGGGAAGAAAATTGTAATAGAAGAATTTTTAGAAGGTGTTGAGGCATCTATACTCTCTATAACAGACGGGAAAGTTATACTCCCATTTGTATCTTCAAAAGATCATAAACAAATATTTGACGGAGGGATTGGACCTAATACAGGAGGGATGGGAGCTATAGCACCAAATCCATACTGTACTAAAGAAGTATTAGATGAATTTTACAAAAATATATTGTTGCCTACGCTTAAAGGAATTCAAGAGGAAAAAATGGATTATAGGGGCATAATGTTTTTCGGTATAATGATAACTAAAAAAGGTGTATATTCGCTGGAATACAATGTAAGATTTGGAGATCCTGAGACGCAAGCTGTGCTTCCATTAATGAAGAGTGATTTTACGGAACTTGTAATTAGTGCGATAGATAGAGACCTTGAAAACTTTGAGTTGTTGTGGAAAAAGGGATATTCTTGTTGCCTAATTGCTGCATCAAAAGGTTATCCTGGAAAATACAATACGGGATATGAAATAAGTGAATCTGGAAAATTAGAAGGTAAATTATATTTAGCAGGTGCTATTTGTGATGATGGTCTTTTAAAGACAAATGGTGGAAGAGTTCTAGGAATAACAGGATTTGGTGAAACACTCGCAAAAGCAAGGAAAATAGCTTATGCTGATATGAAAAAAGTTCAGTTTGATGGAATGTATTATAGAAAAGATATTGGGAAATAGAAATAAAGAGTATGAAATTTCATACTTAATAATTTAGATAATAAAAAGTGCGATTAGTTATTCTTCGCACTTTTTATTCATTAATAAGAAAAATTCAATAAAAATGGTAGTTGATTATATTTAGAGATATTTAAAAAGGCCTGTAAGCATTTTTAAGGCAACAGCTAAAGACATTGTTACAAAAATAGGTTTTATGAGTTTTGAACCTTTATTTAATGCAACGATTGTACCCATTTTAGCGCCTATAATCATAGAAATAGCTACTGGCAATCCTATCATATAATTTATTTTACCGCTTAGGGCAAATAAGATAAGTGCTGTAATATTGCTGACAAAGTTTAAAATTCTTGCATTAGCAGAAGAAGTTACAAAGTTAAAACCAAAGATACTTATAAATCCAAATACTAAAAATGAACCAGTTCCAGGGCCAAAAAATCCATCATAAAAACCTAAGAAAAGTGCGAGGATTACTCCAAGAATAACATTTTTATTATTGAGGCCTTGGAATTTATCTTCTAATCCTAAAGATTTGGAAAAGAGAGTATAAATTCCAATGAACATGATAAGAATTAATACTAATGTATTTAAAAATTTTTGGTCTATATGTAGAACTGCTTTAACACCTAATATCGAGCCTATAAAGGTGAAGGGGATAAGATATTTTAATAACTTAAAATTAGCCTTCCCTGATTTTATAAATTGTAGCGAACTAGTAAAAGAACCAGCAGTAGCACTGAATTTATTGGTTCCAAGCACCATGTGAGGAGGTAAACCTGCAAGCATAAAGGCGGGCACACTTATTAAACCACCACCTCCAGCAATGGAATCCACAAAAGAAGCTAAAAAGCCGGCCATACATAAGAGAATAATTTTAGTAATCATGTAACACCTTCCTAATTTTCAATAAATTAAAACAAATAATAAGGTTTTCTTATATTATAAATGATTGTTAGTATAAATTAAAGAGTCATATTGATGAAATTTAAATTAAATAAACACCAAAAACAATAGGCAAATACATCAAGATACTTAATAAACTATTGATTTATACGTCAAAAATACGTATTATATATAGGTGGAGTAAAAAATTATAAGCATTTTATAATGGGGAATTATAAAAATAAAAGTTAACAAAAATAATAATATAATAATTGGGGGAATTAAAATGTTAGAACAAGAAGGAAACAAGGTAAATAGTAAAGACGGTCAATCAGTTAAATCCAATTCTAATAATGCATCAAGACCTACTTTTTTAAACACTTTTATGGCTAGCCTTATAGATTTAATAGTTATAGGTGTGACATCAACAGTAGTAGTATTTTTAGCAGATGCTGTGCTTAGAATATCAGGATTTGCATTAACTCAAAAATTTGAAATGATATCTGTGACTTTTATGGTTGTTATGGTATTATACATGAGTATTATGGAAAGTGGAAAAATGTCTGCTACACTTGGTAAGAAAGCATCAGGACTATTTATTACTAAACGATAGGAGTTTGTGAAAAAAATATGCAAAAAAGAAAAGAATATGAATTTGATATAGAAGAATTAGAATTTCCAGCACAGGGAATTGCATACTATGAGGGTGAAAAGGTAATGATTAAAAATACATTACCAGGTCAAAAGGTAATTGCTAAAGTATCAAGAAAGAAGCAATTTGTAGTAGAAGCAAAACTTGTGAAAATACTTGAAGATGTAGACTATAAAGTTGAACCTCTTTGCAAAATCACTGAATTTTGTGGAGGATGCAGCCATCAATTCCTTTCCTATGAAAAGCAATTAGAATTTAAAAAACAACAAGTTCTAAAATTATTTGAAGATGCAGAAATAAAAGATTATGAATTTTTGGGTATAGAGCAGAGTCCTGAACAATTCGAGTATAGAAATAAAATGGAATTCACTTTTGGTGATTTTAGAAAAAACGAAGAATTAACTTTAGGCATGCATACAAAAGGAAGAAGTTTTAGTATAGTTACTGTTGATGATTGCAAAATAGTTGATGTAGATTTTAGAGAGATATTAAAATTAGTATTAAACTATTTTATAGAATTAAAATTGCCACATTATAATGTAATGGAGCGTAAGGGTTATTTAAGAAACTTAGTGATTCGAAAGGCTAAAAATACTGGTGAAATATTAGTTAATTTAGTAACTACATCTCAGATAGATTTAGATCTTAGTGAAATTACGAATAAGCTTAAGGAATTAAAATGTGATGGAGTTATTACCGGAATAATGCATACATATAATGACTCATTATCAGACATAGTTCAAGCTGATAAAACTGAACTATTATACGGAAGAGAATACATTATGGAAAACATATTAGATCTTAAGTTTAAAATCAACCCTTTTGCTTTTTTTCAAACTAATTCAAAAGGTGCAGAAAAGCTTTATAGTATAGTTAGAGATTTTTTAGGTAATTCAGAATCAAAAGTTGTGTTTGATTTATATTGTGGAACTGGAACTATAGGTCAAATTGTTGCAGCTAAAGCTAAAAAAGTTTTGGGAATTGAATTAATAGAAGAAGCAGTTGCTGCTGCAAATGAAAATGCAAGAATCAATGGATTAGATAATTGTGAGTTTATAGCAGGTGATGTAGCTAAAGTTATAAAAGATGTACAAGATAAACCTGATAGCATTATCTTAGATCCTCCAAGAGCGGGTGTTCACCCTACAGCATTAGATTATGTAATAAAATTTGATGCACCGCACATAGTTTATGTTTCTTGTAATCCTAAAAGTTTAGTTGTTGATTTAAAAGAAATGATCAATAATGGATATAAGGTGAATAAGGTAATATTGATGGATATGTTCCCTCATACCCCTCATATAGAGACTATTGTTGATATAGTTAAGGCATAGGCTGATATCAAAGGCTTTAAAGGTTTTTAATAGTTAATTAAAGTGTGTTTAATGTCCCCTCAGACGAGTGTTTGGGGGAATTTTTAATTTATGGAATGACCTTCTAAATTGTAAGTTAAGTGAATTCAATAATGCTGCTAATTATGTAGAATCAGAGGATTATTCAAGAAAGGGGAATTGATTTATGTTAAATTTAAAAGTAAAGAAAATTAATGAAGTGGCTATACTTCCTCAATATGCTCATGAAGGTGATGCAGGTTTAGATTTATTTTCAGTTGAAGAAAAGATTATTATGCCAGGTGAAACAGTACTTGTACATACAGGAATTCAAATTGAGTTACCTAAAGATACAGAAGCTCAAATTAGGCCCAGAAGCGGACTAGCTTTAAAGAATTCTATAACAGTACTAAATACACCAGGAACTATTGATGAGGGATATAGAGGTGAAATTGGAATAATTTTAATTAACCATAGTAAAATTAATTTTAGAGTTGAAAAGAATATGAAAATTGCACAAATGGTAATAAAACCAGTTTTAAAGGTTAGTATAGTAGAGGTAGATGAATTAAATTCTACAGAAAGAGGTAAAGGTGGATTTGGTTCAACTGGGTTTAGTAAATAATACAGACAATAAAATGAGATAACTTAGTATTTAAGTTATCTCATTTTATTTTTACAAGATTTTTTTATTTAACCTTTGAGCACACCAACATTAGGAATATTAGCTAGGTTGATTGATACTCCGTGACAGCTTTCAAACTGAGGGTTTAAATTTTTACCAGCACTTAAGCAATAGTGTTTAGATTCACTCCATTTTGGAAGTGGTTGTCGTGGTTCTCTTCAGCAGCATCTGCATCTGCTTTAGTTTCATGAACTGTACCATGTGGATGCTGAGGTGGTGCATAAATAGAGTATAATTTAATTGGTATATCACCTGTATTGATTAGATTATGCCATTTACCAGCAGGTATGATGAACGCAAAATCATCATAGACGTTTCTTTGAAAATCCAAGTTATATTTACTGTCACCCATTTTAACAAGTCCTTGGCCTTCTTCAATACGTATGAATTGGTCAAGAAAGGGATGAACCTCTAACCCTATGTCTTCCCCAACATTGATGCTCATCAGGGTAAGTTGTAAATGGCTTCCTGTCCATAAAGCAGTACGATAAGTATTGTTTTGCTTAGTAGCTTTATCAATATTAATTACAAATGGTTCTGCTCCATAATCTTTTAACTGAATTAAACCATTATCATAGGGATTTGCTGATTGTAAAAAATCAAATCTTGAATCATACTCCATTTCATTAGTTGGGGTATACATTGGCACGTTAATGTAATAAGGACATGGATATGGTTTATAAAGATTATACATTGGTGTGTTAACAAAGTAAGGATATGGTTCATAAACATTATACATATTGATATTCCTTTCATAGTACTATAAAATTATAATATGATATATGTTTAGAAAATGTGCTTTCGTTAGAGAGTATAATGAATTAAGTAATGTAAGCTGGTTTTCTAGAGTTTATCTGATTTTGGTATGTTTAATTCCTTAGGAATTAATTTTTTAAAAACCTTTAAAATACTTTTTTTCATAATTCTCACAAAAAGCTATTGAAGTTAATATTTAATTGTATTATGATGTACTTAGGTTTGTTCTTCGTAGTTAAAGCCTAAACAAAAAGCACAAGTTGTATTCAATACATCTTGTGCTTTGTTTTTCTATATAAAACTACAGTTGCTGACATTCATGTCTAAAAGAGAAGATTTACTGCAAATTAAAGTGTCCTCTAACAGTATTGATGAAGCATTTATAGTCAGTAAGTGAATTTATAAATTATTTATAGTATGAAAAATATTATGAACATATGAGTTGATTAGATAAGAGACTTACAGGGTGATTTACTACTTATAAATTGTTAAAGAAGGTGTATTATTGTGGATATAATAATAACTGATAGGTTAATAATCCGGCCAATTGCGCAACAGGATTGCTATGATATAAGTGAATACGGATGTGATGAGGATACGGGTAAATATATGATATATTGGCCTAAATCCAAAAATAATATCAGAAAGTTTATTGATGAATGTACTACTTGTATGAATTCTAATACAGTTACTTGGTATGAATTTGCAATCCAATTGAAGGAAAACAACAAAGTTGTTGGTAACATTTCGTTAAAAATAGAAGAAGAATTCACAGAAATCGGTTGGATTTCTAATAAGGTATATTGGAACAATGGTTATATGACAGAAGCGGTTAGAGAAATCATTAAATATGCATTTCATAAACTAAACATTACTAAGATTATGTCGAGCTGTACTAATAAAAATCGAGCATCCTACAGAGTTATGGAAAAGTGTGGTATGACTAAAATTAAAGAGGAAAAGAACTATAAATCTATAAAGCAGGGAATTGAAGTGGAATATGATAAACTAACTTATTGTATTGAAGGATAGTGTTGGTTGAGAAGAAGATGAATTCAATATTTTATAGAAAATAAAGGAGATAAAAAATGGCAGAATTATTATTCAATAATAATTTTTAGTAAGTGATACTTAACTTGTTTAGAATAAAGGGGGTGGTGTAAATGAGCAGCATGGGAAATAAAATAATGGTTATAGGTTCCCCAGGTAGTGGCAAAAGTACATTCTCGATGAAGTTGTCAAAAATCACGGGTATTCCTCTTATTCATCTTGATAAAGAGTTTTGGAATAATGGATGGATTGAAACTCCGAGGACTGAATGGGTGAGAAAGCAAAAGAAGTTAATAGCAGGATATGAATGGATAATAGATGGTAACTATGGGGGTACTATAGATATTCGACTTGAAAAGGCCGATACAATAATATATTTTAAATTAAGTAGAGTTGTTTGCTTATTGAGTTACTTTAAACGAGTTATAACAAATTTAGGTAAAATAAGACCTGATATGCCAGAGGGGTGCCCTGAAAAGTTTGATTTTGAATTTATGAAGTATATTTGGAATTTCTCTAATAAACCACGTCAAATAAATATTGATAAACTTGAAAAAAATAATAAACAGGTAATAGTATTTAAAAATAGAAGACAATCAAAACAGTATATTATAGAAATTTTAAATGGAAGAAATTAATGAGAATGTAATCGGTTATATAATTCATTAATATCTATTTTAAGTTAAACTATGATGGTAGTATGGTAATAACAATTAATCAGAAATACATGAAATAATTGAATCAAAATCGGAGGGATATGGCATGAATAATGAAAAAATATTAGACCAAAACAGTAAGAGTTGGGATATCATAGCTGATGATTGGTTTGGAGTAACAGCTCTTCCTACTTACGGCCCGTTTACTCCTAAAGAGGATGAATTAAATTTATTTGAAGATGTTTCAGGTAAATATGTATTAGATATAGGGTGCGGTAGTGGTCATTCGCTGTGTTATATGGGTGAAAAGGGTGCATCCGAATTGTGGGGAATTGATATTTCATCAACACAGATAAAAAGTGCTAAAGATGTTCTTAATAAAAGCGGTTACTCACAAAAGCTTTTTGTTTCACCAATGGAAAATAATCCTGGGATACCATTAAATTATTTTGATATTGTTTACTCAATATATGCTTTAGGTTGGACTATTGATTTGGAAAAGACAATAAATATGATATCTAATTATCTTAAACCAGGTGGGATATTTGTTTTTAGTTGGGATAACCCACTTATGCAGTGTTTGGAAGTAAAGGATGACAAGATTTTTTTAAATCACTCGTATATGGAGGAAAAATTGATAAATATGAAAAAAGGTGGACAACCGATGTCGCTTTATAATTGGAAGTTGTCAACATACATAAATGCACTTTCAAATGCAGGAATGAAGGTTGAAAGATTAATTGAGAAAACGGACACAGAAACAATTAATAATGCTGCTGATTTTTCAGAAAAATATTATTCAGCTTTTAAAGCTAAGATTATACCAATGTCATTTATTATAAAGGCTATAAAATTATAGAGTGAGTTTTTTTAAATCAGATTTAAAAGAATACTGTAAACTTGTAGAGAATGAGAGCTCCGAATATAGATAGTACGATACAATATTTAACATGCGAAATAGTAAAGTAATTAGTGAGGGGTAAATGGTAATGATAAGAATGGCGACAATTGATGATATAGATAGTCTTGTAAAATTAAGAATTAAATTACTTGAGGAAGCATTTGTGGAGAATATAGTAGATTCATCATATCTGAATTTTAAATATAGATAGTGGAGGAGCATAATGAATAATGATTTTAAATCATATTTAGAAAACGTAAAGAAACCTTGGGGCGTAATGTTTTATAGAGTGGTTTGGGAACAACTATCTCAAATAACTAATTCTAAAATCCTTGATTTTGGAAGTGGATTGGGAATTACCGCAAATCATTTAGCAAAGAACAATGAGGTGGTTGCAATAGAACCAAATGCCGACATGGTAGAAATGAGAATATGTGAAAATAATTATAAGCAGATGATTGGGGATATAGAGCAATTAAAACAACAAGAAGATAGTTCGTTTGATTTAGTAGTATGTCATAATGTTTTGGAGTATGCGGAAGATCCAAAAGAAATATTTAGAGAATTTTATCGAGTTCTTAGACCCAATGGAATAATTTCTATGGTAAAACACAATCATGCTGGAAGAATCATGTCCAAGGTCATTTTCGAAAATAATATGGACGAGGCAATCAGGTTGCTTAATGGTGGAGTAAGTAATGTAGCTAATTTTGGTCAGGTAAATTATTATAATATCAATGATATTAGGGGGTGGATAGGTGAATTAGGTATTAATATTGAAAAGGTGCTTGGAATTAGAACGTTTTTTGCTTTGCACCCAAATAATGAGATTAGATATGACCCAATTTGGCAAGAAAAGATGTTTGAGGTTGAAATGATGGTTTCTGATATAGAGGATTATATAAATATATCTTTTTACAACCATGTTTTGTTAAAAAAAACAAGGTGAATACCCAAAGCATATAAAGTATTTATTTGAGTTTCTTAGTTCATATTTTTTTTAGTGTACCACAATAGAAATTTGTATTGACTCTACTCTGAGGTCAGAGTTTATAATACAGTTGAAGGGAGGTAATATCTTGAAAATCAGCGAGTTTGCTAAAAGAGCAGGAGTAACTGTAAAGACGTTACTGTATTATGATAAAATCGGATTATTGAAACCATCACAAAAAACTGACTGTGGATATAGAATTTATTGCGAAAAAGATTTTTTGATACTTCAACAAATTACTACTTTAAAATTTATTGGTCTATCTTTAAGTGAGATAATAAAGATTTTGCATGAAACAGAAGCAAATTTAGAAAATATGATCATTATTCAAAAGAAAGCTTTAGAAGAAAAGAAAAAACATATAGAATCAGTTATAACTGTCTTTAACAAGGCCGAGAACCAAATAAAAGAAAATGGATTCTTAGAGGTTGATAAACTAATTGATATTATCAAGATAACTAATATGGGAAATAAGGTAATTGAGCAGTATAAGACTGATGAAAATCTTAATTTAAGGGGTAATCTTCATAGTTATAATACAAATAAGACAGATTGGAATACCTGGTGCTTTAATCAAATGAAATCCCCACTAAAGCCAGAATACTGGAACTTGGATGTGGAACAGGGGAGTTGTGGAGTAAAAATAGTCATAATATAAATGAGGAATGGACAATAACTTTATCAGATTTTTCTAAAGGTATGCTAAGTAGCACAAAAGATAGATTGGACATAGTAGATGGTAACTTTTTATATGAGGAGATTAATGCTCAAAATATTCCTTATGAAGATGAAAGCTTTGATGTAGTCATTGCACGACATATGCTTTATTTTGTACCAGATATTAAGAAAGCTATATCTGAAATAAAGAGAGTTCTTGTTAAAGGTGGCTTGTTTTATGTAACCACAAACTCAGGTGACATTATGGCGGAATTGAATGAACTTGTAAAAAACTTTGATTGTAGTATGGGATTGCATGATAATGGAATGTGCAATAGGTTTGATTTGGAGTGTGGACAACTATTGCTAAAAGAATATTTTAGTGAAGTTAAGGTGGGTATTTTTGAAGGGAAAATAATAGTAGATAATGCTGAACTGGTGGTATCTTATAAAGCTTCTTCTATAAAAGGTAGTTCGGTACTTGTAGGGGAAAAGAAGCGTGAGTTTACAAAGTATGTAGGAGATTATATTAAAGAAAAAGGAAAGTTAGCAATAACTACAAAATCGTGTATTTTTAAAGCAAAGAAGTAAATTGTTATATACATTGTTTCTATTAAATGGAAGAAGCAAAAATATAATAAGCAATTATAAAGTTAAGAAAATGAGGTTTTTATATTTAACGGAGGAATATGGAAATACATAAATTTGATATATTGTGGAGGTATGTATAAATGGGAAAAGAATTGTCAGAAATGGCGCTGAAAGAATTGTGGGAGTTATTCCCGATCATATTAAAAAAACATAATATAGATTATAAAGAGTGGTATGAAACTGAAAAACAAAAACTTTTAAGGTGTATTGATAAAAAAGATATTAGGCGTATTAATCATATAGGAAGTAGTGCGGTTGAAGGCTTGATTGCTAAGCCAACAGTTGATATTTTGTTGGAAATAGATAATGAAAGCAATATTGAGCAATTAAGAGATGCCATACTACATAATGGTTGGCTATTGATGTCATTTGAAAATAAGCCATTCATGAAAATGGTATTTAATAAAGGATATACAAAAGAGGGATTTGCAGAAAAAGTATATCATTTGCATGTCCGCTACTATGATAACTGGAACGAATTGTATTTTAGAGACTACCTTATGGAACATGATGAAGTGGCTAAAGAATATGGTGAACTTAAATTAGAACTTATAGAAAAATATGAGCATGACCGAGATGGATATACAAATGCTAAAACAAATTTTATTTTAAAATATACAGAAAAGGCAAAAGAAGAATATGTCGATAAATATAAACCAAGAAATAATCATAATCAATAATAAAGTTAGATGTAGTGTTCTTTATTAAGGGGATTGAAGAGATAAGCTATAAGAAAGATTAAGGCATTACCTAACGAATCACAGTCATTTGATGATTAAAAATTTTAATACTATTATGTAAGGCGGTGACTCCTATGAAAAGAATAAAGCTAATTAAATACTTGGTGCAGTTAACATAATCTGATAACAGATTGTATCGAGATAGTTAAATTTGGCATCAGATAACTGCACTGCTTTTCATCAAAATTAATTATGAAAAGGGGTTTATGTTATGGAATATATGAAGTTAAAAGAATACTGGTTGTCGGAAGAAAAAAAGATATTTGAAGGGTGGGATTTTTCATATATCGGTGAAAGAAAATCAGAACAATCCTTACCTTGGAACTATGACAAGATAGTTCACCAATATTTAAGTACTAATTCAATTTTATTGGATATGGGAACTGGGGGTGGGGAACATTTATTGATGCTAAAGCACCCTTACAATAATACATTTGCTACAGAGGCGTATCAACCTAACTTTGAATTGTGCAAAAAGACACTAACGCCACTTGGGATTGATGTTAGACAAGTTTTTAATGATAATTACTTGCCATTTGGAAATGATATGTTTGACGTCATAATAAACAGACAAGCGTCTTTTGATATGAACGAAGTTTATCGATTGTTAAAACCGAATGGGTTGTTTATTACTCAGCAAGTTGGTGAATTAAACAATAAGGAACTAAGAAGGTTTTTAATAAGTGGTTTTAATGAAATGAGTGCTAATGAACACACGTTAAAAAGTAATCTGGGTTTAATCAAAAGTAAAGGGTTTAGTATTTTAAAAGCAGATGAATGTTTTCCAAAACAGAGATTTTTGGATGTGGGAGCATTGGTTTATTATGCGAGAATTATCGAATGGGAATTCCCTAAGTTCTCTGTTGATAGTTGTTTTAACCAATTATGTCAATTACAATCAATAGTTGAGCAAAGGGGCTTTGTTGAAAGCAAGCAACATAGATTTGTAATTGTTGCTCAAAAACTTAACCACATAAATTGTATTTAAATGTTGTTTTATATGCTAAATTTAATGTTGTTTTATATGCTAAATTTAATGTTATTTAAGATTTAAAGTATGATATTAAACACCGTAAATTCAGTATGAATAATACGGTGTTTAATGGATTATTTTGTTCTAGCATTAACAATGATATTGCACAATTCTATATATGAAATACCATCAGCTAAAGCTTCTTGAGGAATTAGACTTGTAGGTGTCATACCTGGAAGCGTATTAGCTTCAAGACATATAAATTCGTCTCTCTCATCTAAAATAAAATCAATTCTAGAATATGTCCCAAGCCGTAAAGTTTCACATATTTTTAATGCTAGACTCTTAATCCTCTTTGTATCGTATTCTGAAAGATTTGCAGGGCATATATCTTGAGTTAATCCCGCTTGATATTTATTCTTATAATCATAAAATCCTTCTTTTGGTATTATTTCAATAACAGGTAATGCTTTCCCCTGTAATAAACCTACAGAAAACTCTCTACCTACTATCATTTTCTCGATAAGTAGACTTGAGTCAATTTTATTAGCTGTAGCAATTGCCGCTTCAAGCTCCTCAATATTATAAACAATTGATACTCCTATACTTGAACCAGCACTACAAGGTTTCACTACACACGGTATACCAATCGTTTTAACTATATATTCTGTTGATAGTGGATTTTTAATAAAAGTCAACCATTTAGCTGTAGGAATACCTACTTGTTGTAACAGTTTCTTTGTTAAATCCTTATCCATTGCAAGAAGGCTACCAATATAGCCAGTTCCAGTATATTTAATTCCCATTGAATCAAAAG
Source organism: Clostridium estertheticum (assembly GCF_018861295.1). GTDB lineage: Bacteria > Bacillota > Clostridia > Clostridiales > Clostridiaceae > Clostridium_AD > Clostridium_AD estertheticum_D. The sequence continues at coordinate 53,507 of NZ_JAHLDM010000015.1, read as the reverse complement.
TTGCCTGTATTTGACCATTTTCCCCCATTGAACCGTGTAGAGCTATAAATACAACATCAGCAAATAGGCAAAGAGGTAACACATTTTTACCTATAAGAGAATCACCATTGTTGCTTTTTCTCTTTATTTCATTTAAATCAGGCTCGGTACCTTTAACCTTATAATAATATGGCTTTCCAGTAATGTTATCTTCAAATAAACTTTCAAATTCGGTTTCGTTTGCTTTTAAACCTTCATATACATCTAATAGCAGCACATGGTGACCAGCTGCTCTAAGAGCATTAGCAATTTGACTTCCAGAAGATAATGAAACGTCCCTTTCTGGACTTAATCCGCCTGCAAGTACCACGATTTTCATAACTTAACCCCCACAATTTTTTATTCTCATTAATAAAATAATACACTTCTTCTGAAAGTATATTAACCTATCATATCTAATAGATATTAATAAAGATTATATTTATTTGCTACTCGCTACGTCTACATTCTGATAATGTTCTAACTCTTCTTTTGGATAGGCTCCTGTCCAGTGGTATGGTTGTAATTCTTTTAAAATTATAAATTTTAAAGTATTATTTTTTGTTGTTACTCCCACTTTTACATCTTCTCCCCAATAACGTAGTCGTTCTTGACATACACCACAAGGTGAGAGAACTTTAAATGGAGAATTTTCATCATCACGGGTTACGCAGAGACAATGTGTGACTTTTTCATTGTATTTTTGTGCTTCACACATTGCGCCTGTTTCCATACAAACGCCCACACTACTATTAAAAGATTCCAATGCCACACTTATTAAATATTTATCATCCTCAGTATGAATTACTGCAACACCACCCCATCCACTTGGAAAACGATGGTCAATAAATTCAACAGCCTTTCTGTACATGTTTTGTTCTATATCCATAATTTCAACCCCTTATTATATAAATAATGTACCGAGATAAATTACAAAACTGACTTAACTATATAGAAATTATATCATGTTTCCACATAACTAAATTCCAAAAATGGAAAATGTTTTTATTAATAATACTTTATTTTTAGTAAGGTTCAAAAATATGATTATAAACCTAACAATAAAAAACGATTATGGTAAAACATAATCATTTTTTATTGTTAATATTAATGTTATTTATAAAATTATTATCCCAATTTTTATGGCTATACTATTTTATGGTAAAATAGTATAATATTATTAGAGAGTTTGAAGTCGATGTTGTAAATGAGCCATTGGTAATTGATGATAACATAATAACTTGTTGGAATCCTTCAACAGCAATAGATGTCGATTTTAAGCTATTAGAATTATTAACATCCAAAGAAAAATCAAACTATATTAAAGATATTATGGGGTTTAAAATTAAAAAAATTATTATATGAGGGGAAGTTAAATTGGAACTTGAAATAACTGTGAATTCATTATATATTTGTGTTAAAAATATGGATAGAGCTATTAGTTTTTATGAACAATTATTTGAACAGTCGGTAGATAAGAAAGATGATATATTCAGTATTTTTATTATAAGGGGCTTTAGATTTTGTTTGTTTAATAATAGTAAAGTTAATGAAACAGTAATTGGGGGTGATAATTGTCTGCCAAGTTTGGAAGTTAATGATATAAATAAATTAATAGAAAAACTAAAGATTTTAAAGGCAGAAATAATCTTCCCTTTAACAAAAATCAATGAAAATTGGGTATTAGAATTTACTGATAGTGAAGGCAATGATATAGAAGTGTACTGTAAAGAGTGATATAAATGAGGAACAAATGTTATCAGAAAAAATTTTTATTAGTTAAATTAGCTGTTTATATTTAATGGAATCAGACATATTTACAAAAGTGTTTAGGGGGTGTTAGTGTGGAAATTATTACTAAACAGGTTCCTATTGAAAAAATGGAAATTTTAAGAGAATCATTAGATAAACTTCATAAATACCATAACAGTAAATCAGAATATTTTTCTGGTGATTATCCAAGAATAACGTTTGAAGAGCGTGTAGAGGTGTATAGAAAAAACGCAAAATTAGGAGAATACAGAATTGAGTTATTGATTGACGCTGAAACAAACAATATTATAGGATTTTGCATAGCATATATCAAAAGGATTGGCGGAAAGGTAGAAGTTCTTTTTGTTGACGAAAAATATAGAAGAAATAGATTAGGTGTCAAATTAATGAGTAGTGCCATGGAGTGGTTTGGTGAAAATCATATAAATGATATAGAACTTACAGTAGTATATGGGAACGAAGCAGTATCGTTTTATCAGAAATTAGGATTTTATCCACGTTCAATTATTATGACAACAAAACCATAATAATATTTAATTGCCTTTCTTTATAATATAGATTGTACTAAAAGGTAGTGTTATTATGGATTATTATATTCGTTATGTAGATATTAATAATTCTAAAACATTGTAATATATTCATTTGCAATCAGGGGAAGTGATTATAAAATGATTTTTGAATTAAGAGATTTTTGTATAGACTTTGTGGGGGATAAAGATATAAATGCTATTGTTGAAGTGTACAATTCCAATAAATATTTTTTGGTAAATCATATGGGTAAAGATAAAGTTAGATATGAATGGGTACTTGAAGAATTAGAGAATATGAGAAAAGTAGGTTTCTATTCTTGCAAAGTAGTTGAGAAGAGTTCAAGGAAAATAAAGGGGATAATAGAATTTAAAATAGGTGAGGAAACTTACCTATCACTCTTAATGATACATTAGAATTATAAAAATAAAGGGCTTGGAAAACTAATATATCAGGCTTTAGAGGAATATGCTAAAGAAGTAAAAAGCAAGTGTATGAGAATAGATGTAGTTACTAACTATGATAATGCAGTACTTAATTTTTGGGTTAAGAATGGTTTTGATAAAATCAAAGATGTGGAATTAGAGTGGATAGGAAAAATCTTACCTGCTGTTATTATGAAAAAAAACATATAAGCAATTATCAGAGCAAAACATAAATACAATACATTACATTTGAGGCGGAGAGGAGAAAATTTTGGACCAAAAGAATAAAATATTAGAGATTTTAATAAAAAATAAAATTGATAACATAAACATTATTAATTTTATTGAAAGTTATCCTATATTCTATTTAGAACAAATAGGTGATTCAGTTATAGTTAAGGGGACAAGTGATAGAAATTGGGTTTATATAAGTTCTAAATCAGAGGAGGAACTCACAATAATAAAAAGCAGATTAGATTATAAGGATAAGAATTTCGCAATTATTGAAGAGTGGATGATTCCAATTTTAATTAAAGGTAATAAAATCAAGTGGAAATTATCTACTATGAAATTAGTAATATCAAATATAAAAGTTATAGCTGAACCAAAACATAGTGTATCAAAATTGGCGATTTGTGATTCTGAATTTATATATGAAAATTCAAATTATAAAGATTTTATATCTATGCCATATATCATTGAAAGAATAACAAATGGAGTAAGTTCATGTATACGTTATATGGATAAATTAATAGCTTGGGGAATTACACAAGACGATGGAGCTATAGGATTTTTGCATGTTTTACCTGAATATAGAAAGATGGGATACGCGCGAGATGTAATGAGAGACCTAATTAACAAAGTTCGTGATGAAAACAAGATACCATTTGTGCATATTGAGGAAGAAAATGAAAAATCTATGAAGTTAGCAATGAGTTTAGGGTTTAAAAAAGATCGAGTAGTAAGTTGGTTCGAGATAGAGTAGAGGTAGAAAAAATAATAGTAACTGTTTATTAATTTTATTACTTATAGATTATTAAAAATGGTTTTTATATATTGTGTCATACTGGTATTTAATCTTGTGCTGCAATTATAGAAATGAGTGGAGGATAAAAAATGGATTATAATAACAAAGGATTTTGGAGTATGTTAGACGATTTAGTAAGCGGTTCTGAAATAGTAATAAATAGACCTAAAGGTTCAAGACATCCTAAATATCCTGATATGTTATATGAAGTTGATTATGGATATTTAAAGGATACAAGTTCTATGGATGGTGGAGGAATTGATATATGGAGAGGAACGGATGAAAAACATGAAATAGATGGGATTATATGTATTGTGGATTTATTGAAAAAAGATTCTGAAATAAAAATACTGAGTGGTTGTACTAATAATGAAAAAGAAACGATATATAGATTTCATAATAAGTCAGAGTTTATGAAGGGGATTTTTATATCCAGGGAAGGAGCATAATTTTATTTGTTGGAGGTCTTTAAATGGAACTTTGTGATATACTCGATGGAAATGGGGAGAAAACGGGTAAGACTGTTGAACGTGGAAAACCTATGGGACAAGATGAATACCATCTAGTTGTACAGGTATGGATAAAAAATAGGCATGGAGAATTTTTAATTACAAAACGTACACCAAACAAGACAATATTACCAAATATGTGGGAAACAACTTGTGGGTCTGCAATTATTGGCGATGATAGCTTGAAAGCTGTATTAAGAGAAGTAAAGGAAGAAATAGGTATTAATTTATCCCCTGCAAATGGAAAATTTCTCTTTAGATTAAAAAGACAGCATTTTGACTTTCCAGATTTTATAGATGTGTGGCTGTTCAAACAAGAAGTAGATATGACAGAAGTTATTTATCAACCAGAAGAAGTATGTGGAGCAAAGTGGGCTACTCAAAACCAGATTCAATCCATGATAGAATCTGGAGAATTTGCGGATACATTTACCTATCTCGAAGATTTATTTAAGATAGTATAATATTATATTTGTATGATATTAGAGGAGGGTAAAATGAATAGTATTCCAGAAAGCGTTAATACAATATTGAAAGAGTATTTAGATTTGTTTGAGTCAGAATTGCCGAAATTTTTAGAAGCATATTATATCTATGGTTCTATTACATTAGGGGCATTTAATTATGGGCTGAGTGATATTGATTTTATTGCAGTAGTTAAAAGAAAAGTTACAGAATTAGATATAGAGGTTCTAAAAAAAATTCATAGGAATATTAAAAAAAAATTTCTTAAAACAGATTTAATGGGAATTTATATAATGAGAAATGATCTTCAATTAGAGCATGAAAATGAGAAATCATGCCCTTGTTTCATAGGTGGAGTATATAAAGGTCTTGAAAAATTTGAGAAAAATTCAATTGACGCTTTTCAACTAAAAAAATATGGTTTAACTGTTAAAGGGAAAGAAATTGATGAGTTTAACTTTACAGTAAACTGGGAGACCTTGATTCATAATATGAGAGAAAATCTTAATACTTATTGGTTTAACTGGAATGACGACTGCAAAAAGTTTTTATCCAAAAGATACATAGGCTTATTTGTTGACTTAGGAATGATTGAATGGGGAGTTTTAGGTGTTTCTCGTCTATATTTCACATTCAAAGAAGGGGATATGACATCGAAAGTAGGGGCAGGTGAATATATACTACAGACAGTGCCTCAAAGATGGCATAAGGTAATTAATGAGGCAATGAGATTACGAAAGGGTAACCCAAAGTCATATTATAAATCAATTTTTGAGAGACGAGTAGATGTTTTAGCTTATATTGACTTCATAATACAAGAAAGCAATAATCTTTTTAATGATAAAAGGTACTAATTGGATTTAAATATATCTTAAAGTAAAGAATATTCAAAGGAAGGTGAAGGGTAGAATGAAACTTGTAAAAGCTAATTCAGCAGATTTTAATACAGTAAAAAACATTATAAACACAACAATAAAAACAATATATCCACATTACTATCCAGCCGGTGTAGTTGAATTTTTTTTAACCCATCATTGTGATGATAATATACGAAAAGGAATAGAAACAGAAATGGTATTACTAATTGATGTCAATGGAATAATTGTAGGCACTGGGAGTGCCAATGAAAACGAGATAAGTAGAGTATTTGTATTGCCACAGTTACAAGGATTAGGATATGGAACATTAATCATGAATAGGTTAGAATCAATAATAGCTAAAGGATATTCTGAAATTGTGTTAGATTCTTCATTGCCAGCATATAATTTATATATAAATCGTGGATATGCTCCTATTAAATACAATAAAATCATAACAACAAATAAGGATATATTATGTTTCAATATTATGAAAAAAGCTATTGGTAGGTGTATTGATGGAAAAATAAATTATAATAATAGATTATTTTCATCAGTTTCAAATACTCATAATGGAGAGGTTTCAAGTGCAACTATTTTTCAATATCATCAAAATAAAGATATAATCTGGGCTGAATATAATGGTGGCGATATACTAAAAGGTTATTTAATTGGCACATGTGATGATAAAAGCAACTTGAATTTCACATATCAACATATCAATCAAAAGAGTGAAATACGTACTGGAAAATGTTTGTCAACACCAAAAATTTTACCGGATGGAAGAATAAGTCTATTAGAACGATGGCAGTGGACAAATGGTGACAATTCGACTGGTCACTCTATAATTGAGGAGAGTAACATCATAAAATTAACATAAGCTATAGTTAATTTTATGAATAAACTTATTATGTGAAATGTTTTTAAAGAAAATGTTCTAACCCATTAGCACATTTTGTAGGTAGGAATTCAATTATTTCATATTCTGCAATCTTTTTAATAAAAAAAGGATCTTGTCCTATTATTAATTCAACTTCATTTTTATCTTTTGCATTGCAAATAATTGTTCCACCTATCCTTGGGTTTCTTCTACCTGAGAAAATAAATTTTTGTAATGAATAAAATTTCTCTAAATATTCTATGTGAGAACTTATCTCTTTGTCAACTTCCTCAAGTGGCTTTACATATGTTAACATTAAAATATACATTTTTCATCTCTCCTTTATGTTTTAATAATACTTGTTTAATTATACTATTTTTTAAAAATTTGTAAATGACTTAATTTATGGTAAGCATGGTATAATTAAATAAACATTGTTAGTCGAAATTGCAGAATATTATTTATTAACAATTACTTTTAATGGGGGTAAATATGAAAAAATTATTGAAAATTAAAAAGTGGAAATTAATCGTTCTTGTTATAATTATAATTGGTGCTTTTAACGCTTCATGTCTTACACCAAAGGGAGCATTAAGAACTCACTTGTTTATTAGTGGTCACCCAATTATAGCTTGTATAACACCAATAAATGATGATGTATTACACAATAAGATAGATAGTAAATACCTTCAAACTGAAAATGCTCATTGTTACGAATTAGTTATTATTCCGAGAGACCCAGCCACACGTGATTATCTACAGAATTATATAGTTCGTAAAAAAGGGATTTTCTATTTTGCAAAATACTATGGTGAAGCTTAACATTTATAAAGAACGTTATGGAAGTTTACAGGATGTACTAACGAATACAATTGGATCATTTATAGGCTATGAAATATGGTTTGGGTTGTCAAAACTAAAGCAAAGAGAAAAGAAATAAAATTTTAAGGAGGCATAAAATGTTTTGTCCAAAATGCAAATGTGAATATAGAGATGGATTTAATTTCTGTTCAGACTGTAAAATTGAATTGGTTGAAAAATTACCAAGCGAAGAACTGGCAAGTGAAGAATTTGAGTATTCAGAACTTGTTACTGTAGCAGAAACAATGGACTTTTCTATAATACCTATTGTTAAGTCAATCTTAGATTCTGAGAAAATAAGATATTTTATTAAAGGCGAAATGATTAGAAGTATTGCTGTACTTAATAATATTATGGAAATACAAGTTCCAATAAAATATGCTCAGAAGGCAAAAGATTTATTAAAAGACTTGGATATAAAGTAGACTATATCTGGTAGAGTGAGTTTAATAAAATCATAAATTTGGCACTATACAAGTGTTTTTTGTTGCGCCATAAAATTGTTTAAATAACAATCCAATATTATTTAATATTGCTTAGCTTGATGGCTATGTTGACGCAACCCAATCTAAATTAAAGTCTGACTACCTATTTGTGGTGTATTTATTATATTATTCTAACCTTAAGATTGTTCCTGTTATATTCATAAATGAATTCTTACAATTCTCATGAAACATTTTAACAGCTTTGTCTCCTGTGCAATGAGATAAACCTAATAAATTTAAATTTAAATTATTTATGCATTCAATTGACTTATCTATTCTTTCTACATCAGCTTCTATAAGATGTGTCCCACCCACTATTCCTACTATTTTTTCTTTAGTTATTTCTTGAATAGTTTTTACAATATTTAAAAATCCAGGATGTGCACATCCAAGTAAAACCACTATTCCGTCTTTAGTCTTAAGTCCTACAGCAATTTCATCGTTAAAAATATCAATTTTATAATCATCATCAATTTTAAGTTTCATATTTTTATTTAATTTTTCAAAATCATAATATTTGTTAAAATTAGAAAACACAAAAACATCATCACTTACTTCTAGAGTATCAGCTTGTACGAAATTTATAGAAATTCCTTTGCTTTGTAAATACTCTTTATTAAAATCTATTCCCACATATGTATATCCCGTTTCTTTTGAAAAATCCGATTTAAGACTGCCGTCAGAATAATGAAATTTGTTGGAATTTTGAAAGAAATGTTCACTCACTATAATTTGAGGAGTTATATTGTAAGTTTCAAGTAATCTTCTTACACCACCACAATGATCATAATGAGCATGACTTAAAATTATAACATCTATACTTTTAAGATCTATATTTAACTTTTCAGCATTTTCAATAAAATTTCCTGTTTTTCCTGTATCGAAAAGAATATTACACTTTTCAGTTTCAATAAACATAGAAATCCCATGTTCATAGTTTAACTTTTGATTTTCATCTTGAGTATTTTCTATTAAAGTAGTTATTTTCATTTTAGACCCCCCTTTTTACATTGTTGAAGCAAACTCATTTAAAATTGTAGCAGTAGAATTAAGTTCTTGTACTGTAGCAGTAATTTCTTCGAGTCCAGATGATTGATTATCTAATATTAAATTCGAATCATTAAATCTCAAATAAATTTCATTTATTGAATCTTGGATAGTATTTAACATGTTATTAATTTGCGTTGCAGATTCTTTGGTTGATTGTGAAAGTTTTCTAATTTCATTTGATACTACACTAAATCCTTTTCCAAATTCTCCTGCTCTAGCAGATTCTATTGCAGCATTTAATCCTAACAAATTCGTTTGTTTAGCAATACCTTCTATAAAACTTAATACTTCATCAGTTTTTTTAGAATTATCCTTTGTTATTTCAATGAATTTTTGAATACCTGAATTTGTTTCAGCTATTTTTTGAATTCCTGATGTCATATCAAATAAATTAGTACTTATTTCTGATAATGAATCTGATAATGTATTTGATAAATCTGACATTTTTTCTTTTTTACTCAAACTCATGCCTATTATCATTGTTCCTGATATTTTATCATTTTCAAATACCGGAACTGCCATTGTCTTTAATGGTACTCCAAAAACATTTTTAGGTACTATAACTGATATTGGTTTTTTCTCTTTTAAGCATATATCTGCTGCACAACCAGTGGGTATTGTATCACCTGTTTTTGATGACATTTTTAGATTTTCACAATCTTGTACTAAAAGGAACTTTTCAGTATTGGATATTGTAAATACTAATTCATCATCAAAATAATGCTGAAAATATGGCATTAAGTTATAAAATGATTGTAATAATTTATTGTCTTCTATTGCATTTATCATAAAGTCACTTCCTAAATTTTTTTACAGTAATAAATTCGGATATATCACTATATTATACAATTATAAACCCTCTATTACTATTTATCAATTGGTGAACTACCTTAGAGTATATTTAAATTGTTGTAAATCAATAAATAGTCCTTCTCGGAGCGTCATTAAAAAATGTGGATTCATTTATGAAGGAGCATTACGAGATTTCTTTTATATGGATGGACAATATGTAGATAGGCTATATTACTCGATTTTGAAAGAGAAATTTATCTCCAAAATTAAGTTGGCATAAGTCAGCAAAAACTAAATCGTAACTCATCTTTATTTTAATGCCATGTTATGGTAATATTACATTGAATTATTATAATATTCTCATTAGTCTAAAAATGTACATTTAGGATTATATAAAAAAATATGATAGAAAAGATGCTTGTGGCTTCTGTATAGTAGCTTGTTCATTGGGATTACGATAGCAATTCACATTTTATTGATTTGGAGGTGAAAAAAATATTATGATAAATAGTGAGGATTTAAAAGAATATCTGTATCATAAAGGGGCTTCTTTGGTTGGATTTGCGAATTTAGAATCTATTGTAGATAGTGAAATAAATCACGGAATATCTATTGCGATAAATATACCAGTGAAAGTCGTTAAGTCAATTTGTAATGGACCTAATATGGATTATTTTAATCAATACCACTCGCTTAATAATAAATTGAATGAAATAGCCAATAGTGGGGCTGAATATCTTCAAAACAAAGGATATAAAGCAGTTGCACAAACTACTGACGTTGTAAAAGAATTATCTAACTATAGAACATTATTACCTCATAAGACCGTTGCAACAATGTCTGGACTCGGATGGATTGGGAAGAATGCATTGTTAACAACAGAGGAATTTGGTTCGTCTATTCGGTTAACGTCAATTATTACAAATGCAAAATTAGATTATGGAACGCCAGTAACAGAATCTAAGTGTGGGGATTGCTTAAAATGCAAAGATGCTTGCCCTGGCAGAGCCATTTCAGGTGAACTATGGCATGTTGGCATTGATAGAGATGAGTTTATTAACATTATTAATTGTCGACGTAAGGCACGTCAGATAGCAAATGATAAAATAGATAAAGAAATAACATTATGCGGTAAATGCATAGAGATATGTCCATATACCCAAAGGTATATAAAGAAAGGATAGATAATTCATACCATCGTCAATAGGTTATTGGAATTTATACGAAATATAAGATAAGAAGAATATTTTTATAATAGCTTGAAGGAGTTGCATGTATGGTAAAAAAAATCATTTTGTTGGGAAACCCTAAATTATATCAGATAAGCTCTACTATAGAAAAGGATGAAATGGACATTATAAAAGAACTTGTTATTGATTTGCATGATACACTTATGAATTTTAGAAACAAGAATGGGTTAGGTAGAGCAATAGCTTCCTCACAAATAGGTGTATTTAAGCGGTTGATATATATGAATATTGACAAGCCGGTAGTTTTTATAAATCCAATATTGATTTTTGAGGATGATGAATTTATGGAGGTTATAGATGACTGTATGTCCTTTCCTGAGCTATTGGTAAAGGTTAAAAGGCATTGTAGATGTACAATTCATTTTAAGGACATGGATTTTATTGATAATGAGATGAAACTTGAAGGGGATTTATCAGAATTATTACAACATGAATATGACCATCTCGACGGAATAATTGCAACAATGAGAGCCATAGATGATAAATCGTTGTGTTTAAAAAGTGAAAAAAAATTATTAGAAGAGTAATGTATAAAAAATACTAAAAGAAATTGACAGCAACAGTTACGGGCTATGGTATGACACAGGGTGGGACAGAACAGTGAATTTATGTGTGCTAAATTTAAATTATGTTTTCGACTATGTTAGCCCAATACCGTAGATGCAGAATTAGAGGTAAGAAAAGGAGAAAAAATGGATATGAACTATTTTGTGAAAACTCATGGATTAGGGAATGAGTATATTGTTTTAGATAAAGAAAATATAAATTTTACATTAACAAAAAAGGCAATACAAAGAATATGTAATGTAAATTTCGGTATAGGTTCTGATGGAATTTTACTTAAAGTTCAATCAAATAAAGCAAATTTTGGATTAAGAATTTTTAATCCAGATGGCTCCGAAGCAGAAAAAAGTGGTAATGGATTGAGAATATTTTGCAAATATATTTATGATTATGCACTAACTAATAATAAAGTGTTTTCTGTTGAAACAAAAGGTGGAATAGTGGAAGCTAATATTATTGAAACTTCAAATAAAAAAGCAAAATTAATTTCAGTTGATATGGGGAAAGCAATTTTTAATTCAAAAGAGATTCCTACAAATTTTATTTCTAACGAAGTAATAGGAGAAAAATTGGAAGCTTATGATAAACAATATGAAATAAATTGCGTTTCAATTGGAAATCCTCATTGTGTTATTTTAAAAAGAGAATTAAAAATTGACGAAATAAAAAAGTATGGAAAGATAATAGAAAATCACAGTCAATTTCCAAACAAAACTAATGTTCAATTTGCTAAATTAATATCAAGAAATGAAGTGGAAATATTAATATGGGAAAGAGGTGCAGGGTTTACATTAGCTTCTGGAACTTCATCTTGTGCGGTAGCGAGTGTTTTAAGGAAAAAGAATTTGGTTGATAATAAAGTGAAAATTAAAATGCTTGGTGGAGAATTATTAATAGAAATAGACGATAATTGGAATATAAAAATGACTGGAGAAGTTAGACAAATAGCATATGGAACTTTGAGTGATGAACTTATAGAAGATTTAAATAAGTAACGGTAAACAATATTTTAATTCTTCTTTTTAATAAGTCTTTATTAAAAAAGTTAGAGAAATGAATATATGAAAGACCTTATGTACCAATTCTAAATGTTATATCTTATTAAATGGAGGAATTTAATAGAATGATTAAGGAAATTAAGATGCGTAGAAGTATAAGAAAATATAGTAATAAACAAGTTGAAAATGATAAAATAATTAGTTTACTTGAGAGTGCAAGGCTTGCTCCATCCTGGTAGTAATACACAGCCTTGGCATTTCATTGTAGTAAAATCGGAATTAAGTAGAGAAAAATTATCTAAAGTAGCTCATAATCAAAAATGGATGCTTACTGCCCCAGTTTTTATTGTATGTGTGGCAGATATACGTTGCAGGATAGATGAAGATGTAGATATATTGTTAAATGAAGACAGTCCGCAAGGAGAGCTTAAACAAATAATAAGAGATACATCTATTGCTATAGGATATATGTTACTTGAAGCTGAACAATTAGGATTAGGTTCTTGTTGGGTTGCATGGTTTATACAAGAAGAAATAAGAATAATTTTAAATATACCTACTGATAAATACGTAGTTGGCATTGTCACTTTGGGTTATGCCAATGAAACACCAAAAGCCCGACCACGGAAAAATCTCGAGGAAATAATACACTGTGAAAATTGGTGAAAATGTATTTGCAGTTTTTGATGATTTAATATTAAAATGTGTGTCAGATGAGAGGAGGAAAAAGGATGGAATGTAAGATGGAAAATATATCTATAAATTATGAGGTAATGGGTAGTGGCAAACCAATTGTTATGATACATGGTTCACATGTGGACCATAGATTGATGATAGGATGTATGGAACCTATATTTAGTAATAAAGATGGTTATAAAAGGATATATATTGACTTGCCAGGGATGGGAAAAACTAAAGCTGAGAAGTGGATTACAAATTCAGATATAATGCTGGATATTGTAATTGATTTTATTGATAAAATTATTCCAAATGAAAACTTTTTACTTGCAGGTGAATCATATGGTGGGTATTTAGCAAGGGGAATAGTACATAAAATTGCAAATAGAATAGATGGATTATTTTTACTATGTCCTTCTATTACAACGGATTTAAAAAAACGCAATGTTCCAAAGCATATTATTTTAAAAAGAGATGATAAATTATTATCGCAACTTGATCAGTCTGATGCCGAGGGTTTTAATTCAATACAAGTAGTACAAAGTAAAAAAATCTGGGATAGATATAGAAATGAAATTTTATCTGGCATAAGATTGGCAGATAGTGATTTTTTACTAAAGCTTGAACAAAATGGGAATGAGTTTTCATTTGATGTGGATGTACTGGATGAAAAGTTTAACAAGCCGACTCTTATACTATTAGGACGACAAGATTCAAGTGTAGGTTATAAAGATGCCTGGGGTATTTTAGACAACTATCCAAGAGCAACTTTTGCTGTATTGGATAGAGCAGGACATAATTTGCAGATAGAACAGGTAGAAGTATTTAATTCATTAGTGAATGAATGGCTTTTAAGGGTTATAGAGTCATAATCATTGCAGTCACGCTTTAAAAAATAGAAATAAGATTATGAATTGCTTAATAATGATAGTTATTTGTGTATTGTGGATTTGAATGAAGGTAAGGTAGTCTATAAATCCTTAGTTTAAGATTTAGTACATTTTATTTGGGCAGAGTGAAGAGTGTGTATAAATTATAGAGCCACCAAGGTAGATTATTAAGAGCAGGGGGAGGGTTAGTAAATGGATGATGTTGTAATAAAGAAGCTAAGTAGTGACGAAGAAGTACCTTATGAGTTGCTTCTTTTAGCAGACCCATCTATGGATATAATTAATGATTATGTAAATAGAGGTGATTGTTATATTGCTTATATAAATAATAATATTGTAGCTGCTTATGTAATTATTAAGACAAGACCATTGACTTTAGAACTTGTAAATATTGCAGTTAGTGAAGCATATCAAGGTAAGGGCATAGGTAAGAGGTTAATATTCAGTGCAATAAATATGGCAAGAGGAGAAGGTGCAAGGGTCTTAGAGGTTGGAACAGGAAATTCCAGCATACATCAGTTAGCACTTTATCAAAAATGCGGATTCTGTATAGTTGGTATAGATAGAGATTTCTTTAAAAAACATTATAAAGAAATTATTATTGAAAATGGAATTGAATGTATTGATATGATTAGGTTAAGTATGTATTTATAAAGGATATAATGTTCATATTAATTATTGATACCTTAAAGATGATATATAAAAGATAAAATATCCGTAAAATTATCGTGGTGTTAGGAGGTTAAGCTAAAATTGTATGATGATATAATTGAAAAAGTTAAAATGGTGAAAAATGGATTTAAAGAAATAGAAAAAGAATCTATATTTATTCTCAACAATAATTCTATTAATAAATGTTTTATTATTGCAAAAGAGTTTTACTCCTCAGAATTTTATCAAGTTAGGGAGTTATCTACATTTATCTGTGGTTCAATTTCATGTGAGTTAAAGGAGGCATTAGTATTTTTAAAAGAAAAAGTAAGTTTAGATGCAAATTGGCGTGTTCAAGAGATTTTGGCAAAGTCTTTTGATACATACTGTTGTGATATAGGATATGAAAATGCATTACCCATAATTAAAGTTTGGTTAAATGATAGCAATCCAAACGTAAGGAGAGCAGTTACCGAGGGATTAAGAATATGGACAAGTAGGGATTACTTCAAACAGAATCCTAATATAGCAATAAGCTTAATATCTAATTTAAAAAATGATAAAAGCGAATATGTTAGGAAATCGGTTGGAAACGCATTAAAGGATATAAGTAAAAAGCATAGTGAATTAATAAAGTCAGAACTTGAAACATGGGATTTATCAGAAAAAACAACTAATCAGGTGTATAAACTTGCCAATAAACATATAAAATAGCATGTGACGAGAATTTTGTTGTATCCTTTATGTTTGGTGGTTTCAATAATCTTGTATTATGAACTTTAATCATACAGAATCCAAAATTAAAAACCATTCAAGATAATTTTTTTTCTTGAATGGTTTTGCTTTATTTATAACCGATATGTGCAATTTTAATTACTAAATTTTCAATCTTATATTTAATCAGGTAAGTCCAAAATTATCTGAAGTGTATGGGTGATTATATGGATCTTCCAGGTATTACTGCATCTAGTATTCCAATGACTATTGAAGCAAGTATAGCGCCTATTATAGATACTCTCATTCCAGGAACTAAGAATTGTGCTATATATAATATTATAACCGCTATTACAAATCCTTTTATTCCCTTACCAAAAGGTGATGCATCAACTCTCATAAGTTTTTCTACTAAATAATCTATTAAACATATAACTACCGACGCTAATATAATTGACCGTAGACCAACAAGTACAAAGCCTGGTGTTAAAAATGACGTTATAGCTAATATAATTGAAGTTACTACAAATCTTATTATTATACTTGGTATGCCACTAAAAGTACCTTTCTTCTCTTTATTCTCCATAATTAAATACCTCCTTGGTTAAATTCTTGTATTTTTATATATTGTCCCAGAAGTAAAAAATTTATTATGGATTTATTTAAATTGTTTCTAATATATTGTGGGTATATTTCCAGCTAATTATCCTAATGATAAAGGGAACTAATAAAATAAAAATACAATGTATGAGAATGGTTATAAACATAAAATAAATATGTTAATTATGTTATAGGAAGGGAGCGAATTCATGAATGGAAAAAATAATATGTGTATTAATAATATTTTAACACCAAAATCTTATTGGCTTGATTCAACGGATGAAACAAACTATCCAACTTTAGAAAAAGACATTAAAGTTGATATAGCAATTATAGGAGGAGGTATTACAGGAATTACAACTGCCCTCCTATTGAAAAATGAAGGTTACAAAGTTGCATTAATTGAAGCAGATAAAATAGTTCAGGGAACTACAGGACACACTACAGCTTATGTTACTTCACAACATGATATAATATATAGTAATCTAATTAACACGATGGGAATTAAGAAAGCTAAGCAATATGCAGATGCCAATGAAGGTGCCATAGATTTTATAGAAAACAGGGTAAAGGAATATAACATTGATTGTGATTTTTGTAGGTTACCTGCATATATCTATACAACAGATGAAAGCTATACAGATACTATCAAGGCAGAGGCAGAAGCGGCTAAAAGCCTAGGGATAAAAGCAAAATATATTGAAAAACTAGATTTACCATTTTCAATAAGTGGTGCACTATGCTTTGAAAATCAAGCTCAATTTCACCCTAGAAAGTATCTCCTTAAAATTGCTGAAAACATTTCTGGTAATGATAGTCAAATATATGAACATACAAGAGCGGTAGATATAGAACATGATAATTTATATACTGTAATAACAGACACAGGCTTTAAAGTAATAGCTTCAAAAGTCGTTTTAGCTTCACATTTTCCATTTTATGATGGTTTGGGGTTATATTTTGCAAAACTTCGACCACAAAGATCATATGTAATATCTGCAATAATAAAGGATGAATTACCAAATGGAACATTTGTAGATTCAGGAGAGGCAGGTTGGTATTTTCGTTCACAAAAGTATAAGGATGGTCAGATGATAATTATTGGGGGGCAAGAGCATAAGACCGCTCATGGTGGCGACATGATTAAACATTATGTTAATTTAAAAAATTATGCTGAAAAAAACTTTAATGTTGAAAAGTTTTTGTATAGATGGTCAACTCAAGATTATATAACAATAGATGGTGTACCTTATGTGGGTAATCTTACTTCTACATCAGAAAATATCTATGTTGCTACAGGTTATGGTGAATGGGGCATGACAAATGGAACAGCAGCAGCGACTATACTAAGGGATATTATAGTTAAAAATGAAAGTCCCTATCAAGAAGTATATAATCCATCACGTAAAATTTTAACTGATGGAATTAAAAACTTAGTTAAGGAAAACTTTGATGTTGCAAAGCAGCTAATAAAAGGAAAGCTTCAAGTTGGCCAATATAATTTTGATTTGAAAAATGATCAGGGAAAGATAGTAGAGATTGATGGAGAAAGGTATGGGGCATATAGAGATAAACTTGGAGAATTACATATAGTTGATATAACATGTACTCATTTAGGTTGTGAACTAAAATGGAATAGTGCAGAAAAATCTTGGGATTGCCCTTGCCATGGATCGAGATTTTCTTTTGAAGGTGATATTATAGAAGGGCCAGCTGTTTGCAGGTTAAATCATTATAAAGAAAGTGATAATACAATTGATTCAAATATAATTTGAGAATATTAGTGCCAACCAAAGATAAATTGGAATAGTAGAAAAAAATGAATAATAATTACAATGAAGGTAATGTTTATTGCTTTATTTATTGTATATCTTTAATAAATTAATGGATAGGGTTGGTGTTAAACTTTATCCATTAATTTTAGGTATGAAAATTCTCCATGTTTTTATGTTAACAGTCATTAATACTATGCAGAATAAAAACAAAAGGTTTACTTATCTGTATTTTATTTGTTCTTTGTAAATATTTTCAATAAACGTAAATAGTGATTTGCTTCACGTAAAGTATGGTCGGCTAATAATGGTATTATTATGGACTTGATTTTACATTCTAGCAATCCTTGCGTACCTTGCGATTTAAATTTAGCTATTTCAATAGTTGCTGTAAGGCTGTCCTGTGTAACTTTTGAGATTGGGATTATATTATCCATTGCTTCTTTTGACTCTGTTGTCAACTTATCAAATTCATTTCCAAAGTTATTTGCTGTATTTATAAGCTCATTTTCTGTTGGATCAAGAAGTCCGCGAATAAATTTTGAGTGTTCAGCCATAATTCTATTCCAAAAAGATTCTTGCACATACATATCTTTCTCAAAGTTGATTTCCTCACGGTTTTGCAGCCTTTGAATTATTTGAAAATAGAATTTTGCCTCTCTTAATATATGGTCTATAAGCAAAGGGTAGCTACTTGTAAACATTCTACAGGATATAACTTCAGACAAAACCATAGTCTTAAACTGAGCTAAGGCTTTAATTAATACTAGTGCTCTCTGATTAAGTGTATATACTCTTTGTTCAATTATAGGATTGCCTAGCATTGATGCATTACTGCCCATTAAACCAGCTTCTGATTTTGTCAAATTAATTGAAATGTTCACTCCTGTAAAATATGCTGAAGCCATCTCAGCTTTTAGTGTAAAAGGTGTTATTACTTCACCAGACTGTAACACACTGGCGCTAACAGCACCATTAGAAAGTGATATAGTATCTGCTAAAAGTCTGTCAAACTCTATTCTAAAGTTATCCGCCTGTTGAATATAAATGGAGTCCTTTGGTGTAAACCCTACCTCTAAAAAGAATGAGTGTTCCTTCATAATTCTTGCGAAAAAAAGATGTATTTCCAGCGATTGTCGTATGAATTCAGTACTAGATAGCATAGTAAATCCTCCTTGAAAATTTTCATTCGCTATTATTATATTAATTCAACACATAAAAGATTACTTTTAACTACAATATTATATATTTTTAAGCCTCATATACAATCCTGCGTTATCTACTAAATCGTTACTTGTACCTTGCACAACAATTATAACGTTCTCTATAACAAATGTAATATCTGAATTTTCAATAGTTGTTAATCTGTGATCCTCAACATTTTCACCACATATTTTAATTTTCCGCCTTGTCTTTCATTGAATAAATATAAATGTTTATAGCTGACATAAGTTGTTTGTAAATATAGAGCTTAATTGTAATAAATGGTATAATAGTGTAAATGAAAGGGGACAGACTATGTTTTGTAAAACACTATAAATCGAGGGGGATATATTATGATCATAAGTAATTCATTTATGGCATTTTCTAAAGAAGCACCAGAGCAACAAAAGGTATATTGATGCATGGAATGATACAATTAAATTTTTGGATGATTGGGCAAAGTAGTATTGTTAACATTGTAGCTATGCCAACAGCAATGAAAGTATCCTCTTTTTTTATTTTCTACAAGAGTTTAGTATTAATAGGGTTCGTCAAGGAACCAATTTTGTCAATTTCGATGCGGATGATATCACCACACTCTAAAAGTGTATCATTTTCCATACCGCAGCAATTAGGAATTGTGCCAGTTCCCATAAACTCTCCCGCATAAATACTTTCACCTTTAGAAGCGTAGGCAACCGCCTTGCCTAAAGAATGGTAAAATGAATCTAGTTGACCCTCTGCCACAATTTTATCGTTGATGATCACACGAGTTTTGAGGCTATCAATGACCGGTAATACTTCATCTGCGGTAACAACCACAGTGGAGATTGCGCTGGCAAAATCTTTTGCTTTGCAGGGCCCAAAACCAGTTTTCTTCATTTCATCAAATTGTACATTGCGAGCACTGAAATCGTTGAATACACAGAAGGCTCCAATTGCACTAAGCCCTTCTTCCTCGGTTGCATTTACAATGTCTTTCGTGATAATCATTCCGAGTTCTAGTTCGTAATCCTTTAAAGTGGCGTATTGGGGATAAGTTACTGTTTCACCATCGCCAATAAAGGACATTACATTTCCCTTATAATATACAGGGTTATCATACCATGTTTTGGGGGGGAGAAAAGAAGGAAATGGTTTACTAAAAAGTGTTTCATACACTTTTACGAATGGCAAAACTTTTGGCATGGTGTATTTTACAAATCCACGGCCACTGTTAATGATGTGCGCTTCACACAGCATAAAATCACGATACATTAATGGCCTATAAGGCATTACATCCTTACCAGCAATTAAAAGATCAGTTGTAACATTTTTCGCCGCTTCAATCAGCTCATTGAGCTTGGGTTCTAGGAACTCTCTGTTTTTCAAGAAAGTTATGATGTCATCTGATGCTTTTTCAAGTTCGGAACGTTCTTTTGTTCCGTCGTCAGGCACAGTGTCAAGCACAGCTCGAAATGAAATCCATTGATCTTCAGATAACAAACACAATGTATAATTTTCCTGATTTTTAATTTTTATCTTTTTAAGTTTCATGGCAATTTCCTTTCATATATGTTTATTTTTAGTACAACTATTTTTAAATAATTCATAGACTGTTTAACAACATTTTGGAAGCTTCAAGTGTGCCATCTTCTATAAGTAGCAGTTGTCTAGCCTAGGACAATTGCTTGGTGGCAGTCTAAATCTGCTTCCAAAGTTGTTAATATTTCAGCTCCGCAGGAGATGATTTAACATGTTCAAATAGCTATAAAAAATATCTGAAACATACGGTTTTGTAGCGCCTGTTTCAGATGTCTGTCTTTCATTAAGAAAAGCTTTCTGCTCCTAATAATATTGTCATATCGATAATTTCCTTACGCATATCGGCTATACGCTTTTTTATTTCTTCGATTTCCTTTTGTTCAATATTAAAAGCATGTAGGCTCATATCTAAAAAGTTGTTTATTCTTGTTTCTAAAGGGATATTCTGCTTAAAATAGCGATTTGCAATATAATTGCGCATTATTCCTTTGATAGCCAAAGTGCGTACATAATAATCTTCATAAGTAAAGTTTGGATTATATGTTTGAAATCGTACTTGTGATTTTGCTGCTGCATGGCTTACTAATTTATCTAATATAGCATTTGAACTATATCCTTCGTAGTAAATCTCGCTTATTCGCTCATCCAGTTCTACTGCTTGCAACTCTACAGCACACATGAATGCATATTGAAAAACAGGACTTTCTTTTCCTTCGAAATGCTCACCGACCAATTTATTACAAGCATCAAATATACCTAACACAAGTGATTGAAATATTTCTTCTTTATTTTTAAAAAAATAATAAATACTTCCGATTAAAACTCCTGATTTATCTACAATCTGTCTAATGGTAGTCTTCTTATAACCTTGTTGAATAAAAAGTTCTTTTGCACTAATTAATATCTTTTGTCTTACTTCGTTCATTAACTATCACCTCATAAATATTGAACATGTTCAATAAAATTATTATATGCTTCCCATCTGATTACGTCAAGGTATTTTAAACATGTTAATGAAATTATTATTTTATAATATTGACTTAAGTCAGTCATAAGTATAGAATAATAAATGACTGACTTAAGTCAAAAATATTTAGGGGGTAAAACATGTTAAAAATTAATGAAATCGAAACAGAAAACGTAAGAAAATTATTATTCAAATTCTCTATTCCATCTATAATAGCTATGCTTGCCAATGCACTATACAATATTTGCGACAAAGTATTTGTAGGTATTGGCGTTGGTGTCTTGGGGATTTCAGCTATAAGCATATCTTATACTGTAACCTTAGCAATAATGGGATTTTCAATGTTGGTGGGTTTAGGAGCAACTTCATTAGTATCAATAAAATTAGGAGAGCATAATATTGAAAAATGCGAGATTATAGTTGGAAATACATTTACATTATCGTTTATAGTCTCTATTATCTTAATGATTCTAGGATATTGTTTTCTGACACCTATGCTTTCTATATTTGGGGCAAGTGGCAAAGTTCTAGAGTATGCAAAAATATATACGGGGATTTTACTGATTGGAACTCCTTTTCAAATTTTAAGTTATTCCATGAATAATATTTTAAAAGGGCAAGGAAAAGCTAAAAGAGCTATGATAAACTTTCTTATATCAATTATTCTAAATGTAATTTTTAATCCTTTATTCATATTTGTATTTCATTTAGGAATTGCGGGGTCTGCACTGGCAACTATACTCTCTACAGCAATAGGAACAATATTTTCTACATCACCATATTTTTTAAAGAATGCTTCAATCAAAATTCGATATAAAAATTTAAAACTCAGAAAAGATATTATTATTTCTTCACTATCTATAGGGGTTTCCGGTTTTGTAATGCAGCTGTCCATGAGTCTTATTACTATTCTTTTTAATAAACAGTGTTTGTATTATGGTGGTAATATTGCTGTGGCTGCGTATGGAATTATAAACAGTCTTATTATGCTTATATACATGCCTATATATGGAATAAATCAAGGCGTGCAGCCTATAATAGGGTACAATTATGGAGCTAAGAAATATGATAGGGTACGAGATTCACTTAAATTGTCTATTATAGCTGCAAGCATTATATCTTCAATTGGATTTATTATATTTCAATTATTTAGTAAAAATATTTTTATTCTATTTGGGAAAAATAGTTCGCAGTTAATAGCTATTGGAACCCCAGCTATGAAAATATTCTCTATAAGCACACCAATAATAGGATTTGTTATAATAGGGCTAAGCTATTTCCAATACATTGGGAAAGCAGGATATTCTATAGTTTTAAGTTTGCTTCGTCAAATTGTAATAATAGTGCCACTTACTATTATTCTACCAAGATTCATGGGTATAAATGGAATATGGGTTTCAACGCCTATTACAGATTTTATTGTAACTGTAATTATGTTAATCTTAATATGTCCTGAGATTAAGCGTTTAAATAGTAAAATGACAGGTACATTATAATAGGATTATTTAATTGACTTATGTCAATCGATTTAATATAATAACCTTAACAGGAAGAAAGGGGTTTTTTATTTGAGAATTTCAAAAGATCCAAAAGAAAGAAAAGATGAGCTTATGGATGCCGCAGAAGAACTTTTTTCAACAGTAGGATACAATGGAATTTCGGTAAGCGATATAGTAAAAAAAGTATCAGTATCACAGGGAACATTTTATTACTATTTTAAATCCAAGGAAGATATGTTTATTGACATATTTGCAAGGAATTCTGAGGTGTTGATTAATAAGCTTCAGGAAGAAACAAAAGATAATAATATTAATGCGCTTCAAAAGTTAATAAGAGTGGTTGAGATATATGCTCAATCAAAGGAAAATAAAGAAGGGAATAAACTCGTTGAAGCACTCCATTATGATGAAAATACGAGTTTACATCATAAAGTTATTGTTCAGGGAATAACTAGTAAACTTCCTGTTTTTACTGATATTATAATACAGGGAGTGGATGAAGGTATATTTCATACAGAATATCCAAGAGAAGTCGCAGAATTCATGCTGACGGAATTTGGTTTTGTACTTGATCCGGGAGTCTTTGGGTTTAATAAAGAGCAAATTATAAAGAAATCAGAGGCTTTAACTGATATGATAGAGAAAATTTTAGGATTAACTAAAGGTAGTTTTGTAATATCATTATAATTAACACAGTATATAAATATTGCAGTTTTGTTTAATAGTTAATTCGTTTTTAGTTTTATAAAAGACATACAAAATAATTTTAAAATTATCTTGTATGCCTTTTTAACATTAATAAAAGATAAAAATAATCCTGTTAATATAAGTTCAAAGAAAATATAATATTTATATTAAGCGTAATTTAAGAATATACTGTTCATATTTTACGGAGAGAAAGGGAGTTTTTACCCCCAACTCTTTTCCAGAGTCATAAACACTTTTACAGACGTAAATTAAATCATCCATATTAGAATGTAATTCCATAATTCTTCTTGCAAGTTCATTTGTTTTAAACATCTGCCTCATAATTATTTCAGCAAGCTTTGATGGAATTTTGTATGCCATTAATTCGTTGTTGTAATGATTAAGTTCATTTGCAGAAGACTCCTTTAATAGATACCTTTCTTCATTTTACTTTTAGTAATAATACTTCCTAAGATCCAAAGAGCAATAATCCAAATAAGTAAATATATAAGCTGTCCTTTAAATTCTAAAATGCCATTACCTTTTTCTATGCCATGAATTAAAGTCATATATGATTTTTGTGGGAAAATGCTACAAAGTGTATCAAGAACTTTGTTATTGTTAGTAAATGAAATAAAACAGCCTGCTAATACACATGTTATCAAAGAAATTCCACTTGCGGCTAAAGAAATATCTCTATCTAATACTGCTGTCATAAATAAAGCAAATGCAGTTGACAAAGCAGAAAGAATGATCATCAGTATTGCGAGCATTCCAAAACTATATCCAATATTTATTCTAAAGCACACACTTATTATAGTAACTGCTAAATATGATGGTATAAAAAGACATAAAAATGTAAACATTCCCTGGGAAAAAAGATATTTCTTTTCACTTACTGGTGCTGTCAATATTCTTCTAAATGTTTTTATATTTCTATCTTCTTCAAAAAGTGTTGTAAGTGCAACCCCTTGCATTAACAAAAGCATTAGGATAAATCCTAAAATATTGGTTCCACTACCTCTTTCAGCTCGTATTTCATCTTCACCTTTATAACTCGCAGGTATTTTGCCAGATTTAAAAAAGTTTTCTATTATTTTTTTATCCTCTTCACTTTTTAATGTTGTTACCTCATAATTTCCATCATTTTCTTCTTCCACAATAGCAACATATTGGCCTAATACAAGATCGGCTTCAGTTGGCTTTTTACTAACGACTTGAACATCATATCTACTATCTTGAGGAATATTCTTTACATTATTTGAAAGAAAAGCAATGCTTTCTTTTGATATTGCCTTGTTTGAAAATATTACAGCAATACCAATCATAATTGGTATAACTACCACTGCAACTATAATTAATGATTTCTTGGATAATATTCTGTCTAATTTATTTTTAAATAGATTAATTATATTCATTATACATATTCCTCCGGTTTAAAGGTGATTTGACATATTATGATACAAACAACAGTTGCAATTAAAAGAAATGCAAGTACAGGTAGGTATATACTGAAGTCATTATCATAAATTATACGAATAGCACATTCATTAACCCACTTGATTGGAGATAAATTTGACATTTCAGCTACTGCCTTTCCAAGTCGGTGTGCGCCAAAAATTATTCCTCCGAAAAATATAAATAATATTAATGGAATTTGCATAATACTATTTGCGCCTTCTTCGCTTTTGAAAAGGCAACAAAACATGGTGCCTAAACTACAACCAAATAAAGATAGTATATTGATTAATAATATAATATAAAGGATATTATCTCCACCAAAGTTAATGTGTAACAAATATTGGCCTATAAGTATCAGTATGCTGTATGAAATTGTGCCCAAAATATAAGTGGAAATTAATTTAGATAAATATATTGATGTTTTTGAAACTGGAGCATATATGATACGACTGTTTCCACTTTTGACCTTTTCCTCCATAAATGTATTAGTAGCTGTCATTGCAATTAATAAAGCTACAAGAATCATCATCTTTATTCCATAATAATCATAGTAACTCATCTTTCCTGAACCAAAAACGTTGCTCATTACAAAACCCATAACTCCAATTAGTATTAATGGAAATATTGTATTTATAATTAGCAGCATTGGATTTCTAATAATATTCATAAAATCAAATTTTATAATTTTTATAAAATTCATAGTTCTCCCCTCTAATCTCTTAAATTTCTTCCGGTTAATTCTAAAAATACAGTTTCTAAAGATGCCTTTTTACTGTTTAGACTTTCAATTTTACAGCCCTTTAAGGTTATAACTGATATGATTTCATTGATATCGTCCTTAGAGTTTTCTATAGTTACTTCAATAATATTTTGTGATATTTTAACGTTTGTAACACCGTCAATTAAATAAAACTCCTTAGTGCTTAATTTATTTAAATTATTAACGTGGAAAGAATAGGTAATTTCATCATTTACTTTCTGCTTTAATTCTTCTTTTGTGCCTTCTGCAATAATCTTTCCACCGTCCATAATAATTATCCGATCACAAATTTCTTCGACTTCTTCCATGTAATGCGTAGAATAGATAACTGTTGCACCCCTTTTTTTTAGAATTTTTATGGATTGGAGTATATGATTTCTTGATTGGGGATCGATACCTACTGTTGGTTCATCCATGATAATAAGTTTTGGTTGATGGGCAATACCACAAGCGATATTTAGTCTTCTTTTCATGCCACCAGAAAAGGTTTTTGGTTTATCATCTTTTTTATCATAAAGCCCTACTAGTTCCAAAGCCTCTTTAACATGGTCTTTCAGTTTTTCTCCTTTGAGTTTATAAAGACTTGCAAAAAAACTAACGTTTTGCTCGGCAGTAATTTCTTCATAAATGGCTAAGTCCTGAGGGACTATCCCAATTTCAAGTTTAATAGGTTTTACATCTTTTCTTAGATCATGACCCAAAATGCTTATTTCCCCCTTGTCAGGTGATAAAATGGTAGCCAAAATATTAATGATTGTACTTTTGCCAGCCCCATTAGGTCCCAAGAGTCCAAGAATTTCGCCCTTACGTACGACAAAATCAATTCCATTAACGGCTTTTCTTGTAGTATAACTTTTCTCTAAATTTTTAACGGTAACAACATTATTCATTTTTATTGTTCCTTTCTTGATTGATTTCTTCTTCGTTCAAATTCCTTTAATATTCTTGTTTGTTCGTTATTACAATTTTCTTCATCCTCCATTTCTACAACACCTTCTTCTTCAAATCCATCTTGTTCTTCCCCGTCGAATCGATAAAGTTTCTTTAATAATATCCACAATATCTCCAGTTCTTCTTTTTTGAAATCTTTAAAAAGATCTGCAAAAAAATAAATTCCTCTTTCAGCAACTTTCATCGAAATTTGCTTTCCATATTGTGTGAATTTAACATTAATAGCACGCTTATCTTTTTGACTAGGTACAGTTATTATATATTTTTTGTTTTCTAGAATAGTTATCATTTGTTTTACACTCTGTTTGGTGGTACCTAACTTTCGCGCAATATTGTTAATTGTTGTTTCATCTTCCTTTAAATGAGCAATTGCTACCATTAACATATACTGTCTTGACGTCATGCTCACAAGGTATTCATCGCCTTTTACTTGAAGTTTATTGGCAAGGGAAAACAGTGTTGCGTAAGTTTGTTGCATTAAAAATAACTCTCTGTAAGTATCCATTAATATCTCCTTTATTGACAGTATACTGTCTAAATTAATAATAGCAAAATATTTCATAATTGTCAATATACTGTCTATTAATTATTTTGTCATAGTGATATTGATTATCAATAAGAATTTCTATATAATATAAATAAAGGATAAATTTTATAACTCATGGTGGAAGGAATGTGGTGAATACTATGATTTTAAATTTATAAATACTGAAATAAAATGACCATCTTAGGTCACTTACGACCTAAAGACTAGCTATTATATACGTAAAAATAAAAAAGGAGGACAATCACATGAAATTTCAAACCATTGGTAACCCTAATGGTCCCAAAGTATTACTTATACATGCTATGTTTATGACGTATAAGAGCTTTTTAAATTTGGTAGAATATTTAAAAGAAGATTATTTTATAATTATGCCTACGTTAGATGGACATGATGTAGAGGAAAGTTCCACTTTTTTATCTATTGATGATGAAGTAGATAAAATATTGACTTATTTGAAAGAAAATAATATTGACGAATTAGATTTTATATTAGGTACATCTTTGGGTGCAATAATTGCGTTTGCAGTATATCATCGAAATATAGTGCATATAAATAAAGTGTTTTTGGATGGAGGACCATTTTTGAAATTTGGTTCACTATTTCAGAAGATTGCAATGAAAAAATTTTGGCGTATTTGCTATTTAATGAGACTAAGGCCCCAAAATGGTACTGAAAGATTAGACAAATTATTCCCGGGTTTAGGTAAACTGATGTCTAATGTGTGTTGCTATATAAGTAAGGAAAGTGTTAAAAATCTGTCTCGAGCATGCTATAGCTTTCCATTACCGAAGTTAGATGAAACAGCACAGAAATCAGTTACTTTTATATACGGAACCAAGGAACCAGCCCGTATATGCATATTTCGATTAAAAAAATATAAATACAGTAATATTTTGAAAAAAATAAGTTATGCTCATTGTGAATATTTGTTAAATCATCCGAAAGAATATGTGGAAATGCTTAAAAAATAAAGGATAGTTTATACAACTATGAGAAAAAACATAGCATTTATTCGTAAGGTAAATTAGTAAATGGTAATAATTGCTGCGGTATGTAATTAAAACGGATAAAATAAATATACGTGTAAAGGATGGTGTTAAGATGCAATTTTATGAATTTGGAAAAGAAGGTAATCTGACTGTTTTGTTGATTCACGGTACAGCCTCTAGTTGGCAGGGGGAATTCGCTGAGGTAATTGATGGACTTGCAGAAGATTACAGGATTATCTGCGTCGGTTTTGACGGACACGATAAAAATGATCATAATACGTTTCGGCATATTAACGACCAGATACTTGGAATAGAAAAATATATTAAAGAACATTATAACGGCCATTTATACGGTGTATATGGATCATCTCTAGGAGGCTCTGTTCTTGGAAAGCTGCTTGAAAGAAACAATGTACAAATTGATATTGCAATAACTGGCAGTACTGACTTTGAGCAAAAGGCTAATCCGTGGGCCACATTATCAGCTGCGTTAATTACCCCGCTTTTCTATTACTTAGTTAAGGCCAAGCATCCTGTTAAAATGCTTAGAAATTTTTTGGATAAAATATATGGCGATTCCTCAAAAGTATTGGGAGTAATGTATAAAGGCATCTCATACAAGTCATTATACAACGTCTATTATACGGATTTGGTAACTCCTGTGGCAGATAATATAGTTTTACAAAATACTAAAATCTACTGTACTTATGGTACTAAGGAGGATACCAAAACGTTGACTAGACGTTATATACAGCATTTTCCTAAAGCTGAACTGGTTGCCTTGGGGGGAATGCATCATGAAGAATTTCTTGTATTTAATCCGGATAAGTGGATTGATATGATGAAACATCTTTTAAAACGGGAAACATATTCGTATCCGAATGGGTAATGTACGATAGATTATATAGGACGAGAATTAACGCTTATATTAGGAATAATAGATTTTTAGTATATATTAAAATAGTTAAAAAGACATTGCTGCCTTTTTAACTAACAAAAAAATCTTATATATGCCTGCTTTTTATTGGTTTAACAAGCTCCAAATAAATCAAATTTTGGTCCCTATTATATTCTTTCATACCAACCTTTTCTAATATCCGTGCGGAAGGGTTGTTACTAATCAAACAATCTGCTTTAATAATTTTAACACTATCTTGAGAAATGGCCCAATTTATAATTGCTTTTAGTGCTTCAAAACCGAAACCATTTCTTCTTTCATCCTCTACTAAACCAAAACCGACTTCAACTTCACTTTTTTCATTAGGCCTTCCGTGAAAACCTATGTCTCCAACTACTTGCATAGTATCTTTTTTTGCAATCATCCAAAATTCGAATCCAGTTGGTATCCTATCTTTTTCTAAGGATTTATTAACAATAGGCAATATGTCCATTGTATCCTTAGTAGGCCATTGCTTATCTGTTTTTACTCCGAGCTTTTCAATTTCAGTACTGCTTCCTCGTAATAAGGATTGAGTAATTTCAAATGTTACTGGTATTAGTATTAATCTGTCTGTAAGTATGTTTTTTAAATCCACTTTATTTTCCACCTTTCAATTTAAAATAATTTTATAGAATTAAAGAATTAAAGGTGGAGTAATACCTATAAATTTGATTTAGGTAGTAAACCACCTCATAGAAATTACATTTATAATATTTTCCATAGAATAAACCCCTAACATTATTATTATTTTAAAAGGATATATCTTTAACTTTTTATCCTTTCATGTAAATTATACTAAATGGCCAATTAAATGTAAATACAGCGAGAGTAGTTAACTATTGTATATAATGGTATAATTTATTATAGTTACATAACAATAGCAATATATAATAGAACAAATTTTAAGTTAAGAAAACCTTTGGAGGCATATAATAATGTTAAATGTAAATGTAAAAGATATTGATATGAAATTTAATACATCAAATGAAGTTTTTGCACCTCGAAATGTGGATAAAGGTACTTTAGCGATGTTGTCAATTATTGAATTAAAAAATGATGATAAGGTGCTAGACTTGGGGTGTGGTTATGGTATAGTTGGAATATTTTGTGCGAAAGTAGTAGGAGCGACTAATGTAGTTATGACAGATATAGATAGTAGAGCAGTAGAGCTTACAAGAGAAAATATTGAACTAAATAATGTTAAAGGAATTGAAGTATACCAAAGTGATGGATTCAAGAATATTAATGAAAAAGACTTAACTTTAATTATTTCAAATCCTCCGTATCATGCGGATTTTTCTGTTCCAAAGGAGTTTATTGAAAAAGGATTTAATAGATTAGCCATTGGTGGGAGAATATATATGGTTACTAAAAGAAAAGACTGGTATAAGAACAAGCTGGTTTCAATTTTTGGTGGTGTAAAAATAACTGAAATTGATGGTTACTATATTTTTATGTCAGAAAAGAAAACTACTACATATTCAAATAAGAAAAAATTAAAATTGTGAAGGTAAGTTTAACTAATAAAGTTAACGTTATAACTTATATATGCAAAGGAGAATTTAAATTATGGAACAAGAACATAAATCAGTAGAAAAAATGTGGAGAAAGTATTTAACATCTATAGGAGAGTCTACGTACAATACTGATAAAAATTATACTTCATGGCATTTTTGTGATAATGAAAAAAGTGCGAATGATTTAGCAAAATTGGTTAGAGGAAAAATTAAAAGAGGGACATGTTCACTTTATTATTTCTATGGTGTAGAAAATGAAGAGTTGCCTATGGAAGATAATCATAGCATTATTACAACTTGGAATGGAATTGCTCAATGTGTTATAAAAACTAAAAAAGTAACAGTATTACCTTTTAAAGATGTAAATGAAAAATTTGCGGAAATAGAAGGTGAAGGTGATAAGTCTTTAGAGTATTGGAGAAAGGTACATATAGATTTTTTTACAAGAGAATTGAAAGAGCTGGAAATGGAATTTTCTCAAGATATGTTAGTAGTATTTGAGGAATTTGAAGTGGTATATAAGTAAATATTAAGTTCTATTAAATCATAAATTCATTTAGATAGAAAAAAATTCAATATGAATTTAGTGAAGGAGATATAAAAATGATTTCTTATAAAATTGGATTAGAGTGTATTGAGTGGTCTCAACTTTTTAGTTTATATGAAAAGGTAGGGATGCTAAAGCGTTTTATAGAAAGTAAAGAATTTAATAAAATTCAGTCTGCATTTCAAGTGAGTTACAAGGTTGTTACAGCCTGGGAAGAAAATACTTTGGTGGGGTCTTGTAGAATGTTATCGGATGGTATATGCTATGGGGCTGTTTTTGATGTTGCAGTATTACCTGAATATCAGAAAAAAGGCATTGGGAAAGGGTTGATGAGGTTACTTTTAAAAGGTGAAGAACATATGACAATTCACCTAACTTCAACATTTGGGAATGAGGGTTTTTATAAGAAATTAGGGTTTAAAAAACATAAAACGGCTTATTCAAAATACCCATTTGAATCAAAATATGTTGAGGGTTAGGAAATTGAGAACATATAACTTTGAGTAAATAAATACTTATTGAATATTTCTTTAACTTAATTATTTTTGTGTCCAATAGGTAAAACTGATGTGAAATATTGAATAAAACTATATATAATATTAGTAAAAAGTAATGGAGGGGTACTATGAAAACAGTTGATTTTGGTATGCCAACACTTATTGAGACAAACAGTATTGAAAGCTGTGTTAAATTATGCAAAGAGTTGGCTTTAGATTTCATCGAACTAAATATGAATTTACCTCAATATCAGATTGAAAGTATAGATATTCAGAAATTTAAATCAATTTGTGAAAATGAGAATATATATTTCACAATTCATATTGATGAAAATTTTAATGTTTGCGATTTTAACAATGAAATTTCAAAAGCATATATAAAAACTATATTGGCTACTATTGATATTGCTAAACAACTGAAAATTCCTGTACTTAATATGCATATGTCAAATGGAGTTTATTTTACTTTACCTAATGAAAAAATATTTTTATTTAATCAATATAAAGAAATTTACCTAACTAAGTTAAAGAAGTTTAGAGATATGTGTAAAAAAGCTATAGGTGACAGCGATATCAAAATATGTATTGAAAATTGTAGTGGTTATAAAGATTTTGCATTAGAAGGTATAGAGCTTTTGTTAGAAAGCAATGTGTTTGCATTAACCTTTGATATCGGTCATAGTCATAGCGTGAATGGTATCGATGAAGCATTTATAAATAAACATATAGACAGGCTTTATCACATGCACGTTCACGACGGGAAGGGGAGAGAAAATCACCTTCCGTTAGGTATAGGAGAAATTAATATAAAGGAAAGAATTTCTCTTGCGAGAGAACATAAGTGCCGCATAGTTCTTGAAATAAAGACTATTAGGGGGCTTAAGCAGTCAGTGGATAAATTATCAAATTACTTATAGTATGATAAATAAATGAGGTTAGCAGTGAAATTAGGGTTTGAAAAAGATAAAGTAGTAAGCTGGTTTGAGATAGAGTATGAATTGATGGACAATGATAGCTAACAAAGTGGAGATAGGTGATTATTATGAAAGATATAAAACTTGTTATATTTGATTTAGATGGAACACTTTTTAGGACGGAGACTGTAGATATAAAAGCAATCAATATATAAGAGAATATGGAGAGTTATATGATGGGGTTTTGAACTGCTTAAATACATTAAAGGAAAAAGGGTATACTCTGTGCATTTGTTCAAATGGGAATAAAGAGTATGTTTTGGGTATTTCTAAGAAATTTGCATTTTTTAATATATTCGATGATATTTGTTATAGTAGTGATGGAATTAGCAAAAAACAAGCAGTTGGAAGGCTTAAGAGCAAGTATAAAGTAGAAAAATTAGTAACAGATATTACAATTTAGAGTTTTAAATTATTAGTGTATAATTGGCTAATTCCATAATATAACGATATTAAAAGGGACTTTTTAATAGTATTTGTCCTAAAGTAATAATGGATGCCGTAGGTATTTTAGAAGATATATTTTCAGAGTAAAAGTAAAAATAATATGATGACTATCTTGATTTAGAAAAAGATTATGAAAATGTTAGGTTTGCATATGATGGTATGACTATTAAACTTTGATATAAGGTTTATAGTAAATTAATATCGAAAATATTTTTAAAATTTAAGGAGAAATAAAATGAATAAATCAATAAACATAGTGTTAAGAGAATTAGAAATTAAAGACTTAGAGGATTATTTGTATTTGAATCATCCATCACGCGAATTCCAGAAATTTAATGGACCATATTACGTGAAAAAAAGTGAAACGGAATTAAGAAAACATGTGGAAGATTTAAGATTATTACTATTAAAAGGGGAAAAGAATGTACTCAAAGACAAAAGGATAATAGCAAACAAAGATACCGACAAGATAATTGGTCAAGTGAATTGGTATTGGAAATCACAAGAAACTCTTTGGATGGAAATTGGAATTGTTATTTTCAATGATGATTATTGGGGACAAGGTATTGGTTATAAAGCTTTAAAAATGTGGATTGATGAAGTGTTTGCAAAGAACCCAAAGCTCATAAGGATTGGATTATCAACTTGGTCTGGAAATGAAAGAATGATGAAACTGGCTGAAAAGATAGGTTTGAAGAAAGAGGCTGTTTATAGGAAAGCAAGAATTGTTGATAATAAATATTACAATTCTGTGAGTTATGGCATATTGAAAGATGAATGGGAAGCTGTGAAATAAAATTGATTGGAGAAGATAGTTAATGGATATAAATATTATCAAAGCAGAAAAAAAACACTTAATTGACTGTACAGTGACTTTAATGAAATCTGAATTAGGAAGAGTATATTTTGAAGAAGAAGATAAAGCAATTAAAACTTTAAGTGAAGGAATTTCTAAAGGAGAGATTTTTGTTGCGATAGACAAAGAAGGTATATGTTTAGGGTTTGTTTGGTTTATTATTAATGGTGCTTTTCACAGCTTTCCGTATTTACATATTATAGCTGTAAAAGAAGAGTTTCGTAATCTTGGAATAGGAAAAAAATTATTAAAACACTTTGAGAAAGTAACTTCTAAAAACTATTCCAAGTTATTTCTTGTTGTTGCAGAGTTTAATTCAGAAGCTAAACGATTATATCAGAGTATTGGTTATACAGAAGTTGGAGTTATTCCAAACTTGTATAAAACAGGAGTAACCGAGTTCTTAATGATGAAAGAAATTTATCATTAACACTAGTAATAAAATTAATAATATTGATATAAATCAAAATTATTTAGATGTCTGGGAAGAAAAGTATAGAAATTTAAAAGATAGAAATAAGGAGGCCTTAATATATGATTCTTTCGGGAAAAGAGATTATGGTACATATTAATATAGGCTGAAAGGTGTGAAAAATTATGAATCAGAAAGATAGAATGTTGGCGGGTTTGCCATATAAGGCGTGGTTAGACGGATTAGCAGAAGAAAGAATGGAGAATAAAAAGAAGATATATGGGTATAATCACTGTCTACCAGATGAATACGGAAAAATTGATAAAATAATAAGAGATATTCTTGGTAAAGCAGGTGTAGATATACATATTGAAGCTCCTTTTCATTGTGATTATGGAAAGAATATTGAAATTGGAAATTGTTTTTTTGCGAATTATAACTGTACCATTTTAGATGTGGGAAAAGTAATCATAGGTAATAATGTTCAATTTGCTCCAAATGTTTCTCTATATACAGGAGGTCACCCAATACATCCTGATTCACGAAATTCTGGATATGAATATGGTATTGGTATAACAATAGGAAATAATGTTTGGCTTGGTGGAAATGTTGTTGTAAATCCTGGGGTTCGCATTGGAAATAATGTTGTTATAGGTTCGGGAAGTGTTGTTACTAAAGATATTTCAGATAATGTGATAGCAGTAGGGAATCCATGCAAGGTTATTCGTGAAATTACTGAAGAAGACCGCGAATATTACTATAAAAATAATGTTTTTGATGTTGATGATTATTTTGACTAATATAAAACTAACAGTTTAAGAGGAAGCATTCTTAAAGAGCAGCGCAATGGTAAAATATTATCTAATCCATTCAAAGGGGGTAAAAAATATGAAAACATTAATTATTAGTGGTTCACCAAGAAAGAACGGAGACTCTATGACTTTGGTTAATGAAATGATAAAATATCTTGATGGTGAAGTAAGAATAATTGAAACTTATAATAATATTAATCCATGTGTAGATTGCAGATATTGTTGGCATAACAAGGGATGTTCTATTAACGATAATATGCAAGAAGTATATCAACTGCTTAATGAAGTTGATAATGTTGTAATAGCTTCACCATTATATTTTTCTGAACTTACAGGTCAACTTTTAAGCTTTGCAAGTAGACTACAGTTATTTTATGCAGCTAGATGTATAAGGAAAGACAGTGAGTTTAAGCAGAAAAAGAAAAATGGTGTGCTTGTTATTTCAGCAGGTGGAGATACACGTGACTATGATCGTTCAGAAAAAACTGCGAATATTATTTTTAACCAGATGAATACGACACCAATTGGTAGTGTAAGGTCGATTCATACTAATGAGATACCAGCAAAAGAAGATATTGAGGCTTTAGATAAAGCCAAAGAACTTGCATTGAAATTAAATGAGCTACATAATTTGTCTATGGATTAAATTTTTTAGTCACTAATGTTTCTGATAAAATGGAGGTTAAATTTATTATGGATAATGTTGAAAATATACTTAATTATTATAAGAATGAATTAAAATGGAATCCGCCTTTTGCTGACATACTCTCTAAATATTCCCCAGAGGGATTGAAAGGTTATTTGGTAATGCGTGAATCCGTTCAAAATGGTCATTTGCCTAAAAAGACAAGCGAATTAATTTTTACGATATTGGATAGCTTAGATAATGAAGTAAGTGGTGCAAAAGCACATGCTGTTGCTGCAATAGAAGCAGGTTTAACCATGGAAGAGTTAGTAGAAGCGTTTGTAATTGTAACTATTGTAAAAGGTATTAATGTGTTATGTAAAACAGGCGTTGAAGTTATAAAAGCAGCAGAGAAAAGATTTGAAGAAATAAAATTAACCAAGGAGAATCAACAATAAATCTTCTGTATACGACATATAAAAGGGAGCAATATTAATGGATATGGAAATGAAACATAAAAAAATTATAGCAATTGTTAAGGAGAAATTAACTTGTTCTGCTCATAATTTAGACCATATATTTAGGGTGTACAATCTTTGTCTGTTGATTTCAAAAGATGAAAAAAATGTTGATCTAGAGGTTCTTATTCCAGCAGCATTGTTGCATGACATTGCAAGAGTTGAAGAGAGTGAAGATAAAACAGGAAAAATTGACCATGCTGTTTTAGGCAGTGAAATTGCAGAGGGAATATTAATGAACTTGGAATATGAAGAAGAAAAGATAGATAAGATAAAACACTGCATTATAGCACATAGATTTAGAACTGGAAATGAGCCTAATACGATAGAAGCAAAAATACTTTTCGATTCAGATAAACTTGATGTTATAGGGGCAAGTGGAATTGCACGTACTTTTATGTTAGCAGGACAATTTGGACAAAGATTAACAATTGGTGAACCGCTTGATAACTATTTAAATACCAATACTGTTGAAAATGGGCGGATAAAAGATGTTTCAAAACATACACCTTTTATTGAATATGAAGTAAAGTTTAAAAAAATCCCCGATAAATTATATACAAAAAAAGCAAAGGAAATAGGGAAAAGAAGACTTGAATTCATGAAAGAATATTTTAATAGATTAAAGTTAGAGATAGAAGGGATTGAGTAAAAGTAATTCAATAAAGGAGATAAAAGGATGAAATGCAAAATAAAAAACATATTTATAAACTATGAAATAATAGGAAATGGAAAACCAATTATTATGTTACATGGTTATAATGTAGACCACAGGTTAATGGCAGGATGTATGGAACCTGTATTTAACACTGAAAATGGTTATAAAAGGATATATGTTGACTTACCAGGCATGGGCAAATCAGAGAGTGATGAATGGATTATTGATTCTGATATTATGCTTGATATTGTAATTAGTTTCATTGATAAGATTATTCCAAATGAAAAATTTTTACTTGCTGGTGAGTCATATGGGGGATATTTGGCAAGAGGAGTAATCTATAGAATGGCAGATAGAGTTGATGGTGTTTTATTGATTTGCCCAGTTATAGTAGCAGATCATAATAAACGCAATGTTCCGGAGCATATTGTTTTGCTTAAAGATAGTAAGTTGTTAGCTAAACTGACACCAGAAGTGGCTGAAGGCTTTAATTCTAGTGTAGTAGTTCAAAGTGAAAAAATATATGAGAGATGTGAAAATGAAATAATATCCGGAGCTAAAATAGCTGATAGGGTATTTTTGAAAACTCTTAAAAAAGATGGATATGTATTCACATTCGATGTAGATAAGTTAAATAATAAATTTGATAAACCTTCTCTTATATTGTTAGGAAAACAAGATAATTGTGTTGGATATAAAGATTCATGGAATATATTAGACAATTTTCCAAGAGCGACTTTCGCTATACTAGATAGAGCGGGACATAGTTTGCAAATAGAACAGGAAGAATTATTTAATTCATTAGTGAAAGAATGGCTTGTAAGGGTTAATTAGTTATGAAGTAAATACACCATGTAAAGGAGTTAATTTTATGAGGGTTTTAATTGCACCTATGTCAGCAATGGCAGAAACAAGTGGTCCTTTTTCAAGGGCAGTTGCTTTATGTCATAAATTGAATGAGAAACAGCATGAAGTCGCATTCTGTGCAGCCAAGGATGTAAACTACAAACCTATAGAAAATATAAAAAACTATTATGCACCTATTCCATCACCGCTCGGTATGCCTATGTTTATTGGGAAAAGAATGATTAAAATAGTACAGTTACTAGGGATTCAACAGAAGAAAAGCGTTAATAGTTATGAACAGGTGCTCCATTTTATTGGAGCAATCACTTATAATCATTTTTTAGAAGATGTGTTTTATATAAGAAAGGCAATACAAAACTTTAAGCCAGATGTAGTATATGCGGAATTTAGAATTTCTGCAATTGTTGCTTCAAAGTTGGAAAATGTTAAAGTTGTTACAGGTTTTAGTTATCCTGTTCAGAAGTCTTTTGCTTCTAATCCTGAATATAGTGCAGGCGTTAAAGTGTTTATACAGGAAAATAAACTGCCATCAATCGAGTCAGTCCTTGATATATTTGATTGGGCTGATTTAAAAGTAGTTCCAAGTTCCTATGAATTAGAACCGATTGACGATAAAAAGATAGTTTTTACGGGTCCATTCTTTGTGCCTAATGTAAAAACTGTAGAAACACCAAGGAATAAAATTATAGCATATATGGGATATGGGACAATTACGCCAAAGACAGTTATATACAATTTGGCTAAAGTATTCGAGGAGAGTAAATTCCAAATATATATTGCAACGGAACAAGTAAAGCCATTCAAGAAGAACAATATTAATGTTGATAGAAAATTTGATTTTAGTGAACTTATGCCAGAAGCAGTAGCCTACATAAACCATGGAGGTCAAAATAGTATTATGACAGGTCTAATATATGGAGTTCCTCAAATTATATGTCCAGGTAATAACTTTGAGAGGCGGTATAATGCATCTTCAATAGTTCATTTAGGTGCAGGAGTTTCATTGGAATCAAGTGATTTTAATGCCAAAACAATTAAGAAGATAGTTAAGGAGTTAAACATAAAACCTATCTATGCTAATAATTCTAAAAAATCAGGAGAACGGTTATTAAATCTTGGAGGGGTAAATAAAGTAGTACAGGTTTTAGAAGATTTAATACATTAAATTTAGTAGAAAGTAGGGATATTATGAAATATGAATGGAGAAAGCAAGAGAAAAATTTATACTTACCAAATGGCAAACCAAATTTAATAACGGTTCCGAAGCAAAAGTTTTTTATGTTAAGTGGACAAGGAAATCCTAATGATGAGGAGTACTCTGAGAAAATAGGTGTTTTGTATTCTTTAGCTTATGCTATTAGAATGATGCCTAAACAAGGGTATATTCCAAATGGATATTTCGAATATACTGTTTACCCACTTGAGGCGACATGGGATTTGACTGAAAAAGGAAGACAATTTAAAGAATTGAATAAAGATGAATTAGTGTATACAATTATGATTAGACAGCCTGATTTTGTTACACAAGAAATAGTGGATCTAGCATTTGAAAATGTTAGAAAGAAAAAACCTAATTCTTTTTTAGATGATGTAATTTTTGAAACTATAGAAGATGGATTATCTGTTCAAATGATTCATATTGGCTCATATGATGATGAACCTAAAAGTTTTGAGTTAATGGATAAATATTGTATGGATAATAATCTACGAATTGTATCAAATGTGCATCATAAAGAAATATATCTTTCTGACGCAAGGAAAACTGAAGAATCCAAATTAAAAACAGTTTTAAGATATATGGTTGTTATAAATAATGAGGATAATATTTAGTTAAAAATGTGATAATCTACTCCAAGTGCACGGACTTCTGATAGAATTAAGGATTGAGTTTCCTTAGCTCTATTTTTTTTTACATTATTAAGAAACTGAGCAAAAGGATGAATCTTTAATGAAAGATATATAATTTTTATGAAATATTAAGTTTATTTGGGGAATATGGTATAATAAGCAAAAGATTTAATGTCATATCATCTTTTCTTATGAGCTATGCGTCCCCGTATTTATGAATTATTAAAAAATCACTCATAATTGAATATTATTATTTTGAAAAGTAGTGGAGGTATAAAGAAATTTATAAGTGAGCTAATAATAAAATAGACGGAATATTCATAAAATAATTTATAGTTTTGAAATCATAAAATACTGGTCATTGATTAAGATGAGTATTCTCGAGGATGAATAAACTTAGCATTAGGTAGAATATTGGTGTTTTATCATCCAACAAATAATATACATTATTCAATAAATCATTGGGGAGGAATCACGTGATAAAATTAGAAAGTGAAGGATTAAATTTAGTACCTTTACAGGCAAAACACCTCTCTTTAGCTGTAGATAACTATGGGGAAATGGAGAGTGAGTTGGGATTAAGTGTTTCTAATACAATACTTGATGATGAAATGGAGTATGCAATGAAAGTAAGGTTGCGAAAGGTACTTGAAGATAATAAAAACTATTTATGGTTAACAAATTGGGCGATCGTTCTTAAAGAAGAAAATAGGATAATAGGATTTATAATGATTAAAGGATGTCCTAATGAAAATGGTGAAGTAATAGTTGGATATGGTATTGAAGATATGTACAGAAATAGGGGTTATGCTACGGAGGCATTACAAGGTTTAAAAAAATGGATTTTCGAAAATCCAAAGGCTATATATATAATTGCAGATACAGAAAAGGATAATATAGAATCTCATAAAGTATTAAAAAATGTGGGTGCTATTAAATATAAGGAAGATGAAGAATTAATATGGTGGAAAATTGAAAATAAATAAAATATTTTAGGAGGATATACATGGATGAAATAGCCAAATTAAAGGCCGGTGATTCGATAGGTATTTTCTCGCCATCAGCACCTATAACATATTCATGTCCTAATAGATTTGATAAAGCCAAGAAATATTTACAAAGTAAAGGCTTTAAGTTGATAGAAGGAAGTTTAACAGGGAAATATGATTTTTATAGGTCAGGGAGTATTATGCAAAGAGCAGAGGAATTAAATAGTTTAATTAGAAATCCAGAAGTAAAATGTATCATGGCAACAATCGGTGGAATGAATTCAAATTCAATTCTTCCTTATATAAATTATGATGAGTTTAAGATACATCCTAAGATAATAATAGGATATTCAGATGTTACAGCAATTCTGCTTGCTATATATGCACAAACAGGAATAAGTACATACTATGGACCTGCATTAGTGGCATCATTTGGGGAATTTACGCCATTTGTTGATCTTACTTATAAATATTTCAAAGAAATCACTATGGATAAAATGAGTTTTCCTTATGGCTTTCAAACTCCAGAATACTGGACAGATGAGTACGTTAATTGGGAAACACAAGATAGAAGCAAAGAGAAAAGAGAAAACTCTTGGATTACAATTTATGGCGGAAATGTCCGAGGTAGGGTAATGGGTGGTAACTTAAATACAATTCAAGGGATATGGGGCAGCAAATATATGCCTGATATAAAGGATGGAGATATACTTTTTATAGAAGATTCTTTAAAAGATGCTGCAACGATAGAAAGAAGTTTTTCTTTTCTAAAATTAAATGGTGTATTTGATAAAGTTTCTGGAATTATACTTGGAAAACATGAATTATTTGATGATTTGAAGACAGGTAGAAAACCATATGAAATTTTAGTAGAAGTATTAGGAGATAATAAGTTACCGTTTATTGCCGATTTTGATTGTTGTCATACGCACCCAATGATGACGCTACCAATAGGATGTAAAATTGAACTTGATGCTACAAATAAGAAAGTAAGCATCATAAAAGATTGGTGTAATTAGAAATATAGTATAGAGATGTGGAGAAAATTGTAGTGGGGGGCGATATGCGGTGCGGGAACGCACATATGTATGTTTTTTGTTTAGATAAGAAAATTATTGCTTGTGGAGCAATTTCAAGTTTTTGGGGAAAAGAAGATGAAAGTATACTTTTAACAATATTTGTTGATGATGAAGGACATTACAGATTAGAAAAATTTAGATAAAGAATAAAATATAAATATCCTAAATTTGATGTAATATAAAAATAATTACAAATAAACTAGTTGTCAAGAGTAGGTACTTTTAGAGAAAGGGATGAACAAATATGGAAACATTAGTAACTAATAGATTAATACTAAGAGAATGGAAAGAAAGTGATAGCACTGATTTATATGAGTATGCTAAAAGTGAATTAGTAGGTCCAAGTGCTGGCTGGCCACCTCATAAGAATGAGGAAGAAGGTAAAGGAATAATAAGAATGTTCATTGAAAGTAATGAAACATATGCTGTAGTTCTAAAATCAGAAAACAAAGTAATTGGTGGTATAGGACTGCATAATAGAAAACCTGATGATAGTCTTTCTGACTTGAAGCAGAAGGAAATAGGATATGTTCTTAACCCTAAGTACTGGGGAAATGGGTTTATTCCAGAGGCTGTAAATTATTTAATAAAATATGGATTTAATGAATTAAATTTAGATTTAATTTGGTGTGGACATTTTGATTTTAATTCTAAATCTAAAAGAGTAATTGAAAAATGCGGATTTAAATATAGATTTCAAAAAACTGAGAGGTTAAAACTATTAAATAATAAAGAAGTTACCACCTTATACTATAATATTTTCAAATCCGAATATACTGATTGATTATAAAAAAACATGGATAGTTTTTATAGTTTTTATATGAAATTTTGAGTAGATAGAAATATTGTATAAAAAGTATAGTTAAATACATGAACGTGAACTATGTAAAAACTAAAAGTGGAGGTATTGTATTGGGGAGGAAAGTTTTAGAGTAAATAGGTCGACTGAGCAAGAGTATAATTATATTCTTGAGTTCACAAGACATGAAGATGGTAATTAAGTTGATTCTTATACACGTACAAAATTAAAGTTAACATTGGTTAAGTCAATAACTAAGGTTTTTACTGCAACGGCCATTTTGATCTTAATAGAAAAAGGGTTGTTACATTTCGATGACAAAATTACAAGTATTATTGATTTAAAAGGAACTACAATTCCTAAGGATGTAAATATCTATAATTTGCTTAATCATACTTCTGGAATCGCTGATGACGCAGACGAAGAAGCAGGAGAAATTTACTCGGATTTATTTATTGATAAACCTAATTATGCTATAAGAAATACATGCGATTTTCTTAAGCAATTTGCATATAAACAACCTTTATTTAAGGCAGGCACTAATGTTAGATATAATAATTGTGCTTTTGTCTTATTGGGTTTAGCGATAGAAAGAATATCTGGACAGAGTTATAGAAAATTTGTCACCGATAATATTTTTGTGCCTAGTGGTATGTTAAATACAAAATTTTGTGCTATGGATGAAGTGAATGCAAATGTGGCAGAAGGTTATGTTGGACACTACGCAAAAAATAAGGATCATATTAAATGGAGAAAAAATATTTACTCTTATCCACCTATTGGATCTCCTGATTCTGGAGCCTATACAACAGTACTTGACCTTGATATTTTTATAAGAAACCTAAAATCAAATGTGGTATTAAATTCAGAATATACGAATATGTTATTTTCACCTCATTGTAAATTTGCCAAGCCATTTAATTGTGGTGAACCTTCAGTTAACGCAACCTTAAGAAAAGGATATGCCTTTGAGTTCGTTGAAGTTAATGGTAATGTATTTTGTATGCGTAAAGAGGGCCTAAACGATGGTGTAGGTGCAATGCTTTCATATTATCCAGAGATTGATGCAACAATTATAATTTTGAGCAATAAAACTATGTTCAATGGAGAGTGTGATGTTTGGGAGATGCATACGGAAATTCAAACTATAATAAGTGATTAATGTTCCTATAGCATATATTGAATGTGAGAAAAAGTAAATACTGTTTTAGAATATATGAGGACTGGAGTAGTCACATTAAGTATTACTC
This sequence comes from Clostridium estertheticum, assembly GCF_018861295.1. GTDB lineage: Bacteria > Bacillota > Clostridia > Clostridiales > Clostridiaceae > Clostridium_AD > Clostridium_AD estertheticum_D. The sequence goes on along the minus strand of NZ_JAHLDM010000015.1, from coordinate 9,497 downwards.
TGTGCCAATACTGTTTTTTATGTAAGGTAGAAATGGACGTGATATTATAAGAAACAAAATAAAAACAGCAAAGGTAAGTGTTTTAACAATAATAGGTGTAATTCTCCCATCCTGTACAGGTGGGGGATGGACAGCCTTTATTTTTTTGTATATATAGTTTTATAGATATGAAAATTATAACCATATAAAGAATGAAAAAGTGTGGACATTTAAAGAGAATGGGAATACAATACAATTAGAAGGTTAGACAGTTATCTAAATATCTAATTGATTATCTAAACCTAAAAAAAATATAAGGAGAAATTAATATGTCAATTCTCAATTTACCGTTTAAGGCACTTGCAGACCCAACAAGGAGAAAAATTATTTTATTATTGAAAGAGAAAGATTTGACTGCTGGAGAAATAGCAGAACATTTTAATATGACTAAACCAAGTATTTCTCACCATCTTAATGCTTTAAAACAATCGCTTTTGGTAACAGATGAACGTAAGGGCCAATATATTTATTATTCGCTTGATACTACAGTGTTCCAAGAAGTAACTAATTGGTTTTTTAATGCAACACATGTTAATGAGGGGGAAAGTGAAAATGAAAAAGATAAGTAATGTTTTAAAAAAAGATAAGGGAATTTTAATACTTATATTTGTAGGTTTTGCACTTGGAGTTTATTTTTATCCATCACTCCCAAGTAGAATACCTATGCATTGGAATTCAAATGGACAAATAAATGGTTATGGGAGTAAATTCTTCGGAGCATTTGGATTAGCTCTGATAAATTTAGGAATGTATTTATTATTTATTATTTTACCTTATATAGATCCTAAAAGAAAAAATTATGAAGCATTTCAGGCAACCTATCAATATTTAAAGTATCTATTAATTATATTTTTTCTTGCAATGGAAGTGTATGCGCTTTTAATAGCCACAGGCACTATTGTTAATAAACCAGATTTCACGCAAATAATGGTTTCATTGTTATTTATTTTATTAGGAAATATAATGGGGAGATTTAAGTTTAACTATTTTGTGGGAATAAAAACTCCTTGGACTTTAGCAAATGAAGAAGTATGGAGGAAAACTCATAGAATGGCGGGACCAATATGGGTTATAGGAGGAATAGTAAATATATTATTAACTGTTATAGGTGTAACTTTTAATGGAATAGTTTTCATAATCATTTTGGTAGTAATGGTAGTTGTGCCTACTGTATATTCATATGTTATTTATCACAAAATTGTTAATGAAAATAAATAAGAAAATAAAAATTAAATGGCCATTACGTTAGAAAACCATGGCAAAACAATAATAAATAGATGACAAACTCTATATTGAAAACTTTTTTTAAAAAAGAAAATAATATTTACAATATGAGTATATAGATGTATAATTTAACAAAATAATTTTATATAATAAAGTGATGTTAAGAAGAGTAAACAAGTAACTCTCATCTCCAAGATATACAATTCTTGGAGGTGAGAGTATTTTATTTTATAGCATTTGCTAAGTAATAATTTAATTTTATTAAAAATAAAACAAAGATATTGTTAACACTGTCGGATGATGTAAAGAAGATAAAGAATTTAAAAGGAGGATTTATGAAAGATAATAGTCAGCCACAAAATTCGTTTTTAAATACATTTAACAATACTTCATTTTTATTAACAGAAGGAGCTATTATAGAGAGATTAAAAAGGGAATTTTGTATTCCTTTAGATAAGGATATTTTGCCTGCAGGTCTAATATATGATGAAAAAGGCATTGAGATATTATCTTTAATTTATTAGCAGTATATTGATATAGCTGATTCTTATAATATTCCTATAATGCTTATGACACCTACCAGAAGAGCAACCGTAGAGAGAATTAATCGTTCAAATTATCATGATAAGAGTGTTATAAAAGATTGTGTAGAATTTTTAGAAGATTTGCGAGAAAATTACCCAGCTCATAAAAATAAAATCTTTATTGGAGGGTTAATGGGATGTAAGGGTGATGCTTATAATCCTAATGAGGCATTAGAGACGTCTGAAGCATATAAATTCCATAAACTTCAAGCAGAATTGTTTAAACAAACAAATGTAAATTTCTTATTTGCAGGGGTCTTACCCGCAAAATCGGAGGCAATTGGTATAGCAAAAGCTATGGCTGAAACAGGCATACCTTATATTTTGAGTTTTGTAATCAGAAAAGCTGGTAGCTTATTAGATGGCACTATATTCAACATACGCACCACTTATAGAAGTGGGCGATTGTAAACCGCAAAAGCGGTCCAGTTCTCATTGAACTAAGAACCGTAAGAAACAATATCCTTGTAACATAGAGCTTGTTTAGTATTCTAAACAAGCTACAAGTATAATTATTTCATGAGTAGCTCATAATTAATGCACCCCTATCACGTAAGTGCCTTCACTGCGTAGCAACCTTAGATTTTAGGGTAACTATAAGCTATAAAGCAATTTTTTATTTTTATATTAAAGTAATTTATCTGAATAATTTAATTAAAACTAAACTTTATAATAGGCTTTTCTTTGAAGACAGCATAATTGCTTACTATAGTATCTTTTACAAAAGCTTTTAAATTCGAGTATCCGAAGGTGCTTGAAACTTTATAGAGGTAATGAACTTTAAGCGTTTTAATTTCTTTGGACAGTACCTTCCAATTGTTTGTAAATATTCTATACATCAAAGGTATTTTCTCTTTATACCCAAGAGCTCTACGAGATATACAGTATGCAGCGGATACATGAATAGATATTCCTTTAGCTTTCATATATTTTATTTTACCCATTTGGCTAGTGTATGCTGGATTTACATAAAATACGGCTAAATTTTCTTTAAAAGCCCTGGAACTGATTGCTTCAATGATTTTTTTATGAGCAAACATACTGATTTTCATATTTCGTTTAGTATTCCCATATGTTAGTTTGGATTTCTTGATATTTTTAATATCCTCACCAGCAAGTGGTTTATTTTTATCCCTGGCTATTTGAACAAGCCCTATGGCACTCTTTTCTAAAATTTTTGAAATTTGCCCTGAAGTTTTATTTGCTATATTAAAATGTATAGTGCCAAAGTCTAATAGGTTTCCGATGCAATCAGTTTCACTCCATGCAATATGGTCATAGTTTATATCATAGCCTACAATTCCATTTGCCTTAGAATAATTAATTTGACTTTCATCTTTAAATAGTTTATAAGATGGCTTAAACAAAAAGTAATCTCCTTTGTCTTCAATTCTCCAAGAAACAAGGGAATTTTTAGTGTTTAGAGCTTCTATTAATAAGTCTTTATGGTAAGGAAAATCAACATTTTCTACTTCAAACCATTGTGAACTATGATATGCACCTATTTTATTTTCATAGGGCAGTTGGATACTTAGTAAATTGGTTTCGTAGTTGTATTTAATACAAGCATTTCCTTGTGTAACTGTGTTAAGTCCTTGAAGTTCTATAGTTTTATGTCTAGATTTATAGAAGTCTTCCTTCCATGCAAAATGATCGTTATATAATGTATGCTGAGCTTTGAATAGTCTCTTAGTACCAAAACATGATTTTACTACACTTGTATTAAGCCTTGCAAGTTTTTGTTTTTGATAACCTATACCACGCTTAATCATATTCAGTTTATTAGTTAATCTGCTAATTTTTTTTACGACAAGAGCATGTTCAAAATCGTATATATTATATATAATTGATTTATTTTTATAATTGGCCTCAACAAAAATCTTATTATCTGACATATAAAAATAATATGGTCTATAATACTTAAATTTGGGGAGACTTTTACTATTTTTAATAGCCTTAGATATATCGATAATATGAGTATGAATCTTACTCCAAAATTTAATTTTATTAGTTAAATCCTTAACAGATTTCTCTCTATGGTTAATGTTCTGCTTTAAATCATCTATGTACATTTTGTTTAATTCAACATTAGAAGATTTATTCCATTTAGCTTCACAAACAGCGTAGTTTGTATAATAAGTATTAAGATTAAACATATTTTTAATAGTTAAATGAATACTCTTAGAAAGACCTTTCTCCTGATTGTAAACAAGAATTGAATAAGCTTTAATTTTAGCTTCATTAACAACATACAGTATATTCGATAGGTTATTAAAATTTTCGCAACGGAGCTTATCTTTATATATTCTTGTAGAAGAATTAGTTTCTATCCTCAAAATATTCGCCACCTTTTTTATAATCTCTAATATATATTATGCCGTAATAGAGCCTATAATATTAATTTATATAAAAATAATTTAGCAACAAAATTCATCTCCGTCTACAGAGAACGGAGTCTTCTTTTGCAAATAAAGATAAATGATATTATAGAGGAAATTGATAATACTATAACTCCAAAACCTTTATGTTATATGGTAAATTGCGTACATCCGATTGTATTACAAGAGGCACTTTCTAACCCACTAAATAAAACAGCATTAGTGAGGGAACGTCTAATAGGAATCCAAGCAAATACATCTACAGCAAGTCCAGAAGATTTAAATGATAATATTAAGCTGCAAACCGATGATTTTGATATATTAATTAATTCAATGATTGAACTAAAGGATAACAACAATTTTAAAATATTAGGGGGATGTTGTGGGACTGATAATAGACATATTGAAGAGTTAGCTAGGAGAGATACTAAGGATATTAATACGGATATTATTTAATTTGTAAGACTTAATGAGTTGCAAGCGTACCATTGGACAAATGTCTATAAATCAGATGAGTTGGAGCATTTTCAAAAATAATTAGATGTAGGGAGAGTGTTTTTATGAATAATATCGTTAATTTTTATAATAAATATGATGAAGAAAGCAGGGTTTCAACCAATAAAGCAAGAAAAGTAGAATTTAATGTAACAACAAGTATTTTAAATGAATATATAAAACATCAGGATAAAATTATAGAATTAGGCGCGGGGACAGGGGTGTATTCTTTTTATTATGCAAATAAGGAAAATGAGGTAGTGGCTACTGATATAACGCCTAAGCATGTAGAAATTATTAAAGAAAAGCTTAGTAAAGCTAGTAACACTATTAAACTACGGGCAGAAGTAGCTAATGCTATAGATTTAAAGCAATATGATTCTGAAAGTTTTGATGTAGTATTATGTCTTGGACCAATGTACCATCTTGTAAATGAAAAGGATAGAGAAGCGTGTATTAGTGAGAATTTAAGAATATTAAAAAAAGGAGGAATACTAGCAGTTGCATATATAAATAAACACTATGTGCTTAATTATATTATGTCTCAAGATAAAAAATTTTTAACTCATGGGTTTATTGATAAAATTTTAAGTGGTGGGACTATAGAGGAAGGTGAAAAAGAATGTTTTTGGACAGATGCATTTTTCACCACACCAACAGACATGGAGTTACTAGTTTCAAAATTTAAGATTAAAATTATTGACCATGTAGCAACTGATGGGATAAGTCCATTATTAGGAAAGCTTGTAGATGAAATGAATGATGAAGAATATGAAGCATGGATTTATTATAATTTATGTAGTTGTAGAGAGAAGAGCATTTTGGGAAGTAGTAACCATGCACTGTTAATATGTAGAAAATAGAAAATAAAAATTTAAGGAGTAAATGATATGGTTGGCTTAAAAAAGGTCCAAGCAGTATTTATAGATAGAGATGGCACAATGGGCGGGGATACCGATGTAACATATCCTGATAAATTTCTTTTATATCCATTTACAGAAAAGGCTATAAAAATGCTAAAGATGAACGGAATTAGAGTATTTGCATTTACAAATCAACCTGGTATTTCAGCCGGAGAAGCTACAGAAGAAGATTTCGTTAATGAATTAAAAGAATTTGGAATTGAAAAAGCTTATATATGCCCTCATACCCCCGAACATAACTGTAAATGCAGGAAACCTGAAGCTGGAATGTTATTAAAAGCAAAAATTGAATATGGACTTGACATATCAAGGTGTTTTGTAATTGGGGACAGGTGGAGCGATATGGTGGCTGCGGAGAGAGCTAATATGGGGAAAATACTTGTATTAACTGGAGCTGGTGAAGAGACATTAGGGAAAGATAGATATAGATGGTCACAAATAGATCCGGACTATGTAGCAAATAATTTATTAGAGGCTGCTCAATGGATTGTAGAGAAGACATTTTAGACATGATTATATGATAATTAAACAAAGAGGTATTATTTTATGGCTAAACTTAATGCATGAATACCAGAACTAATTTTGACGATGAAATACTAATGGACTTATATATTTAATTTAATAAAAAAACAATCTATAGTTGAATACTATTGTGAGGGGAGTATACCATAATGAATGAAGCAAGTTATATTGAAATAATAAAAGAGCAAACAAAGCGTGCTCTGTGGAGTTTAAGCAATGTTATTGAGTGTGTACCCATTGAATATTGGAATGAAAATTATTGTGAAATGCCTCTGTGGAAACATATTTATCATACACTACATTCTTTGGATATGTGGTATATCAATCCACGAAAATATTCTCAGCCATTATTTCATATTGAAAATTTAAATAATTTGGACGTAAAGACAGATAAAATTTTATCTAAAGAGGAATTAAGACATTATTATTTAATAATTGAAGAGAAAATAAATAAATACAACAATAGTTTAACAGATGATATACTTCTAGCTAAACCTGAAAACAGTGAGTGGACAAGGTTTACGTTAATTCTTGCACAACATAGGCATTTACACAGTCACATGGGAATGATTATGGGATTTATTATTGCAGAAACAGGATTATGGCCTAAAGTTGTTGGATTAGAAGATGATATTCCAACGGGGGATTATAGTTTATATTTTTAATAATAATGGGAGGGAATAAGGCAATGGATATATACTTAACCAAAGCAATACTAGATGATGCAGAAACTATTCATGTCATGCAAATCAAATCATTTATGGATTTACTATCGAAATATCAAGATTTTGAAACCAGTCCTGCAAATGAATCAATAGAAAAAACTATTATGCGTTTAAATCAAGAATTTACAGATTATTATATTATTAAAAGAGATAATACACCTGTTGGTTGTATAAGAATAGTGAAAAAGGATAATAAACTCTATCGTGTTAGCCCTATTTTCATTTTACCAGAATACCAAGGGTTTGGGATCGCACAAAAGAGTTTTAAAATTATTGAAGAAGTATATTATGATGCAAAGGTATGGGAATTAGATACTATATTACAAGAATCGCGGAATTGTTATTTGTATGAAAAATTAGGTTATGTGAAAACTGGAAGGACTAAAATTATAAATAGCAAAATGACATTAGTATTCTATGACAAACATCTTCAAAGTTAAGTTTGAGGTGTTAGGTAGGTGAACCATAAAGCAAAAAAACATGTTATAATTTAACTAAGTTTAACTTTTGAAAAGAGTAAACTAATTTTAAGGATAAGGGGTTACAAGAATAATGAAAATGTTTAAAAATTTTATAAGTTATTATGGGCCATATAAGGCTCTATTCTTTGCAGATATGTTTTGTGCATTAATTTTATCTGCAATAGATTTGGTGTTTCCGTTAATAGTAAGGTATTTGTTAAATGATGTTTATGTATTACAAGATGGAAATAAGATAATTAAGTATGTTATATATGTTGGTATAGCGTTATTAATTATGTATATTGTTCGTTACTTTTGTCAGTATTTCATAACCTCATGGGGACATATAATGGGGGCAAAAATGGAAGCAAATATGAGAAAAGACATTTTTGATAATCTTCAAAAGCAATCTTTTTCTTATTATGATGAAGCAAGTACTGGAAAGCTCATGTCGAGAATAGTTACAGACCTTTTTGATATATCAGAACTTGCACATCACGGACCAGAGGATGTATTCATATCCATATTAAAAATAGTTGGATCTTTTGTTATACTCGCAGGTATAAATTTAAAAATAACATTTATACTTCTTTTATTTACATTAGTAATGTTATATTTCTCATACTTTTATAATAAGAAAATGCGAAATGTTTTTGTGGAAAATAAGGAAAAGATAGCAGGAGTAAATGCGCAAATCCAGGACAGCTTAGAAGGTATAAGAGTAGTGAAATCATTTGCTAATGAGGAAATCGAAAATGCTAAATTTACTAAAGGTAATAATGAATATTTAAAGACTAAAGAGGATAGCTATTTTATAATGGGCAGATTTTTTAGTGGTAATACCTTTTTTCAAGGATTGCTTTATCTTAGTGTTATTCTTGCAGGTGGTATATTTATAAGTGACGGTTCATTAAAAGTAACTGACCTTGTAATATACATACTTTATATAAATACGTTCTTAAATCCTATTGACAAGCTTGTAAATTTTACAGAACAGTTTCAAAGAGGGCTTTCAGGATTTCAAAGATTTGTTGAAGTTATAACCACAAAGCCAGAAATAACAGATAGAGAGGATGCAGTTGAATTAGTGAATCCTAAGGGAGAGATAACATTTAACAATGTATCTTTTAGTTATAATAATAGTAGTGACATATTAAGTAATATAAATATAAAAATACAATCAGGTAAGAATATTGCACTTGTTGGTCCATCAGGTGGTGGTAAAACAACCTTTTCTAGCCTAATACCAAGGTTTTATGAGGTAAATGACGGCTGCATAACAATAGATGGTATTGATATACGAAATATAAAACTTAAATCACTTAGAAAATCTATTGGAATAGTTCAGCAGGATGTTTATTTGTTTGCTGGAAGCATTAGAGAAAATATATTATATGGTAGGCCAGGGGCATTGGAAGATGAAATAATTGAGGCGGCCAAGAAGGCAAATATTCATGAATTTATTATAGGTCTTAAGCATGGTTATGATACTTATACTGGTGAGAGAGGAGTAAAGCTTTCTGGTGGACAAAAGCAAAGAATATCTATAGCAAGGGTATTTTTAAAAAATCCATCAATTTTAATACTTGATGAAGCCACTTCTGCTCTTGATAATGAAAATGAACAATTTATTCAGAAATCATTGGAAGAGCTTATGAAAAATAGAACTACTTTAGTTATCGCTCATAGATTAAGTACAATAAAAAATGCAGATGAGATAGTAGTACTTACTGATGAGGGAATAAACCAAAGAGGAACACACGATGAACTTATAGAGCAAGATGGAGTATATTCTTACCTTTACAACATGCAGTTTAAATAATATATACTGCTGTTAATATAGAATTAAAATAGAACTAAGGAGTGAGTTTTCTTAGTTCTATTTTGATTTTTTGTGGGGAATAGATTAATAGTGACACAATACTTTGTCATATTGTTTACAAATTATTAACAATATTGACACCTAGATTAAACATTATTTTATTAGTATTTAAGTATATTCTATATAGATATGTTAGTATATGCTGTAGAAATATGTCTATAATTATCGTTATGTAATGGAAAGAAGGTATATGATGCAATTTACTTCAATAAAATTTTTAATGTTTTTTCTGATTGTTTCTGTTTTATATTATGTAATCCCGCA
>NZ_JAHLDM010000014.1:0-122336 GCF_018861295.1 Clostridium estertheticum | reverse complement strand
TGTTGATGAAAAAATACCAAGTATAGTTTTAAATGGGGTTGAAAATCTAAATAAACACGCTGGATTAAATATTATAGTATATGATAAATCACTAAAAAAAATTATAGATACTATTTATTTAGATTCCACAAATGTGATTAAAAGATAACTAATGAATTTTGTACTTGTCATATAAATAAAAAGGAAAACCTAGTTTCTTAGGTTTTCCTTTTTATTTTGAAATAAGCGTATATTATTCTATTATTTCTACCATACTTATATTAAAAACAAATATAAAATGGGGAGTATTATGAGATTACATAAAAGACTTTTAATTATTACAATTGCTATATTAATAGGATCTATAGGTCTACTCTATCAGTATTCTGGTTTAGTTATACATAAAGGAAAAAATAGTACAACTACAATTAATACAACAAAAACACTTAAACCACCTAGTGTAAGAACTGTTTTTATACATAAATCTGTTGATTCTTTACAAAATAAAAAAATACCAATCTTAATGTATCATTCTATTAGTTATGAAAAAGAAAATATACTAAGGGTCCCTAAAGAAAAATTCAGAAATCAAATGAAATATCTCAAAGATAATAATTATACAACATTAACATTAGATGAACTTTATAGCTATATGAAAACAGGTAAAGATTTGCCTAGTAAACCCATAGTTATAACTTTTGATGATGGCTACAAAGACAATTATACTAATGCATATCCTATTTTAAAAGAATTCAAACTAAAAGCTACTATATTTGTAATTACTAATACTATTGATCATGAAAAAGATTATTTAACTTCCGCAGAACTAAAATTAATGGATTCAAATAATATAAGAATAGAAAGTCATACCTCGTCTCATGAACACTTAGATCAAATATCTTATGTAGATAATGTAAATACTATGAAAACCTCAAAAATCAAATTAGAAAAAATATTAAATAAGAACATAGATTACATAGCATATCCTTACGGAGGATATACACCTAACACTATAAAAGCTGCAAAACAATCAGGTTATAAATTAGCCTTTTCGACCGAATTTGGCTTAATTGATAAAAACGACAACATTTATTCATTAGGTAGAATCTTTGTTAATTCAAACTTTAGTCTTGAAGAATTCAAAGTAAAATTAGCTTCCTAAATTAATTATATTCTATAATAAAGCCATTAAAATTGGTATAACTATAAGAGTACCTACCGTTGAAATTGCTATCATTAATGAGGCAAAATCATAATCAGAATTGTAAGCCCTAGCAATTATAGCTGAGTTTGCCATAACTGGCATAGCCGACTGTATTACAAAAACTGACTCCATAAGATGTGGTATATGAAATATAGGTGCTATTAGAATTACAAGTATTGGAGATATTACAAATCTGCCGACTAATACCCACACTATATCCAAAGTAAATTTTACTGACTTTAAATCTACTAAATATATGGATGCACCAATAAAAAACATGGATAACGGTGTTGTAATACTCCCTAAGCTTTTGCTTGTATCCATAATAAATAATGGCAATTTAATATTTAATAAAACTAGAAGTATTCCAACTATAAAACCAATTAAAGGTGGCGATAATATTTTTTTTATAATTTCCATTGAAAAAAAGTTTAAAGTTCTCTTATTTCCATCTTTAGTTATTTCATATACACCTAAAGTCCAAAAAAATGTGGTATTTGCAATATAATAAAGTAGCACATAAGGCACACTTTTTTCTCCAAATAACGCCAAATTGACTGGAAGCCCCATAAATATAGTGTTTGAATTAAAGAACATAGATACAAATAGTCCACGTCTGCTATTTTTTATTTTTACAATTTTTGAAAACAATTTTGCAATAATAAAACAACAACCTATTGTTAGAAAAGGAACTATTAAACCTCTTGAGTCATCTATAAGCATCTTTTTCGTAAAATTACTCACAATTGTATTAAGCATCATCATTGGTAGTGAAATGTTTATAACAATAGTAGTTATCAAACTAATTGCCTTTTCATCAATTAATTTTTTATACGCTAAAAAATATCCTATTATAATCATTATCATTATACTTAATACACTTTGATCTGCTGCAAAAAACATGTAAACGCTCCCCCAAATTTATATTAACTTAATCAAGTCTACCATATTAAATAAATGCTTACAATAAATTCAGGTGCATTTTTTTATATATTACCAATTGTTAATAAATTAACTTTAAGGTGCAAATAACTATTGCAGCGACCAAGGAGATGATTTAATACCTTTCCTATATTGCATTGGAGCGCAACCTTTTAACTTTTTAAATACTCTATTAAAAGTTTTAATGCTATTGAAACCTGACTTATATGCAACTTCTGTAATGGAGTCACTTTCCTCCATAAGATGCCATTCTGCTTTAGTTATTCTAAAATTATTTAAATAATCAACAAATGTAACGCCTGTGTTTTCCTTGAAAAATCTTGTGAAATAATATAGACTGAATCCAGCAACCTTTGAAATTTCCTCTAAGTTAATATTTGTTTGATAGTATTTATCTACATATTGAAACACCTTATCCAGCTTTTGAAGTTTCTCTATTTGACGACTTTCAGCTTCAGCTGAATACTCACATTTAGGCATGTATCTAATTAATATACCAGCCAAGTCGTAAAGTCTAGCTTTCATAATAAGCTTATAACCTTCTTTCGCAGCAGTGTTTTCATTAATAAGTTGCTGAATTTGTTTTTCCATAAGGCTATGAACTTCAGTACTGGGGGTAAGATATTTAGAATGAGTAAACATTGGTCTTATAGTTCTAATATCCTTTGATCCAGAAAGAAACGCATCATAAATAGACATTCTAAACTGGATTACTGCCCTATTGCTGGTTTGCATTTCTTTTAAAAAGAAATGCACCTCACCAGGACCTATTATTAAAATATCTCTCCTTTTAAGGTGATATAAATCATTACCTACGCCTACTTTCACACTGCCTTCTACAAGATAAATAATTTCAATATCTTCATGCCAATGATGAGGTGTGCTATCAAAGCCATCACTTAAAAATAATCTAAATGGAAAATCCGGTTCGAGTACTGTCTTTTCAAAACTACCCCGCATAATTTCCTCCTACGTTTATTAAATATTCCAAGCTTGCTATGCTTTAAGAATTTATTTATTACAACTAATTCTAACCCTTTTTCTACCAGATTCATATATTGCACATATCATTTTTTGAGTTTTTATTGCATCATCGCCTGTTATATCAGGTTGTAATCCAGCACTAATAGATGCGTAATAATTTTTTATCTGTTTTGTATGACTTGTTCCCCAGTATCCCTTTGCTCCATTTCCATAATCAAAAGTATCATTTGGGTTATTATCTGCAATTAACTCTCTACCATCGTTAAATTTTATATCAGCTCTATCTCCCACCATATTAACCATACCTTTTTCACAATGAAACTCTATTTTTACAGGTGCATCATAAGTATAATAATTAATGGTATGAAACGCAGTTACTACTCCGTTTTTATACTTAATAACCCCTTCTGCAGAATCCTCAACCTGAATAATTTTATGAGCTCTATTACTTATATTTGCATCTATATAATCAATGTCACTATCCACAAACCATCTCATAAGGTCCATGGTATGAATAGCTTGATCTATTATGACTCCACCACCTTCCATGTCCCATGTTCCTTTCCAATCACTATTACCATAGTATTCATCTGTTCGTTTCCATGTGACTTCAAGTTTTCCTCCTAGTATCTCACCAAGTTCTCCTGATTCCAATGTCTCTTTTATAAGTCTCGAACCAGGATTATATCTATTTTGAAATATAACTCCAAGTGTAACATTATTGTCTTTAGCAGTTTTAACCATAGCCTCTGCATCTGAGAGTTTTATAGACATAGGTTTTTCAGTTAATATATGTTTCCCAAGTTTAGAAGCATATATTGCCACCTGTGCATGAAGGAAATGTGGAAGACATATATGCACTACATCAATATCTTTCTTTGAAAGCATATCCTTATAGTCAATATAATAATTACAATTATATTGATCAGCTTTTTCCTTTGCTCTATCCTCTTTAATATCGCAAACTGCAACAATTTCTGCATTTTCAACTTCTTTTATAGATTGAGCATGCATAGGAAATATATTTCCACATCCAATAATGGCTACTTTTAATATTTTCATATCAACATCTCCTAAATAATACTATATTAATTTTTCAAGATAATCTATTCCCAGTTGTAATCCTTCTTTAACCTTTTCTTCACTACCTTCATAAAGAGGGTCCTCATGTTCTATACTTACTACGCCGTCATATCCAATTTCTTTTAGTTCATTAATTAACTTTCCCCAATTAATGTCTCCTAGTCCAGGCATTCTGTATCTCCAATATCCAAAGTCTTCATTACAAACATTTAATTGTTTATCAAATACTCCATAAGTTTTTAATTTATCTTCAAACACTTCAGCATCCTTTGCATGCACATGAAATATTCTATTCTTAAATTCCTTTACTGGAGTTATATAATCAATTAACATTGCATGTAAATGGGAGGGATCATAATTTAATCCAAAATTCTTATTTGGTACCCTTCTAAACATTTCTCTCCATAGTTCTGGTGTAAATGAAATAGTTCCTGGTACTCCTTTTTCTTGCCATCCCTTCATTTGACAATTTTCAATTACTACTTTTATACCCTTATCTTCTGCATATTTAACCAATTCTTTAAATACCACTTCAAACTCATCAAAATTTTCCTCTAACGATTTATCTATGTTTTTTCCAACAAATGTTCCAACAGATGAAACGCCTAATAACAGAGCCGCATCAACACATTTTTTAAAATGATTGTTTATAAATTTTCTTTTTTTCGAATCTCTATCCAAATTATTATCATAATAAGCAATTGAAGATATTGTAAGCCCATATTCTTTGAAATATAACTTTATTTCTTCCGCTTCAGCCTTTGTGAAATTAGCTACATCTATCTCACTTCCTGAATAATCACGGCTGTTAGTCCTTGGCCAACAAGAAAGTTCTAAAGCTTTAAACCCATGCTCACTTGCCCACTTTGCTTTTTCCTTAAGTGGAATTCCACCAAGGCAACCTGTTAATAATCCTATATACATATTAAACACCTTCCTCAACTATTATTTATTAAAATAAACTGGCTCACCTGTTTTTGATGACTCATATATTGCTTCTAATATTTCTGTAACAACTAACGCTTGCTCAGGTTTTACTATTGGCTGCTTATCATTTAGAATACAATCAATCCATGATCTGGCTTCAGCATCTGCTGGTTCTTCAGAAATCCCTTCGTTAAATGCAACTCCATTTGAGCCAAAATCAACCTTAGTTTCATATAATCTGCCTAAATTTTCTCCATTTATTCTTAGACCATCCTTCATATCAGCCCCACCCTCGGTTCCACATAGACTTGTCTGAGCTTCTCCAACTTCTAAACTATTTAATGCCCAACTCGATTCAACAACTATAGTAGCACCATTCTCCATAGTAATGAACCCAAAAGCAGAATCTTCTACTGTAAATTTGCTTGGCTCCCATGGTCCCCATGCATTAGCAGCATTTTCTTTTTTACTAAGTTTATGATATACATTTCCTACAACATACTTAGGCTTATAATTATCAAGCATCCAAAGGGTTAAATCTAAAGCATGCGTTCCAATGTCTATTAAAGGTCCTCCATCTTGCTCAAATTCATTTAAAAATACTCCCCAAGTTGGAACTGCTCTTCTTCTAATAGCATGTGCCTTTGCAAAATATATATCTCCAAGACCACCATTTTCACAGGTTGTTTTAAGATATCTAGAATCCGCTCTAAATCTATTTTGATAACCAATAGTAAGCTTTTTACCTGTTCTCTTTGCAGCCTCTAACATTTCTCTTGCCTCAAGAGATGTTTTTGCCATTGGTTTTTCACACATAATATGTTTTCCAGCTTCCAACACATCAATTGTTATAGAGCTATGTGATCTATTTGGTGTACAAACATGAACAACATCAATAGTATCATCTTTTAGAAGCTCCTTATAATCCGTATAAACCTTTGCTCCAATGCTTCCGTATTCTTTTGCAGCAATCTCTGCTTTCTCGATTATGATATCACAAAAAGCAACCATTTCTATTTCTGCTATCTTAGCTAAGCTTGGCATATGTTTTCCATTAGCTATACCGCCACATCCAATTATTCCAACTCTTAATTTCTTATCCATACAATCTCACCCTTTCCCTATAATGTACATTTATCTAATTTGAAATTATCATCGTTTACATTTACTATTCTATAACATTTCATTTTTAATTGCTCCCCATGAATTGCTTAATACTTCTCATATATTGCTTTTTGTATTGCATTAATACTACATATAAAACAAAAGTTACGGTCCTCTTTAAAATGGACAGCAACTTTTATTTTATACTTCAAATCAAGTTTTATCTTCTTATGTAATTTCCCGAATTACTTTACAATGCATACCAACTGCAACTACATTTGCTTGAATTAGTTCTTGGGATAAATCATTATACATTTTGCTAGATAAAATAAATTGTTTCTATTCTTCTAAATTCATAATATACCCTCCAAATCTTCATGTGATGTGATTTTATTATAGCTACATATTCAACAAATAAGTTTTCAACATTTATCTTAAACTGAGCCTAATAAATAGACTCTTACTTCATAAGGTCTAAGCACAATCTGATCTATTTTCTTCGCTTTTACTATATAATTTGAAATAAGAAGCTCGCTATGATCATATTTTATATTATTGGGAAGCGAAAATTTACTAAGGTTCTCACAAAAATTACATATCACTAAAAGAGTCTCATCCTTTAGTTTTCTTGTATATGCATAAATATCATTGTTATTCTCTAAAATTAAATTATAATCTCCATACACTATTATTTCATGATTTTTCCGTAACACTATAAGCTTTTTATAATAATTTAAAATTGAATGTTCATCTTCTAATTGCGACTCTGCATTAATATATTTGTAGTTTGGGTTTACCTTTATCCATGGAGTTCCATCAGTAAACCCTGCATTATTTTTGACATTCCACTGAAATGGTGTTCTTGCATTATCTCTACCCCTTTTATAAATAGCATTCAAGATCTCATTATGAGTTTTTTTACCATTTTTAGTAAAACTTTTATAAGCATTTAGAGTTTCTATATCTTTATAATCATTAATGCTTTCAAATTTTACATTAGTCATGCCTATTTCCTCGCCTTGATAAATGTATGGAGTGCCTGTAAGCATATGAAGAAAGGTCGCTAACATTTTTGCAGATTCAATTCTATATTTATTATCATTGCCAAAACGAGAAACCATTCTTGGTTGATCATGGTTATTTAAATAAAGACTATTCCAACCCTTGCCTTGGAGCTTACTTTGCCATTTTGATATAATGGTTTTAAATTCACCAAGGTCAAAAGTTGTTTTGCCCCATTTCCCTTCAGGTCCATCCCCCACACTCATATGTTCAAACTCAAACACCATATTTAGCTCATTTCTATTTTCCCCAACATATTCAATTGCTTGCGAAGGTGTAACATTTGGAGCTTCACCAACAGTTATGATATCATACTTACTTAGTACTTCTTTGTTCATTTCTTGCAAATAATCATGAACTTTTGGATGGTTTCTACTTAAATTACCTGGATCTGCATAGACGCTAGTTTCATTAATAATACCATCAGGATAACTTTGCTCTTTTCCAATCATATTAATAACATCCATACGAAAACCATCAATTCCTTTTTCTAACCACCATTTCATCATACAAAATATTTCTTTTCTTAGAGTTTCATTTTCCCAGTTTAAATCAGGTTGTTTTTTTGAAAACAGGTGCAAGTAATACATTTGTGATTGCGGATCTAATTCCCAAGCAGACCCACCAAAACAACCGCCCCAATTGTTTGGTGGTAATCCATCTTTTCCGTCCCTCCAAATGTAATAATCTCTATATTTATTTGTTTTAGATTTCTTACTTTCAATAAACCATTGATGTTCATCAGAGCTGTGATTTATAACAAGATCCATCATTATCTTTATTTTTCTGTTATGTGCCTCTCCAAGCAATAAATCAAAATCTTTCATTGTTCCAAATTCTTTCATTATTCCCTGGTAGTTACTTATATCATAACCATTATCGTCATTTGGAGATTCATAAACAGGAGATAACCAGAGTACATCAATTCCAAGGTCCTTAAGATAATCAAGTTTTTCAATTATCCCCCTCAAGTCTCCGATGCCATCTCCATCACTATCTTTAAAACTTCTTGTGTAAATTTGATAAACTATACTTTCTTTCCACCAATATTTATTCATAAAATCTCCTTCTTTCTATTGTTTTATAGCTCCATTAGTAACACCGCTTATAATAAACCTCTGAGCAAATATATACACTATTATAATTGGTGCTAAGGCTAAGAGATAAGATGCAAAAGCTAAATTATAATTTGTGCTAAATTGTCCTTGAAAAACATACTGAACTAGAGGTAATGTTGCCTGTACAGGGTTACTTAATATAATAAGCGGAAGCATAAAATCATTCCAGGTTGATAAAAATGCTAATATTCCTATAGTAGCATTTATTGGTTTTAATAATGGAAATATTATCTTAAAAAATATTTGCCAAATTGAAGCGCCATCTATAGTGGCAGCCTCTTCTAACGACCTCGGAAGTGACTTTAAATATCCTACGTACAAGAAAATATTAAATGGTAGGCCATAAACGATGTACAGAACTATAATACCTGGTATATTATCTAGCTGAAATGAACTTACTTGTTTTACAAGTGGTAACATTATTATTTGAAATGGTACAAACATAGCACTTACAAAATAATAGTAAAGAATATTAAAGAACCTTAATTCTCTATTTCTTGCTATTGCATAAGATACCATTGAATTTGAAATTATAATAAATAGCACAGAAACGCATGTTATTATTGCACTATTCCCAAATGCACCAAAAAAATTAGTTATTTTGATTGCCTGCGTAAAATTATCAAAATGTAATTTCGTAGGTAATGAGAGTGTAGAATTAATCATATCTTGAGGTGATTTCAATGCAGTACTTAATAGAATATATAGTGGAAATAATATAAATATTGCTGCTAAGATTATCATTATTAAAGTAAGAACCTTACTAATTTTCTTTTTCTTCATTATAAATCAACCTCCCGTTTTGCAAGTACTCTCAATTGAAAAAGTGAAATTGCTACAATTACTATAAAATATAGCACTGCATTTGCAGATTGATATGCAAAATTGCCCCCTGAGAATCCAAAATGAAAAATCACATAAGAAATTGATTGAGTCGCATTACCAGGTCCTCCACCTGTCATTGCAATGATTTGATCAAATACCATTAAAGAATTCTTTAAACTTAATACCATATTTATTGTAAAGAAAGGAGCTATCAGAGGAAATGTTATTTTTTTAAATGTTTTCCATTTGCTGGCGCCATCAATTTCACCTGCTTCATAAATATCTTGATCAATTGTTTGAAGTCCTGAAATATATATTATAGTGCTAAATGCTATCGACTGCCATGATGCTACAAATACTATCCCAAGCCAAGCAAGATTTGGATTTCCAAGTATATTAGAACTTAAAATAGGAATGTTCAAGTACGTACCGAACTGTGGTAATAATTGAGCAAATACATAATTAAATATATAACCTACTATTAAGACTCCTAGTATATTAGGTAGAAAGTATATAGCCCTCAATACATTTTTGAATTTAATAGCTGAATTTAAAGCAATGGCTATAGCTAAGCTTATCACGTTAACAATTATAGTTGTAAGTATTGCGAATTTAAAGGTAAAGCCATAAGCGTTTCTGATAGTATCGTCTTGAAATACATTTATAAAATTTTTAAAGCCTATAAACTTCCAATCACTATAGCCATTCCAGTCAGTAAAACTATAAAAAATTCCTTTTATTAATGGTAAGGTATGAAAGGTAAAGAATAATATCAATGCAGGAATTGTCATAATATAAAAAGCCATTTTATTGTTCTTTTTCAAAAGAATTCACTCTCCTTTTTCTTTGCAGTACTTACACCGTACAACAATTATAATTATAGAGTAATAACATGTACGTTATTACTCTATAATTAATATCTACTTTTTATTATTTTTATTATACTCAGTATCAAGCTTCTTTAAAAAGGCTACTTTGTCTTTTTTGTTAAGAAAACCTTGCACAATTGAGGCTGTATCCAACCCAGTTGGATAATAGTGATCTGCAAAACTTCCAATTTCTCCTTTTTTAAAACCATCTGCTAAATCTGTAACACTATCATCCTTTTGTACAACATCTTTAACAGCTGAAAATGCAAACTGATTATTTATATATTTTTGTGCATTCTCCTTTTGCAACATGTATTCAATAAATTTTTTAGCTTCTGCAGGGTGTTTAGAGTTTTTTGTTATTGCTAGTGCTACATCTACACCTGAAGTAATCTTATTCTTAGCGATATCATTAGTTGCGGGTAACGCAAACATTCCCATTTTAATATTTGGATTTGTTTTCTTAATGTCTGAAATTGCCCAATTACCTTGAAGGTACATTACTGATTTTCCTTGAGCAAACGCTTTGTTACCATCGTTATACCCCATTCCATATATATCCTTTTGACCATATTTAATAATTTCTAGCATTTTATCTGCTATCTCTGAATGAGTTGCTTCAAATGTAGTTTTATCAGCTTTTCTATCAGCAAGAAATGTTTTTGGAGCAATATCCGAAGCTAATATATTCCAAAAACACATACCTGTCCATGCATCTTTAAGTGTTAGATAAAAAGGAGTCTCACCACTAGCTTTTATTTTTTCAGAAATCGTAACAAATTCATCCCACGTTTTCGGGATTTTTAAACCTAGCTTTATAAATTTTTCTTTGTTATACAAAACTCCGCCAGCATTTGTTGCATAAGGTACTCCATATGCGTTTTTATCTCCATTTGTTAAAAGATCATTCATTTGCTTGATGTAGGCCGTTTGTATATTACTCATAAAGCTTTCCTTACTAAGGTCTAGAAGAACCCCATTAGTTGCAAGTTCACCATATAAATTGTCACCGCCCATGCTTAGTATATCAGGCATATCATTTTTAGTAAGTCTTGTTTTTAAGACTGTTCCAGCATCTGGTGGAACATTAAGAACAATTTGAATATTTGGGTTTTTAACTTGGAAATCACTAACCATTTTTTGATATATATCCTTATTTTCTGTTTTTGTAGAGAATAGCTCTAATTTAACTTTTCCATTGGTACTAGAACTGCTATCTGATGATGAACAGCCTGCTAATAAAGAAGAACCTAATGCTATTGCAAGCACTATTGATAATAAAGTTTTTGAATTTTTAATCATTTTATACCCCCCTAAAATTTTTATTAATAATATTTATATTAATTATACTGTTTATTATCATTATGTTAATCGATTACGTAAACAATATAAAAACTATCATAGTTTTTTAACACTTTCTCTTTCAATAATTTCAAAAGGCATTATTATGCTCTCACTTTTTTTATTAGTTGTAATGGTTTTAATTAACATTTCAACTGATTTATGACCCATCTCATATAACGGTTGAGATATAGTAGTTAACGGTGGATAAGACATTTCTGATACTTTCGTGTTATCATAACCTATTATAGACAAATCATCTGGAATTAAAATACCCCGTTTATGGGCTATGAACATTGCACCAACTGCAATGTCATCACAAGACGTAAAAATTGCAGTAAATTTTTTATTTTCATTTAAAAGTGCCTCCATAGAACATTTACCTCCTTTAAAACTAAAATCACCATGTTTTATAAGAGATTCATCAATCTTAAGATTATATTCTTTTAGTGCCTGTCTATACCCTTTTAACCTCGGTATACCAGCAATTGGGTCCTCTTTCTCTCCACCTATCATTGCTATTTTAGTATGACCATTTTCTATTAAATAACTAGTAGCCGCATAAGCAGCTTGAAAATCATCCACTTTAATATATGGAATAGTAAAACGAGGAGAAAATGTTGATACAAGTATACACGGTATTTTAATGTCGTTAATGTTTTTATCATACATATCTTTAGGTGATAGACTACATGCAATAATACCGTCCACCTGTCTTTCAGATAATACATCTAGATAATAAGGCATTAAATGGGAACTAGCGCCTGTATTACAAATAAAAACGCTATAATTATTCTTATGTGCCATCTCTTCTATGCCATTTAGAATTTCTACATAAAAAGTAGTTTCAACCTTTGGTAACAATACACCTATAGTATGACTAGTTTTTGTCTTTAAATTTCTAGCAATAGCATTTCTTCGATATCCCATATTCTCAACGACAGTAGTTACCTTTTCCCTCGTTTCTTCAGAATAGCCACCTAGATCATTAAGAATTCTAGATACAGTAGCTACTGAGACATTAGCTTTCTTTGCAACATCCTTGATAGTTGGTTTTTTAATTGTTCTATCCATAACTTTATTTTCCCCTTCAGTAAACGATTAACATAAGCTTATTTTACCATATATATATTAGTATATGGTTTTAATGTATTTATAAGTATTTATACCTAATATTTCTATTTTTGTTTTGTAACTGTATTCCTTTCGCTTTTCCTTTTAGCAACTAAAAGATCCTCTTCTAAAGTATCCGTCTTCTCAGTATGCTTATAAGGAGCATACTTTATGTGTTAATAAACCTCATCTGTAATTACAAATACATCATATTTTTCTGATAAATCAGCTATCGTTTTAATGTCCTCGAATGTAAATGCTTTTTCAGTTGGGTTTGATGAATTAAAGAGTATTAGAGCTTTAGGATTTTGTTTAAAAGCTGCTTCTAATTCTAAAACATTAAAATCGAAACAAGGTGGCCTTAGCGAAACAAATATAGATTCTGCTACTGACAAAATAACATCTGCATTGACATAATTTAAAATTTCATGTTTAATGTATAGAAACAGAAAATATGGGAGGAACTAATCATGAAAGAGTTTGAATTAAAGCAAGGAAGACGCACTGTTAAGTTTTCCATTAACGAAAAAGATGTTATTGGAGTACTTGATAATACCCCTTCAACAAGTTCTAAAACTGAAGAAGAAGTAATAATAGAAGCTTTACAAAATCCTATATCAAGTTCTAAACTGAGTGAAATAGTACATACAGGTGAAAAAATTTGTATTGTTATACCAGATATTACTAGGGCGTGGCAAAAATCATCCCTATATCTTCCATTCATTGTGGCTGAACTTACTAAAGCTGGCATAGTTGATGAAGATATATTATTTATTAGCGCCACTGGTTCCCATAGAAAACAAACCGAAAATGAATACAAACAATTATTAGGGGACACCCTTTACGGTAAATATAATATAATTGATCATGATTGTAGAGATAAAGATAATTTAGTTTATCTAGGTAAAACTAGCTTTGGTACACCAGTATCAATTAATAAAAAGGCCATGGAATGTGACCATATTATAGTTGCTGGGGGAATAGTATATCATTTTCTAGTAGGATGGTCTGGTGGAAAAAAATCAATTCTACCTGGAATTGCATCATATGAAACAATAATGGCAAATCACGGTCTTTCGCTTAATGAAAGTTTAGGAGAAGGAACTAGAGGCGAAATCAGATGTGGAAATATAATAAATAACCCTGTGCATTTAGATATGGAAGAAGCATGTGCTTTTGTAAAACCAAGTTTTATGTTCAATGTGATCATAGACAGTCATGGAAATATATCTGCGGCAGTTGCTGGTGATTGCATTAAGGCACATGCGCAAGGAAGAAAATATGTTGATGAGTCTGACTGTGCATATATAAAAGAAAAAGCTGATTTAGTAATAGCTACCGCCGGTGGTTATCCTAAAGACATTAATTTTTATCAATCTTCAAAACTTCTCATGAATTCAAGAGAAGCCGCAAAAATTGGAGGGACTATCATTGCTTTAACGCAGTGCAGTGAAGGACTTGGTGGTGATGATGATGTTAGGGCTATACTCGCTAACTATGATAGCTTAATTGATCGAGAGAAATCATTAAGAGAGCGTTATACCATATCAAAACATGTGGGATGCCTTGCTTGTGAGACAGCACACAATTTTAATCTTATACTAGTATCAAATTTAGACTCTAAATTTTTTAAAAATACTGGGATAAAAATAGTTCGAACAATAGATGAAGCGCTAAATTTAACCTATACAGAAAAGGGCAAAAATTTAAAAACTTTTATAATGCCACATGGAGCAAACACCTTACCAAAACTTCTACCTCTTGATTAAGAACAAAAATTAACTCTTATCAAACAAAGTTGAAATAAGTAAAAAAGCTCTTGATTTTAATCAAGAGCTTTTACTGAATTCTTTTCTTTGTCGCTAAGTACCTCATTCATACTTCCGGTTCTATATCCTAACAAATCAAGAGTTACATATTTAAATCCAATGTTTTTTAATTCATTTGCAACCTTATCCATCATTTCTGTACTGAAAAATTTATTTCTTTCCTGGGCATTAACTTCTACTCTTGCTATATCTCCATGATGTCTTACTCTTATCTGTTTAAATCCTAAATCGAGTAAAAATTGTTCTGCTCTTTCAACCATGCTTAATTTCTCAACTGTTATTTCGTTGCCATATGGAAATCTTGATGATAAACATGCAAAAGCTGGTTTGTTCCAAGTTGGTAATCCAAGCCTCTTTGATAATTCTCTTATATTATCTTTTGTAAGTCCAGCATCCTTCAATGGGCTAATAACTTTTAATTCGTTTGCTGCCTTCATTCCCGGTCTATAATCTGAAACGTCATCAGCATTAGAACCATCCAAAACTGCGTTAATATTATTATCATCAGCAACTTTTCTAACTTTTGAAAAAAGTTCTTTTTTACAAAAATAACATCTATCAATAGGATTTTTAGCAAACCCTTCAATTTCTAATTCCTCTGAAATTATAACTATGTGTTTTGCTCCAATGTCCCCAATATATTTAACAGCTTCCTTAAATTCTCTTTCTGGATATGTTGTTGACTTGGCAGTAATTGCAATAACTTTATTACCTAAAACATCTGCTGCTACTTTTAATAGAAAAGTGCTATCAACACCTCCTGAATATGCTATTGCTACACTTCCCAATCCTTGAATACTATCCTTTAGTTTTCGAAACTTCATTTCTAATTCCATATTTATCCTCCTTGTCTTAAAAACTATTACTATTTATAATAAAAATCTTTAACATATTTAATGTAACATAACATTTAACTTTTGAACATAATAATATGCTTTAAAATAATATTATTATATGATTTTCTAAAAAAATTGTCAAAATAAAAGAAGGGCTAGTTATTTACACTAGTCCTTCTTTTATTCCCCTTTTTATTATATTGTCTTATCAAGTGCTTGCGTTAAATCATATATAATGTCATCTATACCCTCAACACCAATTGAAAGTCTTATTAAATCTGTACTAACCCCAGCAGCCTTTTGTTCTTCTTCATTAAGTTCTGCGTGAGTTGTACTTGATGGATGAATTACAAGTGATTTTGCATCAGCAACGTTGGCAAGTAATGAGAATAACTCTACACTATTTATAAATTTCTTTCCTGCCTCAAGTCCACCTTTTATTCCAAAAGTGAATATTGATCCAGCTCCCTTTGGTAGATATTTTTTAGATAATTCTTTGTATTTACTTCCTTCTAGCTCAGGATAATTTATCCAAGACACTTTTGGATGTTTACTTAAAAATTCAACCACGGCCCTAGCGTTTGTTATATGCCTTTCAACTCTTAATGATAATGATTCTAATCCTTGAAGAAATAAAAATGCACTTTGAGGACTAAGGGTAGCACCTGTATTTCTTAGTAACTGAACCCTAGCTTTTAATGCGAATGCTGGAGCTCCGAGTTCTGCATACACGAGACCATTATAACTTTTATCTGGAGTCGTAAAATCAGGAAATTTACCACTTGCAGCCCAATCGAATTTACCACCATCAACTATAATTCCACCAATAGTCGTTCCATGTCCACCAATAAATTTTGTTGCAGAGTGGATAACTACGTCAGCCCCAAACTCAATTGGACGACATAAGAAAGGAGTTGCAAATGTACTGTCAATAATAAGTGGTATTTTGTTTTCATGAGCAATATTTGCTACTTTTTCTATATCTAAAACGTTTATTTTTGGATTTCCTATTGTTTCACCGTAAAGTGCTTTTGTTTTGTTTGTTATAGCTTTTCTAAAATTTTCAGGATCATCTGGATCAACAAATATTACATTAATTCCTAGTTTTCTAAGTGTAACATTAAATAATTCGTAAGTACCACCATATAGTGTGCATGCTGCTACTATTTCATCACCGCAACTTGCCACATTTAGTATTGCATAAAATATTGCAGACATTCCTGATGCTGTAGCGAGTCCTGCAACTCCACCCTCAAGTGCAGCTACTCTCTTTTCAAAAACATCTGTAGTTGGATTCATTATTCTCGCATAGACATTTCCTGGTTCTTTTAGTTGAAATAAATTTGCTGCATGATCTGCATTTTTAAAAACGAAGGATGACGTTTGATAAATTGGAACTGCTCTTGAACCTGTAGTAGGATCAGCAACCTGTCCTGCATGTACTTGTAATGTTTCAAAACTTAATTTTCTCTTGCTCATATTAATTTCCCCTTTTAAATAATTATTTTTGTTGTTTACATTTACATGTTAAGAAACCCTTTAATTCAAAAAAAGCTGCTTCCTTATAAAGAAAGCAGCAATGGTAACTTTAATAAACAATATAATTGCATAATAAAATTTGCTAACATCCTTATCTTTCAGATTTTACAATCTGCAGGAATTGACACCATTGCACTCAAATAAAGAATGCTGGTTGTCGGGCTTCATCGGACCAGTCCCTCTGCCACTCTGGATAAGTTGTATTTAGTTGTTGTTATTTAGTATATTAATAATAAAAGGAATTGTCAATGTATTTTTCAGAAAATTGAGTTATTAGATGTTTTTTAATATCACAGCATCTTATTAATAGATTTATAAGTTTGTATTGCTAATAAGCAGAGTAGTATAAATTATATACTAAAATCACTATTCTTATAAAACCAAATAAACTAACAATCTCAATTATTTGAGATTGTTAGTTTATTTGGTAACTTGTTATTGCTATTTTGATGCTGTCTTTAAGTAATTTCCCATTACTCCTTTTACTATAGGCACCACATGGTGACTTCCACCTCTGTTTTTAACATTTTCCATAATCATTGATACTACTATTTTAGGATTGTCTGTATTCATACATACGAACCAACCATTTTCTTCTGCAGTAATATCCTTAGCGTCTTTTTTCAATTCTGCTGTTCCGGTCTTACCTGCAAGATTTACGCCACTAATTTTTGCCACATGACCTGTACCATTCGGATCTTCTATAACCTCCGTAAGATCATCTTTCAACGCTTTTATATTATTTTTAGATATTACACTAGACTTCCATACCTTAGATATTACCAATGTATTAAAATTTTCAAGTGTTGGAGACATAATATTACCTTCATTAACAACTGCACTATAAGCTAATGCAATCTGGAGTGGACTCATAAGAACTTCTCCTTGACCATAACCAGTATCAGCTAATGCTACATCATTTTTAATGACGTTATTATTAGCTACTTGTGATATTGCTATAGGGTAATCTATAGGAAGCTTTTCCCCTATTCCAAATCTATTGGATCCCTTAATAAACTCTTCCGTGCCTATCTTAAGTGTAGCTCGTGCAAAGTATATATTATCTGAATATACAAACGCATCCTTTAGATTAACGCTCTCTATCTTATCACTAACCCTAGTAACCATATTAGTTCCCCAAGATTTATCGGGTTGCCATTTTAACCCTGGTATATTTATAAGTTCTTCAGGTTTTATCTTTGCATTATCTAAACCCACTGCAGCAGTTATAAGTTTAAATGTAGATCCTGGAGAATATACCGCCTTGAATCTATTTTTAAATGGTTCTTTTTCTACTTTCCATGATGCTATTTGAGTATTAGATTTATAAGTTGTATATGCATTTGAGTCATATGATGGAGAACTTACTAAAGCCAACACCTCGCCGGTTTTGGGATTTATTGCGGCAGATGCTCCTGGCTCTTTGTTCATTCCCTTATATATATTCGCTTGAAGCTCTGAATCTACTGACAATGTTATATTTTCGCCTGCTTTAGATGCTTTACTAAGAATTATATCTTCTTTAATCTCTTTTCCATCCTTTTGTCTAGATATATAAATTGTTGCTCCACTTTCGCCCTTAAGTCTTTTTTCATATACTTGTTCAAGGCCTGCCTTACCTATTAGACTTGATGAGCTATACCCCTGCCCACTCATCTTTTCTAATTCTTCACCGGTTATCGGAGCAATATATCCAATTAGTGAACCAAATGCTTCCCCTCCTGGGTATATTCTACCTTTAGGACTCATGTGAATTACACCCTTAATCTTCATAACTTCAGCTATTTTTACTTTTTCGCTACTTAATATATTAATAATTGGTATAAACTCATCTGGGTTTTTATTTGCTTTTAGTTTATCTTTTATAGCCGAAGCATCTATATCTAGAATTTTAGCCATTTGTGTTATATTATTATCTTTTTCTTTTACAAAATCATTAAAGCTTATTCCAATGGTAACTATTGAAGCGTTTATTGCAAGTGGCTTTTTATTTTTATCATAAATTTCACCACGAATCGCTGGCAATGTAATAACCTTAATCTTATCGCCTACTCCCATACTAGGTAATATCATTTTTTCATCCCACACTATTGTCCACTGTTTTTTTTTATTAACTTTTTCTTTTATCATGGTTGCTTGGTATCCTGGCATTTTTAATTGCCCTGCAGTGGTATTCATAACTATTGAAAATGGTATTTCAATAGTTTTTTTATTACCATCTTTAATTTTCTCTTCATTATCAACCTTAATTACTATATCTTTAGCCTCTATTCCCTTATATATAGCATTATATTTATTTAAAAATTGTTTTTCAGTTATTGTTTCTTTAGTTTTAACTGAAAGCATATTATACATTGCTTTAAAATCCTGCTTTACCCACATAGTCTTATATGTATCAAATGTTTTAGTTGCACTATCCACTTTTGTATAAATAGTAAACAGAAATACTCCTCCAACTACTAAAACTGTACCTAAGATTGTAAAAATAGATACCTTTAAATATTTTCTCGACATATTTTTATCACCCCGTTCTTATTATATCACTTGAATACTTTATAAATAGGCGTAATTGGAAAAACAGCATATTTTATTTCATAAAAAAAGACCATTGATTTACCATCAACAGCCATAAACTAACTAATTATATTATTATGTAGTTTTGCTTTCTTTTTCTTCTTGGTCCTTTAATTTATATTCATAAGAAAGGTAAAGTTCTTCTAGTTTAGTATTAAAATATTTAGGTGATATTTTAACTTGTGTTATATTCCCAAGTTTATTTAAATCTTCAAAGAATTTTTTTATTCTATTTTCTATTGCTTCAATATTACTGAATTTCACCTTGTTAATTATAGAATCACACTCATCATTAAAAATTCTAACAACTAGCTTGATCATATCATCAGTCATATCTCCTGCTAATTGATTATTTTCATTTATATTTCCATTAATAATCCATTGCTTAAATTCTATAGCTTCTTTGGATTTAATCATCTCCACTTGCTTTTCCCTTATCTCTGCAAGCAGAGTAGAACATTTCACTGAATTCATTAAATTATATTCAGATTTATAAATACCGAAATCTTGCATCGATACATCATCATCTAAAGTAATTATTTGAGACTTTAGATTTTCTACAGAAGTTTTTGTATTATTATATTCTAAATTAAGCTCCTCGATAGATTTTGTCTTAGTCTCTATTAAAACCTCATATTCGCTAGACTTCTGCTCAAGTTCAATAGCCTTTTGTTTGAAAGTATTCTCGTACTCTTTGCTCTTGCTTTCAATAAATTCATCATATTCTGTTGATTTATCTTCAAGCTCTTTACCTTTTATTTGTATTAGATTATCATACTCTTCCTTTTTACCGTTTATTAAATTATCATATTCCAATGACTTATCTTCAAGTTCTTTAGCTTTTAAATCAATTAGATCATCATATTCTTTCTTTTTACTTTCAATTATATTATCATTTTCAATTGATTTATCCTCAAGTTCCTTATCTTTTAATTCGATTTTATGATCGTATTCATTAGATTTCTCTTCAAATTCTCTTGTCTGATAAGTAGCCTGATTACCATAGTCTATATTAAGTTCCTCTATAGCTTTTGTTTTGGTTAAAATTAGCTTATCATATTCTTCGAGTTCTGCCTCGAGTTCTTTTGTTTTAGATAAAATCCGACTCATTCCCATTTGAGTTGGAGTTAATTTTATATATTTTAAATTTTTATTTTCCTCGATTAATTTTTCAATCTCAGCTTTATATTGTTTCGCACTTAAAGCGTCTTTAATGGATGTAAGTATTGCCATTGATAACCCTCCTTATTTCTTCAACAGTCTACATTATACCACAAAAAATTCACTAAAAATGTAGAGATATTTTCAAAAACGCAGTAATTATTCAATAAATTTTAAAAACGCTTATGTTAATAACTAATTTTAATAATATTTTTCTAAACGCTTATTTATGTATGTATATTAGCAATTCTATACAAAATTTACCACTTTATCGTTTATAAAACTATTATTTCTATATTCTTCAATAAAAATGCGATACAAAACCCTTTCATTTATTAATGTTTGTACACAAATGCCATCAGAACAAACTATATAGTTATGACCCTTAAATTCAAATTCATGCTCCTTAGCCTTAATAGTATTAATCATAAGTTTATTAAAAGTATTAATTTCTTTAACAACATTTTTTTGTTCAATATCCTCTTTGTTTTCAACATCAATTATCATAATACAACTTCCTCTCTATATTATTTAGATCTTATTTAATTACCCTAATCCATTTAGTACTTATACTATATAACAACTTTTCATTAATTCCTTTGATTTTAATTTGCATTTTTTCTTGATTCTAGCTGCTTCTTCAGTCAATTCGAATATACTTGTATAAGACTTATTTTTATTGATTACAATGGCAATAGATATACTCATTAACGGATAATTTTCATTAATGTTATTCCTATTAAAAGATTGTATGTATTTATTTTCTCTATCATAATCATTGTAGAAATTTATTATGTTATTATCAAATTCATTTATTATCTCTTCACAAAGATTGTATGCATCATGACCTGGAATTATTGCAACAAAATCATCCCCACCTATATGTCCTAAAAAACTATCTTTATAGAGACATGTGTGTTTTTGAATAACACTTGATGTAAATGATAAAATCCTATCTCCGTTCTCAAACCCATATTTATCATTAAAAGCTTTAAAATCATTTATATCAAAATATAAAAGAGAGAACTTTTTTTTATCAATAATTAACTTAGTGATAAAATCTTCGATAACAACATTTCCAGGCAATCCCGTTAAGGGGTTGGAATATTTTGCTACATTTAATTCAAACTCCATTGTTTTTTCAAGTAACGAAATTACAGGAACCACACCAAAATATTTATCATTTTTTTTAACAATTATATAATCATATAGTTTATTCTCTTCTCTTGATATAACGATTTTTGATACTATGTCTAAGGTGGTATCATAATCAACAATAAGTGGGTTTGAATCCATAATTAAGTGGATAGGTCTTTTCATATATATTGACCATCCATATTGAGTTCCAACCTTTGAAAAAAAATCAGAATTCATTACTACTCCAATTATTGAATAGTTGTTATTAACTATTGAAATACCTCTTATACTGTGGTTACTCTTAAAAAGCTTGTCTATTTCGCTACATGTCGTTGTAGATAAAACTGGGCTC
Organism: Clostridium estertheticum; assembly: GCF_018861295.1. Lineage (GTDB taxonomy): Bacteria > Bacillota > Clostridia > Clostridiales > Clostridiaceae > Clostridium_AD > Clostridium_AD estertheticum_D. The sequence goes on along the minus strand of NZ_JAHLDM010000014.1, from coordinate 100,357 downwards.
TCTTCTCTTGCAATTTCTCCTATTTTTACATTGGAACTTGGACTAAAACTATGTTTCTTCAAATTAATATTTTTATCAATAATCCTTTTTTTTATTATCTCAGATGTTTCCATTAAATTATCAGCTGGTCTATTTATTAAAAATCCTTGACCATAGTGTACACCTATTTCGATAAGAGTATAAAGATCATTTACATCTTCTATTCCTTCAGCAATAATTTTAGTATTGGTAGAATTTGCGAAATCAACAAAGGATTTAATTATTGCTTTTTTAAAATTGTCCCTAGTTACATTTGTTATTAAACTCATATCCATTTTAATATAGTTTGGTCTTGTCTTTGCAATAGTTGTAAGTCCAGAATAGCCTGTTCCTACATCATCAATAGCTATCTTATATCCCTGATTCTTATAATAATCTATCACTTCACTAAAATTTTCATAACAATCAATTGAGGTTTTTTCAGTAATTTCAAATATAAGTGAGGTTGGACTAATGTTATATTTTGCTAATAATTCCTTAGTAAAACCCTTAATAAAATGATCATCTTTTAAAACAGCAGGGTCTATATTTACAAACAAAAATTTATTAGAATTATGGCTACTAAATGTCTTTATCGCATTTTTTCTGCATGTGATTTCTAAGTCCCAGAGAAGATCATGTGTTTTAGCCGCTTCAAAAAGTATTTCAGGATTTATATACTTACTATCCTTAGGCCCCCTTGTTAGAGCCTCATATCCTATAACCTCTCCCGTTTGCATTGAGATAATCGGCTGAAAAACAGAGCGTAATCTATTACTATAAATAATTTCTCGAAGCTCATCTGACATATAGAATTCCCCCTTAAAATATACCATATAAAGTATATTATCATAATAGTGTTAATATTAGGTTAAGTTCTTTTATGTATACGTTAAAAATTTAAATGTATTTTGTATGAACATATGCTAATTCCTTGCGCAAATGACAAAGACAAGGTAATGTATTAATATGAAATGATTTTATCTTGTCTAATAATAAAAACAAATATAAGGATGTGATATATAATGATTAAAATATGTAAATCAAATGAAAGCTACAAAGAACTTAGTAAAGCCTTGAAAGATAATAATATAGAATTTGAACACAAAAAATGTTTAAGCAAATGTGGTCTATGCCATAAACATCCAATTGCTAAAAACCATGGTGAGTTTATATCTGCTGATAGCGTAGAAAAACTTATTAAAAAATTAAAACAAGACAAATAGTAATAGCGGATAGATTTAATAATCTATCCGCTATTACTATTTTTATAAATCACTCAATTTTATCTGATACTCTTGGTACAAAACCATTTTCTTTCCAATATTCTTTCATACTATGCATTTTTTCTTTAATTTTATCGTCTTTATTTAGTACAAAATTATAAAATTCTTCCTGACTATTAATTTGTTCCTTACCTCTTCTATCAATTCTCGTATAGATTCCATCTTTATTCAAAATTCTAGCTTTTATTGTATCTGATAAAGATATATACAAAATTTCTTTTATTCTATCCCTTGCCTGTTGATCTTCAATTGGAAATAAAAGTTCAACTCTTCGGTCTAAATTTCTAGTCATCCAATCTGCACTTGATAAGTAAATTCCTTCCTGTCCATCGTTATAAAAATAGAAAATGCGACTATGTTCTAAAAATCTACCAACAATACTTCTCACAGTAATATTTTCACTTACACCTGGTATTCCAGGTTTAAGGCAACAAATGCCCCATACTATTAAATCTATTTTCACTCCTGAAGTTGACGCCTTAAATAGAGCCTTAATAATCTCAATATCAACTAATGAGTTAACTTTTATAATAATTCTAGCCTTCTTACCTTTCCTCGCATTTTCAGTTTCCTCAATTATCATTTGTAAAAATCTATCTCTTAACTGTAATGGAGCAAGACTAAATTTATATAAAGCTGTTGGTCTAGAATTCCCAGATAACATATTAAATAGAGCAGATGCATCTGCCCCAAAATAAGGATTCGATGTAAACAGACCAATATCTGTATAAAGCTTTGCAGTGACATCGTTGTAGTTTCCCGTCCCCATATGAACATAACGCTTAATGCCATCTTCTTCACGCCTTACTACTAGCAATATCTTACAATGTGTTTTGAGTCCCACAAGCCCATAAATTACATGACATCCTGATTGTTCTAATTGCTTTGCCCAAACTATGTTATTACTTTCATCAAATCTTGCCTTAAGTTCAACGAGTACAGTAACTTGTTTACCCATCTCTGCCGCCTTTACTAAGGCTTCTATAATAGGTGAATTCCCGCTTACACGATATAATGTATGTTTTATAGCAAGAACGTCAGGATCAACAGCTGCTTGCCTTACTAACTCAACAATCGGGTCAAAGGATTCATATGGATGGTGTAATAAAATATCTTTCTCTGTTATCGCTTCAAATATGTTGTTATATTTTAAAAACTGTTTTGATGACTGCGGTTTTATTGGTTTATATTCTAGTTTCTCATAACCCTTAATCCTTCCAATTTTCATTAAAAAAGTTAAATCTATTTGTCCATTTATTATATACTCCTGATCTTTTGAAATTTCAAGCTCTCTCTCAAGAATTTCAAGCAGTTTATTATTCATACCCTTCTCTATTTCAAGACGCACAGCTTTGCCCCACCTTCGTTGCTTTAAAGATTCTTCAATTGCTTCAAGCAGATCTTCCGCACCTTCTTCATCCAGCGCCATATCTGCATTTCTTGTAATACGATAACAACTTGCATCAACAATTTCATGTCCATTAAAGAGTGACTTTAAGTTCATCTTAATAATATCTTCTAAAAATATAAAAGATAAAGCACCTTCATCTGGAATTTTTACAAATCTATCAAAAACAGAAGGTGCCTTTATTGTTGCAAAGACATTTTCACCCTTATCATTTTTAAGAAGAATTGCAATATTCAAACTCTTATTTGATATCAACGGAAAAGGACTGCTTTGATTAACTAGCATAGGTGTTAGTACAGGAAAAATGTTTTTTGTATAATAGTTTTCAACATAATTAATCTGATCTTTACTTAAATCATTAAATTTCAGAAATTTTATTTTTTCTCTTTCAAGGCCTTTTTTTAAGGACCGATTATAACAACTCGATAAACTAAAAACAAGTTTATGTACTAATATCCCTATTTGCTCCATTTGCTCTGTTGGCGTAAGTCCTGATGGTTCTTTTTCATCAAATTCAGCTGTAATTTGATCCGATAGTGAGCCAACTCTAACCATAAAAAATTCATCTAAATTTGAACTTACGATAGATGCAAACTTTAACCTTTCAAACAATGGATTTGTTGTATCCTGTGCTTCTTCAAGAACCCGTTCATTAAACTGAATCCAACTTAGTTCGCGACTTATAAAATACTTAGGTAATGAATAATCAATCATTTTTTATCCTCTCTTCATATTATTGGTTTAACACCAATTACTTCTTCAAAAAAATCTACATACTTTGAAAAATTCCATTCCTCTAAAATAATATCTCCCTTAGATTTTAAGTTAAAAAAAATATTATCCCTTGTTTCTAGTAGCTTGATTTCCTTTATTTTTTGCATATGTGATATATCTAAAGCTTCTGATAATTTTAATATTGCCGCTAATGTGGATACAATCATTTTATCAACATCACTTAAAGCCCTATAATTATTATGCGCCTTTATAGGAATTTCCTCTGAGTGGTACCTTGCTGCACTTGCAATAATTTCAATAGCAATATCGGAAAACCCAACAATACTCTGAGCTCTTATTATATTATAAGAATGGAAATTATGATTATTCGCACTTATAAAACCACCCACATCATGAAGTATTGCTGCAACCTGGAGATAAAGCCGTTCTCGTTCCCCTAACTTATGTAAGCTTTTTGTATGATCAAAAATTTCAAGCGATAATTTTTCAACAAAAGTCGCATGTTCTTTATCAATTTGATATTTTTCTCCTATATACCAAACGGAACTTATGATATCGTGTATTAATTCTTCTTTTCGTGGAATATTTAGTATTTCATCAGATAAATCATATAAAATTCCTTGCCTAAGTGATAATTTAGGAATTTGAATTACCTCTGCTTTAGTCATCTTAAGAAAGCAATAAAAAATAAGTATCGATGGTAGCAAAAGTTCTGCTGTCTTATTAGAAAGTCCAAAGGTGGTCTTAATTTGGAAATTATCCATGTTACTAATTTCCTTTGTAAGTGATAATAATGCTTCCTTTTTAATGTAATAGTCCTTCTTATTAGCTCCACTCTTTTTTCTTATAATTCCACAGATTGTATTTAACTCTCCTCCTAGTCCTAAAAAATGATTAATTTCAAATTTTTTAATTTGAGGCTTAAGTGTATATATTTTACTTTCTATATACTGCTGCATAGTCTCTGAAAATTCAATTGTCTTTGCTTCTAAATCAGATAAAGACTCTCTTATTTTTAAAGATCCAATTTTAACATGCTCTGTAAACTTTAATCTACCATCTTCATAAATTGATGTCTCCACTGCGCCAGAAGTAATATTAACAATTAGATATTGTTCTGATTTTTTAATATCTATTGAGTTTACATGGTTTCTAACCGCTTTTAACATATAAAATTGTTCTTCTGCTACGTTTATTGATTCAACATTTAACCCTGTTCTAAGTCGTATTTGTTCTAAGACATATTGTTTGTTTTCAGCTTCTCTCATACCACTAGTTGCTACTGCTTTGTAAAACTTAATTTTATAATCATTCATAAGTCTAACAAACCCATTTAAATCATCACAAGTCTCATGAATTGTCTTAACAGAAATTCTAGCTTTAGAAAATGTATCTTTTCCTATTTTTGTAGGTTTTACTACCTCATCTAAAATTATAATTTCCCCTTGCTTATTTATTTCTCCAATTGTCATTTTTAGATAGTTAGCACCTAGATCAATAGCCGCAATTATCTTCCATGCTTGTGATATACTCATAAAAAATCTCCTTTGTATAAAAAAATTCATATATAATGATACTACTATAATGCATGTTATTATACAATAATGTATATTATATTTAACGAAACTTTAACCTAACTTTAACCATAAAAAAACATTTATTTGTAGTGTCATATTTATTAACACTTGCAAATATTATAACTATTAATTATTATAGACATAAGTTGTATAATAAATCAATTTCAAAGGGGAATAATAAAAATGAAAAAAATAGCCATAATTGATATAGGATCAAATTCTATACGTCTAGTAATTGTTCAAATAAACAAAGATAATTCCTTTAGAATAGTAGATGAAATTAAAAAGAGTGTTCGCCTTGGCAAAGATATGACCATAAATGGAGAATTAAACCCCTCTAGAATTGATAATGCTATTTCTACTTTAGCTTTCTTTAAACGGTTGTGTTTTATTCAAGATATAAGTGAAATTTTAGCTGTTGCTACAGAAGCTGTCCGTAAAGCCACCAATCAAATTGAATTTTTAACCCGTGTTAAATCGGAACTTTCTATTGATATTCGCGTTTTAACTGGTATTGAAGAAGCTTATTATGATTATTTTGGGGCTATCAACAGTATGGATTTTTCTGATGCACTAATAATGGATATTGGTGGAAGTAGTTCAGAATTAATTTTAGTAAAAAACAGAAAATTAAAAGCTTCCATAAGTTTACCTTTTGGTGCCATAAATCTCACAGAAAAATTTTCACTTCAAAAGGTCATGAATGATAAAAGCGAAGCTGAAATTAAAACATTTCTTACTTCACTTTATAAAGATATTCCTTGGCTAAAAGAAGTTAAAAATATACCCATAATTGGGATCGGTGGTACCATAAGAAATGTTGGTAAACTCCATAAGAAAAAAACTAATTATCCTATAGATAATCTTCATAATTATATAATTCCTACAAATGAAGTTATAACCATCTATGATCAGGTTAAAGTTAAAGATTCTTATCAAAGGAAAAAGCTTAAGGGACTCTCAAAAGAAAGAGCCGATATTTTTGTTGGTGCTGCTGCATCTTTAGTTACCTTAATTGAATACCTCGATATAAAAGAACTCCATATTAGCGGAAGTGGTCTTCGCGATGGTGTTTTATATGAATATATCTTTAATAGTAAAATACCTTTAGATGATGTTCTTGATTTCTCTCTTAATAATCACTTACTTAATTATAAAATTGACATTAAACATCCGAGTCACGTATGGATGTTAACTAAAACCCTGTACAGTGAGATTAATGAAATTATCGACATACCAATAAACCCTTATAAAATTTTAAAAACTGCAGCAATGCTTCACGATATAGGGATTGTGATAAGTTATTTTGATCATCATAAACATTCTTCCTATATGATTGCAAACTCTAAAATTAATGGACTTACTCATAAAGAGCAACTAATGGCATCATACGTAGCTGCACTTCATAGAAAAAATGAATTTAAAATTGACTTGAAATTGCACCAAAATTTAATAACTAAACAAGATTTAGAGATAATAGATAAATTAAGCGTACTATTACGTATCAGCGAGAGTCTGGATAGTTGCTTAAATGGGAATATACAATTTATTAGTTGCAACATTGGATTAGATACTGTAACCATAACCGTTAACGCAAAAGCAGATCCACTACTTGAAATAAGTGCAGCAATGCAATGCTGTTCATCATTTGAAAAAACATATAATAAGAAATTGATAATAAAATAATATACACTACATGCATATAAAAAGGCACCTACTTTTTCGTAGATGCCTTTTTATATTAAGTAAACTTAGTTCCTTATTATTACTTATTATTTAGATCTAAAGTTTACTGCAACTATCTCTAATAATTAGTTTTGTGCTTAGTTTAATTCTGTTAACCTTTTGATTGTTATTATCTATTAAGTCCAAAAGCATTTTTGCAGCATTTTCCCCAAGTAAATACATATTTTGATCTACTGTTGTAATTTTGGGTTCAACTATATTCGAAATACAAATGTTATCAAATCCAATTATTGAAACCTCCTTAGGTACATCGAGATTCATTTTTTTACAAGCATTTAAAACTCCGAGTGCCATTAAATCATTACAGGCAAATACAGCAATAGGTGCTTTTAAGTTTTCTAGTTCTTTTCTCATTATATTCATTGTTCCATCAACAGTATCGTAACTATTGCCTTCACCGATATCTATAATTTTCTTTTGAACAGTTAATTTATTTTCTTCCATGAATTTAATATAAACGGTTTCTTTTATGTCATATGAGTAACTCCCTTTTCCTCGTACAAATATTATATTTTCATGTCCAAGTTTTAAAAGATACTCCATTGCTTGCATTGCACCATTTGCTTCATCATTAAGTACAAAATTACACTCTATGTCCTTATTATATCCATTGATTGATACAAGTGGTATATCTTTTCCTGCCATTTCATAAAACCCACTCCTCATATTTTCTGTTTTAGGGTCAATTACTATAATTCCATCTACTTGTCTTCCCATAAGCGATCTTATATATTTTATTTCTTCCGAAGCGTTATCAGCTGTATCACAAAGGTAAATTGAATAACCATTTATTCTAAGTTCATATTCGATAGCTTTAATTACAGTTGGAAAGAATAAATTGTCTATGCTTGGAACTAGAATTCCTATTGTTTTTGTGTTTTGACAAATTAGTGATCTTGCCAATGTGTTAGGACTAAAGTTCAATTTTTCTACAGCTTTTTCAACTCTAATTTTAGTTTCTTCTTTAACAGGATAATTTTTATTCATAACTCTTGATACAGTACTCATGGAAACATTAGCTTCCCTTGCGACATCTCGTATACTCGCTTTCATTTTTACCTCCTATAAAGTAAGGAAATTTACACATATTATATTAAATCAACTAATTAATCATATATGAAAATATTACTATTTAAATTAAAATTTTTAAAGAGAAAGCTGCCTCAATTTTTTGTCATGAGGCAGCTTTCTAGTATTAATAATGCTTTAATTATTAACTTAAATTAGTTTCCTTTTGCTAATGATGCTTCTAATTCTTTTACTATTTCAGCATGTTTCTTTTCTGTCAATTTAATTTTGAATAAAAAGATAACAGCGGAGATAATCATTAATGCTGCTGGTAAATAGAAAGCATACATTTTAAATGTTACAATACTTTGAGATGTTATATCACTTGCTTGTGCATTTCCAATCATACCACACGTTACTGATATAAAACCTACGATACCATTAGATAAAGCACCTGCGAGTTTATCTAATAATGGACGAAGAGATAAAGTTACTGCTTCATTACGAACTCCATTTTTCCATTGTCCGTATTCAACTGAGTCACTGATTGTCATAAGTACTGATAGAAAAATTAATTGATACGGGAAATAGAAGAATACTAGACCTATAATAATAACTGCCATTGAACTTGATGATACTACGGAAAGTATCAAATATCCAATTAACATTGATAAAATACCAATTATGTAAACATATTTTCTTGAAATAAATTTAGTGACAATTGGGTAAAGTGGAACGGATACAATGCCACAAATTGCAGCTACAATACCTACAATTGAAAAAGCTGATATATTACCGATTACATATTGGAAGTAAAGCATTAATACGGCTGTTGTAGCTACATACCCAATAGCAAATAAAAGATATGATAGTGCCAACCACATTAATTGATCGTTTTTAGTAAGTGCAGTAAAGACATCTTTAAATGAAGTTTTCCCTTGTTGCTTACGTAAAACACTTTCTTGTTCTTTTGTGCCAAGAGCTACAATCCAACTTGTAACACCATAGATTATTGCAGCTATTAAACCAAAAGCGAACCATCCGCTAGCTCCTTGACCAGACTTACCAGTAACTATTAATGTAAAGAATGAAACTATAGGAATTACTGCTAGTGTTGTTCCGTTTGCACCTAATGATGAAGCGAAACGTCCGAATGTTGCTAATTTTCCACGTTCTGCCGAATCATCACTAAGTGCAGGGATTATTGACCAAAATGCAATATCTTTAAATGAAAAAGAACAGTCTAATATGATGAAAACAATAATAAATAGAATTGTAAATAAAGTTTGGTTACTTGTTGCTAGTCCAAAGAAGTTAGTAAATAACATTGCTAAGCAAATTGCACTGATTGTTCCACCAATACAAAGCCATGGACGGAATTTTCCCCATTTAGTTTTAGTGTTGTCTATAACGCTACCAATAATTGGATCAAAGATAATTTCAATTAGTCTGATACCTACAACTAATGAGGTAACTAACCCTATCATTTTCATCTGAGTTTCCTTTGGAGCTCCTGCAAACATAGCTTTTGTAACGAAAATCATGAAATATGTTGATAATGCTTGGTAAAAAATATCATGGCCGAATGCACCTGCTGCAAATGCAAATCTTTGTTTCATTTGGTTCACTTGTTTCATTTTTATTTCCTCCTTGTATATTGAATAATGTTAACGCTATCTTTGTTTTATTTATACTTTCTTTTTACTTTTGTAGAAATAGTCCATCGGGGATATCATCTACTAAAATATCCATTTTTCAAGTAACATGTCCACAATATTACCTCCAAACTTTTTATAGGAAAACCTTTTCTGTACTGCTAAATTAAATACGCACTTTTACAAGTACGCTTATTTAGCTAAAAAAATTATGTAAAATTAAATAATTCCTTTTAGGAAAACCTTTTCTTTCTTTTTATATTCTAGCATATATTAGTCGTTTACACAATACTATTTTATTTTACAATTATATATTTATTTCATCAGCGTATAATTATATATTATTTAGTCATTCATTTTGCTTAGACATATAATCGTATAAATGTAAAAAAGATAGTAAAACCTTATTTAAAAGTTTTACTATCTTTTTCCATATTTATTTTATTTTAAATTTATTAAAAGTTCTCCAGCCTTTACCTGTTGTCCTTCTTTTACATTGATTAACTCAACTACACCTGCCTTTGAGGCAATTACTCTAGTCTCCATTTTCATAGCCTCGACTACCATTAATTGTTGATTTTCAGTTACTTTATCTCCCTCTGCTACAAGGATAGATATAACTGTTCCTGGTATTGGAGATCCAACCTCTAAAGGATTTGACGGATCTGCCATTTGTGACATTTGGTAATTTAACACAGCCTTGTTGTTTTTGTCTTTGATTTTTATTTCACGTCTATTTCCATCAACCTCAAACACAAGAACTTTATTACCTTCTAAATCTAATTTACTAATATGAAGCAATTTTATCATATGGGTTTTTCCATCCGCAATTTCAGCCTCACAGGTTTCACCCTCATTTAATCCGTGGAAGAAAATATCGCTTCCAATTCTGCTTAAATCTCCATACTCCTGAATATATTTAATATAGTTATCAAATACATCTGGATATAATGAATAACTTAATATATCTTTTTTAGTTGGAGTTATATTAAATTTTTCTATTAAGTGTTTCTCCACCATATTAAAATCTTCATCTGGCAATAATTCACCTGGTCTACCTGTAATTGGATCTTCACCCTTTAAAACTAATTTTTGAAGTTTCTCTGGAAATCCTCCCATTGGTTGACCCATCATTCCTTTAAAGTATGATACAACAGAATCTGGGAAGGACATTTTAATTGCTTTTTCATATATATTTTCTGGTGTAAGGTCATTTTGGACCATAAATATTGCAAAATCTCCAACCATCTTAGAAGATGGAGTTACCTTTACAATATCCCCTACCATATCATTTACAACTTTATATGTCTCTTTAATTTCATTGAATTTATGCCCAAGACCGAAACTCTCTACCTGTGGTTTAAGATTAGAGTATTGACCTCCTGGGATTTCATATCTATAAATTTCAGCTGAACCAGAATTCAAATCTGATTTAAATTGGTCATAAACTGGTCTTACAGCATCCCAATAATCTGAAATCCCCTGAATTCCTTTAAGATCTATTCCAGTATCTCTGTCAGTATTTTTAAGTGCTGCAACAACTGAGTTTAAAGCTGGCTGACTAGTAAGACCTGACATGCTATTAAATGCAGTATCTACAATATCAACACCTGCTTGAGCTGCCATTAAAACTGTAGCAACACCATTTCCTGTAGTATCATGAGTATGAAGATGAATAGGCATTCCTACCTCTTGCTTTAAGGCATTAATTAGCTTAAATGCAGCATGAGGTTTAAGAAGTGCTGACATATCTTTTATACCTAATATATGAGCCCCTGTTTTTTCAATTTCCTTTGCAAGTTTTATATAATAATCCAAATTATATTTATTCTTTTTATCATTTAATATATCGCCTGTATAACAAATACAAGCTTCTGCAACCTTCTCACTTTTAAGAACCTCATCTATTGATGTTTCCATTCCTTTAAGCCAATTTAGTGAATCAAATATTCTAAATACATCAACACCACTACTCGCTGATTCTTTAATAAATTCACGAACTATATTATCAGGATAATTCTTATAACCTACTGCATTCGCTCCACGAATAAGCATCTGAAAAAGTACATTAGGAATTTTCTTTCTAAGTTGTGTTAATCTCTCCCAAGGAGATTCATTCAAATATCTATATGCAACATCAAAAGTAGCTCCTCCCCACATTTCAAGAGAAAACAAATCAGTTCCATAAACAGAGGTAGCAGTTGCTATCTTTAACATGTCCTTTGTTCTCACCCTAGTTGCCATTAATGATTGTTGAGCATCTCTCATTGTTGTATCAGTTAATAACAATTTGTTTTGTCCTTTAATCCATTTTAAAAGTCCTTCTGTCCCCTGAAGATCTAATATTTGTTTTGTTCCACTAAGTTCATTTGGCATTATGATTTTTGGAACTACTGGTACATCATAAAGTTTTTTAATACCATTGTTTTCATTAACCATTTTTTCACCAATAAATTTTAAAACTCTACTTTCTTCATCTGCCTGAGGTGTAATAGATATAAGTTCAGGATTTTCTTCAATAAAATTTGTATTACATTCGCCCTTAAGGAAAGTAGGATGATTCAATACATTAATTAAAAAACCTATATTAGTCTTTACTCCTGTAATTCTAGTTTCCTCTACAGCTCTTATAGACTTCTTTATGGCATCTTTAAAAGTTCTAGACCATGATATGTTTTTTACAAGTAAACTATCATAATAAGGACTAATTATAGCTCCGGCGAAGCCATTACCTCCATCTAGTCTTATTCCAAAACCAGAACCTGTTCTATATTCTTCTATTTTCCCTGTATCTGGCGCAAAATTATTAGAAGGATCTTCTGTTGTTATACGACACTGAATAGAAAATCCATTAACTTGTACATCCTCTTGTGAATTAATTCCTATTTCGTGTGAATTTAAAGCATAATCTTCTGCTATAAGTATCTGACTTTGAACTATGTCAATACCAGTTACCATTTCTGTAACGGTATGTTCAACTTGAATTCTAGGATTCATTTCTATAAAATAATGATTTCCCTTAGTATCTACTAAGAACTCCAATGTACCAGCACTTCTATAATTTACTGATTTAGCAATTTTTAATGCATCATTACAAATTTCATCTCTTTTTTTCTGTGATATTGAAAATGCAGGAGTATATTCTACTACCTTTTGATGCCTTCTTTGGATAGAACAATCACGCTCATGTAAATGAACAATATTTCCAAACTTGTCTCCAAGAACCTGAACTTCTATATGTTTAGATTTTTCAAGATATTTTTCTACATAAAGGTGGTCTATACCAAAGGCTTTTTTTGCTTCATTTTTAGCACTTATATAAGATGATGCTAATTCACTGGCATCGCGTACAATTCGCATTCCTCGGCCTCCGCCACCAGCGACTGCCTTTAGCATAACAGGATATCCACATTTTTCTGCGAGTTCCTTTGCCTCGTCTATTGTTTCAACTTCTTTTTTATCTCCAGGTATCGTAGGAACTCCCACCGCATTTGCAACAATCTTAGATTTAATTTTGTCTCCAAGACTATCCATCATAACCGCCGTAGGTCCTATAAATTCAATACCTGCTTTAGCACATTTAATTGCGAATTCAGGATTCTCTGATAAAAAACCATACCCTGGATGAATAGCATCTACACCTTTTTTAAGCGCAATACTTATTATCTCCTCGATATTTAAATATGCCTCAACAGGACTTCTATTTTTCCCAATTAGATATGCCTCATCTGCCTTAGTTTTGAATAGAGAATATTTATCCTCATTAGAGTAAATTGCAACCGTACGAATTCCAAGCTCATTACAAGCTCTAAAAATTCTTATTGCAATTTCACCTCTATTTGCTACTAGTACTCTTTTAAACTTTCTCACTTTCATTACCCCCTATATAGCCTTTTGTCCATTATATTATTCATTAATCATTATTAACTAGAATACATGATTTTCACCTAAAATGCAATAAAATAAGTCTAATATTGCAATAAACTAATAGTATCCTACAATAATTTATGCTAGTTAAACGGAAATTATCATCTATTACCCTGCTTGCTAATTAGTTTTAAATCATCTATAAATGACTTAACAGGCTCGTCTTTAGTAGCCCAAGATGTTACTAAACGCACTGCAGAATTATCCTCATCAATTCTTTGCCATATAAAAAACAAATATTTTTCTTGAAGTTTCTCAATTGTTTTATTAGGCAATATTGGGAATATTTGATTTGTTGATGAATTTATTAAAAATTTATATCCACACTCTTTAATTCCTAATTTTAATGTTTCCGCCATAAAATTAGCATGTCTCGCTAAATCAAAATAAAGATCATTTTTAAATAGCTCCAAAAACTGTATACCTATTAACCTGCCTTTTGCAAGTAATCCACCCTTTTGCTTAATATGATATCTAAAATCCTCTTTAAGATCCTCTTTGCAAATAACAAGGGCCTCACCCAGTAATGCACCGTTTTTAGTTCCACCTATATAAAAAACATCAGCTAGTTTTGGCAAGTCTGAAATCTCTATATCATTTTCTTTTGAGCATAAAGCGGATCCAAGCCTTGCTCCATCAATATACAAAATTATATTGCTTTTCTTGCAATATCCATATAACTCTTCTAATTCTTTTTTCTTATATATAGTACCTATTTCTGTTGGGTTTGATATGTAAACCATTTTAGGCTTTACCATGTGCTCATCAGTATGTTCATCTATAACCATTTGTATATGAGTAGGTTTAAGTTTTCCATCCTCAACTTTTATAGAAATAACTTTATGACCAGTTGCCTCTATTGCTCCAGTTTCATGAACTAATACATGTCCTGTATTTGCTGATATAACAGCCTCATGCGGTCTTAAAAAAGCTGAAATGACTGTAAGATTTGTTTGAGTTCCACCACAAAACATATGAATATTGACATCATTACACTTTAATTTATCCTTTAATAATTTAATAGCACCTATTGAGTATTTATCTTCTCCATATCCCTCTGTTTGTTCCATATTTGATTTCATTAATGCTTTCAGTATATTTGGATGAGCGCCTTCACTATAATCATTTTTAAAACTATACATTTATTTTCCCCTCTCTACATCATTGGTTTATTTTAACTTTATGTTTTTGTTATAACTTTTTATATTTTGAGCTTTCTATATCTATTATAGGTCGCCATTATTTCTTGCTTTCTAGGCATTGCTAAACTACCGCTTCCACCTTTTAATCTATCCATGGATATTAACCCATCTCTATCTATTTGGCAAATTATATTATCAACCATGTCACCAAAATTCAAACCCTTATTCATAAGACTTACTTCTGCCCATTTCATAATAATTCCAATAGCATTTACTTGTTCACTGTCAACTATTTGTTCTACCGCCCTTAACTCTATATCCTCGCGATTTATACTTAAAACACTTAACCCTATTGTTTTCATCTTAATACCTTTATCCCCTTGTGTTATAGTTCCAGCTTTGACTACTCTATTAAAAACAACATTTGTTTTTAAATCTCTATCAATAATTCTTTGCATTATATTACCACGACTTAACTTTTTAGCCTCTTTTGTAACATCCTTTGCTTCATAGTTGTCCAATTGAATTACGCTGTCTGCTACATCGAAAAACTCTCCTGAACTTCCTACTACCATTATTGTTGAAATACCATTTTGCTTATGTAAAGGTCTTACTATTTCTATAAATGGTGTAATTGGTTCCTTTTCCTTTGAAACTAATTTTTGCATTAAATCATCTCTCATCATAAAATTGGTGGCTGAAGTATCCTCATCTATTAATAGTACCTTTGCTCCACTTTCTATTCCCTCTATTATATTCGCCGCTTGTGATGTACTTCCACTTGCATTTTCTGTAGAAAATTCTATAGTATCTTTACCGTTAGGTAGTTTACTAATAAATAGAGATATATTCGTTTTAGTTATGCATCTGCTGTCTTCTGCCCTTACCTTTAAGGCTGATTCATCTGTTATAACAAGTTCTCTACCATCACCTTCAATATGATTATAAACTCCAAGCTCTAAAGCTTTTAATAATGTAGATTTACCATGATATCCTCCACCTACTATAAGTGTTATACCATCCTTAATTCCCATGCCACGAATTTTACCATGACTCTTTGTATTAAATTCTACTTCTAGGTCTTTTGGTGATGCAAATGCTATACCACCTTTTAGTGCTTTTGTAGACACTCCACTCTCTCTAGGTAATATTGATCCATTAGCCACAAATGCAACTAACCCTCTACTCGTGAGTGACCTTCTTATATATTCTTGGTCTTCTACAAGGGTTACTCTACTTGTTAATTTTTCACTATCTATGTTTTTATATATTAAAGTTTTTTCAACAATATTTGGTATAACATTATATAAAATTTTCTCAAGTTCTCTGGCTAGTACACTTCTCCCTCTTGCTGGAAATCCAACATAAAATCTAGCTTCTATTTTATTTTCATCTATTATTATTGAAGTTCTATCTAATATTTCCTGTGGACATTTACTTATTGCTATTAATCCACTTTTTCCAGACCCAAAAACCTTTTCAGAACACTTATTTATATTATAATGAAATTCTCTTGTTAAAAAATCGGCTACTGCAATATTTTTGATTTTATTATCAAAAATTTCTTTTGGAAATTTAGAAATATTCTGATCTACTATTACTCTAATTCTTGATGGTGATGCAAAAGGATCTCCTTGAACATGATCTATAAAAAGCACAAAGCTTCCAAAATCATACTCTCCCTCTAAATTTTTATATAATCTATAGCTTTTCCCATCAATTTTATCTATTTCCATTTTCAAAACTTGTGAACTTTTCATATAACTCTCCTTTATTTAACATATCCAATATTTTATAACAAAAGAACCAATCGCAGAGACTACTACTCATCCCGATTGGCTCCTTATATTTTTTATTCAATTATAATCTCAAATTTACTTTATATCAAGTAATCTTGATTTTCTTCTACACTATCACTAAATCTTACAGTTCTATATTTAGTGAAATCCAACCATTTATTTGCAAACTTCTCATTCATATCTTTTTTATATTCATTAATGTATGAGGATAAATCTTTTTGTGATGTTAGTTTAATACCAAATCCTTTTTCATTTATAATAACTATAGATTCATATGAGTATTTTTCTACTGGTATAACATCTATTAACTTACCATTTCTTATTTTAGAGGCAAGACCAGCATTTAATGCAATTACATCAAAATCTTTTGTGTATTCATAACTTGATCCAAGAAAAGGAACATTATCTCCTATTTTATATTGGGTAGCCTTTATCAATTCCTTTTTGATTGCTAGTGCTTTAATATCAAAATAATATTCATCAAAACAATTAATAGTAAATTTAAGTTTATCTTTACTAAAGGTAGTTTCTATAATACTAGTAGACTCTACCACCCCTGAAATAATTCCACCACCACTAACATCATAACCATCTACTATTACAAATCTACCTGTATTTTGGTTATCTGCAAATTTATCAAAACATATTTTTTCCTTTGTCCTTATAGTAACTTCAGCTACATCATTAGTTTTTGCCTCAGTTGCATCTTCATAAGTTCCTATAGTACTTGCATCTATGACTTTATTAAAAGCTACAATTTCACATTCTACTTCTTGAGTTACAAGTTTTATCTTGTATTTTTTACCCTTTACTAAACTATTTTTTCCCATCCAAAATATATTAGTAGTAAAAAGATCAGCAATAACAGGAGCATTATCAATGTGTGAAATTATTTCTCCTCTTTTATTGAAAAACTCATCTTCAAAAGTAATTCCCACTGACATTCCTGCGCTTACTGTACTTACCCTGTCTTTTTCTACAAAGGCTTCTATACTTTTAACTTTTGTAGTCCTGTTTGATGGAGAAATAAGAATTTCATCACCAACCTTAAGCGTACCTGCTTCTATTCTACCTGCAATTATTCTCCTATTATCAAATTTATATACATCTTGAATTGGGAATCTTAGTGGTTTTGCGTCTAAGCCTTCTTCCTGAGTAAATAAATCTAATGATTCAAGAACAGTTTCTCCTTTGTACCAAAATAACTTATCTGATTTTGAAGTTAAATTTTCACCATAAAATGCTGAAATAGGAATATAACTCATTGGATGTACATTTAATTTTTTTAGAAAAGCATTCATTTCATTTTTTATAACATTAAATTTTTTCTGACTGTAAGCTATAAGATCCATTTTGTTAACTACAACACATACCTGCTTTATACCAAGTAGTGATAATATATAACCATGTCTTTTAGACTGTTCTTGTATTCCCTCTTTAGCGTCTATTATAAGTAGCGCGGCTTCAGCACTAGCTGCACCTGTAATCATATTTTTAAGAAATTCTATATGTCCTGGTGCATCTATAATTACGTAATCCCGTTTATCTGTATGAAATTGAAGTGATGTTGTATCTATTGTAATTCCCTGTTTTTGTTCTTCTTCAAAAGCATCTAATAGATACGCATATTCAAAAGGTTTACCTGTTTCTTTAGCAATTCTTTTAACTTTTTCAATTGCACCTTCTGGTAGTGATTTTGTATCATACAATAATCTTCCAATTACTGTAGACTTACCGTGATCTACATGTCCTACTGCAACTATTCTTAATTGTTCTCTTGTATTTTCCATTAGTAATAAACCCCTCCCTTACATGTAACCATCTTTACGAAGTTTTTGCATAGCATATGAATCTTCTTGATCTTGAGCTCTACCTGCTCTTTCTCCTGTTGTAGTATGTTTTAATTCTTCAATTATTTGATCAATCGTCACCGCATTGGACTTTATCTTACCTGTACACTCAGCACATCCAAGGCTTCTGTATCTCTCGCCGTTCTTTGCAAAATATAAATCTATAAGTGGTATATTTTCTCTTTGTATATAAGTCCATATATCTATTTCATTCCAATGAAGTATTGGATGAACCCTTATATGATTTCCTTTTGGAAAATCAGTTTTAAATTGATCCCAAAGTTCTGGTGCTTGATTAGTGTAATCCCACTCTGAATCCTTATTTCTTTCACTAAATACTCGTTCCTTTGAGCGTGAACCTTCCTCATCACTTCTAATTCCAAGAATTAATCCATCAAATTCATATTTTGTAACCACTTGTTGAAGTCCATCCGTTTTTAGTGCTTTGCAACAAACGAGTCTTCCTTTATCTGGCCCCATACCTGCGTCGATTGCTTCCTGATTTGTATGCACTATAAGGTCGATATTAAACTCTTTAGCAATTTTATCTCTATATTCGATCATCGCAGGAATTTTATGCTTTGTGTCTACATGAATAAACGGAAAAGGAGAATGTCCGAAAAACGCCTTCTTTGATAACCACAATAATACTGTTGAATCCTTACCAATTGACCATAACATTCCAAGTTTACCTAGTTTTTTATAAGATTCTCTTAATATGAAAATACTTTCTGCTTCTAATTCATCTAAATGATCCATAAATTAACCTCCCTAATATTTATTAGCTTCCGCTACATTTGTTGTAATAATTATCTCAACCTTATTTGGCTTATATATGTGCCAATGAAGAAGATTTTTTTCTTTTTTAGTGTTTAAATAAGTTCCTTTGCCACCAATATCAGCTCCAAGATAGTAATTTATAGCCTGGACTGGACATTCTTTAAGACACGCAGTACACCCCCAACATTCCTCAGAGTATTTTATAAAAGCTTTCGATTTATCATTTTTAAAAATGAGATTTCCCGGACACATCTGGATGCATTTACCACAACCCACACATTTTTGTAAATCTATTTTAATGCTCATAAACTTCATCTCGCTTTACTAAGTTTCTAAAGACAACTTGAACCGTGCCTTCCTTATATATAGTATTTACATACTTAAGTAAGTTTTCGTCTTTTTCCTTGAAGTCTGCATTTTCACCATAACATTTCCAACGGGTTTCTTTCCTTGCTAGAAGATGAACTATTAAAACTTTGCATACGTATAACCTATCAATAACTTCGTATATTTGAAGTAATTCTCTCATATCTTTAGCCCTTAAATCATTTGAAAGAACTAAAATTTCTTCTATTTTTTTACTAGCAATTTGTAACTTAGAAGAATTAAAAACATAATTTTTAGATATACCACCTGCATATTCATCCATTACCTTTTGCATAGCCTCTTCAATACCATTTATAGAAAATAAGCTATCATTCTTTTCAAGAAAAGTTTCTAATAATTTTACTTTAGCAGAAATTTCTTTATCATCAATTAGCTTGTTTTTCTTATTTTTTATAAACTCAGTTGCAGCATCTGCTGCAATTTCACCTTCTACGAAACAACCAGTAACGTATTTCTTAGGACTTCCACCAGCGACATCACCAGCTGCATATAAGCCAGAAATAGTTGTAGATCTTTTAGTATCAACCCAATATCCACTAGCCGCATGTCCACCTACTATATAAGGTTCTGTACCTTCTATCTCAAGGTTCTCCTTGCTAGGTCCATCTCCATCTTCAATCCACTTTAAAGTCTGAGCTGGTGCCATATTAAGATATGCCTTGTAAAGTTCTTCCTGTGTTCCACCCGAAATGCCTTTTGTTTTTAAATAACAAGGGCCGAGGCCCTTACCATTTTCCTCTACAGTTGCAAACAATCTTATAGTCGTCAATGGTTTGCCATATTTTTTTACATATTCATCTCCACTAGCATTAACTTGCCTTGCACCAATACCTTGAGCCACTGTACCTGTTGGTGCTATAGTATCCTTACACCTTAGAGCAATAAATCTCATTTCAAAAGAGGTCATTTCAGCTCCGGCTCTTATACCCATAGCATAACCTGCCCCAGTATTAAAGGGTGAATACCACATTTTATGTTTAGAAAAGCCAGGATTATTAGGTTTATAAAGGCCAGAGGCTCCGCCGGTAGTACAAATTACAGCTTTCGAATATATTACGTAGAAAGTATTTTCTTCTATATGAAAACCATAAGCACCAATGACTATATTATCTTTAATAATATAATCAATTATATTTACCTTGTTTAAAACATTTATATTTGTCATTAAATTAATCTCATTTGCAAGAAGTGGTTTTATGTTTTCACCGTTAATTTTAATACTTCTTTTTCCACGAGTTACATATTTACCATTCAAGTCCTTTAAAATAGTAAGACCTATACTCTCCATATTTTTTGTAACCTTATTTAAATTCTTAGCTATAGAATAAACTAAATCTTCTCTTACTATTCCCTCTGCTTCTTTTTTAACATAATCTACAAAGTCTTCTGGGGTATATCCCTCATTAATATATGCATTGATTGCATTAACACCTGCTGCTAAACATCCACTTCTTTTTATATTGGCCTTATCTGCTACAATAATATTAATATCTTGATTTTTACTTAAGGTTAATGCTGCATAACATCCAGCGGTGCCTCCACCAACTACTAACACATCTGTTTCTAATATTTTTGTTTCAAGCTTCATTATATCCTCCTAGCCAAGACATTTTAAAAATAATTATAAATACACTAGTAAATTTTAGGTACTAACTTCAAGTAGTCCAATATTTGATCTACACATTGATCTACTGTTTTCTCTTTTGTGTTTACAACAATTTCAGGATTTTCAGGTTTTTCATAGGGGGAAGATATACCTGTAAATTCTTTGATTTCGCCAAGTCTTGCCTTCTTATATAAATTCTTAGGATCTCTCTTTTCACATTCCGAAAGGGGGCAATCAACAAATATTTCAATGAAATCATCCCCAAGTGTAGAACGTGCCATCTCACGATTTGCTTTTAATGGAGAGATGAAGCAAGCAATGGTTATTAATCCTGAATCTACAAACAATTTCCCTATTTCGCTAATTCGGCGTATATTTTCATTTCTATCCTGCTTTGAGAACCCAAGATCAGAGTTTATACCTAGGCGAATATTATCTCCATCTAATAGATAAGTTGCTTTGCCCATTTCATTTAATCTTAAATCTAAAGCGTTTGCTACCGTTGACTTTCCAGAACCTGATAACCCAGTAAACCATAATAACTTAGATTTTTGCGATAATAAATTTTCGCGTAACTTCTGAGTTACAAACGTATCATGCCAAGTAAGATTTTCTATGCTCATTTATATTCACCTCCATTAATTTTAAAAACTAAGCCCTATCGAGGCCCCATTTATATCTCATATTTTTCTCAAGTCTTGAAAAAACAAGTTTATCCACAACTAACCCAAGAATTATTATTACTATCATTACAGCTACAACTTGGCTAATGTCGGCTAAGTCACGGCCTACCATAAGCACTTGGCCAAGCCCTTTTGTTGAAGATAACATTTCTCCTGCCATCAAAGCCCTCCATGCAAATGACCAGCCCTGCTTAAGTCCGCTAACTATATCTGGAAGTGCTGCTGGCAAAATTACATGGGTATAAACTTTACTACCCCTTGCACCCATTGTTTTTGCAGCTCTTATATATAATGGATTTACATTTTGTATTGCATATCTAACTGATATTGCCACAGCAAACGTTGAGCCAATTGCAATTACAAAAATTATTGAAATCTCACTAAGTCCAAACCAAAGAATAGCAAAAGGCAACCAACAAATACTAGGTAAAGTTTGAAGTCCTAAAATTAATGGTCCTAAATTTTCATCTAAATACTTAAATTTAGCAATTGTAAGTCCTAGAGTAACTCCTATTATTACTGATATAAAATATCCAACTACAATTCTCTTTAAACTTGCAACAATAGCTATTCCTATTGTGTTATCTTTTATAAGTGAAATCAAAGTACCAAAAACGTCAAAAGGTGATGGGAAAATATAAGGTTTCCAAATTTTCAAAACATCAACACCTAGTTTATAAATCCCCTCCCATATCACTATCAGGAGTATATAGAACAGTATTTTCTTCAATATTCCAATCACCATCGTATTCTGCTTTTGCAACCTTCTCCACCTCCTCTTTTAATGCTTTCATTATCTTAGATGTATAATAAGCTATATCACAACTTTCCATTTCTCTTGGTCTTGCAAGTTCTATCTTAAATTCTTGCTTTATTCTACCAGGATTCGCCGCCATCACAACAACTCTATTAGCTAAATAAACTGCTTCTTCTGCATTATGGGTAATAAAGATAATTGTTTTTTTTGTATTTACCCAAATTCGTTGTAACTCTTGTTGCAGCATCATTTTAGTCTGACTGTCAAGGGCTGCAAAAGGTTCATCCATTAACAGTATTTCAGAATCAAGAGATAGTGCACGGGCGAGAGCTACCCTTTGCTTCATTCCACCTGATAACTCATAAACATAAGAATCTTGAAATTTTGATAAATGTACCATTTTTAAATAGTGGATAGCCTTCTTATATCTATCTTCCTTTGGCATTCCAGCCATCTTCATTCCAAACTCTACATTATCTATTACCTTAAGCCATGGAAATAATGCTGCTTCTTGAAACATTACTGTTCTATCAGGACCCGGACCTGTTATTTCGTTACCATTAAGTAGAACAACACCTTTGGTTGCCTTTTCAAGTCCTGCTAGAATATTTAGTAAAGTTGATTTTCCACAACCAGATGGCCCTAATATGCATACAAAGTCGCCCTTTGTAATTTCTAAATTAAAATTTTCAAGTGTACTTGTTTTCTTATGCTTTGAAATAAACTCCTTACTAACATCCTTAACTATAAGACTCAAACGTGTCACCTCTTTTATTTGATTTGAACTTGATCTTTTTCTTTTAAAACCTTATTTAAAATTGTAAGGTTAAACAAATTCTTTGTGTCTGGATTTAATCTTAAGAACCCTTCTTGAAGTGAAAATTTAACAAAATCTAAAACAGAATCCTTTTCTGGATTATTTGTAATTGTTAACCTTTTAAACGCAGCATCTAAAACATCCTTTTCTATTCCTTTTTTTGTTAGTTCAGTAATCTGTTTATTAACTATTACCTTAGCTCTACCCGGATTCTTATTAATATAAGTAGTAACATCTACATGTGCTTTTATAAAATTTTCAACAATCAATGGATGCTCCTTTAAAAATTCAGTTCTTACAACTACTACAGCTGTTGTATATTTTCCTTGTCTGAATAATTCTTTATAATCCAGGATAATATTTGCTCCTGCCTCTTTAATAAGCCTTGAGCCCCAAGGTTCAGGTACTAATGCGGCATCTATGTCCCCTTTTTTTAGTAATGCTAAAATGTCAGCATTTGATGCTTGCCTTATTTCAACCGTTCCACCCTTTGTTTTATCCTTAAGTCCATTTTCAGACAATATGTTCCTAAGTGTTAAATCTTGAGTATTTCCAAACTGTGGGACTCCAATTTTTTTACCACTCAAATCTTTCAAATTCTTGATAACCATTCCCTTTTTAGATACAAATATTGCCCCAGCATCCGTTGCACCTGCTACGATTTGAATATCCCCTTTTGATTTTGAATATCCATTGATAGCAGGGCCAGGTCCAATATATGCAATATCAATAGCTTTTGCAAATAATGCTTCTACTTCTGCCGGTCCTGCATTAAATAATTTCCACACTACTTTGTTTTTCGTTCCTATAACCTTTTGAAAGTTACCTTGCTCTCGTCCTACAAGAGCCTGAGAATGGGTTATATTTGGGAAATATCCAACCCTTACATTAACATTCTCATTTACCACTTTTTTTGATGAACATCCTGATAATCCAGCGATAATTAAAAAGCCTGCTAGTATTGCCCCTGAAACTTTAAATCCCTTTGAATTTTTCAATGTGGGCCTCCTACTAAAATTAGTTTTAGTGAAATATTCAACACTATCTATATATTAAATAATACATGTCTTAAATATCTTTATACTCTACATTTTTTTAACTTTTAACTTTTAACTATTTTGTCAGAAGTATTTAATTATACTTTTAAAGTATTCATAGCGCTTAACCATACTTATCCTATAGGTTAGGTGTATATTATCATTAGTCTAATGAATTGTCAACAAAATTATTGCTATTATTATCCTATATATTTTTCCATACTTTTTTCGTCTATTTAAAATATTGCTAATAAACATTTTCTAATAAAACATTTATAATGAAAGAATTGGATCACTTATATAAGTTTATTATTTAGTATAGAATATACCAAATAATAATGGGAATAATATATTAAATAAGTAACTTAATAAAAATTTTAATGTTTTACGTAGTTTTGATAACTATGTATTGAAATGTTTGTATTCCTATGGTATAATGTTAATATAGAATAAGTAATTTGATTTATATAATTTAGTTTTATGGAGGTGTATTATGGAAGTTAAAGATAGTTACATTATAGTAGCATATGGAGATTCTATTACAAAAGGTATTATTTATGATGATAAAAAATCTAAATATGCAACTTTAAAAGAAAATTTTACAAGTATTATAGATAATAAAATAAAAGGACCTGTGTATAATGCAGGTAAATTTGGTAATACAATTATGCGTGGTGCACTTAAAATGTATAATGATGTGATTAAAAAATCACCTGATATAGTTTTAGTAGAATTTGGTGGTAATGATTGCGATTATAAATGGGATGAAATCGCCAAAAATCCTGAAATGGAATACAAACCCAACACTGATATATATACTTTTCGTGAAACATTACTTTCAATGATTGATACATTAAAAAATAATCACATAATGCCGGTACTTCTTACTTTGCCTCCACTTGATCCTTTAAAATATTTTAACTGGATTTCAAAAGAAGATTCTAATTCGGAGAAAAACATTTTACATTGGCTAGGAACAAAGGATAGACTTTTTACTTGGCATAATTCTTATAGTAAAATGATTACTCAGGTAGCTAATGAAACTGATACTGTACTTATTGATATTCGCTCAGAGTTTTTAAAACATAATGATTACACTCGTTTTTTATGTAAAGATGGGATACATCCAAACATCGAGGGCCAGTCACTAATAGCAACTGTTATATTAAATTTTCTAAAAGAAAATTATAATTTTTTATTAGAAAGTTAAAAAAACAAATTTACTTGGCAACAGTCATTGGAAATTATTTTCAATGACTGTTGCCTTTATTGTTAAATTATAACATTCGTTTATGTTGGTAAATTCCTTAGAAATAATCTGTAAATTGTTATTTTTGACTCATTTTAAAATCGAACTTGCAAAATTATAAAATCGTGGTACAATTTATATAATTACTTTATAAAATTAGAAGGGGGTAATATTGTGAATACTAGCATTGGTTATCCTGAAAAGCAGGGATTATATGATCCTGCTAATGAAAAAGATAATTGTGGCGTTGGCTTTGTAGTGAATGTCAGAGGTGAAAAAACCAACGATATTATAAAAAAAGGGCTAAAGGTTCTCGTGAATTTAACCCATAGAGGTGCAGTAGGGGCAGACCCTAAAACTGGCGATGGCGCAGGAATACTTGTTCAAATTCCTGATGAATTTTTTAGAATTAGCTGTGACAATTTAGGACTCGAATTACCTAGAGTCGGAAAATACGCTGTAGGAATGATTTTTTTACCAAAAGAACCGGCATTGAGATTTCAATGTGAAGGCATATTCGAGAGAATTGCAGAAGAAGAAGGACAAAAAATAATCGGCTGGAGATCTGTTCCTATAGATAGTAGAAACATTGGTGACACAGCAAAAGGAACCGAACCTATTATAAGACAGATATTTATAGGGTCAACCTTTAAGGATGAATCACTTTCCGAAGATGAACTACAAGAAGAATTTGAAAGAAGACTTTATATTATAAGAAAAAGAGCTGAAAGCGAAGTAATCAAATTGGTTAATAGAAGCACAGAATATTTCTACATATGTAGTCTTTCTAGCAGAACAATTGTTTACAAGGGACTTTTACTTGCTGAACAAATAAAAGGCTTTTACATTGATTTGCAAGACATAAATTTTAAAAGTGCTCTTTGCCTTGTTCATCAAAGATATAGTACAAACACCTTTCCAACTTGGGATTTAGCACAACCTTTTAGATATTTGGCTCATAATGGTGAAATAAATACTATTCGTGGAAATAGAAACTGGATGAATGCTAGGGAAGGAATAATAAAATCTAATGTGTACGGAGAAAATCTTAAGAAGTTATTCCCAATCATTAGTCCTAATGGTAGCGACTCAGCTTCCTTAGATAATATGTTGGAACTATTAAAAATGGATGGAAGATCTCTACCTCATAGTTTAATGATGTTGATTCCTGAAGTTTGGACTACAAATGATGATATGAAAGATTATAAGAAATCATTTTATGAATATCATGGATCGCTTATTGAACCTTGGGACGGCCCAGCTGTCGTTGCATTTACGGATGGAATTAGAATAGGTGCAACTCTGGATAGAAATGGACTTAGACCTGCAAGATATGTAATAACAAAGGATGGTTTTGCTGTTCTTGCCTCTGAAGCTGGAGTTCTTAAATTTAAACCAGAAGATATCAAAAAAAAGGGCAAACTTCAACCAGGAAAGATGTTCCTAATTGATACAAATGAAGGACGAATAATTACAGACGACGAAGTTAAAAAAACAGTTTGTACAAGTAAACCTTATGGCGAGATGGTTTTAAAAAACAAACTATATCTAGAAGATTTTGATGGTGTAGTTGATGAAGTTATAATAGATAAAGATATTTTAAAGGAAAAACAGCAAGCCTTTGGTTATACTCTAGAGGATTTAAAACTTATCTTATCCCCTATGGCGAAAAACGGTAAAGAGCCCATTGGTTCTATGGGAAATGATACTCCGCTTGCTGTTTTATCTAACAAACCACAGCTTTTATTTGCTTATTTTAAGCAACTTTTTGCACAAGTTACCAATCCTCCAATTGATTCAATTAGAGAAAAAATGGTAATGTCATTAATGAACTATGTGGGCTCTCAATATAATGTTTTAAATCAGGATTCTAATGATAATCCATTTATTGAAATAAGCAGACCCCTTCTAACGAATTTAGAAATGGCTAAAATTAAGAATTTAAAAGATAATGCTTTTAAAACTACAACAATCCCTATAACTTTTAAGGCAGACACTGGGGTTGAAGGTTTCAAAATGGCACTTGATAAAATTTGTGAAAGAGCCTCTACAAGAATTAAAGAAGGATATAATATTATCGTTCTTAGTGACAGATTAGTAGACTCTTATGATGCTGCAATTCCAAGTTTGCTTGCGTTATCTGCTGTTCAGCAGCATTTAATACGCGAAAAAACCAGAACTTTTGTTTCTATAATAGTTGAAACAGGAGAAGCAAGAGAGACAATGCATATGGCCTTATTAATTGGTTATGGTGCAACTGGTGTTAACCCATACCTTGCATTTAAATCAATTGATAATATTATAAATGAAGGTGATATAGAAAATATTTCTATAGAAAAAGCTCATGAAAACTATATACATGCAGTATCACAAGGTCTTCTAAAAATATTATCAAAGATGGGAATATCAACTATTCAAAGTTATCACGGGGCACAAATTTTTGATGCTGTTGGCTTAAATTCGGACTTTCTACAAAAATATTTTGGAGAAACACCATCTAGAATTGGCGGAATTGGTATAGAAACTGTGGCAAAGGAAGTATTAATTAGACATAAAAATGCCTTTAATAAGTTAAGAAAACCTATAGCAGAACTCGATGTTGGTGGATTATATTCTTGGAGAAAAGATGGAGAATATCACCTATTTAACCCTGATACAATATATAAACTTCAAGTAGCTGCAAGGACTAATGATTACAACTTATATAAAGAGTATTCAAAAATTATAAATGAACAAGACAAACATTTATGTACAATTAGGGGATTATTCGAACTTAATTATGGAAATGAAATTCCAATAGAGCAAGTTGAACCAATAAGTGAAATAGTTAAGCGTTTCTGCTCAGGTGCAATGTCATTTGGATCTATCAGTAAAGAAGCTCATGAAACTATGGCTATAGCTATGAATAGACTTGGTGGAAAAAGTAATACTGGTGAAGGTGGAGAAGATCCTGAAAGATTCAAGGTTGATCAGAATGGAGATTTAAGGCGAAGTGCAATTAAACAAATAGCTTCTGCTAGATTTGGAGTTACAACTGAATACCTTGTTAATGCAGATGAATTACAAATTAAGATAGCTCAAGGTGCGAAACCTGGAGAAGGCGGTCAACTACCTGGTAAAAAAGTAGATGTTAATATAGCAAGACTTAGGCATTCAACGCCTGGAATTGATTTAATATCACCACCACCTCATCATGATATATACTCAATTGAAGATTTAGCTCAGCTTATTTATGATTTAAAGAGTGTAAATCCTCATGCACGAATTAGTACGAAATTAGTTTCAGAATTAGGAGTTGGAACAATCGCTGCTGGAGTTGTTAAAGCACATTCTGATGCTATAGTAATAAGTGGTCATGATGGTGGAACAGGAGCTTCCCCACTATCATCTATTAAGCATGCAGGACTTCCTTGGGAGCTTGGACTTGCTGAGACTCAGCAAGTACTTCTACTAAATAATTTAAGAAGCAGAGTAACAGTTCAAACTGATGGTCAGCTTAAAACAGGCCGTGATGTTGTTATCGCTGCACTTCTTGGAGCTGAAGAATTTGGATTTGCAACTACAGCTCTTGTAGTACTAGGTTGTACTATGCTAAGAAATTGTCATTTAAATACTTGCGATATGGGTATAGCTACTCAAGATCCAGAACTTCGTAAGAATTTCAAAGGTAAACCTGAATATGTTGTAAACTTCTTTACCTTTATTGCAATGGAAATAAGAGAGCATATGGCAAAACTTGGTTTTAGAACTATGAATGAAATGGTAGGTAGAGTAGATAAGATTAGCCCTAAAAAAGCAATCACTCATTGGAAAGCAAAAAATCTAGATTTATCAAATATTTTATATAAACCAGATATGCCAAAGAGAATTAAACGTTACTGCGTTATTGCTCAGAATCATGGTTTAGACAATTCTTTAGATTATAAACTTATTGAAATGGCAAAAGAATCTTTAGAAAATGGAATGAAAAGTACATTTAACTTAGAAATTGAAAATGTTAATCGTTCTGTTGGTGCAATGTTAAGTGGAAGAATTGCTATGAAATATGGCGCTACTGGTCTTCCAGATGACACAATAACATTAAATTTTGTAGGAGCTGCAGGTCAAAGTTTTGGAGCCTTTGGTGCTAATGGATTAACATTGAAATTAGTAGGAGATGCAAATGATTATGTTGGCAAGGGATTATCTGGTGCTAAGATTATTGTAAAAACACCAGAAAATTGTACTTTTGTTCAGGATGAGAACTTCATTGCTGGTAATACAATTCTTTATGGAGCAACTTCTGGTAAATTGTTTATAAACGGACTCGTAGGTGAACGTTTTGCAGTAAGAAATTCAGGAGCCCAAGCTGTAGCTGAAGGAATTGGAGATCACGGTTGTGAATACATGACTGGCGGAGTTGTAGTTATCATAGGAAGAACTGGTAGAAACTTTGGAGCTGGAATGAGCGGTGGTATAGCATACGTTATAGATGAGAATGAAACTTTTAAATCAAAATGTAATATGGAAATGATTGAAGTAGAATCAATAATCTCAAAATCAGATTTAGATCAACTTTATTCAATAATAAAAGAACATTTTGAGGCTACTAACAGTAACAAAGCAAATAAGATTTTAAACAATTGGAATGAATATAAATCAAAATTCAAAAGAGTAATACCAACCGCTTACAAAGCAATACTAGAAGGAAAATAGAATAGAGATAAAATGCAATAAGAAGATATAAGACTGTTCTCTCAAATTTTTGAGAACAGTTTATACTTTTCAATTTTGGAGGTGTTAAATTTGGGAAAATTGCAAGGTTTCAGAGAATTAAAAAGAGAAACTGCAAAAAAACGCCCTGTTAAAGATAGAATTAAGGACTCTAAAGAATTATTCATAAAATTTCCAGTTGATAAATTACGTCAGCAAGGTGCAAGGTGCATGGAGTGTGGTGTCCCTTTTTGTAACTGGGGCTGCCCACTTGGGAACTTAATTCCAGATTGGAATGACATGGTATATAAAGAGAAATGGGAAAAAGCATATGACAGATTAACTCTTACAAATAACTTTCCAGAATTCACCGGCAGAATTTGCCCTGCCCCTTGTGAAGGTTCATGTACATTAGGTGTTAATAGAGATCCCATTGCAATAAAGGAAATAGAATTAAATATTATAGAAAAAGCATTTGAAGAAGGATGGACAAACCCACAAGAACCTAGAGTAAGAACGGGTAAAAAGGTTGCTATAATTGGTTCAGGTCCATCAGGTCTTGCAGCTGCTGCTGAGCTTAATTCTGTAGGACATGATGTAACTGTATTCGAGAGGGACGACGAAATAGGCGGACTTTTGCGATATGGTATACCAGACTTTAAATTAGATAAAAGTATAGTTGAAAGACGTGTGAACTTTATGAAAGAAGAAGGCGTTAATTTTAAAACTAACGTAAATGTTGGCATAGATTATAGTGCAAAAGATCTTTTAGCTCAGTTTGATGCTGTAGCTTTAACCGGTGGAAGTACAATCCCTCGTGATTTGAAAGTTGAAGGACGCGAGCTTAAGGGTGTACACTTTGCTATGGATTATCTAAAACAACAAAATAGAAGAGTTTCAGGCAAAGAAATAGAAACTACAGAAATAAATGCTAAAGACAAAGTAGTACTAGTTCTAGGCGGCGGTGATACAGGTTCTGATTGCATTGGAACAGCTATTAGGCAAGGCGCTAAGAGCGTATATCAGTATGAGATTATGCCAAAACCTCCGGCCAACCGTGATGATTCAATGCCATGGCCAACATATCCTAGAACATTAAAAACTACAACTTCACATGAAGAAGGTTGTAACCGTGATTGGAATGTTACTACAAGAAAATTCACTGGTGAAGATGGCTTTGT
Organism: Clostridium estertheticum; assembly: GCF_018861295.1. GTDB lineage: Bacteria > Bacillota > Clostridia > Clostridiales > Clostridiaceae > Clostridium_AD > Clostridium_AD estertheticum_D. The sequence continues at coordinate 69,017 of NZ_JAHLDM010000014.1, read as the reverse complement.
TAATACTCTCCATGCCACTAAAGTGGAATGGACACATACTGAAAAAGGCATGCAAATGGTTGAAATACCAGGCTCAGAATTCGAGTTAAAAGTTGACCTAGTTATTTTGGCTATGGGCTTTCTACATCCACAACATGAAGGATTGCTTACCGATCTAGGTTTAGACTTTGATATCCGTGGCAATGTAATTGTAGATGATAATTATATGACTAAGACTAAAGGTGTTTTTGCTGCTGGTGACATGAAAAAAGGTCAATCACTAGTTGTTTGGGCAATATATGAGGGTCGCTTAGTTACTAAAAATATTGATGAATATTTAATGGGAGAAACTTCGTTAAGAGGATAAAAAATAGTAAAACTTAGGGACGGTTATCTAAAAATATCCTCGTGATTAACGAGATTTTTTAGACTGCCGTCCCATTTTATAATTTATTTTAATATTTAATATTTAATGTGTATTATTGTCTATTTTCTTTAAAACTAGAACAGTTCTACTTGGTGTGTTTATTGTGACCCCTGTTTTATTATCCCTATGCTTTAATACTTTGGTGTGATAAATATAATTCGTATCAATTCTACTTTGTCCACCAAACATAACTTCATCACTGTTAAAAACAACCTTGTAATCACCATTTTCTGAAGTTGGAAGCTCATATTTAGGGAAAGAGCAAGACGGATTAAAGTTAAACAGAAACACAAGACCTCCTTTTCTAAAAGTAAGCAGTTTAAGTTTTTCATCAGTCCAAAGATTTTGCACGTCACTAGCACTTAAGACTTTATTATATTTTATAAACTTTATCATTTCTCTATCAAAATTTGATAAGTACTCATACTTGAGATCCTTGTTTTCCATAAGACTCCATTGTCTTTTTGCATATTTATAACTCCAATTGTTACCTTCTCTTGGAAAATCAATCCATTCTGGATGACCAAATTCATTCCCCATAAAATTTAAATATCCCTCTCCACCTAAAGTTATAGTAATAAATTTAATAAGCTTATCCATTTCTATTGCACGATTTATTATTAAGTTATCATCATCTTTGAGCATATGAGAATACATTTCCTTATCGGCTAGCCTAAACATTAATGTCTTATCACCTACAAGGGCCTGATCATGTGATTCAGAATAACCTATGTTTTTCTCCATAGGCCTTCTACTAGTTAATTCATACCATAATTGATTCATACTCCAATTTTCATCAGATAACTCTTTTAGTATTTTTACCCAAAGATCAGGTACCCCCATAGATAAGCGGTAATCAAAACCCAGACCACCAAAGCTTACCGGTATACACATTCCTGGCATTCCACTCATATCTTCAGCTATTGTTATCGCTGTAGGATTTACTTCCCTAATTAAATCATTTGCAAATTGAAGGTATGTAATTGCCTCTATATCCGTCTCCATGCTAAAGTATTTACTGTAATCTGTAAATGCTACTCCTAGTCCTTGGTGATGATATAACATGGATGACACACCGTCAAATCGATAACCATCAAAATGGTATTCTTCGAGCCAAAACTTAATATTCGATAATAAAAAATGAATAACCTCTGGTTTTCCGTAATTAAATAGCTTTGTACCCCAAGCTGGATGATTTCCTTTAACACCAGTATGAAAGAATTGATAATCAGTTCCGTCAAACTCATTAATACCCTCAGCTATGTTTTTAATTGAATGAGAATGTACTAAATCAAGTAACACTGCAATTCCCATTTGGTGAGCAGTATTAATTAATTTTTTTAAATCCTCTGGGGTGCCAAACCATGATGAAACGGCGTAAAAATTAGATACTTGATAACCAAAAGAGGCATAATAAGGATGTTGCATGATTGCCATAAGTTGCAGCGTATTATAACCATCAGCTTTTATTCTTGGAAGTATATTTTCTGTAAACTCATTAAAAGTACCAATGCCCTCTTTTTCCTGTGCCATTCCTACATGAGCCTCATATATAAATAATGTTTCCTCACTTTTAATATGAAATTCGCTATCCTGCCACTTGAAATCATGATTTGGCTGCCAAATTTGTCCTACAAAATCATGTGTAATAGTATCCTGCACTGTTCTCTTAATATAAAGTGGAATTCTATCTCTTGATATTCCTTTAGCTACTACCCTTACCTTAACGCGTGACATATGCTTAAGAGCTTGCAACCCTTTCAAGAAAATTTCCCAATTTCCATTTTCTGTTTTTTGCATTGGATGTGTATGTGGATTCCAATAATTAAAGTCACCGATCAAATAAAGAGCATCAGCATTAGGAGCCCATTCTCTATAAATCCAACCATCTTTCATTAAATGAAAGCCATAATATAATTCACCATTTGCAAAAGATTTAAAGTCTTGATTATAACCTAGTAATTTTTTCTTAGAAGATGAATAAGAATTCATTCTAAGGTTAATATCGCTTTCATATGGTTTAAGGTATGGATCAATATCCATTATTTTAATATGTTCATCTTTATTATCTTCCATAAAAAAGCACTTCCTATTCATAATTTTTTATAAACAAAATATGTTATCACTAATATATTAAATTCGACTAAATATTGTAAAAATCCTTTGTTTTTAAAAAAATAAATAAGGAAACTTAAAAAGAGTAGCTTTACGTGATATAACATCATGTAAGCTGCTCTTTATAACTATTAGTTAATGGAGTTCATAGCACTCTCAATATCAAATAGTATATCTTCAATATCTTCTATTCCAACAGAAAGCCTTAGCAAATCATCGAAAACTCCCATTTGCTCTTTTTCATCATTAGTATTACTAGAACATATTGTTGAAGCAGGATGAATAATTAGTGTTTTAGTATCACCAATATTGGTAATATTCAATATCATTTTTAAATTATTAATAAATTTAAAAGCATTCTCTTTACTCCCAAGCCTAAAAGTTAAAACCCCACTAGCTCCATTTCTATAATACTTTTGAGTTACATTATAGTATTTAGAAGTTGGAAGACTCGGATAATTTACTGATGTTACCTTACTATTGTTACTTAAAAATTTTGCTACTGAGAGAGTATTTGAACAATGCTCTCTCATTCTAAGTGACAATGTTTCAATTCCAGTTAGATTTAGAAAAGCATTAAAAGGTGCAAGTGACGCTCCAATATCCTTTCCTACTGTATTTCTAAGCTTTGCAGTGTAGGCCATTTTACCAAACTTTTTACTATACTCATTAAAATTCTTATATTTGATATCCTTATATTTACTACTTCCTCCATCTACTATGATTCCACCGATAGAATTTGAGGTTCCGTTTATATATTTAGAAGTTGAATGGATAACAATATCTGCTCCATATTCAATTGGTCTTATAAGGAATGGAGTTGTTATCGTAGAATCTACAATAAAAATAACATTATGTTTATTACAAACCTTAGCTACTTCCTCTATATCCAATACATCTAGCTTTGGATTACCTAATGTTTCTCCAAATACAATTTTTGTATTTTCATTTATAACCTCTTCTAAACTCTCTTCATCTAAATTTTCTAAAAACTTAACATTTATACCATAACTTTTCAGATTTTTAAGAAGTGCATAAGTTCCCCCAAAAAGGCCACTAGATGCTATTATTTCGTCTCCACACTCAACGATATTCATTATTGCAAGATATATAGCACTCATACCAGAGGCAGTAGCAGTAGCTGCTAGTCCACCCTCGATACTTGCAATTCTTCTTTCAAACGAAGTAACAGTAGGGTTTGAAATCCTAGTATACGCATATCCCATACTTGTACCCTTCATTATACCCTCTAACTTCTCTGCCGTATTATGGGCAAATGCATTTGATAAATGTAGTGGCGTATTAGTTGCTCCTGTTTCATCAGTTTTTAGATTCCCATGTATTAATTTAGTGTTGAATTTCATATTTACACCTCTGACGTTATTTTTTCTCAACTACAAGTAAATTGTAGCCTTCATAATTATTATCTATTAATATTATCTTGTTACCTTCTTTTGAAACACTTAATGGAACATTTTTTATAGGATCACCATCGTCTAAATAAAAACCTCTTTTTTCACCAGACTTTATTTTAGATAGTTGAATTTTAACCTTTACAAAGTTCATTGGACACGTAACTCCTCTAAAATCGATAACTTCATAATCTTTAGTTATTGGTGATTCCTCTGATACAGTAATAATGACTTCCTTTGGAAGTGTTATTTCTAACTGCCCATTTAAGGATCCATACATTTCTTTTACTTTATTAAAGAGATATTCAACTTCAACTGCTTTACTTGTTATATCCACTACGTCACCAAGTTTATAATCAAGAAGTGTATCAAAAAGCTCTACAACAGATTTATTAACAAAACCTGTTTCAACAAAATTTATATTAAATTGTTTGAATATTTCTCTATCTTTTGCTGTATCTATACCCTTTAATACTAAAAGAGTTCGCGCAGATGACACTGCAGTATCATACAAATCTTGTGATTTTTTACTAGATTTATACTTTAAAAGAGAACTTTCTGCATTTGATAAATCAAGTTTTATAACATCAAATACCCCTGTACTACACTCACCTGGTCCACGTCCTTCAATAGAGAATTTTTCACTTGCTCCAAAGTCATAATAAAGGTCAGAATTTTCTTTAAATGTTTCCAAAGCTTCATATTTATTAGTTAACTCTCTTATATCTTTCTGGGTATTATTTAAAAATTCTTCAAAAGACTCATAATCGGATGTTTTTTTAAGCTTAGCAAGCGCTACAAGGTAATTTGGTACCTTCTTTGCAGGAATATCACCATAGACTTCGCCAATTTTAGCTTGGCCATGCCCAACACTACCACCAAATGATACAGTATACGTAGGCATTAGACCATCTTCTGTTCTTTTTGCTCTCCCACTTAAACCTATTTTGCCTATTTGATGACGCCCACAGGAATTAGGACATCCAGATATAAATATTCTAGGAAGTGATGCTTTAATATCATCGCTACATCCTTCAAATTCTGCCTTTATAGCTTGTAATAAATTTTGTGATAAGCAAAGTCCTAATTGACAAGTTGATGCTCCAACACAAGTTACTGAATTATAGATGTTAAAATTTGATGAAAAAGGTGCTATTATTTTTAATAATGTTTTAGCATCGTTATATTTCAAATCTCTTACAAAAAAACTTTGAGTATTTGCAAGTCTTATAGATATTGTATAATCCAATTTACTAACAAAATCTAATATTTCTTGAAGATTTTCTGCTTCTAAATTTCCTCCTTGAGGATGTACATATATGCTGCTATACCCTGCTTGCTTTTGAGGGAATAGAACACTTTCATTAGCCTTATCAATTTCAGACCCTTCAGCAATTTGCTCGTATTTTTCACCTGCGTCATCATCTATTATTAAATCAAGATTTCTATCCTCCCTTATTCTTTTTAGCTCTTCATTAAACCTTAGTTTGAATTTTTCTTCACCTAGTCTTTCAACAATATACCTTATTCTTGCCTTATGTTTATTATTTCTATCTCCTTCTTTTTCAAAGAGTTCCTTCATAGCCTGAACATAATACAAAACATCTTTTGCATTAATAAAATCCTCAAGTTTTAGTGATACTTTTGGATTTCCACCAAAACCTCCACCACCATAAACCTCAAAACCTTTATTTCCATCAGCTATCCTTGCTATAAATCCCAAATCAGATATTGTAGCGTTTCCAGTGTCGCTGAGAGTATTTGAAAAACCTATTTTATATTTTCTTGGGAGATTCATAGTAGTAGGATCTTTAAGTAAATAATTAGTAACTTCACTCATATAACTAGTTACATCAAATACATCATTTATAGACACTCCAGAAAGAGGAGAACACTCAACATTTCTTACTGTATTACCACCAGTTCCTTTAGTAATTATACCTACTTCTATAAGGTCCTTCATAATACTATATACATCTTCTAATTCAACACTTTGAAACTGAATATCCTGCCTAGAAGTAAAACGCAATAAACCTTTTGCATATTTTTTTGAGATATCACTTATCTGCTTAAATTGTTCTAATGTAATTACTCCACCAGGAATCCTAGTCCTTACCATATAAGCATCTGAAGTTCTTTGTTCATAAACTCCCATAGAAACTCTAAATGCTTTAAATCTAGTAGGATCAAGTTTGCCATTCATATATAAATCTGCTTTTTCTTTGAAATCCTCTATGACTTTGTAACTTTCCTCTGTAATATTAATCATCCTAAACCACTTCCCTTTGTATTAATAAAAACATTTGTTTATTAAAATTTAAATTAAATATAAATTAATATATTAAATAATTTTGTACTCAAGTTTAAGAACGCCATCTTTATTTATCTTAAACAAGTTAAATACTGGCTCTTCTTTTTCAAGTGATAAAATGCCATATATTATCTTTGGATCATACGCCAGTCTTATATCTTCTTCTGAAGGCCTTGAGGGTGTATATGGATGGGAATGATAGTTTCCAATGAATAACATATCATGACCTCTAATAATTTTTATTGTATTAAATTGTTCTTTAGGATCCATTGAAAAATGTTCACTACTTTTATCTAAATTGGTAAGTGGATATGCCTTTTTCACATTAATTATACCTTCGCTTTTAGTTCCTGATAAAAACCCACAACATTCATTAGGAAATTCCTCTTTTGCCTGATTTATTATTTTATCTATCTCCAATTTATCAATATATATCATATTAATCACCCATTCAACTTTCCTGTTTTTAAATCACAAGATGGATTTGCATAGTCTATTAAAGCTGTTATAGTTGGATGATCCCCACAAACTCCACATCTTTTATTATGACTTATTTTTATTTTCTTAAATTCCATCTTTAGTCCATCATAAGTTAGTAAATACCCAGCTAGAGTTTGTCCAAGTCCTAGTATATATTTAATAGCCTCAGTTGCTTGGAGTGTTCCCACAACTCCACCCATTACTCCAAGTACACCAGCTTCTCTGCATGTTGGCACCATTCCCTCCGGTGGTGGTGTTTGGAAAATACATCTATAACAAGGCGTATTGTTACCTGGAATATAAGTAGTAAGTTGTCCCTTAAACCTTATTATTCCAGCATGAGAAAATGGTTTTTTAGCAAGTACACAAGCATCATTTATTAAAAATTTTGCAGCAAAATTATCTGTTCCATCTATTATAAAATCATAATCTTGATCTTTTATAATATTTAGAATGTTTTCAGATGTAGCAAATTCATTGTAAGTAATGACATTTACATCTGGATTAAGTTCATTTATTGTTTCTTTTCCAGATTCAACTTTAAGCTGCCCCAAATTCTTAGTTTGATGTATAATTTGTCTCTGAAGATTCGATAAATCCACAACATCACCATCTACAAGTCCTATTGTACCTATTCCTGCAGCTGCCAAATACATAGCAGCTGGTGCGCCAAGACCTCCTGTTCCAATAATAAGAACTTTTGAATTTAGTAATTTTTCTTGTCCTTCAACTCCAACCTCAGACAATAATATATGTCTTGAATATCTTTCTATCTGCTCCTCACTAAAGTCCAAAACTTCCACCTCCCATAAAATATAAAACTTCTATTTCGTCATTTTCTTTTAATACAGTTTTTGCAAATTGATCTCTATCCACAAATTCACCATTTAATTGAACTGAGACCATGTCTGGCATTTCCACATCTTCAATTTTTAGCATTTCAGTAACCGTAACACCATCTTTAATATTTTTTGCTTCGCCATTTACTTTGATATTCATATTTATTCCTCCAATATTTTCATGATTTATTTTAATTTCTCTTGTAATAGCAGTTGTTTTTGTTGAATTCATTTCAAACAAACACTCACAATTTGCAATATTCGGACTTTATCTCTCATACCAAACCTGTATGTTTAGTTAATAATATTACATTAGTAAAAACATGTCAATGTTTTTTATGTTTTAAGCATATATATTATCTATACCTTATTTGTTTTCAAATATAATAAATTTTTGCTATTTCTTTATTTTGTTAGTATTATTCATTAATTAAAAATAGGTTTACATTTTAGGATTAGTTTACATAATCATCAGTATGTAAACTAATTAATTTATATTCTTTCAGCCAAAATAATTTTATTTATACTGCCTAATGATATTTTCCAAAAAAAAAATTATGCAGCAAAGGTGTTATCTTTGCTGCATATTTTCAAATGTAATTTTCTACTTTTGGGCTGCTAAATTATTAATAAATATCAAGCATTAATCATAAATGTTTTTGCTAAAATATCTATCACCTCTGTCAGGCAATATTATAACAATGTTTCCCTTATTAATAGCAGCTGCAAGTTTTATTGCAGCTGCTATTGCAGCTCCAGAAGAACTTCCTACAAACAATCCTTCACGAACAGCAATTAGCTTTACCTTGTCTTTAGCCTCGTCATCATTAATCTTAATAACACTTTCAACTAGGTTTAAGTCCATAGTGGTTGGAACAAAATTATTCCCTATCCCCTCGATATCATAACAATGTTCCTCTCCACCACCAATGGTTGATCCATAAGGGTCTACTAATATACCCTTTATATTTTTATTCCTTTCCTTTAAATATTTCATAACACCACTAAATGTTCCACCACTTCCTGCTCCTGCAAGAAAATAATCAATTTCACCATCTAATGCATCATATATTTCTGGTCCTGTAGTTTCATAATGTGCTTTTGGATTAGCATCATTTTCAAACTGTTGTAATGAAATAGAATTAGGGATTTCAGCCAATAGTTCTTTCGCCTTATTGATAGCACCTAACATGCCATCTTCCCTTGGGGTATTAACAATAGTTGCACCTAATGCTCTCATCAAAGTTAACTTTTCTACTGAGAACTTCTCTGGAACAACAAATATTATATTATATCCTTTGTTTATTGCTGCAAGTGCCACACCTATCCCAGTATTTCCCGCGGTAGCTTCAACAATTGTATATCTCACTTTAAGGATGCCCCTGTCTTCTGCATCCTTAATCATGTAAACTCCAACTCTATCTTTTACGCTACCACCTGGGTTCTCACCCTCAAGTTTTGCGAAAATATTCACCCCTTCTTTTAATCCTAAATTATTTAATTTTATGAGTGGTGTATTTCCTATATTCTCGAGTACACTATTTATATATTTCACTATTTAGTCCTCCCTTATTTGCTACTGCAATAAAAATGCCAGTCTGCGTAAATTCTCCTTTGCTAGAATAGCCTTTACATAATAAATCTGTATTCTCAATATTAACAAGATTAAAACCGGCAGATGTTACCCACTCTTCCATCTGATTATTTGAAAACCCAAGCCATTCGTCAAACATCTCAGCCTTTGCCCATTCGCCATTATGCTCTTGTACATCTGATATTATTAAAGTTCCATCTTTTTTTATTATTCTAAACATTTCCTCTATTGCTTTTTTAGCATCCTTAACATGATGAAGTGCCATATTAATAAAAACCACATCTACAGATTCATCAACCAAAGCCAAGTTGTCTATGGATGATTTTATTGGATACACATTATCAAATTTTTTAGTCTCCATTAATTTTCTTGTTTCTATTAACATATTTACAGATTGATCTATAGAAAATACAATACTTGCATCTAATGCCAGTGCTAATGATAAAAATCCAGTTCCACATCCAAGATCAGCCACAACCTTGTCTTTAATATTTACTTTAGATAAAACCTTGTACTTCAATCTCTCATCAAAATATTCACTTCTTATTACATTCCAACTTTGTGCTATTTCGTTAAAATAATCTACTGATCCCATAATATTACCCCCATATATCTGTTTTAAGTTAAATTCAATAGTATTCATATCGGATTAGTTTTATTTCTATTATATGCCATGTTTTATCTTTGTCAACTCTTCTTTTAACTATTTATGTTTTGATTTATTAAGGGATAATTAATAATTATTCTAGCTAAACAGTGATGGTTCATATGGATACTTACCATATTTTATTGCTGCTTGCCGTAGGCTTTACATTACCCTACCCTTTGGTATTGTAAGTTGATATAACCCCCATTTTATTATTGGTGCTTTATTACTATATTTCCCAGAAAATATATTTTCAAAGTCAAAAAAGCAATCCCCTCTGTTATAGAGGCGTCGCTGATTATAAATATGAATTAAATCCAAGCACAAAATGCTTTATTGCTTTAACGGGCGAACCCGTAGTCCCCTACTTTAATTTCAGGTCCATACTACAATTTACTTTTTTTAAGTGCTTGTTCTATATCAGCTATTATGTCATCTGGATCTTCTAGCCCAACACTAAATCTTAGATGTCCATTTTGAAATTTCTTTGGATAGAAATGATTTCTTTCATCCGTTGGTCCAGTATAAACTATAAGACTTTCATCATGACCTATAGAAACCGCAGAAATTATGAGCTCTAAAGAATTTACAAACTTATTATGGGTTGTAACATCTGCCTTAAGTCCAAAGGACATTACTCCGGAGAATGCGCTCATCTGTTTCTTTGCTATTTCATGCTGAGGATGGCTTTTTAGTCCCGGATAAGCCACAAAACTTATTGATGGATGTTCTTCAAGAAATTTAGCTATTTTTAAGGCACTTTCACTATGTTGCCTCATCCTTAGAGATAGTGTCACAGCTCCTCTCATTATTAACCATGCATTGAATGGACTTATGGCACCTCCTATGTTTACCATAGCCTCACGTTTTATTTTATCTATTAATTCTTTTTTCCCTATTACCGCACCACCCATAGCATCTCCATGTCCATTAATATATTTTGTAAGACTATGAATAACTAAGTCCGCTCCGAGTGCCAATGGCTGCTGCAAATAAGGTGTTCCAAAAGTGCTATCCACACTTAAAAGTACTCCAGCCGCTTTTGCTATTTTCGCTATTTCCTCTATATCACTTACTCTGGTAGTAGGATTTCCAGGTGTTTCTATATGTATAAGCTTTGTATTTGGCCGTATAGCTGCTTTAATCTCCTCTAGATTTGTTGTATCTACAAGACTTACTTCTGTACCATATTTCTCTGGAAAATATTGATTTAGTAGTCTGTAGACAGCTACATAGGAAACATTTGTACAGATTATATGTGAGTCTGATTTAAGAAAAGTAAGGAATACTCCTGCAAGGGCCGCTACCCCCGTAGCTAAAACCACACAATCTTCTCCTCCTTCAAGCGTAGCTAATTTTTCCTGTAAATATATTTGATTTGCAGATGTAGTTCTAGTATAGATTAATTCATCCGTACCACTCCAATTAAGCTTAGATGCATCATCTGGAAGCCTGTAGCTGTTTGCCATAGTTAATGGTCTTCTAATAGCTCCTGTTTCTTTGTCAATCCCATTGCCAGCATGAACACAATTTGTTATAAATTTTGAATATCTTTTATTAGTCATTACAATTCCTCCTTGGAAATTATGTTTGAAACATCTCGTACCACATTTCTTATACTCATCTTTGTTTACTTTCATTAAAACATATTTACAATCCAATAAAATTTGCAAGTAATGAGAATAATTCTACACTATTAATAAATTATTTTTAATTTTAATATTTTGTATGATAAAATACCGCTTTTTTAACGGAATATTTTTTTATACTTTCGCGACCTATTATAACTCTTTTTCTATAAATTCTATTGTATTATTAATTACCTGTTCTTCCCACTCACGTTTGTCAAAGGTATGATTTGCTCCACTAATCACTTTTAATAAAGAGGAATCTCCCCAAAAATCAATATACTTTTGCGATGCACTTAATGAAACTACATCGTCTTTATCTCCATGGATTATAAGAGATTTTTTATCATATTCAGCTGCTTTTTCATATATTTTTATATTTTTAACATTATCCACAAATTTCGTCCCAACAAGTAATCCTTCAACATCAAAATAACCATTTTGCGTAAATTCCTCAAAGCCCCCACCAATATAATGTTTATCTAAAATTATTTCATCCATATTTCCTGCTGGTGCCCATAAGCACAATGTTTCTATATCACTTTTCCTGACCCCTGCAAGCATGCTAGCAATTGCACCTCCCATGCTTAATCCTACAATCCCAATTCTGTCATTATCTACAAACTCTAATGTTCTTACATAATTTAAAATGTTATTTGCATCTTTTAACTCGGTATCCATAGTCATATCTATAAAATCTCCATCACTTTCACCACTTCCTGCGAAATCAAACCTTATACATGCTATTCCAGCCTTTTCAAGTAATCTAGATAACTTTACAAATATGAAGTGTGGACCCATTTTATCACCACAAAACCCGTGAAATATTATAACTATCGGTACTTTATTATTTATATTTTCAGGAATATGGAGCATGCCCCTAAGCCTTAAATTCTCACTATCAATTTCAACTACCTTCTGCATTCAAGTATGCCCCCTTTTATTGTTATATTTTTATGTATTTAAACTCTGCTTATACTGCTAATGAATTTTCAACACAGGACCATGAGCATTTTGAATATATAGTCTTTATACCAAGCCTTTTAGACTCTTTTTTTATATGATTACTTACTCCATGGCTAACAAAATCGGTTAAAACTAAAATTAAATCAATATCTTTAGGAATTTCGATCTATTTATGTTTATTCTTACGACCACTTATGTGTTTAGATACACAATATCCATATTTACAAAGATTACAATTTATTACTTCAATATTATCCCCACCTACAATTAACATACTCATAGCCCTCGCCATTCAAGAATCCTCTAACCCAATATTCTCAAATAGTTTTCACCGCCTTCCTCTTACTGTTATATTTTTTGAACTTTCAAACTATTCAATACATACCATTCCAATTACATTACTATGTTTAAATCAAAATTGCAACATATTTATAAAAAAATAAACTATTGACATATTTTTATTTAGGAACTAATATATTAACTATTATATATCATATTAAACATACCTCAATACTAGGATTTTAAAACAATTAAAATAAGGGGGACAAAATGAAGAATTCAAAAGTTTTCAAATTTTCAATCGCATTACAGGCAAAGAACGCAGATATTTTAGCCTTACTACAAAAGGGAGATATAGATGCAGCTTTAGTACCTGAACCTTGGGGATCAAGGCTAATTAAAGAGGCAAATGCAAATATTATTTTAGATTATAAAGATGTATTTAGAGAAGGAAAATATACTACCGCTGTAGTAGTTGTTAGAACTGAATTTTTAAAGGATCATCCACAAATTGTTGAAGCTTTTATAAAAAATCACGTAGAGACAACTGAATATATTAATAAGAACTCAGCTAAAGCTAAAGAAATAGTTAATAAACAAATCACTGAGTTAACTAAAAAATCAATATCTAATGATGTTTGAGATGCTTCTTTTAAAAGATTAACAATTACAAATGACCCTGAAAAAGATTCAGTACTTGATTTTGTTAGATCATCAGTTAAAGAAGGTTTCTTAAAATCCGAACCCGATACTAAGGATTTATTTAATCTTACTGTTTTAAATAAAATTTTAAAAGAAAAGGGTCTAACTCAAATAAAATAATCCGGGTAATAAATTTAATACACATTAAGTTAAAGGCATTCTTTTCTAAACAAAAGTATGCCTTTAGCTTATATTTTAAAATTTCTGTATCTATTCATTAACAACTGTTACTTTATTAACTAATTTACCTATATTTTCAATATAACATTCCACAACATCACCATTTTTTAAAACTTTAGGTGGGTCAAATCCTAGACCAACACCACTTGGAGTTCCTGTACTAATTATGTCACCTGGTTTTAAAGTAAGCCCTTTTGACAAATCACTAATGATATATGGTATATCGAAAATCAAATTTCTTGTATTGGAATTTTGCCTTAATTCTCCATTAACGCTACATGTTATATTTAGCTCTGTAGGAAATTTAATTTCACTTTTATGGACTAAACATGGTCCCATAGGACAAAATGTGTCTAAACTTTTCCCTTTAAACCACTGAATATGCTTTCCTTGCAAATCTCTAGCTGAAACATCATTAACTATAGTGTAACCAAAAATGTATTCGCTAGCATTCTCTGGTTTAATATTGATTCCTTCTTTTCCAATTACTACCGCGAGCTCTACTTCATAATCTACTTGAGTTGTAACTTTCGAAGAAAATTTAATAAAGTCACCACTTCCAATTGCAGGTGATGCTACTTTAGTAAAATATATAGGGTATTCTGGAATGCCAGTACCTGATATTTTAGTTTTTTTAATTTCTTTTACATGATCTACGTAATTTTTGCCAAGGCAAAATATATTTCTTTTAGGATTTGGTATTGGAGCAAGTAATTGAATTGAATCTAATGATACATAATTAAAATTATTACTACTAATAGCATTTTTAATTTTTTCCACTGTGTTTTCTTCAAAACTTTCTATTAGTTCAGTCATAGAACTAACACTAGCTTTACCTAATGCATTGTATATTTCATTGATATATATAACCTTTTGTCCAATAATAATTCCTACACTTTCCTTACTTTTGTTAATATACGTAACAAATCTCATAATTAAATCATCTCCTGTGGAGCTGCAATATTTTTTGAAATTTCAACTCACTTTTAATAAAATTATATCAATAAACAGCAAAAAAGTCTTTTTTTTATAAAAAAAGACCAACTTAATGTAATTAAGCTGATCTTTTAATATTAAATTATTTATTATACCGTAGGGCATCTCGACCTTCAGCACCATTGCTGATTCTTATAATATTTTTAACATCATAAACAAATATTTTTCCATCACCCATTTTCCCTGTATGAAGTACCTTCTTTGCCGTTTCTACAACTAATTCTACAGGAATATCGCAAACTATTACTTCTACTTTTATTTTAGGTAGAAGATTAATGTCTAAGGCAAGCCCACGATAAAATTCTTTATGGCCCTTTTGCATGCCACATCCTAAAACGTTAGATACAGTCATTCCACTAACCCCAATTTCATTTAAAGCATCCTTCAACTCATCAAATTTACTCGATGATGTAATAATATCTATCTTTGAAAATTTTTCTTCCATACCCGTACCCCCTTTTATATTAACTTATTTCATTAAATATCTATTCCACCATAAGCCTCTTCACCATGTAGTGAAACATCTAGTCCTTCCATTTCTTCTTCACTTGTTACTCTTAAACTCATAAATATACTTATAACTTTTAATATTATAAATGTCATTATTGCTGAGTATGCAATAATTACTACAATTACAATCAGTTGAATTCCTACTAATTTAATATTACCATATATTAATCCATTTTCGCCAGCAGAATTTATTGCTAGTGCGCTCCTAGCATTAAATCCAAACCACAAAATTCCAGCACCTAACATTGTCATAGGGATATTATGAGTGGTAATTGTTTTTAACATCATAAACAAATATCTTTCCATCACCCATCTTACCTGTGTGTAGTACTTCTTTTGCTGTTTCCACAACCAAGTCCACAGTAATATCACACACATTATAAACATTTTCATCTATTTTTTAGAATGAATCATTCTTTCCTTTATAGAACTTGATATTTCAATATTATCAGGATTTAATGCGAAATCTGGGTACGCAAGCATTCCCATTTCTGGAACATCTAACCCATCTATTTCTACTTGTGCAGATACTCTAAGCCCCATTGTTTTATCAAGCACCTTATAAAACAAATAAGATAATCCAAATCCCCAAACAATCAATACTACAACACATATAAGTTGAGCCTCTAATTGTTTGAATCCACCACCGTAAAATAAACCAATAACTCCACCTTTAATTCCATTTAAACCATCACCGTAGGTCCCATCTGCAAACAACCCTACAGCAAGTACTCCAAATACACCGTTAACACAATGAACAGATATTGCACCTACAGGATCATCAATTTTGAATTTATCTTCAAACACCCTTACTGATATACATACAAGTATTCCTGAAATAATTCCAATTATAAAAGATGATATTCCATTTACAAATGCACAAGGAGCTGTTATTGCAACAAGTCCTGCTAAAGCTCCATTACACATCATTGACGGATCAGGTTTACCATATCTTAACCACATATACATCATTGCGGTAAATCCACCTACAGCTCCTGCAATCATTGTATTGGTTGCAACTACTGCTAGTCTTAGATCGGTAGCATTAGTTGTACTACCTGCATTAAAAGCAAACCAACAGAAAAACAAGATTATAGTTCCGATTATTGCCATTGGTATATCATGTCCAGGAAATGCAACTGCTGTTCCATCTTTTCTAAATTTACCAATTCTAGGTCCTATAACAATTGCACCTGCAAGGGCCATCATACCTCCCACCGAATGTACTACTGCCGATCCAGCAAAATCCACTGCACCATGTCCCAGTCCTAGCTTTACACCCATTTGAGAAAGCCAACCTCCACCCCACATCCAATTACCAAATAAAGGATAGAATATCATTGAAACGAAGAAAGAATTTATTACAACTACTGAATATTTAACTCTTTCCGCCATAGATCCAGTCGGTATTGTACAAGTTGTATCCATAAATACCATTTGGAAGAAGAATAAAGCATACACCCCTACATCATAAGTTCCTCCACTTGCAAGTGCCAATCCTTTTGTACCAAATATACCCCAACCTGCTATAGATACTTCATGATTTAGTGTTGCTACTCCAGATCCAAGTGATGCCCAACCTCCGACCCCTCCAAATTGAATTGCAAATCCAACTAAGAAATATCCTATTGCACCAACTATAAATACCATAAAATTCATTGCCATTGTATGCAACGCATTTTTAGATCTACAGAAACCTGTTTCTACCATTGCAAATCCACACTGGAAGAAGAATATTAACATTCCCGTCATTAGAACCCATACATAATTAACACCCAATGTATTTTTTGCAATTTGTGTTGTTATTTCACTAGATGTTGGTTTACCAGCAATTTCTGCTGTTATCTGGTTAAGCGTAGCCGCTTTTACCCCTGTCGGATCTCCGCTTGCCCCTTCTGCAAATACAACAACTGAAAAAATGCTTATAAATAATACCGTTAACAAAGTAATTATAGAAATTTTTGTCACTTTTTTCATTTATTATCCCCCCTATCTTCATTGTGTTTATCATTTTTTTATTCGTTTAAAATTTGACCAAGAAAAAGTATTTCCCTTCTCATTAATTTCACCCTTTAGTTTTAAAATCATTTTATAATAGCGTGATGAAAAATATAAAACTGTTAGTCCAACAATTGCACCTGGAATATTTGTATTAATAACTTTGAAAGTTATCTTAAAATAAATGCTGTATGCAATAAACATGCATCCTGAAAGTAATATTAAAGTATTTAAAACCATTAATACCATAATAGAATATTTTTTTTTCATACAATTCCTCCCCTAGATTATTGTATTGTTAGTTAGTTTTATATAACCTCCTCTTTTCATTTACTTAATTTTTCATCTTATGATTATAATTACTATTTATACAATAAATAATATAATATGTATAATATCATTATTTTCAGATAATTGCAATATATTTTTTATTATAAATCGTTTTATTCTATATCAGTTTGAATTAAACGTATAAAATGCAGACTTTTCTCAAATAAGTATATTCAAAATGATTTTAAGTCAGTATAAATCCCTCAAATATTTGTTTTTTTATTATTTATAACAACAAGTATCCATTATGACACCAATATAGCTCATTAAAATTATATTTCAATATAAATTTGCTTAAAAACAAAAATGCTTTCTACGATTTAATTAAATCGTAGAAAGCACTTTTATATTTTTTAGAATTAAATTAATCTATTACTTTTTAATATTATCATTTGTTATATCGTAGAGCATCTCGCCCTTCAGCACCATTGCTTATTCTTATAATGTTTTTCACATCATAAACAAATATTTTTCCATCTCCCATTTTCCCCGTGTGTAGTACCTTTTGTGCTGTTTCCACAACCAAGTCTACTGGAATATCGCACACTATTATTTCTACCTTCAATTTTGGTAAAAGATTAATATCTAAAGCGAGTCCTCGATAAAATTCTTTGTGCCCCTTTTGAATTCCACATCCTAAAACGTTAGATACAGTCATGCCGCTGACACCAATTGCATTTAGAGCTTCTTTTAATTCTTCAAATTTATTTGAAGATGTAATAATATCTATTTTTGAAAATTTTTCTTCCATAATAGTACCCCCTTTTTATTTTATTAAATATCTATACCACCATAAGCTTCCTCACCATGTTGAGAAACATCTAATCCATCGCTTTCTTCCTCTGTTGTTACTCTTAAGCTCATAAATTTACCAAGTACCTTCAATATAATAAATGTCATTATTGCTGAGTATGCAATTGTTGCTACAATTGCTATTAGTTGAATTCCAAGCAATTTAATATTGCCATGAATTAAACCATTTGCACCAGCAGAATTTATAGCCTTTGAGGCAAAAATACCAGTAGCTATTCCTCCCCAAATTCCTCCAATTCCGTGACAACCAAAAGCATCTAATGCATCATCATATCCGAATTTCTGTTTAACTACAGTTACGCTAAAGTAACATATTATGCCCCCAATTCCACCTATCAATATGGAAGACATCGGACTTACGAAACCTGCACCAGGTGTTATAGCAACTAATCCTACAACTATACCACTTGCAAGCCCAAGCGATGTGACTTTTTTTCTAATAATTAGCTCAC
This sequence comes from Clostridium estertheticum, assembly GCF_018861295.1. GTDB lineage: Bacteria > Bacillota > Clostridia > Clostridiales > Clostridiaceae > Clostridium_AD > Clostridium_AD estertheticum_D. The sequence goes on along the minus strand of NZ_JAHLDM010000014.1, from coordinate 50,360 downwards.
ATGTACACCAAGCTAGTGCAGATGCCGCAGCAGATGTATTAGTTGTAATAAATGCATTAAGTGCTACACCATTTACAGCGAGTGCACTTCCTGCATTAAATCCAAACCATCCAAACCACAAAATCCCTGCTCCGAGAAGTGTCATCGGAAGATTGTGTGGAGTAATTGATTTTAATTTTTTTCTCTTTCCTATTACAAGTGCTACAACAAGTGCAGATATACCTGAACTTATATGAACTACATTTCCACCTGCGAAATCTAGCGCTCCCAAATTTCTAAGCCATCCACCTGCACCCCATACCCAATGTGCAATTGGATCATAAACTAATGTTGTCCATACTAAAATGAACACTGCAAATGCAAGAAATTTCATTCTCTCAGCAATTGCTCCTGAAATTAAAGCAGGTGTAATTATTGCAAACATTAACTGAAATAACATAAATACTGATTGTGGTATCGTAGTTGCATAGTCTGCATTTGGAAGAAAGCCTACACCATGCAATCCAAGAAACTGAAAATTACCAACAAAACCAGCAAAATCTTTTCCAAAACATAAAGTATAACCAATTAAAACCCATTGAAGTGATACAATTACCATTGCTGTATAACTGTGTACTGTAGTACTAAGTACATTTTTTCTTCTCACCATTCCACCATAAAATAAAGCAAGTCCCGGTGTCATTAACATTACTAATACCGTTGCAAAAATCATAAATGACGTATCTGTCGTATTTATTGCATTCATAAAAATTCCCCCTAATTAAATATTATTATTCCTAGCTTTTAAAAATTCGTATTGTAGTCACAATGAATTTTTGCTTACCGTTAGAAATCATTTTACTAACTTTTGAAGTATAAGTCAAGTATTTTAATATTCTGTTAATTCTATTTTTTTCACTATAACCACGTCGCTTCTAGGCGTATTAACGCAAAAACAACATATAAATTCGAATGTAAACATTCACATTTATATATTAGATTTAATTTAAAAAACTATATTATTGCATGTTATTATTAAAATTAATTCATTTTTTTATAAAATCACTTCTAGAATAATCCTATATTTCACTTGTACATAAAGTTTAATATGGATTTATGCTTTATTTAACATATAAAACCAATCTCAAATAATTTGTTATGGCGCAGCTATTACCACAAGTCATTACCACTGCTCACTGTTATCAAAACTAGCTTTTAAAAAGTTGAAAAATCGTTCTATAAATGGTAGAATATATAATAGATAAATGCAATTTTTATAAAATTGTATATATTGATAACTATTAATTTTAAAATTCAACATATATTTATATATTATATTTGAGGAGGCCATAAAGTGAGTTTATTATCAAGTTTAACTCAACAAGTTATTAAGAAAAACCCAAACGAGCCAGAATTTCAACAGGCTGTAAAAGAAATACTAGAATCTCTAGAGCCAGTTGCTGCAGCTCATCCTGAATGGATGGAAGCTGGTATATTTGATAGAATTGTAGAGCCTGAGAGACAAATTATATTTAGAGTTTCCTGGATAGATGATAAGGGAGTAGTAAATGTAAACAGAGGTTTTCGTGTCCAATTCAATAGTGCTATTGGACCTTACAAAGGTGGTTTAAGGCTTCATCCTTCAGTTAACCTTAGTATTATTAAATTTCTTGGATTTGAACAAACTTTTAAAAACTCCTTAACAGGTCTACCAATTGGTGGTGGTAAGGGTGGAAGTGACTTTGACCCTAAGGGAAAATCTGATAGAGAAATTATGAGATTTTGTCAGAGTTTTATGACTGAGCTTTCAAAACATATTGGAGCTGATACCGATGTACCCGCTGGTGATATTGGTGTTGGCGGCAGAGAGATTGGTTTTATGTATGGTCAATATAAAAGGCTTAGAAATGAATTTACAGGTGTATTAACAGGTAAAGGACTCTCTTATGGTGGAAGTCTTGCTCGTACAGAAGCCACTGGATATGGTATGTGTTACTTTGTTGAAGAAATGCTTAAAGCTACAAAAAATTCCTTTAAAAATAAAACAGTTGTAATTTCTGGTTCAGGTAATGTTGCAATATACGGAGCCGAAAAAGCTATACAACTAGGAGCAAATGTAGTTGCATTAAGTGATTCAAATGGATACATATATGATTCTACTGGAATTAAACTAGATACAGTTAAAAAAATTAAAGAAGTTAATAGAGAACGAATAAGCGAATATGTTAAATACCATCCTACTGCAGAATATCATGAAGGTTGCTCAGGAATTTGGAAAATAAAGTGTGATATCGCACTTCCTTGTGCTACTCAGAATGAAATAAATGAATCATCTGCAAAAACTCTTGTAGCGAATGGATGTATAGCAGTTGGAGAAGGAGCAAATATGCCTTCCACTTCAGAAGCAATTAGTGTATTCTTAAAAAGCAAGATTCTTTTTGGACCTGCTAAAGCAGTTAATGCAGGTGGCGTTGCTACTTCAGCACTTGAAATGTCACAAAACAGCATAAGATACTCATGGACATTTGAAGAAGTTGATAATAAATTAAAGGCTATAATGTCAGATATTTATATTAAAGCAAGTAGTGCTGCAAAAGAATATGGATTTGAAGGTAATTTACTTGCCGGTGCTAATATCGCAGGGTTCATTAAAGTAGCTGATGCTATGTATTCTGAGGGAATAGCTTATTAATATTTACCTTAATGATTTTTAAAAAATAGTTTCACCGAATGAACTAAAATAAAGGATGGCCATTAGCCACCCTTTATTTTAGTTGTTTTTTAAAGCACTTTTTAATTTCGAACGTATATTGACAACAACGGATTAATTATGGTATTATTAATTCAATACCTTACTAAAACAGTAGGATTACTTCAAGGGGGAAAACAAATGAAAAAATTATCTATATTAATTACCACTTTATTAGTAGCATCAGTAGGTCTTGTAGGATGTGGTAACAGTACCAGTAAAACTGCAACATCAAAAAATTTGTTAGAAACAATAAAGAGTGAAGGTAAAATACAAATCGGTACTGAGGGTACTTATGCACCTTATACTTTCCATGACAAATCAGGAAAATTAACTGGATTTGATGTTGATATTGCAACGGAAGTATCTAAACGTCTTGGAGTTAAACCAGAATTTGTAGAAACAAAGTGGGACGGTATGCTTGCTGGGCTGGGTGCAAAGAGATTTGACATGATAGCGAATGAAGTTGGAATCAATTCAGATAGAAAACTAAAATACGATTTTTCAACCTCGTATATAGTTTCGAAAGCTGTTCTAATAGTAAATAGTTCTGATAATACTATCAAAAAATTTGCTGATTTAAAAGGCAAGAAATCTGCTCAATCATTAACTAGCGACTTAGGCAAAATTGCAAAAGCTAATGGTGCGGTGCTCCAAGCAGTTGATGGCTTTAACCAGTCAATTGATCTCTTAGTTTCTAAAAGAGTAGATGCCACAGTTAATGACAGTTTATCTTACCTCGATCTAAAAAAACAAAAACCAAACCTTGCTATAAAGGTTGTTGATACAAAAGGAGATGCACAACCTAGTGGATTTATGTTCAATAAAGGAAATAAAGAATTAGTAACCGCAGTTAATAAAGCATTAGCTGACATGAAATCAGATGGCACTTACTCAAAAATTTCAAATAAATATTTTGGCAGCGATGTATCAAAATAAAAGGGTGATAAAATGAATTTAGACGCAGATACACTAAGAATACTCGGCATAGTTAAAGATTCTTTCTTTCCTTTATTAATAGCAGGTGTGAAGTTTACAATTCCAGTAGCTGTAATTTCCTTCGTACTTGGTTCAATTTTAGCTATGGTAACGGCTCTTGCTCGTATATCAAAATATAAATCACTAAACCTAATATCAAGTTTATATGTTTGGATAATAAGAGGAACTCCTCTTCTCGTACAATTATTTATATTATTTTATGGATTACCAGCAGCCGGTATAACAATAGGAGCACTCCCTGCAGCAATTATAGGTTTTACATTAAACGTGGGAGCTTATAATTCAGAAGTAATTAGAGCTTCCATTTTATCTATACCTAAGGGGCAATGGGAGGCCGCAAGTTCAATTGGTATGACTCATACTCAATCGCTCCTTCGTATAATTTTGCCACAGGCAGCTAGAGTATCTGTACCGCCACTGTCAAACTCCTTTATAAGTCTTATTAAAGATACATCACTTGCAGCGGCTATTACTTTAGCTGAAATGTTCCAAGTTGCACAGCAAATAACCGCAACAACATATGAGCCACTTGTGTTGTATTGTGAGGTAGCTTTTATTTATCTGATGTTTTGTACAATATTAACTATAATTCAGCAAAGAATAGAGAAAAAACTTGAAAGATATGTAGCTAGGTAATTGGAGGAATTTCATGATTAATATAAAAGATTTACACAAAAGTTTTGGCAATAATGAGATATTAAAAGGTATCAACTTAAATATAAAAAAAGGTGAAACAACCATTGTAATAGGGCCTTCAGGTTCAGGTAAAACAACCCTTCTTAGATGTATAAACTTATTGGAAATACCGAACATTGGAACCATAAGCATTGGAGATATTGAATTGGTTTTTGGTGGAAATAAAGAACCAACTGATAAAGAAATGCTAACACTAAGACGAAATACAGGGATGGTATTTCAAGGATTTCATTTGTTTCCTCATATGACTGTAGTTGCAAATATTATGGAGGGACTCACTACTGTGCTTAAGCAACCTAAAAAAGCTGCACATGATAAAGCACTTAACCTTCTAGATAAAGTTGGACTTTTAGATAAGGCTGATAGTTACCCTCATGAACTCTCAGGTGGGCAACAACAAAGAGTTGCTATAGCACGTGCTATGGCTATCGAACCATTAGTATTGTTATTTGATGAACCAACCTCTGCACTAGATCCAGAACTTGCAGCCGAAGTGCTTAAAGTTATGAAGGGGTTATCTCTTGAAGGCATGACTATGGTAGTCGTTACTCATAATATGAACTTTGCAAGAGATGTAGGTGACAATATAATATTTATGGATAACGGGATTATCCTTGATAAGGGAACTCCAGAGGAATTATTAAGTAACACAAATAACGCACGAATAAAACAATTTTTAAGTTTAGATTTTAATTAGTTATTATATATAAAAATTTATTCGAGGAGGAAAAATATGAAGAAAGATATGAAATTCGAATCATTATTAATACATGGTGGAATAGATGGTGATGCTAATACTGGAGCAGTAAATGTTCCCATTTATCAGACATCTACGTTCAAAAAAGGTAAATTTGATGCTGATAATGCTTATGAGTATTCAAGATCAGGAAATCCTACACGCGAAGCTCTTGAAAGACTCATTACAGATCTTGAAGTAGGTTATGCAGGTTTCGCATTTGCTTCAGGTATGGCAGCTACAACTGCTACATTATCGTTATTTAAAACAGGAGATAGAATTCTAATATCAAATAATATATATGGTGGAACCTTTAGAGTTATAGACAAATATTTTAATAATTTTGGTATAAATTATACTGCATTTGATTCATCTGATATAACGTTATTAGAAAATAAAATTGATGATAGTGTAAAAGCTATTTTTATAGAAACACCAACAAATCCATTAATGGGTATTACAGATATTTCAGCAGTTGCAAAAATTGCTAAAAAAAATAACTTACTCTTAATTGTAGATAACACATTTATGACTCCATATCTACAAAGGCCACTTACCCTTGGTGCTGATATAGTTATTCATAGTGCTACAAAATATCTAAGTGGACACAGTGATTTAATTGCGGGCCTTGTTGTAGTAAATAACAAAGAACTTGCAGAAAGAATTGGATTCATACAAAATTCAACAGGTGGAGTTTTATCACCATTTGATTCCTTCTTATTAATACGAGGTATTAAAACTCTAGCTTTAAGAATGGACAGACACAACTCAAACGCAAAAATTGTATCTGAATTCTTAAGAGATAGAAAAGAAGTGGAAAAAGTATATTATCCTGGTTTTGAAGATCACCCAGGACATAAAATACAAGAAAAACAAGCAAATGGATATGGCGGTATCATTTCCTTTGTTCTAAAAAAAGATTATGATTATAAAAAATTCTTAGAAAGTCTTCAGTTAATAACTTTTGGAGAAAGTCTAGGAGGAGTAGAATCATTAATCTGCCATCCTGCCACAATGACACATGCTGCAGTTCCATATGAAATTAGACAAGAAATTGGAATAACCGATCATTTAGTAAGATTATCAGTAGGTGTTGAGAATGTTTCTGATATAGTGGACGATTTAAAAACAGCATTAGAATTATAATTATATAATAACAAAGAAGCACATTCCTATATTTTCTAGGGATGTGCTTCTTTGTTATTATATTTATTAAATTTATTTTTCTTTAAGTATTACCAAAGCGCGCTTAGCAAGTTCTGAAAAATAATTGGCAGCTGGCAAAAGTGCAGCATCATCTACCTTAAATTTGGGATGATGAAGTGAGTATGACACACCTGTACCAATATTTACAAATGCACCAGGTATTTTCTCTTGGTAAAAAGCAAAATCTTCACCAATTAGTGTATCCGGAAGTTTTTTAATAACATATCCTTGCTTTTGCGCAACTTCTAATGCAACCTCTGTCCAATCTTTCGTGTTATTTGTTGCTGGTGGTCCACTATACCATTTAAGCTCAGCAGTTGCTCCAAATGAGTCAGCCATACCTTTAATTATTTGTCTCATTTTGCTTGGAACAAACTCACGCATCTTAGCATTAACAGTTCTCACTGTTCCTTCAATATAAGCCTTATTTGGGATTACATTCCATGTGTTACCACTTTCAATATGAGTAACACTAATAAGTACTTGATCAAAGGTGCTAACGCTTCGACTAACAATTGTCTGAAGCGCTGTAATTATATTAGCTGCAACAATAATTGGATCAATTCCCTTTTCTGGAGATGACGCATGAGTACCAATACCATCAATTTCAATTTCAAAACGATCAACGGCTGCAGTCATAGCTCCCACCTTTGTTCCAAAGCTTCCCACTTCTAACTCTGGTGCACTATGGAGTCCGAAAATTGCAGCCACATTAGATAATGCTCCACATGCTAATACGTCTTCCGCGCCGTGTCCTAGCTCCTCAGCTGGCTGAAATATAATCCTTACTGTTCCTTCTAGTGTTGATTCTTGCTGCTTTAATAAATAAGCTGCACCTAAAATAACACTTGCATGAAAATCATGACCACAAGCATGCATTTTACCATTGACTTGTGATTTATATTCTAAATCTGTTTCTTCGCTAATAGGCAATGCATCAATATCTCCTCGAATGGCGATAATTGGTCCTTCCCTATCTCCTGTTATTTCCGCAACAAGTCCTGTTTCTAGCGGCAAATTAAGTATACGAATTTGAGCCTCATCTAGTAACTTACGTAAAGTTTTAGTTGTTTCAAATTCTTCATTAGATAACTCTGGATGTTTATGGAAGTTATGACGTACCTCTATAAGTTTTTTTTCTAAATTATTAATATTCTCTGATAATTTCTCATTTCCCATAATATTATACCCCTTAATTTTTTTTAAAATCTGTATTATCATTATATCCTACTAATAGGACTTTCTTTGCTTTTTTTAAAAAAAGTATATGCATCATACTCTATAAAATAAACCCACCAAATGGACATAACTATTTATTAGTTATGTCCATTTGATGGGGATCACATATTTTAACCTACCATTAGTTCTTTTGCTAATATACCAGGCTTCGTCATTAATTCTATATCTAATATATCATTAAGTTCCTTTTCACCTAAAAGGCCTTCTTTTAATATTAATTCTCTTACTGATTGTTTAGTGTTTAAAGCTGCTTTTGCGATTTCAGCAGCTTTTTTATAACCTATATGTGGGCAAATTGCTGTAATAATCCCAATACTATTTTCTACCAATTCTTTGCATCTTTCTCTATTTGCAGTTATCCCTAAAATACAGTTAACTACTAAGGTGTTTACTCCATTAGTTAAAGTCTCTATAGATTGAAATAAATTATAGAATATAACCGGTTCAAAAGCATTTAGTTCTAATTGGCCAGCTTCTGCAGCCATAGTTATTGTTATATCATTTCCTATAATATTAAAAGCTACTTGACTTATTACTTCCGGTATCACAGGATTTACCTTCCCAGGCATCATAGATGAACCATTTTGTTTCGATGGAAGATTAATTTCACCAAATCCTGCTCTTGGTCCTGATGACATAAGTCTTAAATCATTGGCTATTTTTGATAAATTTACTGCGCAAGCTTTAATAAGACCAGATACTACTACAAAAGCATCTAAGTTTTGCGTTGCATCTATTAAATCTGTTGCTTGTTTTAATTCTATATTTGATATTTTTGAAATATTTGGTACTATCTTATTAAAATATTGTATATCAGCATTCATACCTGTTCCGATTGCAGTACCACCCATATTTACAACTTTTAATTCTTCCTTAGCTTTTTCAAGTCTTGAGATATCTCTCCTTATCACTGAACTGTAAGCTTTAAATTCTTGTCCTAACCTAATTGGAACTGCATCTTGCATCTGAGTTCTTCCCATCTTTATAACATCATCAAATTCTTTTGACTTTTCGTTAAAAGCATCATAAAGTTTAGATAATTCTTTTATTGCCTTTGGCAGAAGTTTTAATGATGTCATTTTACCTGCTGTAGGAATAACATCATTTGTAGATTGTCCATAATTTACATGGTCGTTGGGGTGAACTATACTATAATTCCCCTTTTCTCCTCCAAGTATTTCTATAGCTCTATTCGCAATTACTTCATTAGCATTCATATTCATGCTTGTACCCGCACCACCTTGAATAGGATCTACTATAAATTGATTTTGTAATTTACCATCTATTATTTCATCACAGGCCATTACAATAGCTTCTTCAATCTTTTTATCTAAAAGCCCGACTTCATTATTAGTTATTGCTGCTGCCTTTTTTATTTCTACAAGACTTTTTATAAATTCTACGCACATTCCAAGTCCTGTTATTTTAAAATTCTCAGCACACCTTAAAGTCTGTACCCCATAATAGGCCTCCATTGGTACTTGTTTTGATCCAATTGAATCGCTTTCTAATCTAAAATTCATTTTAGTAACCTCCCTTTATAATCTAGTTAATAATCTCACTTGGTATAATAGAATAATTATTTTTTATTGTAGAAAGAGAAACTGTAGTCTTAGTTTTTTGAACACCTGGTATATTTTTTATTTTATTTAAAATTTTCTCTAAGCTCTCTGTACTCCCTGTAATAATTTTCAAAACATAGTCGTAATCTCCAGCTAAGTAGTGGCATTCTACGATTTCATTATCTACTTGAATCGTATTAATAAATAAATCCGTAAATTTAGGTGATTCAAGTGATACGAACATTATTATCATTAGATCCTTATTGAACTTTTTGGCACTTAATATTATAGTATATTTTTCAATAATGCCAGCATTATCAAGTTTTTTTAATCTATCACCTACCGCAGGTACGGATAAATTAATTCGAGTACTTATTTCAGAAGCGGTAACTCTAGAATTTTGTTGCAAAAGTTTAAGTATTTTAATATCGATATTGTCCATACAAAATCACCTCTTAAATAATATTATTAGGTATATTATATCATATGATTTAATATATTAAATATATAGCTTATATTTAGATATTTATTTAGTTAATTATGGATTTTATCCTTATTTTTTTAATTGATTACGTTTACTAATATTAATTAACCTAAAAAAATTAGGCGCTTATCAGTATATACTAACTATAACTTGCTTAAATTCTGTAAAATGGTTAAGCTTTATATATATCTAAAATTATTTAGAAAAAATAATATATATATTTTAAGGAGGTTGTTGTTATGGATAAAAAAATATACACTAAAAAAAGTAAAGAACAGTTAAAAAAAGAACTAACACAAATTCAGTTTGAAGTAACTCAGGAAAATGCAACTGAAAGATCTTTTGACAATGAATTTTGGAACAACAAAGAAGAAGGAATATATGTAGATGTTAATAGTGGCGAAGCATTATTTACATCTCTTGATAAATTTGACTCAGGCTGTGGATGGCCTAGTTTTACTAAACCTGTTGATAATAAGAATGTTAAAGAAAAGAAAGATATGACCCTTGGAATGATGAGGACAGAAGTAAGAAGTTCTTATGCTGACAGCCATCTAGGTCATGTTTTTAATGATGGTCCTTGTGCTGAAGGTGGCTTAAGATATTGCATAAATAGTGCATCATTAAAATTTATACCAGTTCACAAACTCAAAGAGGCCGGTTATGAAGATTATTTGAAACTATTTAAGAAATGAGTGATTTCGACCATGCTGGGCGCACAAACAAAATTAGACTAAAGCATTTGCTTTAGTCTAATTTTGTTATTATAAACCATCTTTTAAATTAATATATGTTTTGTAATTAGGTGAGTCTTCACTAATTAGTTTATTTAATTTCCAATTGTATCCACTAGAATCATCATAAACTAAAAAATAAACTGCTACAATAGAAACGCTCCTATCTTTACTTTTATTATTTTTATCATCTTTATACGTAATATTTCCATAAACATATTTTATATTTTTTAAACCCTTTGTAGATAAGGTCTTATCAGTTTTAAAAGTCTTCGCTTCTTCCCCTGTTACCTTGTGATTATTAGACCACCAAAAAAGTAGATTACTTCCTTCAATTTCACCATTAGTAATAGAAGGTATAATTAACGACTCAGGAATATTGCTTATCACTGCACTATCAACTGTAGTTTCTGATCCACTTAATAAAGCTATATCGCTTAAAGATATCGAGAAAGTATAATTAGTTGATAATATCGTCTTTATTTCACCTGCTATATTTTCCCTCTTAGCAATAAGCTTTAGTGTTCCTTTTTTTTCATTAAACGTTTTTCCTGATATATTAATGCTCTTAGTATACCCATCCTTTACAGTAAATCCTTTGCCTCCAAAAAAATCAGAATAGGATACTGTTTCCGCAAGTCCTTGCTTTTTTATAATTTGAATAGTTTTTTCATCTGAAAAATCTGGCGATAGTGTTAACTTAAAATCATCAGAACTATTTGCATCTATAGAATTAATACTCCATGTTTCATCCTCAAAAACAAGACTACACTTTATTTTCCCTGAGGCCCTAAGAAGTCCACTATCTATAGTCGTTTCCACTAAAATTTCTTCTTTTCCATTTTGAAAATCTGGTGTCCTTAATGTTATACCAAGCTTTTTAACATTTTGTCCATTTAATGCTTCCTGTGTATTCCCCATAGTCATTTTTAATCCTTTTAATTTGGCTAAAAATATTTTGTCATTCATTCCCACTACCGGTTTCACTGAAGTAATATTAAGAGTTACTGGTTTGCCATTAGTTTTCCATTCATTTTTGCCTTCTTTAAGATAAACTACTGATACCAAAACCTTTGCCTCAAGAGCATCATTGTTTAGAGTTAATGCTACTTTTATCTCATCTTTACTTTTTTGCGTATTCCGATTGCTTATAATGAAACTTTTCATGTTATCTTTATTGATTTTTATGACTGTACCCTTAGGAAGTGTTACAACTGATCCTATCAGGTCTGCCTTTATTCTAGCATCATCAATAGGTCTAACAATAAAAAATGAGTATGCAAATACTGATACTATAATTACAGAAATAATTGCTATCATAGGTATAATTACTTTCTTATGTATAAATGTTTTCTTAACCGAAGCAAAAATTTTATCTCTTTTATACTTTCTTATATCCTTATCTGATATTACAGGCATTGCTGAGGTATCTTGCTCTTTTTTCTCATTTAATGTTGGTTTAGCTTTATTTTCTCCATCCTCATTATTAAGAACCGTTTCACCTTGCATTTCTATTTTTCCATCTATTTGCTCTCCACAATATGGACAAAATTTTAATCCATTAATATTACTAAATTCATTATTACAGTTGTCGCAACGCATTTGTTACCTCCAAATATTAATATAAGTCTAAAAACAAACAAAATGTCATCTTTAATATAATATAGCTTGTTTACATATTACATTATAACTTGAATGCTTCCTATATTCAAACATATTCTTAACATCTTTTTATTCTTAGGCGAACAAAAACTCACTCCAAAATAGAAGTGAGTGAATAACTATAGTATCAACATCTTAGTATAAAGAATCTTACTCGCCAAGATATGCACTTCTTATAGAATCATTAGTTAATAATTCTTTCGCACTACCTTCTAAAACTATTTTACCAGTTTCTAAAACATATGCCTTATGTGCAATAGATAACGCCATATGAGCATTTTGTTCTACAAGCAAAACCGTAGTTCCTGACTTATTTATTTCTTCTATTATAGAGAATATATTTCTTACTACAAGTGGTGCAAGTCCCATAGATGGCTCATCTAATAATAATATTCTTGGTCTTACCATAAGGGCTCTTCCCATAGCAAGCATCTGCTGTTCCCCACCACTTAATGTTCCAGCCATTTGTTTTATTCTTTCCTTAAGCCTTGGAAATTTGTCAAAAACCATCTCATAATCTTTTGCTATATCTTTTTTATCTTTTCTAATATAAGCTCCAAGTTCAAGATTTTCCATAACTGACATATTTGCAAATATTCTTCTTCCCTCAGGTACATGTGCAATTCCTAGCTTTGAAAGTTTATAAGCAGCAGTGGTATGAATTGGTTTGCCTTCAAATAAAACACTTCCTGACTTTATAGGAATAAGTCCTGAAATAGCTCTTAATATTGAGGTTTTTCCAGCTCCATTAGCACCTATAAGTGTAACTATTTCTCCTTCCTTTACGTGCAAACTAATATCATGTAATGCATGTATTGCGCCATAATTTACATTTAACCCATCAATTCTAAGCATCAGTTACCTCCTCTCCAAGGTATGCCTCAATTACCTTAGGGTTATTCTTTATTTCATCAGGCGTCCCCTCGGCAATTACCTTACCGTAATCTACTACTATTATTCGCTCGCAAACTCCCATAACCAGTTTCATATCATGCTCAATTAGTAATATAGCTATTTTAAATTCATCTCTTACCCAATTTATGAGCCCCATTAGTTCATGAGTTTCTTGTGGATTCATACCAGCTGCCGGTTCATCGAGTAACAATAATTTAGGTTCTGCAGCAAGAGCCCTCGCTATTTCAAGTCTTCGTTGCTCTCCATAGGGAAGATTACATGCAAGTTCATTTCTTTTACCATCAAGCTTAAACACCTTAAGAATCTCAAGTGCTTTCTCTTCAATTTCAGCTTCTTCCTTTTTAAACTTTGGGAGCCTTAATATTGAGTGAAATAAATTATATTTAACATTATAATTAAATGATATTTTAACATTATCAAGAACTGTTAAATCTTTAAATAATCTTATATTTTGAAATGTTCTAGCAATTCTTTTTTTAGTAATATCATAAGGTTTTATGCCTTGTATAAATTCTCCATTAAATTCTATAGTTCCAGATGTTGGGGCATAAACACCTGTCAACATATTAAAAATTGTAGTTTTTCCCGCCCCATTAGGTCCAATCAAACCTACAAGATCATGCTCAGAAAGGTTAAGTGCGAAATCAGAAACAGCTGTTAGCCCCCCAAACTTAATCGTAAGATCATTTACCTTTAAAAGCTGCATCTTTATCACTTCCTTTTGAAAATTTATCAAATATTTTCATAGATAATTCTTTTGTACCCATTAGACCTTGAGGTCTAAATCTCATAATAATTATAAGTGCTAGTGGATAAATAATCATCCTATAATCGTTTAGGAATCTTAGCCCTTCTGGAAGAACTGTTAGTATACCTGTTGATAATACACTACCGGTTAAACTTCCCATTCCACCCATAACTACGTACGTAACTAAATCTACTGATTTTAAGAAACCAAATTGTTCTGGCTTAATATACATTAGATAATGTGAAAATAATCCACCTGCAATACCTGCGAAGAAGGACCCGATAACAAAAGCCATAATCTTATACTTTGTAGTATTAATCCCCATAGCTTCTGCGGCTATTTCATCTTCGCGAACTGACATCATAGCCCTACCTTGCGAAGAACGTGCTATATTGTAAATTATTAAAATGGTAAAGACCATTATAAAAAATACCCAAGCAAAAGTAGTTTTAGGAGGTATTCCCGAAAGTCCACGCCCACCTCCAAGCTTATCCATATTTGTGATAACAACTCTTATTATTTCTCCAAAACCTAAAGTAGTTATAGCGAGATAATCCCCTTTTAAACTTAAAGTAGGAAGACCAATAAGATATCCGATTAACCCAGCAACTACACCACCAAGAAGAAGCGCTATAGGGAACGGCATATTTAATTGAATTGTAGACATTGCTGCTGCGTATGCCCCTATAGACATAAACCCTGCATGTCCTAGTGTTAACTGTCCTGTAATTCCTATAATAAGATTTAAACTTACTGCAAGAATAACATTTATGCAAATTAATATTACTATTCTTCCATAATATCTATTTAATATTTCAGTATCCATTAGAAATGATAAAATAAAAAACAAGATAACTCCAATAACAAGTAAAATAATAGTATTTCTAAATTCTTTTTTCATTTTTATCACCTACACTTTCTCTCTGGTTTTCTTACCAAGAAGTCCAGAAGGCTTAACAATTAAAATAATAATAAGGATTGAAAATGCAATGGCATCTGAGTAACTAGATGATATATATACTTTACTAAACGTTTCAACTAGTCCCATTATTAGTCCACCCCATAGAGCACCTGGGATTATACCAATTCCACCGAGAACTGCTGCAACGAAAGCTTTTAGCCCCGGCATTATACCCATGTATGGATCTATACTCGAATACAAAATTCCAAATAGTACACCTGCAGCTCCTGCGAGTGCTGAACCAATTGCAAATGTTATAGATATAACAGAATCCACATTGATACCCATAAGCGCCGCCGCATCCTTATCAAAAGAAGTCGCTCTCATTGCTTTACCTGTTTTAGTTTTGAAAACTATAAATTGAAGTATTACTACAAGCAAAATTGACATTCCTATAATTATAAGTTGACGATTATCAATACTTAAGCCAAGGAAATGTATTACCTTCGATGGCAAAAGAGTCTCTGGATATGTTTGTGGATCAGTAGTCATCTTGAGCCTTACTAAATTCTCAAGCAGTACTGACATTGCAATAGCTGTTATTAGTATAGATAATTTCGGTGAATTTCTTAAAGGCTTATATGCTATTTTTTCAACAACCACACCTGTTAATGCTGCTCCACCCATTGCAATTAATAATGTAGGTATAAAACTTAAATGTAGCATGGTTGCAGCGAAAAATCCAAAATATCCTCCAACCATAAAAACATCACCATGCGCAAAATTTATAAGTCCGATTATTCCATATACCATTGTATAACCAATTGCAATTAATGCATACACAAAACCTAATGATAAGCCATTAATAATCTGCTGTAAAAATTCCATTTATTTTCCCTCCATTTCTCATAATTTATATTTTAAAATACAGACATACTGCCATTTATTAATGAAGTATGTCTGCTAACTTTATTTTTTTGTTTTCTTATTAAGGAACAAGCTTTTTAACAAAATTGAACTTACCACCATCAACCTTTAAAATTACGGCTCCTTTAATTGCATCTCTATTTGCATCAAAAGATACTTTACCAGATACTACTTCAAGATTAGTTTTTGCGAGTGCCGCTTTAATACTTGGTCCATCCGTTTTACCAGCAGTTCTTATAGCTTCTAACATTATCTTTGCAGCATCGTAATTTAGAACTGCCATAGCATCTGCATTCAAATTGTATTTTGCTTTATATTCCTTTTGGAATGCGACAACTATAGGTGCTGTATCATCAGCTGAGTAATGATCAGATAAATAACATCCATTAACTGCAGTTCCACCAACTTTAAATAATTCAGCTGAATCCCAACCATCTCCACCAAGTAGTGGAGCAGTTATTCCAATAGCCCTTGCTTGCTTTGCAATATTACCAACTGTTCCATAATAATCAGGAAGCAATACTACATCTGGTTTTGTTGGTTGCATTTTTGTAAGCTGTGCCTTAAAATCTTTGTCTCCTGTAGCATAAGTTTCTTTCGCAACTATTTTTCCGCCTGCTGCAACAAAACCTTTTTCAAAGAACTCAGCCAATCCTTTAGAGTAATCATTACCATTATCATAAAGAATAGCCGCTGTCTTTGCCTTTAAATCTCCTGAAGCAAATTTTGCTAAAACACTGCCTTGGAAAGGATCTATAAAACATGACCTATAAACATATTCTCCACCTTTTTTAGTAACATCTGGGTTTGTTCCTGATCCTGTTATCATTGGTATTTTACTTTGAGTAGCTATTGGTCCAAGGGCTATAGCCGATCCGCTAGTTAATGGTCCAACTATTGCTACAACATTATCACTACTAATAAGTTTTGTACCAACGGTTGTTGCAGTATCTGGTTTACCTTCATCATCTTCATAAATAAACTTAATCTTACGTCCATTAATTCCACCAGCTTTGTTCACTTGATCTTCTAACAATTTTATACCATTTTGTCCAGATTTTCCAAAAGATGAAACTGAACCAGTAAGTGGTAATACAACTCCAATTTTTATATCTCCTGTAGTTGATGCACTTTTTGCACCGCATCCTGCAAGTAACCCTATAGTCATAGCCATAGATAGTAATAACGACATTTTCTTTTTAAACATTTAATAACCCCCCTAAAATCATATTTAATTTCTGATAAATACTACTTACACATTTTCAAATAATTGTGTACCAATATCCCATAAAACAATTACCACATAATTGCATTTTATGAATAAATATTTTTTATATTATTCATAATTCGTAATTTTTATTAATAATATCATATATTTTAACGCTTATCAATACTTTTTTGATTAATTTAAAAATAAATATTTCAATTTATTCATTTTTTAAATAATTGCATGTTTTATGTTTTATGATTCATAATTATAAATTCCTTTATAAAAAGATAGCTGCAATTTCTGCAGCTATCTTTTATCTTATGTTTTTATGTTATAAAGGTTAATGATTTATTTATAATATATCCTTCACGAAAAACCAAGTGGGAACAAAGTTCCCACTTGCTAGTTATCCGAATATGAAACTGGGACATTATTTATTCCAAGTTCCTGTGCTGCTGCATATTGATCATGTCCTGACACAATAACAAGACTTCCTTTTTTAACAACGATTGGTTTATTAAACTTATTATTATTTTTCATGTAATTTAATGCCTTGTTTTTTGATCTTTTTAAAGACATACCTTCATTTTCATTTACTAACTTTGTTATATCCATTATTTCATCAGTTCCAGTTGGCATTTCATAATTTAAATCTATTTGTCCATTTTCATCTTTTAACAAGTGAAATATTTTTATTGATGTTGCTTCTACTGAAATAAACGGTGTACCTGTACGATTTACACATGCTTTAAGTTCACCTTTAATAACAAAATAATTTACATCTTCCATACCTACTACCGCGTCTCTCCAATAATCTTTTTTCACAACTACTCTATAAACCGATTCCATATCATCATAAGTTCCTATTTTAAAGAGTAAATTAACATCTCCACTCTCTAGCCTATTTGTTTTTACAGGTAATCCCTTAATTATAATCTCGCTCTTATTCATAAATTAATTCTCCTTTTAATTTCTTTTTTTTTAAAACATAATATAATACTTAATTATCTCTTAAGAATTTCACAAATTCCAAAAATAAAACACCTAGGAAGCGCATACCGCTTCTAGGTGTTTTCTAACTAAATTATATTTTAATCCCATATTAATTTTAACGCAAGTGAGTTTATCTATGGCTATGTTAGATAATGTTTCCAGTTCTTTAGTTTGAGAAATTTTAATACAAGCTAACACAGACCTCACCCCATTTATCATTTAATAATATTTTTTCTTTACTTATAGGTTCATTGTATCATTTTACAGATAAAATTACAATTTTAATATTATCTTTTTATATTAACCTTTATTACTATAAATACATAAAAGCATATAATTTATACTAAACATCTTCTACACATGAGACATAATAAGTTCCATTGTGCCAAAAGGTAATTCTATTGGGATCACGTATGTTGAATATATTGTTTTTCCAAAAAACTCCGTCTGAGGCTCCATGTCAAGTTCTATGCCTATATTAGACATTCCTACAAGATATAACCCATTGTTTAAATTCAAAAATTCACCCACAGAGTCTTTAGCCATTTCATCTACAATTAATAACTCTTCCTCTGCATATCTAGATGCTAATAATGCAAAAACATCTTCCTTTGCATTAATATAAGTTAAAAAATTAATTGAGTTTTTTATTCTTTGACTTACGCAGCATTCTGTTTTGAATTCTTTAACCTTCATAATTTTATTAGTATAAACCTGAGAATCAATAAAACGAATTACATTCCTCATAAATAAAGCTATGTAATTTTTGATTTCTGTACCATATTTATCATTTTCTAAATTTACATAAATATCTATAATCTCATCTACATCATCTCTTTGCAATTTATCAAACTGAGCTTCCGAAATATTGTATTTTTTCTTATACTCATAAATTGCCTCTTCAAACTTTTCTAGTGACATGTAATTTTTGTCAATTAGTGCTTGCGCAAGTAGAAGATGCCCAAATCTTTGAGATGAAAGCAATTCCTCTACTTGTTCTTCTTTTAAATATTCCATATCAACAGCTATTTCGCCAAACCGTCTATCAAGTTTTGTTTGCATTGAATGTACCTTACTTGCTTGATTCGCATTCATATATCCTGCATTTACTGCTAAAACCCCTAGTTTTAATCGTACTGATTGTTGATATTCTACTGCCATCTTTAATTGCTGAAAAGTTAAATATTTTTCATTTAATAAATATTGGCCAAAATACTGACTAAACATTGCATGACCTCCTTACTTATTTTAAACTAAGAAGAATTTTATTAATTTGTTCCTTTTCCCAAGGCTTTTGAACAAATTCAAATGCTCCTGCTTTTATCGCAACCTTTACATGTTCTTTTGTTCCAGCTGAAGATGCCATTACTACCTTTGCATCATTATCAAATTCTATTATTTCTTTAACAGCTTCAATTCCATTTTTAAAAGGCATAATGATGTCCATAAATACTAAATCTGGATTATTCTCTTTGTAACTATCTACGGCCTCTTGCCCATTAGATGCTTCTAAAATATTATTACAACCACAACTTTTTAATACCTCTTTCAATTTTTTTCTAATTAGCATAGAATCATCACAAACCAATATTTTAAGCAAATTTTCTATCACTTTAACCCCTCCTAATATAATAACAATACACTAAATTTCTATTTCTCTATTTACTTTCGTCATTTTTCCAAAAAAACCTTTTTATTACTGTATATTTTATTAAAAACAGTAATAAACATATATTACTACAATGATGATGCATGGGAGATCGTACTTAATTCAAGAAAATTTGTTAAAGTGCTACCAATTGCGACCATATTAACAATTGTAATATTTCAAACAGTTTGATTACTTATCAAAAAGTAATTTTAAGAAAACGTGCTTTTTTATAATCATAATTTTTTACATATGTTTCATTAATCTGATTATATGAATGTTGAGATATACGAGGTTCAAGAATTCCAGACTCGTCTATAAACGATGTTATTATTGCTGCATGAAAAATAGAATTACTATAGTTTTCGTAAAATACTACATCCCCTATTTCAAGTTTGCTTAAGTCCTCTACCTCTAAACCCTTAATAACATTTCTATTTAGTTTTTGATTCGTTTTTAAATACCAAAACAGTGAATTAGCAACAGCCCAACAAATTGATGCTTTACCTCTCCCATCATACCACCAAGGTCTAACGTTATTGTAATCCATTGTTGCTCCCCCTGCTATTAAACACTGAGAAACAAAATTAGTACAATCCCCCCCATTTCCATTAACAAATTCATAGAACTTATATCTTTTGTTTGGCTCAAGAGCGTACTTAACCGCATAACTTGTTGCTAGTTTTCTATCATATTTGCTTAACATACTATTACTCCTTTAAATTTATATCAAAATATAGCTATATTTGTGCTCCAAAAATAGCTATATTCTGATTATACAAATCAAACTTATTATTTTCCCATTTTAAAGTATTTAAAACATACCCTAAAGCGTCTGCATTATATCTACCAGCAATTTTTTGATATACCAATAGCTCATACACTCCATTTGAATCGAAATCCACAGGATATAATCCACTTATCGGATTTACAAACCCGTTGATTGGGCTCTTTAGTTTTCCATTTACATAATATATTTCATTTAAATAATCAAATCCCCTATTAGAGATATCAATAATGTATTTTTGTTTATTTGTTTTACTAATAACTTCAACCTTATAATTATCTTTATATATAACATCATATTTGTATAAATCGTTATATTCATTAAAGTCTAACAGTACTTGAACTTTGTTATTAATAAAAGAATAAATATAATAATACATTATCCCACCACTACCGCCTGAATTAATACCTATCAAAATATCATCTACATGGTTACCTGTAAAATCCCCCAAAAATATTGTAGGGTTGTATCCATAATTATCACTGAATGTTATATTAGTAAACTCACCTGTCATGCCATTTTGTATTTCAAGTGTTATGTTTTCAATAAATTGACTGCCATATTTTTTTATACCAGTTAAATACACATTATCAGGTATTCTATCCCCACTTACATCTCCACTTGCATAAGCTACAATTGTTGGTTTTATTATATTATCTCTAGAATAATTATTATACATAACGGCTCCTTTGTTTTATAAGCTTTATATAATATCTTATGATACTTCCTTTGAAAATTTACAATTATTTATTAATAAAAAACTATTAGCTATAGAATAAACATATTAAAAAGTGTTTATCCCATAGCTAATTTTTCATAATATAAAACTTACAATATAGTTCTTAACTGTTGAATATGAGTAATTACATATTCCATACATCCCATACCCATTGAAAAAACAGCCAAGATTATTATTAGAATTATTGCAGCAAAATCATACTTCATTATCTCATCCTTGTTTATCAAATAGCCTACAATAATTTCTACTCCAAGAAGAACTAAAATTACTGGCCACAGTGATGCTAGTCTTAAATAATTAATACTTGGATATATTAATCTGAGCAAAAACATTACCCCAAACATAACTAAAACTATTCCCGTAGTAAAAGTCCCAACTCGGCGTCCCTTAATCATTCATATCACACTCCTTTTTCTTACCTATAATAAGTTTTGCACCTATAACAACTATTACTACACCTATTATTATCTGAGGAGCCATCCTTGTTACATCACTGATAACATTATATACATCTCCTGGAATATATCCAGCTAAGCTGTTAATAATATTGTTAAATATTAAGTATCCACCAAGAAGTACTAATAATATTCCTGAAAACAATGCATGTTTTTTTAATATATCTTTATCTACTTTTACCAGTTCATCAAGCGAAAATAAGTAGTTATCCTCTAAAAGTAAAAATTCTTCATCAGTTGCATACCTCTTGTTTAAGCAATCAAAAAATGAATAAAACCATATCAACGGTGCAACGAAAAGAATTGGTCCTATAGAAAGAAAACTCGAAAGGAATATTATGAAGAAAAACATTGTCATTAGTGATAATCCCATCTTCATAAATCCCATATACATGTGACCAGCCCCGGGCAAAAGTGAAAAACCAAAAGTTAAAAATTTATTTTTTTCCTTTTTCATTATTAAATACCTCCATATTAATTATTTTTTGCGAAAAACTGTTAAGGCTTGCATTAATTGTGTTTATTGAGCTTAAACTTATAGGGTTTACATCCAATGGTTTATTAGCTATAAAATTTAATGAATTTGAAAAAACAAATATTAATGCTATACTTGCTGCAGT
The DNA here is from genome assembly GCF_018861295.1 of Clostridium estertheticum. Classification (GTDB taxonomy): domain Bacteria; phylum Bacillota; class Clostridia; order Clostridiales; family Clostridiaceae; genus Clostridium_AD; species Clostridium_AD estertheticum_D. The sequence continues at coordinate 28,371 of NZ_JAHLDM010000014.1, read as the reverse complement.
TATCACCCTAAGAGAGTAAAATATAAACTGAGTATTACTTTCTTTTTTCTTTTTTATTTTGCTTATCACCTCTTCCTCAAATCCTAAAGGAGCATCCGCAAGTTCATTATTATTAAAACTATCTGCTAAAACATCTGCGCAGGTTTCGCACAAACATATATGTTCTGACATTAAAACTAGTTCATTATCACTTAGGGAACCCTCTTTAAACCTTTGTATCAATATCTTAGTTATATGTCCATTTTCATTGAATAATGTACCACTCACATAAACTCCTCCTTCCATAAATTTTTAAGAAGTTTTTTTGATCTATAAAGATGGGTTTGCAATGTTTTTAAACTTATCCCTGTATCTTTTGCCATATCTGAGAGTTTAATAGCTTCACAAAAGTAATTTACTGCAACAGATCTATAAGGCTCTTTTAATCTTTCACATAAATTGTGTATTTTTTTCTTACTACATCTTTCTAAAAGCATATCTTCTGGAGTACCACCCTTATCTTTCAAACACTCAAAATTTTCATCAGATAAGCTATAAATTACTCTTGCAGGACTTTTAAGAAAGTCTTTACATTTATTTATAGCAATTCTTGTAATCCAGGCCTTAAAATTAACCCCATCAAATTTACTATAATTAGTATAAGCAGACAAAAATGTTTGTTGTGCCAAATCTTCTGCATCAAAATAACTCTTAGTAAACGATAGACAAATAGTGATGATTAAACGTTCATATTGTTTTATATAACTTGAAAATTCTTCCTCTTGAATAACCATCATCCCCCCCTTTTGTCCCTACTATAATATAACGATTAAAAAATAAAAAACACTTCAAATATAAAATAATATACTTTATATTTATTATTAATTTTAAAATGGCTTGTCCATAAAATTAGCATTAGTACATATAAAATATGCACAAATTTTATTAATATTCATACTATATTAGTAGATATTAATACTATAGGAGTTAAACATAATGAGTAAAAAAGTATCAATTACTCTACCAGATCATGTATATAGCCTTGCGTTAAAAAAATCCAAATTAACTCATGGAGAAAATAATTTCTCCGCTTATTTACGTGAGATAGTATGCAAAGAATTTACATCGGATGAGCTTAATATAGAGCTAACAAAACTTAGTGAACCACTATGGCTTGGGATTACAAAGACTGCTGATTATAGATCTACTTGTCAGGTATGTAAAAATCAAATTTCCCCTGGAGACGTGATTTGTTATACAGACTTAGGATTTCAAGATGTCTATAAAAACTGGGTCCATAAAAATTGTTGCAGAAAAGAATAAAATGGCTATATCAAAATAATTCAAATAATTATTTTGATATAGCCAACCTTTTATTTTTATTGAAGTCAGATCAAATTTCCGTTTTCCAACTAACGTGTATTAGCTTTCTAATTCTTAAAGCTATGTATAGGTGCGGGAATTCTTCCACCACGATTTATAAAATCGTTACTTGAGAATTCACTTACCTTCATAACTGGAGCACGTCCAAGAAGTCCACCAAATTCTACTGAGTCCCCAACTTTCTTACCTGGAGCTGGTATTAACCTTGTTGCAGTAGTTTTATTATTAATCATTCCAATTGCACACTCATCTGCAATAATTGCTGATATTGTTTCTGCAGAAGTATCTCCTGGAATAGCGATCATATCAAGGCCTACTGAACAAACGCAAGTCATAGCTTCGAGTTTCTCAATGTTTAAAGCTCCCTTTTCTACGGCTTCAATCATTCCCTCATCCTCACTTACTGGTATAAATGCGCCACTTAAACCACCAACGCAGCCAGAAGCCATTATTCCTCCCTTTTTAACTGCATCATTGAGCATTGCTAGTGCACAAGTTGTGCCATGAGTTCCACATACTTCAAGTCCCATTTCCTCAAGTATCCTAGCAACACTATCACCTATTGCAGGTGTTGGTGCCAATGATAAATCTACTATGCCAAAAGGTACATCTAACCTTTTGGCAGCTTCCATTCCAACTAATTGACCCATTCTTGTTATCTTAAATGCAGTTTTCTTTATTACCTCAGCTACAACGCCAAAGTCAGCACCTCTTACTTTTTCGAGGGCAACTTTTACTGTACCAGGGCCACTTATTCCTACATTTAAGGTACACTCAGGTTCTCCAACTCCGTGGAAAGCTCCTGCCATAAAAGGATTATCATCTACCGCATTAGCAAAGACTACGATTTTCGCGCAACCAAGCCCATCACGATCGGCAGTAAGCCTTGCAGCCTCCTTAATAACTTGACCCATTTCGCGAACTCCATCCATATTAATTCCAACTTTAGAACTTGCAACGCTCACAGATGAGCATACTCTCTCTGTAACTCTCATAGCTTCTGGTATAGAAGATATGAGTCTATGATCACCAGTAGTATACCCCTTATGAATCAATGCAGAAAATCCTCCAATAAAGTTTACTCCTAGTTCATTTGCAATTTTATCAAGCATTATTGCATACTCTACATAATTCTCATCATTAGATGCTCCTGCAATCAAAGAAATTGGAGTAACTGAGATTCTTTTGTTTATTATTGGTACTCCATATTCAAGAGCCAAATCATCTCCTACCTTAACTAAGTTTCCAGCAAGTCTCATAATCTTTTCATAAATTCTAGCTCTAGCCTTTTTACCATCAGAATCACAACAGTCGAGTAAAGATATTCCCATTGTAAGTGTTCTAATATCTAACTTTTCATCCTCTAACATTTTTACTGTTTCCATTATTTGATTAATATTCACTTTCTACCTCCTATACAAGATGCATTGAATTAAATACATCCTCATGTTGCATTTTTATTGAAACTTTTAAATCTTTACCCATCGTAATTAATAATTCAGTTAGTTCTTTTGAAGAAATATTAATATTACCTAAATCCACAAGCATTACCATAGTAAAAAATTCTTGCATAATAGTTTGACTAATGTCCAAAATATTAGCATTTTTTTCAAATAATAAATTGGATACATTTGCAATGATACCTACTCTATCTTTCCCAATTACAGTTAATACAGCCTTCATTTTTCTCCTCCTTTTTTAATCACAAAAAAAAGCCGAATAGATAATACTCGACCCTTGAAATCAATATTATCCCCTGTCCTTTTACCTGAGAGTTTCACTAGTTTTCACAAGCTTGCTCCTTCGGTGCTCAATTCGAGTCTCTCCAAGGGCTCGTCCTATAACAGTCATATCCGTGCGGTACCTAAAAGATTTACTTTTTGGGTGTATAGATATTCTATACTCTTCTGCTATAATCATCCGAACTATTTAGTTGTAAGTTATTATTGTTATAATAACAGTTTTACTAACTAATATCAACATATTATATTAATTTCTCTATTTAAGACATTAAAAAAGATGCCTCTAAAGGCACCTTTTAAGCATATCTTATATTTGATTTGCTTTAATCTTTATTTCCGACGAAATACTCGGATTAAATACATGTTCTATTCTAGGTAGTGATATTCCTAGTGTTTCACGAAGAACATCCTCTACTGTTTCTACCGTTTTAATAGTTAACAAACTTCTAACTTCTTCAGGCACATCCTTTAGGTCAACTAAATTCTCCTTAGGAATTAATATTTTTGTTATACCTGCCCTTTGAGCTCCAATTAACTTTTCCTTAAGTCCACCAATTGGTAGTACTGCTCCTCTTAAAGTTATTTCTCCTGTCATTGCAAGTTTTGGATCCACCTTTATTCCTGTAACTAATGAAGCAAGTGCAGTGAACAATGTAATTCCAGCTGATGGACCATCTTTAGGAACAGATCCTGATGGAACATGAATATGAAGATCTCTTTCCTTAAAGTTTATAGAATTCATTGGTAACCTTGATTTAAGTAAACTTAAAGATATCCTTGCAGACTCTTTCATAACATCTCCTAGTTGTCCTGTTAATATAACTTGTCCACTTCCTAACATGTCCGTAGCTTCAATGAAAAGTATTTCTCCACCTACAGATGTCCATGCAAGGCCTGTAACTACTCCTGGTGGATTATCCTTTTGAGCCTTATCATGACTTGAAACTTTTCTACCAAGTAAATCGTCTAACTCACTTTCAGTAACAATAAATGGTAACTCTCCTTTATGTGATACAATTTTTTCTGAAGTAATTCTTGCAAGCGTAGCTAGTTGTTTTTTCAATCCACGAACACCAGCTTCCATGGTATATTCACTAATTATCTTTTGCAAAGCTCCATCTTCAATAACTAACTGTTCTTTATTTAACCCATGTTCTTCAAGTATTTCAGGTATTAAATGGTTTTTTCCAATATGGAATTTTTCATTCATAGTATAACTAGATATCTGGATTATCTCCATTCTATCAAGTAATGGCCTTGGAATGTCACCAATCGAATTAGCTGTTGCTATAAAAAATACTTCAGATAAATCATAAGGTAAATCCAAATAATGATCTGTAAAGCTGTTATTTTGCTCTGGATCTAATACCTCAAGTAATGCGCTGGCTGGATCTCCATTATAACCAGTCATTAGCTTATCCACTTCATCTAAAACAATAACTGGATTTATTTCTCCTGCTTTCTTTATGCTTTGAATAATTCTTCCTGGCATTGCACCAATGTAAGTTCTTCTATGTCCTCTTATTTCTGCTTCATCACGTATTCCACCTAAACTTAATCTTATATATTTCCTATCTAATGCCTGTGCAATACTTTTACCTAAACTAGTTTTACCAGTACCTGGAGGTCCAACTAATAATAAAATAGAACCTTTTTTATCTTTTTTAAGCTGCATAACCGCTAAATGTTGCAAAATCCTATCCTTAACCTTATCAAGTCCATAATGCTGCTCATCTAGTATTCGCCTTGCTTCTCCTAAATTAATAACTTTCGGTTCAGACTTTTTCCAAGGTAGTTTAACTAATAAATCTAAATAATTGCGTACAATATTATATTCAGCACTATTTTCGCTTTGTCTTTCTAACTTTTCAAGTTCATCTAAAGCAGCGCTTTTTATTTCAGCCGGCATTTGAGCCTCTTCAATTTTATCTATATAAGTTTTATCTTTCTTCGCACTCTCACTTTTTCCTTCATCTAATTCTGTTTGAATCGCCTTTAATTGATCTCTTAATACTGATTCTCTATATCCTTTATTAGCTTTCTGAGTGAATTTTTCTGCCATCTCAAGTTGCAACTTGAGAGCTTCCTTTTGTTTTAAGATGTAATCCATAAACTTAAGGCTTCTATTTTTTAATGACTTAATTTTAATTAACTCATACTTTTCTTCGTTTGTTAGTGGCATAAATTGAGTAAGATGAGCCATTAGTGCATTTAGCTCCTTTTGATCTTCTATCATCTTCATAAACTGGTCTGATCCCTTAAATCTTTCACTAACCTCACGAGTAACCTTCTTAATGCATTCAATCATTTCTTCTTGACCTTTTTCATTAAGATCAATAATATCTGGTATTACCTCAAATTCTACACGTATAAAACCACTTTCAATAATAAGTTCATTAATTTCAACCCTGTCTAAAGTTTTAATTTTCACTTGATATCCTTTTTCTGTTTTCTCAACTTCATTTACATGAAATGAAACGCCAACTCTATGGAAATCTTCTTCTTTTAACTGGTTCTGGTTAAAATTTTGTTTTAAAGGTAAAGCGATACTAAATTGTTGCTCATCGTCTAAATTTTTAAGTTCTTCTTCACTAATTTTATTTAGCTTTAAAGTATACTCCATTCCTGGTAATAAAACTATATCTGCTACAGGAATTACCATTCCCTCTTTATTTTTTTTATCTAAACTCATCATTATAATCATCCTTCCTTTCAAAAATATTCATAAGTGAATGTTCGTTTAATTAAGCTAACAAAGCATCCTGTATTATTGTAATCAACTCTTTTAGTAAATCATCCCTTTCAACTTCTCCAATGCATTGGTTACTCGCAATAGCCTTTATTGGAAAAAAAAGTATTGCTATCAAATTATCATTTTGAATATCCTTAAGCACTCTTTGCTGTTTCATTTCCTCAAACAAATTATTAAGATTTTTTATGCCCTTTCTATCTAAGCAATGGCAAGCTAAGGCTGGACAACTGGAAAATTGATCTACAAAATGAAATATCTCTCCATTCTCTTTGATGTAAGTATAATATCCTCTGACCAGTATTTCAATAAGTTCATGTCCATCCATATTCTTATAAACCATACTAAGCAAATAATCAAATATTTCTTCAGAATATTCATAATATATATCTTGAAACATAATTTCTTTATTCTCGTAATAAATATAAACAGTAGCTGGGGAAACCCCTGCCTCTTTTGCGATTTTTGAAATAGAAGTACCATGAAAACCTAATTCAAGTATTAGTTTAACAACTGCTTCCTTTATACTTTTCTCTTTTTCATCATCTTTTCTTCTCATCTAAACACCTCTACTAATTTCTATAATAAACGATCATTCATTTATTGTCAAGTAACATTTTATTATTATTGTGTATTTTTAAAAAATTTTATTATATTCTAGGTATACTGTCAAGAATATTTTTACAATACAGAACTGTTCCTTAATTTTTTAATACTCTTTGCAAGAAAAAATGCAGTAAGTGCTGTTGCAATCAAATCAGCGCAAGGTTGTGAAAACCATAATCCATCCAATTTAAGAAATAATGGGAGTATAAGGATAATGGGTATTAACACTATGACTTGTCTTAAAACACTTAAAACCATTGATGTTTTTGCCTCATTTATGGCTTGAAAATAACTTGCACCTAAAATTTGAAATCCTAAAATAGGTAAAACCATTAAGTCAATCCTAAGTCCATGTGCACCTAGTTTTATTAATTCAGGATTATTACCTACAAATATTGTTATAAGTTGATTTGCAAATAGTTGAACAACAATAAACCCAATTACAGCAATACAAGTTCCAAAAATTATGGCGAGCTTTAAAATTTTAAAAACTCTATCATACAATTTAGCCCCATAATTATATCCTATTATAGGCTGTATACCTTGACTAATACCAACTATGGGCATAAAAATTAACATTGATATACTATTTAATATCCCCATTGCAGCAATTGCAAGATTCCCTCCATAAGTATAAAGCCCTTTATTATACAAAATAGCTACAAGACTTGAAGCTATTTGCATAGAAAACGGTGCTACGCCAATAGCAAAAATATCATTTACAATATATTTATTGAGCTTTAAGTTAATTTTCTTTAATTTAAGTACGCTTCCACTGTTTTTTGCTGTAAAATACCTAAGTACTAATAAAGTATTAAAAACTTGAGAAATTACAGTTGCTATTGCAGCACCTTGAATTCCCATTTTAAATACAAATATAAATATTGGATCTAATATAATATTAATAATTGCGCCAAACATCATTGTAAACATTGCCATTTTAGGATTACCCTCGGCTCTAATTATATTATTAATGCCAAATCCTATATTTTGAAAAACAGCTCCCATAAGTATGATTTGTATATATGCTTTTGCATAAGGCAGATTATTTTGATCTGCACCAAATAATATTAAAATTTTATTCAAAAATAAAACTCCAAAAATTCCAAGTACTACTGATATTATTGTTAAAAGCATCACAGCATTCCCCAAAATATTATCTGCTGCCTCGACGTTTTTTTCTCCAAGTCTTATTGATATCACTGAACAAGCACCTATACCAATAAGCATTCCAAACGCCATTATAATGACTGATATTGGAAATGTTATAGCAAGTCCGGATAATGCATATGATCCCACCCCTTTAATATGTCCTATATATATTCGATCCACAATATTATATAAAGCATTCACTACCATTCCCGTTATAGCTGGCACCGAAAACTTAAAAAGTAATTTGCTTATACTTTCCGATCCTAATTTTCCATTCATAAATTTCCTCCATATTAAAAATAATATAATCTTGTAACATCCTTACTTATTTTACATTATAACGTCAGCTATATATTATATCATACGTTTTATGATTTAAACTGTCTTATAAATATAAATCCATCTAATCTAATTTAGAAATTTAAACTTCTAAAAATTACTTTATAATAAATGTTTTATAATAATTATTATCATTTACATTCTTATGCAACTATAGTATTATAATATATAAGAAATAAATATATAATTTAAACATAGTATTAAATATAACTAGTTTTTAAAACATCATAATTATAATATGTTTTATAGAGGAGAGATTAAATTGAAAATTGAAAATTTACTTAAACAAAAAACATTAGATTCAACTATAAATGTAAAAAACTCTATAGTTATGGCACCTATGACTACTTTTTCTGCAAATCCTGATGGAACAGTATCTGTGGCAGAATTAGGTTATTATAAAGCAAGGTCAAAGGGTGTAGGCATAGTAATTACTGCGGCAACCAATGTACAAGAATCAGGCAAGGGATTCCCTGGACAATTTGCTGCCTACAACAATAGCTTTTTACCAAGTTTAAAAAAATTATCACAAACCATAAAAGAAGAAGGTGCCTTAGCAATTCTTCAAATATTTCATGGTGGTAGAATGGCAATTCCTGCCGAAATACCTGGTGGTCAAACTATTAGTGCAAGCGCTATAGCAGCTGAGAGAGAAGGCGCAATGACTCCACGCGAAATGACCCAAGCAGAAATTCAAGATACTATTAAGGCTTTTGGTGAAACAACAAAACTTGCAATAGCTGCTGGTTTTGATGGTGTAGAAATTCATGGGGCCAACACATATTTATTACAACAATTTTTTTCTCCTCATTCAAACCGAAGAGACGATATGTGGGGTGGAAGCATAGAAAAAAGAATGAATTTCCCACTAGCTGTTATTGCGCAGGTTAAGAAAGTAATAAAAGAAGATGCCATAAAGAATTTCATAGTTGGCTACAGGTTTTCACCAGAAGAACTAGAAAACCCCGGTATAACTTTAGAAGACACTCTTTCATTTATAGACGTTTTATCAAATCAAGGATTAAGTTATTTGCACAGCTCCATATCTGATTTTTGGCAAAGTTCAATACGTAATGCTTCCAATACTAATCCTATTATTTGCAGTATACTTGACAAAATACATGGCAGAGTACCTTTTATTGGTGTTGGCTCTATCCACACACCTGAAGATGCTATAAAGGCATTAAACAGTGGTGCCACATTTATATCTCTTGGTAGAGAGCTAATCATGGAGCCCGACTGGGTCAGTAAGGTTCAAACTGGTGATTTTTCAAAAATACGTACTACTTTAAATAAAACTCAAAGAAAATCTTTAGATATTCCCGAGCCACTTTGGAATACAATTATAAATACACCTGGTTGGTTCCCAATGTCAAAATAATTACTTTATACTATTAAATACTTAACACATCTTATATAACAAAAGTACCAGATATGAAATAAAACATATCTGGCACTTTTCATTTTGATTACTCACTTTTTAAAAATCCTATATAAAAAATTCTTTCTGCGCCTAATATACTCTTTAGTTTTATAAAAATAAATAATAAAATGCAAAGATTTATTCTTTATCAGCTTACCGACTATTTTTTTTTGAAAACCTCCGAAGTTAAAATACTTTAAATTCTGACCTAAAATGTTGTCTTCAATAATTCGTGATATTTGCTTCTTAATTTCTAATTTATCGCAATCTGAATCTTTATAAAATAAATTGTTTAAACTCATTATAATGCTATCTGTGAATTTCAATTCTACTATATCTTTGTTTGTATCTGTATATGCATTATTATTAATTAAAAATTTCCTTACTGATTTGTACATGTTATTTTGATTATTATATAATTCTTTATTAAATGTAGATGTAATAGAATTATCATTATAATTTACATAATTATAGAGTTGTTTATCAATTATAGTGATGTTACCACAATGTTCTAAATATTGGAGATTGAATATAAGATCCTCCCCCCAATTTATTAAACTATCAAATTCAAGATTATATTTTTTTATAATATCAGCAACATATAACTTATTCCAAAGATAGTTAATATAATAATTTTTAAAAAGAATACCAAATTCATTCAAGAATGTTTTTTTTGTAATATTAACTTGCTTGTTTAAACTGATAGCCTTAACATTTATTTTACCATTTTTATCCTTAGAAACTCTTGTATATCCACAAAACACCACATCAATGTTTCTATTTATTTCATTAGTTAAAGTTTCAATCATATTAGGTTCAATATAATCATCAGAATCAACAAATTGAATAAATTTTCCTGTGGCTGCTTTTATACCTTTATTTCTAGCAGATGACACTCCTAAATTTTTTATATGTTCTACTTTAATACGATTATCCAGTTTTGCAAAGGTATCACACAAATGTCCACTGTTATCAATTGACCCATCATTAATAAGAATTAATTCTATATATTTATATGTTTGATTTAAAATGCTCATAATACATTTCTCTATATATTTTTCTGAATTATATACAGGAACTATTATACTAACAATCCTATTATGATACACTTTCTTCATCCAATCCTAAATCTTTTTTTATTTTAGTGGTTGATATTTTTGGCGTTCTTGATAGATATACTACATCACAATATTCTTTTAAAAAATCAAATTTTCCAGACCAATCGTTCCCAATAGTAAACACGTTAACATTAAATTCCTTAACATCATGAACTTTCTGTTCCCAACTATCTTCAGGTATAACCAAATCCACATAACGTATAGCTTCAATAAGCTTCTTTCTTTGATCATACGAGAAATAGCACTCTTTACCCTTTATAGCATTAAATTCATTAGTTGACAATGCTACTATAAGATAATCCCCCAGTTCTCTAGCTTTTTTTAATATATTTATATGACCATAATGTAACAAATCAAAAGTCCCATATGTAATTACTTTTTTCATTAGTTTTGTCCTCCCTTAACGATATCATTCTATAAACCTAATTCATTAAATAGCCTTTTAGTATTGTTAAAGTTTGAATAGCTATTAGTTTTATTATTAACTTCTTCTCTAATATCTTTAAAATCGTCTATATCATTGTTTACATTTTTTATGTAAGTTTTTAACTCAGAGACATCTTTAATAATTGGTCCTGGAATCCAATCATAAATATCTTCAAAAACAAACCCTCGGCTACTACTATATTCTTTTAAATCGTCCATTACAAAGCCAATAGGTTTATTAAGCAACATAAAATCAAAATAGACTGATGAATAATCGGTAATAAAAGCATCGAATTCTTGAAATAATGAATATAGTTGCTCACCTATATTTTTAAAATCACAATTTGTAACTATCTTAATATTACTTAATTTACTAAAGTCCTTTTTTTTAAGATAATCCATAGGATGTAACTTAATTACAAGTAAATCATTATTATCCCTTAAATATTTATTAAACTCTTCTAATTCTTCATTAGATAATAACGGTAATTTTCTATTTTTGTGTTTACCATCATTTCGTATTTCTGCCATAACTGATTTTCTAAATGTCGGCATCCATAATATTTTCTTATTATAAATTTCCCCATTTATCTTTAATTTAGATAATATATTTTTAAACTTATTTATTTCATCATTTCTAGGTAATCCAGTAATTAATACTTTACTCTTACTTACCCCAAAAACCTTGGATATGACATTTTGAAATTCATCAGATGTAGCTATAGTATATGTAAAATGAGGAATATTCTTCTCATCTTTATTGTCTAGATATCCTATGTTTTTAAGTGGCATACCATGCCATAAATTAATTACAATTTGCTTTTTAAGATTTTCTACCCCCTTAAAAGGTGTATGAGTATAAAATATATACTTCGAAGTCATATAATTTAATAACCCCAAAAGAGAATTCTTTTTTACAACCTTAACCTTAAATGAAAGTTGTAATTCACTAATTTTATCTGGAATAAATAAGTCATTTACTAACCACACAATTTCATATTGAGTCAAATTTTCTTTAATTATATAATTGAATACAGCCATACAGTTATCAGAAAAATCTGGAAAACTAACTAAACAAATCTTATTTCTTTTCTTTTTTAACATCTTATTTAATAATGAACATATTTTTAAAATACATATATTTATCAAAAAACCATTCCTTTTTTAAATATTTATTGTTTTATATAATATTATCGGTAACTATACTATATTTCTAACATTCGAAGTCTATCCTTATATTAACACACTAATCGTTTTTTGTCGTTTGTTGTCGACTAGCATTGTCTCATTAAAAAAACTATACAAAAAAATAAAGAAATGTTTAGAGATGTAAATTACACTTTACTTCTCCATTCATTTCTTTAAAATTATTTTTATATTTGTATATATTATAATTTTGCCTATTCTACATTATAGTTTTTATGAATAAGTCAAAATAAGTAACTTAACCATAAGTATATATCTATTCCTTACTAATTTTCATTTTTATCATCATATACGAAGTTACAAGGTCCTCCTTCACAATTTAAAACCTCTTCATCATCTTCGCCAGTATAAATTTCTTTATTAGTTACATCGCTTCCAGTTGCTGTTCCAAGCAATTTTTCAATGTCTGTTGATATATCTTCTGGTGTAGTTGTTGGTTCAAATCTATATTCTACATTACCATCTCTACCAATAAGGAACTTTGTAAAATTCCATTTTATTGAATCTCCTACTAGTAATTCTGGGAATTTTTTCTCAAGCATATCATTAAATTTTTTTTCATTAGGCTGATTCAAATCAAATCCTTTGAATTTTGCTTTTTCTGTAAGGTATTTAAAAATCGGATGAGCATTATTTCCCCTTACATCAGTTTTCTCAAACAATGGGAAACTCACTCCATAATTAATTTCACAGAAATTTTTTATTTCACTACTTTCACCAGGTTCCTGAGCTGCAAATTGATTACTTGGAAAACCCAATATTTCAAAGCCCTTGTCCTTGTACTGCTCATAAAGCTTCTCTAAGCCCTTGTATTGTGGAGTAAATCCGCACTTGCTTGCCGTATTAACTATAATAAGTACCTTTCCCTTATATTGTTTTAGAGAAACCTCTTCCCCATCTATTGTAATTGCATTAAAATCATAAATTGACATTTATTATCCCTCCATTTTTATTAACCATAGTTTTTATATAAAAATTAATATTTCTTAATAGTTATTATTATCTATAAATCTATTATAGCACAAAAAAAATAAATTACAATAAAGTTTAGCCTTTATTTATAGTATTATAGATATAAAAATATTTAAATATTCATTAACTTAGATATGGAATTTATTATATTAGCTAAAAATGTGATATAATAATTCTTTATGTATGTCTAATACCATTATAAATGGAAAATTTGTTAGGAGTGAAAAAATATGAAAAGTACAATATTAACACCTAGTGGGGTAATAAAATTAGAAGAAGAATTAACCCTACGAACCGGAGAAAAAAGAAGAGAAATAACGGCAGCAATTAAAGAAGCAAAGGGGCATGGCGATCTAAGTGAAAATGCAGAATATGATGCAGCTAAAGATGAGGAAGCTACTAATAATGATAGAATAATTGCAGTACAAGAATTGCTTCGAAACTCTACAGTAGTAGATGACGAGAGCAGTGATGAACACTTAGGTCTTGGTGGTCAGGCTGACATTAAATTTCTTGATACAGATGATATTGTAAAAGTACGCTTAGTATCCACAGTAGAGACCAATCCAGACCTTATGAATATAAGTATTGAATCACCACTTGGAATTGCAATCTATAAAAAGGCACTTGGAGAGAAATGCACAGTTTTAGCCCCTGAAGGGAATTACGAAGTAAGTATAGAGAAGATTTACGAATAGTAAAAAATATTAAGACTACTTAAATCTTTTTTATAAATTTTTTTGATCAAAGTAAAAATTTAAGCAGAGAGTAATCACTACTTAAATTTTTTCATATTACTAATGAGCTTTGTCAGTTGACGAAGCTTTAAAACTTTTTTCAATCATTTCTACAACTTTAGTATATTTATTCTTTTGATTAGTTGGAAATTTAAAAATAAAAGTATCAATTGAACCTTTTCCAACTACTTTCTTTTGGTATACTATTTTGTCGCCCTCGATATAAGATATTACAAACCAATTGCCATTTTTTACTTTATAATACATATCATTGTTTTTTATAGCTTTGTTGTATATTGAATCAACTGTATCGTGTGATATATTGTTAGTTCCATAAATCTGAAGTGATATACTCTCATCATCGGATTTAAGCATATTCCCATTAGCAGTTTCTTTAACTACTTTTAGTTCACTAGGATACTTAATCGAACATAAAAACTTTGCATTAAGATACTTTTTATATTCAACTTCTTTAGGTAACTCACTTTGTGACTTAGTATTTGATGTTTTTTGGTCCTCAATTGCCTTTGCATCTGACAATTTTTTATCTGCTATTATTTTTGCATCTACTATTTTCTTATCTGCTATTATTTTAGCATCTAAAATTCTCTGGTCTGCTACCTGCTCCGGTGTCCCTATTGTAGATTTGGCATTCTCTGCTGACAGCGACGGTGAAAGTATTTTATATATAACCCCTATTACAATAAGTAGTCCTATAACTGATAAACCTATAATGACTTTTATTGACCTTTTCATTAGTTTTCCTCCTAATATATTCATTTTTAGTAACAATTCTATGCTTTAATTTTTTACCTGAATAATATATTACCCCCCTAACTGTCACTGATATATCTAACACCATAATAACATTGCTTAAATGTGTTCAAATTTATTATCTTTGTTACTTTGTAAATGTATATCCAAGCTCAGTATACATTAATCTGTTGTCTTTCCAAAGTCAATAAGTTACATTTCCACTTGGTCGCCTCTGATTGATATGATTGATTCATAATTTTGTTATAAAATCCGTTTTATATTTTATTGCCTTTAGTTCCACTGAGGATAATTCTAACTCCTCATAAAAACCATTGTCGCTATCCTCTTCTTCATCTCAAATCTATTTTCATACAGCATCTCCAACATTATACCATCGATGTAATAAAATTCTCGTATCACTTTCTTTTTACCCTAGGGAATATACCTTAAATTAGTTATTTTCATTTTGTTTTTCTATTTCTAAAAGTTTTTCTTTCACACTCAACCCACCTGCATAACCAACCAATTTACCATTAGCACCAATGACACGATGACAAGGGATTAATATAAAAATCGGATTTTTACTATTTGCCATTCCTACTGCACGAGCTGCATTTATATTACCAACATTTTTTGCTATATCCTTATAACTGTTAGTTTTTCCATAAGGGATTTCTAGCAGTGAACTCCATACTTTTTGCTGAAATTCTGTCCCACTAGGAGCAAGCGGTAAATCAAATATTTTTCTTTTTCCAGAAAAATATTCTTGAAGTTGCATGTTTGCTTTTTTCAGCAAAACAGTCTCATTAATATTTATACCTTCAGGCATTTTTCGAGCAAAATTCATCTGAGTTATAGCTATACCATTCTCAACAATTCCTATTTTCCCAATTATTGTTTCATAATAAAATATGTTATTAATATTACCACCTCGATTTTTAGTTTCTTTATAATATATACTACTATATTCTTTTATAACTGTCTGCCTGAATATCATTTTAATATTTCATATATTCAAATACTTTAATTATACATATAAAACTGCACTTAGTAACAAAGCAGTTATATATACATAATATATATTGAAAACTATTTTTTATGGAGGATATATATGTACCAGTGCCCCTATTTTTATAATATGATTATGTTCAATAGAAATGTACAGCTCAACGATAGTATAAATCTTGTTTTAGATTCTCAAAATTACTATAACATACCAAAAAACTTTCGTAAGTCATCAACTTTATTAAATACGCAAAACAATAAAAATTTAAATCTTAATGGACTAAACACATTAAACATTTCTGGCAGTCAACAATTTTCAAAGGATAATTTACCTATTGTAATAAATAGTATAAACACATCATTACCAATTACCTTCATTGACCTAAGACAAGAATCACACGGATTTATTAATGGGTTACCTGTTAGCTGGGCTAATGCAAAAAATGATGCTAACATAGGCCTAACTAAAAATCAAGTATTACTTGATGAATACAACAAACTAAGTAATATAAAACTAAATGTCCCTATTACATTTTATAATCATAAAAATATAACTATAATTCCAACAAAAGTCGAAGATGAACAATATCTTGTTAATTCTAAATCATTATCCTATAACCGCATTACCGTTACCGATGGTAAGATACCTAAAGATGATATGGTTGATTACTTTGTAGCGCTTGTACTATCACAGCCTAAAAACAGTTGGTTTCATTTTCACTGTAAACAAGGTATAGGTAGGACCACTACCTTCATGATTATGTATGATATGATCAAAAATTCAGCCAAAGTTACAGCTGAAGACATTATAGAACGACAATTACTATTAGCTAATTTTGATGAGAGTCATATCAAGTCTTTTAATAATAATGAAAGAGTTAACTTCTTAAATAATTTTTATAAATACTGTAGGAAAAATAGTAATGAGTTTTATTAAATGGAGTGAATTTAGAAAAAATCTAGATACTAATAATTATATAAAAAATCCTATAACTCCAACTTACTTATATGTTATATCTCAAAATGCAATGACGCCAGCTGAAGCAGCAATGATAGCTACCCTTCAAGGAATTGTTAATAAACAATCATCTATTCAAATATATACGCTTAGTTACTCACAACCTGATTATCAAACATGGCTTGATAATTTAAAAGAAGAATATGGAATTCCATACGAAAATGTCTCAGATCCGTGGCGCTTATTAGACGTATTTAAAGATTATATTAATGGATATGTGCTTTACAATAATAAAACACTAAAAGATCCTTCAATAAATAATGCTTGTTCACTTGCCTCCTTAAATAATTGCATTGCGATTGATGAAGTTATCCAAGGCAAAACACGAATCTATGGAATTACAAAGATTATAGGCGACTGTAGAAATACTGCTGAGAGCTGGGCCTTCGATAATTTATGGAACTCTGGTCTAAATCATTCCATAGTAATTCAGTTATCACCAGACAAATCTTGTGCATTAAGAGACTATGGCATAATGAGCAAATCTCTAATTTTTTATGAAGATAAAATTGACGTCACAACCCTACGAGATAAAATATTTTCAGCCCTAGATAAGGACTCCATTTGCCTAGGTTGGGGCCCTGATGAATTTATTAATGTAAGTACAACTTCGAAATATGGTGTTAGTATGGTTGCTGCAGATTGGTCTTATAATTTAACTGTATTAAGTTCATTTCCTTCATTACCTATGAATCAAAAAACATCAGTTAAAATACTTACTAAAGAAAATGTTCATCATGTAACATTTATTATGTCTGATGGAGATAATCAGCAGTGGGATCTTGGAACTAATTATGGTTCTCATAAATGGTATGGTTCCCCTTATAAAGGAAAATTCAATTTAGGTTGGTCATTAAGCCCCTCTTTATATTATCTTGCCCCTACCGTATTTAAACTATATTATGAAAGTGCATCTCATGGATCTACCAATGACTATTTTATAGTACCACCATCTGGGAACGGCTACATGTACCCAAGTAAATTTGATAAGAAATCACTATCTATATATATTAATAGATTAAATGATTATATGGAAAAAGTAGATGAGAAATATGTATCAATTATTGACGGCTCTTCTTTTCATAATAACGAACTTTGGGATAGGTTTACTATAAAACCTAATATACACGGATTATTTTATCTTGACTATCATAAACACGACAACTACCACGGGGAGATTATTTGGTCAAATAATAAACCCATAGTTTCTTGTAGAGATTTACTTTGGGATAATATTGAAAGTGAAGATGAACTTATTAAAAATATTAGTCATCGAATTGATTCTGGTAAAGTGGATATTAATAATTCTAATAGTTACACTTTTGTTTATGTTCATGCTTGGAGCAAAGACCTTAGCAATATTGAAACAGTAGTAAATAAATTAAAAGAAAATCCTAAAGTTGCAATAGTAACCCCTGAAACATTTATGAAATTGATAATGAATAATGTTAAAAATAAAAATCAAAAGGCCAGAACATAATGTTCTAGCCTTTTGACTCATCTTAATTTGTTTTAAGCACTGTAACTTTATATCTCATAAAAATTTTTACTATATATGTAAAAATTAATATTAATATTGAGGTTCTTGATTCTGAATATATTTTTGTCTTCCTTTTAAAATATCCATAGCAGAATCAAGTTGTACTGCGATTTGTTCAAAATCATTTTTCGCTTTCTCGTCCTCTGTTTCTAGAGAAAAAGTCTTCATTGTAGCTGAAGCGCTTTGTATTCCAGCAATTGCTTGTTGCATTTGTGTTCCTACAGTCATGTTTTCACCTCCTTTAAATATATATAATAGCTCTTGCAGAGATGATTACCCCTTGGGCTTAAATATTATTGCACCAATAAAGCCAAAGATTATTGCAGCAGATATTCCAGAACTCGCCGCCTTAAAAACGCCAGTAAATACTCCTATAAATCCTGTTTGCTCTGCATCTATTAGAGCTCCTGCTACAAGTGTATTTCCAAAACTACTTATTGGTACAAATGCACCTGCTCCTGCAATTTTAACCAAAGGATCATATAGTCCAAGCCCGCCTAATATTGTTCCTATCACAACTAACGTACATGTAGTATGTGCAGGTGTAATCTTTAAAATATCCATTATAAGTTGGCCAATGACACAAATTAGACCACCTACTATAAATGCTAAAATAAATTTTTCCATAAATAAACTCACACCTCTTTTTTTACATTTCTATGGAAACTGCATGAGCAATACAAGGTATGCTTTCCTTTTGTTGATAGGATATCGGAGACATTAATGCACCAGTTGCAACAATCAATATCCTCTTTAATTCCCCTTTACGCATACGGTTAAGAAAATGCCCATATGTTACAGTAGCTGAGCACCCACAACCACTACCACCCGAAAAAACTGGCTGATCTTTTTTATATATTAAAAGTCCACAGTCGGTAAATATATTAGGCATCATTTCTATACCATGATCTTTTAATAAACTGATAGCAATTTCGTGTCCTACCTTGCCTAAATCTCCAGTGGCAATTAAATCATAATATGAATCATCAATATTTAAATCTCTAAAATGCGCCTCTATAGTATCTACGGCAGCCGGTGCCATAGCAGCTCCCATGTTATATGGGTCTGATATCCCCATATCTATTACTCTTCCCATGGTAGCCGAAGTTACTCTAGGACCAACTCCTTCGCCACAAAGTACTGCAGCTCCAGCCCCAGTTACTGTCCATTGAGCAGTTGGAGGTCTTTGACCACCATACTCTGTAGGATATCTATATTGTTTTTCTGCAGTTGCATTATGGCTACTTGCAGATGCCATAACGTATTTAGCTGACTTACTATCTATTAATTGAGCAGCTAATGCTAATCCTTCCATTGAACTAGAACACGCACCAAAAATTCCCAAATATGGCATTCCTAATGTCCTCGCCGCAAAACTACTAGATGTGATCTGATTCATCAAATCCCCGCTTATAAAAAAATTTATATCCTCTTTTTTTATATTTGATTTTTCTATTGCTCTTGCACAAGCATGTTCTAGCATAACCTTTTCCGCTTTTTCAAAGCTATCCTGTCCAACCCATAAATCCTCATGAATTATATCAAAGTCGCTGGCTAGTGCACCATTACCTTCGAATGGCCCACCAACTGCTGCAGAGCCTAATATTATAGGTTTAGAATTAAATATCCATGATTGATGTCCTTTAAGCAACTACATCGCCCCCAACCATTTTATTGTGATTTTTATTGTAGCTACAACAAAAGCAGAAAAAACTCCAAAAACAATGATTGCTCCAGCAAGTCTAAACATATTTCCAGCTACACCAAGTACAAATCCTTCACTTCTATGTTCAATTGAAGCAGAAGCTATTGAATTGGCGAATCCTGTAATTGGAACAGCAGACCCAGCTCCAGCCCATTGTCCAAGATGGTCGTAAATTCCAAGTCCAGTAAGTAAAGCTGCAGCAAAAATTAAAACTACTAAAGTCGGACCAACTGATGTTTTTTCATTAAAATTAAAATATGTTATAAAAATGGACTGCAACCCTTGGCCAATAGAGCATATAATACCGCCTACAAAAAAAGCTTTAACACAATTTTTTAAAATAGGTCTTTTGGGTTCTATGCTTTTTACAAGCGCATCATACTTTTGCTCTGTTGGGGTTAATTTTTTCTTTTTCATATTGGACATTATTTCACCTTCTAACGTAATAAATATGGTTCTAATTTTTTCATGACTTTATCTAATTCTCCAGCATTTCTTAAATACATAGATTTTGCTGATTCATTTTTAGTCTCTAATGCAAAAGTCATAAGATCTGCCTGGCTCTTTTGAATACTAGCATATAACATCTCTTTATTCTGCGATTTTGGAACTTGTATAACATCATCAAAGAGATCCAAATATAAGTCACCGGAGGAATCTACCTCAGCAATAAAGACATTATCAAGTACTACTCCCTTATTTTCCAATTGAATCTCAAGCCAATTTCGATTAAGTCCACTATTGGTAAGACCTTCATTTAATATATTTCCATCTAATATAACTGTCTGCGGTTCCGACCTTGATGCTACTTTTATTCCTAAATCATGTGAGGTAACAGGCTTTTTATCAGCTTTTAAACTAACATTTATATCCCCTGTTGTTTCCATAACAGCAAACTCAACATCCGCTAAATTAAATGATTTTTTAGAACGTAATTCTTGTAGAAACTCCTGCCCAGTCATTCTTTCTTTAGCTAAGTTATCTTCCATAACCTTGCCATCCTTAATTAATACTCTTTCCTTACCATTTATCATGTTGTAAATCCATTTACTTTTCATGGAGGCGTAGTCTAAAATAATAGGCATCAGTGACCAAACAGCTAGTGCCGTTAGTCCAAAATAGATGTTTGCAATGATGTCTAATGAAATTAAACTAACTATAAGAGCAATAACTACATACGAAATAAACTCGAATGGAGTAACTTTAGATAAGTTTCTTTTTTTCATAAATCTTGTAACAACTAACGTTAAAAAAAATAATATTATTGAGTTGAATAATATTATAAGCCAACTATTCATTATCTCACCTCACTCAATTACCTTTGTATTGTGGCTCTTCAAATTCTATAGAGCTTACTCTTTTTTCTAAACTTGTTTTTATTTTACTTATTTCCTCAAATGCTTCTTTATAAATGAGCCTAGCTTCTTTATCTCGCTCCTGTAATGAATATAATCTTAAAGTAGCTTCACATCCTTTTAGAGAAGCTACTGTTTGTTTTACTTTAGAACCAACAGTCATATGAACCTTCCTCTCTTTATTAATCTTCATATAAAATAGTTTGCCTAATATGCCTAAATTTAATTCATTTAATATTTAAAAACATTAATATTATTCACAGTTGTCAAGTTATGATTGTTATAATAATGGTATATAGTTAAAAAGGAGGAATAAGATATGGCAAAAGCTTTAAAAAATATGTATAACAAAGAATTCCTACAGCAATTTGGTGAGCAAATATATAATGTCTATAATTCTTTTGATATTAATGGATTTATAGCAACTATAATAGATGATACTTGGGATGAGCTAAAACTAATGGAGAGGATGGACCGAATTACTAAAACCCTTGGGGTCTTTTTACCCAAAAAATATGACGAAGCATTGGAAATACTATTTAAAATTGATGAGTATTGCGTTGGATTTCCATACCTGTTTTTTCCAAACTTTGTTTGCGTGTATGGTTTATCAGATGAGAATTGGGAACTTTCTATGTTAGCTCTTAAACGATTTACTATTAGATCCTCCTCTGAATTTGCAGTAAGACCGTTTATTATGTCTGATCCAGATCGGATGATAGTTAAAATGCTAGAATGGTCAAAAGACAATAATGAACATGTAAGAAGGCTCGCAAGTGAAGGCTGTCGTCCGCGTCTTCCCTGGGGAATGGCACTTACTATGTTTAAGAATGATCCCACTATGGTATTATCTGTACTTAATCAACTAGTAGAAGACCCTTCTATTTATGTGCGTAAGAGTGTTGCTAACAATTTAAATGACATTTCAAAAGATAATCCTTCTGTAATTGTGGAAACAGTAAGACGTTTAAAAGGAATAAATAAGTATACTGACTGGATACTAAGACATGGCTCTAGAACATTGATTCGCAAAGCAAATCCAGAAATAATGAAGTTATTTGGATATGGTGAATCTATAGATAGACATATTACCAGATGGGCTACTTTGTCTATAGATCCACCTAATCTAAAAATTGGTGAAAGTTGTAAAATCAAATATGAACTTTGCATTCGTGAAGGTGACCCTATACATATACGAATTGAATATGGAATTTATTTTGTACGATCAAGAGGAAAAACATCCTGTAAATTATTTCTTTTGTCTGATAAAATAGTGACTGGAGGACAGTGTCTTACTGGAACCAAAATACACAAATGGGTAGAACTCACTACAAGAAAACATTACCCAGGAGAACACAAAATAGTGATCCTGATTAATGGCTCGGAAGTAGCCTCTTCAGTTATGGATTTAATTTTTTAGTCATATTCTTCTTATATTTATTATTAACTCAACTTACATATTTATGTATTCAAAAATTTACAAAAGCACTCTCACTAACAATTTAGTTAGAAGAGTGCTTTTTACGTTACCGCGAGTTACCTGAAATTACTTTAAAATTACTTTAAAATATGTAATTCTTTAATTTAGATCATTGTTTAATAGATAAAATAATTTAACGTACTATTTTTTTAATAAATTCTTCTGCTTTTACCACATACCTTATATGAGTTCCTTCCCCTATTTTACCCATATCATCAAATGCTTCTACTTTAAATGTTAATTTTTTACCTTCTGCCTTTTCAAGTATCGCCTCAGCCCTAACCTTAACTCCAACAGGCGTTGGCTTTATGTGCTTAACACTAATTTCTATACCAACTGTTGTATATCCAACGGGCAGTTCCTTTTTAACACCATTTTTTGCTGCATTCTCCATAAGAGCTGTCATAGCAGGCGTAGCATAAACATCTAAATCCCCTGATCCATAAGAATTCGCTGTATCACTTTTTCCTACTATCTGCTCAATAACAGATTTCAAACCTTCATTAAAATTAAATTCCATTTTCATCACTCCAATCTTTTATTATTTATAAATATACAAGTACCTTATTATACTAATATAACATCATTATGAAAGTGTATCAAGTGATTTGACATGCTTATTGTTAAAAATATATCAAAAAGATATATTTCTGTCTATAGGTTGAGACAAGGTTATAAATGTATCTGTACTTTGTACTCCTGAGATCACCTGAAGCCTATTCATAAGTAAGTCCTGTAGATTAGAAATGCTCTTGCACATGACTTTAATAAAAATAGAATATGCACCTGTTGTGTAATGTAGCTCTACTATTTCTTTTATTTCTTTCAATTGTTCTAATACATCTGGATATGAAGATGCCTTGTTAAGATAAATTCCAATAAAACAACATACGTCATATCCAAGTTTGCTTGTATCTAATATAAGCCTTGCCCCTTTAATTAATCCCATTTCTTGCATTTTATTCATTCTAACATGAATTGTACCACCACTTACATGACAATTCCTTGCGATTTCAAGATAAGGTATTCTAGAGTCTTTAATTAAGATTTCTAATATTTGATAGTCTAATTCATCTAAACCTGGAACATTTAAATCCATACCATCAGCTCCTAATAAATTATTATATGTACCTAAAATCAACAATATTGTATACTTTATATCATTATATCAAATCAATTAACAAATTAGCAAAAAAACAGCAAATAAATTTATTTCTTTAATAATATCATACTAAATACACTTGCAAATTCACAATTTGATAAATATAATAAATATTCATTAAATATATTGCAATAAGTTATCAAAAGTATTATTATATTATCAATGGATCAAACAAAAATAAAGATTTATCAGGGGGAATTACAATGACAGAATTAATAAAAGCAGAAAAAAAATTATTGGATGTAGCGGTGGCTAAAATTAAAAATAAAAAAATAAAAGATATATTATTCGTTCAACAGTCAATTTTAAAAGCTGTAGATGAATTTATGTATAAGAGAAGAATAACTAGAATATTACCTCTTATGATGTCTCCCATTACAGATACTTTAAACCATAGCGTTGAGGAATGTGAAATAAGTTATAACAATCAAACTTTCAATGTTATGAAATCAATGATATTCCACAAACAAATGACCATGTTAAACGCAGATATTGATAGCCTTTATATCGTATCTCCAAATATAAGACTCGAAAAAGCAACTAGAGGTGATTCGAGACATTTATTTGAATTTACTCAAGTAGACTTTGAATTTAAAGAAAAAACTATGGAAGATATACTTAAATTCATAGAAGAAATCATAACTGCCATATTTAAATTTGTAAAAGAAAACTGTATTCCAGAATTAACAAGACTTGGTGTTGGTACAGATCATTTAAATATAACTGGACCATTTAAAAAATATACAACAGATGAGATGCAAGCAAAATATGGCGATGATTTCGAAGCAGAAGCATCAAAAGCTGCTACAGAACCTTTCTTCTTAACAAACCATAAAAGAGAATTCTATGATGCAGAAGATTTAGATAACTTAGGTACTTATAGAAATTACGACCTTATTTGGCCATTAGGATTTGGTGAAGGTTTAAGTGGAGGAGAAAGAGAATTTAAACTAGATAGAATACTTTTGAGGATGAGAGAACTTGCAACTGATGAGAAGGCATTTAGATATTACATTGAGCTTGCAAAACAAGGAGAGATATTTAAAACTGCAGGAGCTGGATTTGGAGTAGAAAGAATAACAAGATTTATTACTCAGCAACCTGAGATTAGTGATGTTACATTATTCTGCAGAAAACCTGGTGAACAATATATATTCTAATTTTTGCTCCTAAGAAAATGAAAGATGATGGCTACTTTAATTAGCCATCTTTTTTTTATATTTTATCAACCATATTTTTTTCTGCTGCTTCTACCATTCGTCTCACCATTTCTCCACCAACATTACCTGAATTTTTTATTTTATTTACAATGTTACTAGGCACATCTCCCATATCTGCATTGTTATTTTGAATATTATCTAGTCCCATATCATTTGCTACTTCCATCTTAAACTTTTGAAGTTTTCCCATTGCTTCTGGTACTAATACTCTTCTAGACATTTTGCTACCTCCCTATAATTTTATGTTATAGATAACCAAAAATAATTTCGATTTCTACCCTATATAACTATATTTAGTATTTTATAAAACAGACTTTTTATTCATTGATTTAACTTTAAAATTATTCTTTATTTTTTAAAATACAAAAAGCCACCTTAATAAAGGCGGCTTTTTGTGCTATAAATTATTTATATTGCAGTAACTTCAATTGCTTGAAGTCCCTTAGGTCCTTCTTCTGTTTCAAATTTAACTTTTTGACCTTCTTCTAGACTTTTTTCTGATTCATTACCTTGAATTGCGGATATATGAACAAAAACATCTTTTTCGCCTTCAATTTCAATAAATCCAAAGCCTTTTACTGTATTAAACCATTTAACTGTTCCGATTTTCATTAATAAACCTCCAAATAGAAAACACCATTACTTATGATACATTAATTTTGCATCAATAATGTCACTCTTACAATATACCATAAAATTGGTATATTATCAATTATGTTAATGATAGAAATAGTAAGGGCAAGATAAAAACACCTACCTTTGGTATTATTGCCATAGGTGGGTGTTTTTATTAAATATTTATTCTAGTTATTCTTATCACCAAAATTTAATTAAATTTCATTGATTTCATTATACTATCCAGGTCAGCATCTGCTTGTTTATCTCCAGAGTATGTATTAATAAAAGTCAATGCATATCCTTTATCAATATAGCAATAATATGTTTGATTAATTTTAGCACCGTTCTTTAAAGTGATTGCTGCTTTTAAAGTATAAAAATCTTTACCTGCGATTTTTTCAGCCTTTGTATCCTCAAAAGTATATTTCATATTAGTTAATTTACTCATATTAGTTTTAGTAATTTCAAGATATTCTTTACCTGTTTTTACTACTACATTTCCTGCTAATCCAAGATTTTCTGTCTGAAATATAATGTTTGATCCTGAAGGCACATTTGCGGAATAATGTTTTTGTGAAACAAAAAACATAAACACAGATTTTTCTTTTGATAAATCCAATGTTTTTTTAGCTGCCTCATCTTTAGCAATGGCTTTCATACCTGCATTGTATAATGAATTTCGTGTTTTGTCATCCATTACACTCCACTTTTCTGGAATATTTAGTGACATCCCAAAAGTTGGTTGTGTATACTTAGTTCCTGCAAAAGAACCAAACTCTAATGTGTTTTTTTCAGCAATAACTGCCTTTTGTTTTGCGGAACACCCCACAAGTATTAGAGTTAATAAAATAAAAATTGTTGATACTGAAAGTGCTTTTTTTAATAATTTCAAGTAATCTCCCCCTATATAATGTACATTTGCTAATATTACATTATATAGAAGCAATTGTCAACATTTTATAGCTTAGGTAGCAATTTATTGGAATGATCTGCTTTTTTCTTTTACGTCCAATTCAAAACTTGATGTAAGTGCTTGTATTTCTAAGTAATCACGAATTTTATTTTTCCTTGATGTAAAGAACATATAAGCACAGATTCTGCTGTAAGTGCTGGTTTCCCATCAACCAATGTATCCTCTTTTACCTTCATCCAATCCCCTAATATTTTCACAAGACACTTTTTCCCTGGTGGAAGTTGCTTTCCATCTTCACCAATTAAATAAATATCTTCACCTTCCTTGCATTCCCTGCAAATTCCAAAGTAACTAATATTTTTATTTACCACATTATCGCTTTTATTCATCATAGGTTTTTCTGTTGCATATGCTCCATGACTTTCAGGTAGATTTATTTTTCTTGCATGCGTACCTTTGTCACATCTCATTTTTGCGCCTCTTACTATATAATACTTATCTCCGTCGCTCATATTGTTTCACTTCCCTTATTTAAAGCATCTTCTTCGAAGCTGTAATATTATAGAATGTAACTCCCTTATATAAGTAGGAGTCTTTCTTTCTAAAATATCGTTAAATTTCCTCCACCTGTAATCTCTCAAGTTTTATTCCTTTAAAATCGCGTCTTAAAAGACTCTCAGCAACATCAAGTCTTACTACTATCAATGGTTTTGTACTTTCTTTTATTCTAAATATCTTTTTGCCTTGAATCTTCTCTTTACTTAGGATTATGTTTTTAATTATTCTCTTATCTAAACCTAGTTCTGTTTTATCACTTAGGGCTTCTATTTCTTCAAATATAGGTAAAGAATAATTTTCTTGTCTATCATGTAATCCCTCAATAAGTGGTAAGCTAATAAACAAAATATCACTATCATATTTTTCAATGATTTTTTTCATTTCATCTGATATCAAAAATAATTGACTATCTAAAACATCTAAAAATTCACAATTATCATCTGCATTCACATTAAATATTATCATGTCTTCAATTTTATGAGCATTTAGAAGATTAAGATTTTTCATGTTAATTTTCTTAAATACATCTATAAGCCTTGGCGTATTTGTATATCTTTCATCTTGTTTTAATAAAAAATAATCCATGCTTTCTCCTTTTTAATTATTTTTCTTCAGGATATATTATCTCTGCCTCATCCATATATTCTCCAACAAATATCCTGATATCTTCTGCTTTCTTCATCTTTTCATAAGAAGGTGTTCCTATAAATTTTTCTATAAGTCCTTTTAAAAATTCTACTGCTAAAACATGATATTTATCAGTTTCATCAAAAATCATACTTTCTATATCCATATCAGTTATACTTCTTCCATATTCTTTTTTCTTTTCCTTGAGTTCTTCCATGTACTTAAAAATTGAAGCGAAAATAAAATTCAGATCTATATTAATAAAACATTCCTGCTTATCTAAAAACCAATTTTCATCATATAAATCAACCCTATATTCTCCTTTATTTTCAAGAAGACTAGTTCTAAGAAGAGAAAAATATATATACCTTATTTCTCCTTTTAATTGTTTTTCTTGAAGATCTACAGCCTGTTTACATACTTCATTAAATGCTGAAACTAAATTTGCATCTATAACATCATTATCACTTTTATATATTTCATCAATTTTGAGGAAATCATTAATCCATCTATTAGCTACATACTTTTCATAAAATTCTGCTAAGAGTTCCTCTTTATTTTCTTGTATTATCACGCTTGCTT
>NZ_JAHLDM010000013.1:0-126206 GCF_018861295.1 Clostridium estertheticum | reverse complement strand
CAGCATAATGGGTAAAATTTGCTTCGTGATATTTAGTTTTATATAGATCTATAATCATACACCTAATATCTTCTGAAATGGTATGAATAGGTTTGATGCCTTTATTCCCATGGATAAAGAATTCCTTACCATTAGAACGGTAGCCTGCAATCATACGATTCAGATGTCTAACAGTGCACCCGATACGAAGAGCAGCAGCTTTCTTATTACCATTAACTTCTACTAATTTTTTTATGATTTGATATTTAAAATCTTCTTTCATATTTAAGTCTACCTTTCTGATTATGAACACCCCATTTATACATTATTATGAGGTATATTCTATACTATATTTTTGTTTGTTTGGGACATAATCAAAAATGGTATACTAAGACATTATCATAAACGAATCATAGATTTTTATTTTAATTCAAAATTTTCCTTGCATTTTTTCTTAAAATGTTATATACTTAAAAAGTTACCTAGTAACAATGAAATATTTACAAGCTATCTAATACGTACTAATGCATTAAAAATTGGATCATTAAATCACTTAACAAAAGAGAAGACACGAATTTTAAAAACCCACGCTTAAATTCTTACCCTTTTCATTCGAAAATTTCTTAATGAATCCCTTATTAAAATTTTGTTGAATAACGTACTGATAACACTTATAACATATCGTTTGTTATAACATGAATTTAAATCACATTATATGAGTTACAATTAATATTTTTTGTGTACCCATATACTATTAAGGAGGTGCCTAAATGAGAACAGAATACGTATTTGAAATTACAGAAGATGTAATAAATGAATGTTTGGAATGTCTAGACTAATAATAAAAAAGCAAATCTATCACTACTACAGCTCTAGTGAAGGTTTCTTTTTTTTATAAATGTATACGTATAATTTTGAATTTAAAATGAATACTGGAGATTATTTCTATAGTATATATTATCATAATATTTTGAAATAAAAAGTGTTAAAAAAAGAGGAAATTCCTTTTCAGTATAGAATATATACTTTAAGAGACTATTTACTTGAAAAGGAGTGACTAAAATGTTAACGATTTCTTTTATTAGTGGCGAAAGTGAAATATTGGATTTAAAACAATCTGAAAGTGATTTATTTAAAAACTGGTTTTATAATTTTGAAAACACCAGGCCCCATGAAGTTAACACTATGGGCAAAAAATATTTGTTTAATAAGAAGGCAATAGCTTATATTGAGATAGAACCCTAGTTTTTAGTATTTTATCAAATCATTAAATATTTTGTGATATGATTTGATAAAATCAAAGAAGCTGCATTTTTAGAAATGTAGCTTCTTTGTATGTTCCACAAATAACATTTTTGCTATTTATATAATATAATGCTAGAAATAGCGGGTACAATTATCTCATTTTGGCATGTTTTATCACCCTTACAGACTCCCAACACATTTACTTCGAATTCATTTCCTATAATTATCCATTCATCAGTATCTGGTATAATAAATTTAATCTCATTATTGTTAGCATTATGAATTATAAGTAAATTATCATAATTACCTGCAAAAGTTGAAGTTAATTCATATGCAACGCTGTTATAAGGTGAGTCTAGAAATTTCAACGAATTTCTTACATCATTTTCATTGTCTAAAGTCAAAACCTTTTGACTTTTTCTTAAAGCAATAAGACCCTTAATATATTCATAAGTTTCTGAAAACACAGATTTTCTATTCCAACTTATTTTATTAATCATGTCTCCAGCATTATAACTGTTATGGTTTCCTTGTTTAGTCCTTAATATTTCTGTTCCACCTTGGATAAAAGGAACTCCTTGTGATGTAAGCACTATGGACAATGCTAACCTATTCATTTTTTCTCTTTCAAATGGAGTATTATGAGGATTGCTTTTCTCAAATTTATCATACAAGCATAAGTTATCATGAGCACTTACATAGTTTATAGATTCTCCAGGATTTTGTGTGAAATTGCATATATCATTATTATATTTGATTCCACCTACAATACCTTTTTTGATTTCTAATTCAAAGCCTTTTCCACCGTTAACAAACCCTAAACTGGCCCCATCACTATCCCCCTTTAATGCATTTCTTAAATCATCATTGAATACAGATACTTGCATGCCCTTTTGACTACCTTTTTTCATCTGCATATTCTGTGGTAATAAAGATGTCCCTCCTGTCCATGGTTCGCCATAAATAATAATGTTTGAATTAATACTTTTAGCTTGATTTTCAATCTCTTTCATAGTACCAATATCCTCAAGTGCCATCAAATCAAATCTGAAACCATCTATTTTGTATTCCTGAGCCCAGAACTTAATACTATCAACTATAAATTTTCTAACCATTGGTTTTTCGGATGCAATTTCATTTCCACAACCTGAACCATTTGTATAGTTGCCATAATCATCTGTTCTATAATAGTATTTTGGAACTAAGATATCCATCGGAGAATTTATTTTAGTAAAAGTGTGATTATATACAACATCCATAATTACATTAATACCGTTTTCATGCAAGGCTTGGACCATAGTTTTGAATTCTCTAATTCGTACGGTACCATCATGAGCATCCGTAGCATATGACCCTTCCGGAACATTATATAAATATGGATCGTATCCCCAATTATATTCTTCTGTGCTTTCATCTACGCTTGCAAAATCAAAGACAGGTAATAAATGAACATGGGTTATTCCTAAGTCTTTGAGATGGTCAAGCCCTGTAATAACATCTATAGGCGTTTTAGTATTTTTCTCAGTAAAAGCTAAATATTTCCCTTTATTTTTCATTCCTGAATATTCTGATGATGAAAAATCTCTAATATGAATTTCGTATATAATTGATTCGGTTCTATTAATTGCTGCAGGTCGTTTGTGATTTTCCCAGTTATCTGGATTTATAGAAGGAAAATCAATAATCATGCCCTTTTCACCATTAGCACTTGCACCTTTAGTATATATATCTGGCGTTTCTCTTTCTATCCCATCATTTAATACTAAATAATTATAATATTTATTTTTGTAATTCCCAATAAGTTTAAGTTCCCAAACGCCTTTTTCTACCTTAATCATCTCATGCTTTTTTCCTAAGTAATCATCGAATGATTCATAAACTATTACTGATATTTTATCTATGGTAGGTGCCCATACTTTAAATATTGTATTTTCTTTAGAATAAACAGCACCTAAGTCATTTCCATTATATATGAATTCCTGAGCATCTAATATTTTTGTCATTATCAAATCTCTCTCCTTAAGAATCCACTAAAGTGATTCAATTAATTGTATATATATTCCTTAACATTATAATATTAATTATAATATTAATCAAGATAACATTTGTATATATAGGAAATACTTACAAGCCTTTGTCATATAATATAGTGATATCTATTGTAAAGAAGATGATAATATGAATGAAGACAAAAGTTACTATATTCAATTAAACAGTAAAGTTGAAAAAATGCTTAGAACATCAGAATTTTTAGGGTCTGGCCATAATGGGATAGTTTATTTGCTTCCTAACAAAAGAGTAATTAAAATTTTTAAAGATAAGAAAGTTTGTTCGGGAGAATATAATATTTTTGTTAAAACTAGAAAAAGCAAATATTTCCCTAATGTTTATGAGCATGGAGCATACTACATTGTAAGAGATTATGCTGGTGGACAACGTCTTGATAAATATATAAAAAAACATGGTATTAATGAAGTAATATCACTTAACATAATTAAACTTATTGAAGAGTTTACTAAGCTTAAATTTAACAGACTAGACATTAGGTGTAAAGATTTATACTTAATGGATGATTTTTCGATTAATGTAATTGATCCTAAAAATAATTACTCTAAAAATGTAAATTATCCAAGACATTTAATGAAAGGTCTGAATAACTTAGGAGTACTAGATGAATTTTTATCAGTAGTTAGTGAAAAACGTCCAAAAACTTATAAGTTATGGAGTTTTAGATTTAACCAATATTTGAAAAAAAATATTAAGTAGGTATTATAAATTCTTATAATAAAAGTTCTAATACCTATATAGACTATCATTACTAAGTAATTGTTAAAAAGAACATAAGAGACTGTAATCCATAAAGGTACAGTCTCTTACAATAATATTTTATTGTAGCACATCTAAATCTCTTAAATCATCTAGAAATTCTTGAAAGTTTAGTGCTCTTGAAGAATTTAATATAATTCTTGCACTTCGAATTAACTTTTTATCATCAGTTACAAGGATATATTCTTTATTTTTTTGACAAATGTCAATTAAACTATAATCATTTATTGAAATTTTATCTCCATTAACTAAATATATATTTTTGTCTTGTTGATATTTAATAAAATCATTTGGTAAATTTTCGTTTATAAAATCAGAAGATGTCTCATTATTAGTAATGATATGTCCTAATAATTTCAAAAATTTATTTGAGAGTACAAAATCTTCATTGAATTTTACATATTCTTTTACTGATAATTCCCCTGCTATGTCCTTCGAAATTTTAAAATCAACAGATTTTATATTTTCAATAGTATCCAGTAGGGTAGGATATTTATTCCACACCTTTATTACTATATTAGTATCCAATAAATACTCTTTACATATCATAATCTTATCTCCTTTAGAAGTAAATCTATAATAGGTTTTCAATAAAAAGATGCTTGTATTGCTATTTTATTAATATTATATTCATTATTATCTAAATGGTTGACTATTATTTATCTTTTATTTATCTTGATAAATGTATATATTACAATTATAATTTAGATGATATTATATAATATCTAGCTTCTTAAAGCAAATATTATATAATTAAAGTGAGAATATAAAGAAAGGAGTAGCTGATACGTAGCTAATAGATGATATTATGGAAATACATGTATTTTTAAAAGGAAGTAAAAAAGCTGTTATTTATAGTGGTGATAGAATTGATGTTTTAGATTTTGAAATGAATAAAGTCAAATATAAGCAAATCAGATATTTTAGAAAGGGTTTCAGTAAAAGTGAACTTGTAGAACAAGAAAGTATAAACAAAATAGTTACAATAGATTAATAATAAATACCTACATCATTTAATTGAATGTAGGTATTTATTATAACTAACTATTGTCTTTTCTTAAGTTTTGATTTCTTTTTGTTAGTACTTTTATTTACCTGACTTGATCTACCTTGGGTGCTTATAGGTTTACTTTTATCTTTATGCCTTTTGCTTATAGGTGTATCCTTCGTCTTCTTTTTTATATTAGTAACTTTATCTCTATTGCTGCCCTTTAATTCTTTTTGCTTTCCACTCTGATTATTGAATTGCTCTTTATTCTTTTTTCCTCTAGGTTTTACTAGGCACTTAGGGCCATAACCAATAAGATCTTCTCTTCCAGCTTGTGTTAACGCGGATAATACTAAATCGTATTTCATAGGGTCTTTATATTGAAGAAGTGCCCTTTGCATAGCTTTTTCATTTTTTGTTTTAGGTATATGAACTTCTTCAAGAGTTATCGGATCAAACCCTGTATAAAACATAGTAGTTGACAGAGTACCAGGTGTTGGATAAAAATCTTGTACTTGTTCTGGTTGATAATTAATATCTCTAAGGTATTCTGCTAGTTCTATTGATGATTCTAGTGTGCATCCAGGATGACTAGACATAAAATAAGGAATAACATATTGCTTCTTACCTATTTTCTCAGTAGACGCATAGAATTTTTCTAAAAATTTATTATAGGTTTTTCCTGCTGGCTTACCCATATACTTTAGAACTTTATGAGCAACATGTTCTGGTGCGACCTTAAGCTGTCCACTAACATGATGTTTTATGAGTTCATTTAAAAAAGTATCATCTTTGTCTGCCATAATATAATCATAACGCAGTCCTGAACGTACAAAAACTTTTTTAATATTTGGAAGTTCTCTTAATTTTCTTAGGAGTTTTAAATACTCCATATGATCAACGTCTAAATTTTTACACGGGCTAGGATGCAGACATTGTCTATCCTTGCAAGCTCCTACCTTTAACTGTTTATCACATGCTGGCCTTCTAAAATTAGCTGTAGGGCCTCCTACATCATGAATGTATCCTTTGAAATCTTTAAGTTTTGTAATTTGAATTGCTTCCTCAATTAGTGAATTCTCACTTCTACTTTGCACAATTCTTCCTTGATGAAAAGTTATGGCGCAAAAAGCGCAACTCCCAAAACATCCTCTTGAACTTACTAGACTAAACTGAACTTCTTCTATAGCAGGTATTCCGCCCATTGCTTCATAACTAGGGTGATAATTTTTCTGATATGGCAAGCCATAAACTATATCTAATTCTTCTCTCGTAAGGGGCATTTCTGGTTTGTTTTGTACAAGATACTTATTGGCATGCTTTTGCACAATACCAATTCCGCGAATGGGATCTTGCTCATCATATTGTATTTTAAAGGCCTCTGAATATTTATGTAAATCTCTACATACTTCTTTATAAGATGCTATTTCAATAAAGCCTTCTATATTTTCTATATCGTCAGTAACATAACATGTGCCAAGCACTTGTGTAATATCTTTTATATCTATGCCTTCATTTAACTTTGACGCAATATTAACGACTTGTTTTTCACCCATGCCATAGATTAATAAATCTGCTCCGCTATCTATAAGCATTGATTTTCTTACCTTATCACTCCAATAATCATAATGTGCAAAGCGCCTTAAACTTGCTTCTATGCCACCAATAATAAGAGGGACATTTTTATAAGCTTCCTTAATTCTATTGCAATAAACTATCGTTGCTCTATCAGGTCTTAGGCCCATTTTTGCACCTGGAGAATATAAATCTTTTTCTCTTATTTTCTTGCTTACTGTATAATGGTTAACCATAGAATCCATATTTCCAGAATTAACCAAAAATCCAAGTCTTGGTTTGCCTAGTTTTTTAAAGTCATCTATATTTTTCCAATCAGGTTGGGCTATTATTCCTACTTTATAACCTTCATTTTCTAAAACCCTTGAGATGATTGCAGTTCCAAAACTATGATGATCTACATATGCATCACCTGTAACTATAATGAAATCTAATTCGGTCCAACCTCTATCTGCAATATCTTGTTTGCTAATAGGTAAATAGTTATTATCTTTAATTAAGTCCACCTTCTTTTGATTTAATCGTAAGTTTTAATATATAATGTGAAATACAAGTATAGCATGCTTTATAAATTAATTCTTTAAAATCAACAAATTTAACTAGATATATAAGTTACCTCTTATATAAAAAATAACAAATTCTTGTAATTTTAGTAACACCATTTTTATATGTTTGCATATAATATAATGACTTCACTTTATGAAGTTCATATATATAAACTATAATTTAACAGTTTAATAAGGGGGGAATGTATGCATCGTTCAATAAATAACGTAAAAAATGAAAACATAGGATATAGTGAAGAAGCAATAACAAAAACTACTAACAATATTCAACAAGATTTTAAAATAAATATTCATAATGGAAAAGGTTTTTATGAAACTGGAACTAATAATTCCTTTTGGTCAAGCTTGATTATTACTGCTAAAATATTTCAACCTCAAAATGGAGTTTGGGATATTGTAATTAAAGACAAATCAAAAAGAAATTTAGTGGTTTACGAAAATCATAACGTGGTACATGATAAAGAGATATCATTTAAATATAAAACAGGCTTAAAAGTAAACCTTCTAATTGAAGCTACTTGGACGCAAACTAAAGATACAACTCTATGTGGAGAAATATCTATTAATTACTAGTCCTCATATTTCTAATCCTATTTAGATTTATTAAATTGTTCTTTCTAAAATTTAATAAACCTAAATAGGAATTAGATTTGTTCATTTACTTTTTCAAGCAGTATTAAAAAGTCGTTCTGATTTTTTCTTTCCAAATACATATCTATAAGTGACTGAGTAGACAATTTATTAAGACCTTTATATCCATTATCTAAAATATCAGTTAAAACATTCATAAAATAGTCTTTACTTTTATCTATGTTATTAAGCATCTTTGAGGATATATCTTTTATTAATTCTTCTTTTATATTTTCTCGAAGCTTTTCTGTGTATTCTTTCATAAAAATTTGTGTTTCTTCAGGATACTGAGAAAAATTGCCTGACATTATATCTTGTATTTCCATCATAACCACTCCTTAATAAAGTATAACATTATTATTTTATATTAATGTTATACTTCTCCATGTTTTGCAACCATTGCGGCACCAATTACACCTGCTTTATTACCTAACTGTGCTAAAACAATTTTAGCAATAGGTAAATCCTTATAATACTTATTTGCTCTTACTTCTTTTGTAATCAAATCCAAAAGATATTGACCTGCCCCTGCAATTCCACCACCCAATACAATTATTTCTGGATCAATAAAATTAACTATATTAATTATACCTATAGCTAAATATTTTATTAATCTATTAACAGCTAAGTTGGCTATTTTATCTCCTTTTTTAGCACAATCAAAGATTATTTTTGCATTTAGATTATCTATATTACCCTCCACATTTTCCATTATTGTAGTAGGTTCATTCATTTCCATAATTAATTTTTTCGTATATTTTATTATAGCAGTAGATGATGCAAATGTCTCTAGACAGCCGTTTCTTCCACAATTACAATTATAAAAATTTTCACCAATAACTGTATGTCCAAGTTCTGAGCCTACGCCATTAAACCCACTATAGATTTCACCGTTTATTATAATTCCACCACCAATACCTGTACCTAAAGTTAGCATTAAACCGCTTTTACAATTTTGCATAGAACCACTCTCATATTCAGCAAGTGCAGCCACTGTTGCATCATTATCTATGTAAACCGGTGTATGAAGTGCGTCTTCTAACATCTTTCTCAATGGTACATTTCTCCAACCAAGATTGACACAAAATATTACATTACCATCCTTATCGGCTAAACCTGGAATACCGACTCCTATAGCTGTTATTTCGTTAAGTTTCATATGGTATTCGTCTAGAATCTTTAGAACTAGAGCTATCATATCATCTATTAGTTCTTGTGGTTCTCTTTCTGACCTTGTTTCACATGATTCTTCGTGTATTACTTTTCCATTCTCATCAACAATACCAATAGCAATATTAGTACCTCCTAAATCAATACCTATATACATACACTGCTTCCTTCCATAGCTTCTGCTACCATTTATTTTGGGTAAAAATATTTTATTTATAATTATGTTTTAATAAGATTAGATAATTTTATGTATCGTTAAATTATATCATATTTACGTATTCATGCTTTGTAAATTTAAAAAATTGCCAAATTATTTATACATTTATTTTCTATGATACTTATAATATGCAATAACTTCTACATATTTACTTGTCTTATCATCAGTATAACTTAGAATTATTCCATTCTGGCTCATTAATTCAGAACACTGTAAACTTTCTATGGAGTGTTTAAAAATAACATTATTATCACTTTGAATGATAAATTGGTCATTTAAGATATTTATTACACAGTTCTTCCCTATTATAGATTCACCATATTGATTTGGATCTCTAGTTGTGACATATCTTACTTGAAAATTATTGACTCTTTTAAGTCTCGCTTCATTTTCTTTTTTTGCCTTTGTCTTTTTACTATTAAAAAACATTTTATCACCCTATCTTTTATATTAATTACATTATACAGTAAATTGTTAAAAAATAGGGTCACTGATAAATCTAATTATTTTACAAAAATTAGTGACGAAATTATCTCGTATAATTTAGGTGACTTTGGGTCATTATAATAACTAATGACAATAAATAAACATATATATGAAAGGTCGTGTTTTATATGGGATTTTTACGTTGGTTAGGCGGAATAATAGTACTCTTTTGGGTTTTAGGACTTATATTTAAAATAGGTGGTGGTATGATCCATCTATTACTTGTAATAGCCGCAATAGTATTTATAGTGGATATGATTTCAGGTAGAAAAAAAGTCTAAAAACCTATTGTCCAGATAATTTTTTAAATCAATATTCACATTTTCGGAGAAATTTCTAGTAAAATATAAATTATAGCTAACACAAATAAGTATATTTGCATAAAAGCAAATATACTTATTTGTGTTAGTTAGATTATTGTTGAAATAAATTATTGTTTTAACGTATAATGTAGATTATAAAAGAATAAAATTGCGAGGTAAAATAATGATAAAACAACAAATTGGTGATATAAAATCTAAAGATCCGCTTGCCCAAAATAACAAGAAATGGTGCCAACTAAAAAAAAATGAGCAGATATGTATTTCTAATATATTAAGAAATCAATATATTGATTTTGTATTAGGGAAATGCAGAAAACCAAATAAAAATGAAAAAGAGTTTATTACAGCTTGTGCTTATTTAGAAGTACTAGAAAATCAAATTTATATATCTGTACCTGACTTAAGAAAGTATTTTCAAAGTAAAATTCCAAAATATGATATTTCTATAGAAAAGTTCTAATTACATAGTTTAAATCCGACCCTAAAAAGGAGGTGTATATAAATTTATGCACCTCCTTTTTATTAACTACATATGTATATGTGTCTTTGAAAGGTTCCTTTTGATACACTGCACCTATCATCTATCTGAAAGCCAACAGATTTAATTTGTTCTTCCATATCATCAAAAGTAACGATTACCATTTTAGCTGCTATCCTACGCGTACTATTCATAATAGCTAACTGCTGAGCTGTCGTAATTTGAGTAAATATACCATAGGGAAGATCAACGATAGCTACATCATATTTATTTTGAATATCATTCATATCACCAATAGTTATCACATCTTCATATCCAAAATACCGGAGATTCGTCTTAGCATTTTTACCAATTAAAGGGTTTATTTCATAACCTTTAATATTAATATGCATTGAAATAGCTTCAATTAGTACTGTTCCAATGCCACAACAGGGATCTACAACACTACAGTTTAGATTATTACCTACGGCTATATTAATAATAGCTCTACAAACGTTAACCTTTAATGCATTAGAGTAAGAAAAAGGTTTTTTGTTCCGTTGTAACCATTCAGAAGTATTGCTTTCACATTTACCAAATATCCATGTGTTTGCTATTTTTGTTATGCCAAAAATAGTTTCTGGTTTTTTCATTTCACATTCTCCAAGTATACTAAAGCCTATTTCAAATTCAATTCTACGACTCTCATGAAAACCTACATTTTCATGAGGTGCATTAATATAAGCAACTTTATATTTTTTGCTAGTTAATTTGTCATTATTAATTTGCTCTATAATTCTCTCCATTGTTTCTCCCGTATACATTACTGAAATGCATTTTTTTATGAAAGGACTTCTAGAGGGGTCTATGTGTATATTAGAAAATAGATATTTATCATTAAGAGGTTTATTGAAAAGACATTTGATTTCCATTTTACATAAACTTTCCTCGTCACTGGAATAATTAGTGATGTATAAATATTTCTTTTCATTTTGTAATAGATGAAACATTAAAACACAACCTTTCTATATAGAACATTCTATTTTATATAAGTTACATGCATTTATTGTTTAAATTATATTAATATCCGTTAAAAATTTGTAAATTCGTTTTGTATATTCATCTTTGTTATTCCAGTATGATTGCGCATGACCAGCCTTTTGAGCAATATACATATCCTTGTAGCTATTCGTCGCCGAGTACATTTGTTTACACATATAGGTAGGTACATAATCGTCATCTTCTCCGTGAATAAACAAAATTGGAACTTTTACTTTTGGTAGAGTTGTTATAGGTGACACATCTTTAAAATTCCATCCTGTTCGAATTTTGCTGATTTTACTCGCTAATTTTATTAGAGCAAAATTGTTTATATTATAATCTTTCTTTAATCTACGACTAAATAAATCCTGCGCATCAGAGTAACCGCAGTCTTCTATGCAGAAATTAATTCTATCGTCGATTGCAATATTTTGAAGAGCTATGCCAGCACCCATGGATTCCCCATGTAGACCAATTATAATATTTTTTCCTAATTTATCAAATAACCAATCAGTGCATTTTTTTAAATCATACTTTTCGTAATAACCAAATGAAGTGTTACACCCCCCACTTAAACCATGATTTCTATGATCATAAATAAAAATAGCAAAGTCTTTTTTTAAAAACATATCCATGTATTTAACAGAAGAATATAAACTACAAGTTATTCCATGACACAATATAATAACTTTTTTTGAACCATTATTCGGGAAGAAAAATCCATGAACTTTATAAGTATACTCTGAATCTATATATACCTCTTGTTTTTCCAAATTATTAAATGTTTCTATTTCTATTTTCCCTTCTTTTACTTCAGTATCATATGTACAAGTATAGTTTCTAACCTCAGGGTAAATGACTATACTAGAAAAATGCCAACCTACAATTAAAATGATACTAGTAATAATTATTAATACTACTATAAAAGATATTATAAATAACATGCTAACACCTCTTTTGACTATATTTTAAATTACAAATCCGTATAAATTTATTGATTATGAAGCAAAAAAGGGCCCTTTTTTTTAATATAGGACCCCTAAAATACTCAAATCAGTGCATTTTTAGATTTTTTTTCTCTTTTTTAAAAAAAACATTATGCAAGCAACTACACCTAGCGCTAATATAATATAAGTTCTAAAAGTTAGTGATGTAAATATATTTTCTGATTCATAATAAACCACAATAGAGCTTAGTGCAGGAACAACTAAATATTCTCCGCTAAATTGTTTTATAGTTTTAACTCCTGCTTTATCGCCATCTACTACGATATTCCATGTGCCATTATTTGATAATTTTACAGTCTTCTCCTCCCTATTTGCATTATATGCAACTACAATGTGCGCCCAACTATCCATGTTTGCATTGTAGTTCATTTCATATGCTACCACATTTTCAGGGACTGCTAAAAATTTCAAGTTTTTCGTAATCATATCCGCAGAGGTCATTCTAAAGGCAGGATGTGCTTTTCTTAATTCAATTAAGCCTTTGAAATAATCAACAGTTTCAATGTTTTTAGATTTCCTTGTCCAATCAATCTTATTTACATTATCACTTGCCTTATAAGAATTTTTAACGCCCGCTTTAGTTCTTAAAAATTCTTGACCCGCTTGGAAGAATGGAATACCTTGTGAAGTAAGAATCATAGAATCTGCCATTTTGTGCATTTTTGTTCTTATTTCATCACTGTCCTTGGGATTTGTTAGAAGGAGCTTATCCCATAAGGTATTATTAGCGTGAGATTCAGTATAATTAGCAATTTGTACAGGTTCTATATTACCATAAGTCTCTATAATATTAGAGTAATCTATACCTCCAACTATTCCTTTTTTTATAGCTGTCTCTTTTTGAAGTGCACCATTAATGAAACCTTTTGCTTTTGGTAAAAACACACTTCCACTTAGGCCATCTCTTATTTCATCATTGAATTGTGTTATTTCAGTAAGTTTACTTGCATTTTGTTTATTTGCTTTTACATCTGGTGAAAGGGTAGTACCCTTATCTGATCCATCTCCTAAAACGAGAATAGAAGGATTTATACCGCTTAGTTTTTTTCTAACTTCATTCATCGTCTTTTGATCAATAAGACCCATCTGATCGAATTTGAATCCATCTAAATTATATTCTTTTGCCCAATAGATAACTGAATCAACAATGAATTTTCTTGCCATAACATTTTCAGAAGCTATTGTATTTCCATAACCACTTTCATTTGAATTAGTTCTAAAATAGTACCCAGGTACTATTTTATTGAAATTAGAATTAATACCGCTGTACATGTGGTCATAAGCTACATCCACATTTACTCTTAATCCATTATCGTGAAGGGCTTGTACTGCTTGTTTTAATTCTTTAACTCGAGTGGTAGGATTATATGGATTAGTTGAATAACTTCCTTCAGGAGCATTGTAATTTTTTGGATTGTAGCCCCAATTAAATTGCGATTTATTTGAAGTTTCATTTATAGTAGAATAATCGAATATTGGCATAAGCTCCACATGTGTTACTCCTAATGATTTTATGTAATCAATTCCTGTCGAGTTACCATCAATTCCGTTTGTGCCTGTTTCAGTAAATGCTAGGAATTTGCCTTTATTTTTTATACCACTATTGGGGTCTACGGAAAAGTCTCTAACATGCAGTTCGTATATAATTGCATCAGTTAAATTTGAAAAATCAGGTTTTTCATTTGGTTTCCAAATTTCTGGGTCCGTTTTCTTAAGATCTACTACAGCACCCTTATCACCATTTGCGGATACAGAACGCGCATAAGGATCCACAGCCTCATTCCAAACGCCTTTAATGTTAACTTTATAAGTATAAAATATACCACTTTGATTTCCATTTAGGTCAAAAGACCATGTTCCCTTTTCACTCTTCTTCATTTTGATTTCAGTGCCAGTTTTATCATTCCAATGTTCATAGGTTACTAACTTAACTTCAGTTGCAGTCGGTGCCCAGACTTTAAAGCTCGTTTTGCTAGTAGAATAAGTGTTACCCAAATCATTTCCTTCATAAGAAAACATTTTTTCAAAACTAGCACTTTGCATTACATCACCAAATGCTATTTCCTTTTCTGGAAAAGCTGTCTTCGAAATTGTAAGAGTTTGATTTAAATTTATATTTTCACTAAGTTCTATATTCGCAACTGTTGTAAAACCACCAATTACCTTTGAGCTTGTTATTTTATTTATTTTTAAAGCTTTTCCATTAGATTTAACTATAAAGCCTTGAGCATCAGCTGCGACAAATGGAAATGATACATTAGTTTCTATGTTTATGGTTTTCAAATCATCTAATTTTGCACTTACAAATTTATTGGGTTTGTTTATAGCCTTACCAGGTATAATGCTAACTTTTAATTTGGTTGCTTCAGCTAAAGAATAGTATATTTTAGGGTCTCCACCATTAATCCAAACTTCACCTACACCATTCTTAAATTTTTCAATAAATCTATCATCGTTTGTATCTTTTTTCCACTCATTTGTGTAAATTATAAAACCTACTTTATTAAGGTCTCCACCAAACTCAGTTTCACCAATCTGCCCAAATGAATCTTTACTAGTAAAATCGAACTTATTTCCATCTTTTTTGTCAGACCATAACCACATCTTCCATTTTGAATTATTGTCTGCATTTCTAGCATAATGAATAATTATCTTTGTTTTATCACTCTGTGCAAAGGTGTGGATATTTGGCAATATAAAAAGAAATCCTGTCATAACTAAAACAGTAGTAAGAAAAATAATTAAAGTATTTCTTTTGTTATTCCCGTTCCAAAAGTTCATAAATTTCTCCCCTAAAAATAAAATTATGGTCTATATTTTTTGATTCACTTATAGCTTTTGTAATAATTACGAATAAATTTAGTATATATTATATTGAAATATTTTACAACAACCAACTAAATTAAATCATTATTTTGTTAAGTTTTAGCAATATACTAATTAATGTTGTATTTATAGAATTAGTATATCGTATAAAATAAATAGGGCTAATGATTAAAATATTAAGGCACCGATAGCTGACTAAAAGCCTGCAATTTGATACCTTTTTAAAATCAAATAGCCCTCGACGAATTCCATAAATGATAATAATTTATTGTGTATTCTTATCATTTATTTTTAGTCATTATACCACTTCTTGCTATTTAAACATTTTCACCTTAATACATTATATAATTTACGTAAGATATATTCAAGTGGTTTGTTATTCTGTGATACATAACCTACTTTTTTGATGAAATTATAAAGATTAATTTTCTTTTTCAGATAA
Source organism: Clostridium estertheticum (assembly GCF_018861295.1). Lineage (GTDB taxonomy): Bacteria > Bacillota > Clostridia > Clostridiales > Clostridiaceae > Clostridium_AD > Clostridium_AD estertheticum_D. The sequence goes on along the minus strand of NZ_JAHLDM010000013.1, from coordinate 110,428 downwards.
TATTTTTTTAATGATAGCTACTCTAGAGTCACCTAGTATATTAGAAATTTTTATAGGAATAGAGCCTTCCTTAGGAAGTTTATCCTCGTTGGCATTGGCTAATATAATTATTTTTTCTTTTAGCTTATTATATTCTATAACATCATCTAAATAAAAATCTACTAAATCTTTTAAACATGTTCCTAATTCTTTTGGGTTCTTATAAATTTTTCTCATATTGTACTCCTCATTGATTTATAATTATTTTTTTTAGTTTTTATTGAAATAATACCTAAGTAAAATCCCAAACTCGACTAAAAGTATATCACAGATTTTTATTATAATCTTATATTTAGTAACAAAATATTTAGTTTAGATATAGATATGGTTACTTAATGTAGATAATATTTTTTAAGAAAGCTACCTTATTTTGATTAATATTGACATAATAGCAAAAAACTCAGAGTAAAATTTTACATTATAACACATATTATTACAGCCTACGTTAAGTTATGTTAAATATATTAATACAATATTGTACTTTGTTAAGTAATATCATATAATTAGGCTTGTACGGTTTAAAATATATCTTAATTTTAAATTCAGCAGTACATATTTTAATTTAAAACATGTTTTTTATTTATCGAAGGAGGAACAATATATGTTTAATTTTAAACCACAAGACAATTTGTTTTTTGAGCTTTTCTCGAAGGGAGCTGAAATATTTAATAGTTCCGCAAAAGAGCTAAAATTGTTAATGAATGAACTCGATAATCCTAATGAAAGATTAGAGAAACTAGTAAAGCTTGAGCATGAAGGCGACCTTGTAACCCATGAATTAATTGAATATACTAAGAAGATGTTTATAACTCCATTAGACAGAGAAGATATATTTAATATAACAAAAGGAATAGACAATATTACTGATAGTATTGAGTCTACAGCTCATTTGTTCTACATGTATAATGTGACCTCTGCTACTCCAGAAGCTATTGAACTTGTTGATAAACTTATGGTTGTTTCGTCAGACCTTGTTAAGGTGATTTTAGAATTAAAATCTCTTCGCAAAAGCACTATCTTAGTGGATAAAATCATCGATATAAACACTTTGGAAAACGAAGCTGATTTAATTTACAGAAAAGCGATGAGAAAACTATTCGAAAATCCCGAAGATATTTTGTTCGTAATGAAATGGAAAGATTTATACCATTATCTAGAAGATAGCATTGATGCTTGTGAAACACTTGCAAATGAAATCCGAGGAGTTGGTATGAAATATGCTTAGTTCATCAATTATAGTTGTTGTAATAATATTAGCTCTTATCTTTGATTTTATAAATGGATTTCACGATACAGCTAATTCTATTGCTACATCTATTGGTACTAAAGTACTTACACCTATGCAAGCATTAGGAATGGCTGCAGTACTGAATTTTGTTGGTGCTATGTTACATACAGAAGTTGCAAAAACTATAGGAACGGGAATAATAAATAATGGTATAGCTACTCCTCAAATTGTAGCTATAGCCTTAGTAGGTGCTATTATTTGGAACCTAATAACTTGGTATTATGCTATCCCTAGTTCTTCTTCTCATGCACTTGTTGGTGGACTTTTAGGTGCATCCATAACTACTCATAAACTTGATTTTTCTGTAGTTAATTGGCAAGGGTTTGTTGATAAAATAATAATTCCACTTATATCGTCACCAATAATAGGACTTGTATTTGGATTTTTATTTATGTTTTTGCTTACATGGTTATTCCATAAAGCAACTCATAAAAAAGTTAATGGTGTGTTTAAAAAATTACAAATTTGTTCTGCTGCTTTGATGGCATATAGCCATGGTTCAAATGATGCTCAAAAATCTATGGGTGTTATAACTATGGCACTAATTGCTGGTGGCTTTTTAAATGCTACTAACTTTGCTATACCATTGTGGGTAAAAATTTCTTGTGCGTTAGCAATGTCACTCGGTACAATGGTTGGTGGTTGGAAAATAATAAAAACCATGGGTGTTAATATGATAAAGCTAGAGCCAATTGATGGATTTGCAGCAGAAACTGCAGCTGCACTTACTATTCAAGCAGCTACTGCATTAGGTGCACCGGTGAGCACAACTCATGTAATAACTAGTGCAATAATGGGTGTAGGGTCTTGTAAAAGGCTTTCTGCCGTTAGATGGAGCCTTGCGAGGACTATACTCGTTGCATGGGTTTTAACTATTCCATGTAGTGCCCTTATATCGTCAGTAATTGCACTTGTATTTTATAGGTAATACAATACACTTAAAAAAAATCCCCAATAATTTTATATTGAGGATTTTTTTATTATATACTATTATTCTGCCATTTCTAAAGCTATTTCTATCATATTTGTGAATGATTGTTGTCTTTCTTTAGAAGTAGTTAACTCATGAGTTACCAAATTGTCTGATACTGTTAATAAACAAGCTGCTTTCTTGTTTAATACTTTTGCATTACTAAATAAAGCAAAAGATTCCATTTCTACGCAAGTACAACCGTGCTTTTCATAAATCTCCTTATAACTATCAAGATTTTTACTATAAAATACATCCGAAGAATGAATTTTTTCTTTGTGTACTATAATTCCTAAATCATCTGCAATTTTTTCTAACTTATTATTAAGTAAAGATGATGCATCAATAGTATCTTTATCATACCCGCTTTGAACTTTTGCATACGTAGATTCACTCCAAGCCTGCGTACATAATATTACATCATATAATTTCAAATCAGTAGTGTAAGCACCACAAGAACCAATACGTATAATATTTTCTACCCCATAAAAATCAAATAGCTCATATGAGTAGATACCGATACTTGGCATACCCATGCCACTAGCCATTACAGAAATTTTACGTCCCTTATATGTACCAGTGTATCCGAATATATTTCGCACAGTATTAAATTTAAAAACATTTTCCAAAAAAGTCTCTGCAATAAATTTTGCACGTAATGGATCCCCTGGCATTAATACTGTTTTTGCAATAATTCCTTTTTCCTTTACTTCAATATGTGGTGTAGGTATCATATTGAACCTCCTTATAATTGTTTTTCACTTTGTAAATAGTATTTTAGTATTATTTACATTATACCAAAATATTGAATGTTTTGATATTGTATATTTATTTTTTTATTTCGGTTTTTTATTAGTTAATATTTTTTTTATTTTGGTTTACATTTTTAGATTAGTTTACATAATTATATGTATGTAAACCAGTCTAATTATTATATTATTTTTGAATGGTTTTAAAATTAGACTTACTATTTAAATATGATATACTTTTAATTTTTATCAACTTTTTTACTATATTATTCCTTTTTTAAATATCAAAACATATATATATATGATATAATTACGTGATATTTATATGAATATTGAATAATATATCGTACTTATTAAATAGGTACGATATAGCTATAGATTGGAGATATGATATTAATGTGTAATAATGAAAATAACACAAATTATATACCTGGAGTAGTTGAAGTTTTACCTAAAACCAATATGGATTTATATTTTCTGTTTTGCAATGATGAATTACTAGTGAAATTAGAAAATAATATAGCAAGTATACCAACTATTAATGAATTAGAAAATTTAAAAATGAATAATATTCAATTTTTGGGTTCTGAAAACGGAAAAAATTGTTACTGCGGAGAAATAAGTGAAGACGTTGTTATTCCAAATTTTATGTTTTATATGAGTCTTAAATCTTTAACTCACAAGCTCCCAGAAGATATGTTTTGGATTGGTGGTAGAGCGATTCAAGTAGTAAATTGGAATAATGATCATGTATATTGTGGGAGATGCGGTACATTAACTCAAAATGTGAATGGAGAAAGGGCTAAAAAATGTCCAAAATGTGGACTCTCAAATTATCCCAGAATATCTCCAGCCATAATTGTAGCTGTTGTACGTGATGGAAAATTACTTCTTGCCCATAACCTTCAATTTCCTAAGGATTTATATAGTGTAGTTTCTGGATTTTTAGAGGTTGGAGAAACTTTTGAGGAATGCGTTGTCCGGGAGGTAGAAGAAGAAACAGGAATTACTGTAAAGAATATTAGCTATTTTGGAAATCAACCTTGGCCTTTCCCTAATTCTATAATGATTGGATTCACTGCCGAATATGCAAGCGGAGAAATACAAGTGGATGGAGAAGAAATAGGCGAGGCTCACTGGTATAGTCCAAGTGATATGCCTATAACACCAGACAGTATAAGTATAGCTAAAAAATTAATTGATTGGTTTGTGAAGAATTATTAATTAAGCAAGACGAGTGGTATAATTTTAATATAAAATAACAACGAAAAGAGGTTAATTATGAATAAAAAAGAATTGGCAGATATAAGAAAAGAATTTAAATTAGAAAATGGTATGATAAAAATTGAGGAGATTTATAGCGTTTATTTAAAAAAAGATAATGTACAAATTGATTATGAACCTATTATCCATTCAGAGTTTGATTACTTTGATAGAATGGATATGGATAAAAAGGAACTATTTCTAGGAAATTTTAAGAAAGTACTTACAGGCGCCCTTGATACTAAAATATTTGAATTAGATTTTCAAAATGTTGAAGATGAAGATAACTCTCAGAAATTTTTAACAAGCGCCTTAAAATCAAATACTAAAGATGAAATAGAAAGTAATATTAATATAATCATTAATAAAATTGCAGCTAACTATAAATACGAAACAGATGTTGTTGTCACATTTATAAAAGCTGAGTACTACATAGGATCAAGTCATAAAAATATGGATGCAGATGAAAGTATCCAAGATTCAATGAATGCTTTTAATTTTATTTTATCCAGTGTTAATAAAATAGACATTCCAAAAAGAACGCTAAAATTCGATTATACCGATAAAGAATTTAAAGCAAATTCAGTTCTTGATTCAGTTATTAATCTTAATGCTCCTTTAGAAGGGTTTATGTTCCCTAGTCTTAGCGGAGGTTATTCAGATTTTAATAAGTGTTTATATTATGATTCAAAGCCTAAGGAATTAAATTCAGCTTTTATAGAAAATGTTCTTAACTGTGGTTTCAAATTTACTGCTGAGGATGAAAAAAATTGCTTTGGTGATATTTTAAAATCTATAATTGGAGATAAAATAAAACCAGAACTTATGCAAGATATCTATGCTAATATACATGAATTAGCAGAGCAATCTGAAGATGGTGAAACTCCACTTCTTGGAGTTATAGATGTAAAAAATATTCTTAGTAATTGCGGAGCGGAGATCATATCTGATATAGAAACAGCATTTGACGAAACTTGCGGTAGTAAGTATGATTTTAAGATAAATAACATTGTGCCAGAATTCAATTCTAAATCAATTAAGATTACTAGTGAAATCGCAAATATCACTTTAACTCCAAAAGATCTTAACTCGATTAAACAGGTAAGAAACAAGGATGGCAGAAGATGTCTACTTATTGAGATCGAGGATGACATTGTTATAGAAGGATTTAAATTAGAAACTGAAGAATTTTAATGAATTTAACAAATAAAAAATAAGTCTTAGATTATAAGACTTATTTTTTATTTATATAAGTTATTTAAATTACATATCTCTAGGGTCTATATCATCAATCTTCTTTTTATTACCCCTAATGTACCATGTAGTTTCTTGTTTTTCTACACTATACACTTTTCCAATTATTTTTGCTTTAGACATAACTCCTGAAAGTGAACCTACAAATGAAGGTGTATTCAATTGAACTTTCTTAATCTTTTTCCCAGTATCTATGTCTTTTACAGTCGGCTCATCAGGAATACAATTGTGTATCTCCTTACTAGTTTTTGCTGTTTCTTTACTAACAGCTCCTAAGTCTTCTAGCGTTTTGTAAATTGTTTCCATCATCTTTTTTCTTTTTTCCATACTTATAATAGGGCTTTCAACCTGTATGTATTCTTCAGTTTTCTTCATAATAATCGTTCCTTCCTTTAACTAACAGTAATTTAGTAAATATACTCATGTCTATTATATCACGATTTAGGGCATTTTTTAAAGAATCAGTAAAATATAAGAAAAGCGTCATGATATTCCCAAAGTATTATTTCATCTCAATTAGATTATTCCAATATTTTTTAGGCATATTCTTCATTTGTAATCTTTCGTTATTTCTTTCTTTTATTGAAACACTTTTATGGAATACCTTCCATAAATTTTGATAAAATAATTCTTCCTCTTCATGACTTTCTAATTTCTCGAATTTAAGATCCCTAAGTATCCATTCGTTATTCTCATAAACTATACCAAATTTTCTTTTAACATCATGAATTATCCACTTTTCGTTTGCAAGTCTTTCCTTAAAATGATTTGCAATTAACTCTGAAATATTATAAGTTGGTTCTATCGCTGCATATAATATTCCATTAAATTCTTGAAATCTAACTAATCCCAAAAATCTGTGAGCTTCAGCCCCAACCTTTCTAGAGTATTTTTGTATCTCATTTACAAATTCATTTACCATATAATCATTAACAATACTTCCCATCTTGAATCCTAATTGTATATATTTAAGTAATTTTAATTCTATGCCCTCGGCCTCTGATAAAAAGGATTGATATACATGAATTAATGTATCTGTTGATATTTTTTGAGCTATAGCTTTTGATACTTTATTTGATTTAACTGGATCACTTATTATAATATTATCATCAAATAACAAATTAAATGTATACCTATCTTCCCTTTCTATGCAATCAGGCATTTTATTATAATAACAATTGTATATAACGGATAAGAATCCATCAAAGGTAGTATCATAAATGTATCTAAGCAAATAAATCACTCCTTAAATTAAATAAACTTATTTGTTGTGGCTTATCAAAACTTTCATGATCTAATAAATAATTTTTAAGAGTCAATCTTTCCCTATTCTTGTCACCATAAAATTTACCGCTACATGTCATAAAGAACCTAGCTCTTTTAAGTACTACTCCTAGTTTTTTTAAATTATCATAAGAAAGATTACAAAGCCTTCTTGCTCTTACAATTCTTAAGGCAGATGTTACTCCTATTCCAGGCACTCTAAGAAGAGTCTCATAAGCAGCGTTATTGACCTCTACCGGAAATTTATCTAAATTGTTTAATGCCCAAAATGCTTTAGGATCTAAATCTGTATCGAAGTTAGGGTTTACTTTATCTAATAATTCATTTGCTTTAAATCCATAGTGTCTTAAAAGCCAATCCGCCTGATACATTCTATGTTCTTTAAGCAGTGGAGGCGTTGTTTGAATCGCTGGTAGATTTGCATGCTGCATAACTGGCACATAAGCAGAATAATACACTCTCCTAAGCCCAAAAGTGTTATATAACCCTTCTGTAAGACTAATGACGCTCAAATCGCTTTCATTAGTTGCTCCAACCATTATCTGAGTACTCTGCCCACCTGGTGTAAATTTAGGTACGTTAAAACCTTTCTTCTTATATTCGGTTGACTCTATTATACTATGTTTAATAAGATTCATAGGTTTTAATATATCTGCTTTATTCTTTTGCGGTGCTAAAAGCTTTAAGCTTTTCTCGGAAGGAAGCTCAATATTTACACTCATCCTATCAGCATACAGTCCTGCCTCATAAATAAATTTTGGATCAGCTCCCGGAATAGCTTTTACATGAATATAACCATTAAATTTGTGGACCAATCGTAAGTCTTTTATTATTTTCACTAGGTTTTCCATAGTGTAATCTGGACTTCTTTCTACACCAGAACTAAGGAATAGTCCCTCAATATAATTTCTTCTATAAAAATTTATAGTTAGATCTACTATTTCTTTAGGAGTGAAGCTTGCCCGCTCTAATTCGTTACTAGAGCGATTAATACAATATTTACAATCATATATACATTTATTACTGTACAAAATTTTAAGTAATGAAATACATCTACCGTCTTGTGACCATGAATGACAAATTCCAGAGGTTGCTGCATTCCCTATTCCATCTTTTGTATTCTTTCTATTAGAACCACTTGAAGAACAAGAAGCGTCATACTTTGCTGAATTCGATAATATCTCAAGTTTTTTCATTACGTCCATTATATCACCCCACAAACATTTGTTCTCATTCTATCATGTTTTATTCTAAATTAAAAGAGTTATTTGTTGGAATTTTAACTTCCATATCTATTATAATATTTTTATTAAATACAATCCATCATCCAAAATACTTTGTTCACAACTAAACTTAACCCCAGCGTCAATTAATTCAAAGCAAACGTCTCTTGTACTGTTTATATCAAATAAACATTTTCCTTTTTCATCTAATGCTTTTATTGCATCACCATGTATCCCTTCTCTAATCAAGCTTTCTTTAACTTCTCCATTTAACATTTCCAAACCTCCGATTAACTTGTAATTCATATTTAAAAATAAATTAATATTGTCTTTACCTTATTGTACACTAAATTCATAGTAATTATATATATATAAGTTTTCTTACCTAAAGTATAATATTAAAAGTCTGCAACCATTATGGATACAGACTTTTAATATATTCTACATTAATTTATAAAATAATACATATTAAGCTACCATTACCTTCATTTATAATTCTTTGTAGCGTCTTTTGAATTTTCACTTGAACATCATCAGGCATTTTAAACAATTTATTTTGAAGGCCCTCTTTAACTAATACTTCTAAGGACTTGCCAAACATATTACTCTGCCAAATTTGTGATTTATCATTTTCAAATTGATCTAAAATGGATTTATAGAAATCTTCACTTTGCTTTTCAGTACCCATAATAGGAGATATTTCCGTTTGTATATCTGCCTTAATAAAGTGAAGTGATGGCGCTGATGCCTTTAATTTGACTCCGTATCTACCTCCATGTTGAACAATTTCAGGTTCTTCTAACGTCATTTCTGAAAGCTGTGGTGCTACTAATCCATAGCCTTTCTCACGAACATCTTTTAATGCATCTGCAATTTTATCATATTCAACTTTTGCTCTCGAGAATTCTCCCATTAATGTTAATAAATCATTTTCACCTTTAATTTCACAATCACAGGTTTCACCGAGTATTTTATAAAACAGTTCATGTTTAGGAATTATTTTAACTCTAGCAGTCCCTTCACCCATATTTACTTCATCAAGGTTTGCTGATTCTAAAAAATCAACTTCTTTAAAACTCAGTAAAGATTTAGTTATATCGCGAACCTTAAAAATATCCTTGCACATATCTTTCAAGACTTTCATAAAATTTACTTTAACCCAATGTTTAGAACTTAGGTTTTCAATCCATTCTGGCATATCTATGTTAATTTCTTTAACTGGGAATTCTTTAAGAACCCTTTGAAATATATTAGAAATATCCTCTTCATTCATATTTATAACATCCATAACCTGAACCGGAACATCATATTTTTCTTCTAATTCTCTTGCTAAAACCGATGTTTCAGGTGCAGCTGCGTTACTAGAATTTAATACCATTATAAAAGGTTTATTGATTGATTTAAGCTCATTAACTACCCTTCCTTCTGCTTCTAAGTATTCATTTCTTTCTATTCCAGTGATAGAACCATCCGTTGTAATTAAAAGTCCAATAGTTGAATGTTCATTTATTACTTTTTTTGTTCCAATCTCCGCTGCTTCCTCAAATGGAATTTCATGATCATACCAAGGAGTATTAACCATTTTAGGAACTTCCCCTTCAGCATATCCGAGCGCTCCCTTAACAATATAGCCAACACAATCAACCATTCTAACCTTAAATTTAGTACCACCCTCAAACTCAATTTCAACTGCTTCGTTTGGCACAAATTTAGGTTCCGTAGTATGAATTGATTTACCTGAACCACTTTGAGGAAGCTCATCTTTCGCTCTTTCTTTCTTATGCGGATTGTCTATGTTTGGAATTACCATAAGCTCCATAAACCTTTTTATAAATGTTGATTTGCCAGTTCTTACAGGACCTACAACACCTACATAAATATCTCCTTGTGTTCTTTCTGCTATATCTTTATATATATCAAAATTATCCAATATATACCTCCCACTACTTATTATTATCAATATAAATATACTTTAGATTTCATCAAATTATTACTATTGATTAAAAAAATATAAAAAAAATCCAATCTTTATTAATTTCTTAATAAAAATCGGATTTTTTATAATGGGTTTTAGGTTAATTATATTTAGTAACTTGATATAATTAAAACTCACTTTTTTTATTTCTTGACATTAATTCATATACTCCATATTTAGGGTCTTTACCTTCGAATAGTACTTTGTATAATACATCTGTTATAGGCATAGAAACTTTTTCTTTTTCTTTAAGTTCATAAAAAGCTCTTATAGCTTTTATACCCTCAACTACCATCCCTATATCATTGCACGCCTTCTCCACTAGAACACCTTTTCCAATTAGAATACCAGCTTTTCTATTTCGACTATGCATACTAGTACAAGTTACTATAAGATCACCCATACCTGTTAATCCATAAAATGTTTCAATTCTGCCGCCAAGCCTAGTTCCTATTTTTATAATTTCATTCATGCCCCTTGTCATAAGGGCGGCCTTAGCATTATCTCCATAACCTATACCATCTGATATACCAGCTGCTAATGCAATAATGTTTTTAACCGCTCCACCAATTTCTACTCCTATAATGTCTTCATTAGTATAAACTCTAAATTTATTAGTCATAAAAACATCTTGAACGATCATTGCATATTCCATTTGTTTAGATGTGACTACTACAGTTGTAGGTATATCTAAAGCAACTTCTTCTGCATGACTGGGACCTGAAAGTATTACAATTGGATTACTTGGAATTTCTTCTTCTATAACCTCTGAAATTCTTTTTAATGAACCCTCTTCTATTCCTTTTGCAATACTAACAATAATTTGGTTTTGTTTTAAATATGGTGTTATCATCTTACATATATTTCTTATAACATGTGATGGAACTGATAACACAATTATATCAGTATCATTTATAACCTCTTCTATATCAATAAATGCTGTTATTCCTGAGGGTACCGTAATATTGGGTAAGTATTTAATGTTTTCCTTTTTTATGTTAATATCATTAATAACACTTAGTTTTCTATCCCAGATGTTAACGCTAGTTCCTTTTTTCGCAAGCATTATTGATAATGCAGTACCAAAACTACCTCCACCTAAAAAAGCAACTTTTAACATTTTATTCTTTCCTTTCTCTGAATATAAGTTTTATACCCGTTCCACTAAACTCAAAACTATTTCTCAATTGATTTTCTAAATATCTTTGATAAGAAAAATGTAGTAAATTAGGATTATTTACAAAGAATACAAATGTTGGTGGTTTAGAGTCTACTTGAGTAACATAAAATATTTTCAATCTCTTGTTTGCTACTGTTGGAGGTTCGTTCATGAGTACAGCTTTATTTATAACCTCATTTAATATACCTGTAGCAATTCTTTTTGAATAATTATCATAACATTCTTTTATTGATGATAATACCTTATGTACTCTTTGACCTGTTTTTGCAGATATAAATAAATATGGTGCATAAGCCATAAAGTTTAAGCCTGCTTGAATTCTTTGTTTAAACTCAAGCATAGTTTTAGTATCCTTTTCTATTAAATCCCATTTATTCACTATAACTAAAATTGCTTTTTTCATTTCATGAGCATACCCTATAATTTTCTCATCTTGATCACTTAATTCTTCAGTAGCAGTTAGCATAAGTATAACAACATCAGCTCTCTCAACCGCAGCGAGTGACCTAATAACACTATACCTTTCAATACCCTCTTCTACTTTACTTTTTCTTCTTATTCCTGCTGTATCTATAAGAACAAACTTTCCTTCTTCAGTTTCTAATTTACTATCTATAGCATCTCTTGTAGTACCTGCTATATCAGTTACTATATTTCTTTCTTCTCCAAGCATTCTATTTATGAGGGATGATTTACCAACATTTGGCTTACCTACCACTGCAACTTGAATATATTCTGCATCTTCTGTATTTGAATAAACACTATCAAAATGTACTACTACTTCATCTAACATATCTCCAAGTCCAAGACCTTGAGTTGCTGAAATAGCTACTGGTGTACCTATTCCTAAATTATAGAATTCAAAAGCATTTGCTTCTAATTCTAGATGATCTATTTTGTTTACTACAAGTACTATTGGCTTTTTACTTTTTCTTAACATTTGTGCAACTTCATAATCTGAACCTGTAAGTCCTTGTTTACCATCTACTATAAAAATTATAACATCTGCTGTTTCTATAGCTATTTGTGCCTGTCTTCTCATTTGAGCTAAAATGATATCTTGACTTTCAACTTCTATACCACCTGTATCAATTATTGTAAAATTATGTCTTAACCAATCTGCATCCGCATACACTCTGTCTCTTGTTACCCCTGGTGTATCTTCAACTATTGATATTCTCTTACCTGCTAATTTATTAAATAATGTAGATTTACCTACATTGGGTCTTCCTACTATTGCTACTATTGGTTTTGCCATTACTTTGCCTCCCGACTATTTTGGTTTATTATACTTATTAAATCTTCTCCTGAATAATCACATATTAAAACTTTTGTATTTAAGCTTTTTTCTAGATCACTTACTGTAACATTATCCAAGAAAATTTGTTGCTCGTTACTTCCTAGTTCATATCCGCTTTTGAACATATTACTAGGAAGTATTAAATACTCACCGAGTTTTTCACCTGTCAGTTGCTTGATTATGTCATTTCCTGTTAAAAGACCTGCTACTGTAATAGTTTCGCCAAAAAAAACATTTGCTATCTCTTTTACGTCAATATTTATTTTGTTATTACATGCAGTTATTTTCCCAGCTACCTTTAATATTTCTGCGTAAGCTGAATGACCTGTTATAAATGTAAAACTTCCTTCATTATTAAGATTTAGTTTTACTATATCTTCGTCAATAACACTTCTAAATAGTCTTATCATACCAATGCCATCTTCGAGTTGAGAATAACCATCATAGAACTTCTCGCAAGGAACATCGATATTCGCTACAACATAGAATTCATCAGATAATCTAATAAACGGTGAATCTATTTCTCTAATGTATTTTTCTTGTAATTCTTTAACACTCTCTATTTCCTCTGCTGCAGTCTTTTTATCATACAATGTTAAATTAAACAGGCCTTCCCTAAACTTTGTTACCCCAACTGGTACAACCGCTAGATTTTCAATACTCGGATAAAGCTTATACAAATCTTCGATAGTTTTTATAAGTTCTACACCATTGTTCATGCCAGGGCATGCTACTACTTGACAATTAATTTTAATGCCAGCTTTTGCTAGCCTCTTCAACCTATCATACACATTTCCAGCAAATTTATTGTTTAGCATTATCTTTCTAAGCTCACCGTCCGTAGTATGAACTGACACATTAATAGGGCTTATCTTATATCTAATAATTCTATCAATGTCCTCTTCACTCATATTAGTTAATGTTACAAAATTACCTTGAAAAAACGATAATCTTGAATCATCATCTTTGAAATATAAGGTATCTCTCATTCCACCAGGTAATTGATCAATAAAACAGAATATACATTTATTATGACAGCTCTTAGGTTTATCCAAAATGGCATCAACAAATTGGATTCCCAAATCTTCATCATAGTCTTTTTCAAATTCGATTTCAATAATCTCACCATCTACCTTTTCAATTTCAATGATAAGAAGTTCATCTGTAATTAAAAATTTGTAATCTATAATATCTATTACCTTATTGCCATTTATACTAATTAATCTATCTCCTACTTCAAGCTCAATTTCTTCTGCAATACTCCCTGGAAGTATCTTCGCTATTTGGTTTTTCATTTTAACCTCCTGTTTTACAATGACCTTTTAAATAAAAGGTTTTATGAGGAATTAGAATTAATATATTAGTTATACAATAAATTATAGCATTCCATTAAGTTATATTACATGAATTATATCCCTAAGTCAACGGCATTTGTCTTTAAATGAGGATAAATAGCATATTTCGCTTATTTACAGATCTTTTCGACACTTCAAAGTAAATAATTCAAATTATAATATAATTTAATACAGAATAAAAATACCTCCTAAGAAGGAGGTATTAAAATGCTTCTATGCAATATTTTCTTATGATTTTCTTGCCGTCTTCACTTTTAAAATACTGAAAAAAATCCTTTAAACTCTCTTCTTTTTTCTCCGAATAATACATTTTTATTGGAAATCTTAAAAAATAAAGATTATTTTTTAAATTCGATATAGTAATTTCAACACCACTTAATTTTAAAAACTTACTTTCTTTATTATACCATTGTCCTGGTAGAAAACCTATAGAATTTTTGTTTTGAGCAATAAAAGTTTTCATTTCTTCCATACTTGATACGTACTGAGTACTTTTGCTCATTTCTTCTTTTATAGGAGTATCTTTTATTTTCAAATTAAATTCTTGCTGAATTGAATTGAATTTATCTTTAAATGCTACTGGTATTATTGGATTTGGTTCACCATTTAGTCCTTTCCAATTTGCTATTTTACCAATATAGATTTTTTTTAATTCCTGAATTGAAATACCATTTACATTATTACTAGGATTAACAATGATTCCTATACCATCATATGCTAACATTTCAACCTTAATTTTATCACTAATGGGCTGAACATATCCTATTAATACATCAACCTCAGAATTATATAATTTATTAAAAGCACTTTCCCTATCTTCAGATCTCACAGTAATTGTAGTCTCATTATTTGAATTATAATCATGTACTAAGTCACTTATCATTGGAAAAACTGTATCTTCACAAATTATATTAATATTCTTTGATCCATTTGCTTTGTTTCCAACATCTTTTTTACATCCTATACTTACCATAATCAAGCTAATACAACAAAACATAAAAAAAATTTTGAATTTTTTGTTCTTCATAATCACTACTCCACTATAATATTTTAAATATAAGTCTGTCTATTTATATTATAGTTTTTGTGATTTCTCTAAAATTTATTCATTTAAATTAACTTTTTCACCTGTAACTAAATAAATTGTCCATTCACATATGTTCGTTGTATGATCAGCAATTCTTTCTAACCATTTACAAATAAATAAAAATTGAGTAGCTTGATTTACAGTCTTTTGATTTTCAAACATTATTTTTAGAAGTTCGCCAAACACTTCTTTATATATATCATCTACTTCATCATCTCGTTTGCATACAGCATAAGCCTTTTCAATATCACCTGATACATATGCATCCAAAGAATCCTTTATCATACTTACTACAATTTCAGCCATTCTAGGTATGTCTACAAGTTGTTTTATATATTTTTCATCTTTTAATCTTACTGTAATTTTAGCAACATCAACTGCATAATCTGCCATTCTCTCAAGATCGGTTACTATTTTCGTTGTAGTAAATATATTTCTTAAATCTATTGCTAATGGCGCTTGCATAGCAATTAACCTTATTGCTTTATCTTCTATTTCTCTCTCCATAACATCAACGATATCATCATCTTCCATTATTTTTTGAGCTTTCTCAATGTTATGAGTAACTAATGCATCGATACAATCATGAATTTGTTTTTCTACAATGCTTCCCATTCTAATTAAATCATTATGGAGCTCTTGAAGATTTGCTTCGAATACTTTTCTTGCCATATTATCACCTTCCTCGCTTTATTTTAGCCGAATCTTCCTGTAATATAATCCTCTGTTCTTTTATCTTTAGGTTTATAAAATATTTCTTCCGTTTTTCCGCTTTCAACAATTTCTCCATTCAAGAAAAATGCTGTAAAGTCAGAAATTCTACCAGCTTGTTGCATATTATGCGTAACAATGATAACTGTATACTTTTTCTTAAGGACATCCATTAGCTCTTCAATTTTTAAAGTTGAAATAGGATCTAATGCAGAAGTTGGCTCATCCATAAGAAGAACCTCAGGTTCTACGGCCAAAGTTCTTGCAATACATAGACGCTGCTGTTGTCCACCCGATAATCCAAGTGCACTCTTTTTGAGTCTATCTTTTACTTCGTCCCAAAGCACAGCTCCCTTAAGACTTTTCTCTACAATTTCATCAAGTAATTTCTTATTCTTTATCCCATGAATTCTAGGACCATAAGCAATATTTTCATATATTGACATAGGAAATGGATTAGCCTTTTGAAATACCATTCCAACTTTTTTCCTTAAATCTATAACATCATAGTCTTGACCGTATACATTTTCATTTTCATATAATATTTCTCCATCTATTTTAACAGAATCTATTAAATCATTCATTCTATTAATAGTACGTAAAAATGTTGATTTACCACACCCTGATGGTCCTATAAGTGCAGTAACCGAATTTTTCTCTATATCGATATTTACATTCTTTAATGCTTGCGTATTTCCATAATATAGATTTAAATTCTTTGCTGTAATTATTCCCATATTTTTGCCTCCTTATTTACTACCTGCATGAGATTCATATAATTTTTTCCCGATTATTCTTGCAGATACATTGAATATTAGCACTGCTATTATTAAAACAGCAGAGGCTCCATTAGCTATCTTAGTAGCATCAGGTACCATTCCTTCAGAATTAAGTTTCCATATATAAACAGCCAAAGTTTCAGCAGGTCTAAATAAGCTATACGCTGAATCCTTATTGTTCACTGCAAAATTAGCAAAATCCACAGTTGGTGCACTCATACCTGCAGTATATAGTAAAGCTGCTGCTTCTCCAAATATTCTACCGGCTGCTAGTATAACACCCGTTAAAATTTGAGGCATTGCAGATGGTAATACGACGTTTTTAATAGTTTGCCATCTAGTAGCGCCTAATCCTAAACTAGCTTCTTTAACACCTTCTGACGCAGTTTTAACAGCATTCTCACAAACTCTAGTAAGTCCTGGTAAATTTATTATAGTTATGGCTAAAGCTCCAGCAAAAAGTGAGTACCCCCATCCCGTCATGTTAACAAAAACTAAAAGTCCAAATAAACCAACTACAATAGAGGGTAGAGATGCCATAGTTTCAATACACAATCTAATAATATTTAGTATTTTTCCTTTTTTTGCGTATTCAGCTAAATATATTCCAGCTCCTACTCCGAGTGGCACTGTAATTATAAGTGTTACTACAAGTAAACTTAATGAATTATATAATTGAGGCCCAATTCCTCCACCAGCTTCACCAATTTTTGGTTCACCAAATAAAAACTTTAAATTTAATGACTCTCTTCCATTATATACTATATATCCAATGAGACTTACAAGCAAAAGAATTACTAAAGCAGAAACTATATACAAAACTATTGTTGCAATTTTATCCTTAACTTTAGCACTCATTACTGCTCACCTCTTTTCCCTATTTTTCTAATAATAATTATAAATATAAATGATATTATTAGCAATAGCAATGCTATTGACCACAATGCATCATTCCAAGCTGTACCATTTATTGTATTTGCCATATCCATAGTAAGTATACTTGTTAATGTAGTTGTTGTTCCAAGTAACCCCTTAGGGAAAGTAACTGAGTTTCCTATAACCATTTGCACCGCAAGCGCCTCCCCAAATGCTCTTGAGACTCCAAGTACAATACTTGTAAGTATTCCACTTTTAGCTGCAGGTATAATTACTTTAATTATAGTTTGCCACCTTGTTGCGCCAAGCCCATAAGATGCCTCTATATAATCTTTTGGTATGGTTCTTATAGCATCAGATGAAATACTTGTTATTGTTGGTAAAATCATTACACTTATAACTAGTACTCCTGCAAGTAAACTAAATCCTATTCCTCCAAAGAAAATTTTAATAAAAGGAACTAATACACTTACACCTATCCAACCATAAACAACAGATGGGATTCCAACAAACAATTCTATGGCAGGTTGGAGAACTTTTTTCCCGAGTTTTGGTGAAATTAAATTCATAAATACAGCGAGTGCTACTCCTATTGGTGCACTTACTAATACCGCAAGAAAAGATACAATTGTAGAACCAAAAATAAATATTAAAGTTCCAAATTGAGGAATCGATGATTCCCCACTACCCTCAGGGTCCCAATTTCCTGAAAATATAAAATGAAATATTGAGTATCCATGTTTAATGAATGTATCTAAGCCTTTACTAGTTAGAAATATTATTATTGAAAAAGTAAGAATTACCATAACTGCGCCACAAAACGTTGCAAAACCACGTCCCAAGTATTCATTCTTAAGTTTTAAAAATATTGCTTTTTTATCATTTTTTTTCATAATATTTTACCTCAAAAATTATTTTAATGAAAATAAAGGTTGGTTTTATCCAACCCTAATCAGCATTAATCTCTTTTAGCTTTCATATCTGCCATTGGAATGTATCCTAATTTTGTTATTGATGCATGCATTTCAGAACTTACCATATAATCTAAATATGCTTTTGTTACTCCTGTAGGTTCACCCTTAGTATACATATGTTCGTATGACCAAATTTTATATTTATCTGTGCTTATATTTGCAGCAGTTGCTTCAACTCCATCAATTTTTAATATGTTTAAGCCTTCTTTGTTTGTTGCATCAGCAAAAGCTGATAATGCTAAGTAACTTATTGCGCCGTCTGTTTGCTTAACTGTTTTTAGAACAGCTCCACTTGAATCTGAAGTTAATCCAGTTGCTTCTTCTTTTTTATCTAATCCAAATTCTTTAAATGTTGCTCTAGTACCTGAAGATTTTGGTCTATTTATAATAGTAACTTTAATGTCAGCTCCGCCAACTTCTTTCCAATTTTTTATCTTTCCTGTAAATATATCTATTAATTGTTTTTTTGTTAATGATTCTACTTTAACTTTCGGATTTGTTACTGCAGCAAATCCTATAACGCATACCTTAGTATCTTTTAATGCAGCTGCATCAATTCCTGCTTTGTCTTTTGCATATATATCTGAATTTCCTATTTCTACACTACCTTCTCCTACTTGCTTAAGTCCAGTACCACTTCCGCCACCTTGTACATTTACTGTTGCATCTGGATTTTTAGCTTTAAAACTTTTAGCACCAAGTTCTGCTAAAGGTTGAAGAGCAGTTGACCCCGCTGCAGTTATTGAACCTGATATTGCAGCCGATTTTGTTGTAGTTTTAGGAGTCGTTTCAGTTTTACTACCACATCCAGTAAAAAATCCTGCTGTCATTACAACTGTTAGTGCAGCAACCATCATTTTCAAATATTTTTTTTTCATTAATATTTCCCCCATTCAATTTGTATCGTTTTATTAACTACTCATTACTCTTATAATAATATACCCATAAAGTTAACTTTATATTATGTTAAAGTTAACTTTAGTTTAGCTAATGTTAATTAAACTTTACATTCAATAAAAATAAAGCCACCGCATTATAATGTGGTAGCTTTATTTTTAATATTGATATGGAATTTCTATTATAAATTTACTTCCAACTTCTAATTGACTTTCCACATATATTTTTCCGTTAAATTCTAGCACTATATGCTTAACTATGGCAAGACCTAACCCTGTTCCACCTTTTGATCTAGAACGAGCCTTATCTACTCTGTAGAACCTCTCAAAAAGGCGTGGAATTTGATCTTTAGCTAT
This sequence comes from Clostridium estertheticum, assembly GCF_018861295.1. Lineage (GTDB taxonomy): Bacteria > Bacillota > Clostridia > Clostridiales > Clostridiaceae > Clostridium_AD > Clostridium_AD estertheticum_D. The sequence goes on along the minus strand of NZ_JAHLDM010000013.1, from coordinate 90,868 downwards.
TCCAACCCCAGTGTCTTGTACCCATAAAATAAATCCATCAGTTTTACCCTCAGTTCCTATACAAACACTATTACCTGATTCAGAATAGTTTATACCATTATCCACTAAATTAATTAACATTTGTTTAAATCTATCGGTATCACCTACCAATATTTTAACATTCTGCTGCTTCACTGATAACTGAATTCCTTTTAAATCTGCTGTGTTTTTCATTAAATTGTACACATCTTTTACAATTTTATTAACATTGATTTTTTCCGTTTTTACTTCCTCTTGTTGCTCTATATGTGAAAGTGTTAGAATATCTGTAATTAATCTAGTTAATCTATCGGCTTCCTCATTGATTATATTTAAAAACTTTTCTTTTGTTTCTACATCATCAACGTATTTTAAGGTTTCAGCAAATCCTTTAATAGATGTTAACGGTGTTTTAAGTTCATGAGAAACATTAGCAACAAATTGTGTTCTCATATTCTCTAGTTTTTTTACTTCAGTAATATCTTGAACAACAGCAACAGTACCAATATGATCATTTGCATTAATAATATCTGCAGTTTTTATCCTAAGTTCTCTTTCTTTTGGCCAAGATATTCTTATTTCTTTGTAATCATCATCACTTTGATGTAATATATTTTCTAATTCAAAATTTCTTATATTGTCTAAAAGATTTTGCCCTATAATATCTTTAGTTATACCGAATATTTTTTTAGCATATGGATTAATTATTATAACTTTATTTTTCCTATCAACAGCAATGACTCCACTATCCATGCTTTGTAGAATTGCTTCTAGCCTGTTTTGCTTATCAGTAACTTCATTTAATGTAGACTCTAGTTTATCCGCCATCTCATTAAAGTTTTTAGCTAATTGTCCTATTTCACCATTTGATAATATACTAACTCTCCTATGAAATTCACCCTTACTAATTCTCGAAGTAATAAAAATTAAATCTGTAATAGGCCTTACTATAATATATGATAATTTTAAAGAAACCCAAATTGACATTATAGCCGAAAAAATTATAGCTAAAATGTAAAGCTTGAAGTATTTACTACCTAGCCCACTTATAATTTTAAGTGGATTAGAACTTCTAATTATAAAACCATCACCAAATTCAGTTGCAAAATACATCATATGTTTCTTAGTCGAAGCACTATATCTAACTGAGGATCCACTTCCACTCCTTCTTGCTTTTATTACTTCTTGTCTAACATTGTGATTATCCATAGTGCTCGCATCTACAGTTGAATCATAAAGAACCTTGCCCTTTTTATCAATGTATGTAACTCTCAGCTCAGAACTCTTTAAGTTCTGCGTAAAAAACTTTTGATTATCTTTTAAATTATTGCTTTGCAATAAACTAATTATCATATTATTATTTATTTGAAGTTTATCTTTTAAATTTTCTTCATATTCATAATTAAAAATAGATACAATTAATAATGTCACTACTACAAATATAAAAATTACAGTACTTAATAAATATATTAATAATTTCTTTTTCATTATTATTCTCCAAAATTGAATCTATATCCTATACCGCGAATAGTCTGGATATACACTGGATTTTTATCATCCTCTTCAATCTTTTGCCTTAAATGCCTTATGTGGACGTCTACAGTTCTTGTTTCTCCTACATATTCATAACCCCATATTTTGTCGAGTAAAAAATCTCTGGTCATAACCCTACCTTTATTCTTTATTAAAATTTGTAATAATTCAAACTCCTTTAAAGTCAAATCAATTCTTATTTCACTTTTTAGAACCTCATGTTTACCAAAGTCAATGGCCAGATTACCAATTTTAAAAGTTTTTTCAACTATCTGCATAGTAGTTCTTCTAAGAATGGCTTTAACCCTCGCTACAAGTTCCCTTACTGAAAATGGTTTTGTAATATAATCATCTGCACCAAGCTCAAGTCCTATTATCTTATCTATTTCTTCCCCTTTTGCTGTTATCATAATTATCGGCATACCAGACATATTTGAATCTTTTCTGATTTCTTTACATACATCTAATCCGTCCATTCCAGGCAACATCAAATCTAATAACATCAATTGTGGTGCTTGTTCTTTAGCAAGCTTTACAGCGTCTATTCCATTGTCAGCACATATAACTTTATATCCATTTTTCTCTAAATTAAATTTAATTAATTCCCTTATATGCTCTTCATCATCCACCACTAATACTTTTTCTTCAGCCATGTTAATCCCTCCATATTTTCATGCGTTTATTACTTAATTTACCACATGTTGCTATTAAATGTCTTTTAAATAAACAAATGAAAACATTCTTCCTTGCTTATTTTCACTATTTCTATACGAATATAATTCATACTTCTTACTACAAGAAGTACATATATTAGTAATTTTAATATTATCTTTTTTTATACCCTTTGCATTAAGCTGCGCTATAATGCACTTTCCTAAATCTAATTTATTATTATTGCTTATTTTAATATTACTATAAATATCTTTACTAGTAAACTCCTCTATCAGTTCCTTGCTAACCTCATAACAACACCCTCCAATATGTGGGCCAATATATGCGCTAATATTTTTAGCTAATGAACCATAAGTTTCTTGCATTCTTTCAATAGTTTTGCTTACTATCAAAGCATTTGTACCTTTCCATCCACTATGTATTGCAGCTATAACCTTTCTACTAGTATCTACCAAAATTACAGGAACACAATCTGCAGTAAAAACACCTATAGCTCTATTTTTTTTATTTGTTATTAAAGCATCTCCATCTTTTATATTACCATCAAAATCAAAAACTAAGTCACTATGGATTTGATTTAAATATCCAATAGATTCTAGGTTATAAGCTGTTTTTATTTTTTCTAGGTTTACCAATCCTTCATCAGTATGGCAGTTAAAGTTAAGTCCACCACTTGCTGTTGAAAACAAAATAACGACATTATCAATTTTAAATTTTATAAATTTAAAGTTATTAAAAGTTTCTATTTCCATTAGTTCACCACCTATATATGTTGCATAATTTTTAGAAACGAAAAAAAATGCCTATGGGCATTTTTTCTCATTAGACATCAATTTTCTTATCTCTTCCATAAATGTATTAATATCTTTAAATTGTCTGTAAACTGAAGCAAATCTCACATAAGAAACCTCATCTACATTTTTTAATATGCTCATGATAAGTTCTCCTATATAATCAGATTTTACTTCTGTAAGCATTTCATTATTTAACTGTTTTTCTACTTCATCACAAATGGCTTCAATTTGTTTTCTTGAAACTGGTCTTTTTTGACACGCCTTCATAAGTCCATTTAATATCTTTGTTCTATCAAAATATTCTCTATTAAAATCTTTTTTTATTACTAAAATAGGCACATCTTCCACTTTTTCATAAGTAGTATATCGTTTAAAGCACCTTAGGCACTCACGTCGACGTCTAGTTGCAATATTGTCATCTGTTGATCTAGAGTCTACCACTTTACTTTCTTCACAGCTACAATATGGACACTTCAATGGTCTTCACGCCCTTTTACTAGTATAGTTAACAAATATACTAACATTATACACTTATCTTATAAATTAAAATAGTCTATTATTCGTTTTCCATAATTAGATCACTACCATCTACAAGAATTACATCAACACCAACTTTCTTAACTTTTTCCCATGGTATCTCAATACTATTGTTTTTATTAAACCAAGATGATTTCTGAGTTGGCATTAAAATTGAAACAATTTTATAGTCATCACAATCCACTTTTAAGTCTTTAATATATCCCATTTTCGACCCTGAATTTATATCTATAATTTCCATCTGTCTTAAATTGTTAATCGCAAACATCAAGCTTTCCATCTTATTCCCCCCTATAGTGTTTTAAAACTTCTTATTCAAGTAGCTAGTATATTCTTAACCTACGTCTTTTGGATGCCTACTACTTTATATTATCTATATTCATTAGGCACTAAGAATATATTTATAATTAGAATTTTATTTGATCTTTTTAAATAAGGCACATGAAAATAAATAATAAGTCAAAAATAATACTGACTTGTTATTTATTTTCATATGCCTTATAGCAATCTAGAATTACCCTACACCATTTTATTAATTTCCTTTTGCAATCTTTTTATTATTCTTTTTTCAAGCCTTGATATATAAGATTGTGATATTCCAAGTATATCAGCAACTTCCTTTTGTGTTTTTTCTGTTGTTCCATTTAATCCAAATCTTAGTTGTACAATTTCTTTTTCTCGTGAATTTAACCGTTGCATAGCAAGCAAAAGTAATTGCTTGTCTACATCTTCTTCAATAATATTATAAACTACATCATTGTCGGTTCCAATTATATCAGAAAGCAATAATTCATTACCATCCCAATCAACATTTAGCGGTTCATAAAGAGAAATTTCAGTTTTTATTTTACTATTTCTCCTAAGATACATTAGAATTTCATTTTCAATACATCGTGATCCATATGTAGCAAGCTTAATTTTTTTTTCAGGATCAAAGGTATTAACCGCTTTAATAAGCCCTATAGTTCCTACTGAAATCAAATCTTCAATATTCACTCCTGTATTTTCAAACTTCCTTGCTATATAAACTACGAGCCTTAAATTCCTCTCAATTAAGGTGGCTCTCACGCTTTTATCCCCGGCATCAAGTCTAACTACCAATTCATCTTCTTCATCCTTAGTCAAAGGAGGTGGTAACGCATCATTGCCTCCTATATAAAACAAATTGTTTGAAAATATTTTAAATTTAGCAAATAACTTGTTTAACATTAATTTAAAATTAAACATAATTTCCTCCTTATCCATATTATTATACAAAACAATTATTAATTTAAGCTCATTAACTGAGTATTCCTCTAGACATAAGCCCATTATAATCATTATCTTTGCTTAATTTATACTCACAAAATGCTACAATTACATCTTTTGTTTCTATATTTTTCTTATTAATATGAATATTAATATACTCTGGTTTAAATCCAATAAATCTACCACTAGTTCCATTTACTACAGTATAAGGAATGAAGTATGTATTGTTTTTTTCTAGGGAAATTTCACTTAAAATATTCCGTTCAACAATCAATACTGGTAGATTGGAAGCAGGCTCGCGAAGCTCATTTCCAGTATCTAAAAATGCTTTAATAGTTTTTATATAATTCTTATTTACTATATCTACTGTGTATATAAGTGTAGAGATTTTTTTCCTATCTTCTACAAAAATTACGACCCTATATATCACCATATAAATGATCATTACTGAAAGTAGCAACTTTTCATAAGGAAAATTTATTATAACTACATCAAATGACATATCCTTTTTACTATTCATTTGAATAAAAAAACACATCCCAGCTAAAAGAATTGAGTATAATAAAAAGATTAATGAAGCTTTAATATTAAATAAAAGTCTTTTTTCATGAAATACAATAACTATCATAACAATTACTATTAATATCTTAAAAGGTAAAAATGTCAGCCACTTAAGACTAGGGTACAATACTGTTATAACATATAAGCTACCTACTAGACTTGAAATGAATAGCCACTTAAGCTTGACTCTTTTTCTTAACGTTTGAACAGTAACGTGTAATATGAATAGATTAACTATAAAATTTACTAATATAAGAACATCTACATATACTACCATCCTCTCTTCCTCCTTTAAGATTATTATATAACTATTAGCTTTAGAATTTTGTCATTTTTTACCACATATAATTATTTTTATTCTTTCATAAAACGTCACTTATTTCCATATTATTGTAAATACATTTATAATTGCCCTAAACGCAAATAAAGTGCCCAAAGGGCACTTTATAATTTAATTTATATTATTATTTTGTATTATTATTTATTTTGTCTTCTTAAAAAAGCTGGAATTTCTAAATCAGAATCTTCATAATCTTTAGTATACGCAACTTCTTCGTTAGGAACAACCGTCTCTTTTACTTTAGGTTTTTGCACAGTTTTATTATGTTTTACAACATTATCACTTTCAAAACCAGTTGCAATAACCGTTATTCTTATTTCATCTTTTAGCTCTTCATCTATAACTGCTCCAAAAATAATGTTAGCATCTGGGTCAGCCGCCCCTTGTACAATCTCTGCAGCTTCATTAATTTCAAGTAATCCAAGGTCCATTCCACCAGTAATATTTAAAAGCACACCTGTAGCACCAACTATAGATGTTTCAAGTAACGGGCTTGAGATAGCTTGTTTTGCTGCCTCTTGGGCTCTATTATCGCCAGAAGCTCTACCAACTCCCATATGTGCAAGACCTTTTGCAAGCATAATTGTCCTTACATCTGCAAAATCCAGATTTACAAGTCCTGGTATTGTAATCAAATCAGATATACCTTGTATACCTTGTCTTAAAACATCATCTGCCATTTTGAAAGAATCCATCAATGTAGTTTTCTTATCAACCATAGTCAATAATCTTTCATTTGGTATTGTTACTAAAGTATCCACTGTTTCCTTAAGAGTTTTTATTCCTACTTCAGCATTAATCATTCTTTTCCTGCCTTCAAATGGAAATGGTTTTGTAACAACTCCTACAGTAAGTATTCCCATAGATTTAGCAATTTCTGCCACCACAGGTGCAGCCCCAGTACCAGTACCACCACCCATACCTGCAGTAATAAACACCATATCTGCACCCTTTATTGCTTGAGATATTTCTTCTTTACTTTCTTCTGCTGCTTTCATACCAATTTCTGGATTAGCACCTGCTCCAAGTCCCTTAGTAAGTTTATCACCAATCTGAATTTTTTGAACAGCATGAGAAAGAATTAAAGCTTGCTTATCTGTGTTAATAGCTATGAATTCTACATTTTTAAGACCTTCCATAATCATCCTGTTTATAGCATTGTTTCCTCCGCCTCCACACCCAATTACTTTAATTTGAGCAAATTCTTGAACATCAACATCAAAATCTAACACAACAATACCTCCTTTTTAGAAAAAATCCGCAAAAAAGCCTTTAACTTTTGCCGCTAATTTATTCTTCCCTTTTGTATTTTGTTTTTTTGACCATTTGTTATCGTACAATTGTTCATCTGACTCTTCAAATGAACTAGTATTAGTTTTAAGATTATTAACAGCCTGAAGCACTATTCCTACTGCTGTAACATATATTGGGCTAGCTGCACCTACATATTCAGGAGATCCTACTCTCACTGATTTTCCAAGTATATCTTTACTTAAATCATTCATGCCTCTAAACAAAGATATACCTCCACCAACTATTACTACTCCTGAAATTTCCTTATAAAACCCACTATTTAATAAATTTCTTTTAATTAAATGTAATAATTCTTCTACCCTAGCACAAATTATATCAATTAATAAATTATTATCAATCTCCATTAAATTGTTATAAGAATCTTTAACTCTAATCTTCTCATCATCAACTTCTGCACCCTTGATAAGGCTTCCATATTTAAGTTTTAATCTTTCACCTTCGCTAAAAGGAACTTTAAGACAAACTGATATATCATTAGTTATGTTGTCTCCACCCAATTGAACAATAGATGTATATTTTAATTTTCCACTCTTATAAATTGATATATCAATAGTCTGAGCTCCAACATCAACAAGTGCTATTCCCATATCTTTCTCTTCTTTTCTAAGTACAGCCTCAGATATTGCTGATGGTTGAAGCACTATACCATTTACTTTAATTCCAGCTTTTTTAACACTTTTCAATAAATTACTAACTGCTGTAGATTGTGCCATGACAACTTGTCCCTCAACTTCGAGCCTTATTCCACTCATCCCTCTAGGATCTTTAATATTGTCATATCCATCAACAATATATTGTTCAGGCTCAACACCCACTATTTCTTTATCGGCTGGAACTGAAATAAGTTTAGCTGCTTCAATTACTCTATCTACATCACTTTGTTTGATTTCCCTGTCTTCAGAAGATATTGCAATCATGCCAGTATTCCTCACTAATTCGCAAATCCCTCCAGGTAGTGATATATATCCTTCACTAATTTGCGTATCTGTCATACGTTCTAATTGAGTAACACATTGCTTAATAGCTTCAGCTGTACTATCTATGTCTATTACAACTGATTTATTTAAACCACTACATACAACTGATGTAATGCCTATAATCTGAAGTTTTCCATTACTGTTAATTCTACCAACTGCTCCACATATTTTTGATGACCCTAAATCAATTCCTACAATCTGATCTTTCATCTGTTCATTCATTAAGTTTATCCCCCCTCATAAGAGAAACCTCAAGTGTATATATTCAACAAGAAAATAAAATTTCCTCCTATTTTTATCTTTTTTAATAAAAAATTTATTTTAAATTTAAATACGGTTAAAATTTTTTACATTTTATTGTATAACTGAATATTTATAACTTTAATTTCAATTTAGTAACCTATATTAAACTAATAATACCTAAAAGATAATTTGTTTTCATATACACTAAGTATAATATCAATATATAGAAAATGCAATGTTATATTATATGGGAATATTCCCAAGTTAATATTTTCTTATAATTTTAAATTGAAATAGAATAAGCTAAAAGCCATAATTTATCTTTGCTTTTAGCTTATTTAAAATTATTAATTAAAGTGCTAACATTCTTACCATCATTTCATTGTCAACAGAGTAAGTTATTGCATCATCTTTAGATATAACCGATCTTTTATATAAATCTGAAATTGACATATCCATAGTTTTCATACCATATTTCCCGCCAGTTTGAACACAAGACTGTAATTGATGTGTTTTACCCTCACGAATAAGATTTTGAATTGCTGGGGTTGATATCATTACCTCAAGAGCAGCAACCCTTCCTTTTTCAGTTATCTTAGGTATTAATTGCTGTGAAATTATTCCCTGCATCACTGCAGCCAATTGGACCTTAATTTGTTGTTGTTGATATGGAGGAAATACATCCACTATTCTATCTACTGTTTTTGCTGCACCTATAGTGTGTAGTGTAGAGAAAACCAAATGTCCAGTTTCAGCTGCAGTAATAGCTATAGAAATCGTTTCAAGATCTCTCATTTCACCTACCAATATAACATCAGGATCTTCTCTAAGGATTGCTCTTAATGCATTTTGATAATTCTTACTGTCTTTTCCAATTTCTCTTTGATTGATAATTGATTTATTGTGTTTGTGCAGATACTCAATAGGATCCTCAAGTGTAATAATATTACATGCTCTAGTTGAATTAATTTCGTTAACCATAGCCGCGAGCGTTGTACTTTTACCACTTCCTGTAGGTCCAGTCACTAAGACTAAGCCCCTTTGTTTTGTGGTAAGTGCGCGAACAACCTCTGGAAGTTCAAGTTGTTTAAGTGTAGGTATCTTTAATGCAACTACTCTAACAGCAATAGTATCGCTTCCTCTTTGCTTATAAACATTAACTCTAAATCTTCCAAGTCCTCCAATAGAGTAAGAAGTATCAATCTCACCATTATTATAATATTCTTCATATGAATCATCTAATATTTCTCTTGCGTATTTTTCAGTATCTGCTGGAGTTAATTTATCTTCACCAACTTGAATTAGATGGCCATTAACTCTAATAACTGGTACTGAGCCAACTGTTAGATGTAAATCTGATGCATTTTGTTCTATTGTCCATTTTAATAACTCGCTAAGAGATTTCATCTTTTGTCCTCCTGTTTTTTTTAGTGAAGTTCATAATATTAATCTTGCATAGTTAATTTTCAACTTAGCTTATTCAAGATTTTCATTTTACTTACAATTGTACATTCTATAATTATACCATAGTTGTTCTAGTTCTCTAGAACTATTTACCAATTTTTTTTGTACTATTTAATTCTTTATTAAGTTTCTTCAATGCTCTTTTCTCAATTCTTGATACATATGATCTGGAAATTCCGAGTATCAATGCAATTTCTCTTTGAGTTCTAGGGTTACCATCAAGCAATCCATAACGCATTTGAATTATTGTCTTCTCTCTATCCATTAAAGCTACGTTTATCTTATTATACAATTTTTTAATTTGTATCTTACTTTCTACTATATCAATTATAGAATCTTCATCACTACTAAGTACATCCATAAGTGATATCTCATTTCCCTCTTTATCTGTGCCAATAGGGTCTTGAAGATACACCTCACCCTTTGTTTTCTTATTATTTCGAATAAGCATAAGTATTTCGTTTTCTATGCACCTTGCAGCATAGGTAGCAAGCCTTGTTCCCTTATTTATATCAAAAGAATCAATGGCTTTAATAAGTCCTACAGTTCCAATAGATATGAGGTCATCTACATCTTTTCCAGGATATGAATATTTTTTTACTATGTGTGCAACTAGTCTTAAATTTCGTTCAACAAGTATTCCTTTAGCTAGTAAATCGCCTTCCCCAAGCTTTATTAAATAAAATTTCTCTTCTTCTTCACTTAATGGTTGAGGGAATGAACTACTACCAGTTATATAAGCTGTCAAAAATGTAACATTTCCAATCATATCTAATAAACAATTCATGAAAAACACAGCTGTTCCTCCTAATAGAGCTTATTAATATAATATGAATTGTTTTATTAAAAGTGCCTGTACTTAGAAATTTATTTAATCTTTATATAAATTTATTTCTGCATATTTTTAAGCGCATAAACTACTTTTTTAAATATTGGAGCAGCTGTACCTCCACCCTCTTCATCTGCAATACCTAGTCTATTCATCTTAATATCATTCACATAAACAACCATAGAATAATTTTTTTCGTTTAATGTGAAAAAGCCTACAAACCAGCCATCAGATTTATTTCCTTTCTCATATGTAGTAGTGCCTGTTTTCCCACCTATATCCATGCCTTTAATGTAAGCCGCATCACCAGTTCCTTTATTCACAACATCAATCATATGAAGTTTAACCGTTTCTGCCGTTTCTTTTTTTAATACGGTAGTGGTTTTAGGTTTAATTTTCTCTAAAACCTCTTTCTTGTCATTTACATATGCATCTATTATACTTGGCTTAACATATACTCCATTATTTATAATAGTATTTGGAATGCTAAGTGCTTCTAATGGGGTTATTGTAACGTTTTGGCCAATTGCTGTCTGGCTCGTTTGGGCATATGTAGGATTTGATATATCCTCTTGGAAGTTACCAATATCCTCTTGCTGAAAATCTAATACTTTACTTAACATGCCTTGTTTCCGGGCATAATTATATATATTTTGAACGCCAACCTTCCAACCTATCTGAGCGAATATGTTATTTGAAGATTTGACTAAAGCCTCTGCTACAGTAAATGTATTTCCTTTAAAGTTCTCCTGGGTGAATAATTTAGGATTTATTGTAAATTGTTGATTATTATCTATTTTATTCATATCTATACCAGCTTCATCAACAATAACCTTAAAAATTGATCCCGGTAAAGCACCATCAGTACTTGGATATCCTAGATTTACATTATATGCATTATCATCTTTTTGTGCCATAGCCCTTATCTTTCCACTACTACTCTCCATTAGTACAACACCGATTTTATTATATTTTTCATTGTGAAGAATCTCCTCAACTTTATCTTGAATTTGTTTATCTATTGTAAGTCTTACATTTATGTTGTTTTTAGGTGTAACGGTTGTAGCTGCCCCCATTTCACCATTAATTCCTTTAGCAAATCTAGTTTTTGTGTATTCATTTCTTTTAGTTTTATTATATATTTGCATTTCCAGGGAATCAGAGCTCTTAGATACAGTATTACTAACTTCCTTTTTAGATATTGGGTTAACACTTACTTTATTGTAAGTTGTACTTGTCAATATATTTTCTGTTTTCCAATACCCATCCTTTACAACATCAGTAGAACAATAAGTATAAAACCCCTTTACCTTTTTAATATCTTTGAGCTTTTCATATGTAATTTTATCAATTTCATATCTTAACTTTTCTCCATTACCAGTTCCTTTAATTTTTTCTAAATCATATGTTTTATTGTAATTTCTAAGTGTAATTGTTAATGTTTCTAAGTCATATTTACTGGTGTATTCATTAAATCTAGTATAATCCACCGGATCTATAATCGCATAATACTTTTCTTTATAATTTAAAAGGTCCACTCCATTACAATCAAATACCTTATATAAAGCACCGTATTTTTCATCAATAGTATACTGTGCATCAGCCATTGTTTTTAATGGCTTTGAGTTAAAATACATGTAGCTTGAAACTCGATAAATTAAAAAACAAAATAATAGCATAAATAAAACCATCACTAGCCAAGTTCTTTTTCTAATTTCATTATTTTGATTCGAGTAACCAAAAATGTTGTTTCTACTAGACATAAAAACACCTCCCCTAGACTAATTCTAGCCTAGAATGAGATGTTTTATACTGCTCATGCATTATTTTTATCGACTTTGTAGTATCTGACTTATATTTGCAGTAATTATATCAATAGCTACCTTATTATGTCCACCTTCTGGTATTATAATATCTGCGTATCTTTTAGTAGGTTCTATAAATTGCTCATGCATCGGTTTAACTACGTTTAGATATTGCTTTATAACAGACTCCATTGTTCTTCCTCTTTCTTTAATATCCCTTGTAAGTCTTCTTATAAACCTTACATCTGCATCAGTATCTACATATATTTTAATATCTAACATATCACGAAGAATTTTATTATCCAGTATAAGTATTCCTTCAAATATAATTATATCCCTAGGTTTTACACAAATTGTTTCTTTTGTTCGGTTAAATATTTTAAAATCATATATTGGTTTTTCAATAACTTTACCTTTTAAAAGAAGATTAAAATGTTCCACTAAAAGCTTCGAATCAAATGCATCAGGATGATCATAGTTTGTTTTAATTCTATCTTCAAGAGAGAATTCACTTTGATCTTTATAATAAGAATCTTGTTCAATCATAGCAATACATGACTCATCAAAATGTTTATATATTTCTCTAGCAATAGTGCTCTTTCCAGAACCAGTCCCGCCAGTTATCCCGATTAGTATAGGATGATTCATCACTTTTTCTCCTTAGCCTTAATAAGGATATCATTCGCGCGTAGTTTTTCTTTAACACTTACAGTAAATATCATTTGAGCACTTGGGGCAGATGGTATACTTTCTCCCTTAGAATTTCTCATATCATCTAATGTAATTAAAATGTTGTCGCCTATAGGTCTTAGCACTTCAACAGTATCGCAAAGATACGTTTTGTTTTTTTGCTCAATTGTTGCAATATTGCTTTTTTCATCATATTTTCTTACTACTCCAACTATATCATAATTTCTAATATATGACGAAGATTCATATATCTGATTGTTAGGATCCCCAAAATAAAATCCAGTATAGAATTGTCTGTGACTAGGTTTTAATAGATTATCCAACCATTTTTGTTGAAATTTATAATTTGCTCCATCTGCTACATACGCATCCAAAGCCTCTCTATAGGATTTACAAACAGAAGCGACGTAATATGAACTTTTCATTCTTCCTTCTATTTTAAAGGACATTACGCCTGATTCCATAAGTTCCGGTATGTGTTCTATCATGCATAAGTCTTTTGAATTCATTATATAAGAACCTTTATCATCTTCAATTACAGGGAAATATTCTCCATCCCTTTTTTCTTCCATTAGGAAATATTTATATCTGCATGGCTGAGCACATTGTCCACGATTTGCATCCCTACCCGTCATATAATTTGACATAAGACATCTTCCTGAATAGGACATACACATAGATCCATGGACAAATGCTTCAAGTTCACAAGTATCAGGTAATTTTGCTCTAATTTCTTTAATTTCTTTTAACGACAATTCTCTTGCAAGAACAATTCTTTTAACCCCTTGTTTATGCCAAAAAATAGCAGACTTATAATTTACATTATTAGCTTGAGTGCTTAAATGTATTTCTAAATTTGGTACTACTTCCCTCGCTGTCATAATAATTCCTGGGTCAGATACAATGATAGCATCCGCGCCTATCTCATATACTTCTTTTAAATAATCTTCTAGGCCATCTAAATCATCATTATGAGGAAAAACATTTAAAGTAACATAGACCTTTTTATCCCTTACGTGTGCAAATTCTATTCCTTCTTTTAAATCTTCATTACTAAAATTATCTGCAAAAGCCCTTAAATTCAATTTACTTCCGCCTAAATAAACCGCGTCTGCGCCAAAATTTATAGCCGCTTTCAATTTTTCTAAATTACCTGCTGGTGCAAGTATTTCTGGTTTCATAAGTTTTATTCCCCCCTATCTGCTACCTATATTCTTTCTTACAGTAACTGATATGCCATCTCCCATTGGTATTACAGAAGTTATAAGGTCATCATTACTAGATACTAGTTCTAAGTAGCTTTTCATACGTTTTATTATAGTGATTTTTCTATGTGTTGCAAGTTCTTTTGATGCAACCATCCCTCTAAATAGTACATTATCTGCAATAAGAACTCCATCTTTTTTTAAAAGCCTTAAGCAATTAGGAAGAAAATGATTATAGTGTCCTTTGCCTGCATCCATAAAAATCATATCATATTCATCCTGGAGACTTTCTAAAAGCTCTAAACAATCTCCTTTTATAATAGTGATTTTATTTTGCAGTCCACATTTAGCTATATTAGCAGTTGCAATTTCTATCATTCTTTGATCTCTTTCAATAGTTGTAATTTCACTTAAACCAGATGATGCGATATTCATTAAAATAGCAGAATATCCTATAGCAGTTCCAAGTTCTAAGATCTTTTTAGGTCTATTCATTTTTACCATTAACTCTAAAAATTTTGCAGTTTCCTTTTGAACTATAGGAACTCTGTTTTTAATAGAAAACTTTTCTAGATCATCTAAAATACCACTATTACTTGGTATAAGTTCTCTTAAATATTGCTCCATATAATCATATGTTACCCCACTCATTTACTTTCCTCCAAAATTAATAACACAAGTTAACTAAATTCCTTGCGCTTCATCTTTATATTAATATGTATAAACAGCTTTTATATTAAAAAAGAAAACCATATAAATTAATTATGCGGTTTTCTTTTTTATTAATAAAATTATTTACTTTTTGTTTTATTTATTTCTTTTTGCCACCGGCTCTTTTTCTTTCACCTGAATCTAATATTCTTTTTCTCATCCTAATATTTAGAGGAGTAATTTCAACTAGCTCATCTATTGCTATAAATTCTAAGCACTGCTCTAGCGTCATAGGTTTTACTGGAACAAGTTTTGGTGATTCATCTGCTCCTGAAGATCTAGTGTTTGTTAATTGTTTCTTTCTACAAACATTTATTTCCATGTCTCCACTTCTTGCACATTCTCCAGCAATCATTCCAGCATATACAGGTACTCCTGGTTCTAAGAAAAGAGTACCACGATCCTGAGCATTAAATAATCCGTAAGTTATAGTTTCTCCACCTTCAAATACAATTAGTGAACCTCTACTTCTATCTGGAATCTCGCCCTTAAATCTATCGTAACCATCTAGAACGTGATTCATTATACCATTACCTTTAGTATCAGTCATAAGTTCACTTCTAAATCCAATCAATCCTCTTGATGGTACTTTAAATTCTAATCTAGTGTATCCATTTATGGCAGAAGTCATATTAACCATTTCTGCTTTTCTAGGTCCCATTTTCTCCATAACAACGCCCATAAATTCTTCTGGAACGTCAATTGTAAGGAATTCAATTGGCTCTGTTTTATGCCCATCTTCCTCTTTATATATAACATTAGCTTTTGACACTTGGAATTCATATCCTTCACGTCTCATAGTTTCAATTAGAACTGAAAGATGAAGTTCTCCTCTTCCGCTTACTTCGAAACCATCTGCTTCTTCAGCTTCTACTACTCTTAAACTAACATTTGTTTCAAGTTCTTTCATAAGTCTATCTCTTATGTGCCTTGATGTTACAAAAGTTCCTTCTTGACCTGCAAAAGGAGAATTATTAACCATGAAATTCATAGTTAAAGTAGGCTCATCAATTTCAACGAATGGAAGTGCCTCTGGCTCAAGCACATTAGCTATTGTTTCACCAATGTTAATGTTTGGAATACCAGAAACTGCTACGATATCACCAAGAATTGCTTCTTCAGTTTCTACTCTCTTAAGTCCATCATAAACGAAAAGAGCTGAAACTTTAACGTTGCTTATTGTTCCATCTTTAGCTATAAGTGCAACTTGTTCATTTCTTTTAATTGATCCTCTTTGGATTTTTCCTATTCCAATTTTTCCAACATACTCATTATAATCAATAGTAGAAATAAGCATTTGAAGTGGCATATCTAAATATCCTTCTGGTGCCTTTACATTCTTTACTATAGAATCAAATAATGGTTCCATGTTATCACTTACATCATCAACTTCAAGTTTTGCAAACCCTTCTCTAGCAGAAGCATATACAACTGCAAAATCTAATTGTTCATCATCTGCTCCAAGTTCAACAAATAGGTCAAACACTTCATCAAGAACTTCAGTTGGACGAGCATCTTTTCTATCAATTTTGTTTATAACAACGATAGGTCTAAGGTCTAATTCTAATGCTTTCTTTAAAACAAATTTGGTTTGTGGCATTGGACCTTCATATGCATCAACTACAAGAAGTACACTATCAACCATCTTAAGCACACGTTCAACTTCTCCACCAAAATCAGCATGTCCTGGAGTATCAACTATATTTATTTTAATTCCATTATGCATTACTGCAGTATTTTTAGAAAGAATTGTTATTCCTCTTTCTTTTTCTAAATCATTTGAATCCATTACTCTCTCTTGTACTTTTTCATTTTCTCTAAAAATATTACTTTGTTTAAGTAAACAATCCACTAGTGTTGTCTTGCCGTGATCTACGTGGGCAATAATTGCTATATTTCTAACGTCATTTCTTGTAAATAAATTCATATTAATCCTCCAATTTTTTTCATGTGTTTACACATTTTACACAAACGAAAATTGGATACGCCTTGAAGTATCCAATTTTCGCATTTACTATACTTATTCTAATATTATCTTGCAAAAAAGTCAACTATGTCTGTTACTCAATATTAAAAAATGATAAATTCACTTAAATTATATCATATAATTAGTTTTTTTATTATATAATCCTACATAAATCCAAACATTTACTTTATAATCTATCAATTCAAAAGTTATTTGCCTGCACATTTTTCACAAACACCATAAAATTTCAAACTATGGTCTTCAATCTTGAAATTATATTCTTTTTCAACAATTGATTCTAATTCTTCAAGTAAATCCCCTTGTACTTCTAACACTTTACCACACCGGTTACATATAAGGTGATGATGCTGATGGCGCTCATCTTGATGGTTAAGTTCATATCGACTACATCCATCATCTAAATCAAATTTTCTAATTACGCCCATCTCTTCTAAAAGTTGAACGGTTCTATAAATTGTAGCAAGACCTATTTCCGGGCAGTCAATTTTAACCAAGTCATATAGTTCTTCCGCAGTAAGATGGCTACCTTCACTTTTAATTATTCCATTTAAAATAGCTCTTCTCTGTGGAGTTAGTTTATATCCCTCTTGTTTTAAGGTTTCTTTTAAACTCTCAACGCTCTCTGGAGATACCTTTGACATATATATACCCCTTTTCTTATAACCATCATTTGACCTATAAGTATAAATTTCTTTACTATAGGTTCATTTTAATACTTTTTTTAAGTAATGTCAATTGATAATCATTTAGTATTAAGAAACCAGGATAATTTGTTTAAAATTTTTTCAATTTAATTGAGGTTTTCTTCTATAATAAGATTAAATCTCATCAGAAGAAATCGCATCATATGCTTCTGAAATCATTTCAAACTCTTCATCGTCTTCTATTGTTACTAAAATATCATTGCCATCTTCATCCTTTTCAATTCTTAGTGCAATTGCATCAATGTCTTCCTCTCCAGTTGGTGCAACTATAACATATTCCTTATCTTTAATGTCCAATTTTGTCAGCACATCAAATTCTATTTCCTTACCTTCTTCATCATATAATAGTACAGTCTCTACATTGTTATCCATTTTTTTATCTCCTTTTTCATTATGTAATAAATAATATTGCAGCTCCGCAGGAGATGATTTAATCTCCTGTTTTGTGATAGTTCGTTTTATAAACGTGTACCTAAACTGTCTAAATATCCTTGCAAAATGAATGTAGCTGCAATTTTATCAACAATTTTTTTTCGTTTTGACCTTGATAAATCCCCCTCAAGCATTACTCTATTAGCAGCGACTGTAGTTAATCTTTCATCCCACATTTTCACTTCTAAGTTCAATGTCTCTCGAAGCTTTTCACAGAACCGTTGAACCTTTTCTCCTTGAGGTCCAATAGTACCATTCATGTTTTTAGGAAGTCCTGATACAAAACTTTCTACATTGTACTTTTTACATATTTTATCAATTTCTTCTATGTCTGTTACTATGCTTTTTCTTTTAATTGTTGTAATTCCTTGTGCAGTTAAGCCAAGTGGATCACACACAGCTATCCCTATTGTTCTATCTCCAATATCTAATCCTAGTATTCTCATGTAAACCTCCTTTACCATTAGCCTTATTATATTACAGTATTATCTTAAAAAATAAAATGCCCATATGGGCATTTTATTTTTTTATGTCTAGATAAGATTTTAAAACTTCTTCTAATATTTCATCTCTTTCTAGCTTTCTTACTAACGCCCTTGCTCCATTATAGTTCGTTATATATGTAGGATCTCCAGAAATTAAATATCCTACCATTTGATTTACTGGGTTATATCCCTTTTTTATAAGCGAATTATATACGTCAGTTAAAATAGTTTTCGTTAAATCCTTTTTATCTTTTACAAAATCAAATTGGACTGTATTTTGATTACTATCCATTCTATACACCCCTTCCTTATAATACACTAAACACTGTAATTTACCATATTTTAGTACACTCAGAAATCACTTCGTAATATTTTATAATTTTTTTATAAAAAGTTGTACAATTATATACTAACGATAATTAAATTATTTCTAATTAATTATATTATAAAACAACTATTACAAAAAGTATACTATTTTACTAATCTTTCAATAATAGAGCATACATTCTCTATTGCCTCATCTAATTTATCTGGAAGTTTTCCGCCAGCCTCTGCCATATTCGGCCTACCTCCACCGCCGCCACCAGCAATTTTAGCTACTTCTTTAATTATTTTTCCACAATGGATTCCTTTATCTATTGCGGACTTAGATGCCATTGCAATAAACTGTACTTTGTCACCTACACTACTTCCAAGTACTACTACACCATCACCGAGTTTATCGCGAAGTTTATCAGCTAAATCCCTTAATGCCTCTGAGTCCATATTGCGTACAGTACCACAGATTACCTTAACACCTTTAACTTCTTTAACATTGTTTAACATTTCATCGACTGAAGAACTAGCTAGTTTTCCTTTTAATAATATTATTTCCTTCTCTTTATCTTTTAATTCAACTAATTGAAGTTGTAATTTATTAATTATGTCCTTTTCGGAGCATTTTAATGTACTCGCAATATCTTTTAATTGACTATTTTTATCCTCTAGAAATTCAATAGAATTAATACCTGTTATAGCTTCAATTCTTCTAACTCCTGCAGCTACCCCTGATTCAGATAAAATTTTAAAGAGACCTATTTCTCCTGTGTTTTTAACATGAGTACCTCCACATAATTCCTTACTGAATTCACCTATAGATACAACTCTAACATCATTTTTGTACTTTTCATCAAACAAAGCTATAGCTCCGCTTTCCTTAGCCTTTTCTATAGTCATGACACTCGTATTAACTGTATACGCCTTTAAAATATTGTCATTTACTATCTTTTGGACTTTAATAACTTCCATCTCCGTTAATGCTGAAAAATGGGTAAAATCGAACCTTAATCTATCTTCATTTACATATGATCCTGATTGATGAACATGATCGCCTAATACCTTTTTCAAAGCTTCTTGCAGCATATGTGTTGCTGAATGATTTCTACAAATTTCATTTCTTCTATCCTCGTTAACCTTAAGAGTTACTAATTCTCCTGTTAGCAATGTTCCATCAATCATTTTGACAAGATGTACAATTTTTCCAGAAATACTCTTTTTACAATCATAAACCTCTGCCTTAAAATTATCATTAAAGATTATTCCCTTGTCTCCGATCTGACCCCCCATTTCAGCGTAAAAAGGTGTAACTTCTGTTACAATTATTCCCTTTGAACCTTTTGAAAGTTCTTTAACAATCTCGCCTTCACTAATTAAAACTTTTACTTTAGAAAACAATTCAGTTTTATCATACCCTTCAAATTTGATTTCTATATCTTTAGGAATTAAATTCAAAACATTGTCTGCGTTACCCATGTAATCTGACTGTCCCCTGGCATCTCTTGCCATCTGTCTCTGATTTTGCATTTCAGTATTAAATTCTTTCAAATCAATCTTTATGCCTACATCTTCGAGTATTTCTTCTGTAAGTTCATATGGAAATCCATAAGTATCATATAATTTAAAAGCCTTATCTCCACCTAATATTTTATCATTATTGACTCCAAGTTCCTGTATATATCCTTTTAATATATCCATGCCTGAATCTATAGTTTCAAGAAATCTTTCCTCTTCAATTTTTACAACTTTCTTAATATAAGATGCTTTCTCCTTAAGTTCCGGATATGCTACGCAGGAATTTTTTATAACCATATCACAGAGTTCATATAAAAAAGTATTTTTAATTCCAAGTAGTCTGCCATGCCTTGCAGCACGCCTTATTAGACGTCTTAAAACATAACCTCTCCCCTCATTAGAAGGAAGTATTCCATCACTTATCATGAAGGTTGTACTCCTAACATGGTCAGTTATAATTTTTAACGATACGTCGATTCCAGGGTTTTCTCCGCATTTAGCACCCGTAACCCTTGATACTTCATTTAAAATATTTTTTATAGTATCCACTTCAAATATACTATCTGTGCCTTGCATTATAGCAGATATTCTCTCAAGTCCCATACCTGTGTCTATATTAGGATTCTTTAATTTATTATAACTACCTTTTTCGTCCTTATCAAATTGAGTAAATACTAAATTCCAAAATTCTATTATTCTATCTTCATTTCCTGCTTCTATAAACTCTTCGCTAGTCTTTATTCTACCTAATTTTACATTTCTATCAAAATGTATTTCTGAACTTGGACCACAAGGTCCCTGACCTATTTCCCAAAAGTTCTCTTCTTTTCCTAATTTAAAAATATGTAGCGGATCAATATTTGTATTTTTATTCCATATATTAAAAGCCTCATCATCCTCTAAATATACAGTAACATACAACATTTCTTTTGGTATATTTAAAACCTCAGTCACATATTCCCAAGCCCATGGAATAATCTCCTGCTTAAAATAATCACCAAAAGAAAAATTCCCTAGCATTTCAAAGAAAGTACCATGCCTTGATGTCTTACCCACATTCTCGATATCTCCTGTTCTAATACACTTTTGACAGTCAGTTATTCTAACACTAGGTGGTGTTTGAATTCCTGTGAAATATGATTTAAGTGGTTGCATACCTGCATTTACAAGTAATAAACTATTATCATTCTTAGGTACTAGAGGGAAACTCTCCAGTCTAAGATGTTTTTTACCTTCAAAAAATGTTAGAAATGATTCTCTAATTTCATTCAAGCCTAAATTCTCCATAATATCTCCTCCGTTTATTTAAAATTCATGAATTTTTATAATACAAAAAAACCTTCACTTCCCTAAAACAAGGGACGAAAGTTTTCCGCGTTACCACCCTAATTATATTGCTATATAATTAATAAAATTAACTATATAGCGATATCTCTCAATAAAAACAGGTTCAAAGATAGCTTCAATATACCTATCAAGAAGTTTTCACCACCCACTTCCTCTCTAAATGACTCCATATATTTACTAACTCTCATCATTACCTAATATTAACTTTATTTATTCATTAAAACATATTTTAACTAAATACCTTATTATATATAAATTATAAGTAATAATCTATTTCTTGTCAATATTTAAGATTTAATTGCAACATCTAAAATAAATAATAATTTAAGTCCTCATATATAACTTTAATTACTACTCCTAGTGGTACTGCAAGTATCATACCTAATATTCCTCCAACTGCTCCACCTATCATTAATAATAATATTACCGTTAATGGATGCATACTTATGCTTTCTCCAATTATTTTTGGCGATAATAAACTTCCTTCAATTTGTTGAAGTGCAAATATCCATATAGTTGTGTATAACGCTATTTTTGGGGATTCTAGTAGTGAGATCAAAATTATAGGTATTAGTCCAAATATAGGACCAAAATAAGGGATTATATTAAAAATACCATTTATTAAAGCTAATATTAATGGAAAATCAACTTTCATAAACATTAAGATTAAAAAGGTAGCAATAGTTATAATTCCACATAAAATAAGCTGACTCATAATATATCTACCTAGTACCTTATCAATATCATCTATAATCTTTTTTATTATATTTCTGCTCTCAGGAGGGAAAATTATAAGTGTCTTGTTTATCATGTTTTCACTATCACATAAAAAATAATATATTATTAAAGGTGAAACCATATAAGTTAATATATTCTCCCCAAGTCCCATGATAAAATCAAGTAGCTTATTGAATATTAAAATAATTTGTGCATTAGATTTATAATATATAGTATTTATAATACTATCCATTATTTTATTAGTACTTAATACCTTTATTTTTGTTTTCGCATTAATTAAATAACTCCCTAAATCGTTTATTACTTTGTTTATAGATAAGCTCTCTCTAAATATTGATGGTATCACCACTATAAATATTAGTAATATTAAAACTAATAGCCCAACTACTATTAAAGCAGATGCTGCCTTTTTATTTACCCCTCTTCTAATTAAAAGTATATATAATGGTTTTAGACCATACGCTATAATAAACGATATAAATATTAAATTTAGTAATTGTTTAATAATTGGTATTCTTATAGCTATAGCGATTATTACTATTAATATAACAATGCTTAAAGCGCATACAATTAGCCTCTTTTTATTGATTTTTTTCATTTAATTTCCCCTGTACAAAAAAGTTATGAGGCATACTTTTAAAACAATATTGATCGTGATTTGGAATATAAAGAATATTTTCTTCACCAAGTATTAATTCATTTATTAATATTATTCTTTTTCCACGAAGCAAATTCGTAATAAATCCCGAAGATACTATAACCCCTTTTATTATAAAATTATTGCCTGTAAAGGTAATATCCTCAACCATGCCCAATACATTTCTGCATATATCTATTACATCCATACTAATAAAACTATGTAAGCATAAATGTGTACTTTTTCCAACTTTTTTAACCACCATATCTTTATTAAAGTATATTATGTCTTCTTTTAGTACACTCAGATTTTTTTGAAAAAAATTGTATGGAGATATTAGAAATCCAATTACTTTGCCTTTATCAAAATCTATTAATAAGTCTTTAATAAATCCAATTTTTTTACCATCCACACTCACAACATTCATAAACATAAAATCTTTACTTTTAAACATATTATCTCCTATATCAAAATAATTTAATTATTTTTGTTATACTTATCTTTTCCACTTAGTATAAAAAATATTACATAAAATAAAGATAAATGATTAAAGTGGTATTTCTACTTATAAAATTAAATTTCACATATAACTTTTCCTATAAATTGCCATTAATATTGTTGCTTATATATCTTTTAAACAGTATAATTACTTAGTAATTTTAAATAATTTGTTTATTTTTTAGAAAAGAGGTTTAATTTAATAATGAAAAAATCCATTATAAGCATCTTATTAATTAGTAGTTTATTACTATCTGGCTGTAATAATTATAATCATAGCTCTTTATCTAATGTTAAAACTAAAGATGAGGTTACTACTCTGAAGGCAAAACATATTGACTTAGTCCAAAAAAAGGTTGATTCTATGAATTTAGATGAAAAAATTGGTCAGTTGGTAATCGTTGGGCTAGATGGTTATACAACAAATAATAATATAACTAATTTAATAAAAAATCATAAAGTTTCTGGAGTTATTTTATTTAGTAAAAATGTAGAGAATTCTAATCAGCTAGTTAGCTTAATTAATTCAATTAAAACCACTAATTCTTTAAATAAAGCGCCTCTATTTGTCTCTGTTGATGAAGAAGGTGGAAGGGTATCAAGAATGCCCTATGAATTAAAAAAACTTCCATCAAATAAAATAATCGGCAATCTTAATGATTCTGGCTTAAGCTACAGCATTGGAAAAATAATTGGGGATGAACTTAAAATTTATGGATTTAATATGGATTTTGCTCCAGTACTAGATATAAATAGCAACCCAAATAATCCTATAATAGGAGATAGATCATTTGGTAATAATTCAAATATTGTGAGCAAACTAGGAATTAAAACCATGAAAGGCATGACTAATAACAATATAATTCCTGTTATAAAACACTTTCCTGGACATGGTGACACCTCAGTTGATTCCCATGTAGGTCTACCAGTAGTAAATAAAGATATAAAGGCACTTAACAATTTTGAACTATTACCTTTTAAAAACGCTATAAAAAACAACGCTGATGCTATTATGGTGGCTCATATCTTGCTAAGTAAAATAGATAATGAAAATCCTGCTAGCATGTCAAAAGTTGTTATAACGGATATACTAAGAAAAAAGCTTGAATTTAACGGAGTGGTTATTACTGATGATATGACCATGGCGGCCATAATGAAATATAATGACATTGGAGATGCTGCCATTAAGTCTTTTAATGCTGGTAGTGATATTATTTTAGTATGCCATGAATATAATAATGAGCTAAAAGTAATTAATTCACTAAAAGCTGCAGTCCAGAGTAAAACAATATCAGAAAAAAGACTTAACGAGAGTGTGTACCGTATACTGAAACTAAAAGAAAAGTATAAACTCAATAATGATACGTTAAATACCATAAATACCAATAAAATTAACGAAATTAATGATAAAATAAAATCCATCTCAAATAATTAAACAAAAATAGAACTACATTGATTAATCCTCAATGTAGTTCTATTTTTACTTATACTACCAAAGCTTAAGATTTTGTGACTCTCTATAATTATTTATTGCATTATGTATAGTTTGCTCTGCGAGTACAGAGCAATGCTCTTTCACAACTGGTAAACCCTCTAAAGCCTCAATAACTGACTTATTGGTTAATTTCCAAGCCTCTTCTAAAGTTTTGCCTTTTATAAGTTCTGTAGCAATGCTCGACGATGCTATAGCTGAACCGCAACCAAACGCCTTGAATTTAACGTTGTTTATTATATTATCCTTTACCTTAATATAGATTTTCATTATGTCTCCGCAATTAGGGTCTCCTGCTTCTCCAATACCATTAGCATCACCTAATACACCCATATTTCTTGGACTATAAAAATGCTCCATAACCTTATCACTATATTCCATAGTATTACTCCTTTCCTATCAATAAAATTGTTGATAACAGCATCCTAATCATTACTTTATAATATTAACTATTGTTTCTTATAATCACAGAGGGATATCTAGTTTTTTAACTAGATATCCCTCTGCTATAATCATTCACTAAAGTAGCAAGATTTATATTGAATTTATAAAATTTTCTCTATTATTCCTCCGCCAACTACTAAGTTTTCTAAATAGAAAACTACCGATTGACCTTTGGTTATAGCTCTTTGTTTCTCATCAAAAACAACCTTTACTCTATTATTTTCCATAGGAATTAAAGTAGCCGATTGTGGAATTGCCGAGTATCTAATTTTAGCTGTAACTTTTAAATTTGAGGTTAATTTATCAAAAAGAATAAAATTCAAATCTTTAGCTATGAGCCCAGTTTTAAAGATATCTTCTTCATCACCTACTATTACTTGATTAGTAATAGGATTAATATCATTAACAAATACAGGTTTTCCTAGAGCAATGCCCAGTCCTTTTCTTTGTCCTATAGTATAATACACTATTCCCTTGTGTTTTCCTATAACTACTCCTTGCTTATCAACAAAGTCTCCTGGTTTTATAACTCTGCCACTATATTTTTTAATATAATTTCCATGGTCATTATCAGGTATAAAACAGATTTCTTGGCTATCCCTTTTTTTAAAAACTTCAAGACCAATTTTCTCTGCAATCTTTCGTATTTCTGGTTTAGTGTATTCTCCACAAGGCATTAGAGTACGGCTTAATTGATCTTGCGTTAAACCATATAAAGCATATGTTTGATCTTTCTTATTATCTTCTGCATTTTTAAGCACGTACCTATCATCTTGTTTTTCGATTTTAGCATAATGCCCTGTAGCTATATAATCAGCACCAAGTGCTCTCGCTTTTCTTAAAAATTCATCAAATTTAATAGTCCTATTGCATACAATACAAGGGTTTGGAGTTCTACCTTCCATATATTCATCAATAAAATTATCAATAACATTTTTTTTAAAAATATCTTTAAAATTCATAACATAAAATGGTATATCTAACACATCAGCAACACGTCTTGCATCATTTGCCGCTGATATAGAACAACATCCGCCTTCATTTTCCTCATAATCAGGATTATCTGTTGAGAGCTTCATCATAATTCCTATAACCTCATAACCTTGCTCTTGCAAAAGATACGCCGCTACAGAGCTATCTACTCCACCACTCATTCCAATAACTACTTTTTTCTTCATTTAAAATCACCTATTCTTCTGGTATTTCACCATGTATGTCATCGTGTTCTTCATAATCAAATTCCTCTAGACCAGCTTTTTTTCTATAATCATTTATTGCCATATGAATTGCTTCTTCAGCTAGTACTGAGCAATGCATTTTTATTGCAGGAAGTCCATCTAGAGCTTCAGCTACAGCTTTATTTGTTAATGTCCATGCATCATCTATAGATTTACCTTTAATAAGTTCTGTTGCCATACTTGAAGAAGCTATAGCTGATCCACAACCAAAAGTTTTAAATTTTGCATCTACTACTATATTATCTTCAACTTTTAAATAAACCTTCATAATATCTCCACATTTAGCATTACCAACTTCACCTATACCACTAGCATTTTCAATTTCTCCTACATTTCTTGGATTAGTAAAATGGTCCATAACTTTTGCACTGTAATCCATATTATTTTTCCCCCTTCTTTAAGTAGTCATCATATAATGGTGACATATCTCTTAATCTTTGTATAACTTTTGGAACTGTTTCTAATACATAATCTACTTCTTCTTCAGTTGTAGCATCACCTATTGTTAATCTAAGTGATCCATGAGCTATCTCATGAATAAGGCCAATTGCAAGAAGCACGTGAGATGGATCTAAAGACCCAGATGTACATGCACTTCCACTTGACGCTGCGATACCCTTTGCATCGAGCATTAACAATATGGATTCACCTTCAACAAATCTAAAACTAATATTAGAGTTTCCTGGAAGTCTTTTTTCTCCTATTGGTCCATTAAGTCTTGTGTAAGGTACTTTTAATAATCCATTCATAAGTTTATCTCTTAAAATAACTAGTTTTTTATTATTCTCTTCCATGTTCTCAACTGCTAGTTCTAGCGCTTTACCAATTCCAACTACACTAGCTACATTTTCAGTACCAGCTCTTTTATTTCTTTCTTGCCCACCACCATGTATTAAATTTTCTATTTTAATACCTTTTCTTATATATAAAGCTCCTATGCCTTTTGGTCCATAAAATTTATGACCAGCAAGTGATAATAAATCTATATTCATATCTTTTACATCAACTGGTATATGCCCTACAGCTTGAACTGCATCAGTATGAAAAAGTATTTTTTTGCTTCTACATAATGCTCCTATTTCTTTTATAGGTTCTATTGTTCCAATCTCATTATTAGCAAACATTACTGATACTAAGATGGTTTTATCTGTAATTGCATTTTCTAAATCTTTAATATTAATAAATCCATATTCATCTACCGGTAAATATGTAATATCAAATCCATTTTTCGCTAAATATTCACAGGTATGAAGTACTGCATGATGTTCTATAGCTGTTGTTATTATATGATTTCCTTTTTTCTTGTAAGAAGATGCGATGCCCTTTATAGCCCAATTATCTGCTTCTGAACCTCCACTTGTAAAAAATATTTCACTTGAATCAGCATTTATTGCCTTCGCTACCTTGTCACGTCCAATATCAATAGCCTTTTTAGTTTCCCTTGCTAAGGTATAAATAGAAGATGGATTACCAAAATATTTTGTAAAATACGGAAGCATTTCTTCCATAACTTCTGGTTTAACATATGTTGTTGCAGCATGATCCATGTAAATTGATTTATTCATTGTCCTTCACTCCTTTAATTAATGTCATTTCATTATAATCTGATACAATATCTTTTAAATTTATAGAAGTAGTTACACTATCTATACTATTTTTAATTTTTTTCCATAATGGGCGAGTGGCACAACAATCAATATTAGTGCATTCTTCATCATGAAGACAAGTTGAAATTTCTATTGGTCCCTCAAGTACATTAATAATATCATAAACGGTTATTTCCACAGGTGGTCTATTGAGTAAATATCCACCCTGTGATCCCCTTACACTTTTAATAAGCTTGGCTTTTCGAAGTGATGAAAATAATTGTTCTAAATAATATTCAGATATACCTTGTCTTTCAGATATACATTTTATAGATACAGGTTGTTCTCCATAATTTATCGCTAAATCTACCATGGCTTTAACTCCATATCTTCCCTTTGTAGATAATTTCATTTAATCACTCCTTTTTGTCATCATCTGCGCAGCTATTCATTAACACCTTAGGTGTCATTCATCATCACCTAAGGTGTTATTTATCATCGCAGGTGGTGAAGCATTAACAAATCCATAAGGAAATTTACACTTCTAAAGTTTTCACTCTGTTTAAGTATGTAATAACTGCTTACAATAGCGAATCTTTCCTTATGAGTTATTATTAAAGTAGAGTGTTTTACTACACTTTCTAAATTCATAATATCAAACCCTAGTATTCTTGTCAACTATAAATTTAAGGATTTTCTTTTATTATATCTATCCCTAACCCATATTATCTGATTATCCACTAATAATCAGATAATATATCCATAATACTTGATATTACATAATCATTAAATCATCTCCTGGGTCGCTGCCGATTAACGACTTCAGAAGGAGATTTATACACCCACTGAAGTTTTGTTTTTAATAGGGTAATTAACTCTCATTTATTGAAGTGGGAGACTCTCCTTCTGAAATGTCGTTAAAGTCTTAAAATAACATTAAAACTAAATTTATATTCATCCTTGAAGTATTCAATTATATATAGTATAATTTAGCAAGCACTTTAGAGGATGATCACCCATGTAAGTACAACACTTATGTCGGGTTTTTTATATTTTTATAGGAGGTACTAATAATGAAAAATGAAATTGTAAAACCATCAATTTTACCTGGATTTATGGAGTTATTACCAGCAGATCAAATTCAGTTCAACAAATTAGCAGATACAATAAGAAAAACTTATGAAAGTTTTGGATTTATGCCAATAGATACTCCAGTAATCGAAAAATCAGAGATTTTACTCGCAAAAGGTGGTGGAGAAACTGAAAAACAAATCTATAGATTCTCAAAGGGTAGTAATGATTTATCTCTTAGATTTGATTTAACCGTTCCCCTCGCAAGGTATGTGGCTCAAAATTCTAATTCCTTAACTTTTCCTTTTAGAAGATATCAAATTGGAAAGGTATATAGAGGAGAGAGAAATCAAAAAGGGCGCTTTCGCGAATTTTATCAATGCGATATTGATATTGTTGGAAGCAACAATTTAAGCATTTTAAATGATGCTGAAATTCCTAGTATCATTTACTCGATATTTAACAATCTCGGTTTCGAGGATTTCACCATAAAAATAAATAACAGAAAAATTCTAAATGGTTTTTTTGAATCTTTAGGTATTGAAGATAAATCTGACGTCTTAAGGATTATTGATAAGATAGATAAAATCGGAGTCGCTGTAGCGGTTGAAGAACTATTAACTAGTGGATTAAGTAAGGGAGTTATAGATAAAATTCTTGAGTTTATTAATGCTCGTGGAAGCAACGAAGATATCCTACTATTTTTAAAGAATTTAGATATTTCTAATTCAACATTCAAAGATGGTGTATGTGAACTTTCAACCGTTTCAAAATATGTGAAATTGTTTGGAGTTCCGGATAATAATTTTAAAATCGATTTAAAAATATCAAGAGGTCTTGATTATTATACAGGCACGGTTTATGAAACATTTTTAAATGAATACCCATCTATTGGTTCTGTGTGTTCCGGTGGACGTTATGATAATTTAGCAGAATATTATACAAAACAAAAATTACCAGGAGTAGGAATTTCAATTGGCTTAACTCGCTTATTTTATCAATTAAATGAAGTTGGATTCTTTAAAAATGACGCAAACAGCTGTATAACAAAAGTACTCGTCATACCACTTGATAATAATGTTATTGATTATGCAATTTCTTTTGCAAAATCCTTAAGAGACAAGGGTATTGTTACAGAAATTTACCTTGAGGACACTAAAATAGTAAAGAAACTTGGTTATGCAAATAAATTAAGAATACCATATACAATTTTAATAGGCGATGAAGAAACACAAAATAAAACTGTTACAGTAAAAAATATGGTCACCGGCATGCAAAAAACTACTAGTTTAGATGAAGCTTATAAAATGGTTAATATTTAAGTCTTATTTCTCAAAATCATAATTTTGTATCACCTTTTCCTCGTAATTCTAATATTATATACTGTAAATAAGTATGCGAGGAGGAGTATCATGTCATTTAAAGATAATAGTCCAAGCTACAGAGATTTGATACTTGGCATAAATAAAAAGGTCCCTCTTATATCCGGGAAAATGGTTACTGCAATTAATTTTGATAATGCAGCAACTACACCACCATTTAAATCTGTTATGGAAGATATTATTGATTTTGCACCATGGTATTCCTCCATTCATCGTGGTGAAGGATATAAGTCCCAATTAACTACCAAAGTATATGATGATTCTAGAAACATTGTAAGTAACTTTGTTAATTCTAATTCTAATAATACAGTTATCTATGTTAAAAACTGCACAGAAGCCCTTAATAAACTATCCAATTTATTGTACAATCCTTATAAAAAAAATGTTATATTAACTACGGATATGGAACATCACTCAAATGACCTACCTTGGAGAGATAAGTTTATTGTAGAATATATATCTGTAGATGAAGATGGGAAGTTGTCCTTAGATGATTTAGAGTTTAAATTGAATAAGTACAATAATTATGTAAGATTAGTTACAATTACAGGTGCTTCAAATGTAACTGGCTACAAAAACCCTATATATGATATAGCTAAACTAGTTCATAAATTTAATTCTAAATTATTAGTTGATGGAGCACAATTAGTTCCTCATGCTCCTTTTATAATGAATAGTAAAAATTCAGAATATAATATAGATTTTCTGGTTTTCTCTGCTCATAAAATGTATGCACCTTTTGGGACTGGAGTATTAATAGGGCCTAAAAGTATTTTAGATAATTGTGAACCTGATTTAGTAGGTGGCGGAACAGTCGATATTGTCACTCATGATTTTATAAAATGGAATGACTCTCCACAGAGACATGAAGCTGGCTCACCAAATGTTATAGGATCTATAGCCCTGGCCTCAGCTATTAGGACATTAAGTAAAATTGGTATGGATAACGTGGAGCGTGTTGAAAAGAAGTTGACGACCTATGCCCTCAATAAAATAAAAGATATACCAAATGTTAAAATATATTGCGACACTTCTAGATGTGTTGACAGAGTTAGCATAATCCCATTTAATATATGCGGAATGCATCACGCACTGGTTGCAAAAATACTCTCCTATGAATGCGGTATCTCGGTAAGAAGTGGTTGTTTTTGTGCCCAACCATACCTAGTTAAACTACTAGGTATTTCTAATGAGTTTCTAATTAAACGCATAGAAAATCCTGATTTATATCACCCAGGAATGGTTAGAATTAGTTTTGGACTTTATAACACATACGAGGAAATCGATATATTGGCTTACGCTCTAGAACAGATTTCTTTAAGGAGAAAATATTACATTACTAAATATGAAAATATGAAAAAGACACTTTTTGACTTTTAATATGTATTTTTTCTGGGCAAAAAAATAGTACACTTACCTCTGTGTACTATTTTAATAATCTAAAACTTTTCTATTTTATATAAGTTTCTACAATTTCTCCATAATACAATGTATGATAATCTCCATTTTCATAAAAGTTTTTTACGATATCTTCTGAAAGTAACTTAGGATCCATTTTTTGTTTATACACTATTTTGCATTCATAAAAAAGATCACACTCAGCAATTATTGGAGTGTCTACTTTTTTACTCTTCTCAAGTGTTAAATTACACTCCTTAAATTTATTGATATCTCTCCCCGATTTACTTCCACACACCATTAATTCATTCTTTAATTTTTTACTTAAGGGTATGCTAACTGTAAAATTATCAGAACCTTCTAGGAAATCAATTGTATACCTTGATTCCCTTACCATTACAGTAAATACAGGTCTATTCCAAACATATCCTACATTTCCCCACCCTATAGTCATTGTATTGATTTTTTCACCAGATTTTACAGTTAAGAATGCACCTTGTGTTTGCAAATATTTCAAACCTCTTTCTAAATTATCCGTAAAGTTAATTTTCATTTGTAAAACCTCCTTGTAAAATCTTGTTTAAAACGAATCACTTAAATAAACTTATAAAAATAATATTATAATAGGTATAGTAATACTAGAAACTATTGAAGTTATAAAAGCGCATTGAGATGGAGCCATTACAGCTGCAGTCATTGCCTGCAGTATAACACATATGGTAAGTAACCCATAGTTTATTATATAGACATATACTCCATTTTTCTTTCTTTAAAATAAACAGGTTTCAAGTTGCATATTTCACAGAGACTAATAGCCTGAGTAAAATAAGCACCAATATTTTCTGCATTATGAGCATCTGAACCTATGGTTACATATTTTCCACCTACTTGCCTATATGCTTTATAAATATTAATTAAATTATTATATGCTTCCCTGTTTCCAAGACGCCTAGTATTAATTTCAATAACTTTTTCATTTTTTACTATTGTTTTAAAAATTTCATTTATGTATTCATCAAACTCATGATAATGTATTTCCTTATCATTGTAAGTCGCATATCTCGATATATAATCAATATGGCCTAAGCTATCAATGAAGTCATACTGCTTAACATTCGCAATCATACTTAAAAAATATTTGTCATAGGCTTCTTTTTTTGTCTTACCTTCATAATATTTTGAGCAGTAAATATCTTCCCCACCTGCTGCGTGTATAGACCCAATTATATAGTCAAAAGGATATTTGTTTGCAACTTCTCTATTTTCCTCTAAACAAATTTCTTGCATTCCAATTTCAATTCCAAGCATAAGCTTTTTACTCCTATATTTTTCATAGTCATTAAAATACTTATCTATATCAAACCCAATATCTACTCCTGCTTCAAATTTTAAATCTAGATGCTCTGTAAAAGTCATACCTATACCACTTTTTCTTGATTGTTCCAAAGCATTCTGAACTTTCATTTCAGAGTCATTTGAAAAATCTGTGTGTATATGTGAGTCAATCATAATTCATCCCCCTAGCATTTTTTTCTAATGTTTAACAACCTTCAATTATATTAATACCTTAATTATATCAAAAGCTAGCATAAAAACATACAGCAGCAACCTAAGTAAATTAGGTTACTGCTACTTTTTATTCTTTCTATTTATATAATGGGAATCTACTACATAACTCTTTTACTTTTTCTCTAATTGGTACTAAATTTCCTTCTCTATTTTCTATAGTTTCATTTATGAGTTCAGCTATTATTTTCATTTCTTCTTCTTTAAATCCTCTTGTAGTTACAGCCGGTGTACCAATTCTTATACCACTTGTAATAAATGGACTTAAAGTTTCATTTGGTACAGTATTTTTATTTACTGTAATCCCAACGATATCTAATAACTTTTCAGCTTCCTTACCAGTAATATTTTTATTTGTTAATTCTATTAATAAAAGATGATTATCTGTACCACCAGATACTAATTTAAATCCATATTTTTGAAGTTCTTTTCCAAGTAGCTTAGCATTTTTAACCACTTGATCAATATAAACTTTAAATTCTGGTTTAAGAGCTTCTCCGAAACAAACAGCTTTGGCTGCTATAGTATGCATTAAAGGTCCTCCTTGCATACCTGGGAAAATTGATTTATCTATTGCCTTTGCATATTTTTCTTTGCATAAAATTACTCCACCTCTAGGACCTCTCAAAGTTTTATGAGTTGTTGTAGTAACAAAATCAGCATATGGAACTGGCGACTCATGTGCGCCCGTTGCAACAAGGCCTGCTATATGTGCCATATCTACGAACATATACGCATTAACCTCATCACATATTTCTCTAAATAGTTTAAAGTTTATAGCTCTTGGGTAAGCACTAGCTCCAACAACTATCATTTTAGGATTATGTTTCTTAGCCAAAGCTCTAACTTTTTCATAGTCTATTGTTTCTGTCTCTAAATCAACACCATAAGGAACAAAATTATATAATATTCCAGAGAAATTTACCGGACTTCCATGAGTTAAATGTCCTCCATGGCTCAAATTCATACCTAGTACTGTATCTCCTGGTTTAAGCACAGAGAAATATACAGCCATATTAGCTTGAGATCCTGAATGAGGTTGCACATTAGCATGTTCTGCACCGAAAAGTTCTTTAATTCGTGTGCGAGCTAAATCTTCTACTTTATCAACTACTTCACAACCGCCATAATATCTTTTTCCAGGATATCCTTCTGCATATTTATTAGTTAATATAGATCCATTTGCTTCAAGTACAGCTCTACTAACAAAATTTTCTGAAGCAATTAGTTCAATATGATCCTCCTGTCTTGTATTCTCTTCCTCAATTATTTCATAAATTGCTAAATCACTGTTTTTTAAATATTCTTCCATGTTCATACCCTTCCTCTCGTCTTTTAAATTAAACAATCTAATAAAATGATTCCGTTAATAATTATAAAAATCAATAAAAATAATACTCTGAAATTTCAGAAATAAATAGTATAAGTATATTATAAAATTTTATACGATAATTATCAACTAAAACATGCTAATTTCATGAATTTTTATTGTTTTTCTTATAAAATATTATTAATATAAGAAATTAGCGCTACCTAAATCACATTTTTTAATCATAAGTTACATATTAAAATCCGCAAAATAATAAATAAGATAACTTAATTTTCTAACTAATAAGAATTTATTAGCTTTATGGTATATACTGATAGAGCAATTTTATTATTATATACTATATAATATCTAAAGTTAAATTTATTCAGAAAGGAGATTATATGTATACTGACGATATCATTCAAATCGCTGCTGAAGCCGGTAAAATCATTTTAGAAAATGGTGGGGAAACTTATAGGGTAGAGCAAACAATAACTATGATATGTAAGTCTTACGGCGTATCACGAACCGAGAGTTTTGTTACTCCTACGGGCATTATGATTTCTATAACTAATAGTAAAAATCATACCATTTCATTAATTAGAAGAATTCACATTAGGACGGTTAATCTTCGCAAGGTTTCCATGATTAATAATCTATCAAGGCAAGTTGTATCGGCCCCTTTATCAATAGTTGATATAAAAAAAGAAATTGAATATATTAATAATTTACAACCTTATTCTGAAAAGACTACTACTTTTTTTTCAGCTTTCTGCGCAGGATTTTTTACGTTACTTTTTGGTGGAAATTATAAAGATTTCTTTGTAGCCTTTATAATCGGAGCCCTTATTAATTATTTAAGTTTATTTTTAGATAAATTTGAAATAAATAGTTTTTTAAAAAATACGCTTAGCGGTTCTGTAGCTGCACTCATAGCGCTAATAGCTAATTCACTTCATTTAGTAGGTAATATGGATACTATAATAATAGGATCAATAATGTTATTAGTACCTGGCATAGCCATTACAAATGCAATAAGGGATACTATTGCTGGAGATTTAGTTTCTGGTATATCTAGATCAATAGAGGCTTTATTTATAGCTGTTGCCATATCTTCTGGCACGAGTATAATTTTCAAAATTTGGTTCTTATTGTTTGGAGGTACTCTTGTATGATTCTTAATTCTTTTTACGCATTTTTAAGTTCTCTATGTTTTGGAGTACTATTTAACATCCGTGGTAAAAACCTAATAATTGCATCACTTGGAGGTGGACTTGCTTGGCTAACTTATCTTATTTCTGGAAGACTTCAACCATCCCTCGTTTTTTCATTGTTTCTTGCATCAATGGTTGGTAGCATATATTCAGAAATAATGGCAAGATTATATAAAAATCCTGTGACTATGTTTGTAATCTGTGCAATTATACCCCTTGTGCCCGGTGGTGGAATGTATTATGCCACCCTTGAAGCTGTAAAAGGTAATTTTACTGTTGCCCTAACCAAAGGCGCTGAGACACTATTTAGTGCAGGTGCAATTGCAGTTGGAATAGTATTAGTAGCTTCAATAAGTACGATTTTTAAAAAAATAAAAATAAAGAAGTAAAATTTGATATCAAATTTTACTTCTTTATTTTTACTTTAAAAACATAAGAAAAGTTGAGACTAGCTCTTCAATTTTAGCTTTTTCTTCATTCTTTTCTTCATCACTACCATTATCTTCATGTAAAAGACAGTTCTTTGTATATCTTTCTAAAACAAGTCCACCAACTTTATTCATAGCGGCTCTTGCTGCGGCAACTTGAACCAATACGTCTTTGCAGCAAGCTTCACTTGTTATCATCTTTTCTATACCTTTAACTTGTCCCTCAATCTTTCTCAATCTAACTTGAATATTTTTTACTAATTCGTCATTTATTGATTTATCATCATCATTTATCATTTTACCTCAGCTTTTGTAATACCAAGTTCTTTTAACTGTTTGTCATCGACCATGTTTGGTGCCTCACTCATTGGACAGTAAGCATTTTGATTTTTCGGGAAAGCAATAACATCCTTGATATTATCTGTTCCTGCTAAAAACATTATCATTCTATCTAGTCCAAAAGCAAGTCCGCCGTGAGGTGGTGGTCCAAATTTAAATGCTTCTAGTAAGAAACCAAATCTTTCCCATGCCTTTTCCTGCGTAAATCCTAAGACTTTAAGCATAGTTTCTTGAAGCTTAGAACTATGTATTCTTATACTTCCTCCACCTAATTCTTCTCCATTTAAGACTATATCATAAGCCTTAGCACGAACTCTACCTGGATCTGATTCAAGATACTGTAGATCCTCATCCATTGGCATTGTGAAAGGATGATGTGCTGCTATATATCTATTTTCTTCTTCGCTATAATCAAATAAAGGGAATTCTGTAATCCATACAAAATTAAATTCCTTATTATCTTTTAAAATTTCTAGTTCTTTAGCTACATGTAATCTTAAGGCTCCTAAACTTTGTAGTGTTATACTATCCTTATCTGCAACAATAAGGACTAAATCTCCAGTTTTTGCCTCTACCTTATCGAGTATTTCTTGCATTTGCTGGTCACTAAAAAACTTAGCCATAGGTGATTTTATTCCATCTTCTTTACATGCAATCCAGGCAAGCCCTTTTGCTCTATAAGTCTTAACAAACTCACCAAATTTGTCTAGTTTCTTTCTTCCCATATCTGCAGCATTCTCAACTTTTATAGCTCTTACTGAGCCACCATTTTCTATAGCGCTTTTAAACACTACAAATTCAGAATCTTTTACAACGCTTGTAATATCGTTAATTTCCATTCCAAATCTTATATCTGGCTTATCTGAACCATATTTACTCATAGCTTCTTTATACTTCATTCGCCTTATAGGAAGCTTAACATCTTCATTCACAACTTCTTTAAATACTTTTTTAATTAGTGCTTCGTTAATAGCCATAACATCATCTTCTTCAACAAACGACATCTCTATATCAATTTGTGTAAACTCTGGTTGTCTATTAGCTCTCAAATCTTCATCTCTAAAACATCTTGCAAGTTGAAAGTATTTATCATATCCAGACACCATTAGTAATTGTTTAAATAGCTGTGGTGATTGTGGAAGTGCATAAAACATACCTGGGTAATTTCTACTTGGGACTAGATAATCCCTTGCACCCTCAGGAGTACTTTTTGTAAGCATAGGTGTTTCTATTTCTAAGAATCCATTTTCATCTAAAAAGTCGCGAACAACCTTAGTTGTTTTAGATCGTATCATAAATATTTTTTGCATATCTGGTCTTCTTAAATCTAAGTATCTATATTTTAGCCGTATATTTTCTGCTGCATCTAGACCTTCTTTTATATATATAGGTGGTGTTTCTGATTCAGACAATATTTTTATGTTCTCGCCTTTAACCTCTACAAGCCCTGTTGGGAGATTTTCATTTGGAGATTGTCTTTTAACAAGTTCACCAGTTACAGCAAGGCAGTACTCTGGTTTTACTTTATCTGCTTTTTCAAAAGCTTCCTTGTTTATTTCTTCTCCAAATACTAATTGAAGTATTCCTGTTCTATCTCTTAAATCTATAAAAACAAGTCCCCCTAGATTTCTTTTTCTTTGAACCCAGCCCATTACTGTTATTGTATTTGATATGTGTGATTCTCTAAGATCTCCACACATATTGGTTCTCTTTAAACCATTTAATGCTTCTGCCATTTTATTTTTCTCCTTCCTTATGATAAATTATATTAACACTTAAATCAGTACCCTTAGGCGCTTTAATATCCATTATATTTTAAGTATATAATGTATTTAGTAATACAATTTTCTTATCAATCATTTCATCTGCTCTTTTTATGTATTCACGAACATCCTTTACGTTTGCGAACCTTTCATGTCTATTTTCATCTAAAAACACGACTTTAGAAACCGCATCTGCACCTAGTGCAATGACTGTCTGTTTTTCTTCAATCATTTGAATATTATAGATTCCTTCTTTAGAAAGAGCTGTGTATCCTATATTTTCCATATTGCCTATCATATTTTTCTGCTTATACATATAATATGGTTTCATATCAAGTTTTTTTGTTAATTCTACAGTAAGCCCATACATTTTATTTAATTCTTCTTGCCCTGGAACTTCAAACCTATAATTATTAAGCATATTTTCATGAAGTCTTGAAGCTCTTTTTATAGACATACCATGAATTGTAATACTATCTGGTTTAATCTTATAAATTTCATTACAAGTTTTAATCATATGTGAAATTTTTTCTCCAGGTAGACCTACTATCAAATCCATATTTATATTGTCAAACCCTAATTCCCTTGCCATTTCAAATTTTTTGAAAACAT
This sequence comes from Clostridium estertheticum, assembly GCF_018861295.1. Taxonomy (GTDB): domain Bacteria; phylum Bacillota; class Clostridia; order Clostridiales; family Clostridiaceae; genus Clostridium_AD; species Clostridium_AD estertheticum_D. The sequence goes on along the minus strand of NZ_JAHLDM010000013.1, from coordinate 51,427 downwards.
CTTCTACAGAATGATTTCTTCCAATTAATTCCAATGTATCATCATTCATAGTTTGAGGGTTAATGCTTATTCTATGTACCCCATATTTTTTCATAGTAATTAATTTTTCACGTGTTATGCTATCCGGTCTTCCACATTCTACTGTAAATTCGCGCACATTGTTTTGCAAAATAAATGCATCATATATATAATTCATTATAAACTCAAATTGTTCATTGTTTATTGATGTGGGGGTACCCCCTCCAAAATATACACATTCTATATTTAACTTCTTTACGCGTACATAATTACCTATACTCTTAATCTCATGAGCCAAAGCCTCAAGATAAGGCATAACAATATTTTTACATTTACCTATAGGATTAGAAGTAAAAGAACAATATATACACCTAGTAGGACAAAATGGCATATCAATATAAATACTTATATTATTTTTTTCTTTATTAACAATATTTCGCTCAAACTTTGCAACATCGATACAAAGTTGTGCTTTATCTTCTCTTGTAACATGTTTTTCTTTAAACTCTGCGATTATTTTATCGTCTGTTATTCCCCTTTCGAGCAAGTCAAGAGCTTTTTTAGAGGGTCTAATCCCTATTATGGTACCCCAGGGAAGTTCCTGAGTTGTGTTTTTTGAAAAATATATAAAAACAGCCTTTTTAACTTCATCCTTAAGTTTATATGTATTATTAACAAAATACTTAAAGCTTTCAGGCTCGCCTTGTATATCTATTACAGTTTCTCCTACATTAATATTAAAATCATAATCTTCTTCTACGAATTTAATGTCCGGAAAAAAATAAAATAAATTTATGATTTGAAATACATCATAATTAAATTGTTTATCACTTAATTTTACTTTTATCATCTTAACTCCTTAATAAACATAGTGTATAAAATTCTAATATATTATACACCATATTACTCCTGTAAAAATGGATTATTTAATTTTTCTTTATTTATAGTGCTACCAGGTCCATGACCAGGATAGACCAATGTGTCACCTGGAAGGCATAAAAGCTTTGATTTAATACTATTAATTATAGCATTAAAGTCTCCACCTACGAAATCTGTTCTCCCAATAGAACCTGCAAAAAGTGTATCACCAGTAAACGAATATTTGCCTGTTAAAAAGCTCATACCACCCGGTGTATGCCCTGGAGTATCTACACAAGTAATTTGAATGTTTTCAATTTTTATTATATCACCATCACTTAATAATTTATCTGCACCACCTTTAATAAGAGGTCCAAATAAATACTCACCTTTAGTTATTAAATCATCATCTTTTTTGCTTATACAAACTATTGCATTTGTTATTGCTTTAAGTTCGCAAACTCCAGATGTATGATCTACATGACCATGTGTTAAAAGTATATACTTAACTTTCGCACCCATATTGTTTATTACTTTAACAATATCATCAACATCTCCACCTGGATCAATCACTACCGCTTCACTTGTGTTCTTATCCATTACAATATAACAATTGGCTCCATATATTCCTGCTATAACTTTTTTAATTTCCATTCTAATCCTCCTAGAAATCTTTTTTACTCTCTAAAAGTAGAGTTACTGGGCCATCATTTTGGATATAAACCTGCATATCCGCCCCAAATTCTCCAGTTTTAACTTCGCCTATTACTTCTGAACACTGTTTTACAAACTCTAAATACAATTTTTCGGATTGCTGACCACCAAGGGCTCTCATAAAACTTGGTCTTCTGCCTTTCCTACAATCTCCATATAATGTGAATTGTGAGACTATAAGAAGTTCTCCGCCAACATCTATTAAAGATTTGTTCATTTTATCATCTTCATCAAAAATTCTAAGATTTAAAATTTTATCCTTTAAGTACTTTATATCATCAAATGTATCTCCATCGCATATTCCAACTAAAACATTTAAACCCAGCCCTATTTCACTAACTACTTTGCCACTCACTTCAACCCTTGATGATTTAACTCTTTGAACTACTGCTCTCATAAATACATCTCCTAAATAAAATAAAACAATTCTTAATTTTTAATCCTATAAACTTCTAATACACCAGATAATTTAGCTATTTTCTTTTGTAATTCTTTCAAATTATCTATACCTGCAACTTTTAACTTTATATTTATTAAGGCAACATTATTTTTTAAAGTTTTTGCATTTATTGAATAAAGTTGGGTTTTAGTTAATGTTATTATCTCCATTATACTAGATAATAGACCATATTTGTCATCTGCTTTAATTTGAATTTCGGTAATATAACCTTTCCCCTCTGAAGCTCCCCAGCTTACTTCAACCACCTTATTTGCATCATTATTCATTAGAGATTTAGCGTTTTTACAATCACGTCTATGAACAGAAACTCCACGTCCCATTGTTATATAACCTATTATTTCGTCTCCTGGAACTGGGTTACAGCATTTAGCGAAACGTACAAGTAGATTTCCTTCACCTTTAACTATTAATCCTGAATAATCCAATTTCTTTTTATCATCTTTGCCTATAGTCTTAGTTATCTTTTCCTCAATATCCTCAACCGTCATATTTTCTTGTTTGTTTTTATTCTCATAAACTTCTTTCAATCTATTAACTACAGTTGAAGGCATAATATCTCCCACTCCAACATATGCAAATAAATCATCTAAACTTCTAAAATTATATTTTTTATATATTTTTTCTATTGCTTCGCCCTTAGCAATCACTCCAAAATTATATTCTTGTCTTTTAGATTCTCGTTCTAATAATTCTTTACCTTTTTCAATGCTTTCTTCTCTTTTGGACTTTTTAAACCAGGCCTTGATTTTACTCTTGGCTTGATTACTTTTTGTTATATTTAGCCAATCAATATTAGGACCCTTAGCCGTAGGTGAAGTTATAACTTCAACTATTTCTCCAGTTTTTAAGTGATATTCAAGTGGCACCATTCTTCCATTTACTTTTGCACCCATACACTTATTACCAATATCTGTATGTATTCTATATGCAAAATCAATTGGAGTTGCATCTAATGGCAAGTTAATAACCTCACCTTTTGGTGTAAATACGAAAACTTCATCTGAGAATAAATCAATTTTAAAACCTTCCATAAATTCTTCTGCATCAAAAGTTTCTCCTTGCCATTCAAGAATATCCTTTAGCCATGAAAGTTTAGAATCAAGATTTTTATCATCACTTTGATCTGTACCCTCTTTATATTTCCAATGAGCTGCAATACCATACTCTGCAGTTTTGTGCATCTCATAGGTTCTAATCTGTATTTCAAAAGGTTTTCCATGTGGTCCTATTACTGTTGAATGAAGTGACTGATACATATTAGGTTTTGGCATAGCAATATAATCTTTAAATCTTCCTGGAATTGGTTTATAAACTGTATGTACTATCCCTAAAGCCGCATAGCAATTACCAATATCATTAACTAAAATTCTAACTGCAGTCAAATCAAAAACTTGATCTATAGTCTTATTTTGGGTAACCATCTTTCTATATATACTGTAAAAATGCTTTGGTCTTCCATCAAGTTCAGCTTCTATTCCAACAATATTTAAGTTATATTTTAATTCCTCCATTATATTGTTAATGTTATCTTCACGCTCAACTCTTTTTTCAGCAATTTTTCTTACTAGATTATAATATTCATTTGGGTTTAAATACCTAAGTGATAAATCCTCAAGTTCCCATTTTATTTTAGACATTCCAAGCCTGTGTGCCAGCGGAGCATAGATATCCAACGTTTCTTTTGCCTTTTGTTTTTGTTTTGCAATCGGCATATATTTAAGCGTTCGCATATTATGAAGTCTATCTGCAAGCTTAATAAGAATAACTCTAATATCTTTTGCCATAGCAAGTAACATTTTACGAACATTATCAGCTTGTTCCTCTTCCTTAGTCTTATATTTTATGAGACCAAGCTTAGTAACGCCTTCCACTAAATTTGCTACTTCTATATTAAATTCTCTGCTTACATCTTCAAAAGTATATACTGTATCCTCAATTACATCATGAAGTAAGCCCGCAACAATTGTACTAGTATCAAGTCCCATTTCTGCTAAAATACATGCTACTTCTACTGGATGAACTATATATGGTTCACCAGATTCTCTCTTTTGCTCTTTATGTGCAGCATAAGAAAAATTAAATGCTTTAATAATAAGGTCTTTGTCTACATTATTACAATTATTTTCAATCTTAGATAATAATTTTTCTAACATGCTTATACACTCCTAAAATCAAAGGCTGGTTAAATAACCAGCCAATACTTTTTACTAATATTATATAGTAATTTGTAGAATTATGCAATTTTAATTTATTCACTAAATAAACTAGACTAACTATTATATTTTACAAGAGACATTATATCATAATCCTTAAGTTTCTCTTTCCCATGAAGATCTGTAAGCTCTATTACAAAGTTTAAAGAAATAACATCTCCACCCATTTGTTCTATAAGTTTTGTTACCGCTGCAACTGTCCCACCAGTAGCAAGTAAATCATCTACAATAACTACTCTTTGTCCAGGCTTTATTGCATCCTTATGTATTTCAAGTTTATCAGTTCCATATTCAAGTTCATACTCAATTTGCAGCGTTTCATAAGGTAACTTACCAGGTTTTCTAACTGGTACAAATCCTGCTCCAAGAGCATAGGCTACAGGTACCCCAAATAAAAAGCCTCTTGCCTCTGGTCCCACTATAACATCTATTTGCTTATCTCTTAAATACTCAACAATATCATCTATTGTCTGCTTAAGAACCTTTCCATCTTGTAATATGGTAGTTATATCTTTAAAACTAATACCTTCCTTGGGAAAATTTTCTATTACTCTAATACTATTTTTAAGTTCCATTGTTATCCCCCTAAATTAAATAATTTACACAAATACATAAAAAATACATTATTTTTACTCTTGCCATATACTAAACATTATATACTATTTTTAAGTTCCTTATCTAAATATTTTGATATTTGCAGTGCCCTATTTTTCTCTGTTGTTATAAATAACTCAACAACAATTTTAGCATTATCCATTTTTCCAACAGGATTAATTGTTGGTTTTACTGTGGATGCTAATTTTAGAACTGTTGCCTCATTAATAATATTAATATTATGTATTTTTATCAATGCACAAATCCCATAATTAGTTGTACAATTTAATTGTTTTATACCTTCTTCGACTATTATTTTATTTTCACTTTCAATCTTTTTCCTGCTATATATAGTACCTATCATTACCAAATCCATATATTTGTTTATAGATTTCATCTTGTAGTAAGTTGAAATCGCTTGAGCTAGTTTAAACGTCATCCCGCAGGTGCATAATTCCTTAAATGGGTAATTGCATCCCTTTTGCTTTGGGTTGACAACTATAGTGTGTGGGACGTGTTTAATTGGTTTGTGAAAATCAGTTATTATAACATCTATCCCAATACTTTTACATAGTTCTACTTCACTAAAAGAATTAGTACCACAACCTAACGTTATTATAAGTCCAGGTCCTAAATATTTTATATGACCTGTAATATCTTTTTCAACTAAATCGCGATTTTCACTAAGTTCACCTGGTATAAAATACTCAACATCAGCATTTACAAACTTTAAAACTAACATCAACAAAGATATTGCAGTAATACTATCCACATCATAAAATCCATATAAGACAATTTTTTCTCTATAATTTATCGCTTTTATAATCCTTTTTAATGCATCCTCCATTCCCTTTAATAAAAATGGATTATACATGTTATATTCTATAAAATCATTATTATTCTTTTGTATGTTTTTAAAAAAATCCACCATAAAAACTCCTCGATATTAATAGAAAATATATAATTGTAGTTTTCTATTATGTAAAATAAAAAAAACAAAGAAGTAATTAATACATCATACTTCTCTGTCCTTTGTTTTTAATTGTTTAAATCGAACTATTAATTGCGATTATGCAGTTACTTTCTTAGTTCTTTTCTTAAGAAATGCCCACATAGGACTTGCTATAAAGATTGAAGAATAACATCCAACTCCTATACCAATTAACAGTGGACCACTAAGATCTCTTATAGCTGGTACGAATACCCATACCGAAAATATACAAATTAAAACTGTAACAACTGTATTTATTGATCTAGCCATTGTTTGTGTAACACTAGTATTAGTAATCTCTTCTATAGTTGCTTTTCTCATAATTCTCTGGTTTTCTCTTATTCTATCAAATATAACAATAGTATCGTTAATAGAATAACCAACTACAGTAAGAATAGCAGCTATAAAAGTTGCATTTACTGGTATTTGAACTACTGCATATACTGTAATAGTAATTAAAATATCGTGTACTAATGCAAGTATTGCAGAAGCTGCAAATTTAAATTCAAATCTAAAACCGACATAAACTAACATGAAAAGCATAGCAACAATTAAAGCAACCACTGCTTTTGACTTTAATTCAGAACCAATAGATGCACCAATTGTATCTTCTGAAACTAAAGTACTAGATTTAAATTGTGTCTTAATTTCTTTTAACATGGTTGCTGTTTCATCAGCTGAAAGAGCATCGCTTTTTACAGTTATTTCGATTTCTTTAGCATCATTTATTGTTTTGGATAAATATTCATCCTTTGCGTGTTTATCAATTATTTTATCTACATCTGACTTATCAAATTTTTGATTCATATTTATAGTAATTGCTGTACCACCTTTAAAATCTATACCTAAATTTAGACCTTTAGTTGCTATGACCCCCATTCCTATTACAATTATAATTAGAGATATAGAAAACCATAATTTAGTCTTTTCAACTATCTTTAGCATATGTTTACCCCCTCTTTACGCCAAAATGAGATGTTTTACTTATTAGTCCCATTTCAACTGCTAATTTCAATAAAAATTTAGTACATGTAAGTGCTGTAAATATACTTATAATTACACCAACTACTAGTGTTAGTGCAAAACCTTTAACCGAACCCGTTCCCATCATATAAAGCACTAAACCCGCAACTATAGTTGTTATATTTGAATCTAATATTGATGGAAGTGCTCTATGGAAACCAGCATGTACTGAAGATTTTATTGATTTTCCTGTTTTAAGTTCTTCTCTTATTCTCTCGAATATTAACACATTAGCATCTACTGCCATACCAATCGTAAGTAGGAATCCAGCAATACCTGAAAGTGTTAAAGTAGCATTCATAGCTGAGAATGCTCCGAGAACCAAAACAACATATAACAATAAAGATATATTTGCAATAACCCCTGGTGCTCTATAATATAAAAGCATAAATAGGAATACAAATAATATTGCTACGACTCCTGCCTTCATACTTTGTGCCATTGCTGCTTCACCTAAAGTAGCACCAACTGTTTTAACTGAAACGGCTTTTAAAGATACAGGTAATGCTCCTGATTTAATAATTTGAGATTTTGTTGTAGCTTCTGCTAATGTTGCAAACCCATTAATTTCGGCCTTACCATCGGTAATAGCTACTTGCACTTTAGGAGCAGTTAATACATCTGCATCCATGTAAACAGTAATTACTTGTCCTATAAATTTCTGAGTTGCTGCTGCAAACTTTGTCTTTCCTGAGTCATGAAGTACAAGATTTATAACAGGTTTATTATCTTGACCGTATGCTGCAGTGGCGTCTTTTACATCTTTACCAGTAAGAATTGTTACTTTATCAGGACCAACAAATTTTAGTTCTCCTGATTTAGCGACCGTATCAAGAATTTCTTTAGAATCAAATTTACCTGGTATTTCGATTCTAATTCTATTAAGACCTTCTTTGGCAACTAATGTTTCACTAATTCCCATTTTGTTAACTCTCATAGAAATAAGTTCAATAGCCCTGTCTAAAGTTTTTGCATCAACCGCTCCACCTTTAACTTCTTCTAATACTGAAATTCCACCTTGTATGTCTAACCCTTTGTTTATTGTTTGAGTAAATGGTTTAACCCTATAGTCTCCTATTGTAAATCCGTGAAATCCTGTAAATGCTAATAATCCAACAACACAAACACTGATTAGAAACAGTATCGTACTTTTCTTCTTTTTCATGTTTATCCCCCTCACTGTTTACTCATAACTGCAATTATATTATGATTAACAATTTTAGTCAATCTTACCTAAATATAATTTACTTATTCATAGTTTGTGCTTTTAAAGCTATAGCACATTCTATCCTCTTTTTTTGCATCTTGCATCCAATTTCATATGGTGTATGCATATCTCCATTGAAATTAAAGTTATTTGCCTGACATCCACCACTACAATAAAATTTAGCCCAGCACTCTGTGCAAGTAGGTTTATTGTAAATATGGGCTTCTTTAAATTCTTTAACCATCTTTTTATTAGTAATCCCAGTATATATATCTCCTATAAGGAAATCTTTATTACCAACAAATTGATGACAAGGGTATATATCACCATCTGGCGTAATCGCTACATATTCATGTCCAGCTCCACACCCTGCTATTCTCTTATATACACAAGGTCCACCCTTCAAATCAATATTAAAGTGATAAAATTTAAAGCTTGTCCCATCCTTATATCTCTTAAGCATATCTGCATATAATTTATCATATTGCTCAAATATCACTGGTAAATCTTCCTCTCTAAGTGAAAGTTTATGCTCAGGTGGAAGTACTACTGGCTCTATAGATATTTCTTCAAATCCTAAATCAGCCATATGCTTTATATCTTCAAAAAAGTCAGTATTTTCTCTAGTGAATGTTCCCCTAACATAATACTGCTTTGATTTATCTCTCATATCAACCATTTTTTTAATTTTAGGAAGAATGTTATCATACGAACCACTTCCATCTACCTTTACTCTAACCTTATCATTAACAGCTTTTCTACCATCTATGCTAAGTACTATATTGCCCATATTTTCATCCATATATTTCATGATCTCATCATTAAACAATGTGGCATTAGTAGTCATAGTAAATCTTATGGATTTTTTATAAATTTTCTCTTGAACCCTAGCATATTTAACTATTTCTTTTATCATTTCAAAAGCCATAAGTGGTTCTCCACCAAATAAATCTATCTCAATATTTTTTCTAGGTCCAGATTTCTCTAAAACAAAATCTATTGATTTCTTTCCAACTTCTACTGACATTGCTTTTCTAGCGCCATGGTACTCACCTTCGTCAGCAAAACAGTACTTACATCTTAAGTTACAATCATGAATTATATTTAGACACAGTGCCTTTATATATGGCTCTTCTTTTTCACCACTTAATGCAATTGATTTGTATAAATCTCCTGTGTACAAAGTTTCTTCTTGAATTAAGCTTTGAATTTCGTCATATACTTCGCTAATATCTTCTATTGAATATTTATTTTTAAAATCTTCTATTAAATCTTCTTTTTTTCTAAGTTCATTTTCATCTAAAAGATCATAAACTATTTCATCTACCATATGTAGTGCTCCAGAATTTACATCAATTACATAGTGTTCATTATCTTGGATAAATTTATGAATAAGTGACAATTTTCTTCCTCCTAACTAAATTTAAAGCAGTAACCCTAAGTTACTGCCCCCGTTAACATTATTAGTTTTCACAAGCTAAGTTAGCTACTGTGCAAGAAGTTTTACATGCTGACTGACATGAATTAGCACATTCCTTGCATCCTGGTTTTTTTAAACTTTCTTTGATTGTTGCTGCATTTATAGTTTTTATATGTTTCATTTTTATTCCTCCATATCATAAAGTTGACCTGTACATCATATCATAATATTCTAGCTAAATAAAGTAATTTTATAAATTTATTCCAAGCATTCCTGATAAGGTACCTATACCTAAAGCGAGTGACGTTCTTACTATTTCGCGCGTCCCAATAGCAGCGCTTCCACCACCAAAGACTTTAACTAAGTACAAAATTAACATGTAAGTCGCAGCAACCATAATACCCATTAGCCAACCTTTTTCCCCTGCTTTTTTCGCAGCGAATATAGATCCGTAAAGTACACTCACGAGTGTTATTACAATATAAAAAACGGATGTAACCTTCATGCTAGCTGGTAAAACAGTTGTTACTATAGAATAAATAACTAATATAATTAAGGTTAAAATCGAAGCCCTAAATACTCCTTCTCCAGCGTAAGAATACTTTTTTTTATTTTCCATGTAAATCCCCCCTTTTCTATAAATTTCAATAAATAAACAATTTTTTTATTGAACTCTATAATATTAATTATGATTTGAAAAGGGGTTTTATTACATAATTTACTATTTTTTCTCTACTACTTCATTAGTATTTAAATTTATAACAGTTCCAATTCCACTTTTTGCTAATTTAATTCTAGTTCTGTCTGGACCACTTTCTAGTATAATATACTCATCTTGGATGTTGATGATTTTTCCCATCACACCGCCTTTAGTCAGTACTTCATCATTTACTTTTAAGTTGTTTAAAAGTGCAGCATATTTTTTCTTTCTTTTGTTTTCTGGTATAAATATTACTAGATAAAATACTGCTAGCATTAATACCATTGTAAACACACTTCCTAATTGTCCCATCTATTTTCTCCTCCTTTCAATAATTGTTTCTCTAACTTATAATAAAATAATTTTCCTATAAAGATATATCTTATAGGATAATCATATTATAGTAAATAATTATTTTCCTTCATTCCACTGAGCAAGTTTCTCAGCCTTAAATTCTTCAAAGCAATCATTATCAATAGCATCTCTAATATCTTCCATAAGTTTATTATAAAAATATAAATTATGAAGTACACAAAGCCTCATTGCGAGCATTTCTTTTGCTTTAAATAAATGTCTTATGTAGGCTCTAGTATAATGTTTGCATGTTGGGCATTGGCATCCCTCATCAATTGGACCAGCATCTAGCTCAAATTTAGCATTAAACATATTTATTCTACCATCTTTCGTAAAAACATTTCCATGTCTTCCGTTTCTTGCTGGCAATACGCAATCAAAGAAGTCTACTCCCCTTGATACAGCCTCTAATATATTACTCGGATAACCAACCCCCATAAGATATATCGGCTTATCCTGTGGCAAATGCGGAACAACTGCATCAATAATTCTATACATTTCTTCGTGGGATTCTCCAACCGCAAGGCCACCAATAGCATAGCCATCTAGGTCCATTTTACTAATTGTTTTAGCATGCTCTATTCTAATATCCTCATATGTTCCACCTTGATTTATACCAAATAACATTTGTTTGTTATTTATAGTGTCACTTAAAGAATTTAATCTATCCATTTCAATCTTACACCGTTCGAGCCACCTTGTAGTTCTTGCTACTGAATCTACAACATATTCTTTGGTAGAAGGATTAGGTATACATTCATCAAATGCCATAGCAATAGTAGATGCTAAATTGCTTTGTATTTGCATGCTCTCTTCTGGACCCATGAATATTTTTTTCCCATCAATATGAGAATTAAAGTAAACGCCTTCTTCTTTAATCTTTCTCATTTTTGATAAAGAAAACACTTGGAAACCACCTGAATCTGTAAGAATAGGCCTATCCCAATTCATGAATTTATGAAGTCCTCCCATTTTACGCACAACCGTATCTGTTGGTCTTAAGTGTAAATGATAAGTGTTAGACAATTCTACTTGGCAGTTAATTTCTTTTAAATCCATAGTGGATACGGCACCTTTAATTACGGCTAGTGTACCTACATTCATAAATACCGGTGTTTGAATAATACCATGAGGTGTTGTAAATTCACCACGTCTTACTTTACCACTTTTCTTAAGTAATTTATACATAATTAACCCACTTTCTATACACTAATTACGAGTTAGCTCTTTATTTACTATTATTTTTTAATATAAAAACATTGCATCTCCAAAACTGAAGAATCTATATTTTTCTTTAACCGCTATTTCATATGCTCCCATAATTAAATCTTTATCTGCAAAAGCGCTAACCAACATTATTAATGTAGATTCTGGCAAATGAAAGTTAGTTATTAATGCATCAACAATTTTAAACTTATATCCTGGATATATAAAAATGTCTGTCCATCCTGATTTCGCACATACTCTTCCACTATCATCTGCAATACTTTCAAGCGTTCTGTTAGAAGTTGTACCTACTGCAATTATTCTTCCACCATTTTCCTTTGTTTCATTTATTACCTGCGCCGTTTCACTATTTAACATATAATGTTCTGAATGCATTTCATGTTCTTCTACTTCTTCTGCTTTTACAGGTCTAAAAGTACCTAGACCTACATGTAATGTTACAAAAGCAATTTTAACGCCTTTAGCCTTGATTTGTGCAAGTAGCTGCTTTGTAAAATGAAGTCCAGCAGTTGGAGCTGCGGCTGATCCTTCCTCTCTCGAGTATACAGTCTGATATCTCTCTTTATCTTCTAATTTTTCAGTAATATAAGGAGGAAGTGGCATCTCTCCAAGTTTATCTAAAATCTCTTCAAAAATTCCGTCATATTCAAATTCAACGATTCTGCTTCCACCCTCTGAATCACTAATAACAGTTGCTTTAAGCTCTCCATTACCAAAAATAAAGGTTGCTCCTATCTTTGCTTTTTTACCAGGCTTAACTAAAGTTTCCCACTTGTTAATGTCTATTCTTTTAAGAAGTAAGAATTCCATCTTACCACCTGTTCCCTCTTTAACTCCAAGTAGCCTTGCTGGCAATACTCTAGTATCATTTAATACTAAACAATCACCTGGATTTAAATAATCTATTATATTCTTAAAATGTTTATGCTCTATTTCTTTTTTAGTTTTATTAATTACCATAAGCCTTGACTCATCCCTTTTCTCAAGTGGATGCTGCGCTATAAGTTCCTTTGGTAAGTCAAAATAAAAATCCTTTACTTTCAAAATATTACACCCTTTCTTTATGCAAAAATCATTTAAATTTTATGTCTATCATAATTAATATTATGAATTATTTAAGTTTCTTTGCTTTTTATGTCTTTTGTGGTCTATTTAAATGTTGATATGCTTTTTTAGAAGCTATTCGTCCCCTTGGTGTTCTTATTATAAACCCCTTTTGAATTAGATATGGTTCATAAACATCTTCAAGTGTTCCTATCTCTTCTCCTACAAAATAAGATAATGTTTCAATACCTACTGGTCCACCATTAAAATTATCTATAATAGCTTCAAGCATTTTGTTATCTATCCTATCAAAACCTTCGTCGTCTATTTCAAGGAGTTCTGATGCAGATTTTGCTATATTAAGATCTATAATTCCATTTCCCTTAACATCACAATAATCTCTTACCCTTTTAAGCAAACGATTTGCAATTCTTGGAGTCCCCCTTGAACGTCTTGCAATTTCCACCGCAGCATCACTCGTAATATCTACTTTCAAAATAGCTGCTGAACGTATTACTATTTCTTTTAACTCACCTTGAGAATAATATTCCATAGCACTTAACACTCCAAATCTATCACGAAGTGGGGCAGTTAATAACCCAATCCTAGTAGTTGCACCAATGAGTGTGAATTTTGGAAGATCTAGTCTTATGGATTTTGCAGATGCTCCTTTTCCTATAACAATATCAAGTGCATAATCTTCCATAGCAGGATATAAAATTTCTTCTACAGATCTGTTAAGTCTATGTATTTCATCAATAAAAAGCACATCATAGTCACTAAGGCTAGTTAAAATAGCTGCTAAATCCCCCGCTCTTTCTATTGCTGGTCCAGAAGTTACTTTTAAATTACCTTTCATTTCTTTCGCAATAATATTCGCAAGAGTTGTCTTACCAAGGCCTGGTGGTCCATATAAAAGCACGTGATCAAGAGCTTCATCTCTATTTTGAGCTGCTTTAATAAATATACTTAATTTTTCTTTTATTTTGGATTGACCAATATATTCTCCAAGTTTTTGAGGTCTTAGAGAATACTCTGCATCCACATCTTCCTGCGTGATAGACGAAGTAATAATTCTTTCCTGAGTATCATCCATAGTATATTCCCACCTTAGTTCATTAAATATTTCAAACAATCTTTAATTATATTTTCAAGTGATTGTTCATGACTTACAGCACTCATTGCCTTTTCCGATTCTTTTTCAGAATATCCTAGTGAAATAAGAGCACCCAAAACCTCCATAAGTTTTCTATCTTCTATTAAATTCATTCCTGAATTCTGTGATAGGTCTTGAGTGGTAGACTGCTCAAGATGTATCTTTTCTCTAAGTTCCAAAATTATTCTTTGAGCAATTTTCTTGCCTATACCCGGTGCCCGGATTAAAGTTTTTTCATCACCTGATACAATAGCATACTTTAAATTTGTTACACTGCAAATAGAAAGTAATGATAAACCAGCTTTTGACCCAACCCCATTTATACTAATTACAAGGCTAAACATCTCTATCTCATCTTTTGTTAGAAACCCATACAAACCAATAAAATCTTCTCTAACAATTTGTTTTATATATAATAATACCGTTTCATTTGTTTTAGGCATCTTAGCCATAGTACTTCCAGAAGTATATATTCTATAACCCATACCGTTATTGTCAAGTATAATATAGTCTTTATTAAAACCTACAAAAATGCCTTTTATATATTCGAACATAATACTTCCTCCTTGCTGCTTCCTTTAGGATGCTAATTATTAATTGTTATCCTTATATTTTTATAGCAACATATATTACTTTACCACCTAAACGTTATTAATTCAATAAATAAGATACATGAAAATAAAAAAATATGGTAAAAAGCCTTAAGATACATATTTCTTAAGGCTTTTTTATTAGAAAAATACATTTCTTAAAGTTTTATCCTTTTAGAAAATATATTTCCTAATGACATAATACATATTTTATTATTTTAACGACATTTCAAATTAATTTATCATGACTTTAATAGACCCATAGCATAATCAAAAGCCTTTGCTGGAGATTTGAATTCTCCTTTTTCATATTCTTCGCTATCTTCCACATCTTTTTTAGTATCATCATCTTTGCTATATTTTCTACCGCGAATAAGATCTTCCACTAGTCCATCTTTTTCTTTCAGGTCGATTATTTTAATATGTTGTAATTCGCCTTTGTCTATAGCTTCAAAATCATATTTTTGCTGTTTACCATCTGCTGAATAAACGTTAGCATTAAATAGTTTACTCGCTGCTATGTTTCCATTTTCATCTGTTTTATATATTGTTACCATGTCGCTATACACACCTAGAAAATATCTATTGGCTTTATAACTATATCTATTGCTATTATTAACAAAAACCACTTCATCAGTACTCATATTAAAAACTGTGTAACCTTGATTCTTAAAATATTCATTAAGTTCTTCTTTATTTTTTTTAATTAATACTTTCGAACTATTAAAATACTTTTCAAGTACCATATTTCTCACTACATTATCTTTATATTTAATCTTAAAAATGAATTTTGTGTCTGTTGTTACCCTAGCCAAATTAGTGGTTACAGATGTTTGTAATGAATTACCATTTTCAATAGCTTTAGATGTAAATTTTAAATATGGTAAATTGCCACAAGCTTCAAGTTTTAAATCATTTTTGTTCATATAATGTATTAGAGAATAATTGGCACAAACAAAAGCTATTAAGATTATTGTTAAAAGTGAATATAAAATTTTTTTATTTTTCATATTTCCCCTCCTTATTTGGAATTATGTCCAAACAAAGGATTATTCATTCAATAAATTAAAAATATATCACAATTATACATAAAATTATATTTGTTTTATTATTTATCTAGACCTTTTCCAGAATCAGTAACATTATCTAATTGAAGCGGATAAGGTTCAAAGAAAGTTTGATTGATAAGATTTTTCTCTTCAAAACGTATAGCATTTGATTTTATAACATAAAGTGGAACACTAAAAGGTATTTTACTTTCTCTGTATTGTTCTATTGTATTTAAAATAAATTCTTTTTCTCTATGTGTTAACTTATCTGAGAAATATCCCATAGATTTTATAAGCACATTTATATTAGATGTATATCTTGGTAACTTATTAAGGGCAAGATTAAGGTTTATTGCATATTCTTCATAAACTTGCTTTGCGCTTACTTCCCCATGGCTACCTATAATTCTCCCGAGTATTTTTAGTTGCTTTTGGTTGTATGACATAAGAAGAAGCTTGTTTGTACTATGAAACTCAACTAAATCTTCTATAAGCATACTTTCTTCTATAACTCTAAAATTCTTCATAATATATAATTTTGTTAAAAAATGCTGCCTTATATTATAGTTTTTAACCCTTCCATCATCCTCGATGGCGGCACTAGGAAATTTATTTATTACTAGTTCACCAAATAATCCTTTTCCTTTAACCGATGATGAACCCTTTTGTGCACTTTTATAAATTTTAACTTCCTTTATGCCGCAAGATGGGGATTTACTTTTCAGTAAAAATCCATCGACTTTCGGAAGATTTTTGAGGAATTCCTCTCCAAATTCAAACATTTCCGTGCTTAATTCCCTCTCAGTAACGTGTTGCACTAATTTTACAGGTGATAGTTCATCTTCTTTAACAATCCTTATAGCTTCCCTAGGTGTATCGAGTCCTATTTGTATCTCTGGGCAAACCGTTATAAAATCCACATATTCCTTTAATTTATCTACTAAGTGACAGCCGTCCATCTGACCATTATATCTGCACGCTTCAAAGCCTAAGCATCTACTCACAACAACTACTGGTTTCACATTATTTATTCTTTCCTTATAAGACAATTTCATATAAAAACATCCTCTCAACAATTCACTATAATTTTTCATTTGATTATATATTTATGTTACTTCAATATTTATACTACTTCAATATTTATTTTAGTTTTCCTCTTTTTTATGATGCTCCATAACTTTCTTTTTAATCAAATTTTTATGTCTATCAATGTAAAAGCATGTAAGATTGATTTAGATAGTATATAATAAGGTTTATAGGTTATATCCTGAAAGGAGTTATTATGACAGTTTATAGATTATCAAATGAATTAATATTCCCTCACCCATCTCTTTCAGATGATGATGGATTACTCGCCATTGATGGAGATTTATCGCAAGAGAGATTATTACTTGCATATTCTAATGGAATATTCCCCTGGTACTCAGATGATGAACCAATACTTTGGTGGTCACCAGATCCAAGATTTATTGTTTATCCAAAAGATATAAGAACCTCCCACTCTATGAAAAAAACACTTAAAAAGAATATATATAAAGTTACCTTTAATACTCACTTTAGGGATGTTATATCTAATTGTTCAAATCTCAGGCGTGAGGCTGGCACATGGATTACAAATGAAATGATTGAAGCTTACTGCAAACTTCACACGCTTGGCTATGCCCACAGTGTAGAAACTTGGTTCAATGATGAATTAGTTGGTGGACTATATGGCATAAGCATAGGAAAATGTTTTTTTGGTGAATCAATGTTTTCTACTATGGATAATGCATCTAAAGTTGCCTTTATTACCTTTGGTAAAGTACTAGAAAACAAGGGATTTTCTTTAATTGATTGTCAGGTTCATACAAATCATCTTGAAAGTTTAGGCGCCGTTTACATGCCTAGAGAAAAGTTTTTAGAACTTGTGAAAGATGGAATATCAAAATTGCCTTTAAAATTATCATTATAAGCTACCTAATATTAAAAATGCTAAATATAAAAAATAAATAAACATGAAGACATAGATATTCATGTTTATTATTTAAATTACTAAAATATTTTAATTATTAAGTGAAATATTCAATTATTACCAAATCAAAATTATTGTTTATCAGTTCTGAGATATAATTCTTTATTTCCTCGCTCTCTGGTTTCTTATATACATACTTGAATTTTCCATATGGTCCCCATTTTAACAACCTTTTTTCTTCATCCATATCAAGCTTAGTATTTTCAAATCTCTGCACTATAAGTTCTTTTGCAGCCTTTGTAAATCTATGTTGAATAAGTTCAAAACTTATTTCCTCATGATAATCTGCAAGAGCTATTTTTAATGTTTCAAATAGTTCCTTATACTCCGCCCTCCAATTATCATATATCATAATGGGTGCAATTATAAATCCTATTGGATACCCAGAAGAAGCTATTTTTTTGACTGCGCCTATTCGTTCTTTAAAACTTGAAGTATTATGTTCAAAATTGTCTATTACATAAGGCGTGTTTAAAGTAAATCTAAATTTTGTGTGTTTGTTATGTTTTAGTTTTAAAAATGGATCAACATCATCAAACTTTGTTACAAGTCTAAGTCTTCCCTTCTCACTCCTCCCAAAAAACTCTATGCATTTTTTTAAATTTCCACTTAGATGCTCAAGTGCAATTGGATCAGTTATACTAGCACATTCAAAAGAAGTAATACTTGGCAAGTTAGCATCTATATAAGTTTGTATATTTTCTAAAATCTCTTCAATATTTAGGAATATTTTCATGAAAGGCTTCTCACCTTGAGTAGTTTGCAGATAACAATATTCGCAATTTGCAGGGCATGAACTTGAAAGTGAAAATTGGTAATCTGCGGATGGTTTACAACTCACTAATTTTCTTTGACCATTTGTTGTAAAAAGAACAGTCTTTTTAGCTGCTACATAGTTTTTCTCGGGAGACCCAGAGTCTATTACAACTTTTTTTGAATTAACTATAGGTACCTTTAATTCTTCTAGATATTTTATTATTTTTTTCGATTCCTCATATTTTAATAATTTCGGGTCCATATAGGCAATATCTGGTATAAATAACTTCATTAAATTCACCTCATAGGTATTGTTTTATTAAATAAAGTTATTTATACACTTATCCTATTTATAAAATTACATCTTTGAAAAACCTATCTAATATTGTACTTGTTAATCACCTTGTTTTTTAGTTTTTTACCCAATGTCTCACCTAAAAATCTATCAATCATATCATCCTTAGTAGCTTTACCTTCTATAAATATATTGAATTTTTTACAAAGCTTGCTTAAATCACTTTTACTTATATCATAAGTTTTAATAAAACTTTTTGCAGTTTTAATACTAGTCATAGCAATTATTCGTTTATACATTTCATCATTAGTCATGATAACACCTCTAATCTTTTATTTATCAAATACATTAACATTATATCATCTTAACCCTTATCAATACATCAATTATAATAAAATCTATTACTTAATTATATTTTAAAACAAAATAACTGATTGTAGGATAGTCCTACATCCAGTTATTCATTTTAATTTCTCGTAATATACTTTAATGACATTTCAGAAGGAAAGTCTTCCACTTATATAAGTGAGAGTTACATACCCTAACTAATATAAAATTTCAGAAGGAGTATAAATCTCCTTCTGAAGTCATTAATATCGCAGCTCCGTAGGAGATGATTTAACGACATTTTTCATATACACTTATATTAAAATGGAGTGCAGTTGAAAGTTTAGAAGTCTCAATCGCTTTTTCTCTCATAGCATTGTCAAAAGTCCAATAATAGGGGGTCATTCTTATAAGATTTTTTACACTTTCCCTATCTTCTAAATGAATGTCATACTTAACTTCTGATTTTTCCATTAATTTAAAACCCTCAAAAGTTGTTTCTTTTTCCGCGTGTTTTCTAGCATTTACATATAATATCTCTTTTAAACCATATAAATGCTCAATCCCAGGTGTTACAACTATCAATTTTCCATTATCTTTTAGAACCCTTTTAAGTTCTAGATCATCAGAAGGTGCAAAATTTCTAATAATGACATCTATAGTATTTGTCATTATGGGTAAATTAAAATTACTGCTTACTATAAAGTTTATTTCTTTATCCCTCTTAACTGCATAAGTAACTGCGGATTTCGATATATCTACCCCAAAAAAATTAAATAACTTACTTAAAAGACATTTAGATTCATTTGCATATATTGCTTCCTTAAGTCTCGATAAAAAATATCCTTCTCCACACCCGGCATCAAGTATGTTTACATCTTTTTCACTTATATTCGATATTATTATCTCATTAAGTCTATCTGAAAAAGTGTGATAATACCCTCTATTTAAAAAATCTTTACGACCTTCCATCATTTCCTTACTATCTCCAGGATCCTTGGTTTTCTTTTGATTAGCTAATAAAAGATTAATGTATCCTTTACTAGATATATCATAACTATGATTATTTAAACATACGCATTGTTTTTCATTTTTTTCAAGACTTAAATTGCAAACAGGACATTTTAATATAGACTGCATATTTTCTATTGCCACAAAATCACTACCTTCCAAAGAATGAACTAAAGTACCTTGTGTGTGTGTCTTACATAATTAATCGTCTGTAAATTTAGGTTTACTTTTTTCGCTAAGATTCACTCCGATTAAATCTAATAAGAATATAACTATTGGTATACCTAGTAGAAGACCCCATGTCCCCATAAAATGTTCTGATATTATTAATGTTGCAAAAGTAAAAAATATTGGAAGATGTGTACTATCAGACATAAACTTTGGATTTAAAATATAACTTTCAATCGCATGAATCACAAAAATCATAATAAGCACAAATACAACTTTAACTACCCCACCTATTTTTAAAGCAATTAAGCATAATGGTATTAAAGAAATAAATACTCCAGCCACTGGTACAAGACTTAAAATAAATATCATAAATGCAAGAGCAAATAATTGTGGAAAACCCATTATAGTAAGTCCTATAATTGATAATACAGTATTTGTAATTGCTATCATTATTTGAGCCTGGATTACTTTACCAAAAGAATTTAAGAAGTTGTTTCCAAAATAACTAAAATAATTATATGCACCCGATACTCTACTATGTTTAAACTTGTGGACAAAATTTAAAATACTCTTCTTTTCTAATATAAATACTAGACTTAATAGGAGTGCCATAAAAAAATTAATACTCCATTTGCCTAAATTTGTTACCAAAAGCATAATACTTTGAATACCTGATTTAGCATAACTTGCTATGTCAATTTGATTAACTATTGGTGATAGATAAGGCATAACACCTTTTGTGCTTTTCGCAAAATCAATATACTCCATCTTGTCTAAAATAAGTAAACTTTCAGATATTGCTAATGGTATATATTTTACTGCTAGGAGGGCTATAGTTGCTGTAATAAACACATATATAATTATCGTAATAATAGTTGGACTTACTTTTATAATTTTGTTGATTTGGCAAACTAATAAACTTTGCATACTGTTCACTAAATAAGTAATCATAAAAGTTAATAAAATTAAATCAAAAATGGATCTTATTAAATACGCGAATAATACTAATACTAAAAATAACATTATTTTTATAACTGACTCTTTCCTCCATAACTGCTTTATCGATTGCATTTAAAATACTCCTTCATTTTGTTTTATTAGTTGCCTTCAATATGTACTACATTTTCTCCTACTTATATCAAAATAATAAATTATTTTTCGACTAGTTCATTATAGCAAATTTTTTAACTTATTTCTATTAATTACTCCTAATAACATTAATCATTATAATTATAATTTTTTTTGTTTATAACTCTCTATTTTAATTACAAATAAATATAATTTAAAGTTTTGCTTTTATAATTTACTATAATGCCCTAAGCATAAGAAAAATGGTGTATAATATTAATGCGTCTAATAATATTAGATCCTAAATAGAAAGTTTGGCGGTGAAAATAAATGAAACCAATAATTATGTTTGTAACTGAATGGTGTCCATACTGCAAAAAAGCACTTGGTTGGATGGAAAATATAAAAAAACAAAATCCACAATATGCTGATATTGAAATTAAAATAATCGACGAAGAGCTAGAGCCTGATATAGCAAAACAATATACATACTATTATGTACCTACTTATTATGTTGATGGCATAAAGGTTCATGAGGGAGTTACCTCTAAAAGTATTGTTAATAATATATTTGAAAAAGCTTTTAAATAAAATGGTTTCTTAATTAAAAATCAATAAAAACATTATGAAGATGGTCTTAACTTATCCTCTTGATGTTTTTATATTTTATAATTATAAACCTCTATTCTAAAGTTATTTTCTAATTTTATGTAATTTATCACTCTTTCAATCTTTATAGTAGATAAATCATTATTTTTCGACATACTTAAAGTACTTTTTCTTATTTCTGCTAATGCTGATTTATAAATGGTTATTTTTCTATTATATCTATCTATCCTATTATTAAAATCACTTCTCTCTTTTCTTATTTTATTTTTTCTTTCATCACATTGTTTTATTTTTGTTTTTATACTTAACTCATTAGAATAATTTGAATAAACTTTTTTATATTCCCTAACAACTAATTTTTTGATAATTTTAAATCTTTCTCTACTCAGAAAAATATTAAGTGCTCCATATAATATTCTGCTTTGTTGCTTTTCTTCATTAAGATTATTCTCTAATTCCTTTATATAAAGTTTTACTTCTTTAATATTTTTCCTATTAACTTTAATCTTATCTCTTAGCTCTATTTTATTCTTTTCATTATCCACAATTCTAGATTTATTTAAATTTATACTTTCAATAAGTTCTTTTTTATTCAATTCTAAAGATTCACGCTTAAACTTTTGCATCTTAAATAGTTTGCATATGTCCATTCTATAATTAGTTAAGCTTTCAACTAAGTTTTTTAATTCTTCTGATTTTTCTACAATAGAATCGTTCAAATCAAATTCCTTTACAATAGAACTAAATATAACATTATCTTCTGATGTAAAAATCATAATTTCTAACCCCCTTATTAATAATATTAATTTTTGATTTTTTATTGATGTATACTTTTTTAATTATGAGATATACTATTATTGTAGTCGACAAGCAAACATTAAACTTATAATAGGGAGATGTTAGTTATGTTAAATAATAAATTATTTATAATTTTAGGCGCAGGCAGTATTGCTAGGGCTAAAAATGGAGACTACTAATTAATTCTGTATGAAACTTAAAATACAGAGTAGTAAAGCCAATGATTATTTAAAAATAATCATTGGCTTTATGCTTTTTATCCTATTTATCTTGTTGCTCCCGTGTTTTTAGATTGTGATCTCCCTTGCTGATTTCTTCCGTTTCGTCTAGCATAACCATTAGAACGTGATTTTCCAGTAGACACTTTCTTTGCATCATCCTTACTTGCTATTACCACTGTATTACTTGCAGGATAAGGATGATCCTCTATTACTGGTATTGATTTTTTTATAACCTTCTCAATATCCTTAAGGAATGGTTTTTCTTCTACATCACAAAATGATAATGCAATTCCACCAAGTCCTGCTCTTCCAGTTCTTCCTATCCTATGAACATAGGTCTCTGGAATATTTGGTAAATCAAAATTAATTACATGAGATAGTTCATCTACATCTATCCCTCTTGCTGCAATATCTGTAGCAACGAGTACTCTTGTTATTCCCTGCTTAAAATTATTTAAAGCAAGCTGCCTCGCACTCTGTGATTTATTACCATGTATAGCTTGAGCCTCTATACCTTCATTGTTTAAATCCTTAGTGATTTTATTCGCTCCATGTTTTGTTCTTGAAAATACTAAAGCAGAAACTATAGATTTATCTTTTAACAAATGAATAAGCAATGATTTTTTATCTTTTTTATCTACAAAATATACTGCTTGTTCAATAAGTTCTATAGTTGACGAAACAGGTGTTACTGCTACTTTAACTGGATTCACAAGAATATTATCTACAAGCTTTGAGATTTCACCAGGCATAGTTGCTGAGAATAACATAGTCTGTCTAATCTTAGGCAATTGGGCTATTATTTTTTTTACATCACGTAAAAATCCCATATCAAGCATACGGTCTGCCTCATCAAGTACAAACATCTCAACATGATGTATATTTATAAATCTCTGCTGCATAAGATCAAGTAATCTACCAGTGGTTGCAATTAAAATATCTACTCCATCTTTTAACGCATCAGTTTGTTTTTTTTGTGATACTCCTCCAAAAATTACAGTACTAGTAAGATTCATGTACTTACCATACGAATCGAAACTTTCTCCAATTTGAATTGCAAGTTCTCTTGTCGGTGCGAGTATTAAAGCTTTAATATTTTTGGGTCCTTTTATAACCTTTTGTTTTCCACAAAGAATTTGTAGTATAGGAATAGCAAATGCTGCAGTTTTTCCAGTACCTGTTTGAGCACAGCCTAGAAAGTCCTTACCTTCTAATATGCTAGGAATTGAGGCCTCTTGTATAGGTGTAGGTTCCACATATCCCTCATCATTTAATGATTTTTTTATTGGTGTAATAAGATTTAAATCTTCGAATAACATTTTTTCTCCTTTGGAAGTGGCTGTCTTGAACTTTAAATGTCACAAATCACTAATATCCTGTTATGAATCTTCTTGAAAATTGGAAACAACAACTTTCTTCCATGATTATATTGCATCTAAGAAACCACCCTTTATTAGTGATATGAGCATATTCAGGCTGATTAATCTTCATTTAACTCTGACTTTATAGGTCTTTGATATATAAATAAATATGTTTCATTTTTATCAACTTCAAATTTATAATTTTATAATTTAAATATTCGTAACACTCATATTTTTTAATTATAACATATTTCTAGTCTTCTAGCTATTATTCTGATTTTTATAACCCATATTAGACAATCTAATAAGTTTTTTTAATTTTTTTTATATACTAATTTAAAATGAATATAAATGACGAATTATCATAAACTACACTTATAAAATATATTTTATTTACAAAAGGAGACATTTTTATGAATGAAAACTTTAATTTCCCCATGAGTATACCTAAGCAACAGCAAGACCAACAACCAGGTTTTGAAACATTAATGAACCCAAGACCTATCTTTGAATATCCAAATTGCATGGGTTCTGAAAAGTTAATGAATAAAGTTGCCCTAATCACAGGTGGTGATAGCGGGATTGGCAGAGCAGTTGCTCTTGCATATGCAAGAGAGGGTGCTGATATAGCCATAGTATATCTTAATGAACATGAAGATGCGCAAGAGACTAAAAAACTTATTGAATCAAAGGGTAGAAAGTGTATTTTGATTCCTGGAGATATTGGCGACGATACTTTCTGCGTAAATGCTGTCAGTCAAACAATAAAAGAATTAAGTAAAATAGATATTCTTATAAATAACGCCGGAGAACAACATCCTCAAAATAGTATTGAAGATATTACAAAAGAGCAACTAGAGAGAACTTTTAAAACTAATATTTTTGGAATGTTTTATATGGTTAAAGCAACATTACCATACTTAAATGAGGGGGCTACAATTATAAATACTTCCTCAGTCACTGCCTACAAAGGGCATAAATCATTAATTGATTACTCCTCAACTAAAGGTGCGATAACTACATTTACTCGTTCGCTTGCTCTTTCCCTTGCAAGTAGAAAGATACGGGTAAATGCAGTAGCTCCAGGTCCCATATGGACACCACTTATCCCCTCATCTTTCAGTGAAAGTGAAGTTGGTGAATTTGGAAGCAATACACCTATGGGAAGACCTGGCCAGCCAGTTGAGCTTGCTGAAACATATTTGTTTTTAGCATCAAATGGTTCATCATATATAAGTGGTGAAACTATTCACGTTAATGGTTGTACTGTTATAAATGGATAATACATCCCACTAATCAATTAGCATAGTTTATATTATTTTCGTACTCCGAAAGTGGTTTAACAAAATAAAAAATGATCAAATAGGCAGCAATTCTTTGCTGCCTATTTGATCTTATGTATATTCCTCCAAACTATCATTTCTTAATCATGTATTAATACATATAGACATATTTTTTTATATTTTGGAAAAATCCATATATTTTTTGTTAATATATCCACACATATAATAATAGTTCATTGGCAATTATATATAGCAAAAGTATTATTAAAAGTGATTTGACTTTTATAAATTTGTACTACTAATATTATTTTTATAAGGGGGAAAATTTCATCATGAGAAAAACGCTTATCGTTACACTTATTGTAATTTTACTTTTTAATATAGGAAATATATCAATAACCTCTGCTGCAGATGATACAAGCAAAAAAGAAAACAGCAATATATACGATATAACAATGAAACAAGATATTTTATGCTTAATGATTGCTTATCCTGAATATATTAAAAATATAGAGAAAAATAACGGTTATGTATATCTAAACATGAAATCAGGCAGAAAACTATGCTACGATGATAAAAAAGTAAAGAACATTCAAGAAAAGCTTGTAAACCCAGACATCCAAGACACTTTAGATCAAATTTATCCTTTATCTCCTATTAACTCTATTATGAGAACAGATTTTGATCCAGGACGTTATAGATCTTACGGATTATTATCTGAAGTTTATGGTACATCAAAACAAGTCATAGAAAATAACCTTACAAAAGTTAATATTATTTACAATAATTATCAATTTAACAAGAGCAATAACGCATCTAATTCATTACAAGCAGTAATGGAAGAATTAAGGCCTTTATTAAAAATGGATCAAAATTTGCGAAACTGTCTTTTGCCTTGCAGTGGTACCTTTAACTATCGAGTAATTTCAGGTACTAATAGATTAAGTCCACATTCTTTTGGAATTGCTATTGACCTTGCCAGTGACAAAAGAGACTATTGGAAATGGTCTAGTAAAGATGCTGGAGAAAAAAGACTATCATCATATTCCAATGAACTTGTAGAAATCTTTGAAAAAAACAACTTTGTTTGGGGTGGTAAATGGTCCCACTTTGATATTTTACATTTTGAGTATAGACCTGAAATAATTTTAAAAGCACGCTATTTTCCAAATAGCAACGTTCTAAAAAAGATATGGTATGAAGGCGCTCCAATACAAGAGATTTCTATAAAAAATGCGATATATAAAATCGATTCATTAATAAAATAATAGGAGTATAATATTATGAATTTACGTAAAATTGAAAAATCACAATCATTCAAACTTAAATTACTTATATTTGTCATCCTTCTTTTATCAATGCAAGTATATATTAGTAGTTATGCAAATACTATTACTGATGAATCAAAAAAAGAAGTAACTAATTATATAAACCAAATTTTTAAAAACAGAAATAAAGCTATATTAAATGGTGATTTAGAATTAATACAATCATTTTATAATATGGACACAAAATATGGCACCTGGGCATATGAGTATGAAAAGAAAAAAATGGATTACATTAATAATTGGGCCGAAAAACAAGGAATTAAATTTACGGATATTGTTCCAACTTTAATTATAAAAAGAATTAAAGAAAACAATAATAATTTTTCAATATATTTATTGTGTTCAACTGAATATAAATATATATATATAGATCAACCAAAACTTGAAAACACATCAAGAATTGGAACATACCACAACTTGCAACTTATGAGTAAAGATGGTTCTTGGGTTATCTCTAAAGAATGGTACAAAGACCCTTTCGCAAATTCTTTAGATCTAAGTAATATAAAAGCAGATTCAATAAAAGAATATATATTATTTCAAAAACCAAGAGATTTAAAAACCATAGGTCAAAGACGAATAGATGCTGTAAAATATGCTGATAAATATTGTGGTGCTGCCAGCGATAGTGAGTATAAATATAACATGCTTTATCGCGACTATAATCCTCAAGGTGGAGATTGTGCAAATTTTGCATCCCAAATTCTTTTCGAAGGGGGAAAATTCAGAAAAAATTCCACATGGAATTCAGATAAAAACGGAGCAACAAAAGCTTGGCTTAATGCCGATAGCTTTAAAAGATATATGATATATAGCGGTAGAGCATCTGTGATTGCCTATGGAAGTTATGACAAAGTATATAAAGCTAGTTATAAATTACTACCAGGTGATATTGTTGCTTATGAAAAGAAAAATGATATTACCCATATTTCTGTTGTTACAGGTGCTGATTCACGAGGATACTCATTAGTTAGTTGCCATAATTCTGATAGAAGTAAAGTGCCTTGGGACCTTGGATGGAGTGATAAGAACATTAAATTTTGGTTGATTAGAGTTCACTTTTAATAAATTATAAGGAGATGAAATTATATGAAAACAGAAGAACAAATCAAATCAGAAGTAACAAGGCAAGTTATTGATAATATGAAAACATCTTTAAATGATGAATTAACTGAGGTTGAAAAGGAATTTGAAGAAACTTATAAAAGTAAACTTGAACAAGAAATACAATACACTTTAGAACTCTCTGAGACTGGTCTTGCACATAATTCAAGTAAAACAATAAAAGTAGAAAATAAAAAGTTGCTACAACAATTAGATAATATAAGAAGCGACAAAATTAAAGTTGAGAATAAAATAAAAACTTTAAATGAATTTGAGAATATATAAATCTTATAATCTTTTAGCTCCAATTTAACATAAGCCTATGAGTTTTATAGGCTTATGTATTTTTTTACTACGCTAGTTGACTTATGCTTTTTAATATAGTATTATTTATTTTAGTAAATAGATTATATTATGATATATTTATATTTTGTAATTGATAAGGAGAATTAACTTACCATGAATATTTCTACTAAAGGAAGATACGGTTTAAGAGCAATGGTAGATATAGCTGTGCATTCATTTGGTGACTATATACCATTAAAAATTATCGCTGAAAGACAAGC
Organism: Clostridium estertheticum; assembly: GCF_018861295.1. Taxonomy (GTDB): domain Bacteria; phylum Bacillota; class Clostridia; order Clostridiales; family Clostridiaceae; genus Clostridium_AD; species Clostridium_AD estertheticum_D. The sequence continues at coordinate 22,900 of NZ_JAHLDM010000013.1, read as the reverse complement.
AATTTCTGAAAATTATTTAGAACAAGTTTTTTCAATACTTAGAAAAGCTAATCTAGTGAAAAGTGCGAGAGGATCACAAGGTGGTTATACCCTTTCAACTGAAGCATCAAAAATCACAGTAGGTGAGGTTTTAAGAATACTTGAAGGTGACTTAAATATCGCAGGTGATGATGATGGAGCCTCTGGTCTTGATAATAACATAAAGGTTTGTATAGACACTATCATATGGCAAGAAGTTAATAAACAAATTAATAAAGTTATGGATTCTGTAACTCTACAGGATCTAGTAGAAAAATATAAAAGTCTAAACGCAGAGTATACCTTAGACTTTATAATATAAATAAAGAATAATGGCACCTGTATTATACAAGTGTTGTTATTCTTTATTTATGTTTATGACCATTCTATAATTTACATGTATATATTAATTCTTAAATATAATCTTAATTTAAATGTTTAATCACCTTATAAGTTTACATTTCATATATTGAAATGCAAATGATAAAAAGGGAGAACATATATGGAATTAATTTTATCTGCATTATCATTTAGCTTATCCTCTAACCTAGATAACGTAGTTATAGGAATTGCTTACGGAATAAAAAAAGTAAAAATAGGGATAATTGCAAATCTCATAATAGCAATTGTAACATCTACAGCAACATTTTTATCTATGATAATTGGGGTTTATATATCCGATTTTTTGCCTCGCACTGCAGCCAATGGATTAGGTGCTATTGTTATTATTATTTTGGGTTTATATTTTGTATCCCAAAGCATAATAAAACTTGTTAATAATACTAAGTCAAAAGAACTTGCCTTAAAAGATATCACTGATATGATAGAGTATGCTCAAAAATCAGACTTAGATAATTCTGGGGATATAAGTAATAAAGAAGCACTCATTATAGCATCTGGATTAACCTTTAATAATTTAGGAACAGGGATTGCCGCAAGTATAACAGGAGTTAGTATCCAGTTTACAGTAATATCAACATTTATATTAAGTTTTCTTGCAATCAAATTTGGTGAAGCCGCAGGTAATCATGTCTTGGGTAAAATTTTAGGTAAATTTGCCCCATTGTTTTCAGGTATATTGCTAATATTGCTTGGTATTATTGAATTTATAAATTAACATTTTTAAATTTATATCATATAGATTATTAGTAAATACTATTTGAAATGTCCAAAACCATAAACAGACCTAATACACTATAAGATATTTTATATTGTATTAGGTAAAATGAGATTGTAAAATTTATTAGCTAATCTTTCTCTTTTAGATTTATTTCAACTAAATTATAATAAACATAGATAATTATTGTTATTAAGAGTAATATTAGGAATATAAACATTTATTTTTAAACAAAGGAGGAATAATTTTGGATGTAAATCAAATATCACAATTATCACAGCTTATGGGTATTGGCGGCACACAATCAGTTACAGGGGTTTCAGGAAGTGATTCTAGTACCGGTTTTGAAGCTTTGCTTAAGCAACTAGTGGATAGTTCACAAAAACAGACTTCAAATAATGTTGGGTCAATTACTCCTATCATAAACAATAAAACTAGTGGACTCGATAGTATATCATTACAATCCCAAAAGGCTCAACAACTTCAACAGATGGTCATGCAACAAATGATGCAAATTATGACAACTCAAGATGCAGACAGTAGTTCAAGTACTGGTACAGATGGAAGTAATAGTAGTTCAGAAAGTCTCTTTCCAAGTACAAACAACAATAAAGACTTATCTCAATTAATACAGACTATAACGCAACAACAAAACAGTACTGGTAATAACACTAATATTAATAATAATTCAAATTTAATAAGCACGGTTCTAAGTAATAGTACTTTATAAATTTTAAATTATATGTGTTTTATTGACAAATTAAAAGCACCCATACTTTGGGTGCTTTTAATTAATTATTTTTACTTTATGCTTATTACTTCTTCATTTAGTTCAAATAAGTCCTGCAAAATTCCGTCAATAATATTTTCATCAATAAATGCTTTCAATTTTGGATTACGTTCTTCTGTATTAATATACTGAAGAAAATACCCACCCACTTTTTTTGCAATACTTAATTTAATAGATATATTTTGCTCTATACCATCCTTATTAAATAAAATAAAAGTAACGTTATTATCGGTATATTTTATACATACTTTTTTATAAAACTTAATATCTATATATTCATTTAAATCTGTTATTGCTCGAATATTTTTTATATTATATTTATCCAAATTTTCATTAAAAACATCCACAAAATTTTGCATTGCTTTTCTAATTATAGTTCTATCAATAGTCATATTTCTAAATTGCAAAACTAATTCTTCCTTCCAATTCATCTTATTCACTCCCCCTATAACATATACGCCTACTTGATTTAAATAATTTTAAATGTATATAAATATCCACAATATATATCCTCCTATTAAACTATTCATAAGAAATAAAAAAGATACTGTATTTATGTGTATTTAACTATATTTTACATAACGAATATACCCTATAGGATAGACCTTTAATTGTCTACTCTATAGGGTATATTTTAATCTTGATTAGTTCTTAACTACCTAACACCTTCACTCACAAGGATATATATAATTGGCTGCAGTACGTACTTCTATTTCATTTGGGTCGCTTATATCATCGTCTGGAAGCACAAATACTAGTTTACGTTCAATTGTACCACATTCATTGCTACTACATTCATTTCTACATATTATAGTAATAAATCCTCTAAATGCAAGTATTCTATGGAATTGGTCATATATAATACATGCAACAGCAACTTTTTTATCAAAGCATACATTATTTACTTGTATTCTTACAGTTAATAGTCTAGCACCATGTTTTTCCATGTCTACTGGATCTGCATTAATAACACTACATAAATCACATGAACATTTATCGCATTTATCATTTTTACCCATTTAATAAAACTCCTTTTCATATAAAATTTTACATATATCTATTCAATATATTTTCAACTTTTACATTGATATATGTTCTCCTAAATAAGATTAATATCTTAATTCAGATCTGAAATTAGTTAAATTATTGGGTTTATATAATTTTGATAATGTATACTCTACACTATAATATATTCAGTTGTAAATATTTTTGTGAATAAAATCAAAGATAAAGAGCCCTAAGAAATTACTCAGCGCTCTTTAACTATTTTTAAAATTAATAATTACTACCTCACTACATCTTTTACATACTAATACAGCAGTTCCATCATTACAATTCTTAAATTCAAATTCTGTAATAGGTTTATCTGTTTTCAAGTCTTCAATATTTCCACACTTGCACAGCAACTTCATTCTAAATCCTCCATTCACTCAAACATCTTAAATTATTGTACATCAAATCTTAAAAAATATCCACTAACGAATAGTTAATACATTCCTAAGCTTTTGATTTTAAGTGTCAATTTTAATTAAAGAGCATATTATATAATGACTAAAGTCAAGGAGTGATATTATGTCGACGTATGAAAAGAGACAACCTTATACTGATTGTTGTAATGATTATTATGATAAGTGTGATTGTTGTGATCCATGGTTTGAACCATGGAGTGATCCTTGGAGTGATCCTTGGAGTGACGATAATTGTTGTAGAAAAGAACATTTCAATAAACATTGCTATAAAGAAAACTAATATAAAAGCGGAGTTGATATTTAATCGCAACTCTGCTATTTTAAAATGTTAATAATTCTTTTATATTGCCTAAATAAAAAAGTTTCAACCTAAGCTAATCCAACTTCTATATCAATTATTCTTTATATTTTTCAATATATTCCAAAAGTGCCATACTAACTAAATCCATGCTTTTACAATCTTCATGCTTTTCTGTAAAATCCTTAAATTTATCCCAAACATATGAATATACTCTAATAGTATTTGTCGTCTTGAATTCTTCATCAAGCATTTCTTCATCAATCTTTAATTCTTGTGACTTCGATGTATCAATTATAATTTTATAATCAGTTTTTTGCTTTTCTATTTCAGTCTTATCTGCTACTTTTTTCTGTTCTTTTACAAAATCATAAGCTGAATCAATAGCTTCATCTATGCTATCAGAATTAAAGCTCACACAAGGAATTGTATCATCTAATGTTAAACAAAACTTAGAACTTGATTGGATTTTCACCTTAAATCCTGCATCAATTAATTTCTCTAATTTATTCATTGTTTGCACACCCTTTACTTTTATATTTATTTTAGATACTTTTTTTTTCGAGTATAATACATTTTTTAAATCAATTACGGTTATTTATAAATTTAGTATGCCATGCATTAAAGTATATTATTCCATAACACAACAATCTTGCAACTTCTTAAATACCTAAATATAGAATTGAGTAAAGTATTAATATATCGTCTAATTTTATAAAAAAACACCTTCAGATATATATAGTTTCATACATACATCTAAAAGTGTTATTTGTCATCATCAACCCATCACAACTCGAGTGTCTCTGCAATCGCTTACTTTAGCCAATAGCCTAGCCCTCAAATTCTTCAGGGTACTCCGCATTGTGATACACATCCTGAACATCTTCGTTATCCTCAAGTGTATCTATTAAAGCCTGAACCTTAACTGCACCCTCCATGCTAACAGGAGTCATATTATCTGGAATCATTGTAATCTCAGCTGACGCAAATTCAAAGCCTGCTTTTTCTAATACTTCTCTTACATGTCCAAAGGTTTCCGCAGTAGTTATAATTTCAAACATTTCTTCATCTGCATTAAAATCTTCGGCCCCAGCTTCAAGAGCTATCATCATGATTTCATCCTCGTCCATAACTTCAGTTCTCTCTATTATAATTTGCCCTTTTTTAGCAAACATCCAGCTTACACATCCAGCTGCTCCCATCTTTCCATGATGTCTATCAAAAGCATGCCTTACTGTCGCAACGCTTCTATTTTTTTTGTCTGTTAGCGTTACAACTACTACAGCAACGCCCTCTGCTCCATATCCTTCATAAACTATTTCTTCGTAGTTTACGCCTTCGAGCTCCCCAGCGCCTTTTTTAATCGCTCTATTTATTGTGTCTAGTGGCATATTATTATATTTAGCCTTTGCAACTACGTCTCTAAGATGAGCGTTAATTTCTAACTTAGATCCACCATTTTTAGCTGCCATTATTATTTCTTTACCTAATTTCGTAAAAACTTTACCTCTTATAACATCAATTTTACCTTTTTTTTGTTGAATATTATGCCATTTTGAATGTCCTGACATTTGAAATCCCCCCCAACTATTTTAATGTGGAATATTCCTAACCGAGCTAATAAATAGCAATACTTCTATGAATTAACTACAAGTACATTACCTTCATATTATATCATAGAAATAAAGCACTTTTCAAATAAATAAGAAATGTATATTTTACTTCTCTTTCTCATTTAAAAGTGTTGAATTTATAATTTCACTATCATATAGTCTATGTTCTAGCTTAAAGTACATTTTCTCTTTCTCTTCTTCAAACAAAGCCTTTCCTGAGCTAACCTCAGTTATTTGTGACTTTAGATTTTCCAAATTACTATACTGACAGAGTATTTTAATTTTTACAATGTCTGTATACTCTACATGTTCTATATAAAAGTTATCTTTAGCACAAACATGTTGCACTTTTCCTAGTAAATCATATTCAATTATTATTTCGAGTGAAACACCTTTAACTTTTTCAACTACCCCACCCTCTTTAATAGCTAGGGATGCACCTTTTGAATACGCTCTTGCAAGCCCTCCAGTTCCTAGAAGAATTCCTCCAAAATATCTAGTTACTACCACTACTACATCAGTTATATCACTTTTTTTTAACACTTCTAGCATCGGAATTCCTCCAGTACCTTGAGGTTCTCCATCATCACTATACCTTTGTATTTCTCTTCTTTCACCAATTATATATGCATAAACATTGTGCCTTGCTTGTTTGTGCTTATTTTTAATTGTTTGAATAAATTCCTTAGCTTCATCTTCATTTTCAACTCTTTTTCCATGACCAATAAATATTGATTTTTTTTCTTTAAATTCAGCAATTGATTCATCTTTTATAGTAAAATAGCTCATTTCAATTATCCCACCTATGATTAAATGTTCTAAATCAGATTTAATTTGTCCTATCTTTATATCTCTATTTGCCCCATCAGCAGTAAAAAACTCTGCGCAGCATTAATTATGTATTGTTTGTCTGTGTTTTCATATATATACTTTATTTTTACAATAGCTTTTTCACTCTTTATTTTACCCAGGGACTTTATCGCATAACTTATAACTTGTGGATTTTCATCCTCAAGTGCTCTAAGTAATGCTCCTTCAGCTCTTAAGTCACCTAATTTTCCCATAGCTGAGACTGCCATTCGTCGCACATTTATAAACTTATGCACGGATGCCTTAATTAATATATTTAAAGAAGATTTTTCATTTAATTCCCCTAAGATCCAAACAGCAACTTCTTTGTCCTTCGGATGCATCTCCACATAATTGTTCCTTATTAACTCAATTAATTGGTTTTTATTATCCTCACTTATTGAATTTAAAAAATATATTTTATCTTCTTTCCCTGCTTTAGCAATGCTCTTAAAAAGTTCATCAGTATCATTGCTATGCACTAAAAATCTATATTTAATTTTACCATCTATAATGTGTTTTTGTACAATGGCATTATCCAAATTTCTAATTTTACATATGGCCTCCATGGTTTTTCCCTCTAAAAATAAGAAATAGGATATTTCCTCATTAGAATATTTACTAATAGATAACCAGTCAATTTCAACTAATCCCTTTTTCAAAAACGTCGCTCCTTACCTTATAGTTATTTTTCACTTAGTATCTCTGAGATAATCTTAATTCCTTCTTCTATTTCAGGCTTTTTTATCTCCGAAAAACTCAACCTAAAATAATTATTGCCTTCTTTTGCATTTTTATAAAATAGTACCCCTGGTGTAATTAAAACCTTCTTACTCATACATCTATAAAACAATTCCATTGAATTAATTTTTAGATCCATAGCTATTTTAAAATAAAAATGAATTCCTCCTCCAGGCGTATAATAACTAGCCTTGTCACCTAAATATTTTTCTATACATTGCAACATAAAATTATATTTATCTTTATATGCCATATTTAGGCGGCTTATGTGTTCTTTCCAAAGATCCTTATTTATATATAAATCTAAAGCACGTTGCATAAGACTAGATGTTGATATGTCTGTATTAATTTTAGAATTTTGAATATACTCCTTACATTTTTGTGGTGATATCATATATCCTAGCCTTATCCCAGGTAAAAATATCTTTGAAAAACTCTTTATATAAATAACTTTATCATTTACGTCTAAGCTCTTAAAACTTTTATATTCCTTATTATCATATATTAGTTCAGATAAATAATCATCTTCCACTATATAAAAGTCATATATTTCTGCTAGTTCTAATATTTTTACCTTTTTCTCAAAACTATAAGTAGCGCCTGTTGGGTTCTGAAAATAACTCATTGCATAAAAACATTTAATTCTATTCTTTTTTAATATTGCTTCAAATTGGATTAAATCCACACCATCTTCTAATATATCAACTTCAAATATATTAGCTCTTCTCCATTTAAAAACCGTCAGTGCACCACCATATGTTGGCTTTTCTACAATTACATTGTCATGAACGTTAATTATCGATTTTGAAACTATATCAATTCCCTGTTGTGCACCTGAGAGTATCAATATATCTTCACTGCTTACCCTATTATTCCAAAAGAAAGTACTTATACTATTTCTAAGTCCCTCATACCCAAGTGATTCCTTATATGCAAAAGCCTCCGTACCGTCTCTATCTAATACCTCATTCAGCACGTCTTTAAACACTGTCACTGGAAAAAATTCACTACTTGTAATTTCTCCTGTAAAATCCACATAACTTTTTAGATTTTGACTAGATATTTTTTTTAATGTATTAGAGTATTCCTTTTTAAACTTAATGTTTGTGTCTCTTCTTTTAGCATAAGTACCACTTCCCATCTTTTGATATGCATAGCCCTCAGCTTCAAGTTTTTTATAAGCGCTTACTATAGTAACCTCATTAACTTTCAACATTTGGGCTAGTTTCCTTATTGAGAGTAATTTTTCACCATCATCAATATTATTTTCATCAATTAATTTTTTTATATGCTTTGATATTTCTAGATATTTAGGAATGTCATTACTAAATTTTATTTCATATCTATACATATTTTCACCTGCTTATTTGAAATGTCGTTAAACGAAATACACATTTTGCTTAATCAATATATTGTCCTTATCTATCTTAAAATCTCTACTTTCTTTTTTAATAATATCTCTTTTCCATAGTTTATTAAGAACTTCTTCCATATCAATATCAAATTCCTTAAACAAATCATCCGACATAATTTCTTCGGCACTTACAAACTTATCTTGTTCTCTCATATAGTTCAAAAGCAAATTGCAATTATCCTTAATACTTAAGTCTACACTCTGTTCTAAAAACGTCATTGTTTCTTGGATTATCTCTTTTATGTTTGATTTTTCAAAAAACAATTTATCAACGCAAAGTTTAAAGTCTTCATTTAAATTAAGTGCCATAGTCATAACATCCTTGCTAATCATATATCCAGATGAATTAACAAACAGCTTTGAGTACTTTTCTATACATCTTGTTGCAGAACTGTATGAAGTATATATAGCATCACTCCATAAATACTTTTTACATACTCCCATTTCTTTTAACAATTTACCTAAAAAACTAATGCCCCAACGTTCTCTATCAACATCAGGAAAAAGCCTACCACCGTCATACCTTACTGTTATATCCATATCTTTTGAAAATATTAACCTTGATGAAGAGAAAATCCTATGCAAATATCCCCCCTTTAAATTATTAGAATAAACTTGAATAAATTTTTCCTTACTCATAAGTTTAACATGAACTGAAATTCCCTCTTCCTGCGAATATAAGTTCCTAATTTCATCATAATTTTTATCAACAATTACGATAAAATCAATATCTGATTCTTCCCATAAATCACCTGTTACCATACTTCCAAAAACCATTACTGATAAAACAGATTCATCAATTTTCATCCTGTCAACCACACTATTAAACGCCTTCTGATATTGCAAAACAGTTTTTATCATTCTCTTCCCCCACTAATTTTTAATATAATTTATATGTTATTCCTCTATCCTTCATTATAGCACTATACTTAAAAAATAAAGAGAAACAAGTTTAATATTTATTAAACTTGTTCTCTCCATTCCCATAAAAAAATATTTTCAATCACATTTTGATAATTTCAGCATATTATCAACTTTACATCTTAATACTTTAATTACATCTGATGATATTTCATCAACGCTGTCTGTTAATTCTAGGGCGTTCTTAATTTTTGAACTACGGCCGAAACTTGTATTCGTCAAACTAACTGCAGTAGCTGAAAAATCAAGGGATGCAATTGATAAAGTATATAGAGTATCTAACAATGGTTTTACATCATTTTCAAAATAAGCTCTTGCTTTGAAATCCAGTGGTAATTTATCTAATTCAAATTTTAAAACATTTATGTCTACAACCTTATCTGCCAATAATTTAATGCAAGAATTATTAGATGTATCCGCCGAAGTAGCTAATAACTGATCAGTAGAATTCCCACTACTTACGCTCCCTATCTGTTTGTTCATATCCTTTATAATTTGTTGTTGTATTTGTTGATAATTTATACGATCTTGAATTGATCTTTTATCTTGATCTTCTTCATTATCTGAATTCGACTTTTTATCTCCCATATCTACTCCTACATTCTTTAATAACTGTTATAGACTAATATTAAATTATATAAAATAGATTTAGATTTTATTACACTTATAAAAAATTTTCATTAATAAACACAACTAAGTTAAAATATATTTTTTACATTTATTATAAACTTCATCGTCTCCTCGTACTGACATAAGTGTTCCTTCCTCGTTGTACTCTTCTGAATCAACCATTGAACCCCTATGTAAATATGCAACCATAGACTGATCAGTGTATGGAATAAGCACCTCAATTTTTTTAAGAGTGTATGGAAGATCTGTGCAAACATGTTTTAATAGTCCATCCAAATTCGTACCATTTTTAGCCGATATCTCTATACATTTTAATTCCTTATATTTTTCTTTAATTTTTAAAATATTTTCTGGCGATGCTTTATCAATTTTATTTAACACCAATATCACTGGTTTATCAATTACGTTTAATTCTGTTAATACACCATCTACAGCCTCTATTTGTAGCTCTGCAGTTTCAGATGATACATCTACCACATGTAACAACAAATCGGAGTATGCCACTTCTTCAAGCGTTGATTTAAACGCTTCAACTAAGTCATGAGGGAGTTTTCTTATAAAACCTACTGTATCCGTTACTGCTGCCACTCTATTATCAGGTAATACTAGTGCTCTTGTTGTTACGTCTAGTGTTGCAAAGAGCATATCTGCTTCAAACACTTTGTCCTTTTGAGCAACACTTTTTAATGCTGCTACATCACACAATGCATTTCTAAGCGTTGATTTACCAGAATTAGTGTATCCTACTAAAGATACTTTTGAGATACTCTCGCGACTTCTCTTCTCCCTTTGTACACTTCTCGTTGTTCTTATTTTTGCTAATTCTTTGTTTAAATCAAAAATACCTTCTCTTATTCGTCTTTTATCAATTTCTAACTTTTTCTCTCCTGGTCCTCTTGTTCCAATTCCAGCACCTGTCCTTGAAAGCATTGTTCCAAGTCCAGTTAATCTTGGTAATCTATATTTTAATTGTGCAAGCTCAACTTGTATTTTTGCTTCCCTGGTTCTTGCTCTTCGTGCAAAAATCTCTAAAATTAGCGTAGTTCTGTCTATTACCTTACACCCAAGAACTTCTTCCAAGTTTCTAACTTGAGAACCTGATAATTCGTCATCAAATATAACTAGATTTGATCTTAATGCTTGCCTTATACCTGCTATTTCTTCAGCTTTTCCTCTACCTATATATAAAGCGGCATCTATTTTATGTCTATTTTGAAGTATAGAGTCTACAGTCTCTACATTACATGCTCTTGCAAGTTCTGTGAGTTCTACTAAATCCTCTTCACTGCCTATCCCTACTAAAATAGCTCGTTCTGTATCATCTTCAATAACGTCACACGTTTTCATTAATTTTTCAATGTATTTAATTTTGTCTAAAATATCATATTCAATTACTTCATTTAAACTTATTGGACCCACTTCTTCTTCTATTAAAATACCCTTATCTATTCCACAAAAACCTATGTTGTATTTTAAATTTTCCTTTTCCGGACTTACTCCAATAGCCACTATACAATCTAATTTTAGTTTTACAAGTGCTGACATATCAAGCGCTGATAGTCTAGAATTGCCATTTGGATGGGTGTGTATTATTTTAACCCCTGATAAACGTCCTTCTCTTATATCAATTATAGGCAGTTCAACAGTACTACTATCGCCAATACCCATACTTATAATCTGGCCCTTTCTATCTATAGCCGCACTAACTTCTCTATCTAGATTTTGTGTTACCTCAACTAATATATCTACTAATTCAACAGATAAAATAGAATCTTTAGAAACGCTTAATTCACAAGCCTTTTCTAATTTATTTAAAATTGAATTTTTAACTCCATCTATATTGCCATATATCATAGTACATCACTCCATTCTACTAATATTTTATCTAATTTTCTTATTCTTATACTTGACAAGTTTCTTATAATTTTATACTATTGAGACCATATTGTAAATATGTAAAGAGGGCGGGATTAACATTGAATGATAAAAAAATAAATATTCTTATATCAAAAGATCAAATTAATGAGCGAATTGAACAACTTGGTACTGAAATTTCCAAAGATTATTTGGGAAAAAAATTATATGTCCTATCATTACTTAGAGGTAGCTTTATATATACTGCTGATCTTGTACGTCAAATCACTGTACCTACAAAAATAGGCTTTATGACAACTTCAAGTTATGGAGATGACGAAGAATCAAAAGGACTCGTTAATATTGTAAATGACATACCTGACAATATTTCTGGGTTTGATGTATTAATAGTGGATGATATTGTTGATACTGGTTTAACTATGGATTTCGTTGTGAATCACGTTAGATCTTTAGGCGCTGCTAGTGTTAAAACTTGTGTTCTTTTAAATAAGATAGAAAGAAGAAAGGTTGAAATAACCCCTGATTACTATTGCTTTGAGATTCCAGATCTTTTTGTAGTTGGTTATGGCTTAAATTATGGAGACTATTATAGAAATATACCATACATATTTAATTGGGAAGATTAATTTAAATGCCCTATAAATATATAAAAGTATAAAAAATAGAGTGCGCACCGCGCGCTTTATTTTTTATACTTTTGTTAATTGCTGTTTCCAAGTTTAAATCCAGTTCCATTTAAATCTAATTGAACTGAAGTATTAGGTGTTTTACCAACTATAATAGTTTCAGCAATTGGCACCTCATTTGTTACCTCAATATCATTACTTCTCAAAGGTATAATTACTCTAACAGTAGTTTTCACCTTAACATAGATCTTATGTCTTGTTTGATTTATACCTGCACTTTCAAACTCAGATGAATATTTAGTTTCTACATGTCCTATAGGCTGCATTTTGATATTAACACTAGGTCCATAATAAGATAGAATATTATTTCTTGTTATGTATCCTATTGGAACCCTTATTCCTACATCGCCCAATTTCATTAATTCCTTTTGTGACTTTAGTGCAACATCGCAAGCTATTTTATTCATTTTCAAAGTATCTGCTTTCAGCATTACGATATTTCCAACAGAATCCTTATCCACCTTTATTATCTCATCATAGTTAAATTGATTTGAATATTCATCTATAATTGCTTTATTTACAATCTCAGTTGCTTTTGCTCTCATTTCTGAATCTGCGACTGCCATTACAGTTGGCATTGTAGTTTTATCAAAAATATATATGAATATTGTAAAATTAATCATAACTATGGCTATAATTATTAATATTCTACCTTTAATTTTATTATTAATATTCATTACCCCCATTTAAGGTTATACATTATTATATGTAACTCATTTAAGGTAAAGAATTCAAATATCATTTCAAAACACAATATTTTATATTAAGTTTTATTTAAATAAATAATATAATTATATGGTATAATATTAAAAGCTAATTATAGCTAAACAACGTGAATTTTTAGAGGTCAAGGTAAAAATTGTCAGTTTTTATCTGCTTCATAAAAATACAAGGAGGATGCTCAATGGATAAAAAAGAAACTTCTCAGAAAAAGAAAAAAAAAGCTGGGAAGCATGTTTTTAAAAAACTTATTTTTACCATTCTAATTATAGCCTTAACAATCAGTGTAGCCATCGGTGGAGTAGTCTTAGCTATGATTAAGACGGCTCCTAGTTTAAATATTAATGAATTTTTAAAATTAGATGAAATTACTGTATTATTAGATGATTCCGGAAAGCTTATGGATGAATATGTCATCTCGCAAAGAAGAATTAATGTACCTATTAGTGATGTTCCAGTTAATCTTCAGGAAGCATTTATAAGTATTGAAGATTTCAGATTTGCAACGCATCCAGGTATTGATATAAAAAGGCTAGCTGGTTCTATATTTAATGATATAAAAATAAAAATAACTGGAAGTAGTCAAAGTCTTCAGGGAGCTTCAACAATAACTCAACAGCTGGTCAAATACAGAATATTTTTAGAAGATTCTATGGAAAACAGGACTTCTATAAAAAGAAAAGTTCAAGAAATTTATTTATCACTACAAATAGAAAAAGTATTAACAAAGTCCCAAATTTTAGAGACATATATGAATACTATTTTCCTAGGAGGAAATGCTCATGGTATAGAAGCGGCGTCACAACAATATTTTAATAAATCTATTAAAAACTTAACCTTAAAACAGTCTGCTTTTATAGCTAGTGCTGCACAAAACCCTAGTGTTTCATATTCTATGGCAACTAAATCATATGATACTAAAACAGCTTTTGATTCAGCTAGAACCAAAGCGGTCTTAGCTAATATGTATAAATATAATAAAATTAGTAAAGTACAATTTGACTCAGCCATGGCTGAAAAATTAACTTTTAGTTTTTCAAAAAAAGATGCAAACAAAATGAACTATGAGTTCTTTTCAAGACCTGCACTCCTTCAAGTTACTAATGATCTAATGAAAAAATATAAGATTAGCCAAAAGGAAGCATCTTCAATGCTTATGTATGATGGTGTAAAAATTTATACAACCATGGATAGGAATATGCAAAATACATCGCAAAGTTTAATTGATGCTCCTATGAACTCTTCACAAGAAAAACTACAAGCCTCATGTGTTATCATGGATTATCATACAGGTGAAGTTAAAACTATTATAGGTGGCCGTAATGTTAAAGTTCCTGGTTCTTACAACAGAGCTGCCTATGACGATAAATTTTTAAGGGCTCCTGGATCAAGTATTAAGCCCTTAACCGTATATAGTCCAGCTATTGATACAAAAATAGCTACGGCATCTACTGTTATTGAGGATTCACCCGTATCTGCAAGTATTGGATATAACCCTAAAAATTCACCTGATATATATCGAGGGTATTTAACTCTAAGAGATTGTTTAAAATATTCTGTTAACGTGGCCGCTGTGAAAATAGAAAATATGATTGGTATCAAGACTGGAGTTTCCTATGGTGAAAAGTATGGATTGCAGCTAGATAACGTAGATAAGATTAGTCTGTCTGCTATGTCTCTTGGTGAATTAAATGGTGGAACTAATCCTCTTACTATGGCAGCTGCATATGGCGTTTTTGGTAATAGCGGGAATCGTACTACTCCAAGATTATATACTAAAGTAATCGATAGAACTGGTAAGGTACTGCTTGATACAAAACCTGAAACAACACCTGTTTTATCACCTCAAAGTGCTTATATCATGTATGATTTATTAAAAGGACCTGTAGGCCCAGGTGGCACTGGAACGAACGCTGTTTTTAGCGACATGCCTGTTCGAGGTAAAACTGGTACTTCTTCTAATTCAAAAGATTTATGGTTTGTTGGTTTAACTCCATATTACTCTGCCGCAGTCTGGATTGGAACTGATAAAGCAGATAAAATTGAAGGATTGGGCAGTAACGATGCTGCACAGTTATGGGGGAAAGTTATGAAATCTGCTCATACTTCTCTTCCAGTAAAGAACGTTGATATGCCTTCTGGTATATCTTCCTTGTCTGTATCAAAGGATTCAGGTAATATACCTACAGATTTAACTATTGCAGACCCAAGGGGCAATAGAGTTTACTCTGAGCTGTTTATTGACGGGACTCAGCCTACAACTCTTGACAGCATACATGTTTCTGCTAAAGTCACAAGGGATGCAAGTGGTAGCTATGTTTTGGCATCAGAATATACTCCAATTTGGAAAATTGAAACAAAGGTTTTTATAAAGAGAGATTATGTTCCTAATGCATATTTAGAAGACTCTGCTTTTGTATTACCAACAGCAGTTGATACCTCTTCAGGTTCCTTTTCTGCTCCTTCAGTTGTCACTCCAAATACTCCATCAACTACCCCTAAAATAACACCTCCTGTTACTACTCCTAAAACTAATGAAGGAAATAACACTACGAATGGCGGTGGTCAACTTAACCCAAATACACCTATTAACAATACTTATCCTAATCAAAATAATGACACTATTACACATAAAACAAACTAAAAAAACAACTATTAAAATATTATGTATTTTAATAGTTGTTTTTTATTTAGTTTTAGGATTAAAAATCAATGCCATTATATATCCAAAGAAAATTGCAGCAGTAATGCCGCCTGCAGTACCCTTTATACCTCCTGTAAAAGCACCTATAAGACCAAACTCATCTACTTCTTTCATTACACTCTTAGCCAAACTATATCCAAAACCAGGCAGAGGTATACTCCCACCCGCTTTTCCATATTTGATTACTACATCATATATATTAAATGCTCCTAGTATTACACCACCCGTTACAAATACAACCAGTATCCTAGCAGGAGTAAGTTTAGTTGTATCCATAAGTATTTGACCTATTACACATATAAGTCCTCCAACTATAAAAGCCATAATGTAATTATTCATTTATTCACCCCCAAACTCTATTGAAACAGCATGAGCAATTCCTGGTATTGTTTCACCCTGCAAAGTTGAAGTAGAACTTAAAAGAGCTCCTGTTGAAACTAACAGGATCCTTTTAAATTTTCCCTTCAGCATATTTTTAAGCAAATAACCTGTTGCAACTACTGCAGAACAACCACAACCACTACCACCAGCGTTAGTTCCTTGCCTTGAAGCATCAAAAATTTTCTCACCACAATCAATATAATGACCTCTCATATCGTACTTGTATTCAAGCAATAATTTTTCTGTAAACTCCTTTCCTATAATACCTAAATCTCCAGTAGCAATAACATCATAATCTGAAGGTTTTCTACCAGTATCCATAAAATGTTGTTTAATAGTGTCCACTGCTGCTGGTGCCATTGCAACTCCCATATTATTCACATCAATTATTCCATAGTCTTTAACTTTTCCAGTTGTAATATGAGTAACATAAGGGAATTTACCTTTTTTACCTAAAACCATTGAACCTGCACCTGTCACGGTCCATTGTGCTGTTGGTGATCTCTGACTTCCCATTTCAAGTGGTAATCTAAATTGCCTTTCCGCTGAAGAAAAATGTGAAGAGGTAGCTGCTACAACATAATTAGCTAGGCCACCTTCCATTATCATTGAACCAACGCTTAAAGACTCTGCCATAGTTGAACAAGCTCCATATAGACCTATAAACGGTATGTCTAAATCTCTAGCAGCAAAACATGAAGATGATAACTGGTTTAATAAATCACCCGCTAATAAATAATTGATATCGACTTCCTTTAACCTTGCTTTTTTTATACTTTTTGATATCGCAGTATATAAAAGACTTGTTTCAGCTTTTTCAAAGCTTTCAGTTCCATTAAGATCATCTTCTATAATTTCATCGAAATACTCTTTTAATGGTCCCTGTCCCTCTTTAGGACCAACTATATTATAGGTACCAATAATTCTAGGTTTACTTTCAATTTCTACTGTTTGAAGACCAATTCTTCTACCCATTTCGCATCACCACCTTAAAAAATAATATAAAATCCCTACAATTACAGATGAACCAATTCCATAAACTAGAACAGGTCCTGCAATAGTAAACATTTTAGCTGCAACTCCAAAAACAAAACCTTCTTTTTTAAACTCCATTGCAGGTGAGACAATTGAATTTGCAAACCCAGTAATTGGTACAACAGAACCTGCGCCTGCAAAGTCACCCAACTTATCATATACACCAATACCAGTAAGTGCTGCACCTAAAAACACCATAACTATAGATACATATGCCCCTAGCTCATCCTTTGGAACACCAAATTTCGAAAAAATATCACTTATAAATTGTCCAATTACACATATTAATCCTCCAACCCAAAAGGCATTAAAACAGTGTTTTAGTAAATTGGGCTTTGGAATGTTGTTTGAATTAAGTTTATCGAATTTTTTTCTTATGGCTTTTTCTTTTACCTTCATAAAATCCTCCTTGTCACTTTTGAAAGTTATTATTGATTTGTTTTTTTATAAAAATATAATACTCTGATTCTTAATTTTAGTATTTGCATTAATATAGTTTTTAGTCAAAAAAATAAGATGCAACTAAAGATAAACGGCTTCAAATCAAACTTGAAGTTATTTGTCCATAATACATCTTATTATCTTTCTAAATTAATTTTTCCCTCATTATTTTCAAAACTTTCTTTTCTATTCTTGATACCTGCACTTGGCTAATTCCCATCATTTTTGCTACCTGAATTTGTGTATTATCTTTAAAGTATCTGAGCATAATTATTTGCCTTGATTTTGCATCAAGTTTTCTAAGTGCTTCTTTGAGAGAAATTTTATCTAAAACTTGGTTATCTTCTTCATATTTCTCACTTAGCTTATCAATTAACAATACTGGTGCACCATCATCTTGATGTATCGTATCAAATAAATACAGCATATTGCTAGCAGACTCTAATGCATATACTATATCTTCTTTTTCTATATTACAAAATACCGACAATTCGTCAATTGTAGGATCTCTACCCAATTTTTTGGTTAGAGTATCTTTATCATAATGCAATTGCCGTGCAGTATTTTTAACGCTCCTGCTTACTTTTATAATTCCATCATCTCTAAGAAATCTTTTAATCTCTCCCATTATCATAGGAACTGCATATGTGGAAAATTTCACATTATACTTAGTATCAAAATTATTAATTGCTTTTACGAGTCCAATACAACCTATCTGGAAGATATCATCATACTCATATCCTCTATTTAAAAATTTTTTACTTATAGATGAAACTAATGGCAAATTCATTTCTACTAAAGTGTCTAGTGCACCAGGTTCTCCATTTCTAGCCATTTGAATAAGTTGCATATTATCTTCATAATTATAGTTGCTTTTTTTCACTATTTTTTGATCCATAATATTCCACCTAACTTAAAGGATTAAATATTTTTTTCATTATTATACTTGTTCCCCTACCTTTGTCAGACTTTACTTCCAGACTGTCCATAAAAGTCTCCATTACAGTAAAACCCATTCCAGACCTCTCAAGGTCTGGACGAGAAGTGTATAGCGGCTCCATAGCTAGCTCCAAATTATCAATTCCTTTCCCCGTATCATTAACTATTACTGTCAATTCCGTGCCATTAATAATTGCCTCAATAGTGATCATTTCCTCTTCACTTTCATATCCATGAATAATTGCATTAGTAACTGCTTCTGATACCGCTGTTTTAACATCGGTGATTTCGTCAATTGTAGGATCTAATTGTGAAGCAAATGCTGCTATTGCTACTCTTGCGAAACTTTCATTCTGCGATTTACTTGAAAATTCTATCTTAATTTTATTGTAACACATACTAATCCCCCCACTAAATGTTGTTTACAGCTTGCTTTACGTCATCATATAACATGATAATCTTAAACATTCCTGACAGTTCAAATACCCTTTTAACTGAAGATTTAATATTAGTTACACATACTTTTCCATTTCTCATATGTAACTTTTTGTATCTTCCAATAACTACACCAATACCAGAACTATCCATAAATGTCACTTCTCCAAAATCCATAATTAATTTGTTATAACTATCTCGTTCTAACCTATCATCTATAATATTCCTAACTTCCTCAGCACTATGGTGGTCTAATTCCCCAGACATGTAAACTATCAACTTATCTTCACTATTTTCAAAATTTAAATGCATTCTCTTCCCCCCGAATCATTTGGAATTTAAATATTATTTTGATATCTTCTAAATAATGTATCCATATCCTATATTCGCTAACTTATAAGAAAATCCTTCTTTTTTTATGTAATATTTTTTCATTTCTTTATATTATACCCAATTTTGTACTTTTTAACATAATATGTGTTAAATAATTTTAATATTCTAAATTTACCGTATTAAAATAAATAGTAGCCAGATAATTAGGTCCCTAATTATCTGGCTACTATTTATTAATCATCTTTAATTATTTTGATGTGAATTTGCACTTAAACCTTTTTTCAAATTCCTGTATTAACTCATTCCTAAAATCTGGGTGAGCAATATTTATTAGCGCTTTTGCTCTATTTTTTAAAGTTTTACCTTTTAATTCTGCAATACCATATTCAGTAACTATATATTGCACATCATTTCTAAGTGTTGTAACAGCTGCTCCTTCATCAAGGTTTGGTTTAATTCTTGAAACTTTTCCTTTGCATGCAGTCGATGGCATTGCGATTATGGATTTACCATTTTGGGCCATAGATGCCCCGCGAACAAAATCAACTTGACCACCAGTTCCACTAAACTGAGTTTCTCCTATCATTTCTGCATTAACTTGACCCATAAAATCTACTTGAATAGCAGAATTTACACATACCATTTTATTATTTTTAGCAATAACATAGGGATCATTTACATAATCTACAGAATACATTTCAACCATAGGGTTATTATCTACAAAATCATATAGTCTTTTGCTTCCCATCAAAAATGTAACAACAATCTTTCCCTCATGAAGGGATTTAGCCTTGCCTGTAATTACACCTGCTTCAACTAGTTCCACAACTCCATCTGAAATCATTTCAGAATGAATTCCTAAGTCCTTCTTTCCTTTTAAAAATAATAAAACTGCATCTGGAATAGCACCTATTCCAAGTTGTAGTGTAGAACCATCCTCAACTAAAGAAGCACAATTCTCTCCAATAGCTCTTTCAACATCCCCAATTTTAGGAGAAGTAAGTTCTATTAGTGGATGATTTGATTCTACTATATAATCAATATCAGAGACATTTATAAAAGAGTCACCCATAGTTCTTGGCATTTCTTTATTTACTTCTGCAATTACCATTTTTGCGCATTCTGCTGCTGTCTTTGTGTAATCAACAGATAAACCAAAACTACAACACCCATGCTCATCAGGTGATGAAACTTGAATAAGTGCCACATCTACTGGTAGATAATTATTTTTAAATAGCTCAGGTATCTTAGAAAAAAAACAAGGCGTAAAATCTGCTCTTCCAGAAGCGATAGCTTCTCTTGTACTGGCACCTGCAAATAATGCATTGTGTTTAAAATGGCTTTCCATTCCTGGCTTAGTATACTCATCTTTTCCCATAGGAACCATATGCACAATTTCAACATCTTTATAGGAATCCTTATTCTTTAACATTGCCTCTATAAGCGTAACAGGTTCAGCACAAGCATGCCCTGTTGCTACCCTATTTCCAGACACTATCTTCCCAGCAGCTTGCTCTGCCGTAATAACCTTTGATTTGTATATTTCTTGTAAATTCATAACTACACTCTCCCTAATAATCAAATTTTGTCCATAATTTTAATTGATTTACTATTATTACTACATGTATTAATACATTTTTCATAGTTTTAGAGTATACTTTTGTGATTATTTTCACAATCTTTTTTAAAAAAAATCTCATGAATATGTATATTATACTTTTGTGATATATCTTGTCTTTAATTTCTCATTAACTTACTTCTTTCTTGTTCCATTATACACCACTTCTCTTAACTTGTACATGTAAAAAATTTATTATCAATACAAAAATTAAGTTTTCAGATTTAATAAGTCACTCTTACCATTCACTAGTACCTACCACAATATTAAAAACTTTTGAATAAAATGAAATAGTTTACAAAACATGTTGATAAAACTATAAAAGAATAGTAGAATAGACTTATTAAAGGGAATTTAAAAAGTTATTTATTATAATAACAAAAAATTTAATAGAAGGGAAGATGACTATGATTATTAAAAAAATTACAGATAGTGAGTTTAAGAAATATGGACATGTTTTAGAAAATTATGATTGTTCTAAATTAATTGAAAAAATGAAAACGACACCATTGCCAAATGATGTAGTCTATGAGCCATCAATTAAAGAATTAGAAGATTTAGAAATAGCGCAAGACTTAAAAATAAGAGAATTTGGTGAATTACCAATTCAAGTAGGATATTGTAATGGTAATAATTATTTACTAAACGCTGTGGAATATCATCGTTCATCTGAAATAAATGTTGCAGTTACTGATTTTATTTTACTTCTAGGTTGTATTCAAGATATTGAAAAAGATTATTCATATGATACTTCAAATATAGAAGCCTTTTTAGTTCCGGCTGGTACAATCATTGAGGTTTATGCAACTACACTTCATTATGCACCTTGTAATGCAAATGAAAATGGTTTTAAATGCGTAGTTGTATTACCTAGGGATACTAATTTGCCACTCAAAAATAAAATTAATAAATCTGGTGAAGATGTTTTACTCTTTGCTAGAAACAAATGGTTAATTGGTCACAAAGATACTGATTTAGGAACTCAAGGAGCATTTATAGGCTTAAAAGGTAAAAATATTTCAATAAAATAAGTTTAAAAATAACTATTCATAATAAAATAATCGGAGGAATGGAAAATGAAAAATTTACCACAATTAAAATTAGGAATTGTTGCAGTAAGTAGAGATTGCTTCCCAATGGAGTTATCTGAGAGCCGTAGAAAAGCTGTAGTTGAATCTTATAAAAAATCTAACGTTGATATATTTGAATGTTTAACTACTGTGGAAAATGAAACACATATGTTAAAAGCATTAAAAGAAGTTAAAGAAGCTGGTGTAAATGCATTAGTAGTATACCTTGGAAATTTCGGTCCTGAAACTTCGGAAACCTTACTTGCAAAACAATTTGGTGGACCAGTAATGTTTGTAGCTGCTTCAGAGGAAAGCGGTGATAATTTAATGAATGGCCGTGGGGATGCTTATTGTGGAATGTTAAATGCGAGTTACAATTTAGCACTACGTAATATAAAGGCATTTATTCCCGAATATCCTGTTGGAACAGCTAGTGAAGTTGCGGATATGATTTCAGAATTTGTACCAGTTGCTACTACATTACTTGGCCTCGACAATTTGAAAATAATCTCTTTCGGACCTCGTCCACAAGATTTCCTAGCATGTAATGCACCAATTAAGCAATTATATAATCTAGGAGTTGAAATAGAAGAAAATTCAGAACTTGATTTATACGCAGCCTTCAACGCTCATGCGGGTGATTCAAGAATTCCAGAAGTAATAGCTAGTATGGAAAAAGAATTAGGTAAAGGTAATAAAATGCCTGGTATTTTGCCAAAGCTTGCTCAATATGAAATAACATTACTTGATTGGATGGAAGAACATAAAGGTTCAAGAAAATATGTTGTTTTTGCAAATAAATG
>NZ_JAHLDM010000012.1:0-126429 GCF_018861295.1 Clostridium estertheticum | reverse complement strand
ACACTGAACGATTTGATAAGCTTGAAACTAGACTTGGTAGCCTTGAAAATGAGGTTAAAAAAATAGGTGTGAAGATAGATGGAAAACTTATCCCTACCAGTGATGCTCTTTTGGATGGATATAAAAGTAATTCTGAACATATAACGATTATTGATGATAAAATTGACAGACTTCAAATAGATGTAAATAGTATAAGTATGAAAGTGTCGTATAATGATAGTAGAATTATAGAAATATCTAAAAACCTTAGAAAAGTTGAATAATAAGAAACCTCTGGAAACCAGTGGTTTTTTTTATTTTTAAGCTATCAATCCCATGCAATATAGCATCTTATTATACGCCAATTGGCGCTGTCGATAAGTAACACTCATCGTGATCATAATAATATAAATGCAGAAGTCTTTTTTCACAACATTTTCTTATATGTAGACTTATTTGAGTTGAAAAGTTATATTTTATTATGCTTTTTAATATACATTATAGAAAATAAATAAAATAGGCGGTGTATTAGGTGTCAGTAAGCGAAATTAAGAAAGAAACTCCTAATAATATTAATGAGTTAGTTAAAATGGCAGATGATAAAGCTAATTGGAGAAAAAGACTTGAAGCAGTAAATGAGTTGAAAAATTGGAAATGTCAAAAATCGCGAGATGTATTAACAAGATTAGCAATGCATGATTTAGTATTTAAAGTTAAAGAGGAAGCTCTCCGGGCAACTCAATCCTTAGGCATAACTAAGAATGGTAAACGTTTGAAACTCGGTAAACCCAAGGTTCATTTGATCAAAGACATAAACAAAAAACTATATCATGTAGATAATGTAATAACGGAAAGTTTTGAAATAACTAAGTTTAAAGAGAAATTTAAGCAACTTTATCCTGAGCCATATGATGTATATGAGGGCGATAAAGGAACCAGTTTTGATGAATGGATTTTAAATGTTTTAAAAAATAAACCCAAAAACAAGACTACAAACAAATAAACTTCTATTAAAATCCACTGAATCAAAAGCAGCAAGATATGTTTTACCTATACCCGTTGCAACAGCAAATAAGTCAAAAAACAAACCCTAATCATTGAAACAACATTGTTCAATGATTAGGGCTATAAATCAAATTTCTTTATTCTTCTTTAGCCTCCAATAGTACATTCTAATCCATATTCCTCTACTATTTTTTTAAAATTATTCATAGTATCCTCATCTGGTGTTTTAATTTCCTGTCCCATTGTATAATCTAGCCCTAAGTTCTCATACTTATTGGCACCAAGCTTATGATATGGTAGTAAATCTAAGCGCTGTACTCCATTTAAACTTTTTGCAAACTTAGCTATATCAGATATACTATTTTTATCGCAATTAAATTTTGGAATAACAGGTACCCTTATAATAAGCTCTGTGCCTATGGTAGATATTTTTTTAGCATTTTTAACTATAACCTCATTACTTACATGAACATACTTTTTATGTTTTTCATCATCTAAGTGTTTTATATCTAAAAGTACTAAATCAACCAAAGGAATTAACTTGTCTATTGTATCTTCACTAGCATATCCTGTAGTTTCTATTGCAGTATGCCATCCCATTGCCTTGCAAGCTTTTAAAAGTTCAATTGCAAATTCTGGTTGCATAAGTAATTCTCCTCCAGATAATGTAACTCCACCTCCGGAACGTCTGAACTGGATAGTTTCTTTTTTTAGTTCAGTCATTACCTTCTCAACAGTAGTTTCTTCTCCTGATTTTACAAGACCTCCTGGATAACAATTTTCAGCGCAAACTCCACAACTAGTACATTTTGCTCTATCTATTCTTCCAGTCCTTAGCATATTAATTGCACCTTCTGGGCAATTTCTTTCACATTTTTTACACCCAGTACAATTTTTTTCATTAAACATAATTTCAACTACTGGATCTTGTGATTCAGGATTACTACACCAATCACATTTTAAAGGACATCCTTTTAAAAATACTATTGTCCTAATTCCAGGTCCATCATGTATAGAAAAGCGTTGCATATTAAAAATTATGCCTTTTTGCTCATAGTTAATTCCTTTTGTAAGCATTTGCTTTTCCTCCTTTTTAGAAAGTTTGTTCAGTTCTCTTTATAATATCATCTTGAATTGCTTTATCTAATGTTATAAATTGGGCACTATAACCGGCAACACGTACTACTAAATCTCTATATTTACTTGGTTCCTTTTGTGCTTCAACAAGAGTTTCCTTATCGATTATATTAAATTGTACATGCATACCTTTTTGATCAAAAAAGCTCCTAACAAGTGACGCTAAATTTTTAAGTCCACCGCTTCCCTGAATTGAACCTGGATGAAATTTTTGATTTAATAAAGTACCATTAGATGCAATAAAATGATCTAATTTTGCTACTGAATTTATAGCAGCAGTTGGTCCATTACTATCAGCGCCTCTAACTGGAGATACACCATCAGCTAATGCTTCATGTGCTTTTCTACCGTCTGGAGTTGCTCCAATAAGATCACCAAATAAGATGTTAATTGCTGCTGGGTATAATCCTGCATGGAAATTGCCACCTCTTGGATTTTTATGTTTTGCGACTTCTTTGCAGTAAATATATGCTCCTTGCCTTGCTAGTTCATCAACTTCGTCAATATCATTACCAAACTTAGGTGCTCTATGAATTAACATTTGTCTTAAATCCTCTAAATTTTCCTTTAAAGTTGGATCTTCTTCACCAAAGTTAGTGTCTAGAGCTTCTTTTAAGTCTTTTAAAGTTACTTTTTTAGTATCAAATACAAGCTTTTTAATGGCTGCAAAAGAATCTCCTACATTTGCAACACCAACACCTTGTGGCCCTGTAAAGTTATAATGTGCTCCACCTTCTTGAAGTGACATGCCGTCTGTTATACAATCATCAACCATACAAGATAGGAATGGTAATGGTGCTCTTTCTGCATGAGCAAGATCAATAGAATTGTCTGCTACTGATAATTGATAAACAAAGTATTCCATTTGTTTAGTATAAGCTTGAACAACTTCTTCAATCGACTTGAACTTTGTAAATTCTCCAGTCTTAGGTCCTATTTGTTTTCCGTTACTCATACCATTATTTATAGTGACTTCTAATAGTCTTGCTAGATTAAAGAAACCTGAATCATGCCATCCTTCTGTTTTTCCTGGTTTTTGCGGTTCAACACAACCTATAATTCCATATTCTCTAGCATCTTCCATTGTTAATCCATTACTAACTAAAGCTGTAATTACAACTTCATCATTATAAAATGCTGGCATACCCAGACCTAATCTGCTTAACTCACAGGATCTTATTAAAAATTCATCTGGCGTTTTGTTCCATATTCTTACCGAAAAAGATGGTGCCGATAATCTTACATGAGCCGTAGCATCTATGCACATATATGATAGATCATTTGTAGCATCTTTACCCTCTCTAGTTTGTCCACCTACACATAGGTTTTGAAACATTGGATATCCACCGAATGCTCTTGTTGATACTTCATCACGAACTTTGTTAATGTCATTTAATTTAACCCATACACAATCAATAAGTTCTTGAATTTTATCTATGTCAAACTTTCCTGAATTTAATTCTATTTCATAATATGGATACATATATTGATCAAATCTTGTTGGAGAAATAGAATGTCCATTTGATTCTATGTTTATAACTGCATGCACAAACCAAAATGATTGACAAGCTTCATAAAAATTAGTTGCCCCATTTTCAGGTACTGTTTCACAGTTTTTAGCTATTTGTAATAATTCTTTAGCGCGCTTTTCATTAGATTCTTTTGAGGCCATTTCTCTTGCAAGCTTTGCATATCTATGTGCATAATTTATTACTGCTTTGCAAGAACCTATGATAGATTCCCAAAATAGTTTTTGCTTAATATACTGCGGATTTTCTTTATCAGCATTCTTAATTGCACACTTAACTTCCTCAATAATCCCCTTATATCCTTTAGCCAAAACCTTAGCATAATCTACAGATACATGTCCTACTCCATTAAGATAATAGTTTGCAACTGTAAATACATTTTCATTCATTGCCTCAATAGTTTCTGGATACATATATGAAGTAGCAAGTTCATTAGTAGTTTTACCTTCCCAATAATCAAATACTTCTGTAAGTTGTTTTTTTGCCTTTTCAGTAATTTGGAATGAATCGCCTTTTCTCTTTCCTATGGTTTCAAATTCATCTTTAATCCACTTATTTGAGAATTCAGGAAAAATTTGAGCTGATCTTGCTTCCTTGGTCAAACTTCCAACTATTAGCTCTTCCGCTCTTATAATAATAGGAATTTCGTTTAATATCTTTTCAAGTGCTTTAGCCCTACGCACTACTATAGATTTTCCTTCTGTTTCTTTAAATGATTCTGTTATTAATAACGCTCTATCCACTTCAATACAGGGAACCGCTGATAGTATTTGTTCCTTTAATGCCTCTACCCTCTTTGTTGGTTTACTAAATCCATCTTGCACAACATACATATTAAAACTTCCTCTCTTAAAATATATTATTAATTAGTGTGTTATTCATTAAAATCCATATTTATCCTATATTATTAAATTAAACATTTGTTAAATTTATAACTATCAAAGATATTCGAAATTTATAATATATCCTCAACAAATACACCGAGGACATATTATTACTGTTTTAACTTATATTATTAATTTCTATTAATCATCTTTTTCAAAGCTGTTAAATCATCTTCTACGAAACTATTAAATCATCTTCTGCGAAGTTACAAGATTAAAATGCTGATTTAAATAATTGTGCAATATCTTTTTTATTTCCTTTTCTTGGATTACTAAAGGCATTACCATCTTTTAATGCCCAGTCAGCCATGTATTCGATGTCTTCTTCTTTAGCTCCTTGTGATCTTAAGTTAGCTGGAATTCCAACATCCTTTGCAAGTCTAAACATAGCATCAATAGATTTCTGCGCCGCATCCAATACTGAAAGTCCTTGTATGTTTTCACCCATGAATTCTGCTATATCGGCAAATTTCTGTGGATTTGAAATAACGTTCCATTTCTCAACGAAGGGAAGTAGTATAGCATTAGCAACTCCATGAGGCATATCATAAAGTCCACCTAATTGATGAGCCATTGCATGTACATAACCTAAGTTAGCATTATTAAATGCCATACCAGCAAGAAGTGAAGCATAACACATATTTTCTCTAGCTACTAAGTTCTCACCTAGTGCATAAGCTTGTCTTAAATTGTTTGATATCAATTTAATAGCTTGGATAGCTGAGGCATCTGTAACAGGATTAGCATCCTTTGAAACGTATGCTTCTATAGCATGAGTCAACGCATCCATGCCGGTTGCAGCTGTAAGTCCTGCAGGCATTCCAACCATTGTTAATGGATCATTAATTGAAACTGATGGTAAGTTTCTCCAACTAACTATAACAAATTTAATATTAGTTTTAGTGTTTGTTATAACACAGTGACGTGTAACTTCACTACCTGTTCCAGCTGTGGTATTAACAGCAATAATTGGAGGAAGTGGATTCGCAAGAGTCTCTATGCCTGCATAGTCAAACAATTCTCCTGAATGGGTTGCTAGTATCCCGATACCTTTACCACAGTCATGTGAGCTTCCACCACCAACCGTAATAATCATGTCACAGTTTTCATCTTTGAATATTTTGGCACCTTCAATCGCGTTTCTATCCTTAGGATTTGGCTCAACATTATCATAGTATACAAGGCTAATACCTGCTTCCTTTAATGAAACTTCAACTTGTGCTACTGCTCCGCCCGGAAGACTTTTAAGAAATTTATCAGTTACTATTAACGCTTTCTTTCCACCTAGAATTTTAGCTCTTTCGCCTACTACTTTTACAGCTCCTGCTCCCATAAAGTTAACAGCAGGTGCTAAATAATCATACATTCTCATTAATTATTCCTCCTTGATTTTCTTAAACATTATAATTTATTGAATTGTTACCTTAATATATTTTTAAGGCGATATTAGCATTTGCTCATTATCAATCCGTTTGTTATTAATTTAACTTACTAACTATCTACCTAAAGTATAAGCCTGTCTAATTGAAATTTCATTGAAGTAAATCGCATTCTTGTAGAAAAACCTTGCTTACTTAATGTAAATTTACACAGTAATTTCTTGCACTTTGTGTTTAAATATAAAAAAATAGCACTAGTTTTACCTAAGTGCTATTTCCCTATATTATATTCATTTCTATAAACTGCTGGGGTTACCCCTTCAATTCTTTTAAATACTTTTATAAAATAACCACAATCCTCAAATCCTAAATCCAAAGCCAAATTTATTATTGGAATATCAGAGGCCTCAAGCAATTCTTTAGCTTTTTTAATCCTCACTTTATTTATATAATTTGAGAAATTATCACCAATATTCTTTTTAAAAAGCTTACTAAAATAGCTAGGACTAACGTTACACATGGATGCCATTTCATCAATGCTAATTGCGTAACTATAACTCACTTGTATATAGTCTAATGCTGGCTTTAAAATAGCATTACATTTATTCTCACGTATTACAACGTTTCCATTTTCACTAATATTTAAATTAACATTATTCTTTTGTTTAACATTTTCCTTTGTATTTTCTTCCAATGTTTCCACTTTGTTAGTATCTTTTAATTCTAGATTTGCAACCTTAAAGGAATCCACCGTTAGAATTTTATCATTAAGTTTATTTGAATTTATTTTTAATAAGGCTTCTTCTACAATATAATTACTAATATGCAAAATCATATTAGCAACAGATTTAACCCTGTCCAAAGTCATAATAGGTAACTTGTCATATAAAATTTTTAGCTCAGTTTCTTTTTCTAATTCCATCTTAAAACACTTATTATTAACTATTTGTTCTAAATCTTCCTTTTGTTTATCTTTAACAATAACTTGTCCTGCCATTACAGCTCCAAAGTATTGTCCATCTACTATAATAGGGATTGCAAAATCTAAAATACCTACATGGCATATATATAGATATGGTTCTTGTAATCTAGCAGCCTCGAGTCCACCTCTAGAATCACATTTTTCACAAAGCTCACTTAAGTCTAAACGTGATCTTATAAATTTACAAAATTCGCTACATTTACTATGTGTAGTAACCCTCTTGCCTTTATAATCAACCGTAACCATAGCAATCTCTGTTACCTCCGCTATATTATCCTGAATTTTTTGAAAATTATCCACATTAATAATATTATCTAAATGCAACAAACCATTCTGCAAAATACTTCCTCCATTCATCTATAAAGGTATTATAATTAAATCATCACCTGAGGTGATTTTTTTCATGACCACTTTTCTATATAAGTAATATTAACATCAAAGACAAAAAAATAGAAGCTAATTAATTTTGGATTTTGCGAACCAAGTTATAGATATAACTATAGTAATAGCAGCTGAAACCCACCAATCTCTTATTTGTAACAATTTCCATAGCTCTATAAGTATAATAGGTAAGACAATTACCGCAACGTAAAACTTAATTGGCCCAACAGATACCCATCTATGAACTCCTTCTACTCCCGAACTAATAAAAGTTAGCAATTGGTACTTTATTTACGTACATGGCTATCACCCCAATAATTATTGATGGTACTGCCATCAATAACGGTATAAAATTCAATAACCTCAAATTTTTATTCATTACATTGCTTCCTTTCAAAAATAGAATTGAACAATATATACAATATCACTAAGCTATTCTATTGGCTACATATTAATTATTTCCATCCAAAGAGTAAGCATTTAAAGCCTGATGCTATATTTTCCTTATAAATCAGGATAATTAAGCAACTATTTTATTTCGTACTCGTAATGTACTGTGACGTTGTAAAAAAATTGAGGGGGAATAGTTTATTTATGAAAAAATTAATATTAATTTTATTAACATCTATTCTAATATTTTCTGGTTGTGCAAACACTAAATCAGTTTCAGTAGATAATACTAAAGGAATAATTAATATAAATGATGTTGATAACTTAAAAATAATAACATTACCAAGCCCACCGAAGGAAAAAACAATAACTAAAAAAGAAGATATCAAAAAAGTAATAAATCTCATAAACTCAATAAAAAAAGAACATATAAAACAAAATGATTATAAAGGTTGGTCTATATTGATTAAAACAGACGGTAAAGAAAAACATTCAATATGTTTTTCTGGTGAAAGAGTTGAAATTGACAACTTGTGGTATATTATTAATAATAATGATATAGATAAGATTAAAAATCTATATCATGAATTAAATTATAAAGAAGGTAAGTATCTATAATCTAATTATTCTGACTCTTGGATAAGGCAATAAGTAGTATAATTAAATAAATATTTCATGGCAAACTTTTAGAATATTACGTAATATAAAAGTGGGAAGAATGTTATGAAAAACGGTTTACACGGGTTTAGGTTATCAAGTTATTAAGTGGAACAAGCTGATTACAGTTGTAAAGAAGAACAAACAGATTGATGTTGGCACTGAATTTGGATATGAAATTTATAAATCTCCACATTTTAGGGATGTAAATGATGGACCAACTAAAAAACTAAAGATTGTACTAGATAAATAGCAAAAGCAAGGGTTGTATCTAGTTAGTATTATCAATACTTAACTAACTTATTTTGAGTAAATAATATTTTTTACCCTTCAATCTTGATTTTCTTTATATTTTTTGCTATTAGTACGTATTACATGAGATATAAAAAGTATTATAAAAACAACGTAATTTATCTTTAAATTTGGATTATTAAATATTTTCTGAAAGATTAAGGTTGTTATTAGAAAAACACTTAACATAATTATAAAATCCTTAATTGAATAGAGAACAAGTTTAAACATATAAATCTCCTTTTAACAACAATATAAGATTAGTTAGTATTCTGCGATTATATTTTACCAATGAAATTGACCTTCCCCCATTTTTAAAACAGATAAATATCTCTATAAACATACTAACATATAAATATGGTAAAGAGTTCTAAGTAAATAATAAAGGGTTGTAATGCCTACTGGTGTAATAGCTTCAAAATTCAAGAGATAAATTTTGAGAATAGAGCATATTTTTCAATTATTTCGTCGCAAGTAACCCCGTATCAATGATATGGGGTTACTTTCACATTCAAGCATAATTACACAAATCCTTTCATGACGGAATCATTTTCACTCTGCACACATGGATGCATGGAACCATTGCAGTCACAACTACTTCTTTATCTAACCCGTCTTCTTTGCATCTTTTTATTCATATAATGCTTCAATTTGTGCACCTCTAGGCTCATACACATGAACTCTTATAGATTTTAATAATTTATCCTTAGTCATCTGTAAAATTTACCATACTAGACAAAGGAAATATTAATGTAACTTTAGTTCCTTTATTCTCCTCGGAATCAATAGTAATTTTCAAGCCCAGTTTTGAACATAGTTTTTCACATAAATACAATCCCATTCCTGTACTTTTACTAAATTTTCTTCCGTTTTCACCAGTAAATCCTTTTTCAAACACTCTATTTATATCTTTATCTATTATACCTACACCATTATCCTCTATGGTTAACATTACTGAATTAGCCTTCTTAATTGAATATATACTTATCATGGGCTCTTTACTACTTGTGTACTTTATAGAGTTTCCTATTATCTGATTAATAATAAATTCAATCCATTTCTTATCACTATATACAATTTCATTTATATCTTTTATATCTAATTTTATTTTCTTATGAATAAAATCTCTATAATTTCTTTTAACTACATGCCTTACTACATTATCAAGATTAATTTGTTTTATAATATAGTCTTTACTAACATCATCGCCTCGAGAATAATAAAGCACCTGTTCTACAAACCCCTCAATTCTATCCATCTGGAAGTCTATTTTATTAGTTACTTCATCTCGATTATTTTCAATTATTAACTTTGCAGAAGCTATTGGTGTTTTAATTTCATGTACCCATGTCTCTATGTATTCTCTATATTCTACCTGTATATCCTTATAATATTTTACATTTTCGTGCATATCGCGGCTTATCTCTTTAAGTATAGAATTTAACTTTTTCGCTTGTATAAAGTTTGCTTCCTTTATTACCACTGGAAGTAGATATTTCTTATCTAAATTTTCTAATAGGTTATTAATTTCATCATAATAATTTTTAAATTTTATAAACTCTAAAGTCATATAAGAAATTAATGGCAAAAACCAAATACAAAAAATAAATAAAATTATAATGAAATTAACTTTAATAATAATCATCATTATAGCTGATAATATGATAAATAGCAGCATATTAGATATTATTATCACCATTTTTTCTTTAATAAATTCACCTATACTCATGGCATTATATACCCGAGCCCTCTTCTTGTTTCTATAGTATTTTCTATGCCTATCTCTTCAAGTTTTTTTCTTAATCTATTAATATTAACAGTTAAGGTACTATCATCTACAAAATAATCTGATTTCCATAGATATTCCATAAGCGAATCTCGTTTTACTATATTCCCCTTATTGTTTATTAAGTAAGAGAGTATCTTAACCTCATTTTTCGTTAATTCTAAGCATTTATCCTTATAAATAACAGTTGCATTTGAAAGATTTAAATTAAAACCTTTATAACTTAATATATTATTAGTTTTTGAACTCTCACCTATTCTTCTTAAAATATTAGTTATCCTTGCTAATAATATTTCTATATTATAAGGCTTTGTTATAAAATCATCTGCTCCTAAATTCATACTCATTAATTCATCTAAATCACTATCTCTACTTGTAACTATTATAATTGGAACCCTTGAAGTTTTTCGTATTTCTCTACATATATAATAACCATCAAACACTGGAAGATTAATATCTAATAATATAAGTTCTGCATTCTCATTTTCAACATATTGTATTATATTATTAAAATTCATAGGAGCTTTTACTTCATATCCATATCTTTTTAAAAAATTTTGTAATTCTTCTCTTATAACTTCATCATCTTCAATAATAATAATTTTTTTCATATGGACTATCCACCCCCTACTTATTTTATTCTGTACCCTAATATCATAACATATTATAAATTTTATAAAATAGATCTCTTTATAATTTATTCCTAACAATATTTTTATATCCTACATATGTTGTATAGAAGTATCCTGCATAAATTACAATAAATATTAAAGCTGCTACTAATGCTGAAGAGCTAATATTTGTTTCTTGTAAGCTATTTATTAAATTGCTAGTTACCTTAATTCCAACCACTGAATGAATTAGTGCAAGACTAACTGGAAGACTAAAATATATCAATGTTTGAACAAAAATTGTTTTATCTATCATTTTTTCGTTTGCACCAAGTCTCCTTAAAGCTTTATATCTTTCTACACTGTCACTAGCTTCTGATAATTGTTGAAGAGCGAGTACTGCCATGCTAGTTATTAAAAATACAATACCTAAATATATTACGATAAATATTAATACATTTGTTGTTACCATTTTTTCTGAATGAGCCCCATCCTTTGAGATACCGAGTATATTACACCCTTTACCATAGTCCTCGCGTATTTGATATTTTTTATTATATTTTTCTCTATTTTTATCTAAATAATTTACATTAAGTACTGAGTTACTAATTTTGTAACCTGATAAAAACTCATCATTTATTACTATTGTAAAAAAACTACTCGTAAAATAAGCAGTTTGAAGATTTTCTTCTATAACTTTAGGGTTTTTTATTAGGTATTCTTTACCTTTAATGTTAATTTTATTACTCTTTTTTATTTTTTCATTTATTGGTTTCATAAACTTATCAGTATTTGATAAAATTAAAACTTCATCCTTAGTTAAATTCACTTCTTTTTCATTCTTAAATTTTAAAATTTTATTATAATCAGATAGTTTAACAAAAATTACTTTGTCTGTTTTAAAATCTCCTGTTGTTAAAAACTCACTAGCGTTCATACCTATAAGATATTCATTATGAACTACGGATTTTTCATTTTTACTTATTTTCAAATTAATTTTATTTAGAACATCTTCTATATTGTAGTCTCCATCCATTTTTGTTACTGATATGCTGGCATCAAAGGGCGTTGCATTTTTAATTCCTGCATCCATAACTGTTTTAAAGCCTATTCCCATAGATAAACTTACTATTGTGAAGAATAGCATTAAGCAAATTAAAGACATTGATATGAAGTTTGTATTAACTTTACTATTTATCTGTTTTACTACAAATATATTTAACCCTTTAAAATAAACCTTTTTATTTTTCTTTACCACATATAATATAAGTCCAGATAAGCTAAAGAAAAATAACACTGTACCTAATATTCCAAAAGCTATTGATATTAAGACCATAGGGTTTAGTACATTGAAACCTACTTTTAGTATTGATTTATATGCAAACCCAAGTGATATTACGCATAAAATAAATGCTATTAAATATATAATAGAATTTTTGAATTTAACATCTTGATTTTTTTTACCTGCTGTTAATAAATCGATTATTTTGTATTTAGATATAACAAATACATTAAATATCATAACAAGTAAAAACATTATTCCAAAGTATAATACAGTTTTACCTATTGAACCTGTTGAAACTGTAAAATTATATTCATTAATCGGCACATCAAATAACTTTAATGCAAAGGTGGCTAATCCTTGTGATGCTCCAATTCCTAGTATAAGTCCACTAATTAAAGATATAACTCCAACTAGAAAAGTCTCCATTACTAATATTAAAGATATTTTTCTTTTTCCCATACCGAGTGTCATGTATATTCCTAATTCTTTTTTACGTTTTTTTATCAAGAAATTATTTGCATATAATATTAAACTACCTAATATTATAGATATAAATACTGACACATAAGACATAACTTTCATTAATTTAGATACAGATTTCATTTGTATAAGTGCCTTTTGTGACCCAATTGAGTTGAAACTATAAAATATACAAACTGCTAAAGTTAGTGTTAAAAAATATATAGCATAGTCCTTAAAACTCTTCTTTACATTACCTACAGCTATTTTGGAATACATTATCATCACCTCCAAGTAGAGTTATAACCTCTATAATTTTATTAAAGAATTCTTTTCTAGTATCCTTACCTCTTACTACCTCACTAAAGGTTTTTCCATCTTTAATAAAAAGGATTCTATGAGCATAGCTTGCTGTAAAAGCATCATGGGTAACCATAAGTATCGTGGTCTTTAAATCTTTGTTTAGACTTTCTAATTTTTCAAGTAATAATCTAGCTGTTTTAGAATCAAGCGCCCCTGTTGGTTCATCAGCAAGTACTAAGGATGGCTCTGTTACTATTGCTCTTGCAGAAGCAACTCTTTGCTTTTGCCCACCTGACATTTGATAAGGATATTTATTTAGTTCTGGTTCAATGTCTAAATATTTTGCTACTGATTTTATTTTCCCATCTATTTCTGAACTTTTCTCACCTTTTATTGTCAATGCTAAAGCTATATTTTCATAAGAAGTAAGAGTATCTAGTAGGTTAAAATCTTGAAATATAAAACCTAACTCATTTTGTCTAAACTTATCTAATGCTTTTGATTTCAACCTAGTAATATCACTATTATTTATTATTATTTTCCCTGTAGTGACATTATCAATAGTTGAAATACAATTAAGCAATGTCGTTTTACCACTTCCTGAAGGTCCCATTATCCCAACAAACTCGCCTTCATCTACCTTAAAACTGATACTGTCTATAGCCTTTGTGACATTATCTTTATTTCCATAATACTTTTCAATTTTTTCTACGCTTAATATATTTTTCATTTATAACCCTCCCTTTATTTTAAATTAATTGTTTTAACTCCATCTGATGTACTTATTATATACAATAATATTTGCAACGACCATCGAAGTATATTTCATTAACATTACATTTTTGTTATATTACTATAAGAAAAAATGTTAATAAAAGTATAAAAAATACCCTCATATCATATTTATGACATGAGGGTATTTTATTTAAGCCACTTTTTTAAAATTTCCTTGACGCAGGGTCCACTTTAACTTAATATAAACAACTAATTCATATAACTTCCACCATTTACATTAATGGTTTCTCCTGTTATAAATGCTGACATACCTGACGCCAAAAATATCACTGTATCTGCTACATTTTTCGTTTCGCCAAGATGACCAAGCGGGATTTTATCTTCCACCTTTTCACAATACTCCTTCGTCCACTGCATTGACATATCCGTCAATATGGCACCGGGACATACTCCATTGACCCTGATGTTATATTGTGCCATATCATAAGCTAACTTCTGTGTCAAAGAATTAACTGCTGCCTTGGACGCTCCATAGCAGATGGACGCATTCGGATGGGCAGTCTTACTTGCTGTAGAAGATATATTGATAATATTGCCACTTTTCTGAGCAATCATATATGGCAGTACACATTTACATGCATAGAAGGTCCCGCTAAGGTTTACCTCTAGCATTCGGTTCCATTCTTTTATAGATAATTCCAGAAATGGGACACGACTGTTTATACCGGCGTTATTAACCAGGATATCGATTTTACCATACATATCAATACAAGTCTGGGTTAACTTTTCAGATGTTTCATACAGTGCGATATCCCCCTGTACAATTGTGCATTTTGTTCCCTGCGCTATAATCTCAACCTTTAGCTTTTCCAATAATTCCAGATTATTACCATTAATGATCACATCCGCTCCCTGTCTTGACAACTCCAAAGCAATTTGTCTGCCAATTCCTCTGCTGGATCCAGTTATAATTGCTGTTTTGTGTTTTAACATATGAGCCTCCTTAATGTTTTAATAAACACATCAAATTATATAGTGAATTCTTTTTTATACGCCTCTATCATAGATCCTTCTTATGCAATAAGGGATTAAGTGGATCAAAAAGATTACCATTCATTTAAGCTATCTAGAATAAGTAATTTTGGAGCTTACAGTGGGAAAATCAATACAGATGCTACAGTCAAAGCAATCAAACGGATGAAGTACATTGGAATTGTGTATTTCCAAAATTCTGTTAGCTTATACTTACCAATTCCCATTACCATAGCTGGCAAACCATCAATTGGTAAGAAATGGCCGTTCCAACCTGAAAGTACGATTGCAGCAGCTGCAGCAGTCGGATTTAGACCCAAGCTCATGCAAGTAGAAATAGCCATAGGTGCAAATACATATACAGTACCTATAGTGGATCCTGTAAGGGTTGCAAGTAGACTTGTTAGCATACAGAAAACAAAGATTAGTACGAAAGCATTAACGTTAGTACCAAGCATACTAGCTACAGTTTTACCAACTAAAGCAGTTAAGCCTGTACTTCCAAGAGCATCTGCAACACCGATAACACCAGCAGACATCAAAATAATTGGAGCACCGATGTTGTTACGAATTTCATCGAAATTCAAAACATTGATAACTAAAACTAGAGCTGCAGATAAACCTGGAATCATATATGCTGCATCGCCAATTTTACTTTGAAGAATCATACCAACAACAGCCGCTAAAAAGGCTGCATATGTTGTATATTCTTTCCATTTTGGTAAATCGTAGACTATTTCTTGCGCCGCCTTACCATCTCCATTTTCTGTATCATCAACGTTTTTATTAGGTAGAACTTTATAACCAATTAAAGCCCATGCTATATAAGCTAATGAAAGTATTAAGTTTACAATAGAGAATTTTACTAAGTTAACTTTAATAACAGTTGAACCAGCAGCTTCTAAAACAGCAATAACAATACCATATTGTAATGTAACATTTATAGGAATTAGTGGATGGTTACATGCGAAACCGGCAGCAGCAATAACTTTACCACGTGGTAACTTGTCAGTATACTGTATAGTAGATAATATACCTAAAGTAAGAATATAAAATGCAGTTGAGCCTGTGCCGAATATACTGCTAGCTAACATAACTATAATAAATAACATTATATATGCCTTAAATCCACCTTTATTAGCCATATTCAAAACCATTCTTCTGAATGCACCAATAAGGTTAGTTTTTTCTAGAGCAGCCACGATTGCCATGAAAGAAGCAAGCATAATAATAGTAGCGTTAGAAAAACCTCCGAAGGCAGTCTTGATATTGGTTACGCCAAAAATAACCATTAGTAAACATGCAAGAATTGGAGGTGCACCGAATGGAAGTTTGTCTATCATGATTAAAATAACCATGCCTACAGTGATAACTAGGGCAATAATCATTGGAATAGTCATTTGTATGATCTCCTCTCTTTTATACATAATTATTTTTTGCAGTTGGGGACCTTATATCAATTCAAGCATACTCATATTAACGCATCCCTTTGTCAACGTTTTCCTTCAAAACTTGTTTTAGTGCGTCAATACCTTCGTCACATAGGTAGTTGAATGGACGGCGGCAGTCGCCTACAGGATAACCAAGCAGAGAAACAGCCTTTTTAACAACAGTGTTAGGGTTGCCATATTTGAATACGGCACGGAAGGAGGCGATGGAGTCCTGAGCGACTTTAGCCTCTTCGAGCTTACCAGCCTTGAACAGTTCATAAATAGATGCCATAACATGAGGATATACGTTGGAACATCCTGCGATGCCGCCTGCACCGCCTGCCTCTAGGCAAGGTAGAATTAGTGCATCGTTTCCGGACAAAACACGGAAGTCTTTGTCTATGTCCTTTGTAAGGTTTATGTAGGCAAGTAGGTTATCCCAGTCACCACTGGAGTCTTTGGCACCCATGATGATGTCTACATCTTTAGCCAACTTTGCAACGGTTTCAGGAAGCAATTTGTTGCCTGTGCGTGCAGGGATGTTGTACAGCACGATTGGAATATCTACATGCTTAGCAATTTCAACGTAGTGGTCGTAAAGCTCTTTTTGTGAAGCAAGAGCAAAGCTAGGAGTAATAATGGATAGCACGTCGGCACCAATCTCCTGTGCCTTCTTGCTAATACGAATGGTATCAGCCGTGGAAATGCAGCCAGTACCTGCGTACACTGGAACACGACCTTTCACTTGGTCGATAGTAGTCTCAAGAACCTGAATTTTTTCATTTTCGCTTAGGATGTAACCTTCGCCGTTGGTTCCGAATGGAAACAGACCATGGACTCCGCCTTCCAACATGCGTTCAATCTGGTTACGCAGCTCCTTCAAATTGATCGATTCATCGGGATTCATAGGGGTTAGAATTGGTGTGATAATACCTTTTAATTCAACATTCTTCATAATAACTCTCTCCTTTTCTATTTGAATAATAATTTATAGGATTTCTAAGTAAGATTTCTTGCATCCTTTGGAAGGGAGAACAGGCCGCAACCATCGATTCCATTGTCGGTAAACATGGCCACACTCTGAATCTTCCTTGTTCTCTTAGTGACTCTGAGCAGCTGTGGGGTTATAGAGTCCCACTCCCTCACGTTTTTTACCCAACACGTCCTGCTCGGTAAATCGAACATATTTCACTCCAAGGCGGGTGTGGGACGCGTAAGTAAGATGTAGTTCTCCGTCAGCGGATTGCATAAGATATGGGTACTCGTACTGACGATTGTTGGTCTTGTTCTCATCACCCATGAATCCCTCGCCTCTCTCCATCCAGCGAATAATAGGGAAAGTCAGGCCGCCGTCCTCAGAAAGAGCCACCGCCACCGGGCAACGCAGACCAGGCCAAGCAGCCTTGCCAGGATGAGGATCAGGCGTACAGGTTGGGTTGTACGCAATGGCGATACGACCGCTCTGCAACCTTAGTGCGCTGATGCTGGAATTGTTGTTTGGAAGTGGGGTCAGTACTGGCTTGCTCCAGGTTTCGCCCCAGTCAAAGGACTCACTACGGTGAATGCGGTAAGCCTCACGGTTACGCATAAAAGCAACCAGATGTCCATTTTCAAGCTCTACCACATTAGCATGAACATGACCATTACTCTTTTGCATCATGACCATTCGCCAGGTCTTTCCCTCGTCGTCCGAGATACGGAATGCGGTTGGATCACCGGACAACCCGTCCACCGAATCGGTGCACAACCAGTTTGAAAAAATCCAACGTCCGTTGGACAGGATCTGGATCGGCTGGCGACAGAAGGTGCCCTCCTCTGGGAAAATTGTCTCATATGATCCCCATGTCTTGCCACCGTCGGTGCTCTTTTGGCAACGAACCACGGATGTGTACTGCATGTTGTCCTTTCCCTCCTGACGGTCTAGCTGAGCGGTATACATGGCCCAAACTGCATTATCAGGGCCGTAAAACAATGAAGGATTCTGCTCACTGCGGGTGGAGTCGCTAGAGATATCGACTGGTGACAACCAGGCCGGTGCATCCTTAGGCAGGATAGAACAGATGATGTGGATATCTGCACTGCCCTCGTAGGTGCCTGCGAACCAGCAGCATAGCAGGTCGCCATTAGGCAGTTCCACCATTGCCGGTGAATGTGCGGTTTGGTATCCTCCGGTTGGTAGCAGTGCCTCCAACATTCCCATGTCACCATTGTGGTAAATAGTACCATCCCAAGTCAGTTCATGTAACTTTGCATATTGCATAATGTTATCCTCCTAACTTATAAATTTTTAATCATTTATTAAAACTCTACTCCATAGGGTATTTTCCCTTTTTTTAATTTTTTTATTACTAAGTATCCATACAACAATATACCAATGGCAAAAACCCATGGAATTATCACTGAAACTATATTTGGAAGGCTTAAATATTTTATAGTTATATTATCCTCAAGTATCATTTTAAATGATGTATGAGCAAGTATTGCACCACCTATGAATATAACAATAGGGTGATCTTTCATTAAGTTTGCAACAAATTGACTTCCATAAAAAATTATAGGTATGTTTATCAAAATACCGATAACAATTAATAAAACATTGCCATCTGCTGTACTTGCTATTGCAATTACATTATCAAGACTCATACTAATATCAGCTATAACGATTACAGCTACAGCTCCCCAAAATTTATCTGTTTTTTTTACATCACACTCTGCTTCTTTAGACTGTGGCTTAATAAAGTCCCATGTTATTTTTACTAAAACAAGTCCACCAACTAACTTAATCGGTAACCACTGTATAGCCATTATTTGAGTAATAATACATGCAAATAACACTCTTAATCCTATAGCTCCTGATATTCCTATAAAACTAGCTTTCTTCGCAAATTTAGGCGATAGGTCTTTTGTTGCTAATGCTATAACACCAATGTTGTCACCAGATAATGTTAAATCAAGTATAGTAATTTGTAGGACTCCTATGATAAAAGCCATTAAAGTTGTCATTTGTATCTCCTTCTTTCCTTTTGCATTAAAATTTATTAATTAATACAAACTTTAACAACGATTTTTTTTACATGTGATGGCTCTAAAAAAGCGCAACATGGTTTATGACCATCCTCTGGAAA
The DNA here is from genome assembly GCF_018861295.1 of Clostridium estertheticum. GTDB lineage: Bacteria > Bacillota > Clostridia > Clostridiales > Clostridiaceae > Clostridium_AD > Clostridium_AD estertheticum_D. The sequence continues at coordinate 107,049 of NZ_JAHLDM010000012.1, read as the reverse complement.
AAATATTCCATAATCACCCGTTTTAAATTGTAGTTTAGTATAATCTGAAACGTTTTTATAAAAGGCGGCATCCCTTTCTTGTAATTTATCTTCCATAATCTCTAGGGATTCAGTGGGCATAAATCCAATAATCTCTGTTCCAGAAACAACATACTGTATATCTATATATTTTACATGCGCTTCAAAACGTCTTTCATCAGCATTTTGTGTTGTATATTCCTGTACTAAAACGTATACATTTTCTCCGTCAACTTCATGTCTACCCACTTTAAGTGAATTTAAATCAGTATTTTTTAAAAAATTAAAGGCAGCTTTAAAATTACTATTAATGCTAGTATAATCTTTCATATTTTTCATACTTTCAAAAATCATTTTTTGACACCCCTTTTTAATTTATTCAAATTACAACAATTTCATATAAATATTTTTCATATCATCTCTTGTCATTTCTTTTGGATTATTATTAAGTAACCTTGTTACCTTAGCCGCTGCATCAACTAATGTTTCTATGTCTTCTTTTGTGATCCCAAACTTTGTTAGATCCGATGGGATCTTTAAATCCTTTACCAATAGATATATTTCAGAAATTACTTTTTTCCCTATATCTTCTTTTGATAATCCAGCTACATCTATATCCATTTCATTTGCTACAATTATAAGTTTATCCAAAATTGAATTTGCATTGAACTCCATCACATATGGCAAAAGCATAGCATTGGATACCCCATGAGCAATTCTATATTTTCCACCTAAAGGATAAGATAATGCATGTACAGCTACAGTGCTTGCAGATGATATGCTTAATCCTCCATAGAAAGCAGCTAAAAGCATATTTTCTCTTGCCTCCATATCATTACCGTTAATGTATGCTCGTCTTATATACTTACTTATCAGATTAATTCCCTTTAGAGCAAATATATCACTAATAGGATTTGATTTTTTAGAAATAAAACATTCAATACAATGGCAAAATGCATCTATTCCTGTAGAAGCAGTAATATGTGGTGGTAAACTTTTAGTCATTTGCGGATCAAGAATTACATAATCACCAATAAATTTATCTGTAACAATACCTACCTTTAGTTCTTCTTCTGGAATAATCACTATGGCATTTGGTGTTACTTCTGCTCCTGTTCCAGAAGATGTAGGTACCATTACAGTTTTGATACCATTTTCTATTATTAATGAAGTATCTAATATATTTTCTCTATAACCTTCATTTTTCATTAAAACTGCAACTAGCTTTGTGGTATCCATAACGCTACCGCCACCGATTGCAATAATCAAATCTGCTTTAAACTCATTTGCCTCTTTAAAAATCTGCATAACTTGCTTTTTTTCAGGTTCTGTTGGTACATCACTAATTATATTGATTTCAACATTTAAACCTCTAAGCACCTCTAATGGTTTTTCTAAAATTCCTGCATTAAAAACACCCTTATCTGTAATTAAAACTACTTTTTTTGCTCCACACATCTTAATAATTTCTTCTATTTTCAAAATGCTATCAAGCCCTGAAAAAACTTTTCTTGGCATACCTATCGAATAAACTTCACTCATTATCTTTTGCCTCCCTATGAAATTAGAATAAATTTTTATTTATAAAGTTCTAATACTTTTAATAATTTAACTTCAATCTCTTTGCTATCCACATTAAATGGAGCCTTCGCTGGTCCAACTGGGTTTCCAACTAAGTTAGTTGCAAATTTTACAATTGAATTTGGATTTCCGAATTTTAAGGTATCGCGTATTGCACGAATGCTATCTTGTGCTCTCTTAGATTTCTTAAAATCACCTTTTTTCCATTCTTCATAAATGCTTACCATAATTTCAGGTAATATATTTGATATTCCAGAAATACCACCATTTCCTCCTGCCATTAGGGTCCATAGAATTAATGAGTCATTTCCAGACAATACTATGAAATCCTCTGGTGTTTCTTCAATATAACGAAGTACATTATCAAAGTTTCCACTACTATCTTTTATTCCAACAATATTTTTAATTTTTGCCAATTGTGCGACAGTAGTATAATCAATATTTACACCAGTTCTTGCTGGTATATTATATAATATAATTGGAATATCTACTGAATCTGCAAGAGTACTAAAATGATTATATAATACTTCTTGCGAACACCCTGCAAAGTATGGAGATATAACTGAAACTGCATCTACCCCAAGCTCTTTTGCTTTTTTAGTAAGTTCAATAGTCTCTTTTGTAGTAATGCAACCTGTACCTGCTAAAACAGGAACCCGACCTTTTGTCTCATCCACAACAATACTAATTACTTTTAACTTTTCCTCAAAGCTTAGGGCATAAAATTCTCCATTAGTTCCTAAACAAAATAGTGAATGAATACCAGCCTTAATAAATCTATTAACCTGATTCCTCAATTCTTGTTCATTAACTTTTTCCTCCATTGTTAAAGGTGTAGCCATTGCTGCTATTATACCGTTTAATTTTAACATTTTATTTCTCCTTTCAAATCAGAATAAACTCATAGTTTATTTATTTTTTGGTGCTAATTCAATTGCTTGCCTCATTGCTTCAATCATGCTTTGCTCATCTGCAATTCCTTTACCTGCAATATCAAAAGCTGTTCCATGATCTACACTTGTACGTATTTTGGGTAGTCCAACGGTTATATTAACGCCATTTGCAAATCCCAAAACCTTAACTGGAATATGTCCTTGATCATGATACATAACAACAACTATATCAAATTCTCCCTTAAGGGTTCTGTAGAATACTGTGTCTGCAGGTATTGGTCCATTTACAATAATCCCTTCAAGTTCTGCTCTCTTAACTGCAGGCAATATTTCTCTTTCTTCTTCTCCATAACCAAATAGTCCATTTTCACCAGCATGAGGATTTACACCACAAACAGCTATACGTGGGTTTGGATTTCCTGCCTTCTTAAGAACATCTGCAGCCATACATATTACTTTATATACCCGTTCCTTATTAATAGATTTTACAGCATCAATCATTCCCATATGCGTAGTAACGTGTATTACTTTAAGTTTTGGAGAAGATAACATCATTGCAAATTCCTTTGTTCCTGTAAGCTCCGCAAGAATTTCGGTATGCCCAGGGTAGTTATGTCCACCTTTATGAAGTGCCTCCTTATTTAGAGGTGCAGTACAGATTGCATCTATTTTGCCCTCATTTGCAAGTTCTATTGCTTTTTTTAAATATTGAAAAGCAGCATTGCCAGCAGATGCAGATACCTCCCCAAAAGGTAGGTCACTAGGCAATAAATTAAGGTCTATACAATCAACTTTCCCATACTTAAACAAGGCATCATTAATATCTGTAATTATATTAACTTCAATACTAGATTTAACAATTTCATTTGCTCTTATTAACATATTTGCATCACCTATAACAATAGGCCTACAATTTTCATAAATTTCCTCATACTTAAGTGTTTTCATAATGATCTCTGGACCTACGCCTGCAGCATCTCCCATAGTTATTCCAATAATAGGTTTATTCAAATTGAAACCCCTCCTTTTAACATCTTTAATGCATTAATTAATGAATCATATTTCCCAAATGCTCCTGCTTTAGTGACTACATACATATCAAATTTATTAATAGGTTTTCCGAGTGGTATACCCGGTTCAATTTCATTTATTAAACTAATACCACAAATTTCGCTCCATTTACATACCGCTTTTGCCGTGTCACCTCCGGTAAGAATCATTCCTGCAAGAGGTATTTCTTTTAATATCTTTGACATAATTTCTCCTAATGCATTAGAGATTTGATTGGATACTTCCATTCCATCAAGACCTAATTCTTTTCCACTTAACTTTGTAGCAACAATATATTCAGGTAATGAGCATGTATAAAGACTGATGTCCTTTCCCTCTTTTGTTGCTATTGACACTTCATCAAAACACCTCTTGATTTCGTCTGCCTTCTTTTTATCAGATTGAATAATGTCCAGAACATTAAGCTCAACTTGTGCAACTTGTGGTAATTTATTAAACCGATTTACTTGGTTACTTGTTAATTGTGATAAACTTCCTGAAACAAGTATAACCGGATTTTTAGTTGGCGAAATATTCATTACTTCAGGCAATACATCAGGAAACCCAAAGTATTTTGGAATGAACTCTGCAAGTCCAGCAGAACCTACCCAAAGTATTCTAGATGGATCATAATGTGATTGAGATGCTGCTATAATTTCTAAATCTTCTTCAGTTTCAGCATCAAAAATAAAAATTTCATTTCCATGTGCTCTTTCCTCACTAATTTTTTTAATTATATTGTCGCTTCCGCCGCGAACAATGTCTAGTTTTATTAATGTACATTTCCTATTGGTTTGAAGTGAGAGTAGTTTAACTACATTTGATTCTTTTACAGGTGTACGTGGATCCCTGCCAACTTCAGTTTCACTTACTGGTACATGATTTAAATATTGAACACCCTCAACCGTTGTTCTGCCGAGTTTTGGAAAAGCTGGAACTACTATTGAATAATCAAAAGATGTCGAGTCTAGTATTGCATCAATTTCATATCCCAAATTTCCTCTGAGAGTTGAATCTATTTTCTTATAAATAAAATCAAATCCATAATTATGAAGTTTACTTACAGTCTCTTTAACTCTCCCATAAGCATCCTCTGTTTTAATAGCACGGCTGTCTGTGTCTACTACAATAACAACGTTTTCATTTGATGCATCACTAAAAAGGTTCATATCAAAAATTACATGTGTTTCAATACCTTTTCTAGCAAACTGAACACCTGAATCTGAAGCTCCTGTTAAGTCATCAGCTATTATTGCAATTTTAAACATAATAAAACCCCTCCAAAATGAATTAAAATAAGCTCTTATAAAACCTCCCTTTAATATCTATTATTAATAGTAATGAAAATTTTATTACTATACGAGCTACTTAATTGTCTATTTTTGCAACATATTGTTTTAATATCTGTTCTGCTTATTTGTAGTATATAACTTTTCAGTATTATAAACAACTCCAATCACAAATATTGTTTGTTTTTGCAACAGTCTTATTATTTTCCTTTGTTTTTCTCCAAATAGTTTTTCTATTGATTCCCAATCTAATATTTAGGTTCAAATAAAGAAACCTAAAAAGTGAATATCACCTTTTAGGTTTCTTATTTCATTTTGCAAAAACTGTTTATTTTTGCAAAATTGTTGTATCATATTCCTTTAATTTTCTCCAAATAGTTGTCCTATTGATTCCTAACCTTTCCGCAGTACTAGATTGATTCATATCTTCCTCTTGCAAAATATGCCACAAAATCTTTTTTTCGATTTCTTCCCAAGAACCACTTATATCTACCATCATCGTATTTTGCGATAATTTTTTATGAGATTCCTCATGCCTCCTTAGAATTTCATCTACATCATTTAATTCAATATACGGCCCATCTGACGCAGCAGGCATTTCTGTAATAATATTAATTAGTTCTTTCACATTACCAGGCCAATTCTCGTTCATCAATTTGTTAATTACCTCAGCTCTCATCCCAACAATCTGCTTGCCATACTGTGAATTATAATCCGCTATTTTAATTCTAACAATTTCTTCAATATCTTCTAAACGTTCCTTTATAGACGGTATTTTCAAATATAGTTCTCCAATTATAGAAAAAAGTTTTTTAGAAAATTCTTCTCTAATTGTAGATTTTTCAAACGGAATACTAGATGATGCAATTATCCTCATTGAAGTACCTTTGTTAACCTCAAGAACTAGCCTTTCTTGAATACTAAGTTTCATACCATCAATATCCTTAAGATAAAGTGTCCCCTTTTCTCCCTTTTGTATTAGACCTACAATATTTTCATTTCCAAATAATTCACTTTCTAGTTCTAAATCAGATAGTTGATTACAGTCCAAAATATAAAACGAGTTTTTTCTAAATGAACTTTCTGAATGGATCGCCTGGGCAAACATACATTTTCCACTTCCACTTTCGCCATAAATCCAGACATTTCCATCTAAACCCGCAAGTTTTTTCGCCTTTTGAATACATTTTTTTATAGCAACACTTGAACCAACTATTTGAGCAAAAGTTGAAATACCAGACGGCATTTGTACTAACGAATTTTTTATTTTTGACTCATCAGTTACTAGAAATATTATGTACCGTGCCTCAATTTCATCAGGGCAAGATACTATGTTAATGTATACTTGCTTTTTCTTTATATAAATATATTGTTTAACATCTTTCTTACCCTCATTTACGATGTTTTTAATTAAATTTACTATAATAGGTACATGATAGGCAAGAACATCTCCTATAAGTTTAACCGTTTCTTCCCCTAAGATCGTTGCCGCTGCACTGTTTGTATATCTAATAACATTTTGACCGTCAACTGCTATTACCCCTAAACTACTTGATTCAAGTAACTTCTCCAAAAGGTTTACCTTAGCTTTTCCTTTAAGTAAAATATCATATATCCTCTGCACTTCTTTAAATGCTTCATTTACTGATTCATAACCTGAAGTAATAAGTATCCCATGGTAACCCATTTCTTTAGCAGCCCTGACTGTAACAACATCTCCTAGCACAATTTGTATACCATCATTAAATGCATTTTGCAACACCTGTGTTACTTCAGTTTCTTTGTTAAGTGAATATATTGGTAAATCTATATTAAGTAGCTCTCTAACAATCTCAGTTCCTTTGCATATATTATTAAATCCTATAGCTGCCATCTTTGTACTTGAATTTTTAATTAGTGTTAGAACATGAAGAATATCATAACCTGACACAGGGATTTCAATAACTGGTATTTCAGCGTATTCACGTATTATATTTGCAGTACCCCCACGGCTGAGGATAATATCATAACCTCTTTTATCAGCTTCTCTAGCAATTGGTATTGATCCATCCAAATCTGCAATTTCTATATCCATAACAATATTTTCATATTTACTACATATATCTTTAAGTAATTCTCTTAAACCTTCATATGGGACTATCGCAAGTAGCTTTATCATCATTTTCGCCTCCATTTGTATTGCAATTTTCAACACCTTTATCTTACCATTATAATTCTCCTGCTTCAATATACACTATACAACAATTTAATAATTTCTTTATCAATTATCATATTAGGCGTAAGTGGCTGTATATATTGAATGATTTCTTAGTTGGCGCAATAAACAAAGCAATACTTTCATTAGGTTTAGGACTAACTATGTTTGCGAAAGAAGCAATTACAACACTTATAGCTTATTTATTTTCTTCTATAACCACATATATTGTTGCACAAAAATGTTATTATATAAAATGGCATTGGGAAACTATTATTATAAACATGGCAGTATGTTTAGGTGCTTATGGTATAAGCACAATAGATTTTGGTAAGTTATTATATTATAAAAATAAAATTTTAAAAAGATAGCTGGAAATTATACGCTAAGTATTAAAACTAATATGGTTATTTTTTCCTATTCCCATGGAAAGAGATTTTTGTTTTTTGCAGAAAATGAAGTTGAAGGATAATATTGATATTTGTCGTCATAGAGTTCTTATATAGCCAAAGTTCGTTTTATTCTTATATATTGGTACAAGTTTTTTTAAGCTCGTATTGATATTGTGAATGTAACACAATACCAATTGAGTTACTTTCACATTGAGGCTATATGTAATTTTTTTAAATTGTAAATATGCTTAATTTACAATAATTATGGTATTATTGAATATATATTATTAGTCGAAATTGTAAAATATTATAATGAAACAAATTTTATATTTTACATTTATTTGGAGGGTATACACATGGATATTACTATTGGATTTGGACAAACAAATGATATTGATGAATTAGAACAACTTTACAATGATTTAAATGACTATTTGGCAAAAGGAGTAAATTATCCTGGATGGATAAAGGGTATATATCCTATAAGACAAAATGCAATTGATGGAGTCAAAAACGACAATCTCTATGTGGCAAAGCATAATGGGAAAATCATTGGTTCTATTATTTTAAGTAATGAACCTGAACCGGAATATTATAATGCTAAATGGGGATTTGAGTCTGACTATTCAGACGTTTTTGTTATACATACATTTGTTGTTCATCCGAGATTTATGAAATGTGGTGTAGGCAAAGCACTAATGGAATTTGCTGATGAATGCAGCATTAAGTCACAAGTTAAATCAATTAGGCTAGATGTATATGAAGGGAATATACCTGCCATAAAGTTGTATGAAAAATGTAGTTTTAAATATATTGATACTGTTGATTTGGGACTTGGAAACTACGGATTGGATTGGTTTAAACTATATGAAAAATTAATATGAGACTATATGTAGTATTTATTACATACTTTGCTTATATTGATATTCTGAAGTGAATGTAACATAATTGTGTTACATTCAGATTGAGGCTACTATCCTATCCCACCTTTTCAGGTGGATGAGTAAAAATACCCATTATATGATGTTTTGATTATTAATGGTGATTTTTTTTAATACTAAAAACTGCTGCTACTAATGAAAAAATAATAGCTAATGAACCAAAAATAATTACTACTAAATCTTGACTTTCTTTTGCTATATTCCAATTCATAAATTGGAATATTGGCACAATTAATTTTGTTAAAATAAGAAATACAATTGCTATAATTAAATATCTAAGTTTGTATATCATGTGTAGTGACCCCCTTTCCTCGTTTTGCGGTTACTATCCCTTATATTTCAATTTTTAAAGTCTTTATTTTTCTGATACATAATTACCTATAAAATATAAAGCGATTCCAACAATAATGACTAAAATTATATTTACTCTAAATACTAATATTCCCCCTAAAAACATCAAGCAAGCAATAAATATACCAAACCATAGACATCCTATTACCCAAAGTTTAAAAAACTCTTTTAGTTTACTAACCTTGACTAGTTCCTTAAAACAGCTTTTTTTGATATAAGTCATAATAGCAATAATAGTAATCCCTATAATAAAAACTTGAGAGATTATTCCTAAATTAAAGTTTAGATAGAAAGTGAGATTATTAACACCATACTTTGAAATTATACTTAAACTTTGTGTAATATAATTAATAATTGATAACATTGTTATGATCATACCTGTGTACATAACATATTCGCTACATAGTGATGAGTAATTATAGCTTGATTTGAAGGTATCTACTATTTCTTCACAGTAATGCTTAATATCTGTTGTCCCTAGTACAGTTTCAATGCTTACACCTTGTTGCTCTGCATTTAAAAAACTGTCTAGTATCTGTTGAAGAAATTCTTCAGCATCTCTTGTTTTTATATTTGATGTTCTTACATAGACTACAATGTCATCAAATACACCTTTGTTTTCTAAAGATAAGTTTTCAGATGCTTTATTTAATTGCATTATTAATGATTTTGTTTTAATCACTTAGATCATCCCCCAATATCTTATTAACTGATTTTGAAATTTTACCCCAGGAGCTACAAAAATCTAAAAATTCATGTTCCCCTAATTTAGTAAGCGAATAATATTTTCGTTTTGGTCCTAGAGGTGAGTCCCTGCTTATCGAGGACAATAAACCATTTTTCTCCAACCTAATTAGCAAAGGATATAAAGTTCCTTCAGATAAGTCATCAAAACCATTTATTTTTAGTGAACTATATAATTCATATCCGTAGGTTTCTTTTTTTAAAATTATTTTTAATATGCAACCTTCTAAAATTCCTTTTAATAATTGAGAAGAATTTGCCATTTTGTATCACCTACCTTGTAATGTAACCTAGTGGCTATATTGTATTGCAACTATGTTGTTATGTCAAGTACCTAAATTATAATATATATTATTTCAGGCAAAAATTTGATATATCCTATTATCATTCCTGTTGTATTCATTAATAATCACTCCCTCAAATTTGTTTCAAAACAAAAAAATCTTCTTATCCTAAGATAAGAAGAACGATGAACATCTATATTTTTCTTCACCTCCTTATCGTGTTTTAGCTGAACCACCTTACATATAAATGCAGGTTGGTATAGGGTCATAGAGCTAAATCTCTACCCTAATTCTTGATATATTGATGTTTAATTTTTACAATTAGATCATATCATACAAATCATTAAAATGCTATATTCTGTGATAAAAAATTGATCATATTTTACTTTTTATATGAAAATCATGGTAATTATAGTATAATTAACTATTGACCGAATAAAATCTATGCTAAATTAAAGGAGCGAAATGCAAATGCAAAAAATGATTTGTGATAATGAAATATTAAATTCGTTTATTAATGTGTTAACTTATTTGCCATGTTTTTTTGACGATGATGTATCTTTTGCCATAACAGATACAGAAACATTTTTAAAAGTACAGAATAATTCAAACTTGAATTTGAGATCAGAGGAAGGTGATAAAGTACCTGAAGGGGGAGCAATTCTTCTGGCTATGAAAACTGATAAAATACTTATTAAAAATGTGCCAAAAGAGGTATATGGTATTCCATTTAGATCATATGCAATTCCTATTCATAATGAACAGCATAAAGTTGATGGATGCGTTGTTATGGGTAAAAGTTTAATAAAAACAAATGAATTAATAAATATTTCTCAAACTTTATCCTCAACACTTAGTCAAATATCAATTGCTATTAATAATCTTTCAACAGGAGTACAGAATGTAGTTACCATGAATGATGATATATCTTCAAAAGTCCAAGAGGCTAATGATAACTCAAAGAATACAGATGAAATTCTTAAATTTATTCAAACAATATCATCTAAAACAAATATGTTAGGGTTAAATGCTGCAATTGAAGCTGCAAGAGCTGGGGAGGCCGGAAGAGGATTTAAAGTGGTCGCAACAGAGATTAGAAAATTGTCAACATCAACAAGTGAATCAGTTAAAAAGGTAGATGATGTATTGAAGAGCATTGGTGCTTCTATAAAAAACATAAATGAAAAAATAAGTAAATCTACTGGTATATTTGAGGGTCAAGTAGCAACACTTCAAGAAATAGCCGCATCCCTTGAGGAATTAAATTCAACAGCTCAAATGATGGAAAATATATCTGGAAAAATTTAAATTTAAAATTACATAAAAGCACAAAGTAGTAAGATAGTAAGTAATCCATGAGATATTATTCTCATGGGTGATAAGGAGATGAATTTTGTGGATATGTTAGAAAAATACAAAGTAATTAGGAAAAGGCTTGAATATACAGCAGGCATGATTTCCATAATAATCTGGTGGGGAATAAGCTCTTATTTAGGAATTTACAGCAAGAAATTCCTTTCATTAGATACTGCATTATGCCTTGCTATTTTAGCAGTCTTTTCACTTGTATTAGGCAATATCGCTATAAAGATTGCAGATAAATGGTATCATAAAAATATGAACAAGTAGAAATGCATAAGCATAGTATAATTCCTATGCTTAATATTCTCATGTTTTTATTTCGTAATGATCACTATAAAAGACACACCACTATCTTCATTCTGAGCCTTTATACTGCCATTGTACATACTTACTATTCTTTTTACAATATCCAGACCCAAACCAAAATTGCCTTCATTGCCCTTGTTAAAAGCCCAAAATATATTTTCAAGCCTATCATCAGGAATTTTTTCACCATCATTATATATAGAAATGTACTGCTGTTTATCGTCTTCATATATATTTATCCTAATTAGGTTTTTTGCATATCTTAATCCATTTTCTATTATATTTTCAAAAACCACAGTCCATTGCTCTTCATCGCCAATTACCTTAATATTTTCAATTTCAATCTCAAACTTAATACCTTTCTTGTTATAAAAAAGGCTTTCAATAATTCCTTCGGCTAAATCCTTGATGTTTGTTTTTTTAAATTCATTCTTATACTTAGACATATACTTGATTTTAGTTAAATAAAGTAGACCATTTACCCTCTTTTGCATTTTTTGGGTTTCATAATCAATAACTTTCATGGTACTTTTCAGATCTCCCTTTGGGTAAATTCCGTCTTCTACGGCATGCGCATAGCTTCTTATTACCATTAAAGGTGTCTTTAAATCGTGGGATGTCTTCTGTAGCATCGTCTGTTCATATTCATCCTGCTTAACGAGTTCTTTTCTCATCTCCTCAATGGATTTCGAGAGTTCCCCAATTTCATCATTTCTGTCTATGTCAATACTTTCATGCCACTGTCTTATACCTATTTTTTTCACCTTACCTTGCAATTCCCTTAGAGGTAACACAAGCTTTTGAGCCGTATATTTTGCACCCATAAGACATATGATTAATGCAATAATCATTACAGAGAATAGCCTACCTATTAAACTCGTATACAAAGAATTTCTGTAAGTATCCCACATATAAGATATTTCGAAATTCCCTTTTTTATTGATCCCGGTTGTCCTCACTACATATAGTATTCTGCCAGAACTTGTACTTTCAACATATCTTTGAGTGGTATTAGTTTGACTTTTTACTTGTCTTTTTAATTTATTAAGGAAAGACTCTGCTGCAATATTATCTGGTATGATTTTTTGTATTTTCACTATATTTGCTTCAGATTTATTATAATTTAATCTCATGTGTTTTACAGCACGGATGTCATTACTGACTATAGCCGTATTCTCCTCTTCATTAAGTTCATTTCCACCTGTACTCTTTTGGATTAAGCTCTCTTGAGCCGTTTCAATAGTTTTATATATCTCATTGGTAAAGAAGGATCTTATTGTTAAAGAAAAATATACTGATAACAAAACAAACACAATTATAATTACTAATGTGAATATAATCCATATTTGTGTAGCCAAGGGGCGATTCTTTAGTTTCTTCATAATAAGTCCTTTCTAACAGGATAGCCTGTATCCATGTCCATATATGGTCTCTACCTTTAATTTAGGAATTTTCTTTCTAAGTCTCCTGACCAAATCATCAACTACTCTGTCACTTCCAAAATAGTTATCTCCCCATAGGTCGTTAATTATCTGCGCCCTTGTAACTGCTCCACCTTTCTTATTTATTAAAAGTAGTAACAGATCGAATTCCCCTGAGGTCATAGATACTACTTCATCATCAAACTTTACTAATCTCCTATCTATATCAATAGTATAACCTTCAATAATTATGACTTGCTTAACCTTATCACTGTTATAAACTCGATTTAACAATTTTTGTACTCTTATAACAAGTTCTCTTGGCATAAATGGCTTTGCGAGATAATCATCACTGCCCATTTCAAGGCCAATAATTCTATCAATATCTTGATCTCTTGCGGATATAAATATAACAGGAACATCTTTATTTTTTTCCTTTATTTCTTTTAGCAACTGAAATCCATCTATATCAGGAAGCGTAATATCTAGCACCCATAAGTCAACGTCGTTATCTATGGCATTTCTTGCGGATTGACCATTTAGAAAAGTGGTAACCTGTAATCCTTCATTTTGAAGATAAGATTTCAATATATCGTTTAAGTTTTCTTCGTCCTCTACCAGATATATTTTATAACTCATAGCTTTATAAACATCTCCTTTTAATCAATTACCTTCTACAAGTATACCAAATAAAACCTTTTAAATACTAAACACGTATAATATGTGTATGATTCACACAATTCCACATAATCATTTAACTGTTATACCATATTTTGAGTATATAATTAATCTTATAAACAAATATATTAAATATTGGAGGAATGAATATTATGATAAAAAAACACATATTAGGCGCATTAGCACTATCAATGTTAATACCACTTGGTGTAAGTGCTCAAACATTAACAACTAAATCAGATACTAAGGCAGCTACAACTCAAAAAGATCCTGCTAGAGTCCCTTATGCAAGTCAAATAAAATTAGAAAAACAAACTATTAAGACTAACAATAAAACTAATCAGACAATTAAAGCTGCTATAAAAGGGAAGCTTGTTCAAGTTAAAACATTAATAGCACAAGATAAGACTAACAAAACTTTAAAAACTAAAAAAGACGCTTTAAAAACTCAACAAGCTGTTATAAAAGCTGACAAAACTGCATTAAAAGGTATTGATGTAAAATTAGTTGCTGATAAAAAAATAGCTAAAACTGATGTAACCAACAAAAATTATGCAGCTTTAGTAAGCGACCTTAATAATATAGCTTCACTACAAACAAGTAAAACACCATTATTACAAAAATTAAGTTCTGATTTAGATACATTAATAAGTTCATTAAGCAAATAATAGAAATTAGATTAAGTTCTAGAAAAGATATTAATAATGAGGCAGCTATCTTTAATATCGTTACTAAAGCAGGATATAATCGTAATTGTATTAAATTTGATGTAAACGCCAAAGATATACCAGCTCTATAATCAAAGCGTTTCTATATATTATGAATATATATTTTATGGCGAACTAGTAAAATATGCCGACACAAGTAAACCCATATCTAAATTGATATGGGTTTACTTTATTAATCGAGTATTGATATTCTGAATTTAGAACAATACCAATTACTTACATTCACTTTGATTCTATTGGTCATTCTTTACTATTATAAATATACTCTATCTGGTGTACATATAGTACCTTCAGGAATGTTTAAGCGACCAGTACTATCTACAGACCCTCACAGTTGACTTGCACCACCTAGTTAATTGCATGCCTGGCACACTAAAAAATAACCATCTAAATTTAATTGGATGGTTATTAAAAAAATTGTAACCACAGTTTGTTTTTCTAACAGAAATCTAATATGAAACCTGTAACCCTAATTTTATTTAAAAAAATAGTTGCAAAAGGTTTTATATAGTACTATAATCTAAAAATAGTACTATATAAAACTTTTTTTGAATCCGGAGGTTAAAATGAATATTATAAAAGGAGCTGCTATTTTATTATCAGCATCAATTGATACATTATTAGATAGAATTCTATCAAGAAAGCATAGAGAATCAGGTATCGATACTTTAACAGCAGCACAATCACGTCTCTTATTCTTACTTTGGGGAAGAGATGAAATATCTATAAAAGAAGTCTCTAGAATTACTCATCTTCAAAAGTCAACCTTAAGCAGTACATTAGCCAAACTAGAAAAAGCTGGCCATATTACTCTTATACCATGTGAATCTGATAAGCGTAAAACCCTAGTTAAGGTAATAAATAGAAATGATATCCTAGTGGCTTTAAATAAAAAAATTATAGATGAAGCTGGAGATATTTTTTATAATGGCTTTAGTGATGATGAAGTAGTATTATATGAAAGTTTCTTAAAAAGAACTCTTGATAATTTAATAGAATTTCAAAATAAAAAAAAATAAGTTTCAACGCTATGCTTAAATTAAAAATAATTATTTTTTTGTAATCACATATAATCATGAGGAGGGAAATTATGAATAGAAAAATTAAAATTATAACCATATCACTTTTATTAATATCAACCTTTGTATTACCTTTAGTTGGATGTTCAAAAAAAGCTAAAACATCAGTACCAACTGCTACCGCAACTACAGATCAAACTAGCATGGCAGCAACATATAAAGATGTAGTTTTTGCTAATGTAACTAATGATAATGGAGCTAAAAGAGATTTAAAAATGAACATTTTTAAACCACAAGGTGCAACTAAAGCCACTCCTGTTCTTGTGTATATACACGGAGGTGGATGGGCTATGGGTGACTATCAAGTTGATGATGCTCCTAAAAATCCTTCAACTACTTCCCCTGCAAAAACTCAACCTGCAGCAAAACCAACAGGTAAAGCCACTGATCAAATAGCTGGCGATTCAGCATATAAAGTTTTTAAAAGAGTTTTAAATAGCGGGATTACTTTTGTATCTATAGATTACCGTTTAAATTCAGAAGCTGCCTTTCCAGCACAAAGCTATGATATTAAAGGCGCTATTAGAAATCTACGTGCTCATGCTAAAGAATATGGTATTGATCCAGATAAAATAGCAGTATGTGGAAATTCTGCCGGTGGACATTTAGCTACCGAGCTTGCTACTACTGGTGGTATAAAAGAACTTGAGGGCAACGTTGGAGGTAATCTTGATTATTCAAGTAAAGTAATGGCTTGTGTTGATTTTTATGGTCCAACCGATTTGTTGACAATGGCAAATGAGATGGACCTATCTCTCCAACCTCACAAAGAGGCAGTAGAAACACATGATTCTCCAAAATCAAATGAATCTATATTACTTGGATTTAGTAAGGAAGGACAAGGTGTAGGTGTTCTTAGAGACATTAGAGATAAAAATGAAACTAATTCCCCTTATTGGGCTAAAGTAAAGTTAGCTGAACTTGCTAGCCCTATAAATAATGTAACTTCAGACGATCCACCAATGTTTATAGCACATGGCGGACATGATAGTTTAGTACCAATTCAGCAAAGTTTAAGACTTAAAGATGCTCTTATCAAGGCTGGAGTTGAAAATATTTTTATGTCTAACTCTAAAGCACCTCATGGAAGTCAAGGTGAAGATGTAAATAATGCCGCTATAACTTGGATAACAAATAAATTACTTGCTAAGTAATAATTAATTTTATTCTAAATAAAATACAAATAAGCCGCATATGGATATTACTAACATGCGACTTATTTGTATTTTTTAGTATTGTATAACTATTCATATTATGCCCATCTATTTTAAGACATAACAATATAGCACTAACAATAATGTCAGTGCCCCTAACTTGATGTATTAAGTATAACAAAAATACCCTACAAAGTGGCGTCAATTAATTTATATACATTTCTATTTGTTTGTCAAAATCATCTATTTTCAAAGCCCTGGCGAACCAAAGCAAAAATCCTATAAACGTATCAATGCCAATAAAAATTTAAATATATTAAAATATAAGCCCATAAGTCCTATACCAGCAATATTACCAGTAATAAATCTTCTGAAATTTGTAGATTCTTTAATGTTTAAAAATTGAAATAACCAATCACATAACATAATAACCAAAAATAAAAAACAAATATATACTTTTAAAACTGTATTTGTTAAAAAAAATGGTATTGCAATAATTTGGCCCAAATAAATACCTGTACACCTTGCGCATACTGGAAATTGAATATCAAAAAAGCGGAAACTTCTTTCGGGCATCTGGTGACATCCACCTGCAGCTCCTAGCTTATAAAAAAATAACCATGTCTTTTTAATATAATTTGGATAATCAATAAATTTCATCAATTCAATACATGTCCACAATTAGCACAAACTCTTTTTATTTTGCTTTTACCCATACCGCAAAGTCCGCATAATAAACCTACCCACCCAAAGATTATAAATCCGCAGCATCCTTTCCCTGCCCCAAAACCCTTTGATTCAGATACTACTTGAATATTTTCACTCCCACAATAAGGACATGCCACGACAAGTTCCCCCTTAAAATTCTATCTTATATAGAACTATTCTACACTTAGTAAAAAAAACCTTCATAATTCTCAAATCAATTCAATTCTTTTCCTAATAATTTATCAATCAGGGTGTCTATGAAATTTGATTTCACGGCATTTTAAGATGCTTTAAAATCTCAACAATCTATTATAAAGAAATTGTAAGTGTGCTAAATTTATGGTAATTATGGTATAATCCAATATATATTGTTATACCAAAATTGTATTTAATGTTGATGCAAAGATTATATTTTATTTTGGGGAGGTGTAACCATGAAAAATATTAATTCATCGAAAAAAATCTCAATAATATGTTATGGAGTTTCTACCTTAATTTTTTTGGCAATTTATATTTTGGGAGTATTTCTGTCTGCGGGTTCCGAAATGGGCTATTGTTTGCTTAATTTTTACATTGTAATACCTTTAACAACTCTAATTGTTTCCCTTATCATTAGTATTAAAAAAGGTTATTTATTTTGGTGTTATCCTGTATTTGTTGGTCTACTCGGCATAATAATTCCGTTTGTAGTATTTAGCACATTTGAAATACTAAGTTTATTCTTTGCTTTTTTTCCTGCATTAATTGGACTGATAATTGGCATGATTATCAGAGCTAAAACAAAAAAATATGCAATAAAGTCAAGACAATTCACTTAACTCTCTTTATAAGATACAAAAATTATTAGAGGATTATATGACAGAATATAAAATGACTGCGATTGCTATTATGGAGCAAACAGATACAGTTGATATACGATTAAAGGATATTAATAATGAGGCAGCTATCCTTAATATCGTTACTAAAGCAGGATATAATCGTAATTGTATTAAATTTGATGTAACCTCCAAAGATATACCAGCTCTATAATCAAAGCGTTTCTATACATTATGAATATATATTTTATGGCCAACTTGTAAAAAAGTATGAAGCAAAGAAATACTATAAATGATGAATAGAGGGAACGTATGAAAAAGGTTTTTATAAATGAAAACTTAAATGGCAATGAACTCAATGAGTTATTATTATTTGTTGGTAGGAAAAGTAATAAACTGTCTTTATCAAGGAGCCATTTGGGCAAACTTTCACAAGAAGAATTTAATCAAATGCAGTTGGAAGATAAATCATTAATTCTTGCAGAGCATAAACAAAGCCGGCTCGACTATAATGAAAACATTAATGGGTATAGAGACCTAATAGATGATTACTGTGACACAAAAATGGATGCGGAAGAATATTTAAATCATCATTTTGAAGAAGAACTAGCGTATTTTACTTCATTAGGATATGAAGCGTTCCAATTAGAAGGTGAGGAATTCCAAGATGAAAAATATGAGAATTTTAATGCAAGGACAGCAGATTTTTTATACACTAAGGTTACACGAGTGACACCTGTGTCTAGAGGACCTGCATTTGAAATGTGTTATTTTATACTAGGTGATATATTTAGAAACTTAATGTCAAATATGAGTAAGTTATTTGTATATCCCCATCAAATTGAAGGTACGTAATTTGATGACTTAACCTTTTATAAAGAAGAAAGAACAATATTAGCAATTTGTGCTCATGAACATTTTGCATATATGAATTTAGAAGATGACGAATATGAAGAATTAAAAAAATTAAACATTTTAGTTATAAATATACTTTAGTGCTGAATATATACAAACAAATATTTAAAAATATTTAAAATATTACGGAAGTTAAGGTGAATATATATGGGTATGGATATAGATATTATAAGACAAAGTGTAAGTAAAAATATAAATCAGATTGATTGTATTATTAGGGGAGATATACAAAATCTGATTAAAAATTCTAAAATCGAATTGAAATCTTTGAGTAAAATAATTGGGATAGATTATGTATGGTTAAAAGATTTTATGGATGGTAAAAATAATTCAAATATTCAGGAGCCTGCATATTTATCAAACATGATTTATATGCTATCTGATGGCATATTGATGATAAATGAAGACGACAGAATTAAAGGAGTAATCGATGTATTAATAAGTGAGTTTGAAATTAAATACGAAACTTTAGCGATATATGCGAAACTTGAATTAGAGGATGTTCAAAATTTTATGGATGATACAAATTCCATTTCCATTGAGAAAAAATATAAGTTAGCAGTAGCAGTTCTATTTTTGCATTATTTATTTAAAAGATTACCTAATTAATTCCTATACTCTTTGGGAGGCTTTAGGGAGCAAACGGATACAGTTGAGATACGATTAAAGGATATTAATAATGAGGCAGCTATCGTTACTAAAGCAGGATATAATCGTAATTGTATCAAATTTCATGTAAACTCCAAAGATATACCAGCTCTATAATCAAAGCGTTTCTATACATTATGAATATATATTTTATGGCGAACTTGTAAAAAAAGGCAAAACTATTTATATAATTCGGAGGTTAATAATGAATAATAGTAAAATCGAATTTGATTCAGAATTTTGTAATGTAAAATACATTGAGAAGGATAATATAGTATTTCTAACTTGGAAGAAATTTTGTTGTTTAGATGATTATAGAAAACCAACAACATTTGCGTTAGGGTTAATGAGACAATATCTTAATAGCAATTTTGTGTTTGATGCAAGAAATGGATTTGAAGATGCTAAAGCAGATGTTGAATGGGGATTTTCTTTTTTGCTTCCAGAAATGGCAAAAACGGATTGTAAATATATTGTATTTATAATGAATGAAGTTAAAGAAATAGAAGAAGAACTGGATATGTGGACGAAAGAATTTAAGAATTATTTTGTTGTGAAAAAAGTAGAGAATTATTCAGAAGCAGTCGAATTTATATTAAAGAAATGAGTGTAGTTTTTATTTACAGTTAATTCGTTATCTTCATATATTTGTGTCGCAACTGTATAAAACTGCGTCATAATAGTAGAATATTGTTCAATATAAAGGGGGCAAAAATTATGGGTATTACGAGTATCTTGTTGATGATTACTTTAGTAACAATAATATTGGTTATATGGGTATTTGTTAAAAGAAGATTTCGTTTTAAGAGGATATTTAGAATTATCATTATTACTTTACTTTCAATAAGCTGTATCACTTTTGGTGCTTATCAATATTCACTAAGGTCAAGTAGTTTTATATTTACTAAAACAACTAATTTCAATGAAGAGAATATAGGGGGCCTCCAATTATATAAGAGTATTAATAGTAAAGAGTTTATAAAGAAGTATGGAACGAATTCTCAAAAAATTGACAATACTGTTTTTGACTACTACAAGTTAAATGATGGTTTGGTTATTGCTACAAATAAAAACAGACAAATTATTAGAATAATAATAGATGATGAATCTGATAAAAGTATAAAAACAAGCAAAGGTATTACTTTAAAAAGTTCAGTTGATGATGTCATTAAGGCTTATGGTACAAATTATTATAAGAGGATGGATGATACTGGTGTATCAGTAATTGGGTATGTAGACAAGAAGAGTAAGGTAACTCTTGAATTTTTTAATTATAAAAACGAGGTTACAATGATTCGATATGATATTTCTTCAATGCAGTAACAATTAATTCTTAATTTTCTTCTATTTCATCGCAAGTAACCCCTATCTATGATGAGAGGTTACTTATTTTAAGTGTATATTGATATTCTGAAAGTAACACAATGGTAATTGAGTTACTTTCACTTTAAGACTATATGCCATGCTTTAATCTTTGTAAATATACTTTGTTTTTTTAATTATGGTATTATTAGTATAATTAAATAGTCTATGTCATATTCGTAAAATTGTACAAATTTAATCCTAAATGAAAAAGGCATAAATTCTCAAAATCATGTATTCCCAAGTAATCATAGTGCTGAATATATGTAATCAAATATTGAAAAATATTTAAATTTTTATGGATGATACGAATTCCATTTCCATTGAGAAAAAATATAAGTTACAGTAGCAGTTCTATTTTTGTATTATTTGTTTAAAATATTACCTAATTAATTTCTATACTATGTGGGAGGATTTCAATTTAATGATAAAATCCCCATATCAATTAGATATTGGGTTGCTACATTTATGTTATATTACCATTCTGAATGTAACATAATTGAGTTACATTCATTTTGAGTCTATTGGTCACTCTTTACTATTATAAATATACTCTATTTGCAAAAAAACAAAAAACATTCAAGATAATAACTATTATCTATTTGGATCTAATTTAATACATTGTATAAATTGGACATTAATAAGTTCCATACCTTTTTTAGTTTGGACTTCAACCCAATCTCCATTTACATCAATTATTTTCCCTATTTCAACATTTAAACCAAGTCCCCCTGTTGCAAATATATTGCAACACTTTCCTATGTATTTTTTGATTGCCTCGTTGTCCATAATTATTAACCCCTTTATCTTCTTAATTTAAAAAATGATATAATCAACGGCATACACAAAATAGATTTATTTAATTATATCATTTTTACCTCACATCGGTCATATAAAACAATATAAATTTCATTAAAAGCTAAGCTAGCGAAAGTGACACAATAGCATTGCTTAGTAAACTGTATAGTAAGTATTTGGTTAAATCACCCATGTTTGGGTGAATAATTAGAAGCTCTGAGGGATGCCTTTGAGCTTTATTTTTTCATTTCAAGTATATTTTCATACATTTATCCTAATCATAATTAAATAACAAAAGGATAAAAAATATACATGAAGGATGGCTAAAAATGAAAAACACAAAAATTTCTTTAATATTAATTGGTGTTAGTATGACCATTTTAGTATTTACTGGCTGTAATATGCGAAGTTCTACTAAAACGCCAATGAATAACACTACCCAAACTAATAAATCTATATCAACAGCATCAATGAAAACACTTTATTCTAATGCTCTTAAAGAACTAGTTACTGCAAAAACAATAACAAATACCCAATCGAAAAAGGTACTTTCAGCAATAACAAAGAATATGTCACAAGGTTCAGTGACAAATAATAGTAATGTAGCAACACCTAATGCAGGAACAACGGGAACACCAGGAGCAACAGGATCCACAGGTACAACAGAATCAACAAGAACACCAGGTACAAGAGATACAACAGGAACAGGCACAACAAATTCAACAAACCAAACTGAGACAACAAATAACACTAATGTAATTAATGGATTAAACTCATTAGTTAAAAGTAAAGTAATTACTCAAGTGCAGGCTGATACAATACAGCAAAAAATTCAAACAAACTTGGAGAATATACAAATTAGTAAATAAAGATACTGCTTAAGGTGGACCTATATCCCTTAAAGTAGACAAACGAATAAAATGTACCAAGAGAGTAATACTATTTATGTATTACTCTTTTTAAATTTTGACAGTATAAAATAAGAAATTTCTTATTTTATCTTATTTAATATCCAATTTGAAAATCTGGTTGAATAACCCAGTGTTTTAACTGGGCAAGCATCTACACAGTGACCACAGCCAACACAACGAATATTCATTACATCATCACCGCTTTGAGCCTTGCTCTTAATATCAATCGACATTGGACATGCTAAATTACATTGGCCACATTGTATACATTTTGACTTATTGGTAATAATTCGTTGACCAGCTATTTTCCCAAGGAAAGATAAGACTGTTCCTAATGGACAATAATAACAATAACCTCTACCAATAAAAGCCACCCAAAAAAACATCGCTATCATCAGTTCCGTAGTGAGATACTTATAATTTTCAATTTTACTAATCATCTGGAAATTTCCTGTTATTGGTGTTCCTAATAATAATGAAATCCACCAAACAGTAAAAAAAACTGAAATCAATAGAAACACCCATCTTAAAACTGAAAAAATTTTAATTACTATTGGCTCCATTTTTTTATTTTTCCCAATTAGAGGAATTACTGGATCAAATACTTCTGAAGCAAACCCATTAAACAAACATAGGGTTGAACATTGCAATCGCCTACCAAATAATAAGGTTCCCACTAAAACAACAAAGCTGACACAGACATAAAATATAAGAGCAGCTGATATCCCAGCTTCTCCCCAAATTGGATAGCTACTAAGATAAAAAGATGATTTCGGAAATAGCAGCTGTAAGGGTATCGTTGTCCACGGCAATGGCATAGCAAAGAAATATAATTCTTTGTTATTAAGGAGTATAGGAGCAGTAATATGTACGATTAGTGCAGAAACTATAAATCCAATTAGGTTTCTTTTTCTCATTACTGACCTTTTAGAAGTTCCAACAATTCTAATTGTAAGGAAACTGCCAATAATTATGAATAAAGTCTTTACCCAGTTTTCATAAAATTGCCAAAGCCACGTTATAAATGATGCTACTTTGGGTGTGGCTCTACTTGCATATCCATAATTTAATCCAGCTATTAAAATACATAAGATTATATATATCCAGAGAATAGCCTTTAGAATTCTAAGTTCAACCTTTTTATTAGATTTCATCAATTTTTAACCCCCTTAAATATCAATGAAATTAACTTAAGTATTATTTTTTTGTATCACATATCCTTTTTTTCTAAAGGTTGCATTTTACGTGTTATTACATCAAAAGGTAGCATACTTTAACATGTAAGCACTTGTTTAGAATTAAAGTTATTTTTCTTAAAGTCGGCATTTAGAAACTCAAATTTTTGTGGTATAACCTTAATTAGATATAACTCTATAGGTAATTTTTCTAATGCACCTAATTCAATCTCCTTTGATTTAAATACTTCAAAATATTCTTCACTAAATGAGGGTACTATTATAGCTAACCCTGATATCTGTAACCCTTTTAAATCTTTCATGCTTTTATAGTTATCAGCTATACTCATAGATACAGTTTTATTTTGAAGAATTCCTTTGAATTTCATTCCACCCTCTGTAATTATATAGAAGTTGCCCTTATAATATTGATACTCTATTGGTGTACATCTTACGAATGTGCCTATTCCTGTTGCTAATGCACAAGTATTATGATTTATTATAAACTTTTCCATTTCTTTCGCAAGTAAATTATTAGGCATTTTTAAATTAGGTGTTTTCATAATTTTTATGAATTTTTCAGCCACTGCTATTACATTTTCTGTTTTAAAATTTCCACAATCTTTAAATGGCATACCTAATTTTTCACTAAACATTTTAATTGAATTATAATCTTCTTGTGAGAGCTTGTTAATGCGTAATTCCCCTTCTACAAACTCAGAAATATCTTCAGTTCGTTTTAATAATGTTGCAAAATCCATTAATTGTTTTGGAAAATCAAAATTAGATATTCCTACACCTATAATACCTATTTTTTTAATACTAATCTGCTCTTTAAGTACATCCACATAAGATTTAATCATTTTTGCAGTATCATAAGCATAAAATCCAAAAACAAAAATAATGTTTTGATAATATTCTAAGTTTTTTGGAGCTTTTTCTACAGTACATAATTTAGTATTACCAAGTATATAAGCTACAATCTCTGCTGTCTTTTTTGAAGTACCATACCTACCTTCATAAATTATTAATGTATTTAACATAATTACCCTCCATTAACTTGCTTATTTCCTAGATATTTGTTTTTACAACTATCTTTATTATATTATACGTTAGCTATCAAAAAAAAATAATGTATAATATGGTTTATATTTAAATAAAGTTTTCTATTTGTTAGAGTATATACACTATAACACCTTGTTATAAAGCACAAAATGAATTTTATGAATTAATATGTTTTTAAAATTAAATAAAACTAAAAAGTATACTTATTAGTTTTAAATGGTATACTTATTACTAATAGTAACGATAATACTAGTTAAAATGTTTTAAATAAGGAGGTTTTCAAATAAAAAAACCATATTTACCATTTAAATTGCCCAATGATAAATTAATTGACAAGGAAAGATTGTTTAATAAAGTAATACAAGCAAATAAAGAAATTGCTATATATAATGAAAAATTAAAAAGTTCAAAAGTAAGACCTGATCTTTTAATGGATTTATTCTCATTAAAAGAAGCTTTGGAATCTTCTAAAATTGAAGGTACCAAAGCTTCTTTTGATGAAATGTTAGAATATAGATCAGATGAAAAAAATGTTACGGATGATATTAAAGAAGTCACAAACTACTATATTGCTTTGCAAGAAGGGGTGTATGGGCTGAAAATATTGCCTTTAAGCAGTAGATTAATAAAAAATTTACATAAAACATTACTTGGTGGTGGGGTAAGGGGTGGAAGTAAAACTCCAGGAGAATTTAGATCTGTTCAAAATTACATAGGAACACAAGGTAGCAAGATAGAAAATGCTTCATATATTCCACCTGAACCACAGCTTGTAGATAGTTTTATGAGTAACTTAGATGAATTTATGAATGAAAATGATGATATTAATGATTTAATTAAAATAGCATTAATCCATGCACAGTTTGAGACAATCCATCCTTTTTTAGATGGTAATGGTAGAATAGGTAGAATACTAATTCCTTTATATTTATACAATAAAGGGTTTATAAGTAGTGCTAACTTATTTGTTAGTGAAAGTTTAGAAAAAGATAAATATAAATATTATGATCTTTTAAATGCAACTAGATTTAATGTAACAGATAAAGAAGACGATGAAAATCAATATGAAAAAGATATTGTTGCAGTAAGAAAAATTTATTCTGATTGGATAGACTTCTTTTTATCCGCATGTATAAATGAATCAAATAAATTGATTGATAAAATAGAAAAAATAAACGAACTCTATAATGTAGCTATGGACAAAAGTACAAAAATAATAAATAGTAATAAAATGAGACAAGTCATAGATGTTATATTTGAATTTCCTATTTTCACGAAAAATAAAATAAAGAGTAGAATGACAATTCCAGTAACTACTTTAGATGGTTATTTAAAGAAATTAGTGGAAGCAAAAATAATTTATTCTGATGAAAAACCTAGAAATAGAAAATATTATTTTTACGATTTAATTAATATTTTAAGATAAATAATATTCAATTTTATTAGATAAGATAAATGTCATGTAGATAAGGAAAAATAGTGCAGACTTTATTGAAAATAAGGGTGTCACTGCACTATCTACACCTATATGATTATATTTATAGAAGATACAGCTAATCATATAGTAATGGATACTATGTGTGAAAATTATAGATTAGTTGTAAGCAAACTTAATGTTGAACATATAAATCCACTATTTGAGTAGCCCCTCCTTTTTAAGGTACTCTTTTGCAACTTCTAAGGCTGATTCACCTTTTACATTAACCTTGAAATTCATATTACTCATTTCAGCATCTGTAATCTTGCCCGCTAATTTATTCAATGGCTTACTAAGCTCCGGATAAATCTGGAGTGTCTTCTTAAGCATAAGTGGTGCACCTTGATATGGCGGGAAAAATTGTTTATCATCTTTTAATACTTTCATATTATATTGTGAAAGTTCACTATCTGTAGAATAAGCATCCACCAAGTTAATATCACCAGCTTTTATGGCAGTATAACGCAATTTAGGTTCCATAGTCTTTATATTATCAAAATTCACTCCATAAATCTTTTGAAGACCTTTATAACCATCTTCACGATCAGTAAACTCAAGTGTAAATCCTGCTTTAATTTTATCCTGCACATTTTTTAAATCTGATATATTATTAAGGTTGTGTTCTTTTGCAAAGCTAGCTGGTACTGCAATAGCATAAGTATTATTGTACTTCATAGGTTCTAGAAGTTCCATACTAAAATTTTTATCCATGCCAATACGTGCCTGCGCGTATACCTGATTTGGAATATGACTTTTTGCTTTCTCTTTTACAAATGTTTCAAGTGCTGTACCTGTAAATTCTGGATATATATCAATATCTCCTGATTTAAGAGCATTAAAAAGGAAGCTAGTTTTACCCATTCCAGGTTTTAACTTTACAGTAAGGTTAGTTTCATCTTCAATCATTAGTTTGTACATATTAATTAGTATTTCAGGCTCTGAACCAAGTTTACCTGCAATAGTAATTTCTTTCTTTTGTGCAAAAAAATATGGAGCAATAACAATGGATGCAATAATAATACTACCTAAAGCTATAGCTATCATTGATTTTTTCAAAGAAACTTTTTCTAAAAAGCTCAGTAAAACATCAAAAATAATTGCAAGAAGTGCTGCTGCAATTGCTCCAACTAGGATCAAGTTATTGTCATTACGATCAATTCCAAGAAGAATCAGCTCTCCAAGTCCACCAGCGCCAATTAAAGCCGCAAGTGTTGCCGTTCCAATAACGAGTACCATCGACGTCCTTACCCCCGCCATAATAACAGGCATTGCAAGTGGTAATTGGACCTTAAAAAGTTGCTTACGTCTATTCATCCCCATACCTTCAGCTGCCTCAATTAATATAGGATCAATCTCTTTTATTCCGGTATATGTATTTCTAAGTATAGGCAAAATAGCATATATAACTAGGGCTATAACAGCTGGTACCTGTCCAATTCCTACAAGTGGAATAAGTATCCCAAGAATAGCAAGAGAAGGTATTGTCTGAAAAATAGACGCTATCTGTAGTAACGGTCCTGCGAGGTGCTTATGTCTTGTTATATATATACCCAGTGGGACTGCAATAATTACAGCGATAAATATAGCTATAAACGAAATCTGCATATGTTCAAGAAGTGCCGTACCTAATTGCTGCCTACGCTGCATTAGTGTTGAAATTAGTGTATTCATGAGATTTCACCACCCTTTTCAAGTTTAAGCGAAATAAATTTAATTAAGTGCTCATGATTTATAGTTCCAATAATTTCTCCCAAATGATTTACTGGAACGTCTTTCTCATTTTCCAATCGCTTAAGTAAGTTCTCTATAGATTCAGTATCACTAATGCTCAAATTACCATCGCCTGGTTTGTAAGAGTCACAAAATCCAGCATCTAACATATCCCTTACTTGATAAGGCTTACTAAATATAGAAGTGTTATAAACATTACCCGACTTAAAAAAGTTCTTAACAAAATCATTTTTGGGGCTTTTCAAAATATTTGTTGGTGTATCACACTGAACAATCTCCCCATCCCTCATTACACAAATCCTATCGCCAAGAGCTAATGCTTCTTGCATATCATGAGTTACAAAAACAATAGTTTTTTTAATCTTCTTTTGTAGGTTAACCATATCTTGTTGCAATTTTTTACGACTAATTGGATCTAGTGCACTAAAAGGTTCATCCATCAAAAGGATAGCTGGATCAGCTGCTAGTGCCCTAATTACGCCTATTCTTTGCTGCTCTCCACCAGAAAGTTCACTTGGCTTTCTATGACGATATTTATCAGGCTTAAGACCAACACTTTCCAAAAGTGTTGTGATTCTATCCTTAATCTTACGTTTATCCCACTTTTTAAGTTCTGGTACAATAGCTATATTTTCTTCAATTGTCATGTGAGGAAAGAGTCCAATTTGTTGAAGCACATACCCTATGCCCCATCGTAATTCATGGATATTATATTCACTTATCTTCTTTTCATTTATATAAATTGTACCATCACTTAAATTTATCAACCGATTTATCATTTTAAGTGTTGTAGTTTTTCCACATCCACTTGGTCCTATAATTACAAAAAATTCACCTTTTTTAATTTCAAGATTTAGAGAATTAACTGCTATATTGCCACTAGGATAAATCTTTGATACATTATCAAATTTAATCATATAGTTTCTCCTTTATTATCTATTAAAACCATCAAAAAAGTAGTTATGAAGCACCAATTTAATAGTAAACCTCATAACTACCCTTATTAAACTCTTTTTAATAATATAAACTAACTTGTTTGTTTGCTAAGAACTTTAGGTTCATCTTTAATATAATTATTTATCATTTGTAATGCATTTGGATTGATATATTTGATATCAACCAAATCTTTATCATCTATAACAATACCATTTTTCCATACACTATATAAATCTATTTTTATAAAGTTAAAATATTCCTCATTCTTGTTATACAATTCTTGTAAATCTTTATCGTTTGGAAATGCTCTAATACCATCATACTGAAGTAATATATTCATCATTTCATTTGGGCATAAATCAAAAGTCTTTTCAATACTGACAGCTTTAGTTTGCAATACTTTTATTAACTTCACTAAATCTTTTTCTGGTAATTCTGATTTAATATATAACTCCTCATTTTCTTTAATACAAGTATGGACTAGTTTAAATACACTGACTCTCTTTTGATTTTTTTTCATTCTCAGCCTCCTAAATGATAAATTATTGTAAGGTAAATTAGACTTTGTGTAGCTCTCTTTAGTATTATTCAAAAATATAGTTAATTATTATATAATATCAAAAAATATAAAAAAATGTGTGAACTTTTTTTGAATTTTTTGATATTCCCGGAATAAATTTTTATCAGTTAACCTATATAACGTTAAAGGTTACTTAGATATAATTATACTCAATTTATGGCAATTATGGTATGATAAAATATATATTTTATAATGAAATTGTAAATAAGTAAGGCATACCCTTTTTTAAACGGATTGGTGAATTAAAAAAAGAAAACTAAGGAGGATTATTATATGCAATAATGGATCGTAATAAAAAGATATTAACAACAAAAGAAAAAGTATAATAATAGGGGTGAAGTTATGAAGAACAGCGGCATTAAAGGTAATTTATTACTTTTAATAATTTTTATGTTAATATTTATAATCGGGATGGGAGCTTTTACTTTTAATTCATTAAATAGTACAGCCAGTCAGGGTAGAAATGATGTAGCTACAGTAAATAAATATATTGCTTTAGTTGATAACTCTAGAAATATTCAAGTAACATATAAAAAACAAATACAAGCATGGAAGGATTTATTATTAAGAGGTTCCTATCAATCTAAATATAATACGTACCTTGCTCAATTTACGAGCTATAACAGTGAGGTATTATTAGGATTAGCGAGATTAAAGACATCAATGGGTTCACTAGGAATAGATGCGGCCCTAGTTGATAAGGTTTCAACCGAACTTGACCAACTTCAAATTAACTATACTACAGCATTGAAAAGCTATGACAAAACAAATAAAGAAAGCTACAAAATTGTTGATACATTAGTTAATGGAATGGATAAACCTCCAACTAATGATATGGATACTTTAGTTAAAACGATAATGGATAAATCAACTACTCAGATAGCGACTATCAATTTGGTATCTAAAAACAATAGTAAACAATTAGTATTATATTTATTTATAATTAGTATTATTAGCATTTGTCTAATTATTTTACTCACACTAATGACATTACGGACTTATAAAAACATAGAGAAGTTTATAAAACAATTTCAAGTTCTTATGCAGAAAGCAGAAGATGGAGATCTTACCATCCAGGGAACTGTTTTTTCTAATGATGAATTAGGAATTCTAACTGTCCGATTTAACAAGTTTATAATTAATATTAAAACTTTAATTTTAGAAACAAAAAATATGAGCTACTTAGTTGCTTCTTCATCAAATGATATTCTTAAAAATTCCGATGAAACAGCTAAAACTTCACAACAAATATCAGAAACAATTTTGGACGTTGCGAATGGTGCAACTAAACAGTCTGCATTAGCTCAACAAAGTAACGATATGGTAGTTAATGTAACAAGCGATTTAAATAAGGTAACTGAAGCTACTACTTATATGAAAGACTTAGCTATAGAAACAGATAAAGTAGTTACACAAGGTATTTCAAGTATTAAATTTCAAAATAGTAAAATGGTAGATAGTAAAACAACAACGCAAGAAGTTGCATCATCAATATTAAATCTTTCATTAGAATCAGCTAAAATAGTAGAATTTGTTGAAATTATTAATGGTATTTCTTCTCAGACAAATTTGTTAGCCTTAAATGCTTCCATAGAAGCTGCAAGAGCTGGCGAATCAGGTAAAGGTTTTGCTGTTGTGGCTGATGAAATAAAAAAATTAGCTGAGTCATCTAGCAGCTCAACTAGTAAAATCCAAGAATTAATTAAAGCAATTCAAAATGGAATAAATGAAACTGTTTCAAAAATGGAAAAATTTCATTTATCTATGGAGGAACAAACTGAATCTATAAAAAACACAGAAAATATTTTTTGGAAAATAAAAGACTCAACTTCCAAGGTAAGTAATAAAATTATAGAAGTTTCAAATAAAACTCAAATTATTGATAAGAATTCAATTTCTCTTGAAAAAGCAATAAATAACATCTCTAATGTAATCGAACAAAATGCTGCTGCAAGTGAAGAAGTCGCAGCTTCAACAGAAGATCAAGTTTCTTCTATTGAAGAAATAGCTCTATCTATTAGTAATCTTACAAAATCTTCTGATAAACTTAAACAGTTTTTAGATAAATATAAAGTTTAATAAATAACAATTAAAAACCATCTGAACTTCAGGTGGTTTTTAATTGTACCTGAAAACCCTTTTACTATTATATTTTTCATATAAAGAGTTCCTTATAATTATTATTCTTAGAATTCTCTAAAGTCTCTTTCTTTCTCTGATTCATAATCACTCAAATCCTTTTTCCATTTATCCAGGCTATACTTAAAATTACTTTGAAGCTCTTTTTTTAATATTTTATGAAATATAGTCTTTCTAAAAGTACTTTTCTTTACCCTATTTTCTATATCATTTATTGAGTTTTTAATGCTATTCTCCCTATAACACACACTGCAAATCTTATCATTTTGAGATACCTGTGCCCTTAATTTTAGTCCTTTTTTACTTGCAATGCATGTCCTATACTGACCATCCTTAACTGTATAGTGGTCACACTTATTACTACTAATATATACAGGATATTGTTGTCTATTTTTTATTATAGACTTGTAAATATCTCTACAATAATTAACATTATCTTTCATTGGATGTACTTCAATTGGAATCGACTTTATTTCACTTTCTGTTAAATCTAATGAACAGATACCATGCCTAGTTTTATAACAGAAATTTTCATAACAGTTATTAAAATAATACTTTTTTCTTTTAGGATCGAATGCTTCAACGTATAAATCCCCCATGATTATCACCTCAAACTATTTATATGCCTCAAAAACTCTTTTATTCTTTTCTCTGTAAAAAAGTACGGCATACTCACGAATACTTAGCGCTTTTCATATATTTCATCGCAAGTAGCCCCCATATCTAATGATGTGGGGGTACTATATTTAATTAATCTTTTTTAATTTTATGTCATAATGATTTTGATACTGTTTCATTCGAGGATCATTTTTAAAATAACTCTCATACATACCTCTAGCGACCTTTGCAGCATCAGCACCGTAACCACCATCAAATATAACTATAGATATTGCGATTTTAGGGTTTTCAGCAGGTGCATAACCTACATACCATGCATAATCGCCTCTACCAATTTTACTTTGTACTTCAGCTTTTGTAAATTGAGCTGTACCTGTTTTACCACCAGTAGGGATAGGAAAATCACCAAGTGCTGCATACGCAGTACCATCAGCACCACCACCTGCGCCTGTAGTAACTCCATTCATGCCTTGCATAACTAGGGATCTAGTTGTAGTACTCATAGCAGCTTTATCTATTACAACAGGTTTCGTTTTAGATATTAATTTCCCATTAGAATCTTTTATGTTATCAACTAAATGAACTTTATATCTTGTCCCACCATTGGCAAGGGTTGCTATATAATTTGCCATCTGAAGAGGTGTGAAACTGTCCATGCCTTGACCAATTGATGCAATAAACATATTGTATGGTAAACCTAATGAACCATGACCTGTTTGCACTGCTTGATAGTATACATCAGTTACGATTGCATTTATGTTAGCAGCAGTAAATTTTTGATTTTTGTAGGCTGGATCAGCAGCAATTAATTGCTTAAATAAACCCACATAATTACTTTTAGAGAAAGTTCCATTTTTTACAGAATCCCTTATATAATTTTTAATTTGTGTTTTTATTTCTGAAAGTTTTTTACCATCAGAAACAATACTAGTATCATCATCTCTATCGTATAAATCTATTGGTGAGAATTTTGACCCATCTGCTGATGAAACTCCATTAGTTAAATCTTGCTCAATACTCAAAAGATATTGTGACGCTGATAAGTTTTTTTGCGACACTGTATTATATACTTGCCCAAAATTTTCACTTATTTCTATTCCTGTACTTGGATTAACTGCCTTAGGATCAGCTCCTAGGCCAAACATCCAGGCATATTTAGCTAAACTATCATCACCAAATTTTTCTCTTAAATTCTGACCTACATTCATAAAAAATGGGTTACTGGATCTGCTTATTGCACTAACTACATCTACAACACCGAGTGCACCATCTGATTCGAAAGGATTCCAATGTCCTCCACCCATATCATAACCACCTTGGTCATTGTAAGTTGAATTAGCATCTATAACTCCAGATTCAAGCCCTGCAATTGCTGTCATTGGCTTAAATGTGGAACCTGAAGGAATAAGTGACATAGTTGCATAATTGTACAAATATTTCGGATAATAATCGAACTTATCCTTTCTAATGGTTGTATTTCCCTTTATACTTTTGTCTATTGGAAACATATAATCAGTTAAATCTGATATCCCATCAGCTTTTGCCATCTTTTCATAATCTGGATTAAAATATTTTTGTGATTGAGCCTCAGTTAAACCTTGCGTTGTAGAAAAATCATTTGGATTATAACCTGGTAGACTTACAAGTGATAGTACTCCACCAGTATTGATATCTATGGCAACAGCTGCACCTCTTGTAGCATTTGATACATCTAAACCATTAACCGTTCCCTCGCTTTGTATTCTCTTCATTTCACTATTTAAAGTGGTTTCTGTGGCATATTGTAAATTTGCATCTAATGTAAGTTGAACATTTTTTCCGGGAACCGCCTTCTTAGTATGAGCAGTATTTTTAATTATTGCCACAGAATCATCATTTATATCTTTTTCTCCGTTAGTCCCTTTAAGACTACTCTCCATTACGGCTTCAATTCCAGCAGTTCCAACGTAATCTACACTTGTGTCATACCCTTTTGTTGCGTACTTTGCTTTATCAGCAGAGTTTATTTTACTAATGTATCCTAGAACTGATGAAGCAAGTTGGCCATAAGAGTATTCCCTCATAGGTTGATTTTCTACTTTAAAACCTTGCATTTCTGAGAGGCTTTGCTCAAATATAAGTGAAGTATCTTTCTTTATATTAGTTGCTACATTAATTGATTTATTAGCAGAATAAAAGTTCATTTTGATGCTATCTTTTACAATTAAATATCTTCTTATTACATCTGGAGTTGCTTTTATATTCAAACTTGCAATTCCATCTTTTACCTTATAATCAACAAGAAGTTTATTATATATTTGTTCTGGGGTTAATTTTAAAAGTTCATTATTAAGCATAGTTTTCTCAGAGGTGCTTAATTCTCCTTCTTTTCTGTTTTTAAATTTTACTTTTAATATATTATCTTGGAAGTTCCTATTTTTTAAAAATATTAACAACATGGCTTGTTTTACCTTAGAGTCACTTGAAGTAAATTCAAATCTGTATGGATTAATCTTTAATTCAAAACTGTCTGTCTGAACTTCTTTATTATCATCTAAAATTTTAAATACTTTTTGTAATGTTGTAAATAGTTGTTTGTTATCCTTACTTTTATCAGTTGTACTTGTATATGTAAGGTTATAACCCGGTACTTCAGTCGCAAGTTTTATTCCGTTTTTATCTGTTATGAGTCCTCTTGGTGCCGCTACTGTTACAAGCTTTGCAGAATTAACAGTTTCAGCCTCCGCTTTGTAATAATCTCCTTTGAAAACTTGTAAATAATATAACTTTGCACCTAGTGCTATAAATATAGCTAGCATAATTATATAAAGAATATTATACCTATTAAATTCCTTCTTTTTTCCCATTTCATTCTTCCTCACTATACTTTTTATTTACAAAATAATTAATTAACAACAAACCTATAATTAAGTACTTTGTTCTTATAATCCTAGCTTACATTAAATTTGAATTAATTACAATAAATGTGGCATAAAACATCAATTTTTTAGCATAAAAAGATTATAATGCCTTTTACATATGGAAATCCGTGCAGAGCAATAAGATTAATTACAGAAAAAGATTCAAAGTTAAACTTACTGTAATTTTTTATTTATGGAATAGCTAGTGTTGGAATTTGTGGTAATATAAGTATGATATTATAATTTGCAAGATCATGTAAAAGGAGGTTTGAAAGTTTATGCTTAATCCAATCGTTATTGTTGCATAGCAAAGGCTATTGCAACGAGCAATTAAAACACATAGCCTTTGCTTTTCCTAATAGAAACAAAACCTTTAGGAGGGCAAAAATGAGCTATAACAAAGTAATTTATATACTACCTAATGATTTGATTGAAAAGGTGCAGGAATATGTAGATGGTGAGTTTATTTATATTCCAAGAAAATCAAGCAATAAAAAGGAATGGGGAGCGGGGACATCTATCCGCCAAGAATTATATACACGCAATACACAGATTTATGAAGACTATTTTGCGGGTCATAGTTCACAGGATTTATCTAGAAAATATTTTTTATCCTTGAAAAGTATACAAAGGATAATAAGGCAGCAAAAAAATATTGAGTAACTATTCAAATGAGCCAATGCAGTTTTCTTACTGTATTGACTCATTTTTTTTATTAACTGTCTTTAAGGTTTAGCTTTATATTCTCGAATGGTACAATTTTAGTAGAAAATATGCTAAATTAATTCATGCTATTATTCAAATAAATACTTATTTAATGCTTCGATTCCAGCTTGCAATATTCTATCAGGCTCTATATCTTTTTTATCAAAAACAATTCTATTTACAATCGAATCAATAATATCATATGCAATAATAGCCGCTGCATCTATGTCATCTACTTTAACATCGCTTTTGTACTTTTTCAAAAAATCAATAATAAATCGTTTTATTTTATTATGTTGCTCATCAAGTACAGAAGCTACTGTGGAATTTGAATTGTAGAGCGTACTAAGTTCTTTATTAAGATCTTTTGAGGCTTCGTGAATATCTATCAACTTATTTATGATAGATAATAGCCACCCTTTTTTATCTTTTTTATATTGCTCTAACATGTCTGATATTTCATTAGTTACTTGTAAAAAGTCCCTATTATATAAATCTAATATTTCCAAAAATACTACATCCTTATTCTTAAAATAAGAATAAAAACAACCTATTGAAACACCAGCAGTTTTTGCGATTTGAATAGAAGTAGTTTTGTAATACCCCTTTTCGCAGAAGAGCTTATAAGCGGTCTCTGATATTTTTTCTTTTGTATTAAAAGCTCTGGTTTGTTTCAAATTTCTAGAATTTCTCCTGTTTTCCACAAATATTTTCATTCCTTTCGTACTAGTACTGTTTATTGTGTTAAGTTATTGAATTATTAATTAGCGATTCCTTTTCCATAACAAGTATTAATCAAATAATTAGTTTAGTATAGTTATCATTTTATAGTATAAATTTTTTTTGTCAATAGAAAGTGAATAATTGTTCATTTTCTATTGACAATGATCTGACGCAAGACTATAATCAGTAAAGCGAATATTTATTCGACTTTTGACTATAAAGGAGAAAGAAAATGAAAAATTTAATTTTTAATGACGACCAATTTGCATTTCAGTTAATAAGATTACTTGGAGAATCAACTTTTGGAGCTTCTGACATCGGAGAAGTTATTTCTACTGCTGAAAGAATAAAAGAAGGAGATTATAAAAGCTGGTGTGATGAATGGAGCAATACAGCACAAAGGCTTCATAAAATTGCTGATGACTGCTACTTAGAAGGACATATGGTTAGCGCTAAAAAAGCCTATCTTAGAGCCTCTAACTATTACAGAACAGCTGAATTCTATATGCACGAAAATCCAAACGATTCTAAAATGAGTGAACTATATGAGTTAAGTCTTGAATGTTTTTCGTATGTTATGAAGCTTAATACTCCATTTATTGAAAGAGTAGAAATTCAATATGAGGGTACAACACTTCCAGGTCACTATTACAGATTAGAAAATTCAAATGAGCCAAAACCTGTATTAATTGCTATGACAGGTTTTGATGGTACAAAGGAAGAATTCTATGGATTAGCCATGACAGCACTGGAACATGGAATGAATTGTTTAACTATTGAGGGACCAGGGCAGGGTGAGGTTGCTAGAAAACAGAACTTATTTTTCAGACACGATTATGAGAAAGTAGTTATCCCCGTTGTAGACTATTTGATTTCAAGGTCAGAAACAGACCCAGATAAGATTGTTTTATGGGGAGAAAGCCTAGGTGGTTATCTTGCTCCAAGAGCTGCTGCTTTTGAACACCGTATTGCAGCCTGTATTGCAAATGGAGGAGTATATGATTTTTTAGGAGGTTATGTACATGGTACAGATACCACAAGAGAAGAACTTGTAACCTTTGCACATTCTAATCCTGATAAACTTAATAAATCTTTGTATGATGAAATGAAGACTAATTCAAAATCGAGATGGGCTATTTCACATGGAATGTATGTATTTGGAGCTGATAATCCAGCTGAATTGGTATTAAAGGGTGATAAATTCTATCTAAAAGGAATAGCAGAAAAAATCAAGTGCCCTACGCTGGTTCTCGATGCCGAAAATGATGGATTACTTGGAGGACAAGCAAAACCTTTGTATGAAAAACTTCTATGTAAAAAAGACTATATGATGTTTACCTCTGAAGAAGGAGCTGAATTTCACTGCCAGGTTGGAGCTAAACTGATTGGAAATGAGCGTATTTTTAGTTGGATTGAAACAATTCTTAAAAACATCTAAGATAATTAGTCATTCTACAAGCTAGGTTAATTTCCTTAACTACAAATTAAGGAAAGGCTAAATAATGGATATAGAATCCACTTAGTAGCCTTTTCTTATAAGTCATTAACCTTAATAAAAGGGTTTTTATATCGTTTTTTTCCTATAGTACCTTTGCCAAATTGTATCGCATCTTTTGGACAATAGCTTAAACACCTAAAGCACATTTCACAATTATGTGCCCAGATAGGTTTGCCATTTTTCAATATAACATTTTGAACTGGGCATATTTTTTCACATAGCCCACATGAAATACAATTTTTATCAACCACAAAAATCTTATCCAGTTTAGGAATAAATGGTGAGATAATTCTATAAAAAATACTTGTCTTTAGAAGACACTCCTTAAATGTACCTCGTTCTATTTTAGCAATCTCATTATTTTTTATTAATAAAGCAATTTCACTTAATTTTTTTTCTGCAACTATAAATAAAGACTTCTGATCTTCAATAGAATCTGCACTATGTTTAGGTGTAAAATTTGAAGGCAGTTTCAGTGAAAAACCTAACGAAAGCTTAAATCCCCTTGATGATAGTTTATTAGACAATACTAATAAGGAACCAGCTACTTTTCCTCCATTAGTTGCTACTGCAAAAAAGAACTTATCTTTATTCTTATGTGAAATTACCTTTATAAATTTAGATACTATTTTAGGAGTCCCCCACATATATACTGGATAAACAATTCCAATTCTCTCAGATGAAATTAGAATTTCTCCATTTTTTTTCAAAAAACTAGTAATCGAAACAATAGTTGAATCACCTAATTTTATAGCTAAGTCTTGAGCTACTTTTAATGAATTTCCTGTTCCAGTGAAATAAAAGATAGTATTTTTCATAATATAAATTCCCCCCCATTAATAATTTGACATTTCCACTTTACGATAATTTTTAAAGTGGAAATGTTTAATAATAAAATAGTAGTTGCTTCTGGAGTTGCTTCTCCCAACAATCTTAATAATTGAAATTTAAATTGATAATTTTGGGAAACTAAATTCATCATTATTATCATTTCCCTTTTAATATAAATTGTGAATGATCATTCGCATTTCATATTATAAAGATCGCTGTACATAATGTCAATAGTAAATCGAATAATTATTCGCATTTTCTCGACAAATATGTTTTCAGCCTATAAACTACTAATTAACTAAGCAATAAAAAGGAATGGGGAGCGGGGACCTCTATCCGTTTTCTTATTGTATTGGCTCATTTTTTTTTATTAACTGTCTTTAAGGTTTAGCTTTATATCCTCGAATGGTACAATTTTAGTAGAAAATATACTAAATTAGGAGGACTTATGATGAAAAAAGTTTGTAACAATCCACCTGTTATCTTTCCTATTAGTTTCTAATAGGAAGGAGGAATTTCATGCAAAAGTTAACCTGGGATATACAATATCTATCATCACCACCTGCAATTAAATATTGTAAGAAGTGTGGCAAAAAGACAGCGCACCTTTGCTCCGGGTTGTTTCGAATAAATGCACAACGCAAGTATTTAGATATATGGTTAATCTATAAATGTTCAGATTGCGATTCTACTTGGAATATGACTATCTACTCTCGCATCAATCCTAAAAGTATTGCCCCTGAAATGTTAGAGGGGTTCTATAGCAACAATGGAGAACTTGCCAAAAGATATGCTATGGATACAGAGTTAATACGCAATAATGGAGCTGAAGTTGGATTCCCAAAGTATAAAATACTAGGGGCCAATATTAACTTCAACACTCCTATAGAATTGCATATAAAAAGCTCTTATCCATCTCGACTTAAAGTATCTTCTTTGCTGCGGGAAAAAATGAATTTATCTCAAACTGCTTTTGAACAGATGATAATCAGCGGACCAATTCGAATCACTAGCGGACTTGATTTAAAGAAATGCAGATTGCAAGCAGATGCTATATTGATTATTGATAATTTGTAAATAATTGGATTATCATTGTAGTTTTATGCATATCAAAGGCTATCGCATAACAATTAATGGTTAATATAGCCTTTGCTCAATCCTAAAACAACATTATATTTAGAAGGAGCATATAATGAATGAGTTAATTTCTGCATTAAATCATCGTGGTGTTAAATTTATCAAGACAGTTGATATCTCAATGCTCTCGCTAAAAGAAAATAGAGGTTACAGCGTTGCTATTTTGATAGGAATAGTTCTAAGCGAAGGTTATATTTTTCGCCTATCAAAAAGAAACATAGCAGATCATTCCGAGTTCGGAGAAAAGGAACACCTTGTTAATGAACTTGCAGAATGGACGGCTGATTTTATTATTACAAAAGGATACAAAGCCTTTGCACAATCAGAAAAAAATCTAATACATGGATTTTATGATGAAACTACTAAAACCACTCCACTTCCACATAAAAAGATTGCCATATTGGCTGGATTAGGCTGGATTGGAAAAAGTAACTTGTTAGTTACCAAAGAATACGGAAGTGCGTTGTGTATGTGTACCATTTTGACAAACGCACCGTTACCTATTGAAAATCGTTCAATAATAATGCCTAAATGTGGAGAATGTACTGTATGTAAGGATATATGTCCTACAAGTGCTATCCATGGTTCTACATGGGAACCAGATATGAATAGAGATTTTATAGTTGATGTTTACCACTGTGCTGGTTGCTTAAAATGTTTAGTGAATTGTCCCTGGACGCAAAAGTATATGGTCAATAATATTGATAAACAAAATGAGTGTAGGGACGATTGATTAATTCGCCACCTTCGAATATGTCATTACAAGTAAACCCATATTATTAGATATGGGTTTACTTTATTAAGTGTGTATTGATATTCTGAATATAATAAAATTCCAATTGAGTTACATAAACATTCTAAAATGCAGTCTTTAATATCTATTGTTGAATATATTTGTGTTTGCTATTCTACAATAAATGTATACTAAGTATTGCTGATAAACCATTAATGAATAACACTATTCCAGCAACTCTTATAATTATTCTTGGCCCAGTACCATCCTTTTTAAATATAAACACTGCTATTTTTCCTATAAATACATTTAATATTATTCCTAAAATCATTTCTGCTACCCACATTATCGAATTTAGACTCATATTAATCACTCCTATTTTTGTTATTTTAAAAAGCTTTTTTCAGCTTTCATATTAATATTTGTTAATATTGTTGATACTAATAGCCCTAATATGCCAATAGAAAGTAATATTACTATACTGTTTATTTCTAAACTTAGAGGTGAATTGTTAAAAATCACATCTTTTAGTGCCTTTATCCCCCAATTTTCAGGCATGCATCTTGATATAATTTGAAGTGTTTTTGGGGCTGTTAGTTCATCCATAGAAAAAAAACTTCCTCCAAGCATACCGGTTATTACCATTAGTACTGACCCCAATATAGTAAATGTCTGATGTTTTTTTACAAAAGGAACAAATATCATTACTATTCCAACCACAGCAAACAGGTATATTGCAAATATAGATGCCTCTGGAAAAATATTATTAACTATACTTGCCTTTAAAGCATATTTTCCTACTAAAAGTATTACTGTTATAACTGTAAGCCCTAATATATAAGTAGCTATAATTTTGCTTGTCAAATATTTCAAGTAGCTTGTTGGCATCCCTTTTATTCTATTAAAAGTGTTATTTTCTCTTTCTTCTATTAAAGTTCTAAAACCTTGAACTACAACAAACCATATAAACATTACTAAAAACCCAATCAATCTTTCAGTAGTCTTATCTTCTGTTTTTTGACTTGTGTTTATCTCTTTATAAGAGCTTGATATACTATTATCACTGTTTACTTTGTTAATAAGTTTTTTTGATGTTTCATCATTATTAACCTTAAGAACATTCGAAACATTTTTTGAATCTGCAGTAATTTTTTGTAAAGCATTTTCTTCAGATAAAATAGTGATAGAAAGATTTTGACCATCAGGATTATCATAATTTTCAATAAGTTTAACATCGTTTAATGCTTTGCCATTTTTTAAGCTTCTTTCAAATCCCGCGTCTATTACTGCGCCATTATTAATATCATCATTATCAATTTTATTTTTTATATCCTTTTCCGATAGTATAGTTACACTTAAATCTTCGTGCTTTTCTATCATAGCTATTAACTGCTTAGAGGCTTTACTTTTATCATTATCCGCTAAATATACATTTGTTTTACTACTGCTAGTTGAAATTGAAAATAACCAAGTAAGTAATAATGGTGCTGCAATCATGATGAAAATTGACATTCTATTATTAAAAAGAAGTTTTAGTTGGTTTTTTATCATAATTAGTATCTGCATAGTTTACTCTCCCTTCAAAATTATCCTTTAGACGTATTATCTTTTACTAAAAGGTTGTTTTTCCCTTTATTAAGTAGTATTAAAGCTATTATCAAAAACACTGCAGCTATTGCTAAAAGCTCTACAAGATCCATATAAATATCTCCTATTCCCTTACCTTCACAAATTGCTAAATAACAGTTTATTGCTTTTCCATTTGGTATTATTTTCTGGATCATTTGGAGGCTATTCGGAAAATTACTTTTACTTATAAGGCTTCCACCAAGGAAACTGAATCCCCACAAAATGGGTGTAGCAAAAGTTGAAATTTCCATATGATTTTTTGCTGTTATCCCAGCACAAAATACAATCAGTCCAATAGTTAAAGCATAAACTGCTGTTACTAATAAAATGTAAAATATATTTCCGAAGCTCTCTCTAAAAACAATTCCACCTATTGTAATTACTGTGATCATCTGAACCATTATTGCAAATACAACTCCAATTACTTTACCAAACACATATTGGAAATTTGCTGTAGGTGTGGATTTTATCCTATTCATGGTGTTATTTAACTTATCATTAACTATACTATGTGCTAATTCAAAGGCTGTTAGAATAGAGAACATTACTACCATTCCAATAATCATATATTGCATCACATCTATAGGTTTTGCATTCTTTCTTGTAGCTATCTTTGAGATTTCAGAAGAATTACCACTTGTATTTTGTATATTACTAATCAACTTATTTACATCTACTGACCTTACATTTGATTTATTTAAAGCCATATCCTCTATAACTTCATTTTGCTCAACTCTCTTTATAGAAATATTTTTATCAAAACTATTTAAAATGGTTTTCACTATTGAAACATCATCTAATTTGTTGTTATCTCCTATAACAGAAATGTTTATCTTAGAATTATTTATATAGTTTTTAGTAAAATTTTTTGGCACATAAACTAAAGCTACATAAGTTCCATTACTTACTAATTTTTTACCTTCCGCATAACTTTTCACCGATTTTAAATTTATTACTTCCTTTACATCCTTGCTTTTAAATACATCATCCCTTAAAGTATTGGAAAGGTTTAAACTTTGAAATGATGAATCATCGCTGTAATATCCTACATTAAATGTTTTTAGTGTAACTTGACTACTATTAAGCGATCCAATTATTAACACAAGTACAATTGGAAATAATACCAATTTAAAATAAAATACCTTAGATTTTAATAACAGCTTAGTGTCTAGTAAAAACAAACAGACTAGTTTATTCATAGATTTGTCACCTTCCTTATTATTCTCTTAAAGATTTTCCTGTTGCCTTAAGAAAAATACTTTCTAAGTTTACTTCGCCGTATTTGAAACCAGTTAATTTTATTCCGAGATTTCTTATATCCTCAACAATATCTATAATATTTTTTTCATTTTGATTTACTAACATAGCTATTTCATTTTTGTTAATTCTAACTTCTTCTGTTCCAGCAATATTTTTAACTTTTTCTAAAGAATCCTTATCCGCTTTGCTGTAAGTAACTGTTAACGTATCTTTAACTTTAAGCTTTTCCTTTAACTCCTCTTTAGTTCCTAGCGCTATTAGCTTTCCATGATCTACAATAGCAACTCTTTTGCAAAGATACTCAACCTCTTCCATATAATGACTAGTATAAATTACTGTCATGCCTCTCTCTTCATTTAATCTTTTTATTGTTTCAAGAATATGATTTCTAGACTGTGGATCTATTCCAACTGTTGGTTCATCTAATATTAAAAGCTTTGGGTTGTTCATTAATGCAATACCAATATTAACTCTTCTCTTCATTCCTCCTGAAAATTCCGAAACTGCTTGGTCTTTTTTATCTTTTAGTTCTATAATATCTAGCACCTCAGACGTTCTGTCTTTTAGTTTTTTTCCTTTTAAACCATATAAACATCCAAAGAACTCTAGATTATCTTTTGCACTCAAGGCTTCGTATAATGCTATATCCTGAGGTACTATTCCCATTATCTTTT
This sequence comes from Clostridium estertheticum, assembly GCF_018861295.1. Lineage (GTDB taxonomy): Bacteria > Bacillota > Clostridia > Clostridiales > Clostridiaceae > Clostridium_AD > Clostridium_AD estertheticum_D. The sequence goes on along the minus strand of NZ_JAHLDM010000012.1, from coordinate 62,616 downwards.
TTATTTCCATAGGTTTTTCTCTTAATGATTTGTTATCAACTCTTATGTCACCTCTTGTAGGTGGATTAACTGTACTTATCATAGAAACAATAGTAGATTTTCCTGCTCCATTTGGTCCCAAAAGCCCAAATATTTCACCTTGTTCTACTTTAAAAGAAATATTATCATTTGCTGTAAATTCACCATATTTTTTTGTTAAATTTATTAATTCAAGCATTTCTTTGCCCCCTATTTCTTACTATGCTCATATTGTACTTTTTATAAGATCTTTTGAATATATACTAAAGTAATCATATGGTATAGTACTTTAGTCATGAGTTTATCTATGGATATACGGAACTATGATATAATAAAGAAAAATATGATTGAAGGTATGCCTTATGGATTTTCTTTTATCTGGAAAAAATAGATTTCTAGCCTTGAAAATTTTACAAATTATTGTTATCATAACGATTTTTAACAGTACACTACAAAGTCACTTTCAAATAATTACTATATTCTTAATTGTTTTTTTAGCTATAAATGATTATATTAGAATAAATTCTAATGAGTTTGTAAAATATATTTCTTATATTTTAAGCAATCTAATAATATGTTACCTTGCCTATAAAACTAAAATTGATACTGTAACATACAGTTCTCTTTTGACTGTAGAACTGATTATACCTATCAAAAAAATTTATAAAAGCTTATTTATTATTAATTTTGTTAGCTTTGTTTTTTTAAGTGCAATATTATATTCAAACATCTTGTTTTATAATTTTGAAATCATATTGCGGAATTATGCTATAAACCTTATAGTTTGTTTTTTAATTAAAAATATAATTATAGAAAAAGTAAAAAAAGAAAAGCTTAATGAGGAGCTGGAGAAAACTAATTTAACATTAATACAATATTCAAAAAAAATAGAGGACCTCACTATTACAAAAGAAAGGACTAGAATTGCCCAAGAGCTTCACGATTCCATGGGTCATTCACTTGTAGCCTTAAGTATGAATTTAGAATATGCAGAAAATATTGCTACTATAAACCCAGAAAAGGCTAAAATAGCTATGCAAGACTGTTATTCTCTTTCTAAAGATTGCATGAAAAATTTAAGGGGAGCAGTTAGTGTACTTAAAGAAAATAGTACCCTTAGCCTAAGAAAGGATATTAATCAGATTTTCCTTAAATTTAAACAAACAGATAAATATGAGTTTAATTTAGATTTTGATGAAAACGTAGAGAATGTAAGTAGTGGAATTAAAACTTGTATTTATAAAACCTTAAGAGAAGCAATTACTAACGGGATAAAACATGGCAATGCTACATCCTTTAGTATTCATATTCGTAAATCATCAAATAGTATTATTTTCAAAATAGAAAATAATGGTGTAGGTTGCAAAAAAATAATACGTTCTAATGGTATTATGGGTATGGAAGAAAGAGTGCATTTGCTTAATGGTGAAATCATCTTTAAGTCTGAGGGTCTAGTTGGCTTTACAATAGAAGGCAAAATCCCTGAAAATATATTGTAGATATAAAAAGTATTTTAAATTATAGATAGGAAGTGAAATTGATGATTGATTTAGTTATTGTAGATGATCAAGAAATTGTACGTGAAGGCTTAAAAAGAATTTTAAGTTTGAACGAAGAAATAAATTGTATAGGTGAAGCTTATAATGGCAAACAATTAATTGAACTACTAAAAAAACTTTCTCCCCAAGTAATATTAATGGACATAAGGATGCCCATTATGGATGGCATAGAGGCAACAAAATTTGTTAAAGAAAATCACCCAAACATAAAGGTTATTATATTAACTACATTCGACGAAGACGATTATATTTTTCAGGGACTAAAATATGGCGCTGACGGGTACATTCTTAAAGATTCTGGTTCAAAGGAAATAATAAATTCTATTAAAGCTGCTTTAGAAGGAAGTATCTTTTTAAATCCTAAAGTCACTGAAAAAGTTGTTAAAGCTTTAAACTCTAGACCCATTGAAAATTCTGCCCAAAAGAAAAATGATGAAAAAGAGAAATTGCTACAAACATTAACTCCCCGTGAGTTCGACGTGGCAAAACATATAATTGATGGGAAAAGCAACAAATCTATAAGTGAAGCTTTATTTGTTACTGAAGGCACTGTGAAAAATTATGTGTCTAAAATACTAGAAAAACTGCAAGTAAATAACAGAACGGAGCTTGTGATTTACTTGCAGAAAATATTTTAACTTTTTGGGGGATTCGATATGTCAAAAAAATTAACAATAGTAACTTCTATCTTATGTGTTTTGGTACTCTTTGTAGGAGTTATTAACATCATAACGGTTCAAAATCAGACAAAGGCGCTTCAAAACCAGACAAAGAGTAGACTCGTAAGCGTCTATTCGTCTATTGGATTAGGAGGAGATAAGCTTGATTATTCAATTAACCTAACTAATAAAAGCGATAAGAATATTTTTGTACAATCCGTTCAACCATTAGTTAATGAAAAATTAAAAAATAGGATTTTAAGCAAGGAAATGGTGATTACTGTAAATAAAGAGATAAAACCCAATAAAGCAATTGCTATTACTGGAGTAATAATCGTTAATACAAAAGGATTAAAAGACATGGTAAAACTTGTACCCTTTATTACGGATATAAAGGTTATATCAACTGAAACTGTAAGCCTTAAGTAAGCTTTTAACATTAAGTTTTTATACTTTATTTTGAAATTTATGGTATTATTAGTATAATCAAGTAAATATTCATATCATCCTCAAAAGATAGGAATATTCAACTTTAAAATATGGAGGGATGTTATGAAAGAGAAATCTTGGTTAAAATATTTTTTTATAATCCTAATAATACTTTTTATTGTATTTAGTGGACAGCACATTCTTGATGGTATTAATAAAAATGCACAAGAAACCTATAATACTCATCCTTATCTTCAAAATATTTTAATGATTATTTTTTATGGAGGAATAGGTTTGTTACTTGGTTTAGAACATTTAATCCATGAAATAAAAAAAGAAGGAACATGGATAATGAATGTCCCTAAATTCTTATTAATGGGGCTTCCCTCATTGTATTTTTCACTTGCTGTTTTCATATACTATAGTAGTAATCAGTTAGTACGAAATATATCATATCCAATTGGTATTTTAATAACTAGTAATCAAAGCTTTATATGGGTCTTCCCGTTAATACTTGGATATTCAATTATTACGAGTTTTTATAAAAAAATAGACGGTTGTAAATAGGTCTAGTTTGAAATATCCTTTTGTCATCTAAAGTAAAAAATTTGTTGCCGAAAATAAAGAACTCTTTAAATAAATAATATTGATAAAATTAATTGAGGTTGTTAAAATGGCTAATGAAATTTGTCCTCATTGTAGAGCATTAAGAGATACTGTAGTATCAACTTTTGAAAAGGAAATTAAAGCTATACAATTAACTCTTTATTATTAACCTTATCTCTAGCATAAGCAGCTGCTCCAATCATACCAGCACAATCACCCAATTTAGCTTGTACAACTCTGCACGCATTGCTGGATATCTTTAATGCGTGGTCATTAATTGTTTCACGTACCGTATTTAATAATCTATCCCCGGCTAAAGACATACCTCCACCCACAATAATAATCTCTGGATTAAATAAATTAATAACATTTGCCAGGCCAAAACCAAGTATCCGTCCAGTTTCATGAATTACTTCAATTGCCAAATTATCGTGCAGATCATATGCCTTAGATATCATATGCGCCTCAATATTGCTATTATCATAATTAACCCACTCTTCTATTATACTATTTCTTCCTTTATTTAATTTTTCAATAAAGGTATTAACCATTCCAACTGCTGAAACATATCTTCCTAAACACCCAGAACTTCCACACTTGCAAGGACGTCCTTCTCTATACATATTCATATGCCCGATTTCTCCTGCACTAGCTGTTTCTCCATACATAACTTTACCATCCATAACTATTCCTGATCCTAAACCAGTACCTAATGTAATAAGGATTAGATTCTTTGAATTCAATCCAGCACCATATAGCCACTCTCCATATAGATTTACACGAACATCATTATCGATAAATACAGGAAAGTGGAATTTCTTTTTCATCTCGTTAACAACATGTATATTTTCCCACCCTGGAAAGTTTGGTGAAAAAAATGATTTACCCTCGTATGGATCCAATAGTCCTGGAATACCCATTCCCATACAATAGATTGACTTCTCCGTAATATTAAGATCTCCAATCATATCTTCAACTATGTGTATGATTTTGTTTAAAACATATGCAGGTCCATTTTGCGCTTCTGTTGACTTACGTACTTCAACGATCAATTTTAAATCCAAATTAAATAATGCAACCTTAATGTTAGTTCCACCTAAATCAACCCCAATTATGAACTCACTCATGCTAATAAACTGTTTATGTTTACAGCCCCATATTTTTTTACGCCTTCTAAAACCCCTTTAACTAAACTAGTATACCTAAGCATCTCTTTAACTATAATTTCTTCCTCTTGTCCATACAAATCTCCAAACAGGATCTTAGTAGACTTAAAATTAAGTATTTCAATTGTATTATTTAGCATTGGCATTAATATTCCCCCCTAGTTTTATATTACTTTATCATTTTCAAGTTATATTTAAACGTTTTCTATAAATATAAATTTTTTTATATCATAATCAACTATATTAATTTTAGCATTCAATATTATAGAAAAGGTTTTCTTTAATTGTATTTTATACCTTTTTTAGTTGATATTCAACATAATTTACTTAATTATGATTTATATAGAGAGAGAGAAAATATACTATTATAATAATTATAACTGATGTGATAATCCTTGTAAGACAACCTCCTTTCGTTAACTGACTTAAATCACCAACCATTTTACGGTTCATTGAATCCGCTACATTAGACATTGGATTTTTTTTATATTCTTCTATTTTGCGTTTATCTTCTCTATCTTGTTCACCGTTTTTATCCATAATTTCACTCTCCTATTAATATTCAGTAGTTATTGCATATTTATTTTATGCTATATTATAACATTAATTTCAAATTTTGAAATATGTTTATTATCATAGTTTGTTAAATTTGTAGTACAATCTACCATCCTTACTCCTGCGTCAACATGAGGCAATGGGTGATGAATGGAATTTTTTGCACATACAGGATACTGTTTATTATTACTTTTAATATAATCATAGAAACTATGCGTATTCAATTGTTCAGTAAGCATTAAACTTGCGAGATGTGCACCTTCAATGTATTTCTTCCTTCTTTCAAATACATGTAATGAGGTTTTGTATTCTTCGTAAGTTTCATCATCAAATAAAGTTGGAGGCTGTGGACAGTAAGGAAATCTATAGGCTACATTTTTACTCTAATACTCGTATAAATGGTCTTCTTTATATTTTAAGGTGTCTTCTTCTATATCCTCTATATTAACATTAAAATTATAATTATAATTAATATCTGCTCTAAACATATATTGAGAATGAGTATCTCCACAACTAATGAAAATAACACAATACCAATTGAGTTACTTTCAGATTGGGTCTATTACTCATTTAAAATAATTGTAAATATATTCAATTTGCAGTAATTATGTTATAGTTAAATATATATATTATAACGAATTTGTTAAAAAATGCGAAGAATAGGTTATATACTGGTAGATGATAGTAATAGACACATATAAGAGGAGATATGATAAATGATAATATTATGTATTCTATGTGCAGTATTAATATGCTTTATGATTGAGTATGCTGTTCTTTGTAACAGTTTAAAGAAAGCACCCTATAATAATGGGCAAAAAAAAGATGTGATTATTGTTCTTGGTTATCCCGCAAAAAAAGATGGAAGCGTGTCACCAATTCTGCGAGAGCGAATAAATAAAGCAGCAAAACTATATCATGAAGGAATTGCTGAAGTGATTATTTGCACTGGTGCGGCAGTCGCTAATAACTATATTGAGGCAGATGTCATAGCACAAACCTTAATTGAATTAGGAGTGCCTAATTGCAGTATAATTCGTGAAAAACTTGCAAAGGGTACATATGAAAATTTAGTAAACTCAAAGAAAATTATGAAAGATAGAGGCTTGAGAACAGCAGTTATTGTATCCTCACCTTGGCATTTACGAAAAGCCAGTTCGTATGCTTTTAGACTTGAAATTAACCATACAGTGGAAAAATCTAAATTTCCTCATGAATACCTAATAATAGGAGTGGGAATTATTTACCTTTATTTATATAATCAGATGTTCATAAAGCTCTGCGTTATCATAAAGACAAACAATAGAGTTAAGTCATAATTTTCTTTTATTTCGGCACAAGTAAACCTACATAATTCACTGTGGGTTTTAATGTATTGATATTCTGAAAGTAATACAATAATAATTGTGTTACTTTCATATTGATGCTATTACTCATTTCTAAAAAATTGCAAATTTACTTAATTTATGCTAATTATAATATAATTATTTATATATTTTATAGAGGAGAAATTACAATGATAAAACAAAATTTGAAAATAAAAAATATCCCTGCAATTTTATGGGGCGACAAGTCAGATAAAATATTCATAGTGGTGCATGGTAATATGTCAAATAAGGCGGACGATGCGATTGTTGTATTTGCAGAAGAGGTAACAGTACTAGGTTATCAAGTGCTTAGTTTCGATTTGCCTGAACATGGTGAGCGCAGGGCTGAAAACTATTCTTGCAAGGTCCAAAACTGTGTTCGAGACCTTAATACCATTATGCATTATGCAAAATCATTATCAAATAATATAAGTCTATTTGCTTGTAGTATGGGAGCATATTTTAGCCTATTAGCATACAGACAGGAGCAGTTGAAACAATGCTTGTTTCTCTCTCCTGTGGTAAATATGGAACGTATCATAAATAATATGATGACATGGTTTAGCATAAGTGAGAATAGACTAAAAACAGAAAAAGAAGTTTCGACACCTATTGGACAAACACTCTATTGGGATTACTACTGCTACGTGAAAGAACATCCTATTGTTGCTTGGAATAATCCAACCTCAATTCTCTATGGCTCGGAAGATAACTTATGTGAATTTGATGTGGTAGCCGCATTTGCAAAACGCTTCAATTTTGAGTTACAAGTAATGGAGCAAGGCGAACACTATTTCCACACCAAAGAACAACTACAATTTTTCAGACAGTGGCTGAAAAAACATATCAATCTAGATTATATTTTAAATTTTTGAATCATTTCATTAAGTTTTTCAGCAAGTTCTGCTTGGCTCTGAGCAGCCTGTGCAACCTCGTGAATTGCTGAATTAGTTTCACTTATACTCCCTAGTATTTCCTGTGAACTAGCTGACGATTCTTCCGCAATTGAGGATACGTTTTCAATTGCATTTTTAACTTCTGAAATGGTTTCTGTTACATCATCCATTGAAGTCATAATATCTGTAGATAACCCATTATAGAAAGAAGCATCTTCTCCATACTGCTTACCAACATTTATTAACATTTCATAATCTGGTTTAACTTGAGTTTCAATATATTCAAGTACCTCATTTGCATTGCCCGAAAGATTTTGAAAAGCCTTTTCTACCCGCTCTGTTACTTCTTGGATGTTTTTAACAGTTTCGGTTGATTGCTCTGCAAGCGTTCTAACTTCGTCAGCTACAACTGCAAATCCTTTACCTTGTTCCCCAGCCCTAGCCGCTTCTATAGCTGCATTTAAGGCAAGAAGATTAGTTTGAGCCGCAATATCTCCTATTGCCTCTGCCATTATCTTTACTTCTTGGACAACATTACCTTCCTCTATTGCTTTGATTATGTTTTGTTGCTTAATATCATATACCTCATTAGCTATTTTATAACTTTCATTTGCACTTACTTTAATTTCAGTAGCTCTTTTCTCTATTTCCTTTGCCGACTTAGTCCCATCGCTTGCCTTTTTTGCTACTTGTAGTGCATTTTCCGAAATATTTTCTGCTGTCGCATTTACTTCTTCTGTAGTAGCACTTAGTTGCTGTGACCCACTTGAAATAAGCATTATAGATTCCTTAACAATTTCCATCTTCGATGATATCTCTTCTGTAGTTGCAGATAGTTCCTCACTAGTAGCACTGATACTCGAGGCATCCGTCATTATTTGTGTAATTAACATTTTTATATTTTCTCCAGCTTCATTTAAAGAAGTAGACATTTTTCCTAATTCATCACCTCCAGTAATCTTCATTTGTTGTGTTAAATCTCCATCTTTTAGATTATCAGCAAACTTCACAACAACATTTATTCTCTTTACGAGCCATATCGCCAAAATTATACCTAATGCGAAACTTATTATTACCCCTACTATCATTATCACATTTAACAATCTAAAAGAATTACTAAATACAGACTTATTTATATTCCATTTATTTTCAGCTGAGGTTGTATTCTCTTTTATTATTGCTGATAAACCCTCTTTTACAGGTGTTCTAAGCAAACCATACTCATTTTTGTAAACTCTTGTACTTTCTGCATAGTTACCACTTTCGGCTAAACTTACTACCTTATTTAATGACTCATAGTATGCTGGTAATGAAGCTTTCAATTTGTTATAGTTTTGCTTCTCCTTATCATTAGCAAAAGGTATCTTCTCGTACTCAGTAAAGAGTTTAGTATTTTCAATTAACATTTTACTCATGTCATCTTTCATATGACCCATTTCATTTTTAAACTTAACATTAAGCATATGTTCTAAATCTATCTTTTCTTTGTAGCTGTTCCCTTGGACCGTATATATCTTCTCTAGCCTAATTAAACTATTTTCGTAAATAAAATTACCATTGTCATTAATAGTGCTCATGCTCCTAAGACCAAGGACACCAACACTAAGTAGAAATACAGCACTTATTATACTAGTTGCAAATAGTTTTTGCGATATTTTCATTTTCTTTAACATTTTTAATTCCCCCTGCTAACTTTTTTTATATTCAATTTTACATGATTATATAGCACTGTGTTGTAATATAATTTCATTCTCCTTTATTCTATCGAGTGTTAAATTATATTCTTAACCCATATGTTTTTTACTATTATGTAAAACAGTTTCAATTTTGTAAAATCAAGTCTGAAGTGTGTTCATTATAGCTATTCCATGAGGATAATATTTTGGAGCTAATTGATTTAAAGTATAGTGAGAATATAAAAGTTAAATATTCTTTTATTGAAAAAAAAATTACAAAGTGTATAATTACTTGTTGTACCAATTATTTATATAACAAGTATATTTCATGGAGATGATAAAATATGTTTAAATCTTATGATCAAGATATTGGAATGTTATCCAACAAAATTAATAAGAAACTAATACATTATCTTAATAGCAAACTTGAAAAGTTTAATATCACAACTGAGCAGTGGTTAGTATTAGTTAAATTATCTAAACAAAACAAAATAAGCCAAAAAAATTTAGCTGAAGTTTCGAGTAAAGATCAGTCTACTTTAACTAGAATAATTGATATACTTGAAAGAAAAAACTTTATTGAAAGGCATCCCAATAAAGAAGACCGCCGTTCCATTGCTATACATATAACAGCTGATGGGTTAGGTACTTGTAAAAAAGTCACTCCATTTTTAGAGGACATATTTAACGATATTCTTAAAGGTATATCTTATGAGAAACTAAAAATATTTAATGAGGTCTTTTTACAAATCGGTGAAAATATAGACAATTTAAAAGACAACAGTCACAATTAGAAATAAAATTGACTAATCTGAGGTGAGTTAGATGGAAGTTGAAATAATAATTAGAGCTATGGGAGAATCGGATTTAGAACACGTCCTTTCATTAAGAAACATAGATTCTAATTCTGTAGTTTCAAAAAATTTTTATAAAAAAGAAGTTTTAATGAACTACTTAAAAAGAAATTCTAAAGTTAGTTCAGTAGCGTGCACATTTGAAGGAAAGATAATCGGCTTTCTATTATGTGGACATGATGGAATAAGAGGTTTTATCTACAATATTACTGTTTCTAATGAATATGAAATCAGACGAATAAGCAAAATGATGGTAACCCGTTCATTATCCGAATTAAAAAAAGTTGGAATTAATACAGGTTTTATATTTACCGAAAGTAGCACTTTTGACTTAGAAGAGTTTTGGGACTCCATTGGATGGACAGTAATCCCAGATAAAACATCTCAAAAAAACATATAATAAATACCAATAATAAATAAAACACACCCTTTCTTAATTAGATGTACTGGCTTACCTTAACACAATAAGATGAATATTGATAATAGCTTGAAAGGAGCTTAATTATGGAATATGCAAATCAAAAGTATGAAATCAGTGATTCTGTTAAGATTAGTCCCGTTGTTTTACCTAAAGCTGTTGCGGGTTTCAAATTTACTACGAATACTATCATTACTAGTACCAAAATAGTAAGTGGGGACAACGTTACCGTTAATTGCGTGGAAGTATCCTTACCAGATTACTGTAAAGTAGAGGGAAAAATCAACCAACGTACTGGTGAAGGTTCTACAGGCACAGCAGAATATTATATTGGATTTGAATTACGCCTTCCTACAGAATGGAATGAACGTTTCTTTTTTGAGGGAGGTGGTGGCTCTGATGGTGTTATCAAAGTTCCAGTAGGCTTAAGGCACACAGGCACTATGCCCGCTTTGGCTAGAGGCTTTGCAACAGTCGCCACTGATGCTGGTCATCAAGGTATCAATTGTGAATTTGGTTATGATCAACAGGCTAGACTTGATTATGCTTACAATGCCATTGATCAAGTAACCGTTACTGCCAAGTTTATTATCAATGAATATTATGGAAGACATGAAAAATATTCATACTTTGTTGGTGGATCAAATGGTGGACGACAGGGATTAGTTGCTGCTCAGCGTTTTGGCGATTATTTTGATGGTATAGTCGTTGGTGCACCGGCGTTAAATCTAACAAATGCAGCTATTTCTGAAATGTGGGCTATTCAAATATTTGCTGAAATTGCTAAAAAAGATTCAAATGGCAACCCAATGTTGAATACTGCATTTACAGATGCTGATATGAAATTGGTGTCTACTACTATTATTAAGCAGTTTGATGATGCAGATGGTGTAGTAGATGGTTTAGTTTTTGATATTAATGCTGCTAGAAAGTTTGATCCGTCAACTCTTCCAAAAAAAACTGCTAATTCAGACGGGTTAACTGACGAACAAATTGAAGCTTTAAAGAAGCTGTTTGAAGGGCCTAAAAATGGTAAAGGTAAACCATTGTATTCAAATTGGGCTTGGGATCCAGGTATATCAGATGCTGCATGGAGAGAGTGGACTCTTGGCACTGACAAGGTATTGCCTCGTAATATTACTTTAGGTGTAGAATCTATGGCCCGTGTTTTCACTACTCCTGTAGCTGCTAATTATGATCCAGCTAATCAGTTGAAATGGGTTTTGGATTATAATTTTGATACCGATCCATCAAAGACTGTGTTAGCAGCATCTTACCAGAACTCTTTATCTACAAACTATGATACATTCAAAAAACATAATGGTAAGATTATTCTTTATCATGGCATGGCTGACCCTGTATTTTCTGCATATGATACTATAAGTTATTACGACAAATTGACAGATAAAAACGGCGGCTTAAAAGCTACTGAAGAATTTGCTAGACTATTCTTAGTTCCAAGTATGGCTCATGTTAATGGTGGTCCTTCCACTGATCAATTTGATATGCTTACAGCAATTACCGATTGGGTGGAGAAAGGAAAGGCACCAGATAAAATTATCGCTTCCGGATCTGCAAAAGGATTGCTACAAGGCATCACTAGACCATTGTTCCCATATCCAGTACAGACTATTTATGATGGCAAGGGTGACAAAAATTCAGCAGAAAGTTTTGTAGCAAAAAATCTGTAGAAATATCACCCTGACTTTAACTTCTGACTCCATAATACTATTGTTATCTTGGACTTAGAAATTTTTCTTTGCTCCTTTAATATTCACAATTATGGATTAAAAAGACATGTAAATTATCCTTCGGTTATACAAATGGGCTTATTTAATCCATACAATTTTTTATGAGTTATATAGTAAGCAATTCCTAAAGGTATACAAGAACCAATCCATGCAAGAGGACTTGCCATGGAGACACCTGTAAAACCTAAGTATTTTGATAAAATAATAGCAGCAAAGATTCGCATAATTAGTTCCATAACTCCCGCTAAAGTAGGAGCAAGACTCTGTCCTAATCCTTGAAGACTATATCTGTAAATAAAAAGTAGCGCTAACACAAAGTACATTGATCCATTTATGTTTAAATAGGTTTGTGCAAGAGATACTACTTTGGGTTGATTATCCCCTACAAAAAGTAATATCATAAAACGACCAGCTAAAATATTGAACAGACCAACAATAATACTAAAACCTACTGATATGATACTACATTGCTTTATACCAATACGGATTCTGTCTATTTTACCTGCGCCATAATTTTGGGCTACAAATGTGGCCATTGTAATACCAAATGACATCATAGGTTGAATTGCTAGTGTATCAATTTTTTGTGCTGCAGTGTATGCCGCTACAGATACTTCACCTAAATTATTAAGTGCAAGTTGAATAGTTATTGCACCAATTGCTATAATAGAATTCTGGAATGCCATAGGCATTCCCATTTTCAAATGATCCCATATGATTTTTTTTGTCAAATGCCAATCACTTTTATGTAGTTTTAAAATAGGCATTTTTCTCATTATATAGCTAAAGCATAATATAGCAGAAATTCCTTGAGATATTGTAGTTGCCCAGGCAGCGCCTGCAACTCCCATATTGAAGCTTAAAATAAATACGAAATCTAAAATTATATTTAAAACACTAGCAATAACTAAAAATATTAGGGGTGTTCGGCTGTCTCCCAAAGCTCTCATAACATTAGAAAACAAGTTAAATAACATTGACACTATAATGCCCCAGAAAATTATAATTATAAAATTATAAGCACCTTCTATTATTTCTGGTGGTGTATGCATTATCTCTAAAATTGGTCGTGCAAATATTACGCTTACAATTGTAAGCACCATTGTAAGCAATAAACTTAGTATAATACTTGCCACATAACTATGTCTTACCCCCTGTTTATCCCCAGCTCCAAAGCACGTAGCAGTGATTATGGAAAATCCAGCAGTTAATCCTTGTGAAAACCCAAGTATAAGAAACATAATGCTCCCTGTACAGCCTACTGTTGCTAGAGCATTAATTCCCATTGTACGTCCCACAATCAAAGTATCTGCTAAGCTATAAAATTGCTGAAAAATATTACCTATAAGTAACGGCAGTGTGAAAACTAAAATAATTTTAGCTGGACTGCCCTTTGTTAAGTCTCGTATCATAAAGATTGCCCTCCATTAATATTCTGTTTAATTCCATCCTTTAATTATGCATATCGGATCTTATAGTACTTACCATAACACTCTCTTTTACGGGGTAACTCTACGTCCATAAGTAAAATCACTATTAAGTGTTTGAACTCTAATTACAGCCCCTGTATGAGGTGCATTTATCATGTTGCCATTCCCAATATATATTCCTACATGATGAGCAGGAGTTCCAAAAAACACCAAATCTCCTGGCCTAAGATCAGCTCTAGATACAAGTGTTCCTACATTTTGTTGATCCTCTGAAACCCTTGGCAAGTTTACTCCAAAATGTCCAAATACATATTGTGTAAAACCTGAACAGTCGAAGCCTTTAGGACTTGTTCCCCCCCATACATAAGGAATACCAAGAAAATCTGAAGCGTATGCTAAAACTGGATTAGAAGAAAATATAGCCTCATTTGTTTTTTTCTCTAGAGCTACTTCTTTTGCTATACCAGCTTGATCTGTTACCATTTGTGAACCATATTGATTTTCCTCAGCATTTAATTGTGTTACCAATAAAATTTGATCTGTTTTTTGTTTTGTTAAAGTAGCTAATTTCTTTTTATTGTCAACTCTTAAAGATAGCAACTTTGTACTTTTCGTATCTAGTGCTACCTTTTTCAAATTAATTTCTGCCTCATTTGTTTTTAAATCACTAATAACATTTTGATCAAATTTTGCTATCGTTTTTATATTTTCTACTCTGGATATAAAATCATCTATACCCTTTGAAGCTAGGATAACTTCTATAAGGCTTGATGACCCACCCATATACATTGCTCGCATTCTTTTATTAAAAAGCATCTGTTCTGCTTTGATATTACCCTCTATATCTAAAATATTCATTTGGTCTTGTTTAATATCCTTTTGTATTTTTGCTATACTATTTTCATTAATTTTCATTTTAGATATAATTGCTTCAATTTGATTGTCTGTAATCTCTACTTTAATTACAAGATTATTTTTTTTAGTTTGAATCTGCTGAATTTTTATCTTATCTGACGCAGGATCTGCGTATACGCTAGTAAACCCAACGCTCATAGTTACAACAAGCGCCATTATGGCTACCCCGATTTTCTTGTTCATTTTTCTCCCCCTACATGTAATTTTCTCTTCCTAATTCTTACAAAATGACTTTCTTAATTATATAACTTTAAAGTATTTATAACAAATTTTATATATGTAAATTATATCATATTAATGTATTATATTTTCTAAAAATATTAATCTTTACCTTTTCTCTATCAGTTTTTTTCTTTTTACATATTCATTCTAGAATTGCATTAATAATTATACTTATAATAGATCTATAAAAACTTGCTGATGTTATGGAAAAAGTAAATTGCACCTTTTGTTAAAATATGGTCGAAATCTAATAAAAAGCAAAAAAACATGACCGAATGTGATCGAATTCTAATGAAACGTAAATAAAACATGAGCGAATATGAACATATGTGTTGTTTAAGAACTGATTTTATATTATCATGTATATATGAACGTTAAAAATAAATATAAAAGGTAGTGACTAAAATATGATATACACAGTAACTTTTAATCCGGCTATAGATTATGTTATAACCGTAGATGATTTTAAAGCAGGCTCAATTAATAGAGTTGACAGTGAAGAAAAATTTGCTGGTGGAAAAGGGATAAATGTATCAAGAGTTTTAAATAATTTTGGAATAAAAACTAAGGCTTTAGGTTTTGTTGGAGGTTTTACTGGAAAATTCATCATTGATTCATTGGAGTCTCAAGGTGTTGAAACTGACTTTATTGAGATAAGTGGTGATACAAGAATAAACGTTAAACTCAACTCGAAAGAAGAGACGGAAATCAATGGAGCCGGTCCAGTTATAAAAGATGAGGACTTAAATAAGCTATTTAAAATAGTAGAAGGTTTAACTTCAAATGACTATCTAGTGTTATCAGGAAATGTTCAGAAGTCTGTTCCAAGGGACATATATGCCAGACTTCAAAAAAAGTGTGCTTCTAATAACGTAAAAGTTGTAGTTGATACTACAGGTGATGCTTTGGTTGCAACGCTTCAGAATAAGCCATTTTTAATAAAACCTAATAATCATGAGCTAGGTGAAATATTTAATAAAGAACTTACAGATACAGATGAAATTATTAAATATGCAAAGAAACTTATTGTTATGGGAGCACAGAATGTAATTATATCTATGGCTGAAAGAGGAGCTCTTCTAATTTGTGAAAGTGGAGTTTATCATGCAACACCAGCAAAAGGAAAAGTACAGAATTCAGTTGGTGCAGGAGATTCAGTTATTGCAGGATTTTTAGCTAAGTATTCTCAATCAAAAGATCTAATTGAAGCATTTAGATGGGGAGCTACATCTGGAAGTGCCACAGCATTTTCAAAGGATTTATGTAAAAAAGAAGATATTGAGCATTATTTGGCACAGGTAATTGTAAATAAATTAGACTAATACCTAGTCATTAATTTGCCTGTTTATATAACATAACTAAGATTGTATTTATTATAGGAGGAAAAAGATGAAAATAACAGAACTTTTAAAGAAAAATACTATTATTCTAGATTTAAAGTCTAATAGTAAAGCCGAAGTAATTGATGAATTAGTAAATAAACTTGATAGTGCGGGAATGTTAAATGACAAGGAAGAATATAAGAAAGCAATTTTAAAAAGAGAAGCAGACTTCTCAACTGGAATTGGTGAGGGTATAGCTATACCTCATGCAAAAGTTGCGGCAGTAAAAACTCCAGCATTGGCTTTTGGACGTTCTACAGCTGGAATTGATTTTGATTCCTTAGATGATGCTCCTGCAAACATATTTTTCATGATTGCAGCAACTGAGGGTGCTAATAATACACATTTGGAAACACTTTCAAGGTTATCTACTCTTCTTATGAATGAAGATTTCAAAAAGAAACTTCTCATTGTTAAAACACCTGAAGAAGTTTTAAGTTTAATTGATAGTCAAGAAGAG
The DNA here is from genome assembly GCF_018861295.1 of Clostridium estertheticum. Lineage (GTDB taxonomy): Bacteria > Bacillota > Clostridia > Clostridiales > Clostridiaceae > Clostridium_AD > Clostridium_AD estertheticum_D. The sequence continues at coordinate 46,253 of NZ_JAHLDM010000012.1, read as the reverse complement.
GAAAAATTAGAAGAAGAGAGTGCCCAGGAAGAAGAAATAGTAGAGGTAAAAGGTTCAAAAGGTTTAGTTTTAGCAGTAACCGCATGTCCTACAGGTATAGCACATACTTATATGGCAGCAGACGCTTTAAAGAATAAGGCTAAAGAAATGGGAGTAGACATAAAGGTTGAAACCAATGGTGCTACAGGAGTTAAAAATAGATTAACAGATGATGAAATAGAGAGGGCCACGGGTATAATAGTAGCTGCTGACAAACAAGTTGAAATGGCAAGGTTTAACGGCAAAAAAGTAGTTATAGTTCCTGTGGTACAAGGAATAAAAAAACCAGAAGAACTTATAAATCAAGCACTAAATGGCGAAGCACCTGTTTATAATAATGCTGGTGATAGTAAATCTGCTACTGGAAGCGAAAAAACAGGGATTTATAAACATCTTATGAGTGGTATTTCAAATATGCTTCCTTTCATTGTTGGTGGAGGAATATTAATAGCTTTATCATTTATATTCGAAAAGAGTTCAAATCCAAACTTGTTATATTTATCTAAACTGCTTTCAGTAGTTGGAAGCGAGAATGCTTTTGCACTTATGGTACCAGTACTTGCTGGTTTTATAGGTATGAGCATTGCAGACAGACCAGGTTTTGCTCCTGCAATGGTAGGTGGATTTTTAGCATACCAAAGTAATGCAGGATTTCTTGGTGGAATTATTGCAGGATTTCTTGGTGGTTATGTAGTACTACTTCTTAAGAAAGCTTTTTCAAAATTGCCAGAAGCCCTTGAGAGCATAAAACCAGTGCTTATATATCCACTTCTAGGTATTTTTATTACCGGTGCTATAATGTACATTTGTGTAGATGGACCAGTTGTTCAAATTAACCTTTTACTTCAACATTGGTTAGGTGGAATGGGCACAGGAAACAAAGTGCTACTAGGTGTTATATTAGGTGGAATGATGGCAATTGATATGGGCGGACCAATAAACAAGGCTGCGTTTGCATTTGGAATTGCTATGATAGCTTCAAAAAATTACTATCCACATGCAGCTGTAATGGCTGGTGGTATGTCTGCACCCCTAGGGATTGCACTTGCTACTTCTTTCTTTAAAAATAGATTTACTAAGCAGGAAAGAGAAACTGGTCTTAGTTGTTATATAATGGGAGCTTGTTTTGTAACAGAAGGAGCAATACCTTTTGCAGCAGCAGACCCAGCAAGAGTAATTCCAGCAACAGCAATAGGATCCGCCGTGGCAGGTGGACTTTCATTGTTTTTTAATATAGGAATGCCAGTTCCACACGGCGGTATATTTGTAGTTGCTTTAGTTAAAGGAAGTCCATTACTTTATTTACTATCGATTTTGATAGGAGCTACAGTAACATGCTTAATACTAGGAATTTTAAAAAAACCAAAAGATATTTAAAATAATTAAAAGTTAATGACTAATAGGCCCCCTAAGCATCATGGATAATATTAACTCAAGTAGTTAATATTAAAATATGATGATTAGGGGGTCTATCTTTATGGAAAAATTAAACCTTGCTTTATATATTAAGTATGCATAATGTAACACTCCTTTATTTTTAACATATCATATATAAGGTCTAAGTACCTGAAATAAAGTAACTAATAATTATGCTACTCTATTTTATTTCTTATACCAAACTTTATATTAAAGGAGCATTTATGAATGAAAACAGACGATAACCGTGACAAATTGAGGCTTATAAAGAATTTTTTTATTTTTAACATGTTACAACAACCATCTTGTTTTATTAATATTAATAAAACAGCTAAAAAAAACTCAGCAAATATCAAACAAGAAAATAGATACCTAAATAACTTATCTACAGAAAAGAGTTTAAAGGATAATATGAGCACAGAATCTGCAATTCCAATCTGCGATAAATTAACTATGGCAAAATTTCTCGTCATTTTAAAACTTTTACAACAACCATATTCTAATGAAAATATGAATAAAACATCTAAAAGCAACCCAATAAATATTAAGAATGAAAATAGAGTAATACCAAATAATTTAGGTTTGATTAACAATTCAAAAAATAAAAATTCAAAATTTATGTTTTTTATTCAACGAGTAACTTTTAAAAGCAATTCACAATCTATAAACAAAAAAAGTGAAATTAATACTGAAGATAATATTTATAAAATTCACGAAAATGAAAATGCGGATTACTTAGAAAGCTCAACACCAATTTTGCCCATTATAATAGAAGAAAAAGATATAGATACAGATATTCCTATTGAATAATATCATTCTTCATTATCATTGAAATTATTTTGAAAGGACTGAATAAAAATGGATAAACAAAAAGCCGCAGCATTGTCTATATTTTCTAATACTGCGTTAATATTTTTTAAAATAGTAGTTGGAATATTAATGGGTTCCGTCAGTGTTATTTCTGAAGCAATCCATTCTTCTATAGATCTTTTAGCAAGCCTTATTGCTTTTTTCTCCATTAAGGTAGCATCAAAAGCTGAGGACGATGGTCATCCCTTTGGACATGGTAAATATGAAAATGTATCTGGTTTCGTCGAGGCTTTATTAATTTTACTTGCTGCTGCACTCATTATCTATCAAGCTATAAAGAGAATTTTTATAGGCGGAACTGTGGATAATGTAGGTGCAGGTATATTAGTAATGCTACTCGCCGCTGTAGTTAACTTTTTTATTTCAATGATTTTATTAAAAACAGCAAAAAAGACGGATTCTATTGCCCTAGAGGCTGATGGTATGCATCTTCTAACAGATGTATACACCTCTATTGGAGTATTTCTTGGGCTTGTATTATTAAAAATAACAAATATACCAATTATCGACCCGCTTACTGCTATATTTGTTGCAATTCTAATAATTAAGACCTCTATAGACTTAATCAAAAAATCTTTAAATGATTTAGTTGATTCTAAGCTTCCAGATGATGATATTTTAAAGATATTAAACATACTTGACTCCCATCTAGAAATTACTAAATATCATAGTTTAAAAACCAGGAAAAGTGGTCCTACACGAGAAATTAATGTAAACGTGCATGTTGTGGAAAATACCTCACTAGTTGATGCCCATAATCTATCTGATACGGTTGAAAAAGAAATAAAAGACATTTTCCCTGGAGGGTCCTATGTATTGATTCATATAGAACCAGAAAACTCCTAAAAAAAAGATCAAATAAACTCAAAGTGAAAGTAGCTCAATTGGTATTGTGTTACTTTTATTTTGTTTTTTGAATATTCTCAATATTACAACTTTTATATTTTATATTGCTAAAGTGTAAAAGTTGTAATATCATGGTAAATGTCGTTTAAAAAAACTTATTTTTAAGAAAGAGGTAAATTATGGAGGAATTAAGGGATGAACTAATAAAACTTATAAATGAAAAAGGACCTTTGAATGAAAGAACAATTTTAGTCAGTCAAGAATTGGACAAGCTTATTGTTTCTCATTATCATTTTGAAAACAAATAAAAAAAATGTATTGTGTTACTTGCTGAATATCAATATACACTTAAAACAAGTAATCTCATATCAAAGATATGAGATTACTTGCCACGAAACAAAAGAATATTATATATTTTAATATTTACTCTTGAAAAATACATCTACACCATGTTTTTTTATTACATTTATGGCAGTATATTTTTCTATGATATAATTTGTTTTTGATACTAAAAATAGAAAAACTTTTAATACTATCCCACAATGAAATTTTGAATCTTTCATTACATTCATCACATACCCATATACAATTAAATGTTCTCCAACTAACTAATACCAATGTTGCTACACTATAAAATAACAAATATAAAATACCAAGTAAAACATTACTAGCCTTTGGTTCTAAAAAAATCATAATAAATGTCATTGCAATATATATACATACTCTAATTAAAACGCTCCTGTTTATCAAATCAATGCCCCCTAATATTAGTCCATTTTTTTATACGATTGTTGTATAAAATATCTATTCAAAGTTTATCGTCTAGGATATGCTAGTCCTTCAATTTTGTTTTGATAATACTTTCTTCCTTCAAGTTGATAAAACAATTATAAATATTAATTTTTTTAATAATTAGCCTTCCTCTTTTAAACAGTAAATTACCAGTATGACGCAATCTAAGAAAGTTACGACATAATAAACCCTACCCATAATAATATAGATTTTTATATCTGCGTATCTCTTATTTCAATTTCAGTACCTTCCGGTGCCTTAATTTTAAATAAATATCCATCCTCAATTTTATATATTTCGTCTCCATTTTTAATCTTGAAATTTGTATAGCCTAAATTTTTTATCCTATCAAACTCTTCTTGAACATTATCCACTAAAAAACACATATGAACTATTCCTTCATTTAATGAACTCCAATTCTTTAATTTATCGCCCTTTTTACCCGTTTGTAATTCAATCATAAATGTTCCCAGTCTTAACCACGTATTAAAATCTCGTTTATGGAAATCTGATGTTTCTGTAACTAATTCAAATTCTAAAACCTTAGTGTAAAATTGGAATGATTCTTCATATTTTTCTGTTTGAATACAGACATGGTGCATCATTTTTATGCTCATAAAATCCTCCTTAGATAATGAAGTGACATATTCTTTAGCTTCAATTAATCCCACCCCTGTAACCGCTCTATAAGAGCTGTACCTATACCCCCTTTATTGAGTTTGTTGAAGAAATGGAAAATAGTACTTATAAATATTAAAGTCTCTCCATTAGCTTATCTTTTGTGTACACAATAGAAACAAAATTAGGACTCACAAAAGGTTCGCCACCTTCAGCATACATTAGACCTTCCATTGGATTCGCTGGATTAGCGTAAATTGTGCTTTTAGAAATGTCTATGTGACTAGCACAGTGAATTAATTTATTAATTATATCCTTGTTATAGGGATTAGTAAAATGGGACGCAATAATATTATCAAAATCAAGTTTATTCACTTTTTCTAAACTTTTAATATAAGTATGTATTGATGTACTCTCTTCAAGATGCATTAATACATGTGATGATATTGTATCTCCACTAAATAATACTCTATTTTTTCTATCTAAAAGTGCAATAGATCCATTGGTATGTCCTGGCAAATACATTACTTCAAGTTCTCTCTCTCCCAAATCAAACACATGTCCTTCTTCCACTGGAATTATAACTGAATTATCATTTCTATTTACATATGCCTCTTTTGAAAAGCCTTCTGGAAACTGTAAATTCTGTTGTTTAAAATATTCAATAAGATAATTCTTTACATCGGCTGTTGCATATTTATTTTTTACTGCAATATCTTCTTTATGAATATAAATTTTATCAAACTGATAGTTACCATTTACATGGTCAATATGCCCATGACTGTTCACAAAAATAATTGGTAAATTAGTGATAGATTCAACTATTTGCTTTAAATTTCCTATACCATAACCTGTATCAATTAATAGTGCTTTCTCATTACCAACAATTAACGTACAGCAAACCGTAGAAGAACCAATAATTGGTTCATTAATATGATATACTCCACCCATAATTTCTTTTACATTGAAATATTGTTTTATCATAATATCAATCCTCTCTCTTAAATTGAATAGTCATCCCACTCATTTGCTTTACTACTCAATTGTACTTATTTTACTCTTTGAGCAATTGGATGGTTTTCTTTAAACTGAACCAAATCCCATAAGTTTCCGTATAAATCTTTAAATACTGCAACTGTACCATATGATTGTTCTTTAGGTTCTCTAACGAATTCTATACCTTTTGTTATCATTTCGTTATAGTCTCTCCAAAAATCATCTGTTCCAAGGAATAGGAAAACCCGTCCGCCTGCCTGATTTCCAATAAACGATAGTTGTTCTGGTTTGGAAGCTCTTGCAAGTAATATTGTGGTTCCTGACGAACTTGGCGGAGATACTACCACCCAACGTTTATCTTGTTCCTGTTGGTATGTATCTTCTATTAATGTAAAATGAAGTTTCTTTGTGTAGAATTCAATAGCTTCGTCATAGTCTTTAACTACTAACGCAATGTGTACAACAGATTGTATCATTTTATTTACCTCACTTTCTTTACAAAATATAAATAATATTATGGTGTAGACTATTTTTACTATACCCTTGCCAGCTTTTTTTACGTCACAGTTTTCGAATGTTACGACTTAACCTCATGAAAATATACTAATCATTTTTTTTATTACGGAAATCATTAATAACATCTAAAACTAAGCCTATAGAACATATAACAAGTATTATAATTTGTTCCATGAACAAACCTCCTTACTTTTTTATACCTTGAAAGCTTTATCTTAATACACCGTAATATTTATATAGCTATTTTAATTCAATTCACTTAATAAATCGACATATTCTTTAGCTTCAATTAATCCCAATCCAGTAACTTCTCTATATCTTTTGATTGCTTTAATCCTTTTGCCTTCTAAAATTAGACTCTTTAATTCATCTGTTACTGTATCAGGCACTCCAACTTGTTCAACAATCCTATTTACATTTGTATTTATACGTTTAATATCACTTCGTATCAGACTAATATTACCTTCTATGCCTATAAGTAATCCTATGCCCATAAGTCCCAAAGCAACTGCATAATTCATTATTTCACCCCTATCCATTTATTGAAATTGTACTGGTTTTAGCAAAAAAAAACAATACAAATTGCATGAAACGTACTTTTACATTCCTTAAGAGAACAAAAAAACTCATTAAAAACAACTAGCGTTGCTCCAATGGAGAATAAGGAGTATTTAAAATCTTGATGTATGTACAAATGAGTAGGTTTAAATCATAATGCTCAAAAACCGTAGTAATTATAGATTTATATATACGACTGTTAAAATATGGTATATAATTACTTTTATTATATAAAAGTTTAAATAGCTAATAGGCATATAAACTTTGTATATGAAATGGGGGTGGGAGTTTGAAGTAGTTACTATTGTCTAAGTAATATAGAGATTAATCATCAGGATTGATATGGAAGTCCTAAAAAACAATTAATTGGGGGTATAAAAATGAAATTCAACAAAATTAGTATCAAAATCTTAGCATGTTCACTTGTAGTTTTAGGATCTTTAATTCAAACTCAAAATTCATATGCGGCTATTTTGCATCCAACAGGGTTAAATCACTTACATGAAAAAATACCAGGAATTAAAATGTTAGAGGATTCAGATAGTAAAATACAATTACCTGCGAAAGTTGACTTAACAAGTCAATTTCCTAAAGTAGATAATCAAGGAAATTTAGGAAGCTGCGTTACATGGGCAACAGGTTATGCAGATAAGACTTATCAAGAGGGTCAAGAGTGGAAATGGTCTTTAAATACAATTTCCAATATATTCAGTCCATCATATATATACAGTCAAATACATGCAGATAATTCAGCAGATGGTGGTGGGGCTAATTTTTCCGATGCATTTAACATTTTAGAGACACAAGGCTGCACTACATTAGCTGATATGCCTTATGATGGAAACGAATATGCATGGAAAACTACACCTACAGCTAAACAAAAAGCTAATGCAGCTAAATATAAAGCAGAAAGCTGGAATGAGCTTCCAGATGGTAATTATAGTGCAATAAAGGCACAACTTGCAAATGGTAACCCTGTAGTTATCGGTATATCAGTATATCCAGATTTTGATAAATTGGATGCTAGCAATCCAATTTATAATAAAGTTTATGGTACAAGTAGAGGTGGCCATGCATTATGTGTAATTGGTTATGATGATACTAAAAGAGCAGTTAAAATAATAAATTCATGGGGTACAGATTGGGGAATTAATGGTTATGGATGGATTAGTTATGATTTAATAAAGAGTCAAAACATAGAAGCATATACAATGACTGACGCTTTATAAATTATTCTTAGTATAGCAACAAAGTGAAAGTAACTCAATTAATATTGTGTTACTTTCACTTTATTTTTTGGATAAATAGTTGATGCTAATCTTGCTCATGTACAAAGTCGTCTTACTCTTTAATCTACTTTCTTTTCATGCCACAGGACTTCGGATCTACATACTCAAAATCAAATTGATAGTATAGCTTATCTGCTGGTTTATTAGCAATCAAACATACATATGCATTTTCATCTGTGTTTTTGTTTAAATAGGAATCTATTTCTCTCATAATCACTTTCCCTAGACCTTTACGTTGATAATTAGGATCTACCATAATATCAGAAACAACATAGGTTATCCCTTGATCACCCACAATTCTTCCAAAACCAATTAACTTATCATTATCCCATAAAGAAACAATAAACAATGAATGTTTCAATGCAATCTCTGTTTTTGATAAATCTTTCGTTCCCATTCCAGTTTTTAATCTCAAAGAAATATATTCTATCGCTGATGGAGCGCTATATGTTATATCCATGTCTATTGAAACCTCCGATTATATAAATAAATTTTATTGTTAAATTTAATTAAATTTAAAATCATTTTTAACTTAAATTTAACTACCTACAAGTCAGTGATTTCAGTAAATTATTAGATATTGATCTTATTTACTTAATTAAATTCTTATTAAATTTTGCCATAATAAAGCGATCATTTACTGAATTGCAACATATAAATAGCAATGCACTTTGCCATCTTTCGTATATTCACTTGGAACAGTGCTCTCAAAATCTGCTGTAAAGGTTCTATGTATATCGCCCGATTTTTGCTCAGACCATACCTTTTCCCATGCCTTTCTCGTACAAACACTTATTTCTCCGTTTTCATCTTTTTCATCGTATTTTTTATAAAATCCTTTACTTACTTCTGCCTCCATCTTTTGAAAAAAATCCGCTGTTACAGCCATTATCGTTAGATCATAATCTCCATTTTCATCACTGGAATAATTACTGTATTTTGAAACTGGAGAAATACCCTGTTGAAATACATGTTCACTATCAAAAATAATAGGTAGTTTTCCACTTGTAATATCATTCCAAATATCGCCAATATTATTTATTCCTTCTTTGGAATTATTCGTTCTTATTGTTATTTTGTTTAATTTATATGCCATAATTTTACTCCTCCCATTATCTAAATACTTTAAAAATGTGACACCCAAATTAAAGTTTACCATAAAAAACAATATTATCAAATATTTCAAATCGTATATTTAAGAGATTTTATTTTATTGTTAAATTTAATTAAATTTAACAGCATTTTAACTTAAATTTAACTACCTACAAGTCAGTGTTTTCAGCAAGTTATTAGATATTTATGTTATTTACTTAATTAAATTCTTATTAAATTCTAATGCACTACCATACTTAATAATAAAACCATAACTAAACCGACCACAGATATTATGGTTTCAAGTACTGACCAAGATTTTAACGTTTCTGGTATTGATAAATTGAAATACTCTTTAAACATCCAAAATCCAGGATCATTAACATGTGAGAATATTAAACTTCCGGCTCCAGTTGCGAGTACCATAAGTTCAGGACTAGCACCTGTTACTACAACTAATGGTCCAACAATACCTGCTGCTGTAAGTCCAGCTACAGTTGCAGATCCTAGTGCTATTCTAAGTATTGCTGCAATTGACCATGCAAGTACTAATGGTGAAATGGTTGATCCTTTCATGATTTGAGCAACATAATCTGCAACTCCGCTATCTACTAAGACCTGTTTAAATGCTCCACCGCCACCTATTATTAATAAAATCATAGATATTGCAGCTATTGATTCAGTTACAGTTTTCATAACTTCTGGCATCTTTTTACCGTTATTTAATCCAAAAGTAAATATAGCTAAGAGTACTGATATAAGAAGTGCTATTACAGGATCCCCTAAAAAGTTAGTGTAATTTAAAATAGGTGAAGTTTTTGGCAAATTAATAGTAGCAATAGCTCTTACTGCCATAAGTATTACTGGCACTAAAGCTGTAAACACACTTATGCCAAAACTAGGCATTTCTTTATCCGTAAACGTCTTAGGATTATATAAACCTTTTGGTATATCATGTTCCATATGTTTTAAGAATTTTGTAAGTACAGGACCCGCAAAGATTACTGCTGGCACGGCACACACAATACCATAAATTAAAGTTTTACCTAAATCAGCTTTATAAATAGCAGCTATAGCTGTAGGTCCCGGATGTGGTGGTAAAAATCCATGAGTCGCTGATAATGCTGCGGCCATTGGAACTCCTATGTATAAAAGTGGAATATCAGCAGCTGCCGCTATTGAAAACACAAGTGGGAGTAAAAGTACAAACCCTATTTCATAAAATAAAGCAATACCAACAATAAAGCCAGTTAATATAACTGCTAATTGTATATGTTTTTTCCCAAACTTATCAATTAGTGTAAGAGCTATTCTTTGAGCTCCACCACTATCTGCCATAAGCTTACCAAGCATAGCACCAAAACCAAGTACTAGTGCTAGAGAACCGAGTGTACCACCAACGCCCTTCGTTATTGAAAGAACAACACTTGGAAGTGGCATACCTTCCATAATACCTACTGATAATGCTACAATAATTAATGACAAGAAACCATTTAATTTAAAAGCAATCATAAGAACTAATAATAACGCAACTCCGAAAACAACAATTAACAACGGCATAATAAAATCCCCCTCTTATTTTTGTAGTAACCAAAACTTATAAACTTATCCCTATCTCGCAATCGTTTTCTTTTTCCCGATAAATGCCATTAGTTGTTCATAATTTGGATACCCTTCCATATCACCCTTTACAAGGACTGCCATAGCACCAACTCCATTTGCATATTCTCCACATTCTTTAAGATCTAATTTCTTTAACATTCCAGAAAGAAACCCTGCAGCAAACCCATCTCCTGCGCCTACTGTATCTTGAGGATTTTCCAGTTTATATGCATTTACATATAAACCTCTATCTTTATCTGCTATGTAACAACCCTCTTCTCCAAGTTTAACCGCTACAACGCTACATCCCATCTTTATAAAACTGTCTGCAATATCAGTAGGCTTTGTAAATCCAAGGAGCATTTCTCCTTCATCTATACCTGGAAAAATTATATCTGATTGTTTAGCAATTTCAAGCATAACTGGTATTGCCTCTTCTTTTGTCCATAATTTAAGTCTAATATTAGGATCAAAAGAAACTAGTACCTTATTTGCTTTTGCGACTTCTATTGCTTTAAATAATGTTTTTCTGCAGCTTTCAGAAAGTGCAGGTGTAATTCCAGTAATGTGAAGTATCTTTGCATCTTTAATATACGACTCATCTAATTCCTCTGCTTTCAAATTACTAGCTGCTGAACCTTTCCTATAGTAATAAACATTTGGATTAGAATGCATAAACCTTTCTTTAAATAATATGCCTGTATTTTTTCCAGGTTCAAAAATCACTCTTGATACATCTACACCTTCACCTCGAATTGTAGACTGTATATACCTTCCAAATTCGTCATCTCCAAGTTTCGAGAACCAACCAACTTTATGTCCTAATTTTGCAAGTGCGATTGAAACATTTGATTCTGCACCTGCAATTGATTTATTAAAGTTTTGAACGTATCTTAATGGGCCGGAGGAATCCGGGCCAAATAAAACCATAGACTCTCCAAAAGTAACTACATCCATAATAAAGCCTCCTATATATTCATGACATATGGTATGAATATAAATCTATTCCATATATCCACCCTTCATTGCAGCTACTGCACATTTAGTATATATACCGAGTATTCCTTTTGTATATTTTCTTGCTGGTCTTACCCAACTTTTTTTCCTTATTTCTAAAATTTCTTGAATTTCACTTTCAGTTTTTTCTTGTCCTTTTACTCCTATAATGCTAAGCACGCGGGCAACTATATCAATTTTTATAAGATCATTTTCCTCGACTAGTGCGATAGGTCCACCTTCACTTGCCTCAGGTGAAACATGACCAATAGCTGGTCCTCTAGTTGCTCCTGAAAATCTACCATCAGTAATTAAAGCTATAGATTCAACTAACTGCGGATCAGATGCGATGGCTTCTGTTGTATAAAACATTTCTGGCATTCCAGATCCTCTTGGACCTTCATATCTTATAAACACTGCATCTCCAGGCTTAATCTCTTTTGTTAATACCGCTTTTATAGCATCTTCCTCACAATTAAAAACTCTAGCTTTTAAAGTAACCTTCATTAGCTTTTTAGATATAGCTGAATGTTTTACTACTGCGCCACCTGGTGCTAGATTTCCTTTAAGTATTGCAATTGCTCCCTGAGCTTGAATTGGATTTTCTTTAGTTTTTATAATATCTTCTTTACTTATACCTAATGCCTCTAAGTATTTATTACAATTCTCATAATAACCATTTTTCTTTAGGTCATCTAAATTCTCACCTAGAGTTTTTCCAGTTACAGTAATCACATCTAAATGTAGGAATTCCTTTATTTCTTCCATTATTGCTGGAACGCCACCTGCATACCAAAAATATGATCCAGGATAAAATCCACTTGGTCTTATGTTTAATATAAATGGAATTTTTTTATGAATTTCATCAAATAATTCAGGATCAATGTCAATTCCAAGTTCATGTGCGATAGCTGGAATATGAATTAAAGCATTACTTGAACCTGCTATTGCTGCATGCACCATGATAGCATTTTCAAAAGCTTTTTTAGTCATTATTTGAGATGGTTTTATGTTCATGTCTATTAGCTTAAGAACATGTTCTCCTGCGACCTTTGCATTAATTTTTAATTGCTCTAATGTAACTGGCACTAATGCAGTTCCAGGCATTGCTATTCCTAATGCTTCTGACATTACTTGCATTGTTGATGCAGTACCCATAAATGAACAAGCACCACAACTCGGACACGCATTATGTTTGTAATATGTAAATTTTTCTTCTGTTATTTCTCCTCTTTCATATTGCGCACTATATGTTCCTATTTGTTCTAAAGTAAGCATATCAGGACCGGCATTCATGATTCCACCTGGTACCAAAATTGCCGGCATATCGAGTCTTGCAATAGCCATAAGATGTGCTGGCACTGCCTTATCACAACTTGTAATAAATACTCCTGCATCAAAAGGTGTTGCTTGTACATGTATCTCTATCATATCTGTCATAATTTCTCTAGAAGGAAGGGAATAATTTATTCCATCATGTCCTTGTGATTCTCCATCGCATATATCTGTTACAAAATATTTAGCCGGTTTTCCACCTTTGTTATTAATTCCACTACAAACTTCCTCAACTAATATATCTAAATGCGCACTTCCTGGATGACTTTGACCATAACTACTTTCTACAATAATTTGCGGTTTAGAAAGTTCATCCACGGACCAACCTGAACCTAATCTTAATGAATCTATTTCTGGTGCTATTTCTCTTAATTTTTGACTCTTTAACATTTATAATCACCTCATATTTTATTTTGTAGTTGTATGACACAAAATTTAGTTGTAACCCTTTAACTGCTATATAAAAAATTCATTTAACCGTTTTATTTGATTTATACGTTTGTAGTTGTCCTACAACTTATGTCTATATATTAATCAGTAAACGGTTTTATGTCAAGACTTTTTTATATTAAATAATTATATTTATGTATTTGTCAGTTTATTAAAAATAAAAATGCCCTATAGAATAGACAATTTTTAATCGTCTATTCTATAGGACAAATATTATATTAACAATGATTTTTATTAATATCTATTTTTTTATGTCTCTTATTGTTCGTTCTATATGTCTTTTTGCAAATAATTTTGCAAGTTCTGAATCTCTACTTTTTATAGCCTCTAATATGAGTTTATGTTCACTAAGTCCTCCAGAAGGTCCTAAATTATTATACAATAGCTTTTGATGGGCCCTTAAAAGATTCTTTAATATTTCGTTTACTTTTATAATCAAGGGACTATTGCTTCCTTCCACAATTTTCATATGAAAATTTAAATCTTCTTCAGTAAATTTTTCAAAATCATCTTGATATTTAATCATATTGTTATAACATTCCTCGATTTCATTTACTAAATCATCGCTACATCTTTGAGCGCAAAGCCCTGATGCTTCTGACTCTATGATTAATCTAAATTCCAATATGTCATTATAGTTATCTTGACCTAGGGTAATCATAGGTATTAAACTATTTAAATAAACAGATGGCTTTAAATCATTAACAAAAGTACCTCCCCCTCTCCTTTTGCTGACAATATTAACTGCAGACATTTTTTCTATAGCTTCTCTAACAGAAACTCTGCTTACTTGTAATTCCTCAGCAAGTTTAAGTTCTGACATAATTTTCATTCCTGGTTTATATTCTCCACTAATAATTTTTTCTTGTATTACATTAAAAACTCTATCACTAGTTCTTGTATCCTTCATCTCTTAATTCTCCTATATATCATTAATTTGAATTTATCAATATCTAATAAATGCATTATTATTTTATTTTACATTAATAGTATTATATCATGTGTTATCTATATAAACACTAATCAAATTTTAATAATAGAATCTACTTCTTTGATAGATACACTTATTACCTCCAACGGATCACTAAACTCTTGCAGCATTTTAAGATACAACTATTTGACCAAATTATGCTTTTCTTGTAATATTAATTGGAACACTAATGAATTTATGATAAATAATGAGACAACGATACTATAATAGTTTCAAAATCAAGGAGATGATTTTATTAAGAGTCAATTATCCGTAAACTTAGGTAATTTGCTATTATCTTTATCAGAAGTAGCAGATGTAGCAAATCCCTTGGTTGCACAACATCAACATAGAACAGCATTTATTGCACTTGAATTATCAAAAACAGCCAATTTAGGATCTGAAATTACAGTGGATATTTTTACTGCTGCATTATTACATGATATTGGCGCAGTATCTGTGGAAGAGAAAATAGCTATTCATAATTTTAAAGAAATAGATGAAAATATTCATACTATAAGAGGGGAATTATTATTAGAACAAATACCATGGTTAAGAAAAATTTCAAAGATAGTAAGAAACCATCATAGAAATTGGAACGATTGGGATGATAGTATAGAAAATCCAGTAGTTTTTTCTTCTCAAATCATCTTGTTATCTGATTATGTTGAGAGATTAATAAATAGGAATAAATATATCTTACACCAAGTTAACGATATAGTAGCAACAATAAAAAAATTATCAGGTACAGTTATACATAAGAACATAGTAACTTATTTTCTTGATTTATCTAAAAGAGAGGAATTTTGGTTAGATTTAACTTCTCCTAATTTATATTCATTGTTATTAATCAACGGGCAGTTTAAAAACATGCAAATAGAACTAGAAGATGTATCATTAATATCAAATTTATATCGTGATCTAATAGATTTTAAATCTAGATTTACGGCTACTCACACATCTGGTGTATCAGAATGTGCAGTAAAATTATCTGAATTGTTTGGCCTTGCAGAATTAGATGTAAAGTCAATGAGGATAGCGGGGAATTTTCATGATATAGGTAAATTAATAATACCAAACAGTATTCTTGAAAAGCCAGGCAAATTAACAGTTGATGAATTTGCAATTATAAGGTGTCATACTTATCATACATTTAGGACGTTAAATTCAATTGGTGGTTTGCAACGAATAGCTGAGTGGGCAGCTTATCATCATGAAAAATTAGATGGGAGTGGGTACCCATTTCATCTTACTAGTGAAGAAATTGGTACCGGTTCTAGAATAATGGCTGTTGCAGATATATTTACAGCCATATCTGAAGATAGACCTTATAGAAAAGGAATGGATAAAAACGAAATTTATACAGTTATAAAAAAACAAGCAAATGAAAATTTATTGGATAAGCGGATTGTTGAATTGCTATTCGACAACTATGAAGTTATAAATACACAAGTAAAAATGGGACAATCAAAAGCACTAAATTTTTATAAGACACGTTTTTTATCAATAATTAATGAGAACAAGCGTAAATTATAAATCATTTTATTATAAATGTGTTATAGAACATTGTCTATTTTGGTACTACTGGATATTTTTCAAAATTAAAACAAATAAATCTTGAATGTTGGAAACTTTTAGTGGTAAAATATACTTTAAAAAGAAAATATGTCGAATAATAAAAGAGGAGGATACATATGAAAAATATTAAAAGAAAACGAATTAACTTAAGAAGCCTAAAGGTTAGATTATTAGTAGTTTTAGTCATACTATGTTTAGCGCCCATAAGCATACTAGGAATAATTATTTACAATAAATCTCATGCTATTTTAGAATCTAAGGTTAAATTAACTTCTGCGCAAACATTGGTTGAAGTTAACAGAGGAATTACTAACTATTTAGTTGGAATACAGGGATATGTGGATATGTTAGCCGCTAATATTGATTTAAAATCATTGCAACAACACCCTGAATTTAAACCTTATGCTTTAGGGGCATTGCAATCTGTTAAGGACAGTAGAAAAGACTTAACTAATGTGTATTTTGCAAGTTCTAACAAAAACTTTCTAATCTATCCTATTCAAAAAATGCCTAAAGGGTATGACCCAACTGCTAGACCTTGGTATACTAAGGCGGTAGAAAATAAAGGTAATGTAATTTTTACAGAACCTTATAAAGACGCTAATAGTGGATTAATGATGTTTTCAATTGCAAAAGCTGTAGAGAATAATGGGATAATAGTAGGTGTAATTTCCACGGATATTAATTTAACCACTATATCAGATAGCTTGTCTTCAATTAAAATAGGTAATAACGGATATACTTCCGTGTCAAGCATGCAAGGTTTAATGATTTCTAATCATGATAAAAGTTTACTCGGAGGGAATGAAGTAAATACTCTATCTTATTGGAATAATGTTAAAGTAAATAAAGAAGGTGTAGAAAACTTTATTTACAAAGGAGTAAATAATTATTGTGTTTATACAACTAATGCATTAACAGGCTGGAAAATTATAGCTTATATGCCTACGACTGAATTATTAAATGATACAAATGTTTTAAAAAATATTACCCTTCTAATTATTTTAATATTAGGTATAATAGCCATATTTGTGTCCATAATATTAAGTAAGTCCATAACCGCAAAGCTAGATAAATTGGAGCATATATTTAGCAAGGCTTCTGATGGTGATTTATCAGTACACGTAGATATAAAATCTAAAGATGAATTTGGTGAATTAGGAAACCATTTTAATACTATGATTGATAATATAGGTAATCTTATTAAGAAGGTTAAAGATACGGCTGAGACTATTTCAACAGCATCTGAAGAAATAAATAAGATGTCTAGTGAAACTGCAGTGGCAGTAGAGGAAGTATCCTTAACTATCGATCAAGTTGCAAATGGCAGCTCAGATCAAGCTCAAGATATTGCGAATGGCGCAGACTCTGTTCGAAAACTAGGTAATAGTATTGACAATATAAAAACATTAACTATTAAGATAGATACGGTATCTAAAAAGACTGACGATTTAAGTGAAAATGGCTTAAATGTGGTGAATATGCTTATAGAGAAAACCGAAGAAGCAAATGCCTCAGCGCAAAAGGTTACAGTTGTTATTGAAGAAATGAATACAGTAAGTGAAAATATTGGAGCTATAACTGAAACTATAAATAGTATTGCATCACAAACTAATCTTTTAGCTTTAAATGCTGCTATAGAAGCAGCTAGGGCAGGAGAGGCTGGCAAAGGTTTCTCAGTGGTCGCAGATGAAATAAGGAAACTAGCAGAGCAGTCTGCGGTTGCCACAAAGCAAATTCAAGAATTGATTTTAAAGGTTAAAGAAAAATCAGTACAAGCAGTTTTAACAATGGAAGATTCTAAAGATGTAGTAGAGAAGCAGACAAATGCAGTAATAGAGACTAAAACCATATTCAATAAGATTTCCGAGTCTATAAGAAATCTTAAAGTCGGAGCAGATGAAATTTCTTCTTCTATAGCAGAAACTAACATTCAAAAGGATGACATAGTTGATAAAATGCAAAGTATTGCTGCGGTAAGCGAAGAGTCTTGTGCAAGTACAGAGGAAGTTTCCGCAACAACAGAAGAAATAACAGCAACCATGAATGAGTTTAGTAATACTGCAGAAAATATGAAAACTCTCGTGGATGTCTTAGAATCAGCAATCTCACAATTTAAGTTATAACCTTCTGCAATGGAATCCAACATAAAATCATTTTTATCATTATTGTTAGAAGTAGAATAAATTTTTCAACATAATAAGTCTAAATCACTTAAAAATATTATTTAAGGATTTAGACTTATTAATTCTTTACTGCTTTTTGAACATAACATATTCAAGAGCCACATTCATTTATGTATATGGGTTTTAGCACATCAACTTAACATAAATACTACAGTGAAAGTTAATACAACTGTTCAGCCTCGGGCTGATAATTATTTAAAAAGAAGTTAGCTAATGTTAATTCCATATAAGGTACTATCCACAATAAAGCTATTCCTAAAGTTACTAATGACATAAACACCCATCCTATATAGCTTAACTCCAAAAGGAATAATTCCATTTTATGACCATACATGTTTTTTTTACTTTTAGCTAGTGCTTTAGTTACACTGATATTATCTTCCACTGCTATAATGTAGTATGACATCCTGTAGTATAAAGTTATGAAACAAGTAACTATTGCCATAACCAACGAAAGAAAGATTCCATCTCTTGAAGAATATATTGCAACTAATCCATTAATTATCATAAGTCCATTAAGTACTAAATATATTACTGACGATGCTATAAGATATTTAAATCCACTAAATATAGTTCCTACACTTACTTTCTTTTTTTTGCTAAGTCTGCTATAAAATATAACTGAACTTAGCGCTAATGGAGATACTAGTATAGTAACAACACATGATACTGACTGTATGTTAATATGAATTGTTAAATTTATTACTGTGATTACTGTTATTAGTGAGATTAGTATAATTGGTATAAAAGCATATATTAGAGTGAATCCAATAGCTATTCCCCAATTACCACTTAACTGTCTCGTTGCTTGCGCTTTGTAATCTGGTTGAATTCTTTCTGGCGTATCATTTTCCATATTTGAGTGCCTCCTATTTTTTATTTGAATGTTTTTCCTTATAATGCTTAATGACACCTTTGCTTAAATTTTAAAATATCAGAGATTAATATTAACTATTTACTTCTAATTTTTCTTCCAGAGTACTTTATTTACACATTACCCTATAAAAACCAGTAATACAACATGTTTTGTGTTAAATGTCGTTTTTCGCTCATAAACGGAAGTTGTTATTATTCTTATCTCGTAATTATGTATAGATTAATTGATATGACTAAATACTTATTTATTGGGAAAATTAATATATATATATTTTTATTTAAAGGAAACACTTTAGGAGGAATAAATGAAAAATGAAGCTATTTCAGAAAGACAAGGCATTATATTGATAATACTTTTTCTACTTGGGAATTCTCTTTTAGTGGGCTCTGGAAATCCTGCAAACAAGGATGCCTGGCTTGCAATAATTATTGCTGTTTTATGGTCGATTATACTATTTCTTATCTTTTCTAGAATTTTATCTTTATATCCAGGAAAAGATTTATTTGATATACTCCCAATCGTTATGGGAAAGTTTCTAGGGAAAATAATGAACATACTAATGATTTGGTTTGCCTTTCATACTGGGCTCTTAATTATTAGAATTATATCAGAATTTACTAATGTTTTAGTGTTCGCTAATACACCTGTAGTAATACCAATGATTTTTTTTACTATATTACTTATATCGAGTCTAAATGCAGGTATTGAAGTCTTAGGCCGCTGGGCTGAATTCTTCAGTTTTATTGTAATTTTAATAGTTTTAATTGTGCCTGTATTATCAATTCCACAAATGGATATTAACAGATTAAAGCCAATACTAGATAATGGTTTATCACCACTTCTAAATGGTGCTTTCTCGAGTTTTTCCTTTCCATTTGGTGAAGTTGTAATTTTTACAATGGTATTTTCGAATATATCAAAAATCAAAAATTACAAAAAAACATTTATGGTAGGCTTATTCGTAGGAGGAGGACTTATAATTTTAACAGTTTTAAGAAACATTTTAGTACTAGGCAGTGAATCCGGCTCTAGTGTATATTTCGGCTCTAGCATGGCAGTAAGTCTTATTAGCCTTGGTTTTCTTCAAAGACTTGAACTTACAGTAATTATTGTATTTTTAGTTTGTATATTTGTTAAAGTAAGTATATGTACTTTTGCAGTTTGCAACGGAATTTCAAAAGTTTTTGGGTTTGATGATTACAAATTTATTGTAACACCTATAGCTCTTTTAATGTTAAACATCTCTTTTTTTATTTACAAAAGTACCATGGAAATGGCATTTTTCACTTATAATATATGGCAATATTATGCCTTCCCTTTTGAAGTTATAATACCTTTAATTGTTTTTATTGTAGCGGAGATTAAGAGTAGATGTTCTACCTTTAAATTTTTTTAAATACCCTAATAATCTTCTTTTACAAGTACGAATGCTTCTATAATTGTTTCATCACCAGAAACTCCTTGTGAAACCTTTTTTCTAAGTTCATTTGATTTATATAAAAGTTTCTCATTACTTAGTGAATCGAATTTTACACTGTTTATTTCATCTGCAATCTTTTTATAATTATTATATTCAGATTTATTAGACAAATTTAAAATCTTTCTAAAAAAAGTTCTTGGCATTTATACCACCTTACTGAGAATTTACTTAATTATACACTATCAAAGTGTTTCTTTCCTACTCCTTATAAAATCGCAAAAAAATAACCATCTAAATTTGATAGTATGGTTATTTTTGTGATATTTTTCAATTATAATTTAACCTATTCTGCTTCAGAATTTCCTGCAATAACCTTACGAAACAAGACATAAAATAGAAACATAATTAAAATAAATCCAGCAAAAGCTCCCATAAACTCAATAGCAAATTTATTGATATTAGCGAATAATCCTCTTATTACTGACAATGGCCTAAGTAAATCCCAGCTGTTAAACCTCAAAAACCTACCAATATAAACTCCAACTCCACTGATTAACGATACTCCCGCAACTATAAAAAAACTTATTAGTTTTGCTCTCTTTTGGTTTAAAAAGCGATAAAATATATTAAGTGATTCCATTCCAATTAGTAGTCCATAGACAACTCCTATTCCAATAACAAATAGTTTCACCCAATGCATTATATCATTACTATACATGATTCCATTATTAATTGAATACTGAGCAGATGCTTCAAACCACACTAACTTATCGCTGGATATATGGATAAAATCAGTAATCATATACACCGAATTCGGGAAAAATATAAGCCAAAGTATTCCAAAAATAATTGCTACTATGCGCTTGTTTTTTTTATTTTGAAATAGTGAAAACTCAATGAAAAACAATGGCAACGTAGCAAGCAAGATATTCCAAACCAACATAAGATATAAAAAACTATGATCATTAATTACCATAAAAAAACATAGTACCCCATAAACAAACATAAAAAATAATATACCACTGTATTTTTTTAAAATTAAATTCATTTCAAACTCATCCTTCCTTAGCTAATATAAATAATTATACTATTTTTACTGTAACTTCTATATATAAATTTAAAATATTTTCAATTAATAGAACAGTAAAAATATTCATAAGTAACAATCACTGACTATTATAACAAAGTAATCATTAAGAGAAACTATAAATTAAGCAGCCAATTTATAGTTTTTCCTATAAATTGGCTGCTATTATTTTTAAAAGAAAAATGAATGTAATACAGTATTATATATATTATAAGCTCCTATAATGGAACTTTTGCAACTTTCGGCCTTGTTTTAATCCTTTTAAGTTGTTTTTCAAGTTGTTTTTCAGCATCAAGCCTTATAAGGTTTTCAATTTTGACTTCCATGAATTTGTCTTTCATTTGCTCATTTGACATATTTTTTATATAAACATTCATGCATATACGCCATCCTCTCAGGTACACTGTTATCTTTTCATGTGATATAACTCTTAAATATCTACTTTAAACCTTTCTTTTATTGATTAATATTTTATTCAAATACTTTAATATACATTGCCTTAATTTCTTTGATTAATGGGTATCTTGGATTAGCACCTGTACACTGATCATCAAATGCTAGTTCACACATTTCATCGAGTGTTTCATAAAAGTCTTCCTTTTTAACCCCTGCTGCACTTATTGACTTCGGAATATTAACTTGATCTTTTAATGCTTGGATAGCTTTAATTAGTAAGTCTACCTTTTCGTCATCTGTTTTTCCACCTAAGTTTAGTGCTTCTGAAACCATTGCATATTTTCTCTTAGCATTCGGATATTCATATTGTGGGAAAGTACCTTGTTTTCTTGGGTTATCTACAGCATTATATTTTATAACTTCATTAATTAATAATGCATTAGCAACGCCGTGTGGCACATGATGTTTTGATCCTAATTTATGTGCCATTGAATGACAAACTCCTAGGAATGCATTACCAAATGCCATACCAGCCATTGCTGAAGCATGAGCCATTCCTTCTCTTGCTTTTATGTTTGTTTGACCTTCATTATATGCGAGTGGTAAATTCTTAAATATTTCTTTTATAGCTTCTAGTGCTAATCCATCTGTAAATGGTGAAGCCATAACTGATACATAAGATTCTAACCCATGAGTTAAAGCATCTATACCTGAAGCTGCAGTTAATCCTCTTGGCATATTTGTCATAAGCTCTGCATCTATTATAGCCATATTGGGAAGTAATTCATAATCAGCTAAAGGATATTTAGCTCCTGTTTTTTCATCAGTAATTACTGCAAATGGAGTGACTTCTGAACCAGTACCTGCTGTAGTTGGCACTGCAACCATATAACATTTTGAGCCCATGACAGGGAATGTATAAACTCTTTTTCTAATGTCCATAAATCTCATAGCTAAATCTTCGAATTTTACTTCTGGGTGTTCATATAATACCCACATGATTTTAGCTGCATCAATTGGTGATCCTCCACCAATTGACATAATTGTATCTGGTTTAAATCCGTTTAATTGTTCAACACCTGCTCTTGCTGTAGCTAGGGTTGGATCTGGTAACACATCTGAGAACACCTTAAACTCTATTCCAAGCTCTGTTAAAACTCTTGTAGCTCTATGCACAATTCCAAGATCAACAAGAATCTGGTCAGTCACTATAAATACTTTCTTTTTACCCAATACCTTTAATTCTTGAATCGCTTTCTCAATGCAACCATATTTAAAATAAACTCTTGATGGAACTTTAAACCAAAGCATATTTTCTCTCCTCTGCGCTAAATTCTTAATATTCAATAGCTGTTTAATTCCAACGTTTTCTGAAACAGAATTCCCGCCCCATGATCCACAACCAAGTGTTAATGAAGGAGTAGTCTTAAAGTTGAATATATCACCTATTCCACCTTGAGAGGATGGCATGTTAATCATAATTCTTCCTGTTCTCATAAGCGAACTAAACTTGGCTATTCTATCTTTAGACTTAGTTCTATGAGTCCATAATACGCTGCTGTGACCATATCCTCCAAGTACAACAAGTCTTTCCGCTTTAGCTAGTGCTTCTTCAAAAGTTTTAACCTTATACATACCAAGTACTGTAGATAATTTTTCATGTGAAAATTCTTCTTCAAGTTCTACGGATTCAATTTCACCTATAAGAACTTTTGTCTCTTCAGGAAGTTTAATTCCTCCAAGGGCCGCTATTGTTGAAGCTGATCTACCTACCTGCTTCGGATTTAATCTACCATCAACTAATATTACTTTTCTTATTTTTTCTGTTTCGTCTGGTGTAAGGAAATAAGCTCCTCTTTTAATAAATTCTTTTCTAACTTCATCATAAATACTCTCCATAACGATTACAGTCTGCTCAGAAGCGCATATTGTTCCATAATCAAAATTCTTAGAAAGTAAAATTGAACTTACAGCCATTTTAATATCAGCTGTGTCATCAATAATTGCTGGTGTATTTCCTGAACCAACGCCAACAGCTGGTTTTCCTGATGAATAAGCAGCTTGAACCATTCCTGGACCACCTGTTGCAAGTATTAAATCTGCTGATTTCATAACAAGCCCTGAAAGTTCTATAGAAGGCTCATCTACCCATGCAATTATATCTTTTGGTGCACCTGCTGCTACTGCTGCATCTCTCACTACTTTAATTGCTGCAATGGTACATTTTTTAGCTCCTGGATGTGGAGAGAAAACGATTCCATTTCGGGTTTTTAAAGCTATAAGAGCTTTGAATATTCCAGTAGATGTTGGATTTGTAGTTGGTACAACTGCAGCTAGTACTCCAATTGGTTCATAAATTTTAGATATACCACCGGCTTCATCATTTTCGAAAACTCCTACAGTTTGTGAATCTTTATAACAATTATATATATATTCAGAAGCAAAATGATTTTTTATAACTTTATCTTCTACAAGTCCCATTCCTGTTTCTTCAACAGCTATTTTGGCTAGTGGAATTCTTTGGTCATTTGCTGCTATAGATGCTGCTTTAAATATTTGATCTACTTGTTTTTGTGTGAAAGTTGAATACTCCTTTTGCGCTGCTCTAACTTCAGCCATTCTTATATCTAATTCCTGCGCATTTGTAACCCTCTGGGTAGTTGTCTTCTCCGGTACTTTATTATTTACCACTTTCATAAGACCACCTCATTCGTAAAATTTAGTTGCTTTAAATATTTTACTCAACTATAAACTTATATAGAGCAAAAATCATGCCAACTATACGTGTATAACGTTTTCATTGGCATAAACAAATTTACTTAGGTGGTGTTGTATATTATTTATACTATCCCCCTTATTTTAGTGTATGAATTTTAAACATTGTATAATTTTAATACAGTCCATTATTTCGTATGGTTATGTTTATTTGAATTTTACCTAGTTATATTGTACTTTTTTATTTTAGAATACAAAGTTGCTCTAGTTATTCCTAAATCTTTTGCTGTTTTCGTCATATTACATTCATTTTGATCCATTGCTTTTATTATTTCATTCTTTTCAAGTTCTGCTAAAGTATAAATTTTTTCATTTTCTACACTTAATATTTTATTTGAATAGTCCTTATTTATAGATTTATTTTTTTCATCATCGCCAAAGACCGTTGTACTTTCACCATTCAAATTCACTATATTTTCAATGCAATTTTCTAATTCTCTTATGTTTCCTGGCCAATTATAATTTAGCATTTTTTCATATATACCTGCGCTCATAATTGTAAGTTTCTTGTTTAATTTATTAGCTTTTATCTTCAAAAGATGATCAATAAGAATCGGTAAATCTCCTTTTCTTTCTCTAAGTGATGGAATTTTTATTGGAATAACACTTAACCTATAATATAAGTCCTCTCTAAATCTTCCTTTTTCAACTTCTTTTTTTAAATCTTTATATGTTGCAGCTATAATTCTTACATCCACAGGAATTATTTTATCTCCTCCTACTCTAGTTATATAACCTTCCTGCAGAACTCTTAAAAGATTAACTTGCATATCAAGCGGCATCTCACCTATTTCATCTAAGAAAAGTGTGCCCCCACTTGAAAGTTCAAACTTACCTGCACATCCTCCTCTTCTAGCTCCTGTAAAAGAACCCTCCTCATAACCAAACAGTTCACTTTCTATAAGATTTTTAGAAATAGCTCCGCAATTAATAGCTATAAATGTTTTATTGCTTCTATCTCCGTAATTATGTATAGATTGAGCCAAAAGTTCTTTCCCAGTTCCGCTTTCACCTTGAATAAGAACAGTAGATGGGGAAGAACTTATTATCTTCGCATATTCTATTACTTTTTTAATTTCATAGCTGTCACCAACAATATCCTCAAAATTATAAACTGCTCTACCACTACTATATTTATTCGCAGATTTAATTACCTTTTTTATTGCAGTAAACACAACAACCAAGCCTTTAACTTCGTTATCAATTTCTATTGGATTTGCAGATACATTGTATCTAGTTTTTGTAGTTTCATTGCTTAATGTTACCTCTATATTATTATAAACATTTCCTTTTATAATCTTTTCAAATATATTTATCCAATCAGGCAGGATAGTATCTACTTTTTTACCAATTATGTCTTCTTCTTTAATGCGTAAAATACTACAAGCTTCTTTATTAATGGTTTTTAAAATTCCATCTTTATTTATAACATAAATGCCCAAATAAATAGAATCTACTACTGTATTCATATATTGATAGGTTTCTAGCAGTCTATTATTTATATATTCAACATTTATTTGATTTTCAATGCATTTCACAGCCGAAACTATAAGTCCCAATGTATGTTTTTGAACTTTTTCTCTACCACCGGTTAAATTAAGTAATCCAATTATAGTTCCATCTACATCATGAATTGGTGCTGCAGAACAAGTCCATCTTTGATATGCAGCAATAAAATGTTCTTTTTCAGAAATTTGAATGGGATTTTGTTCCTTTATAGCAATACCCATTGCAGTTGTTCCTATGCTATTTTCTGACATGTAAGCACCGACTACCATATTCAAACCTAGTGCTTCCTCTACTACATCTTCATCGCCTATTATTTTTAGAATGCAACATTCATTATCAAGTAAAACTATAAAGAAACCTGATCCCTTTAGAAATTCATATAAGGTTACCATAAACCTAGAAGCTACATTTAAAAGCTTTCTATTTTTATTAATGTTATCTTTCAGTCCTTCTAGTTTTAGTATTTTTTGAGGAAATATTGTTCCTTTTTCAATCCCATACTCTACCGATCGCGCATGGGATCTTTTAATCACATCTAATTGATTTTTTAAAACTTCTGGTGTTAAAATTTGTTTCCCGATTTCAATCTCCAATTTTAATACCTCCTCGTTTAGTACAAGTATATTACTTTTTAAAGCTATATACTGTGATTATCAACAAATTAATAAAACTTTTTCATTTATTGAATATATTGAAGATATATTGGAAAATAACTCTAAAATAAGTCTACACTTCCTTTACAATAATATTTTAAGGATTGTAGACTTATTATATCAAATTTTTTTATAGAAGTCATATCAAAGCTAATTATTTGCCTATTCTTACGCCAACGCTTTTAATACCAAAAGATGAACCCAAAATATTTCCGAAGTTCTTACCACAAGCAATTATCCTTTTATTACTTTTAATTAATTCACTTTTATCTATTGCAACTATTATTTTTAATTTTTTCATATACATTTAACCTCACCTTATATATAATGGCAGTATCTTATACTAGACTAAATTATTTGTTAATATTCATAAAATTCAAAGTTTTGTAAATCTTTATCTTATAATATAACTATATTATAACTATTCTGTCAATCTTTTTATAAAACTATTTTTTTATTAGCATAAATTATAGACAATCATATATTTTTTATACATTTCTGTCAAATATTTAATTATTTTTAGTGGACTTTATTGCAAAATTTTCTCGGAGACATAATAAATATGGTAAAATGTAAACTAAGAAATAAACCAATTTATATAGTCTTAAAATTAACGACACTTGGTTATATAAGGAGAAAATAATGAAGAATTTAAGGAATTTCAATAAGAAAAGAATAGATATTGATGAATTGCAACAATACCTTAACATAATAGATTATATGAAGCTTACAGAGGTTGTAACAACTTTAATAAGTGATGAAGTAATAATGCCTATTAAAAGTAGTAAGCTTAATGGTAAGCAGCCCTCTTTATATAATAGATATTCAATAATAGATGAGAAAGAAGATCTATCTGAGTACACCCAGGAATTATCATATGGTATTAATATTCACTTAGATAAAACTTATTATATTAAAAACATTGCTAGATATAAAGAGGACAGGAAATTCATTCTTTCGTTAAGTAAATTCCTTAATGAGTCAATAAATTTACTTAATACACAAGTATCAGCCAATGAAAGAAGTTTTCAAATTTGGCAAAGAGAAAAGTTTCTTAATCGCGAAGGTGGAAAAAGGATACTTAAAAATCTTAACTTATCTATTGAATTTTTAAACATTTACGATACTACGGAGCCTCTTTCTTATTATTCTTACAGCAAAACCTCACCACAAAAAATATTAATACTTGAAAACAAAGATACATTTTATAGCATGAGAAAACATCTTATTAAAGGAAGTAATGTAATTTTTGGTGAAGAAATATCTACATTGATATATGGTGGAGGTAAAAATATTTATAGAACCTTTGAAGATTTTGACGTTTGTGCTGAGCCCTATCTTATAAATAAGAAGAATGAAATTTTATATCTTGGCGATTTGGATTATGAAGGTATAATAATCTATGAGGGTTTATATAAAATTTTCAAAGATGCTTTTAATATAAAACCATTTATTAAAGGTTACGCGTCTATGATAGATAAATTTTCTAATGGAAATATAATTTTACCAAATACAAAAGATGGTCAAAATAGAAATATAGGACATGTATTTACAATGGAATTCAATGATGTTTATAGAGCTATAATAATGAGTATACTTACGTCAAATAAATATATTCCACAGGAAATATTAAATATTAGCGATTTTTAAAAGAGTGGCTAGAAGTATTCATAAAAGAGTACATAGGAGGATAACTAAAAATGCGGGTAGATTTTCTTAAAGATTTTAATATACGAATGAAGAAAGTTGGTTCATATGTTCTGCTTTGTAAAAATAGTATGTTTAAAAACACATGGAAAAATTATGGTTTTGAGGAAACCCATGAATACATGAATTTAATTTTTGCTGTTATGCTCTACATAATGGAGGAGTCTTTGAAAGATGAATTCTGTACTATGGATAATATAGGTAGTTTCATTGATGATGTTAATATGAAGTATTTCAAAAAACCTCTAAGTTACGAGGAGTGTAAGGACCTAGGTGAATTCATAGTAAATATAGTATTGTGTGATGAAGGTAAAGCAATGTATTTTAAAGGTTTTGACTTTAAAGAAGGAGAATACACAGATATATACATAAGTTTTGTTGCGAATAAGATAGTTTATGTTGATGATGTGGTAAAGAGGACTTCTTATTATTTAACAGATGATGGATATTCACTCCTCTTATCTACTTTAGAAATTGAAAGCAATATGAAGCTCACCATACATGAGATGATTTTTAAACTTCACCTAGAGAAAGCTAGTTATGATAAGGCTGTAGATGATGTTAAAAACATATTTAATCTTCTTCGAATACAACTTCAAAAAATGCATGATGCTGTAAGGAAAATCAGGCAAAATGCACTTAATTATTCTGTAGAAGAATATAAGCAATTGTTAGAAGGAAATATGGATTCTTTAACTGCTACAAGAAAGAAATTTAATGAATATAGAATTATGGTTAATCTTAGAATACAAGAAATCAAAGAGCAAGGCATAAATGTTAAGAAACTTAATGGCAAGGAACTTGAAAATTTGAATTTTTTAGGAATAATCGGTCAGTATCTTGGTCGGGCTATTGAAGAACAACAAAAGATACTAAATACTCATTTTGATTTTAAAAGCGTTTATTCTAAGGAGCTAGAGGAAATGGCTTCAATGTCTCTTATAAAGAGATTTAATATTGGGACAGATATATATGATGTGATTAGTAATGATTGTTCTAAATTAGATTCTATCGATTATATTTTTAGACCTTTATATAGATCACCTGTTAATAAAATATATAACCTTAATAAGTGTTTACAGTATCAAAAACCTATAAAAGCAAAAGAACTTGAAGAGGATGAAGTAGTCTCCTTTGAGGAAGGCCACTGGATCAAGGAAAAAAGAGAAAAATCAAGAATAAAGCTTTTAAACTACAAAAGCTCCTTAAAAATAATTTTACAATCAACAAACAAAAAAGGAGAAGTATCTCTAAAAGAACTATCAGAAAAGGTTAAAGAGGATCCTAATAATAAAAAGTTATTAATACCTACTGTTGAAATATTTAGGGAAGTAATAATTGAACTTTTAAAGTATAGCCATATTGATATATCAGAACTTAAGAAAGAAAAAGAAGAAACTATATCAGAAAAAGAAAAGTTTGAATTCGAATTAAATGAGACTATATTAAACTTAGTCGAGGAGACTATAGAACTTAGTGATATTAAAAATATCTATATCTCTAAAGTATTACGAAGCGAAGAAAAAATTAAATTTTATGGGCTTCCTAGTGACAATGGCATAGTTAAAACTGTTATATGCTCAAATGTTTCTTTTAAAGTGGAAAGGTAGTGAGAGATAATTATGTACAATATAGAAGATATTAATACTAGCAACAAAATATTTTATTACTTGATTCAAAATGGAGAACTAACTGGTGAAAAAGAAAAAGATCTTTTTAGAATGTATTCCGAGAGTGAAGAGATAATGAATTTAGTGAAAAGGCAAGGAGAAACCTGTAACTGTAAGATTGAAAAGTACAGTGGCGTTATATATCTTATACCTAGCGAAGATAATGACTTTTTAGGTTACTCTAAGGGTGAATTGAAAAAAGAACTCTGTAAATCTAATTGTAATGATAAGGATTATTATCTATCACAGTTTGTAATACTTACCCTACTAGTTGAGTTTTATGGTTCTCAAGGTAAAACAAGCAAATGCAAATATTTTTTAAAGGGTGGAGAACTTTTAAACATAATAAGTAATAGATTAAAAGAGAACGTAGAAAAAGAGGATTTAGAAGAAACCCAAATTAAAACAGGGATTGCCTATACTAATATTCTAGAACGTTTTGAAGCGCTTAAAAGCTCGGATAGGCAAACTACTTCTAGAACTACTAAAGAAGGATTTATATATACTATACTAAATTTTTTAGAAAATCAAGGACTTATAAATTATGTGCCAGTGGATGACATGATAACCACAACCTCAAAACTAGATAATTTTATGGATTGGAACATATTAAATAAAAATAACTACCAGCGAGTAGTTACAGCTTTTGGAGGTGAAATCAATGAGTAAAATCAATGCACTAAGAATTGTAAACTTTAGTTACAATAACAATTCAATGAAAATAGATGATGAAACATTTGAGCTCGGTGGCGAGAGTACCCTTTTGAGTTTAAGAAACGGTGGGGGTAAGTCTGTAATGGTCCAGCTTATGATGGCCCCTTTTGTGAATAAAAGATATAGGGATCTAAAAGATAGAAAATTCAATAGTTATTTTACTAAAAGCTCTCCAAGCTACATTTTAACTGAGTGGGTTTTAGATGGTGGTGTGGGTTATGTACTTATTGGTATGATGGTTAGAAAAAGATCCTTATCCTCAGATGATGACTCCACAGAGGACCTAGATATAATAACATTTATACATGAATATAGAAACAGCAGCAATTATGACATTAATAATTTTCCAGCAGTTGAAATTGAAAAGAACATTAAGAAAATTAAAAGTTTTGGTAACACTAAAGGTTTACTCGAAACTCTAAAAAAAGATAAGGACATAAATTTTAATTACTTTGATATGACTATCCCAGCGCAAACTAAGAATTATTTTGATAATTTAAGACAGTTTAAGATAAATAACAAAGAATGGGAAAGCATAATAAAAAAAATCAACATGAGAGAATCAGGTTTATCTGAACTTTTTCAAGAATCAAAAAATGTTTCGGGCCTTGTGGAAAAATGGTTTATTAAAGTTGTAGAAGATAAGATTAATAAAGATGAAGACAAAATAAAGAATTTTAGTGAAATAGTTAAAAAGTATATATATCAGTATAGATATAATCAAGCTAAAATCCAGAAAAAAGATGCCATAGGTGAGTTTAGGTTATGTGCAAAAGGAATACTCGATGTAGCCGAAATATGCGTTGAGCATAAAATTCAGAGTGAAGGTTTAAAAAATAAAATAGCTAATCTTATAAAATATTTAGAAGATAGTTTAAGTTTAGAGGAAAATACCAAACAGGAACTCATGTTTAAAATTTCAGAAATAGAACTTTATATTAAAGAAATCAACTATGAAAAAATATCCACCCAGGTTTATGAATTTGAAAGCAAAGCTAAAAAAGTAACTATAGATGGTGAAAAAGCAAAACAGGAAGCCTTAAATACCAATGAGGAAATATCTACTCTCAAAAAAAAGAAACAAGTGCTTGAGTGCTCAAAGTTATATGAGCAGTATGTTAAAGCATCAAAGGATGTCCAAAGATATGAGAATCAAATTGATATTGCGAATGAAAAGAATAAGGACCTGAAGCCTGAAAGAGAAAATACAGGTTTTACTCTAAAGAAATATTATGAAACAAGGCAAAAAGAAACCTCAAAAGTTTTACAAGAAAGTGACAAAAATATAAAGGCTACAAGAATAAATATATCTTCTGCTAAAAAAGAAATAGACGACCTTAACAAATCTATTCAACAAATAAGTGTAGCAATGGGCAGCTTCCAAAGTAACATAAATTCATATTCCGTAAGTGAAGAAAATTTCAATAATAGGTATAAAAAAGCTTTTATACGAAACTTAATGGGGTATTATAATAATGATTTTATAATTAAAGAAACTTTATCATATAATGAAAGTTTAAGTGAAAAAAATGAAATCATTATTAAAAATAAGAAAATATATGAGGCTAAATCTATTGAAATTAATGCCAAACAAAGAAAAAAAGATGATGTTTCAACATTGATAAGCACTATAACTTTTGAACTAATCAATATGAAAAAAGAAAAAAGCACCTTGCTTAAAGAAATCGAAACCAGAAAAAACATTATAAGATACATAGATGTAGATGCTAATAGACTTTTTGACAAAGATTATATAATAAATATGTTTAACTCTAAAATCAAACTTCTAAAAGAAGAGGAAAATAGATTTATTATTAAATTAAACAAGCTACAAGAAGAAGAGAAAAAGCTACGAGCAGGAAGAACTCTAGAAATTCCAAAAGACATGGAAGAAAAACTTCGAAAAAGAGATATAAACATAATATACGGTATGGATTGGCTTAAGAAGAATAATTATAGTGAAAAAGAAAACATAAAATTTATAGAAGATAATCCATTTCTGCCATACTCCCTAATTATGGAGCCAGAGGATTTAATAAAACTTCAAAAGCAGGACCTAGGTGTATTTACTTCTTATCCTATTCCTATAGTAAAAAGGGAGAGCTTAACCAATAAATCTAGTGAAAAAGTTAATAATTTATGTAATTTAAATGATATAACATTTTATGTATCCTTTAACAATAATCTTATAAATGAAGTTGAACTAAAAAAATTATTAAGTAAAAAACAAGGTGAAATAACTTCATTAAATAGTCTTCTAACTCAGAAAATAAGCGATATTGAGTTTTATGAAAAAAATAAGAGTGAAGTTCAATTTTCTGTTTTAGATAAAGAAACCTACGAGCTTTTAGAAAAAAACTTAGTTATAAAAGAAGAGTTATTGATATCAAAGGAAAACACATTTAATAATATTTGCGATACCATAACTGATATAAATAACACTATAGGAAAAGCAGACAAAACAATAAGATTTGAAGAAAATGATATTCAAAATTTAAAAAGGGAAATAGAAGATTTTAATTCATTAATAAAAAGTTATGCGAAATATACTTCTGATAAGAAAAAACTAGATGACCTTTGTGAAAATATAAATCAGCTTACTCTTGATAAAACAAATAAAGAAAAAAATAGAACCCTTTTAGAAGAATCATTATCAAATTTTCTAGATGGATTTAGAGATCTATCTGGAAAACTAAAAAAGCTTGAAGAGAATTTTAATAAGTACAATCAATATAATCAAGGTGTACTTCTACAAAAGGATATAGAAGACTTAGAAGCTAGATATGACAGCTTAACTAAGGAAATTTCCACAGATATTCAACTTTTAGAAGAAAGCCTGCAGGGTGCAAATGAAAGGTTTAAAACAAAAGAAGACGATTTAATTGCTAAGGGAAAAGAATATGATTTAAATGAAATTGAGTATAGAGAAGTCGTCTATGATCGATTTAAAGAAGAAGAAATAAAAGGATCATTAAAAATTCTTAAAGATACCATAGATAAAATTAACAACAACATAAATGTTTTAAATGTATCCTCTGCAAAAATTGAAACAACTATAGAAATTTTAAAGCTAAAGATAAAAGATGATTTTAATAAAGAAACCCCCAAACCAAAAGAAGAAATATTGGATATAGATTTTAGTAAAAGGGCATTTACGAAAAATCACGAATTAGAATTAGCTAAAAACGAAAAATCATTATCTGAAAATACTATAGAAAAGTTCAAAAGCAATTTATCTAATCTAGAGGAGTTTAAAGATTTTATTATAACTAAAGAGCTTACAATAGATATTAAAGTTCAAGACCTTAACAGGTATAGCGGAGAACTTAGACGTGATTATAGATATTCTCTTGAAGAAGAATCAAAAAAAAGTCTCCATTTAAGTACTGAAATAAATAAAGTATCAAGAAAACCACTATTTTCAAATGATGATTTCTTTAAAAAATCCTTAGAAATCATTGAAGCAAGTATAGATAAGCCAGATATGGTAATTGAAAATTTAAACATAACACTGGCTGCTCATAGTGCATTAATGGAAAAACTTCAAGCAGATATTGATTTAATAACAAGAGAAAAAGATAATGTGGCTCAAAGCATTTATGAATACGTGCTTGATGTACATACAAATATAGGGAAAATTGATAATAACTCATCAATAAAAATAAGAGATAAATATGTAAAGATGCTCAATATAAAGCTACCCGAGTGGGAACCTAACATTGAACTTTATAGATTAAGAGTTAACGATTTTTTAGATACTCTTACAATAAAAGCCCTTGAAAGACTTCAAAACAATGAAAATATAGAAGACTTAATTTCAAAGAGTATTACAACCCGTGATCTTTACAATGAAGTTGTATCCATAAGTAATATAGAGGTTAAACTATACAAAATAGAAGAGGATAGACAAATCCAGTTAGGCTGGGACGAGATTGCACTAAACTCAGGTGGAGAAGGATTTCTTTCAGCTTTTGTAATATTGTCAAGCTTGTTATCCTACATGAGACGAGATGAAACAGATATATTTTCGAGAAATGAAGATGGAAAAGTTATCATAATGGATAACCCTTTTGCTCAAACTAATGCAGAACATTTATTAAAACCACTTATGGACATAGCTAAAAAAAGCAACACGCAGCTTATTTGTCTATCTGGTCTAGGTGGTGAATCTGTTTTAAATAGATTTGACAATATATATGTGTTAGATTTAATACCATCAAAACTTAAAAGTGGTTTAAAGTATTTAAAATCAGAGCATATCAAAGGCGAGGAATATATAGAAACTATTGTTGCTTCAAGATTTAAATTAGAAGAAGAATCAGCAGTAGTTATTGATCAAATGGAACTTTTTTAAAGAAAATAAAAAAATCGAGTAGACAGTTATATTAGACTGTCTACTCGATTTTTATAATATTAGATATAAGTTACCTTTAGTGGATTTCTATCCACTAACTTCTTATATGTATACTTAGGATATCCAACCATAACAGCAGCTGTTATCGTTTTTCCTTCTGGTATATTAAATAATTTAAGCATTGGTGAACCCTTAATGCCTGCACAGTATTCAAAATAACCTGCCCAGCAAGTTCCAAGTCCTAGTGAAGGAGCGAATAATTCTAGATAAGTCAAAGAAGAAATAGAATTAGCCCTACCGTTTGAAAAACCTTTGTCAGCAGTAGTCATAATTAAGTTTGGAGCACCACGCAAAATTCCATCAACTCCGTCTTCCCTGTATAATCTAATTAATCCTTTTAATCCATCTTTTAGTGGAGATTTTTCAATCATTCGAATAGTAAGTTCAACAGCTTTTTCAACTATTTTCCTGTCCTCAACTACAACAAATGATATACCTTGACTATTGCTTCCAGTAGGAGCGAGCCTTGCAATATTGACTAATTTTGTTAATTCTTCTCTTGATACAGATTTGTCCTTATAACTTCTTATAGAACGACGTGCCCTTAGAAAATGCTCAGCTTGCTCTGCATTTAATTTAGGAAAATCTTTTGCATCAATTTGTTCTGCAAGTGGTGTTTTTTTATTATCTATAGCTTCAGTTGGGCATACAGCAACACAATGCCCACAAGCAATACAACTAGTATTTGCTACTTCTTCTGGGCCCTTTTCTCCCATTTTCAAAACAAATGATGGGCATTCCTTAATACATTGTCCGCATTTAATACATTTTTCTTCATTTACAGTTATAAGATCCATTTTGCTCATCCCCTCTAAATTCATTTCACTAATTTTTCAATATCCTTTAATGTTTTTAATAATTCTTTTATTCTTTCTTTACCAATACCATCTTCAATTGTGCTTTGTGCACTCGCAAATATTGGTACAGACAAATCAAGAGTTTTTAATCCCTTATCAGTTATTGTTATGCACTTTTTTCTAGAGTCCTGCTCTTCTTTCTTAATATCAATATAACCACTCTTTCTAAGTAACTCAACATTTCTTGTTACAGTACTTTGATCCATTAGTAAAATATTGCTAAGATTCGTAACAGAAATATTTTGATTATAATAAATATCCAGAAGTAACAAACATTGAGTACTCCGCAGTCCAGTTGGTTGAAGCATTTTGTCATAAAATTGAGTTATTGTACGTGTGGTTTTTCTTAAGTTTCCACAAGTACAACTTTTCGAATATTTGTTATCATCTGAAATTAGGCTACACATAAATTCAACTCCAGTACTATATATGTATATACATATAATATAGTGAAGTTGAAT
The DNA here is from genome assembly GCF_018861295.1 of Clostridium estertheticum. Taxonomy (GTDB): domain Bacteria; phylum Bacillota; class Clostridia; order Clostridiales; family Clostridiaceae; genus Clostridium_AD; species Clostridium_AD estertheticum_D. Next base: position 9,564 of record NZ_JAHLDM010000012.1, on the reverse strand, counting down.
TTATGTCAAGTTTATTGGTGCCACCCACGCGGCAAGTGGCATCAATTAATTATTACCTCTCCACCTACAGTTTATTTCTAGTTTTTCAAAAGTTGGTGTCCAGTTTTTGTATAAAACTTCCATTTTTCAGCTACTCATATTTCCTTGCTTCAAACGAGTATATTAAATTCTGTATTATCCATATTAATCCAATCATTATACATACTACAATTGGTACATTTATAAACATCGATAACACCATAATTAGCACAAGAATAGTAGCATATACCTTTTGCATTTTATTAAATGTTGTATAACTACAATTATAAACCACCCATTTTTCTCCATCATCTAACTTATCAAAATGTTTCTTTTCTGCTTCATTTTCATATAAATACATTTTTCTATTTGGATTTAAATAATTAGAATATTTCATAGCGGTTATTAGTACAAACGCCGCTATAATTAGAACAATTGTAGGAACTATAATTAAATAAAATGAACCCTTATCAAAACTCTTATTTATAACTACTGCATATCCTATTAAACCTATTATTGATAGTACTGTGCAAAGGAGAATAACATTAGATACCTTTCTACTAATGACTTTAGGTACATTGTCTAAATCCACTTTCCTATAGTTTGATTTTATATAAATTATATTTATTACTAAATATATTATAATACTTATACTTATTATAAACAAAACTTTGGAAATTAAGTTGCTCATATTTCCACCAAAAGATAAGTTTAATTTTGATATTTTTTCAGAAAATCCACCTATTATTCCACCAATAAGCCCGGATATTAACATTCCTATTATAAACTTTTTATACCTTTTTATCTTCATTTCCATCTACCCCCTCTAAATAAAATATATCTTCAACACTAACTTTTAATATTTTTGCTATTTTTAAAACCAAAAATATAGATGGGGAATAATCTCCTCTTTCTATAAGACTTATGGTTTGTCTTGAAGCATCTGCTAGTTTTCCAAGTTCTCCTTGGCTAAGGTTATATCTTGCCCTTAGCTCTTTTACTCTGTTTCTTAATTCCATAACAAATCCTCCTTACTTATATTACTACTATAATCTACATCTGAAGTTTTGTCAATTATAATTGTCATTATTATAATAATATTTGTCATATTTATAAGTATAATTGTCATTATCCTTTAAGTTATAATCAATAGAAAAACGGATGTGAATTATCACACCCGCTTTTCTAATATCCTAATTAATGACTCTACTTTTCACATACACAGCATAACCAATTTTTATCTTCCATTAAATCTATTTTTATATTATTGTACCCTGCTTTTTCTAATATTAGTTTTAATTCTTCAGGCGTATGTATTTCCATATCAGATATTGCAACGAATTCATCATTTCTTTCTTTAAATCTTTCACTAGAATACATTTCACATATTATAATAAGTTTACCTGATGGTTTTAAAACTCTTTTTACCTCTTTAAAATTTTCAACAAGATTAGGCCAGAAATAAATAGTTTCTACTGCGGATATAACATCAAATTTATCATTTTCGAATGGAATTTTTTCTACACTTGCATGAAGAATTTCTACGCTACCATCTTTTATAAATTTTTCATTATAATCTTTAGACCATTTTACACAATCGGTTGAATAATCTATACCAAATGTTTTGCCCTCAGTTGCTATTGAAGCCATTCTATTTACTGTTCTACCACCACCGCAACCTATATCTAATATAACATCATTTTTTTTAATATTTATTTTCTCAAATCCCCAATTAGTTAGTTCAAAATGTGCTCTATTCATGTCTTCAGCTATTGCCTTACCTATCTCACCAGTTGGCTTTCTACATTGATTTAATCTTTTTGCAATTTCACTCATAATGTTCCACCTTTCTTAATTTTCTTTTGGTGCCACCCACGTGGCAAGTGGCACCCATTAACTTTAAACTTGTAATGATAATGATAATCAATTGTATGTTAGTACATTATAATCTATTTTTGCTCATATTACAATTTTTAATATAAATCACATAAACCTAATATAATTACTTGATAAAAACAATACATTTTTTTGTTATTATTTGTGTATAGCAATATGTTAGATCAAGTTTATTTTCTTAACAAATAAAAAGGAGTTGAGGATATTGATGACAATCTTAGGTGCCACCCACATGGCAAGTGGCATCTGAATTTTTTTCATTGGTATAAATTTATGGTAAGTGTATAATGTAACATATAATCACAAATAGTTTTTTTATAGTATGGTTATATAATTTACGAAAAGAGATGAAAATATGAAAAGTATTTTAAAAAAGTTAAGAAAGTACCAAATTATAATAATATTTATTATAATTATTTTAATATTGCTAAGAGCATTTTTTGAGTATGCAATTAAAAGTAAGGGATTATACCTAGTGCATGATTATATGTACAATATCTTGAATTACATTATACTAGCATTAGCACTATTAGTATATTTTAAAAATGAAAAAGTTAGATGGACATATCTCGGTGTTTTACTGCTTTTGATAATAATGAACACCTTTGGAATTTATAAAAGTATAAGTAACATACAATTTCAATCTAATTTTAGCCATGCCCAAAATTCATTCATAATAAGGGAGACAAAAGTTGATCCCGAGTTTAGCATCATATATATACCAGCACATAAAATATTTATGAGGTTAGATGATAAGATAAAGGTAACAAATGGGTATAAGCCATTTTCAAATAAGGGATATGAAGTAGTTTGGCTTAACGATGATAAAGCTCTTATTAAATACCTAAATGGACCAAATCATATATCAAAAGGAGATATTCTAAACTTCTCGAAAACCAATGGTCCATATTCAAATGTTTTAGCAAATTTAAGTGGGACTTGGATCGACAAAAACAATAATAAAAATACTATAAATATTGCAGGCGTACAAATCACTTATAAGGCTAAAAATAAAATTTATTGGTATTCATCAAGTATGTCAGGTGAACAAGGTAATTATGGCTCCATTTTGTATGGTAATAGTGATACTCCTAGTATATACATTTTAATGAATGCAAATAACACAATAACTGTGGGGTATACTGCACTTAATAATAATGAACAAAGTATTTATACTAAATAAAAAGAAACCTTTAGGTGCCACCCACATGGCAAGTGGCATCTTCATTATTATAAACTATTTTGCAATTTTGCCTTTGGCTTCATATTCTTTTTTAAGATAACTAAACATAGCAGCAGTGTTAGCAGCATCTTGTGGAATATCATTATAAGTCATGGCATTAAATTTAATTTCTCCATCTTCATACATTTGATATTGAATTTTTACGACTACAAGTTTCTTGTTATAGAAAACATTTCCACTAATAGTAACATATTTATTACCATTTTCAGCCGGATCATATATTTCCCAAACCGTAGACCTTATACCAGTATCAATAAGATCACCTAGTATTACACCCTTTTCAATAGGAGTTTTTCTTACAGCTATAACTTCAGGAGATTCCTTAATATTGCTAATAACGCTTTTCACTTGTTGCTTTGTTGTTAAATCGCAACCATTTATAAAAATGGCTCCAATTAACGCCACGAGGAGCAGCGATATTTGTTTTAAAACAATTGCTTTGGTTTTCATGATTTAATCTCCTTATAAAAAAGTGCCACCCACATGACAAGTGGCAAGTGGCAAGTGGCAAAAAAGTATATCGTTAAATTTCGTATCTATTTTTCACTTACTTAAAGTTTACCATAAAAAACAATATTATCAAATGTATAATATTGTACCTATTTAAGCATCATACCTAAAAAACGGCAAAAAAATATAGTGGATTACAAATAATATATTCTTCCAGTGTAATTTATTTTTGAATTTTGCTCATATTCCTCATAATCAATATATGCACCCTTAAACTCTAGTACATTTCCCTGTATACCAAAGCCCTCTATACTTATAGTTTCTATTTCTTTATTCTCATTAATGCATGTAGCCAATGTATAATAAAAGTCCTCTTCCTCGTTATATATAATTGCTGTATCTAATATTATAAACCTTGCTTTTCTTATAATATTTTTATCTTCGTCTGTGATTTCCACAAACTCAATATCTTCTACAACATTATTCCCTATGTCCTCAAATAAACTCATCCCTGCTACCCCTCCTACTTTCAATTATATTTTTTAACTTATAGTAAAATTAACAACTATTATATGCTATTCATCAATGATTAATTATGTTACTAATGTATTTTATATTTCATTTTTTTATTATTGTTTTAAATTATTTTCCATAGTTTTTAATATATCTCTATAATCATATACGGCAATCCCTGTTTTATTTTCTACAGGTTCCTTATTTATTTTTCCATCATAATGCTCATATTCACTTACGCTTAACTCTAATTTCTTTAATGTATCCTTTATCGTTTTGTCTACTTTTATATGATTTCCCATTTACATTATCTCCTTATTAAGTTATTTAAAAGAATAGGCTGATGATACTATTCTATAAATATATGCGAAAACCTCTAAACGTTTACACATTTTCTTATAATTTTGAAATATAGTCAGATTTTTCTTAATAGATTTAGATAATGTAATGTGTTCTAGAAAATGTTACTATGCTTGATGTTGTTTATTATATCAATAAGAAAATTAAATAATTGTTATATGTTTCAATTTATCCTTATACCCATCTAAGAGTACCTCACTAGTTGGAATTAATTTTCCATCTATTCTATCGCCTCAGTTTTTAAATCTTTAAATCCCTCTTGCATTAGCAAAATTCATTCTAGATTAAAGGTAAGAGATCATATTTTAATTAAAAAAAGAAGCCAGCAACTTAGTTGCCAACCTCTAAATTTTATAAATACTTTACCAGCTCCGAATTTACTATGTTTTCTAAAATATTTTTTATTTAGGCCTTTTAATTATAATAATCACTATCTATACCTAACTGTTCTGGTATTCTCTTATTTGCTGAGTAAGTGCAGGAATAACTTCAAATAAATCCCCTACTATTGCATAATCAGCAATATTAAATATTGGTGCATCGGGATCTTTATTTATTGCTATAATTATGTCTGATGATGACATGCCGGCTAAATGCTGAACAGCCCCTGATATACCACAGGCAATATAAATCTTAGGTCCAACAGTTTTTCCAGTTTGTCCTACCTGTTGAAGCGGAGATATCCACCCTGCATCTACTGCTGCTCTTGATGATCCCACGGCAGCACCTAATACATCTGCAAGGTCTTTAACAATTGAAAAATTCTCAGCTTTTCCAAGGCCTCTTCCTCCTGAAACAATTATTTCTGCTTCTTCAAGCTTAACCCCTTCTTCACCTGCAATTTTTATAAAGTCTATAAGCTTTGTTCTAATCTCATCTGCAGGTGTGTGAATTTCTTCTTTTATTACATTTACTGATTTTGATTCATCTGGCTGTATTTTTTTAAAAACTCCTGGTCTTACAGTTCCTATCTGAGGTCTTGTATCAGAACACAATATAGTAGCCATAAGATTTCCACCGAATGCTGGTCTTGTCCATGCTATAGCTCTAGAAGCTTCATCAATGTCAAGTCCTGTACAATCTGCTGTTAATCCCGTCTGTAATCTACAAGCAAGTCTTGGTCCTAAATCTCTTCCATTAATTGTAGCTCCAATTAAAATTACCGAAGGTTTATACTTTTTTACTAACTTATTCATTACATTGGTGTATCCGTCAGTACTATAGTCTTTATACTCTTCCCCTTCTACCACAATAACCTCATCGGCCCCATAAGAAATTACAGATTTAACAACATCATTCATATCCCTACCAATAACAACTCCAATTACTTTTTCATTATTAGCCTTTGCAAGAATCTTTCCTTGATTTAAAAGCTCTAAACCCACGTTTTTCGCCTTACCATGTTCAGTTTCAATAAATACCCATACATTTTTATATTCCTCAATATTCATCATTAGCCCACCTTTTTAATAAGATTAGCTGCCAATAATATTTCATATAACTTAACAGCTGATTCTCTTCCAGTTTCCTCTTGAATCCTTATACCTGATTCTTTTCTTGGAGGTGTAAATGATTTTTTCACCCTTGTAGGTGAGCCTTTAAGACCTATTTTAGTTTGATCAAGTTCTGGCAAATCTGCAACAGTTAGTTCATCTATTACTGCTCTGTTTGATTTCATTTTACTTTTAATAGATGCATATCTTGGTTCATTAATTGATTTTACTACCGTGCATACTACTGGAAACTTAGCTTCAATTACTTCATAACCCTCATCATGCTCTCTATTTACAATTACAGTATCATCTTTAACTTCTATCTTTGCAGCAAAAGTTACTTGTGTAATTCCAAGGTGTTCTGCTATTTCAGGTCCTATTTGTCCTGTATCACCATCAATAGCCTGCTTACCACATAATATCATATCAAAATTCCCAAGCTTCTTAATTGCTGATGCTAATATATAACTTGTTGCAAACGTATCTGATCCTCCAAATAATCTATCGCTTATTAATACCGCTTTGTCTGCTCCAACTGATAAACATTCCTTCAAAGCAACCTTTGCTTGAGGTGGTCCCATGCTAATAACCGTAACGCTACCACCGTGTGCTTCTTTAAGTTGCACTGCTGCTTCTAAAGCATTTTTATCAAATGGGTTTACAATACTTGGAACACCCGCTCTGATAAGAGTGTTTGTTACTGGATCTATTTTTATCTCAGCAGTATCTGGCACTTGTTTAATGCAAACTAAAATGTCCATAATCTAATCCCTCCATCTAATTTAAAATTAAGTATATATTTACAAATCATTTTATCATTTCTCTTGAAATTATTATCCTCTGAATTTGATTTGTTCCTTCGAAAATTTGGAATACCTTTGCATCTCTCATTAATTTTTCAACTGGGTAGTCCTTACAAACGCCATATCCACCAAAAATTTGAACAGCATCAGTTGTTACTTTCATTACTGTATCTCCACAGAATGTTTTGGTAATTGCCCCTTCTCTCGGTATATCTTTTCCTTCATCCAATAAAATCATTGAATGGTGAACTAACTGACGAGCTGCCTCAGTTTGAATTTCCATATCAGCAAGTATAATTTGAATTGCTTCAAACTGTGCAATAGGTTTACCAAATTGAATTCTCTCTTTAGCGTATTTTACACTTTCATCAATAGCCGCTTGACAAATACCAACAGCCAAAGTACCAACAAAAGCTCTTGAAACGTTTAATGCATGCATAGCGACTTTAAAACCTTCTCCTTCTTTCCCAATTAAATGATCTGCTGGAACCCTTACATCATCGAATACTACATCACATGTATTTGATAACCTCAGTCCCATCTTATCTTCGTGCTTACCTACAGTAATTCCTTTGCGACTTTTTTCAACTATAAATGCTGATATTCCTTTTATACGCTTATCCTTATTTGTAGAAGCAAATACTACAAATACGTCAGAAAACCCGCCATTAGTAACAAAACATTTTCTTCCATTAAGTACATACTCATCACCATCTTTAGAAGCTGTTGTTTTAAGTGCTCCTGCATCTGATCCTGCACTTGGCTCTGTCAAACAAAATGATCCATATCCTCCTGGAATAATTATGTCAGCGAATAATTTTTTTTGCATTTCATTTCCAGAAGCATTTACTGCCCTTAATGCTACAAAATTAGTAACAAGAGTAATCGCATAACCCGCATCGACCTTAGCTAGTTCCTCAAACACTGCCGCTGTCGTTTGAAAATCTAACCCCGCACCACCATCTTTTTCTGGTATCTCCAATGTATGCAATCCCATATCGATAGCTTTTTTTAAAAGCTCCAAAGGAAATTCACCAGTGATATCAAGTTCTTTAATATGTGGTTTTATTTCATTAGCAGCAAAATCTCTCACCATTTCTACTAGATCTTTTTGTTCATCTGTTAATATATTTGCCATATTAATTCCCCCATATTTAAATTTTAATTTAAGTATAATTTATGATTTTAAACCTTTACAGTTTATTTTTTTAATAATTTTAATCCAGATACAGCTCCTTGATCAATGGATTCCTCAATCTCTTCATCACTATAGCCAATTTCTTTCATAATTTCTTTTGTATGTGCCCCCTGAGATTTACAGGTTTCCAGTCTAGGCTCTGGGTTAGAAGCGAATAATATCGGATTAGTAGGAACCATTCTCTTACCTGTTGGATAATCCACCTTGGTTAAAATGTTGTTTGCCCAGACTTGTTCATCATCATAAACATCCAAAGGCTCATTTGCTGCTTCACATGGCAACTCGTTGTCAGAGAGCATTTTCACCAAATCAACTCTGTTTATTTTAGATATTGCTTCATCAAGCTTATCTATTACTTCATGGTTCAGTTTGCCTGCATTTAACTGTGCACAATTTGTGTATTTGCTGTTTCCCACCATATCTTTGATATTTAATAAAGTCATAATCTTATCATAGTCCCTGTCGTATTCTGGACAACATATTACCACCCATTTTCCATCCTTGCTACGATAGCAGTTGTTAAATGGATTTACAACTTCTTTTCGGCTCTTTGGATACTGATTTCCGTACTGTGCAGAAATCATCGCAACACTTAACATAAATGATGCAGCATGTTGAAGACTTACCGTTACCTTATCACCTTTTCCAATTTTTTCTCTTCTGTAAAGAGCACCGCAAATACCCGCAAGTAGTGCCAATGAAACCTGGAAATCCCCATATCCATTAGGTGGATTCATTGGAGAACCGCCTTTATCTACGGTTGTACCCAAAACGCCTCCTCTTGCCATATAGCAAGTAGCATCAAATCCCGGCTTATCCTTTGCAGGTCCTTTTTCTCCATAACCTAAACACTGAGCAAAAATAAGTTTAGGAAATTTTTCTTTCAAGGTATCATAATCCAAGCCAAGCTTAATTAATGATTTTGTTCTTGTATTAGTAACAAATACATCTGCTTCACTTAATAACTTATACATAACCTCTAATCCACGTTCTGTCTTTAGATTAAGGGTAATAAATCTTTTATCCATATTTGACACATCAAAGGCTAAATTCTCATCATCAGTAAAAGGCATATTAAACACTGATCCTTGTTCTCTTGCTGGGTCACCCTTTGGAGCTTCAACTTTAATTGAGTTAGCTCCCCACTCTCCCATCACTCTAACAGTGGTAGGCGCCGCTAAATACGTAGTCAAATCTACAACTTTTACACCTTCTAATGGTTTCATTTAAACATTTCCCCCTTATTTTTTATTTCACCTCTATAAATAAAAAGCCATTCCGGTGGTCGGTATCAATAATATCCAACCCCAAATGGCTCCCATCAAGTTGAGCTTTTCAATTCACAACTCTATCCGCCAGGGGATCAAAAATCCCTTAACTAATTATTGAGTTAACAATGTCACTAAATTACACCACCGCTTGCAATAAGTTTTCTAGAAATTGTTAATCTTTGAACTGTTCTAGGTCCTTCTTCTAACCACATAGCACGACAGTCACGATACATTCTTTCAAGTGGTCCATAAGGATTGTCCTCAAAGTATCCAATCCCAGCAAATATCTCAAGGCAAAAGTCAGATACTAATTTAACAG